>OZ254124.1:0-1500077 GCA_965267625.1 Candidatus Nanopelagicaceae bacterium
ATGGCGTTAACCGCCCTCGAACTGACCCAACTCTGGGAGCGCGTCGTCGATCATGTCTCGACAGGAGAGCCGCAACATCGCGCCTTCTTAGCGATGACTAAACCGCTCGGCCTCGTCCCTAATGAAGATGGTCCGGCCAGCCTTCTTGTGGCAGCTCCCAATGCCTTCGCCAAAGATGTCCTCGAGTCACGACTTCGCCCAGTTGTTAATGAAGTCCTCTCGCGCGAACTTGGCGGTCCTGCAAATATCGCAGTGATGGTTGATGAAAGCATTGAGCTGGCAGATCTTCCAGAACCAACTGTGACCGTTGAAGTTCCACGTCCAGGTACAGGTCGCGAAGCCGCACCTTTAATTACATCAACATCTGCAAGTGATGCACTCGGTTCACAACTTAATGAACGCTACACATTTGAAACTTTCGTAACCGGTGAATCAAATAGATTTGCTCGCGCTGCTGCAATTGCAGTCGCTGAAGCGCCAGCTAAGGCATATAACCCACTTTTTATCTACGGTGACTCGGGTCTTGGTAAGACTCACTTACTTCACGCGATTGGTGCTTATTCACGCGAGTTATTTCCAAATATTCGTGTTCGTTATGTTTCATCTGAAGAGTTCACCAACGACTTTATTAACTCTATCCGTGACGATAAAGCAACTTCTTTTCAACGTCGTTATCGTGACTTAGATGTACTACTTATTGACGATATTCAATTCTTAGAAAATAAAGAGCGTACTCAAGAAGAGTTCTTCCATACATTCAACACATTGCATAATGCGAAGAAGCAGATTGTTATCTCATCTGATCGTTCACCGAAGCAGTTAACAACTTTGGAAGATCGACTCCGTTCACGATTTGCGTGGGGTTTCACAATCGATGTTCAACCACCAGAGCTTGAGACTCGTATTGCGATTCTTCGTAAGAAAGCTGCGCAAGATAAATTAAATGCACCTGATGATGTTCTTGAATTTATCGCAAGCAAGATTTCTACAAATATCCGTGAGCTTGAAGGTGCGTTGATTCGTGTAACAGCTTTCGCAAGTTTGAACCGTCAGAGCGTTGAAATGGGTCTTGCAGAAATCGTTCTGAAAGATTTAATGCCTTCTGAATCTAATCCTGAGATCACAGCGGCGACGATCATGGCTCAAACAGCCGCCTTCTTTAAATTAACTCTAGAAGATCTCTGTGGGACTTCACGTTCTCGCGCTCTTGTTGAGGCCCGTCAGATTGCGATGTATCTCTGCCGTGAGTTGACCGACCTTTCACTTCCAAAGATTGGCCAGACCTTCGGCGGACGCGACCACACGACGGTGATGCATGCCGACCGCAAGATCCGCGAGTTAATGGCTGAGCGCCGAGCGCTCTATAACCACGTTAATGAGATTACGACCAAGATTAAGCAGCAGAGCAGCTACTAGCTATAAACCTATCCCTCTCAACGACCACTAAAGGGATGTCCGTTTAGCACCTTTACCCCCAGATGTGGATAAGTTGTGGATAACTGTGGATAGAGGGCATTTTCTGTGGGGTTATCGGCTCCAACAGGTAGAAATAGAGTAGATATAGGGTGAGAGGAGCGGAAAGTATGAGATCTATCCACCTTTTATCCACAGCTTCTACAGGTTTATCCACAGAAATAAAGGATAACTTTCCGGCTTTGACCAGCGGTTTTACTACTTTCCCACAGAATAGAGCTACACCTATTACTACTATCTTTATATATAAATATCTCTCTCCCCAAGCGAACCTGTGGGCTGCCTTAAAGAAAATAGCCCATTCCGCTATCGAGCCGATATATGTCAAACTTTCCAACCTAGAGGGCGTAAGTAGCCAGACCAATGAGATGAGGGCTTCGGCATGAAATTCACAGTAGATCAACACGCGTTAACTGATGGGGTCAACTGGGTCTCTCGCTCTCTCTCCACCCGACCAATTAAGACCGAGCTCCTCGGTATCAAAATTGATGCAACTGGTGATCAAGTTGTTCTCTCTGCCTCAGATTTAGAAACCTCTTCAAAGTCTCACTTCACTGCAGATATATTTGAAAAAGGCGAAGTCCTTGTACCTGGAAAGTTACTTGCAGAAATTTCTCGCTCGCTTCCAAATAAACCAATCACTATTACTCTCGATGGTTCACGAGTATTAGTAACTTCAGGATCTGCAAAGTTCACACTTCCAACACTTTCGCTCTCTGAATATCCAAACCTTCCTGAACTTCCAGAGCGCACCGGTTTAGTTGCTAGTGATACTTTCGCAACAGCTGTTGCGCAGGTAGCAATTGCTGCCGGCCGTGACGATTCACTTCCAACACTTACCGGTGTTCATGTTGAAATTGAAGAAGATAAAGTCACACTCGCTGCAACAGATCGGTATCGTTTAGCTGTCCGTGAATTTAATTGGAACCCAGCAACACCAGGAGTTTCAACATCAGCCCTTATGCGCGCTCGCACACTTGCTGATGCCGCTAAATCACTCGCTGGTTCAAAAGAAGTAGCCCTCTCATTTGCACCAGCAACAAGCAATGATCGCCTTGCAGGTTTTGCTGGCGACGGTAAGTCAATGACATCGCGTATGTTGGATGGAACCTTCCCTCCATACCGCCACCTTCTTCCCAGTGAAGCATCGACAACTGCAGTTGTTGAAGTTGCCCCTTTCTTAGATTCTGTTCGCCGCGTCGCACTCGTTGCTGATAAGACAATCCCACTCCGTCTTGAATTTGCAGATGGTGGCGTCTCACTTGAAGCAGGAACTGGCGAAGAGGCACAAGCAACAGAGACAATCGACGTTCTACTCAACGGCGACCCAATCTCAATCGCATTTAACCCGGTCTTTTTAGCAGATGGTCTCCAAGCAGTAGGAACTCCATTTGTTCAAATTTCTTTCACAGGATCAAACAAGCCAGCTATCTTGACTGGACGCACCGAACCCAACGGCGCATCTATCGATAGCTACAAGTACTTGTTGATGCCTATGCGTTACGCCTCGTAAGTTCGTTTAATACAGGTATAGAACGATGCGCGTTAAACGGCTAGCGCTGACCAACTTCCGCTCCTATAAAGAGCTTGATCTCGAGTTCGCGGCTGGGCCAACAACCTTTATCGGTAATAACGGTTCCGGCAAAACCAATATCGCTGAAAGCTTGATCTATCTCGCCTACCTATCTTCACATCGCGTATCTACCAACCTACCGTTGCTTGCACTCAATACCGATCAGGCAATTATCCGCGCCGAGATCGAACGCGATAACAGATCACTCCAAGTTGATTTAGAGATTAATGCAAGTAAAGCAAACCGGGCACGTCTTAATGGCAATGCAGTTAAATCTCAACGCGAGATTCTCGGCGCGCTCCAGATTGTTTACTTCTCACCCGAAGATCTTGATTTGGTTCGTGGCGAACCAACTGATCGCCGCAACTTCCTAGATAAATTATTAATCACCCAATCACCGCGACTTTCTGGAGTAATCTCTGATTACGACCGTGTGGTTCGTCAGAGAAATACACTTCTAAAAACCCGCGCACCCCAGAGCGCACTTGAACCCTGGACTGAACAACTAATTCGTTTCGGTGCTGAACTATCTGCAGAGCGCGTGAAGTTAGTAGACGATCTCAACCCATATGTCGCAGAGCATTACCGAAACCTCAACGAAGTAAAACCAGCATCGATCTCATATAAATCTTCTACCGATGGTCTTACTGCAGATGTTGCAGAGAATGCAGAGATCTTAAAGTTGCGTGCAGTTGAGGTTGCAAAGCAAGAGATGGACCGCGGCGCATCACTGATTGGCCCACACCGAGATGATCTCCACCTACAACTAGGAGACTTTCCCGCTAAAGGTTATGCCAGCCATGGTGAGTCATGGTCGATGGCAATTGCACTTCGTATTGGAAGCTACACACTTCTTAAATCAGAAGGTGCCGACCCGGTATTGATTCTCGATGATATTTTTGCCGAGCTCGATAATCAGCGCCGCCAACAATTAACCGCTGTTACACAATTAGCGGAACAAACAATTATTACGACAGCTGTTGAAAGTGATCTCCCACCAGAGCTATTGTCAGCAAAGTTCTATGTAACCCCAGGAAGTGTTTCAAAGGAGGCAAGCAATGGCTAAGCGCGATCTTGCCCTCGACCTCTTCCGCAATTACAAGACTGGTTTTGTGAAGAAGGCTCGTCCCCGCCCAGAGCGCGGACAAGGTCCAGGAGATCCCACCTTGGTCAGCAATATCCTGGAAGATCTCGTTAAAGATCGCGAGTGGGATTCCGGGTTGGCAGAAGGCAACCTCTTTGCCACCTGGCCGAAGATCGTGGGGGCAGATGTTGCCCAGCATGCAGAGCCAATCTCGCTCATTGAAGGAAAGTTGCTCGTCCAATGCTCATCTACTGCGTGGGCGACCCAATTAACACTCGCTCAGAACGACATTCTGGCAACCATCCGCGCCAGCGCCCCCGGCGCCCTCGTGGAGGCGATCCGCTTTATTGGACCAACCGCTCCTAGCTGGAAGAAAGGTATCCGCTCGGTCTCTAACGGCCGCGGCCCCCGCGACACCTACGGCTAAAACACCCGGGAATATTCTCGCTTTTACCTCTGTTCTACCTGTCAAGAAACCTGAGTCGCATCGACTCAACTCTATGGGTAATATGAACTCAGGTCTCCCAGAAGGTAACCCTGACCCAAATTGGCTCGGGAGACGAGTAATCGTGAAAACGAAGGAGTATGTAAATGGCTAGAGCAGTCGGAATCGACCTAGGAACAACAAATAGCTGCGTATCAGTTCTTGAAGGTGGAGAACCAACAGTTATTGCAAACGCAGAAGGCGCTCGCACAACCCCATCGATCGTCGCATTCGCAAAGAATGGCGAGGTCCTTGTTGGTGAAGTTGCAAAGCGTCAATCAGTGACAAACGTTGATCGCACAATTCGATCCGTTAAGCGTCACATGGGTACTTCATGGACACAAGAAATTGATGGCAAGAAGTACACACCACAAGAAATTTCAGCGCGCGTTCTACAAAAGTTAAAGCGCGATGCAGAGGCTTACCTCGGTGAGTCAGTAACAGATGCAGTTATCACAGTCCCTGCTTACTTCTCTGATGCAGAGCGCCAAGCAACAAAGGAGGCTGGTGAGATCGCGGGACTTAATGTTCTTCGTATCATCAACGAGCCAACTGCTGCAGCACTTGCATACGGTCTTGATAAGGCAGATAAAGAACAAACTATTCTCGTCTTCGATCTTGGTGGTGGAACATTCGACGTCTCACTTCTTGAAATCGGCGATGGCGTTGTGGAAGTAAAGGCAACATCAGGTGATAACCACCTTGGTGGAGATGACTGGGATCAAGCACTTGTTGATCACCTAGTAAAAACATTCGGATCTGCAAATGGCATCGACCTCACAAAGGACAAGATGGCGATGCAGCGTATCCGCGAAGCTGCAGAGAAGGCGAAGATTGAACTCTCATCTTCACAATCTGCAACCATCAACCTTCCATACATCACAGTTGATGCCGAGAAGAACCCATTGTTCCTCGACGAAACGATTACACGTGCACAGTTCCAAGCTATGACTGCTGATCTACTCGATCGTTGCAAGAAGCCATTCCAAGCTGTTCTTAAAGATGCAGGAATCGCAATCAGCAAGATTGAATCAGTAGTTCTTGTTGGCGGATCAACTCGTATGCCAGCTGTGGTTGATTTAGTACGTGAGCTCACCGGCGGAAAAGAGCCAAATAAAGGCGTAAACCCTGATGAAGTAGTAGCTGTAGGAGCTTCGCTTCAGGCAGGTGTTCTTAAGGGTGAAGTCAAGGATGTTCTCCTTCTCGATGTCACACCGCTCTCACTTGGTATTGAAACCAAGGGTGGCGTCATGACAAAGCTCATCGAACGCAACACAACTATTCCAACGAAGCGTTCTGAAATCTTTACAACTGCTGACGATAGCCAGCCGGCTGTACAAATCCAGGCTTACCAAGGTGAGCGCGAGATGGCTGCATATAACAAGAAGCTCGGAATGTTTGAGCTCACTGGTATCGCACCAGCTCCACGTGGAGTTCCACAGATCGAAGTTACCTTTGATATCGATGCAAACGGAATCGTCCATGTATCTGCAAAGGATCTTGCAACCGGTAAAGAGCAGGGTATGACCATCACAGGTGGTTCTGCACTCTCTAAGGATGAGATCGATCGCATGATGCAAGATGCTGAGGCACACGCTAATGAAGATAAGCAGCGTCGTGAAGAAGCAGAGATCCGTAACACCGGAGATTCACTTCTCTATCAGACAGAGAAGTTCCTCAAGGATAATGAAGGCAAGTTCGAAGGTGAACTCGCAACTCAGAAGACAGAGCTCGATGGCGCACTTGCAGAGTTGAAGACAACTCTTGATGGAGCAAACTTCGAGATGATCAAGTCTGCAACAGAGAAGGTATCGACACTTTCACAAGCACTCGGTGGCGCTCTCTATGCAGCTAACGCTGCACAGGCAGAAGGCGCATCTTCAAATGAAGATGGCGTTGAAGATGCTGAAGTTGTAGACGAGGCATAAAAATGCCGAGTATTTGGAATGGGTGTAAATAAGTGACTAACGAAAATGAGAACGAAGTCGTATCTGATGACGTTCTGACCCAAGAAGATGTAGTTGTAGAGGCGCCGGGTCAGGAGACTGACCCGGTTGCCACTCTCACTGCAGATCTACAACGACTTCAGGCTGAATATGCCAACTATCGCAAACGCGTTGAACGCGATCGCTCTGTTGCGCACGAGCTAGCAATTGGATCTGTATTAACAGAGCTATTAGCTACTTTGGACGATATCGACCGCGCTTCCCAGCATGGCGAACTCACCGGCGGATTTAAGGCTGTTGCTGATCAATTGGCATCACTGACAAATCGTTTTGGGCTCGAGAAGTATGGAACCGACGGCGAAGTATTTGATCCGCAAATCCATGAGGCTCTCATGCATGACACATCTGCCGATGTGGCAGTTCCTACAGCATCAAAGATTCTGCAGCCTGGCTACAAATATAAAGAGCGCATCTTGCGCCCTGCGCGTGTAGCGGTAACGGATCCGGCTGAGTAAATACGATGGCAGCAAAAGATCTCTATGAGAAGGACTTCTATAAAATCCTCGGTGTTGATAAAAAAGCAACCGCCGATGAAATTAAGAAGAAGTACCGATCACTAGCGCGTGATTTACACCCTGATAAAAACCAGGGTGATTCTGCGTTGGAAGAGAAATTTAAAGCTGTCTCTGAAGCCTATGACATCTTGTCTGATTCAAAGAAGCGCGCTGAATATGATGAAGCACGTTCACTCTTTGAACGCGGCGGATTCCGTGCACCTACCGGCGGCGGTAATTACCAAGGTGGAGATTTCTCAGACATCTTCGGCGGAGGAAATCCACAAGATATCTTTGCAAATCTCTTCGGTGGCGCGGGTATGCGCCGTGGTCCACGCAAAGGACAAGATTTACAAACAGAATCAACAATCACATTTAAAGAGTCAATCTTTGGAACAACACTTGAGCTAAAACTCTCAGGAGATGGAAAAACACAGAACATCACCGCGCGGGTCCCAGCTGGTGTTAATGATGGCGCAAAGATTCGCGTTAAGGGAAAAGGCGCAGCAGGAGAAGCAGGTCCTGGCGATCTCTTTATCTTGTTAACTGTAAAACCACACCCAATCTTTTCTCGTAAAGGTGAGAACTTACTTCTTACACTTCCAGTTACATTTGCTGAAGCATCAATTGGCGCAGATATTAAAGTTCCAACGCTCTCTGGTGAAGATGTAACAGTTCGTTTAGCTGCTGGAACCCCTACCGGACGCGTACTTCGCGTTAAGGGTCGCGGCATCACTAAAGGCCATACTGTCGGAGATTTATTAGTAACAATCGAAGTACAAGTTCCGCGACGTGTTGAAGGCGAAGCGCTCGAAGCGCTGAAGAAATTTGCAGAGCTAACATCAGATCACGATGTGCGCGCTGAATTTAATGCAAAGGCGAAGGCATGAGCGAGAAGCGCGAACCACAAGAAATTGATGATGAAGCAGGACTTTATGTCATCTCAGTTGCTGCAGAGCTCTCAGGATTACACCCACAAACGCTGCGCCAATACGATCGCTTAGGTTTAGTTTCACCGAACCGCACCGAAGGGCGCAACCGCCGTTATTCATTGCGCGATATTGCATCCCTTCGTATGGTGCAGCGCCTTGTGGGTGAAGGCATTAACCATGCTGGCGTAAAGCGCATCATCGAACTTGAGACCGCGATGGCGAATATGGCGATTGAAGTTGCCCAGTTACGTATTGAGGTAGATGCACTTCTCTCTGAGAATCCACCAAAGGCTCTCAAAAACAAGAAGAAGTCAGAAGTTATTGTTTACGAAGAAGAGAAGTAATTCTTCCCTTCCACCCATTTAATATCTGCGCTGCAGGTGCTTTCAATACATCTTCCAACAAAGTTGCGTATATATCTCTAAAGTCTGTTGTAACAGCTAAATCACCCTTATATAAATTCTTCAACGATGGTTGTTCACCATAGAAGCCGCCTTGGACGCGATCGCCAATCACAAATACCGGACCAGATGTTCCATGATCTGTGCCAGCAGAAGCATTGGCAGCCACGCGCCGGCCAAACTCTGAGTAAATCAATACCGTGACATCTTTCGAACGACCAGAAGGTTCTAGTTGAGATAAGAAACGTGTGACCGAGTTGGAAACAATTCCAATCAACTCTGATTGCGCATTTGCCTCATTGGCGTGGGTATCGAATCCACCGAGTGATACCGCCCAGACTCGTGTGGGAGCGCCAGCGGTTACTAGCTTTGCGACCACATCTAATTGCTGGGTGAGGTTGTTATCCCCACCGGCATTTCCCCCATTAATTGTAGGTAATTCACTTGCCACCGGCGCTGGCGCCTTCAAAATCGGCGATACAGATTCAGAGATATTTAATAGATTGCGAAGCGATGTAGCAGCACGCGCCATTAAAGGATTCTCATCTTTTGCGGGAAGTGAGAGTCGAGAGCAGTCGCGAGCGAGAGATCCAGTTGGTGTTACAAGACCACCGAGCGGTAGAACAGAGCCACTCCGCTTCTTTCCAACAAGCAGCGGTGGAAGAACTGAACCGAGGTTAATTGCAAGTAAAGGATCTTCCGGCTGGGTATCTACCCAACGACCAAGCCACCCACTCTTTGTAGTTTGGGTGCGCTCTGCGCTCTGCCAAATTGCCATTGATGAAAAGTGAGAGTGGTCAGAGTCCGGATATCCAACGCCACGGATAATCGCAACCTTCTTCTTATCCCATAAAGATTTAATTCCAGACATCGCAGGATTGAGTCCAAGATCTGTATCAAGCTTTAAAACTTTCTCAGGTGCATAAGAAATATCTGGACGCAGTGAGTAATAGAGAGAATCAGAGTAAGGAACAACAGTATTGAGCCCATCATTACCACCATACAAAGTAATGACAAGAAGTATTGGAGTTCCTACAGGAAGTGGCCTGGATATTGCAGCATCTGCAATATCGCTAATACTCAAAATATTTGCAGCAGCAGCCACACCTGCACCGCCAGAGAGTGCAAGGAATCGACGACGAGATAACGTATCCATTAAGCACCCACCACATATTCTGGGCTATTGATAGCCAACAAGATCATTCGCTCAGGTTCTGACTTTGCAATGTTGAGAGCATCTGCAGTTCGCGCACTCCATTGATAAACACCCAACAAATCTTGTAAGTATTTAGTTCTCTTCGTCGGCGCAACGGATTGCAAATCCTTTAATGAAACACTCTTCATCAACTGTTGTGAGAGTGTGAGGCGGAATTGAGCAGAAGCACTTGTCAACCAAAGCTCCCCAGCTGGCCAACCACCGACATTAGGTGGTGCAAAAGGCACTTGGGCTAGCTTTGATAAACCACCGAGCAAATTCTGCGGATTTTTCGCTGTACTTGGAACTATCGAGAAGGCGCGACATATTCCGATAAACCATTCAACTGGGCTCTTCACCATCGCATAAGAATTGTTATACATATATGAAGAGTTAATAAGAAACTGTGCAGCAGAGTGAATATCTCTTCCTGTGAATGAAGTTCGATCTATATCGGCTGGCATATCAGTTGAACTAGAGATAAACCGGAACCATAAACGCTCAAAGATAAATCGTGAAGAATCATCACGAGCAGTAAGTAAATCAATAGCATCCTGGGATGTGAAAACTTTTGTAGTTCCGAGAAGGGTAACTGCCGAAGAATCGTGGCGACGAGGATTAAAAGTGACTTGACCGTTCTGGCGTGATACTTGAATACCGGTGAAAATCTTTGCGAGTGATCGAACATCTTCTTCGGTATAGCGACCGACACCCAATGTAAAGAGCTCCATAAACTCACGAGATAGATTTTCATTTGGAGCCTTTGCAGTATTTTCTTGACCATCTAACCAAAATTGGAGTGCGCCATCGTCATACATTGCTTTACTGAGTGTGGAGAAGTTACCTAGAGCAAGTGAGCGAAATGTTTGATTCTGCTTAAACATCGGGAGTGCGAAGTTGAGTTTTTCAACTGATGTCGCCCAATGTCCGTGCCAGAACCATGTCATCTTCTCGTTGAGTTGATAATCAGATGTAGCCATCTGATCGAGCCACCACAAGGTTGATTCTTTTATTTGCGTGCGGATCTTGATTGAATATTCGGTATTTGCAAAAGTACCCGGTGTTGGTCTGGGTCCCAGATCTTCAACAATGAGCGGAGCAACATCTTTTGTAATTTGCTCCGCACTTGGCTTAACTAGAAAGCTCTTCTTTGTGTTTTCAAATCCAGCAGATAACGCCTTCTCAAATTGTTGTGGTGTTGGGCCAAAGCCAAAGCGGTGAAAGAGACGGGAGAGCGCAAGACGTTCTTGATCTGCCGTCAGTGTTGCCATGCATTGAGGGTAGAGAGTCACTAGCAAGAAGGTAAGATGCCGCCATGAGTTCACAGACACTTCTCAAAGAGCAGATCATCAACAAGGCTGTTGTTCACGGCAAGGTCATCTTGTCTTCCGGCAAAGAGGCCGACTACTACGTGGACCTTCGCCGTATTACCTTGGATCACGTCGCAGCTCCGCTTGTTGGAGAAGTAATGCTCGAACTCACTAAGGATTTGAATTACGAGGCTGTTGGTGGACTTACGCTCGGCGCAGATCCAGTGGCAACAGCGATGATGCATGTGGCAGCTCGGAATGGCCGCGCTCTTGATTCTTTTGTAGTTCGTAAAGAAGGCAAGGCGCATGGTTTGCAGCGCCGCATTGAAGGACCAGATGTTGCTGGAAAGCGCGTCTTGGCAGTGGAAGATACTTCAACGACTGGTGGCTCAGTTCTCACCGCTGTTGAGGCGCTGAAAGAAGCAGGCGCAATTGTTGTCGGAGTAGCCGTCATTGTTGAGCGCGGAGCAAAGGATGCAATCGAGGCTGCGGGTTATAAGTACTACGCCGCCTACCAGCTGGCAGATCTTGGTCTTTAAAAAGTAATTAAGAGAGATCTCTCTTAGTACGCCACTCCTTTAATACTTCAAGTGCAACCGGTAAAACACTGACAAGAACAATCAATCCAATAATTGGTAGCAAGAACTTGTCGATACTGCCGCTGATCTTGTTTCCTAGAACAAAACCTGCACCAAGAACTAACTGAGTCCAGATAATTGCGCCGAACGCGTTCCATAAGAAGAACTTACGAGCTGGATATCCAATGATTCCTACAGTTGGATTAATCAGCGTGCGCACAAAAGGAATAAAGCGAGCAAGGATCAACGCCTTTCCCACACCATATTTGGTAAGCCAGCGCTCGGTTTGATTGACACGCTCTTGCGTAAAGAAGCGACCATTCGGGCGATCAAATAATTTACGTCCGTACTTTGCTCCAAGGAAGTGACCGAACTGCGAACCCACAATCGCGACTAGGGGCGCTCCAATAAAAATTGAGAGTGGATCTAGCGATGCTCCGCCAAGAATTTCAGCTCCAGCAGATGAGGCTGCGATGCCGGCGATAAAGAGGAGTGAATCACCAGGAAAGGCCAAACCAACGAGCAAACCTGTCTCCGCGAAAATAATGGCGAGGATTCCAACGAGACCTAATTCTCCAACAATCGAATGTGCATCAAAGAGATTTGCAGTGATATTCATATGTAGAGGATAAGGTACGCGCCATGCAAACGCACCCGACCAAGAGTGTATTCACCGAGGAATTTCGCCCCGGTTTCCACTTCACTCCAGAACAGAACTGGATGAACGATCCCAACGGGCTGCTTTTCTATAAAGGTAAATATCATCTCTTCTTTCAACATAATCCCAGCGGAATCTTGTGGGGAAATATGTCATGGGGCCACGCTGTAAGCAGTGATTTAGTTAATTGGCAACACCTACCTGTTGCAATCGCCTGCACCGAAACAACAGGAATCTTCAGCGGTAGCGCAGTTGTTGATGAGAAGAACTCAAGTGGATTTGGTTCCATTGAAAATCCACCAATGGTTGCTATTTATACCGTTCATCAAAATGATGAGAGCAATCAATCACAGCACATTGCATATAGCCTCGATGAGGGCTTAACGTGGACGAAGTATGCAGATAATCCGGTACTTGATTTAGGAATGAAAGATTTCCGCGATCCTAAAGTTACCTGGGATGCCGGAAACAATCGTTGGGTAATGACAATTGCAAAACCGAAAGAATTTAAAATTGCATTCTTTTCATCTCCAGATTTAAAGAACTGGGAACATCTCTCCGACTTTGGTCCACTTGGTGCAACCGGTGGTGTTTGGGAATGTCCAGATCTTCATTCACTCACAACACCTGCTGGAGAAGAGAAGTGGGTGTTGCTCGTCTCTCTCAACCCAGGTGGCGTAGCCGGTGGATCAGGTACTCAATACTTTATTGGCGATTGGGATGGAACCTCGTTCACAACCAATCAAAGTTCAACGCTATGGATTGATTACGGACGCGATAACTACGCAGGTGTGACCTTTAACCATGTTCCAAATAATCGAAGAATCTTCTTAGCTTGGATGAGTAATTGGGATTACGCGGCAAAGTTGCCATCTCCAATCTGGCGCACATCAATGACAACACCGCGCGAGTTGGCGCTCATTGAAGTGAACGGTGAAATTCAATTAACTGCAGAACCAATCGCAGAAATCACTTTTGCTCATGACGATTCATTTAAAGTTTCGGCAGCTAATAACGCGCTCATCACAATCGGAGCTGCACCACATCAAGTTGAAATAAAATTCGATGCCACAACTCGCACAATTTCCATCGATCGCTCGCGTGCATGGTTCGAGGGAATTGAAGATGCACCGCAGGTCAGCCCAGCTATCGAATTACAAGAATTTACGATCCGCACCGTGGTTGACCATGGCAGCCTCGAACTCTTCATCCCCGAGGCAGGCCTGGCGATGACCAGCCTGCATAGCCTGCCCGCCACAGGCGCAATTCTGCAAAATCCTGCAAATTAGTTGCCCAAGAGTTACGGGGCTCAACTTCCCCTGAAAGGGCTCTAACCCTTACCTTTTACCCACAACAGGCCTTCTAGGAGCCTGTTAAACCCGTGAAAGGAAATACTTCATGAAGAAGTTCACAAAGTTCGGTGCTCTCGCACTGGCTGCTGCACTTTCAGTTTCAGTAGTTGCGGCGACATCGCCTGCATCAGCTGCAACATGTGCAACAAAGACAAAGGTAACAATGCTCGGAACGATCAAGGTTGAAATCCAGGATCAGTTCCTCGCAGCTGTTAAGGAATACAACGCAAGCCAGTCTTGCTACACAGTTACATCAATCCCAGGCGACGGAAAGCTTACATTCCTTCAGAATGTAACTCCTTTGTACGCTGCAAAGAACGCTCCAACAATCATGTACGCACTCCAAGAGATTCCTGACATGGCTGACAAGGTCATGGACTGGAAGGGCTCAAAGCTTGCAAAGCTTGTTTCTCCTTCACTTCTTGAAGCAGCAACAGTTGGTACAAAGCTCGTTGGTGTTCCATCAACAGCTGAAGCATTCGGTCTTCTCTACAACAAGAAGGCACTCGACAAGGCTGGAATTGATCCTTCAAAGATCAACACACGCTCTTCACTTGAGGTAGCACTTCGTAAGGCTAAGAACTCAGGAGCTGGTGGAGTTCGCTTCTCAAGCATCTGGTGGTCACTTGGTGCACACTTCACAAACATCTACTTTGCTAACTCAGCATCAACACACGAAGGCCGCCTCAAGGTTCTTGACGGTCTTGCTGACGGAACAAAGGATCTCTCAAAGGATTCTGTATTCCAGAACTACCTTGCAACATTCGCATTGCTTAACAAGTACAACCAGGCAAAGCCAAATACAACTGACACTGAATACGACCTATCTGTAGCAGACCTTGCTTCAGGTAAGGCAGCATTCTGGTTCATGGGTAACTGGGCAGAGCCAAACTTGCTTACAGCATCACCTTCAACAGATTTCGGCATCATGCCACTTCCAATCAGCAACGATTCAAAGTTCGCTGGTAACAAGTCAATCTCTGTTGGTGTTCCAGGCTACTTCATGATCGATAAGGAGCAGTCAACAGCTGCTGAGCGCGAAGGCGCAGTGGACTTCCTTGAGTGGTTGTACACAACTCCTGCAGGTCAGAAGCGTGTTGCTGGTCCAGTTGCAGACGGTGGAATGAACTTCATCCCTGTCTACAAGGGCTTCACAACATCACCAAAGACATTCATGGCTAAGGAAATCGCTAAGTATGTCAACGCTGATAAGACACTCGAGTGGATCAACACTTACTACCCAGCTGGCGGACAGGATCTCTACGGAGCATCTGGCCAGAAGTTGATGGCTAAGAAGATCACCGGTGCTGAATACGGCAACGAGCTCGAAAAGGCTTGGAAGGGCTCAGTTAAGACATGGCGCGGAGTTAAGAAGTAATTCTTAACCCTCCCATATCTTGGTGAGGCTTCTTAAAGCTAAACACTAGATATAAATAGCGAGGTCATCCTGGGGTTTTCACTCCGGGGTGACCTCGCTAATATTTACCCCCTCAGAGAACACATTGTTGAGAGATATAAGGTGACTACATGCATCACGGCAGCCAATTGAAGAAGTTTCTTCTCTTCGCATTCATCCCACTGTCAATCTTCGCTGTGGTTTTGGTATATCCATTTGCCCAAGGCATGTATCTCACATTTACCAACTGGGATGGCTTCTCACACGATAAGTACGTCGGCTTTGCAAATTACACGAAATCTCTAAAAGACCCAGAATTCTGGATCACTCTCCGTTTCACATTCAAATATGTAATTGTTTCTGTAATCACCATCAATGCAGTCGCTTTTGGATTAGCTCTCCTTGTTACAGCAAAGTTGAAGAGCTCCAATATTTTCCGCACTTTCTTATTTATTCCAAACCTCATCGGTGGAGTAATCCTCGGAGTGATTTGGCAATTTATCTTTAATACCGCGCTCGTATCACTCTCTCGAAAGATGGAATGGTCGCTCTTCTCATCTTCCTGGCTTGGTGAAACTAATACCGCTTTCTGGGCGCTCATCATCGTGACAACCTGGCAGGCATCTGGCTACATGATGATCATCTATGTCACAGGTTTGATTTCTATCGAACAAGATGTGATTGAGGCAGCCCGCGTTGATGGCGCATCAGCCGCTCGCACCCTCTGGTCAATCAAGATGCCTCTCATGGCACAAGCATTCACAATCTCAATCTTCTTAACGCTACGTGGTGGCTTTATGGCCTACGACGTAAACGTTGCACTTACCGGTGGCGGCCCTTACCGCACCACCGAATTGATTGCGATGCATATCTTCCAAGATGCATTTGCCTTCGGTAACTTCGGCACCGGCCAATCAAAGGCAGTTCTTCTCTTTATCTTGGTTGCAGCTGCGGCGCTAATTCAAGTCACAGTCAATAAGAGAGCGGAGGTCCAGCAATGAGAGAGCGTATGAAAATCGCGAAGAAATCCATCTTCCTCGGCGGACTAGTTATCTCTATCGCCTATGTCATTCCATTCGTCTTGGTCTTCATCAACGCCTTCAAGCCAAAGATGGAAATTTTAATGAATCCGCTGGCTCTTCCTAAGACCTTTATGCTCGATAACTTCACCCAAGCGCTAGAAAAGATGGATTTCTATCGTTCGCTGACAAACTCTGTGATTATCACAGTGGTCAGCGTCTCCGGCTTGATTATCTTCTCCTCGATGCTCGCCTACTACTTGGCGCGTAATAAGAATCGCTTCACCAAGACCACATTCCTTATTCTTGTCGCCTCAATGATTGTTCCATTCCAAGCATTGATGATTCCTTTTATTGCAATCTTCGCTCAATTCGTTGCGCTCAATAACCGGGCTGCTTTGATCTTCTTCTACCAAGGTTTCGGTATTGCGCTCTCAGTCTTTCTCTATCACGGCTTTATCTCTAAGATTCCTATGGATCTAGATGAAGCTGCTGCAATGGATGGCGCTAGTGATATGACGATTTTCTGGAAGATCATGTTCCCGATGTTGCGTCCAGTGACAGCTACTGTCGCAATCGTTAATGCTCTGTGGATCTGGAATGACTTCCTCTTGCCACGTCTGGTGCTTACACGTGAGACTCAGACCCTTCCACTTTCTACCTACCTCTTCTACGGCCAGTACACATCTGAGTATGGCCAAGCTATGGCAGGGCTATTGCTTGCAGTAGTTCCAATCATTGCCTTCTACCTGATTCTGCAGAAGCAGTTTATTGCAGGCATTAGCCAGGGAGCTGTTAAGTAGTAATTGCGACCATTTAGCTTGAGCTGTTAAGTAATTACTGGTTTTTAATTACTTTGTAATATCTTTTACAGAGCTGCGAACCAAGAGCGATGTTGGAACCTTCATCTGCGCTAACGCTGTATCTGGTTTTCCAATACGCGCCATGATCTGTGAAGCAGCTAATTGACCTAAGAACTGAACTGGTTGTGCAATAGTTGTTAACCCAACGAGGTTTGCATATTCGTGATCGTCATATCCGATTATTGAAATATCTTCTGGTACACGAAGGCCTCGCTTGCGAATGGATGTGACTGCGCCGAATGCCATCTCATCTGATTGGCAGAAGATAGCCGTTGGTAGCTTCTTAGCACGTAAGAACTCATCCATTGCAAGTTCGGATGTGTGGCTATCGAAATCAGCGGTGATCTGCCATGCTGGATTAAATTCAATGCCATTTTGCGCGAGAATATTTTTAAAGCCAGTTAGACGTTGATCGGCAACTTCAAAGTTATAGGCAAATGCATTCTGTCCGACCATGATGCCGATATCACGGTGTCCCATATCTATCAGATGTTGGGTTGCCATTTCGGCGCCCTTCACATCATCAATGGAAACACCAGAACATCCTTCATGCAAAGTACCCATCAGTGATACCGGAATACCAAGACCTAAAATCTGATCAAACTCTTTCTGTGTCGGAGGAAGTGAGATCACAATCAGACCATCGACTTTGCCGACCAACTTCTTCTGCTGAAAGACGCGCTGACGAGCATCTACCTGGGCGAAGTTATAGAGCAGCAGATCCATGCCCGCTTCACGGAGTGCTTGTTCGACTCCGGCCAGTGCCTGCGAGAAATACCAGCGAGAGATAAATGGTGCAATGACACCAATGGTGTTTGTTCGAGTCGATTCGCTCTGCGGCAAGAGATCTGGACGGATTGGATAATCTAAAAGATGTGCCGCTTCGATAATCCGCTTGCGCGTGCGTTCGTTGACATGGTGCATGCCGCGCAGGGCGCGAGATACCGTGGCGGGAGATACTCCGGCCTTCTCTGCGATCTCAACAATTCCTGACACAATATGCAAAGAATATGCAAAAAACTGCAAAACACAAGGGTAAAGGATTTCTTCCATGGCGCTGACAGGCGATAGCAATTGGTGGCGCCAAGCCGTCATCTATCAGATTTATCCGCGCAGCTTTAAAGATTCCAATGGCGATGGCCTCGGTGATATCAAGGGCGTCACATCACAAGTTCAATATCTGCAGTCACTGAACATAGATGCAATCTGGTTATCACCGTTCTATCCATCTGCTCTTGCAGATGGCGGTTACGATGTTGATGATTACCGAAATATCGATCCCAAACTCGGAACACTTGCAGACTTTGATGAGATGCTCGAAAAATTACATCACGCCGACATCCGCGTATTTGTAGATATTGTGCCAAACCACTCTTCTAATCGACATATATGGTTTCAAGAAGCGATTGATTCTCCGCCAGGTTCACCAGCACGTAATCGTTACATCTTCCGCGATGGCAAAGGTGTTAATGGCGAATTACCTCCAACCAATTGGATTTCACATTTTGCACCCAGTGCCTGGAGCCATGAATCAACGCAGGGTGGAAAAGGTAACCAGTGGTACTGCCACCTCTTTGCACCTGAACAACCTGATTTCAACTGGGATAACACCGAAGTTGAGGAAGAATTTCTAAAGACTTTGAAGTTCTGGGCAGATCGCGGTGTAGATGGATTCCGTATCGATGTTGCACATATGATGAAGAAAGATTTATCAGAGCCACTTAAAGATATGCCTGAACCAGTAACACTTGATTCAAGAGTGCCAGGAAATGAAATTCTCTTTGATCGCGATGAGGTACACGAGGTCTTTAAATCATGGCGCAAACTTTTTAATCAATATAATCCACCCCGGGTTGCAGTTGCTGAAGCGTGGGCCAAGCCAGAGAACGTACATCGCTATGCCAGCCCAGATGAACTAGGGCAAGCATTTAACTTTGATCTCTTACTTGCCGATTTTGATGCTGCAACCTATTGCGAGATTGTTACCCGAAATATTGCCACCGCAACCAAACACGGTTCGTCATCAACCTGGGTTTTTTCAAACCATGATCAAGTCCGACCAGCAACACGTTATGGATTACCAAAAGGTACAAACCTCATCGCATTTAAGAACAGCGATGGCAGAAGTGAAAAGTTAGATATCAAACGCGGAATCAACGCCTCCATTGCGGCACAGATGTTTGCACTTGCTCTCCCGGGCTGCACCTACATTTATCAAGGAGAAGAACTCGGACTTCCAGAAGCAGTTGAGATTCCAGAAGATCAGATTCAGGACCCGCAATACCTTCGAAATAACAAGATAGATAAAGGCCGCGATGGTTGCCGAGTTCCGTTGCCATGGACGCGCAACGGAAGTTCTTTCGGATTTGGCTCAGCTGGCGCGCACTTGCCACAACCGGCTCTCTTTGCGGAATACTCGGTTGAGGCGGAATCCGGGGTTGCAGACTCACCACTGGAGATCTTTAGAAAAGCGCTAGCCCTTCGTAAGGATTTGGTAACCACTGAAGAACTCTCTTGGCACGAGACTGGTAACCCTGAGCTGCTCCACTTCTCCCGCCCCAATGGATGGCACTGCCTCACTAACTTTGGCCATGGTCCAGTAGCGCTACCCGAGGGCCTGAGGACGATTCACTCATCCCAACCCCTGAAGGATATGGACCTTCCCGGTGCCACCACGGTCTGGATGAGCGTCTAGATGGAAATCACGCGGGGATTTTGACCCGTAATAGATATGTATATGTAGACTCGCCCCAGCCGTGGCCACGCTTCATGTGGCCGCACTGAATCTCCAACGGAGGAGAAACATGCGCGCTTCTGCCGCTAATTCACTGGTGCAGGTCACCGGGTCTAACTTAAATATCACTTTTGTGGTTCTCGGAGTCGCGCTCGCGGCCCTGGCAATCGCAGTCGCCCTACGCGCTCAGGTTCTCAGCGCTGGCGAGGGAACCGACAAGATGCGCGAGATCGCAGGCGCAGTTCAGGAAGGCGCGGCTGCTTATCTGCACCGCCAGTTCCAGACACTTTCATATTTCGTAGGAATCGTCTTCTTCCTACTCTTTGCACTTCCAGCAGACACCATGGCTATTCGCGTGGGCCGCTCTGTCTTCTTCCTACTTGGCGCAGGCTTCTCTGCCCTAGTTGGATATAACGGTATGTGGCTTGCAGTGCGCGCAAATGTTCGCGTTGCAGAAGCTGCTCGTCAGAAGGATGGCCAGAAGGCAGTCCAGATCGCATTCCGCACAGGTGGCGTTGTCGGTATGACAACTGTTGGCCTCGGACTTGTCGGTGCTGCACTTGTTGTAATCATCTACCGCGAGAACGCACCAGTTGTTCTTGAAGGTTTCGGTTTCGGTGCTGCAATGCTCGCGATGTTTATGCGCGTTGGTGGCGGTATCTTTACAAAGGCTGCAGATGTCGGAGCAGACCTTGTTGGTAAGGTTGAAAAGAATATTCCAGAAGATGACCCACGTAACGCTGCAACAATTGCAGATAACGTCGGTGACAACGTTGGTGACTGTGCTGGTATGGCAGCAGACTTGTTCGAGTCATATGCAGTAACACTCGTTGCAGCTTTGATTCTCGGAAAGGCTGCATTCGGTGATGCAGGTCTTATCTATCCATTGATCGTTCCTGCAATCGGTATCGTGACAGCAGTCATCGGTATCTTTGCAACAAAGCTTCGCTCAACAGATAAGTCAGCAATGACAGCAATTAACCGCTCATTCTTTATGTCAGCGATTATTTCTGCAGGTCTTACCGGTCTTGCAACATTTACTTACCTTCCAGCTAAGTTCAATCTCCTTACAAATGCACCACAGTCAATCGTTGATGCAGCAGGAGATCTCAACCCACGCGTATTCGCACTCGGTGCAGTAATCATCGGAATCGTCCTCGCAGCTGCAATTCAGGTACTTACCGGCTTCTTCACAGAGGTTGGCAAGCGCCCAGTAAACGACGTCTCTTCAGCATCACAGACAGGTGCAGCGACAGTTATTCTCGCTGGTATCTCTGTTGGTTTTGAATCAGCTGTTTACTCAGCACTTCTTATCGCTGGCGCAGTCTTCGGAGCATTCTTGCTCGGTGGCGGTTCAGTAGTACTTTCATTGTTCGCAATCTCATTGGCAGGAACAGGTCTTCTCACAACTGTTGGTGTCATCGTTGCGATGGATACATTCGGTCCAATCTCAGATAACGCACAAGGTATCGCTGAGATGTCAGGCGATGTAAAGGGCGAGTCAGCTCAGATCCTTACATCACTCGATGCAGTTGGTAACACAACTAAGGCGATCACTAAGGGAATTGCGATTGCAACTGCAGTTCTTGCCGCAACAGCTCTCTTCGGTGCATTTACCGATGCAATCAAGGAAGCAGTTGCAAAGATTGGATCTGCAACAACAGATCTTCAGTACTCAGGTGTACTCGATATCGCATCCCCACGTAACCTCGTTGGTTTGATTATCGGTGCATCAGTTGTATTCCTCTTCTCAGGTCTTGCAGTCAATGCAGTATCTAAGGCTGCGGGTGCAGTTGTTGTTGAAGTGCGTAAGCAGTTCCGCGATCACCCAGGAATCATGAACGGAACAGAGAAGCCTGAATACGGCCGCGTTGTAGATATCTGTACACGTGACTCACTCCGTGAACTTGCAACACCAGGAATCCTTGCAGTGATGGCACCAATCGCAGTTGGCTTCGGTCTCGGCGTTGGCGCACTCGGCGCATTCCTTGCTGGTGCAATTGGTACCGGTACATTGATGGCAGTCTTCCTCTCCAACTCAGGCGGTGCTTGGGATAACGCGAAGAAGATGGTGGAAGATGGCAACTACGGTGGCAAGGGCTCAGATGCTCACGCTGCAACAGTTGTGGGTGACACTGTTGGTGATCCATTTAAGGACACAGCAGGTCCTGCAATCAACCCACTCATCAAGGTAATGAACCTCGTTGGACTTCTTGTAACTCCAGCAATCGTTGAGTTCTCACTCACTGATCAGAGCTTCAAGACTGCAATCACATGTGCAGTTGCGACTGTGATCATCATCGCTGCATTGGTGCGCAATCGTCGCCACCACGCAGTCGGTATCGAGTACTAAAAAGAAAGGTACTTCCCCACCTTTATGGCTTCGAAGAAAGCAGGCGCTGGCGCTGGCGAGCTTAAAACCCTCGTCATCGTCGAGTCCCCTGCAAAGGCTCGCAAGATTGGCGGCTACCTCGGCGATGGTTACATCGTCGAGGCTAGCGTCGGCCATATCCGCGATCTGCCTCAGCGCGCAGCCGATATCCCTAAGGAAGTAAAGAAGCTCCCCTGGTCTAAAGAGGGCGTAGATATTGAAAATGACTTCGCACCTTTATATGTCATCAACCCCGATAAGAAGGCGAAAGTAGCCGAGCTCAAGGAGCTAATGAAGGGCGCGCAAGAGATTCTTCTTGCAACTGACGAAGACCGCGAAGGTGAAGCAATCGCCTGGCACTTAATCGAGGTCTTGCAACCAAAGATTCCTATTAAGCGCATGGTCTTTAATGAAATTACTGAAGAGGCAATTCAAGCAGCGGTGAATAACACTCGCGATCTTGATTACAACCTCATCGATGCACAGGAAACACGCCGCGTGCTTGATCGTCTCTACGGCTACCGACTTTCACCGGTCTTGTGGAAGAAAGTTATGCCGCGCATCTCAGCAGGACGCGTGCAATCTGTTGCTACACGTCTCATCGTTGAGAAAGAGCGCGAACGCATGGCCTTTATCTCATCTTCATGGTGGGATCTCGATGCGGCAACTGATCTAGGTTTCTCAGCCCGTTTGTTATCTGTTGATAATAAGAAGGTTGCATCTACATCTGATTTTGGTGCAGATGGCGCTGTCAAAGAGAAGTCACTTAAAGATATTTTGTTGCTTGATGAAACCGCCGCAAAGTCACTTGTTGAATCACTGAAGGGTTCTCCATTGACTGTTAAGTCGATGGAAGAGTCACCACGCACCGAGCGACCAAAGCCACCATTTACAACATCGACTATGCAGCAAGATGCCGGTAGCCGACTTGGCTGGGGCGCACAGATCACAATGCGCGTTGCACAGCGTCTCTACGAAAACGGCTACATCACTTATATGCGTACCGACTCAATTAACTTGAGTGAACAGGCAATCAAAGCAGCGCGCGCAGCTGCGAAATCACTTTATGGCGCAGACCATGTCTATGAAACAGCTCGCCTTTATCAAGGCAAGACAAAGAACGCACAAGAAGCTCACGAAGCCATTCGCCCAGCAGGAGATGTCTTTAAGACTCCAGGTGAACTAGCGCCAGAGCTTTCACGCGATGAGTTCGCACTCTATGACTTGATTTGGAAGCGCACTGTTGCATCCCAGATGGCCGATGCTAAGAAGATGCAGATGCGCGTGGACTTTGATGTAAAGACTGCAGATGGCAAGGAAGCGATATTCCGCGCTAATGGCAGCGTTATTACCTTTCCAGGATTCCTCGCTGCCTACGATGACATTGTCTCTGAAGAGAATAAGGATGAAGAGTCTGTAGATCGCAGATTGCCTGCAATGGCTGTTGGTCAATCAATTAAGGTCAACGAATACACCTGTGAAGGCCACGAGACAAAGCCACCAGCTCGTTACACAGAGCCAACACTTGTGAAGAAGTTGGAAGAACTCGGTATTGGTCGTCCTTCAACATTTGCATCAATCATTCAAACAATTCAAGATCGTGGTTATGTTAATAAGCGTGGTCGTGCTCTAGTTCCAACATTCTTGGCATTCTCGGTGACAGGTTTGCTCGAATCACACTTTACAAAGCTGGTTGATTACGACTTCACCGCATCGATGGAGGAAGACCTCGACAAGATTGCATCAGGTGAGGCCGGCCGCGTTGATTGGTTGCGCGATTTCTATTACGGCGTCGATGGTGAACCAGGGCTGAACGAGCTTTCACTAGACCTTGGCAATATCGATGCGCGTGCGACAAACACAATGAACCTCTCTGATGCGATTGAGATTCGTGTTGGTCGATATGGCGCATACTTGCAAGAGAACTTTGATGATGGCGAACGAAAGCTTGCCAATATCCCTGAGAACATGGCGCCAGATGAGCTCACGCTCTCAAAGGCGATAGAGCTATTAGCTGCACCATCGGGTGAACGCGATTTGGGTACAGATCCTGCGACAGGACTTGAAGTAGTTGCAAAGAGCGGACGCTTCGGTCCTTACATCACAGAGATCTTCCCGGAAGAGCCAGTTGAACTTAAAGAAGATGGCACACCGAAGAAGAAGCGCAAGAAGGCGGATGCACCAAAGCCAAAGACAGCTTCGCTTCTTTCACATATGAACCTCGACACCATCACACTCGATGATGCGTTGCAATTGCTTTCACTTCCACGTGTTCTTGGTACAAACTCATCAGGTGATGAGATCACCGTGCAGAATGGTCGTTACGGTCCATACCTCAAGGCTGGCGCTGATTCACGCACACTGACATCTGAAGAACAACTCTTCTCAATCACACTCGATGAAGCGCTTGATATCTACTCAAAGCCAAAGGAACGTCGTCGAGGTGTTGCTAAGCCACCACTAAAGGAACTCGGCGTAGATCCAGGTAGCGAGAAGGCTGTCATTATTAAGGATGGTCGCTTCGGTATGTATGTCACCGATGGCGAGACCAATGCGACTCTTCGCCGTGGAGACACGTTAGAGGCGATGACACTTGAGCGTGGACTGGAGCTTCTAGCCGGACGTCGCGCCTGGGAGGCGGAGAATGGTCCATCACCTAAGAAGTCACGGAAGAAAGCGACACCGAAGAAGGCTGGCGATAAGCCACCAACTTTGACGAAGAAGGTTGTGAAGAAAGCTGCAACAAAGAAGAAGGCAGCTGCTAAAAAGAAGTAAGAACTTTTATCCCTAGCCGCTCTGCATTTAACGCCATCTGCTTATCGAAAGTTACAAGCACATCATCAACATCAAGTAGAAGCTCTGCCGTCGCCATATGAATTGCGTCAGAGCTCTTAAGGGTAATTTCTGATGGATAAGCAGAAGCATTGTCAATTACTTGATTAGTCATTTCAATAAATTCAATTCTCAAAAGAATTTCGGATGCCCTTTGCAGATGTTCAGGTTGGCGCTTCATAACATTGCGGAAAACTTCAACCTGGCTCAAACGCGATGTGAATCTAACTACTCCACCTTTATTTCCTAAAGAAATATCATCATTTGGATTAAGAATGACACCGAGAATATAGGAGCTATCCAAGTATTGAATCAATATCGCGCCTCGCGACGTTCCTTTAAGAATTCTTCAACACCATTCGGATACCTTGGCCCATCAGTGTTATTCCATAAATCCGCATCGAAAGGCTTCTTCGCAGGTGTAACCGCGCCTTGTTCAATGAGACGCTCTAACTTGGTCTTCTTAATGGGAACAATTTCGGCAATCGGTTTGCCGTGTTCAGTCACAACAATCACCTCACCTTTCTTCACTAGATCAAGTACGCGCGAAGCCTGTTGCCGCAGCTCGCGAACGCCGACCACCTTGAGCAGTTCCTCTTCAGCAAGAGAGGCGCTCTTCTTCGGGGCAGCTTTCTTATCTTTGCTCGCCTTCGGATTCGTTGTCATAGATTAAAAGTAGCACAATCACTAAATGTGCTACATATGTGTAACTGTGCATAAATATGGTGACTTGTCAGGAGATATCGAGCGTGAAGCCCCGGCGTTAGACTCACGCCTATGACCCAAGGCCTTCCAAATCCTGCCGCACCAGCGCAGGAGGTAACTCGCGGAGTCTTGGCTATCCCGGCCTTTCGCAAGCTCTGGAACTCGATGGTCTTCTCATCTATCGGTGATTGGCTTGGACTTCTTGCAACGACTGCGCTTGCCGCACAACTTTCCGGTGGATCCTATGCAACCGCAAACTTTGCAATCGCAGGTGTCTTTATCGCACGTCTATTGCCTGCAGTTTTCCTTGGCCCATTAGCGGGAGTCATTGCAGATCGCTTTGATCGTCGACGCTTGATGGTCTCAATGGATCTCTTGCGCGGTGCGCTCTATGTATCGATTCCAATCGTGCATACATATTTCTGGCTCTACACCGCGATGATTTTGGTTGAATGTCTTTCTCTCTTCTGGTCACCGGCAAAGGAAGCATCAGTTCCTAACTTGGTTCCAAAAGATAAGTTAGAGAATGCAAACCAAGTATCACTCTTGGCAGCATATGGAACCGCGCCAATTGCCGCAGTTCTCTTCTCACTTCTAACATTATTCGGTGGCGCACTTGCTGCAATTAGTCCACTGATTCCAGCAGACTCGGTTTACATCGCCCTCTACATCAACGGCTTTAGTTTCTTCTATGCCGCGTGGACTATCCGCGGACTGCATGAAATTCCTAAAGGCCCTGCAACTGGTACTGGCGCAGATGAAAATATCGGACGTTCACTCATTGAAGGCTGGAAGGCCGTTGCATCTTCTAAGATTATCCGCGGCCTGATTGTTGGCATGGTCGGTGCATTCTCAGCAGCCGGCGCTGTCATTGGTCTTGCTCGCACATTTGTAGGCGACCTCGGTGGCGGAGATGCTGCATACGGTGTGCTCTTTGCATCTGTCTTTACTGGTCTTGCACTCGGTATTGGTTTTGGCCCAAAGGTATTTTCACAGTTCTCACGCCGCCGTATATTCGGTGCATCACTTGCAATCGCCGGCTTCTTCCTTATCCTGCTCGCACTGATTGCCAACCTTGTTATCTCTATCTTTATCGTTGTAATTCTCGGTGCTTTTAGCGGTATTTGCTGGGTTACCGGCTTCACCATGCTTGGCATGGAGGTCAATAACGAGGTCCGCGGACGAACCTTTGCCTTCGTGCAATCACTGATTCGTATTACATTGGTTGCAGTTCTTGCGATTGCACCAATCATCGCAGCGACTATCGGCAATATCAGTTACGACTTCTATAACGTGCGACTCGATTACAAGGGATCACAGATCACTATCTTGATTGCCGGAGTTATCGGGATGTTAATCGGTTTGCTTTCTTATCGTCAGATGAAAGATCGCCCGCAAGTATCGCTCTGGTCTGATGTCCTTGCCGCGATGCAGGGAGAGCTCGGTGCAATCACCGGACAATCACAAGATGGAATCTTTATCGCATTTGAAGGCGGAGAAGGAACCGGCAAGTCAACACAATCAAAACTTCTTGCCGAGTGGCTACAGCAAGAAGGAGAAACAGTTACATTATCTTTCGAACCTGGCGGCACAAAGCTCGGTAAAGAGCTCCGCAAGATTTTATTGGGTCACGAGACAGGTTCCATTAGTCCACGCGCTGAAGCTTTGCTCTATGCAGCAGATCGCGCTGACCATGTTGAATCTGTAATTCGTCCGGCGCTTGCTCGCGGTGAAGTTGTTATTAACGATCGCTACATGGATTCATCGATTGCATATCAAGGCGCTGGCCGCGTTCTGATTCCATCAGAGGTCGCACGTATCAGCCGTTGGGCGACAGAGACTCTTTATCCAACGCTGACAATCTTGATTGATGTTCCGGCCGTAGTTGGTCTCGGACGTTTGCAATCAATGGATCGACTAGAAGCAGAACCAGTTGAATTCCACGAGCGAGTACGTCAAGAGTTCTTGCAATTAGCAATGCTTGATCCAGAGCGTTACTTAGTTATTGATGGACAGGCAACCGTTCAAGATATTCACGAAGCAATCATTGCTCGTGTGGCAGAACTTCCGGCACTCAAGCGCAATGCAGCTAACCCACAATCACATCGCGTATTGCGTCCGATCATTGCCGCATCTCACGCAGTCAGCCGTGCAACAAAGTCGGCAACGACCAATGCGAAGAAGACCGCATCAAAGGCAGCTTCTAAGGCGACATCCAAGGCCAAGAAGTCAGGGAAGGCGAAGTAAGCCCCATGGCCACCGTCTATGACGACCTTGTGGGCCAAGACCACATCACCGTTATTTTGAAGGGCGCGGTCGAGGCATCTCGCACCGGCGTCGAAACCCAAGAAATGACGCACGCTTGGGTCTTCACCGGCCCGCCGGGAAGTGGCCGATCTTCAGCCGCAGTTGCCTTTGCGCAGGCTCTTGTCTGCTCAAATCAGGGGTGCGGAAGCTGCAATGAGTGCCAGAGCGCCCGCAATGGCGGCCATCCAGACGTTGAAATCATCCGCACTGAAGGGCTATCGATCAAGGTCGAAGAGGTCCGAGAGCTGCTGACCCGAGTCGCCTGGGCGCCATCGATGGGCGGCTGGCGCGTAGTCGTCATGGAAGATGCCGACCGCTTAACAGAATCTGCAGCAAACGCACTGCTGAAGGCAATCGAAGAGCCAGGCAACCGCACCGTCTGGTTGTTATGCGCACCGACGTTGCACGATGTGCTGCCAACTATTCGTTCTCGCTGTCGCCACATTCAATTGCACACACCGAGTGACGCGGCTGTTGCTCAAGTCTTAATCAATCGCGATGGCATCACACCTGCAATGGCGGAGTTCGCAGCACGTGTCAGCCAAGGACATATCGGTCGCGCAAAATATTTAGCACTCAACGAATCAGTGCGCAGCAATCGCACCACCATCATGCACCTACCGCTTCAACTCAATTCATTGGCAGCAGCATTTAAGGCAGCACAAACACTGGTTGATCTTGCAACAACTTCAGCTCATGCATCTGCTGAGGTGCGTGATGAGAAAGAGATTGCAGCTCTGCAAGAGGCATATGGCAAGGGCGCAACTGGTCGTGGTATGGCATCAGGGGCTGCAAAGGCAGTAAAAGAACTTGAGAAAGAACAGAAGTCACGTTCTACTCGTATGGTCCGCGATTCGATTGATGGCGCGCTATTAGATATTGCAACTTTCTATCGCGATGTGATGATGGTGCAATCAGGAAGCGCCGATGCAATTATCAACACCGACATGATCGATGCAATTAACACCTATGCAGCTAAGCACCCAAAGCATTCAACAATCAACAAGATGAGCGCCATCATGGAGGCACGTACCAACTTGGCACATAACGCAGCACCGCTATTGACATGCGAAGCGTTGTTCTGCCGATTGGCCAAGGCGTAAATGAGAAGCCGTCTTCAGGTTATTGGTATCGCATCAGTTATCGGTGCACTCGTTCTCTCATTGATTGGTTACACATATACCCATCGCGCTTTCTACAACAACCTCGATGATTACTACAAGCAAGAACTCAATTGGGATGTTTGCTACGACAACTTCGAATGCACCGAGCTTGCTGTTCCTATCGATTACGAGAAGATCAGCACCGGCACATTCAAGATCTCAGTTCTTCGTTATGCGGCTCAAGACCCTGCCAATCGCATCGGCAGTTTGATCGTAAACCCGGGCGGGCCAGGGGCATCAGGCGTGGATTACGCCTATAACGCCGAATATATCTTCGATCCAGAGCTCACCGACCGCTATGACATCGTGGGCTTTGACCCTCGGGGAGTATCTCGCTCGGTGCCGATTGTCTGCTTTAACGATCAAGAGACCGATGCTAATTACGCATCTGATTCAAAGCCAGATAACACTGATGAATTCAAGGCAGCAGTTGCAGAGTCAAAGAAGTTTATCCAGAAGTGCTTTAACAAGAATGAGCACCTGACTTCATTTAGCACAGCTAATGCTGCCCGCGATATGGATATCTTGCGCGAGGCACTGGGCGATAAAAAGCTTAACTACATGGGTAAGTCATATGGAACATATATGGGTTCTCTCTATGCAACGCTATTTCCTAACAACATCGGTCGTGTGATTCTCGATGGCGCTGTCGATCCTCAGATTTCAAGTCTTGAACAGACAAAGACTCAGGCAGTTGGTTTCGATAATGCACTGCAAGCATTTATTGCAGATTGCATTAAGCAAAGTTCATGTCCGCTGCCACGTGATCAAAAGGCAGCGACTGCGAAGTTACTTTCAATTTGGCAAGGTGCTTCTTCAAAGCCGCTACCGCTAAAGAATAAAGATGACCGCCGCGTTGTTACTGAGTCACTTTTAGTATTAGGAACAGCATCTGCGCTCTATGACAGCGCTGATGGTTGGCCAGAGCTACGCAAAGCAATCCGCGAAGCGCTCAACGGTTACGGCGATACCTATATCGAGCTTGCCGACATGTATACCGGTCGCCAAGAAGATGGCACGTATCCCAATAATGAATTTGATTCCGGTGCAATCATTGATTGTCTCGACTTCACAGATGAGCGCACACCTGCGCAGATTCGCGAAGAGGCGAAGCAGGTAGAAGCTGCAGCACCTGTCTTTGGCACCTACATCGCCTATAGCGGTCTGACATGCGAGTACTTCCCAACTCCAAAGCCAGTGCAGGTTGTGAAGACGCAGACCAACGCACCGATTGTCATCATTGGCACCACCGGCGACCCTGCAACGCCATATGCGTGGGCAAAGGGCTTGGCAAAGCTGCTGCCTAATTCACGCCTGCTTACCTTCGTTGGCGATGGCCACACCGGCCAAGGCCGCGGAAATGCCTGTATTGATGATGCGGTAGACGCTTACTTCTTGACCGGCGCACTGCCTGCCAAAGAGCTGCGCTGCACCGCCTAACCATCAACGACTAGTTCATAGTGGTAATGACCACCCCTATTGGTGGTGAATAATTTCCCCATGCGTTTAGACCATGTTTCATATGTGACTTCCCACGATCAATTAGCAGACACTGTGCAGCGCCTCGGTTCGCGCCTCGGTTCTACATTCGTCGATGGCGGAATCCACCCACGTTTTGGAACACGTAACTTCACAGCGTCACTGAAGAACGGTCAATACATCGAAGTTGTCTGCCCATTGGATCACCCATCAACAGAGCAGACACCATGGGGCAAGGCTGTTTCACAGAAGGCAAATGAAGGTGGCGGATGGTTTACCTGGGTCTTCTCAGCAAAAGACATCACACCATTTGAAGAGAAGTTCGGTCGCCCATCAGTTGAAGGCCACCGCACACGCCCAGCAGGTTCAGATTTGAAGTGGAAGCAGATCGGCGTGAAAGAGATTGCCGATGTTCGCGAGTTCCCATTTTTTATCCAGTGGCTGACAACAGATCACCCATCACAAGATGGCACACCACTTTCAGAGATTGAAAAGATTGTTATTGCCGATAAGGATCAGCTTGCAGATTCTTGGTTTAAGGAAGAAATCCTTGCAGCCCTTGGCGATATCGCAATCGAGTGGGTTGATCCATCAACAAATGATGATCAATCAGGCATTGTTGCAGTGCACCTTTCAACACCTAACGGTGTTGTAGTTCTCGACTAACGCTACCTACGCAACTAGAATCAAGCCATGACAACACAGACATGGCTTCTCACAGGCGGCGCCGGCTATATCGGATCCCATGTCGCAGATGAATTCCTTGCCAGCGGCAAAGATGTTGTCATCTATGACTCCCTCTACCAGGGTCTTGAGTCACGTATTGAGTACCTGCGTAAAAAGTACAACAAAGAGATCCCACTGATTGTCGCCGATATCCGCGACACAGATACCTTTACCAAGACCCTCGAGCAATACAAGCCATACGGCATCGTCCACACCGCAGCCCTTAAGGCAGTCGGTGAATCAATGGAGAAGCCAGATGAGTACTTCGAGGTCAACTTCCATGCCACAACAAAGATGCTCGAGATCATCGCTTCCCATAACATCCACCACTTCATCTTCTCTTCCACAGCAGCTGTCTATGGCGCGCCAGATCATTCAAACCCCATCAAGGAAGATGATGAGAAGAATCCAATCTCTCCATACGGTGCATCTAAGCTTGCTGCGGAGGGCGAAGTTAATAAGTTTTTGGCACTTCCAGGTAACCATGGAACATCTCTACGCTTCTTTAACGTCGTAGGAACAGCAGCGCCAGAGCTACTCGATAACTCAGTAGAGAATCTTGTTCCTATCGTGATCAATAAGCTCAAAGCTGGCCAACCACCCGTTATTTATGGAACGGACTACCCGACTCCAGATGGAACCTGTATTCGTGACTATGTTGATGTGAGAGATATTGCTCGGGCACACCTTGCAGCGGCGGATTCAACAGCGAAACTGCCACTAGCGATGAATGTTGGAACGGGGCGTGGGGGATCAGTCCGCGAAATTATTAATCTCGTATGCGAGTCCGCGAGCTTAACAAATATTACAGCTAAAGAAGATGCTCGGCGAGCCGGAGATCCTGCCTACCTTTGCGCAAACGTAAATCTAATTAACAATTGCCTTGGATTCGTTTCTAATTTTTCCTTGTCTGCGAGTTGCCAAAGCTTATTTAATAAAAACATTAATTAGGAACGCACTCCAACAAGGGATAATCTACGCCAGGCTGAATAACTTCTCGGACGCTATATTTAACTTTCATCAAATCTTCCGTCACTTTTTTAGAAGTCAGCACCCCTTCAATTACATGCGATTCAATAATAATCCGAGGCCTATATTTATTAAAGAATGCTAAATCCTGAAAAACGGCAAGTTCTCCACCTTCAATATCACATTTAATCAAGGAAACCTTTTCAAGCTTTAATGAAGTAGCGATATCAGATAGAGTCATCGTCGGAACAAAATTAGATTTTCCTCTCGTGCTGCCCAGAATTTCGGTTGCAGAGGATCCCATGTTTCCATCTGAGGTAAAAGTTATACCTTTTGAGTGATTCCAAACTGCGACTTCAAGAACCTCAATAGATTCCGCCGAACAATCCTCATACCTCTTAAAATTGGTCTTTAAAGACCTTAAATTGCGGGAGTCTGCTTCAACTGCGATAACTTTGCCAGTTTTTCCAACCACTTGCTTAAACATAATTGATGACAGGCCAGCATATGCCCCTAAGTCAATTACGATGTCTCCTTCGGACAGTTGAGCAAAGCTTATATATTGATTATTTGTGGAAATTGGTTCCGCCAGTGAGGGAAGATTCACTGGGAACAGGTCAAACCCTACGACGTCATGATCCTTAGGTTGTGAAAAGTCAACAACTTGATATTCACCAATTTTCAACGGAATTACAGATCCGAAATAATAATCAAATGAGCGCACTAAATCCCTTAGATATGCGGTGTGATTTACTGAAAGTCTAATCACCTTCTTTTCAATGCTTCTCGCAACAACTAGACACTCTTTGTCGCTTTTAATCTCTAACTCTTCTGAGTCCGTATCTTTGCTTAGTGAAACTCGCAGTATTGAGGAAATCAATACTGCCTTCTGACGAGGAGGTAAAAGCCCAATTGACATCCAGATAAATTTTCCAACAAAGGAAGAATTAACTTTTTTTGCAAATTCGTACAACATTTAACTCCTTAGTTAGATTTTTGACTTGCCGAACGCGTTAAGTAAGCACTTCGCTCACGACATAATTTGGTCGCTGCTTTACTTCCTCATAAATCAAACCAACATATTCCCCGATAATACCTAGGAATACAAAGAGAAATGACACCACCAACAAGATCAGTGAAATCAGTGTGCCAAATCCCGCGAACGGTACTCCCTTAATAATCCAAAGATATGAAAGTGGAATTATTGAGAAGAGGGAAATAAATGAAAGCCCAAATCCGGCAAAAGTGATCAATTTAAGAGGCTTGTATGAGTGAGCAAAAATTCCCTTAAAAGCCAAGTCTAAAACCTTGAAAGTATGTGCATTCGAAACTCCAGCAAATCTCGGTGCGCGCTCCATTGGTATACCTATAGAGCGATAACCACTCCAAGCAAATAGACCACGAACAAATCTATTTCTCTCTGTCATCCCACGAACCGTCTCATAGACTTTTCTGTCAACGAGACGGAAGTCTGAGGCGTTTCTAGGAATTCGCCCATCAGTGAGATTCCCAGCCAATAAATAGAAGAGTTTTGAGTTCAAGGTGCGAATTGGACCTGTTCCATTCCGCTTTGTTACAACACCATAAATATTTTCATACCCTAGTTCCCAATGACGGAGCATGTCCTGAATGAACTCTGGTGGATCTTGCAAATCTGCGGTCATAATCACGCAAGCATCGCCGGTGACGTATTCAAGACCCGCCGTTATTCCGCCATCCATTCGGAAATTACGAGAAAGTTTGATTATCTTGAACCGAGCATCGTTTTCGTGAATGGCCACCAATTTTTCCCACGTTGAATCCTCAGAGCCGTTTTCAACTATAAAGGCTTCAAATGAGTAATTGGATTCTTTTTCAAAGACAACTTGCAATCTCGCACAAAGTTCTTCGACACAATCCTCTTCATTGTAGGCAGGAACAATCACACTGATTAATTTTTTTGACATTTAAACCGGCGAATTCCCACTAGGCACAAGATCATGGGTTAATGGTATTAAAACTGAGTAATTATGTAGACTGCCGACATGAAGTATTCTGATTATTTTATGGAAACCTTGAAAAAGGAGGGCTTTACACACTGTTTCTATGTTGCGGGTGGTAACTCAATGCACTTACTCGAGTCCGCAAGCAGATATTTCACCTGTGTCCCTGTCGTCCATGAAGTGACTGCAGCCATTGCCGCAGAATATTTCACCGAATCAGGAACAGATAGAGCTTTTGCCCTAGCGACAGCAGGTCCAGGACTTACTAACATGACGACTGGAATTGCTGGCGCATGGCTAGAAAGTCATGAATTACTGGTTGTTGGTGGGCAAGTAAAAAGTGAAAACCTTAAACAAGGCGGAATACGCCAAGGTGGTATTCAAGAGATTGATGGCGTGGAACTCACAAAAAGCATAACCAAGAGATCGATTCGAATCGAAACCCCCGTCTCTGAAAAAGTCATTCACGGATTAGTAAGTGAAGGCCGAAGCGGCAGAAAAGGGCCTGTATTTATTGAAGTCTGCTTGGATGCATCTGCAGCGAATTATGATTTTGTGGATGGCAACGTCTCCGAACCCCTAGAGAATTTAAATCGAGATAGCTTAACTAAAGAGTTAAGTGGCGATTTTGACCAACTCATTAAACTCATTGAAAGTTCATCTAGACCCTTAGTTTTACTTGGAAATGGAATTTCTCGTAAAGACTCTCAGTTCCTAGCAGAAGAATTAGTTAAATTTAAAGTTCCGATAGCAACAACTTGGAGCGGAGCTGATCGTTGTAGCTTTGATTATCCATATTACGCCGGACGTCCAAATACCTTCGGTATGAGGTGGGCAAATATATTTCAGCAACAAGCTGATTTGCTCGTTGTTATCGGGTCAAGCTTAGGTTTGCAACAGACTGGATTCAATATTTCATCCTACCTTCCTGTGGGAAATATTGTTCACGTTGACATAGACGAAAGCGAGCTTGCAAAGAGTTCACCGAAGCAACGTCTAACGATTAACATGGATAGCAAGGATTTCTCATTAATATTCCCGAAACTTGTTAGTGAATCCTTACGAGATATATCTGAATGGACAAATTTCTTAGAATTTTTACGAAGTACAGTTCCAAATCTGGAAGAGTCACAAATCTCAAAGAATCCTTACATTTCTCCGCATCAAGTAATTCAAAGAATCTCCAACTTGGCATTAGGAGAAAATCCTGTTGTTATTTGCAGTAGCGGCGGAACATTTACAGCTGGAATGCAATGTTTTGAAAACAAGGGTGGCCAAATCCTATTGGCGAATAAAGGTTTGGCAAGTATGGGATACGGCCTTGCTGGAGCAATTGGGGTCGCATTCCAAAATGTGGAAGTTAATACATTGCTTTTCGAAGGAGACGGCGGCTTCGCTCAAAATTTGCAAGATCTCGGTACGGTTGCATCGAACAAATTAAGAATAAAGATGTTTATAACGAATAACCAAGGTTATGCGTCGATCAGAACAAGTCAAAAGAACTACTTCGACGGGAATTACCTTGGTTGTGATATCCAAACCGGATTGGGATTTCCGGATTGGAAAAAAATTGTTGAGAGCTACGGTATAAAATACTTTGAACTCACTGCCGAAACAATCAAATCTAAGGAATTGATTAGCCTTGTAAATTCCCCAGAAGCCGTATTTTTTGAGGTGATTTCCGACCCGGAGCAGATGTACCTTCCGAAGGTGTCAAGCGCAATAAATCCAGATGGGAGCATGAGCTCCACGCCCATCCACGATATGTTGCCAAAGTTGGCTTCTGATGTCGCCGCAACCGTATTTAAATTCATACCGATGCCCCAGTAGACTAAGCCCATTCACTTAATTGACCTATTGAGAATTGGTATCCGGACATGACTTCAGTGCCTTCAAATCAGCGAGAAATATTTGAAAATTTGTTTGTGCTAGAAGCGGCGAACAATCACTGGGGTGACTTAAAACGCGGGAAGAAAATAATCCAAGATTTCGCGTCTGTGGTGAGATTCAACAATGTCAAAGCTGCAATTAAGTTTCAATTTCGCGATGTAGACAACTTTATTCATGATGAATATAAGGGCAATACTGAAATCAGATACATTAAGAAAACAGAAGCTACAAAGATGTCACACGAGCAATACGCTGAACTTGCCGACGCCGTCCGGAAAGTAGGCTGTATTCCGATGGCAACACCATTCGATGAAGCATCGGTAGAACTTTGCGTAAAACTCGGATTCCCCCTCTTGAAAGTAGCCAGCTCTGACATAAACGATTGGCCTCTTTTAGAGAGAATGGCTTCTACTAAATTGCCTACGATTATCTCGACTGGCGGGGCTACGGAGAAATCTATCGACGATGCAGTGTTGTTTTTCGAAAATAGGAATATTCCATTGGCCATTAATCACTGTGTCAGTTTGTATCCGAGCGAAGATCATCAACTTGAAATGAATCAAATAGACTATTTGATCAAAAGATATCCAGGCCATGTAATCGGCTTTTCATCTCACGAATATCACGACTGGCAGTCATCAATGCATATCTCGTATGCAAAGGGCGTTAGAAGTTGGGAACGACATATTGATATTGAATACGATAACGTTCCAGTTAGCCCATATTGCTCTCTACCAGAACAAGTTGATACCTGGTTTAAAGCTTTTCATAAGGCTCAGGAAATGTGTGGTGGCTCCTCTTCGCAACGCAGAGTGATCCCTACGGAAGAAACCAAGTATTTGGATGCGTTGGTTCGAGGAATATATGCTCGGAGAGATTTGCCCGCTGGGTATGAACTACAAAGCTCAACCTTTAATGAAGATTTCAGACTCGCGGTGCCATTGTTAAAAGGACAGCTCTCTACGCGGGAAATTGTGAATGGGTTAAAATTAACTTCAGCTGTTTCTGCCAATAGTCCACTAACAATTACCGATGTCGACGGACCCTACAGCAGTTCACCGTCACTGAAAGCTCAAATTAATAATCGGGGTGTGTAATCTTGTCGTCTCCAACGAAATTTAGTCATAATCTCGCTTGGGTCACGGGGGCTTCAAAAGGCATTGGCCTTGCCATTGCTAACGAATTGGCAGACCAAGGACATGAAGTCGTTCGCTTAGATTCTTCCACGATGGATCTGGGCGAAAAATCTGAAAGAACCCGTTGGTTGGAATCACAAGAGAGAATGCCAGCGGTGTTGGTTCTTAACGCTGGAGTCAACTACCCGCGCAATTTGACAGAACAATCCGATGCCGAATTTGAAAAAATTATTGAAATAAATTTAATGGCTAGCAGAGAAATACTGATGAAAGTTCTACCAGAAATGCAGAAGAGCGAATTTGGTAGAGTTGTGATCGTCTCGAGTTTGTATGCCTCACGAGCTCGAGAAGGAAGAAGTGCTTACTCAATTTCTAAGGCTGGACTTGAAGCTTTAGCGCGATCCGCGGCACTCGAATACTCAAAGTTTGGTGTTTTGGTAAATATAGTAGCGCCCGGGTTTGTGCTGACAGATTTAACGACAAAAAATAATACCCTTGAGGAAATTTCTAATCTCACAAGCCAAATTCCTCTTAATAGACTGGCTAAACCAGAGGAGATAGCAAGCCTAGTGTCTTACCTGGCCTCAAAGAAGAACACATATATAACGGGACAGACTATTAATGTAGACGGCGGGATATCTATCAAATGACACAAAAAATAATTATTGAATCACAACAGGGGGCCTATCCCGTTCTATTTTTCCCAACGATTGACCACGCTTTAACGGGTATGGAAATCGATGGAAAGGACTATTTCGTGATTGTGGATGAGAACATAAATGGAATTTACCGCGAACAAATTACTAAGCTTCTCAACTTTCCCACATTTATCGTGCCAGCAAATGAAAATTCGAAGACTTTAGAAGTTGTGTCAACTTTTACAACTTGGTTAATATCTAATGGAGCCACTAAGAGTTCAATCATCCTTGCAATCGGTGGCGGAATTATTCAAGATATTGCAACATTTACAGCACATATCTATAAAAGAGGAATCAAGTGGGAGTTCTTACCAACAACCCTGCTAAGTCAATCCGATAGTTGCATAGGCGCGAAGTGCGGAATAAATGTGCACCCATACAAAAATCAAATAGGCGTGCTTCAATCCCCATCCCAAGTAGTCATTGTGGCTGAATTTCTGAAAACGCTCGATAAGACTGACTATATTTCGGGATATGGAGAAATTCTTAAACTTTCTCTCACCCCCCCAAACGTGTTTTATGAAGATTTCCGTAAATCCGTCACGAAACATGGATTTTCCTTAGATGAGGTCCTACCAATCTTACAAAAGAGCTTAATTGCCAAGAAGGCGATAATTGAGATTGATGAGTATGAAAACGATCTCCGTCGCATTCTTAATTACGGTCATTCTTTTGGCCACGCCTTGGAGGCGGTAACGAATAATTTTGTACCCCACGGGTACGGCGTCATCTTCGGTATTGACTTGATAAATTATATGTCAACCAAATGGGGTGGACTTGATAACGAACTACGTCTAGAAATCAGAGATTTTATAAAGGAATATTTTCCGCTAGACATACTACCTAGAAAAATCGCCGCATCAGAACTGATAGAAGCGCTTAAAACTGACAAGAAGGTATCTTCTGGAAAGATAAATTTTGCTGTTTTGAATTCAGACAGGTCTTTGACTGTCTTGCCAAAATCGATAGATGAAGAACTGGAACTACTTGTCGAAGAATACTTGAATGATGAATGCATCTTCACTTTTAATTGATATCGGCGGAACTGATATCAAGTTTGCTTTATCCTTAGGTACGAATTTGATATCCGAAAGTATTGTTCGAGTTCCATTCCCCCAGTTTCTGGATGCAAATGAGAAGACTATTTCTGCCAGCCAGTACCTAAAGCTTGTTAAAACTTCCATCACTTCATATTTGGAACACCATAATAAGCCCGATCAAATTCTTATCTCAGGACAAGTGGGATCTTGGATATTAACTACACCAGAGGGGAAGAACCTCACAGAGATCGTTTCATGGCAATGCACGAATAAGTCCGAGACTGATTTGCTCACCGAAATCTATCAAAGTAACTACTCAGACGCATTTTCACCTCTGTCAGAAACTGGCAATGAGAATTGGGATGGTGCACCCTGGAAAGTACTCCCCAAATACCTCAGTGAGCTTTCCGAAACTGCCACCCAAATTTACTTTCATTCGCTAATTTCCTGGACTGTTTGGGAACTAACCTCTAAGAATCTATTCATCATACATAAGACCGATGCTGCCGCTACTGGCATGTACTCAATAATCAGAGAGAAATGGCTAGGGAACTTTGAAGGAATGTCGAAGGATATTCGATTTCCAAATGTCCTAAAGTCGATCCAATATGCTGGAAATTTTGAAGACACTGACATCAAAGTCTACGTGGGAATTGGAGATCAACAAGCATCACTACTCGGTGTGGGAATCACTTCAGATGCGTTTGTTATCAATGCCGGAACTGGAGGGCAAGTCGCACGACTACTTCCAAGTTATCAAGAATCAAATTATAAAATTCGTCCTTACTTTGATGGCCAATATATCGAAACTATCACTCATATACCCTCCGGAAGGTATATTTCAAGCTTTCTGCAATTTTTAACCCAAACTAAAGGTGACGTTTTCCAATGGGAATGGGTATGGGAGCAGGGATTTGTGAAGGCTGAGGACAAAAAAGAGATTGAAATTGAAAATTGGAATTTTGATAAATATCTTGAAAAAATCGACACGACAACAGATTCAATTATATTGATTAACAACTTCCTAGACCTTATTTGCCAGAACTTTATTGAAAAGTTAGAAACCTTAGGATGCAGAGAAAATGACGTAATTATTTTAGCTGGAGGTGTTGCAACGAAACTTAAAAGATTGAGGTTTTCGTTGCTACAACAGAACTATAGGTATTCGGATACAGGAAGCTTAGAAACTACACTGCAAGGTCTCGCAAAGCTATCTGATAAATTAGATTGAAAAATCGGTAAGAAATTCAAGGAGATGTGTAGAGTTTTCTAAGATTGCCGCATTCGGGAAAGCATTAAAATCATTCTTGGTGTGGATGGAATGTAAGATGCCTACAAAAGGGATTGAAGCCCGTTGCGCGGCTTCGGCATCCTCAAGTCGATCTCCAATGTAAAGATCAATTTTCCTCCTGGCTATTTTTGCAGATTCATTTAACACCCAGGGATCTGGTTTGTGAGATCCATTGTCAGTTCCCACTACATGATCGAAAAAAGTGAAAAGATCAACGTTTTTTAAGGTCAGAATTGATAGTTCAGTCGGCTTAGAAGTAGAGACGATTAATTGAACTCCCAAGCCACTCAAGTAGTTCAATGCTTCTAAAATGCCCGGGAATACATCTTCAGGAGAAGAGAGATTGTTTCTAAGTTGCTCGCGAAAAGTGAAGACCAAATTTCTTAGTTGAATTAGATCCACATTGAGATGCCCAAATAGACTTTCTACAGGTAGGCCCACTAGTTCTTTGACGAAATCCAGAGTTACCTGGTCGAAACCATTGCTATGAAGCGCCTGATTGAGAGACTTGGTAATTGAAGGGGTCGTGTTAACGAGCGTTCCATCTAAGTCAAATGCCACAACGAAAGGATTAGTCACCAAAAACTCCTATCTCTGCGAGGAATTAGAAACGAGAAAACACTCACGAGCATGGAGGATATCAAGAATCAGCTAGTATCGGTTTGTGCACTTATCAAAGTCTTCTCAACTAGGGTACAACGAACTTTTGAAGACTGACTTGAATGAAGTCATTGAAGACAATGCGGTGCATTTCAAGGATTTGAGTTCAAAACGTGTTCTTCTCTTAGGCGGAACTGGTTTTGTGGGAAAGTGGCTCTTGGCATCGCTTGTTCACGCTCGAATCGAAATGTCGCTTGATTTTGAAATTGTAGTTGTAACTAGAGATAGTGAGAGAACTAGAAAGCTTCTGAATTTAAATCATAAATCCGGAGTCTTTTTTCTTGATCATGATCTTTCTAAAGGAGCTTTAGTATTTCCAGATAAGTTTGACGTTTTAGTGCATGGAGCTACTCCTTCGGTGCCTTCGACTGGCTCTTTCAATGAAACTAATGTTAGAGAAACTTCAATCAATGCGACTCGGTGCATTATTGATGCGAGCAAGCAAGGTTCTCGGGTGCTCAACTTGAGTAGCGGTGCTGTATTTGGTTCTTTGAGAAATTCGCGCGGATGTGTTCCTGAATTAGGCAAGGTAGGCACGCCTATCAATTCATATGCAGAAGCAAAAATCGAAATTGAAAAATCTCTTGATGAATTCGCGCTTAGAAATGAAATACATCTGACCCATGCACGTCTCTTCGCGTTTGCAGGTCCCTACATTTCATTGATAGATCATTTTGCAGTAGGTAATTTTATCCAAAATGTTATTACTGGTACAGATATAGTGGTTAAGGGTAACTCGAAGACGACACGCTCATATATGTACCCGACAGATTTAGTTTCTTCTTTAATGCGTCTAATAACTGAAAAGAGTTTGTCTCATATCAACATTGGTTCGCCTGTTGCCTTAACAATGAGAGAGTTAGCGCAAACTTGCTCAAAACTAGGCGGAAAATTACCGGTGATCTTCAAGGGGGAAAATGAAGCGCCAAGTAGTTATGTGCCAGAAGCCTTTTTACTCTCTAATTCCCTGGGATTAGCAAACTTGGTAACACTTGAGGAGAGTCTATCTCGGTGGATCATGTGGCTAAAAGCAAAAGACTTCTCTTAATTAAAGTGAACTAAGCAATAACTGTCCATGGCGGACAATCTAATGTGGCTAACGCCGAAAGCTCATTTTTCTCTCTTAAAGTGTCCATAGGTTGCCAAAAGTCAGAATGCTCAAAGGATGACAACTCCTGTTTTTCCACTAGACGTGGGAGAGCCCCAGTCTCGAAAGGTTCGTCATCTGAATGAATTGCGCTGATTACTTCTGGTTCAAGAACAAAATATCCCCCATTTATCCAACCGGCATCCGCCTGACGCTTTTCACCAAAATGAGTTACTAAACCATTTTTTGACTCCAAAACACCAAATCTTGCGGGTGGCCTTACAGCAGTGACAGTTGCTTGTCGACCTTGATGGGTGTGAAATTTAAGCAAATTGCTTAAATTAATGTTTCCAAGTCCATCACCGTATGTGGCAAAAACTCTTTCACTACCGATGTATTCCAAACATTGGCGAATGCGTCCACCCGTCATAGTGCTTGATCCAGTGTCAAGGGCTTTAACTGTCCAATTGGAATCTAGGGCGTCGACCCATTCATGTATTACATGACCTAAATATCCAGTTGCAATAACAAATTCAGTAACTCCCTGAATTGCGAAAGAGTTCATTAAATGCCAGATTATCGGCTTATCATCAAGCAAGACCATAGGTTTCGGTTTTGTATCTGTCTCTTCAGATATTCTCGTCCCCAGACCGCCGGCAAGTATTATCGCTTTCATAATTATTTCCCAAGAATTCTAGAAATATTCTCAACCATATAATTCAGCATTGGGATTGTGAGTCCGGGCCAGACGCCAATCCAGAAAGTATCATTCATGACAATGTCTGTATTGGTGAGTTCGCCAATAACTCGTCGTGGAGTACCCATAAAGGCCGGCTGACGAAGTAAATTACCGCCGAAAAGTAAGCGAGTAGCAATCTTTGCTTCGTTGAGCTCTTGAACAATTTGGTTACGTGTCTTTGGTCCATTTGGCTTAACAGTGAGCGCAAAACCAAACCATGACGGATCACTATTTGGGGCTATTTCAGGGAGAATAAGAAATTCTTCTAGTCCTTGAAGTGCATTCCGAAGGTACTTCCAATTCCGCCTGCGGAGTTCCACAAAGCTATCTAGACGGTCTAATTGAGCCAAACCAATTGCCGCCTGGATGTCGCCAGATTTCAAGTTATAACCTAAATGCGAATAGGTATATTTATGATCGTATCCTTCTGGAAGTTCACCTAAAGTCCACTCATATCTTTTTAAACAAGTGTTGTCACAACCAGGTGGGCACCAACAATCACGCCCCCAGTCGCGGAAAGATTCCACGATTGTTTTGTGAGCAACTTTCTTGATGAGGACTGCGCCTCCTTCACCTGTTGTGATGTGGTGGGCCGGATAGAAACTAAAAGTGGAAAGATCGCCGAAAGTTCCTAGATTTTGACCCTTGTATGTGCCACCCAATGCATCGCAGCTATCTTCAATAACCCATAAATTGTGTTTTTCGGCCAAACGTTGCACTAAATCAAGATTGAATGGGTTGCCAAGAGTGTGAGCCATCATGATCGCCCGAGTTTTTGGCGAAACCGCAGCCTCAAGTGCTTCTTCGTTTGCCACGTATGTACCTAAGTCAACATCGACATAGACAGGAACGAGTCCATTCTGAAGAATTGGCGTAACAGTGGTTGGAAAACCTGCAGCAACCGTGATGACTTCATCGCCCGGGCGAAGCGCCCGTTCGCCTAGTCTGGGGCTCGTTAAGGCAGATAGCGCCAAAAGATTTGCCGAAGATCCAGAGTTAACCATGAAGGCGTGACGCATTCCGACGGTTTTAGCGAATCGACTTTCAAATTGTTCCGTATAGGGCCCGGATGTTAGCCAGAAATCAGAGCTCGCTTTCATTGCTGCTTCAATTTCAGGAGCGCCAAAAACCTTGCCTGTCACAGGAACTGGAGATTCACCCGGCACAAATGCTGCCTGAGCATGTTTTTCATTTGCAGATCTCTGCGCGGCATCGGCAAGTAGTGCATCTAGCTCCTGAGTCACAACTTCCACCTTCCGGCCTTACCCACTTATTAGTCCATACCGATTAGTGTTGGCCCGTGGGAGCAAATGAGAACAGGCCAATCTTAGGTAAGAAAGAGAAGATATTTCTCACCGGACACACAGGATTTAAGGGAACTTGGCTCACTTTGCTCTTGGAAGCGATGGGCCATGAGGTCATTGGATATTCGCTTGCCTCTGCTTCGAACTCCCTTTACGAGCGGCTAGATCGTTCAGGGGCAATCCAGGAGTACATCTCTGATATCAGAGATGTAGAGCAACTAAATAAGGCCGTAAGAGCGGCGAAGCCCACAATCGTCATACACATGGCCGCGCAACCCTTGGTTCTAGAATCATACAGAATTCCCAGAGAAACTTACGAGATTAATGCCCAAGGAACAGCGAATGTTCTCGAAGCTGCGTTTGCCGTAGAAACCGTTGGAGTCATCGGTGCGGTGACAACAGACAAGGTCTATAAGAATTTAGAAACCCAGTATTCATATGTTGAAACAGATGCGCTTGAAGGTTCAAGTGATCCATACAGTGGAAGCAAAGTCGCCGCGGAAGCTGTAATTAGCGGATGGAAAAAGATTTCCGATGTTTCGGGCGGTCCAAAAATTGTCACACTTCGCTCTGGAAATGTCATCGGAGGTGGCGATTTCTCCGAGGATCGACTTATCCCAGACATGGTCCGAAGTTACTTAACAGGTGTACCCATCCAAGTACGCAACCCGAATAGCACTAGACCATGGATGCATGTACTCGACTCATTAGTCGGATACTTAAAAGCTATTGATTACACCTCGAGGGCAAGCGTTAACGAAGTGTTCAATTTCGCACCACTAGAAGAGAGCCTCTCCGTCCAGAAGGTATTGGACATATCTTCGCAAGAATGGCCAGAAATGTTTGAAGTTAATTTATCTGCTGCCTTTAGAGCGAAATCCGAGGCAAATTTACTTAGCCTGAACGCAACGAAGTCCTTTGAATTACTAAGTTGGAACCCTTTTTGGAGCCAAGAAACAGCAATTAGATCAACAATAAATTGGTGGCAAGAAATCTTGGCGCACGAAATGACGCCAAAATCACGGTGTGACATAGATATTGAGAGAGTACTAAAACATGCATAAGAAATATATGGAAAATAATTTATATTATTCTATAACGAGCACGTTATTGCTTCTCTCGTTCTACGCATACCAATATCTATTTAATTGGCCTCTGCTAAAAATAAGTGGAATTTTGGGATCCAGTCGTTTTATCGACCTGGTTGCAATTCAAGATTTCTCAAGATGTGTAAATGAATATGGAATGGCTGTCTACGAGATTTCTGATAAGTGTTCGGGCTACCAATACTCTCTCGGCGTACTCTATTTATTCGATTACACCAAGTTTTCAAGCTTAAGTAGTAATGCCGCCGCCTTTTTGTTAGAAATTCCCCTTCTCTTCATAATGATCTCATTGATTACCCTTTCATTTAATAAGAACATAAAGATTGGTGTATTCGCTGTTGTCGCGGCACTGGCTCCAGGTAATTGGCTATTGCTAGAACGCGGAAATCTCGACTTAATTATGGTTGAACTCTTAGCAATCGCTGCGCTAACTTTCGGAAAAAAGTCTGAACCTCTTGGTTATCTCATGCTCGTAATCTCAGTGTTTACAAAATTCTATACGGCACCATTACTTATCTTGTATGTCATTATGGGAAAAAGAACGATTAGAAAAAACCTTTATTTGCCCGTCACAATCGTTGTTGTTCTTGCTTCTCTGGTTCAAATAAAGAATGTCGCTAAGTTTCCATCAACTTGGTATGTGTCATTTGGCTCAGGAAGTATTGGGCACTGGGCAAATCTCTTCCTTGAATACCAAGTAGATTCAAACAACCGCATCCCAGAGAAGGTTGGTTTGGTTATTGGGCTTTTGATCGCATGCATTTCAATCGCAATTCATTGGAAAGCGTTGAAAAACTTTGAAGTTTCACAAGCGAATTTCGTTTCTACAAAAGCGAATGTGATTCTCTTTTTTGGCACAACTTTTATCGCTTGTTATTTTGTGGGGATGAACTACGACTATCGGATGATATTCCCAATAGTCACCTCGACCTTACTTTTAATTGTGGAGAAAAACTTACCCTATAGGAAATATTTTGTATCGATTGCAATTGGAAGCTTCTACTTCAGCAGTTTCTTCTACGGACAATCCGGCATGATGGTGGTATATCAACAGCTGATTGGAGATATCTTCATAGGGTTACTTGTTTCCTATCTTTGCGTATATTTCTTGCGGAAGTATCGATCCCCAATAATGGAAATAGTGAGCAAATGCAAGAATCTACTGCTCAAGTAACTGTACTCGTTCCAATTAACGACACAAAATATCTTTTTACGACCTTGGAATCGATAGAGGCGCAAACACTTTTGAAGTCTCAATTTGAAGTTCTCCTTGTCGCCGATCGTATTCCAAATGAATTGATTAAAGCAGTAGCTCAGAACTTTTCCTTCACTTTTGATGTTGTTGAAGCTCCAAGCGCTGGAATCGTGTCAGCACTTAATTATGGAATAGACCTCGTTAAAACTGAATACATCGCCCGCATGGATGCAGATGATCTAATGCTCCCGCATCGGCTTGATACTCAGCTAAGAGAATTTGAGAGAAATCCCAAACTTGTAGGTCTTGGAGGAGGGATGATTCCATTTCGTAATGACGAGAAAGAATTACGTGAAGTATATTTCCCCAAATCAAGTCTAATTCTGAGAAGAATAATTCCTTACAAGAATCTTTTTGCTCATCCGACAATGATGCTGAAAACTTCAGCAATACGTGAAGTTGGAATGTATCGAAATACCAAATCTGAAGACTGGGATCTTTGGAGTCGCCTTATTGAGGTCGGAGAAATGACTAATTTAAAGTCGCCTCTAATCAAGTATCGTCTTCATGAGCATCAAATCTCCAATATGAGCCCGACTATTGAACCTGAAGTCAGCACTCTAATTCAGCTATCGAAATGGATGCGAAAGCGGAACTTAAAGGATTTCCCTGTCGTGGCAGAGACTTCGAATCAATGGTTATCTGAGTTGCAGAAAGATCAGAGGTCGATGCGGAAAGTTAACAAGTTGCTTCACACACAGGTGCGAAGAGTTGCTGCCCAAAAGGTTCTTGCACTTAAGGGTTTAAACAGTCGGACGTATAAGTTAAAGAGAATTTACTTTGCAGCCAAAGAGTCGCCCACAGAGGTTTTGCTCACACTGATGCAACGCTTATTCAAATTTCTTTAGGAAATCCTTCTTTTTTGTCTCTTCTTCGCCGCGAAGAAGTATCGAAATCCGGAAATCAACACCCTATACGAGAAGAAAAGGCTGCATAACTGGATTGATGGCTTTGGAATAGTTTTCACTCCTTGCGTCCGCATTAAACGACGAACACTCAGCAAATCCATGCCGGTTAGGAATATTCTTTGGTCATCAAGAGAGGTTCTGCGTAATTCCTCGATTTCATTACGTAGATCACTGACAGCCACCTTGAATGTGTTAGAGAAATCATGATTGAAAACTAGTTCTGCACGAACTCGATTCATATCCTCTTGTTTTTTGGATGTTACAGAATTCGCGTGCACTCGATATTTTAAAAGAACTGAAGGTGCTGATGCCAATTTATATCCACCTTGGGCCATGCGCAACCACAAACCGAGATCTTCTGCAGGATGTTCACTCTCTAGATACCCCCCCACTTTTTGAACTGCCTTTTTATTCAATAGAGCGGATGGATGTGGAGTGCGCCTACTATTCACAAGAGAGAGTTCTGTAAATAAACTTGTTACAGGCGAACTTATAATCCCTAAAGAATTATCATTTTCATCGATAATTTCATAGTCACTAAAGATTGCCCCCAAATGATCATCAATTAATGCAAGCTGCGTCTCTATTCTCAATTGGGCATAAGAATCGTCCACATCGAATCTTGCCAACCAAGCATTTCGAGAATATTTGATTCCCATATTTAGTGCTGAAACGAGACCGAGGTTGGGATTGTCGAGGACAATATAATTGTCTTTTGAAGTAGCACTTTCCTGAAGGAATTCCAGACTTTCATCAGAAGAGTTGTCATTCACAAAAATAACTTCATCGAGTCTTGAGAATTGCCCTGAATTTGAACTCAAGAAATCTGGGAGAAAAAGCATTCCATTCCGAACTGGAATAATTGCCGAAATGGGCAACTTCACCTCAGGGCCGACATATTTCATGTCTATAAGTTAGTGCACCACCTTCCAATATCGGACTTTCCACTAGAATCGTAGCGTGAGGAACTTGACTAGTGAGCGCCCGTCTGTTGCCGTGCTGACCATCGCCACCAATAAGTATGTGCATTATTGGCGAGAGATGGCGTACTCGCTAGATCGATATTTATCCATGCATAATGATGTGACTTTTGTTGTCTACACTGATCAATCACAAGCAATTCGTGAAATGTCTTCCAATTTGGCTTTTTCTAAAGTCGAGATAATTGAGATTCCTAGTTGGAAATGGCCAGAAGTTGCTCTAAAAAGATATGAAGTCATAAATAGCGCTATTTCTAGAATAGAACAAGATTATTTGGTTTACATCGACGCAGACATGGTTGCTCTTTCTGATATTCCCAAAGTTACTGAAATTCTGGAGAATGCTTCGATTGCATTAACGCGACATCCAGGCTTTTGGCGTCCAGACAAACCAGGAAAGTACTTTCTTTACCTGAGACATCCAATTCTTGCTACGAGAGATTTGAGAATGTGGTTAAAGATCGGTGGATTAGGCGCATGGGAATCTAACAACCGAAGCACTTCTTTTATACCTAGATCGGAACGCAAACTTTATTTTTGTGGCGGATTCTGGCTTGGCAAGAAAACCGACATCGAGTCACTCTCAAATGAATTGATGAAACAAACCGATAGAGATTTCCAAAACGGCGTTGAGGCAAAATGGTTGGATGAAAGTCACTTGAATCGATGGGCTGTTTCGCATAAAGGTGAATTTAAAGTTCTTTCACCAGAGTACTGTTTCGACGGCTCCTATTCTCAACTTGCTAGATTAAGGCCTAAAATTGAAGCAGTCGATAAATCCAGTCACCCAGTTGAAAACTTAAATGGTTAGAAAAGTTCAAATTAACTTAGTTGGAGGAGTGGGAAACCAACTCTTCACTTACAGTGCTGGATATTTCTTGAGTTTGCAGCGAGGCGTTGAATTCCATCCTCGTATTTTGAAGCCAGCTTTTGGAGACACTAAGCACAGTTCTAGCATTAATGACTTAAGTATATTTCCAAAAGCAGCCGAGATTTCGGGTCGGAAGTCAAAATATTGGAGAATAATTTCAAGATTTAGACGCGAGATACTACGTTACCTTCCAATCATGGAACACTTTTTAGAGTCTAGGAAGTATTCTTCTAACGTTATTGGATACGATGAAAAATTTGATTCAACAAACGCCAATGAAATCGAAGGTTATTTTCAAACCTTCAAATACATTCAGAGAATCTTAGAAACTCAACCAAATTTTCTAAATCTTGAAGCTGAATCTCCTTCTGAGTGGTATCTGAAAACGAAGAAAGAAATTGCGTTAGAACAAATTGTGGGAATTCATGTCCGAGGCGGTGATTACCTTCGCGAGATAAATGGGCCAATTGGAAACCTATCATCCGAATATTACGAGAATGCAGTTAAACTTTTTCAAAAGATTGTCGATGCGGATAAATTCAAATACTACATTTTTACGGATGATCCAGAATATGCTAAAAAATTATTAGGGAATGCGAGTTTTAGCTCAAGGATGAAAGTTGTGGTTCCTCCAAGAGATTCAAAACCCACAGAAAGCTTGCTGTTAATGTCCCAAGCTCAAGTACAAGTAATTTCAAATTCAACTTTCGCGTGGTGGTCAGGCTACTTAGGATCTAAAAATAGCCTGGTGATTGCCCCGTCAAAATGGTTTAAGGAAAAAGATGATCCCTCGTACCTGATTCCAGAGAACTGGAGAGTATGTGAAAGCACATGGTCCAGTAAGAATTCAATCGACAAGGTGGTTAAATCATGAACCTAGGTGGCAAATTACATTTAGATTTAATAATCAGGTCGATGAAGTACTTAAATCGCGCAGAACGAAGGAAGATCGTTCTTATTTCTTGTGCTCAGGTTGGCTTGGCAATCTTCGACGTTATTGGTGTTTCTTTCTTTGGAGCGATTGCTAGCTTAGTTTTGTCATCTATTAACTCGCAACCTCCAGCCGCCTTGGTGCTAAAGATTCTAGAGTTTCTAAATTTAGATTCGCTTACATTGCAATCTCAAACAGCAGCTTTGGCATTAATCGGCGTCCTGATACTTGGTTTAAAAACTTACGTTTCTTACAAGCTGTCTAACAAGATTTTAATGACGCTTTCAATTTCCAGTGCGCGACTCAGTCAAAACTTAATTTCAAAACTCTTCTTGATTGAGGGAAATTATTTGAAAGGAAGAAACACTCAATCAATTCTTTACGATTTGGCCACGGGAGTTTCGGTATTGACAGTAGGCGTTTTAGGAATAAGCGCATCGCTAATCTCTGATCTTGCTCTCTTAGTGGTGATTTTTGCTTCTGTGTTTTATATTAGTGTGTCCGTCGCAGTTTTCACTGCGGTAATGTTTATCGGCATTCTTATTCTATTGAGAAAATTCATTGATCACCGGGCTCACCAATTGAGTACGGAAGCAACAAGCGCATCGGTTAATTCAAATGTCACCATTATTGAAATACTTGAGAATTTATCGACGATTTCAATCACAGGAACGGGTGCATTTTTTCAACGAAAAGTTTTCGCTCAAAGGAAGCACCTAAATGAAGTACTGGCTAAACAAACACTACTTCCAAATATTGGAAAATCCGTTCTAGAAGTTTCTGTACTTTTTGGGGTCTTAGTAATCTCAGGATTGGAATTTCTTATTTACGACAGTAAACATGCAATTTTGAATCTTTCGATTTTTCTAATTGCAGCCAGCCGTATCACCCCTGCTGTATTGAGAGTTCAGTACGGGTTGCTACAGGTGAAATCAAGTGCAGGCACGTCAGATTCTGCCATAGAGCTGATGAATATTTTGGAAGCATATTCAGAGCCTACGGACGTTACAGATAATAATTTTGAGGATCACGCATTAGTAGTGAGGAATCTGGAATTTGATTACCCACAGTCAGATTTCCAAATTCGGATAGACGACATACATGTTTCTCAAGGAGAGTTCATTGCGATAGTTGGACCTTCAGGGGGTGGAAAAAGCACCCTTGTGAAAATGCTGACTGGTTTGATCAGGCAGAAAAGTGGGTCTATTTCATATTCCAATCAACCCGTTAGGAAATTCTTAGTTGAAAATCCAGGGGAAATTGCTTATGTTCCGCAGCACGTAGGACTAATCGAAGATTCTCTCGAAAAGAATGTTTCATTCGGAAGAGAAATGACTGAAACTCAATTAGTTCGCTGCCTTGAAGTTAGCGATTTGGCATCCTGGGCTCTCGGTGACTCAGGAGATATTGACGCACAAATCAAGATGTCTCCAGAATCTCTCAGTGGCGGTCAACGCCAGCGACTCGGAATATCTCGGGCAATTATTACTTTCCCCAGCATAATCTTTCTCGATGAAGCCACATCTGCCATCGACGGTCACTCCGAGCAGGTAATTCTGGAAAATTTACGTACGTTTAATCCGAAAATGACGATTGTTGTTGTTGCTCATCGACTTTCATCGATTAGAGAAGCTGACAAAGTTCTGTACGTAGACAATGGCAGAATTTTAGCATCAGGCACATTTGAAGAAGTTAGAGATAAAGTTGGGGCCTTCGACAAGCAGGCGCTTGCAATGGGACTCTAAGGAAAAGTGGCTAACATGAAAAGTGCTAATAACCACTTGTTGAGTACAGAATTCGCATCGCCACAGTTTTTTGAAAGAATTGTAGGGCGTCCTGAAACCGAAACAATCGGCATAAACGAGATTAAGAGCTACTACTCAGGAAGCAAAATCCTTGTAGTAGGAGCAGGAGGAACAATCGGCTCTGCAATCTCGCGAAGGCTAGTTCTGTCAGGTTGCGAAGAAGTCTACTTCCTAGACAGAGATGAATCCGCGCTACACGCACTCTCACTGAATCTTTCAGATAAAGCGGCTTCACACTGGCAAAGGTGCATAGTTGCTGACATCAAGGATTATTCTGGGATCGATGCCGTTCTGGATAAATTGAAACCCGATGTAATTATTCATGCAGCCGCCTTGAAGCATCTTGTGATTCTCGAGCGCTATCCACGCGAAGGTTTCATCACAAACGTAATTGGAACCTTAAATTTGATACGCGCGGCAGAGTTAAATGGAGTTAAGAGATTCATCAATGTATCAACCGATAAGGCCGCAAATCCAATCTCATTTCTAGGAAAAACTAAAAAGATTACAGAATTATTGGTCGCTGAATCTTCACCAAACTTTCAAGATTACGCATGCTCTGTCCGTTTCGGAAACGTTTTTGCGTCGAGAGGTTCTGTCATAGAAACTTTCGTTCATCAACTTTCACGAAATCTAGAAGTAACAGTAACGGATGAAAAAGTTGCTCGATTCTTTATGTCTCATAATGAGGCTGCAAATTTAGTGTTGGCAGCTGGAACACTTAATGAAAGTGCAACCTTTGTTCAAAATATGGGCGATGAGGTTTTGATTGTGGACCTTGTTAAGCGACTAGCTAGAAACCTTCAAGTCCAGGCGACCATTAAATTTTCTGGTTTACAACCTGGGGAGAAACTTCACGAGGATTTAATTGATACCGAGTACGGCAATACAGTTTTTAACTCGATTGTTAAATTGTCTTACGAAGAGAAATCAGGGTTAAGAGAAGTAATTGAGGGATTCGGGCCTATCAGCACTGATCAAGATGCCGTTCTTCTCGTTGAAAAATTACTCAAAGGCTGAGGTAAATGGGTTTATTTCGCATACTTTTAGCTGTCTCAGTCCTTTTCGCTCACGTCGCGAAACCCAATTGGTACACCGGACTTGGCGGAGAACTAGCCGTAGAGTCCTTCTTCTTAATTTCAGGTTTTTATATGAGCAGAATTCTTACGACGACTTATAGTTCGAAGCGCCATTTTTATATAAATAGATCTTTACGTATCTTGCCCATCTACTATTTTGTATTGATCGCAACAATCATGCAGCTCGTACTTTTTGCCAAAGTAGGAATTGGCGAGAGCTTTGATTGGCCCAACACCAGAAGTGAATATTTAGCATTTCTTCCAAATTTTTCTATTTTTGGTTCGGATTGGGTCCAGTTCCTTAATTCAACTTATGAGGGCCTGACTCGCGTAGGTATAACAGATGGTGTTGGCTCCGCTTCTAAGTTTCTACTAATAGCGCCAGCTTGGACTTTAGGTCTGGAGTTCACCTTTTATTTACTTGCTCCATTTATTGTTCGGCTTTCAAAACGAGACCTATCGCTTATAGTGATTTTCTTCCTCACCCTACGGATGCTTTATTGGACTCTTGGATATTCTCAAGACCCGTGGTCTTATCGATTTATTATTTTTGAGTTGCCGGTATTTTTCTTAGGCGTCCTTGCCGAAAGAGTAAAAGCATCGGGTCAATTTCGTTCTGAATTTTCTACTAGAACTATTTATTTAGCTGTGGTTACTTTCTACATACTTGCGGGTCTCACAATTCAAAACACAAGTATTGACTATGCGTACTTACTGACACTGACAGTAATGTTCACTTTATTTGTCTTGCTTTTCTCTAAGAATGCAGACCGTGACAGAAAAATCGGTGAACTTTCGTACCCTCTTTACCTTTGCCACATTCTGACAATCTCCAGCACTGCTGCAATTTTGGAAAAGCTTGGCTTCTTCAATTTAAGCCACTCAAGAGGATTCTTTGAGATCCTGATGCTTGTTTTGTCCGTGCTTGTCGCAAAGGTTCTATTGGGAATGGCATCACCGGTCGAGAGATTAAGAGACAAAATCAGGAACGCTTAGTCTAAAATGTCCGTTTTGTCCCTTCCCCGCGACAAAATAGAGTTAGATTCGTAGAAGGCTATAGAGGCACCGACGGGTGCTATCTGTAAGACCAACCGGTTGAAAAAGGATCCAATAAAGTGGCATTTAAGAAGTCTGCAGCTCCTGCAGGTCCCCGCGTGTGGACCGTTGCAGAGCTCGGTGCTTTCTACACAGAGCACCGTTCAGAGCTTCTCGCCCATGCAAACCGTGTTTTGAAGGATTCAGCTAAGGCTGAAGAGATAACCCAAGACTCTCTCATTAAGTTTATGTTGGCAGCTCCTGAGCTTGAGTCAACAGATCACGCTCTCTCTTACCTCCACCGCACCATTGAAAACCTCTGCATCGACTACTTCCGCATGGAGGGTCGTCGCCCTAACCTCGTCGTCATCGACGATGCACAGGCTGAGGTTGAGGCTGCATGGCAGGTTTCAGGCGATCACTCAGCAGCCCTTTCTGCAGCTGAAGATGCAGCGATTATTCGTCAGGCTTTGGCAATGTTGTCTCCAGCTGAGCGCGCAGCGCTTGTGATGTGGGAGATGGAAGGCCGCTCAACAGAGGAAATCGCAGCTGAGCTTGGCATCAAGGAGACTGCGGTTCGCCACACTGTCTCTCGCGCTCGCACCAGCCTACGTCGCGTGCTTTCAGAGCTTGTTATTGATGAAGAGCGTGGCCTTACAGCTCTCGACATGCTTTCAACTACCTATAAGAAGGCAGCTGACCTTGCTGCAAAGTCTTCCAAGGTCGCTTTGTCCTTACTGTTAGTAGTAACAGCTTTCCTTGGCTTTAGCTCACTGACTGGCAATGAAGGATCAGTCCTTCCAACTGTTCAGCAGGAAGGTAAGGCTGCTCCTTCTGCTTCAGCTACCGCTGAAGCATCAGAGTCAGCTAGTCCAGCCCCTTCAGTTTCAGTCTCAGCAGCTGCCAAGAAGTCAGATCAGATGACTTCCGGTGTCTATATCAAGGGCGCTCGCGTGGCCTTCCCTGGTCTAGATTCTGAGGGCACACCAACAGGTTTCACCGTCGCAGGTGAGAACGGTCTTGGCAAGATGTGGGTTAGCAATAACCGACCAGTCGCGACCGAAGAAGGAACAATTTTGGCTACCCAGGCCGTCACTTCAAAGGGTGGACCAAATGTGATGATCGACCAGACCATCACAGTAGACGGCAACGGCACAAAGTATGAGGTCGGCTATGTCGCCCTTGGAATCAACAACCAGTGGGCGGTCGCAAATGCCGACGCCACAGGCGTGGATTTTGAGCGAATGTCCAATGGCCAGTACCTTATGACCGTTACAATTTCCCTAACCTCAACCCCTACTTCAGAGTTGGCCAACCCGGTCGGAGACCGTGGCTACGACGTGGCAGGCGCACCTAAGACGATAACAACTCGTCTCTTGCTCAATGCGAGCAAGACCCAAATTTTGGCTCAGGCGATTTACATCTCTGGGTCTGCAGTAAAGGCAAAGGGCTGATCACGTGAAACTTCAGCTAACAAATAAGTTTCTTCACCGCGTCCGGATACACGGTGGAGAATTTGATTCATCAGCACGTGCGATGAATCGAGACGAAGAGAGAAATCTCTTCAAAGCCGGTTCGCGGAAATTCCACGGATCGACATTCGAAAGGAAACAAATGTCTACAACAATTAAGCGCATCGCGCTCGTTGCTGTTGCAGCTTTGAGCCTTGGCGTAGTTTCTGTTGCACCGTCAACAGCAGCTCAGTCAGCGGCACAGAGCTTCATCTTCTGCTCACAGGGCGATGGTGGCGCAATTGCTAACACAACAACAACTGGTGCAACATGTGGTGGCGTAGCTGGTTCATCTAACTACGTACTTCTCACAAGCGTTAGCCAGGCTAAGGACGTTGAAATCTCAGTTTCAGGTTCAACATTTGCAACTGAAGAAGCTGGTTTCGTAATCAACACAGCGGGAACAGTCGCAACTCTTGCTGGTGGTTCAGCTGCTAAGAAGATCCGCGTTGCAACTCCTGCAGCCGGAACAATCACAGTTACAGTCAAGACTGCAACTGCTGGTACAGGTATCTTCGCTGCTTCAACAGAAACTGTTGTTATCACAGTAGGTACAGCAGCACTTTCAGGCATCTACTCAGCAGCTAACTCATCTGTCTACCTCGTAGGCGGAGAGACATGGACAGCTACAGCTGATGCAACAACAGCACCAACAAAGGCATCAACATATGTTGCAGGCGATTCTGCTACAGCATCTATCGTTGTTACATACCTTGATGGCCTCAAGAAGGGCATCACTGGCGATTCAATCACAGCAACGATCACTTCAGGCCCAGGAACAATCTTGACAGCTGCATCAGCTGGAAAGTTTGATACAACAACTGCGCTAACAACATCTAACAACCTAAGCTCAACAGCTTCAGTTGGTAAGTACACAGCTTCTGTTGATGTGGATGCATCAACTGGAGTTGCAGCGTTCTACCTCTTCGCTAACGGCCAGGTTGGAACTTCTGTTGTAACAATCAAGAACTCAGCAGGAACAGTTCTTGGTACAAAGTCTGTTGTATTCACAAGCACAACAGTCGCTTCAATCGAAGCAACAGTTGTTAAGAACTTCGTACAGGGTGACACAACAGGTGCTACAGGTGGCGTAATCAAGCTCGTTCTCAAGGACGCAGCAGGAAACGCAATGTCATCTGTATCTGCATACCCAACAGCTAAGTCATCTGATGCAACAATCGCATCAGCGACACAGTCTGTATCAGGTTATGACACAGCTACAGTTTCATCAACAGGTGCTGTTTACTGGGGTATCACACCAGCAGCAGCAGCTTCATACGGACCTGTAACAATCACATTCACAGCTGGAACAGTTACAGCAACAGCTACAGTGACATTGTCATCAGCTGTTGCAGCAACATTCACAGCATCAGCTGCAGGTGCAGCTGCAAACGGTGATGTTGTTTACACAGTTACAGCTAAGGATGCAAAGGGATATGCAGTTCCAGACGGACTTGCTCTCTCAAACTACGTAGCATCTGTAGCTTCAGTTGGTACAGCAGGTTCACTCTCAGCTCAGACAGGTCTTACAGATCTATCTAAGTCAGGTGTATGGACAACAACAGCTGTCTCAGCTCCATCTTCATCAACAGAGATCACAACAACCTTCACACTTACAGGTACAGCAGGAACAGCTAACAGCTACCTTGCTAAGACACTGACAGCTACAAAGGTTGCAGCAACATTCGCTGTTACAAACCCAGGTTTGGATGCAGCAACAGATGCAGCTAACGAAGCAGCTCAGGCAGCTTCAGACGCAACAGACGCAGCACTTGCTGCAGCTGATGCAGCTGATGCAGCTACAACAAAGGCACAGGAAGCTGTTGACGCAGTTGCAACACTTTCTGCACAGGTAAGCAAGTTGATCACAGCTCTCAAGGCACAGATCACAACACTTACAAACCTTGTTATCAAGATCCAGAAGAAGGTAAAGGCATAATCGCCTTTAATCTTTAACTAGATTAAGAACCGAAACCCGGTTCCTCTTCGGAGGAGCCGGGTTTCGGCCTTTCTATCGTTAAGATTGGCTCATGTTAAATAAGTCTGTAGAGAAGACAATTGCCTGGTTCTTATTTATCGGGGTTCCGTTTACAACCCTTTTCTTGATGACGGATGCAGTCTCTGATCCCGTTAACGTAACGAAGCTTTTTGCGGCGGGCTGCGTTGGTGGTGGCGTCTTTGCAATCGGCCTTGTTTATGGTTTCAAAGAGCTATGGGTATCAGCAAAGTGGCTTGTGGCTTCAACGCTACTTTTCATAGTTGCTGGACTAAATGCCGTTATGAATAGTTCAACTCCACTTACCCAGAATCTCTACGGCGTGTTCGGTCGTCAAACTGGTTACATCACGTACCTCGTCCTAATTATGTCTGCACTTGGTGCGGCACTTCTTCGCACCAAGAAATCATTTGAGCTTCTTGTGTGGGCTCTTCTTATCTCTGGTGCTGTAAATATTATTTACGCCGCATGGGCAATACTTTTCGGAGATTTCATTGGGTGGAGTAATCCGTATGGAAATATTTTGGGCCTCTTCGGTAACCCAAACTTCATCGGTGCATTCCTCGGAATGTTTATTACTGGTTCAGTAGCCTTTGCTTTTAGCTCTCACTTTGCCCGGAAATACCGTATTGCCTTCATCGCCTTGGGCTTGGTTGCACTCTACGAAATCAAGAATTCCCATGCTGTACAAGGTCTTGTAGTTACCGGTGCTGGCCTTGCCATGATCGGTTTCTACCTTGTCAGATCTAAAACAAAAGGATGGGTTCTTACCAGCAGCTACGTGATAAGCGTTGCACTTGCTGGCGCGTTTGCACTTGCTGGCGCGCTTCAGAAAGGACCTCTCGCATCAATTATTTATAAGACTTCAGTGTCTCTCCGTGGTCAATATTGGGCAGCCGGATTGAAGATGGGTTCAGACAACCCGCTTACGGGAATTGGAATGGATTCCTACGGAAACTACTACCGCTTAGATCGAACCGAATATGCGGCTACAACATTGCCTGGTCCTCGCACCGTAACAAATGCGGCACACAATGTTGTCATTGATATTTTTGCTTATGGTGGGTATCCACTTCTTCTTAGTTATGTAGCAATACTTGCTATCGGTATCTGGGCAATTTTGCGCGTTACTTTCCGCCAACGTTCTTATGATGGAACTTTCGTAGCTCTTGCTACCACATGGCTTGCATACCAACTTCAATCAATCATCTCTATCAACCAGGTAGGACTCGCAATCTGGGGATGGGTTCTAGTGGGTGCACTGGTTGCCTACGAATACTCAACACGTCCAAAAGCCGAACCAACGGAGAAAATCAAAATAGCGAAACAGAAAGAGCTGATATTTTCTCCTCAACTTGTTGGCGGTATTGGAGTAGTAATTGGCGCCCTGATTGCAGTTCCGCCCATGTCCGCAGATATGAAATGGAAGTCTGCACTCAAATCTCAAGATGTTCAGAAGGTCGAGGCCGCTCTAACTCCTTCTTATCTAGCGCCAAGAGATTCTGCGCGTTTAGCTCAAGCAGTTATTTTATTTGAAAACAGCAAGCTTCCTGATCTTGCTTACAAGTATGCCCAGGAAGCTGTTGCATTTAGCCCAGATTATTTTGACGCTTGGAGAGTTCTATATTCACTTTCTAAGGCAACGCCAGAAGATAAAGAACTCGCTCTTGCAAACATGAAGCGACTCGATCCTAAAAACTCTGATGTTCTGGCTCAATAAATGAAGGTATCAATCATTGGCCAAGGTTATGTTGGCCTGACTATCAGCGCCTTTGCAGCGGCAGAGCATGATGTCGTCGGCTTTGACAATAGCCAACGAGTAGTTGATCGTTTGAACCAAGGTATCTCTCATATTGAAGGCGTAGAAAGCGAAGTCATTGCTCGTTGGGCTAAAGCTGGACGGTACGTTGCGACTACTAACGGTGCAGATATCAAGGGCTCAGACATTGTTGTTATTGCAGTGCCAACTCCCCTCACCAAGGACCGCAAGCCAGATATGTCATTTATTGAGGCTGCCTGCAAGACAATTGCCGAAAACATTGACCGCCCAGTATTGGTGATTAACGAATCAACTTCTTTCCCGGGCACAGTGCGAAACTTTATTAGGCCGATGATAGAGAATTTGTCTGCTAACAAGTTTGAACACATGTATGCAATTTCCCCAGAGCGCGTTGATCCAGGCCGCGGCGATTACAACCAGAAGAACACACCCCGCCTCTATGCAGGCCTCACGCCCGAGGCATCAGAGAAGACTCGAGAGTTCTACTCATCTTTCTGCGACAAGTTGGTTGAGGTTTCATCTCCAGAGGTTGCTGAGTCTGCAAAGCTCTTTGAGAACACTTTCCGTCAGGTGAACATCGCATTGGTAAATGAGTTTGCTCAGATTGCTCATAAGTTAGGCATCTCTGTTCACGAAACTTTGGATGCCGCAAATACCAAGCCGTATGGATTTATGAAGTTCACGCCATCTGCTGGTGTGGGAGGACACTGCATTCCTGTAGATCCAACGTACTTGGCACATGTGGCCGAGCAGCTTGGCGCACCTTCGACCTTTATTGAGCGCGCCAATGAGGTCAACCTCGAGATGCCGATCTACATTGTTGATCGCGTTGAGGCAGATAACGGTGGGACTTTGAAGGGTAAGTCTGTCTTGGTTGTAGGCGTTGCCTATAAACCAAATGTGGCTGATGTTCGAGAGACACCGGCAGAGCTCGTTATTGAAGAGCTTCGCAAGCGCGGAGCAGTTGTTGCTTGGCACGATGATGTCGTTGGTAGTTGGCAGGGTGAGGTTTCTTCACCATTGTCTGGCCCTGAGATTTCAATTGTGGTGACACTGCATGATGCAGTGAAGAAATCAGATGTCTTGGCTAGCGCGCCATATGTTTTTGATACGACAGGTAAAGTCGCTGGAGCAAAGACTCTGTAATTTAGAAGTTATGAATGCTTAAGGTATTCCGCAACGGTGTCGATAATTGAATCAAGGCTATGTGTTGGAGCCCAACCAAGCTTTGCCTTCACCTTTGAGATGTCTGGGACTCGACGCTGCATATCCTCAAAGCCAACTCCATAAGCTTCGGTAAATGGTACATAGACAAGCTTTGAGGCTGATCCTGTGCGCTCGATGATCTTTGTCGCAAGCTCTTTAATCGTTGTCTCGCCAAGGCCACCGACGTTGAAGTAATCACCGATTGTTGAGTCATCTGCAGCGAGAGCAAGTACCGCACGAACTGCATCCTCAACATGGCAGAAGACTCGTGATTGTGATCCATCGTCATAGATGGTGATGTCTTCGTTGTTTAGTGCCTGCTTCACAAAGCGAGGTAGAACCATTCCGTATTGGCCTGTTTGACGTGGGCCAACGGTGTTGAAGAAGCGGACTGTGGTGACTTTAAGGCCATGGGTGCGGTGAAGTGTGTGAGCAATCGCTTCTTCAAGGGCCTTCGCATCAGAGTAAGTCCAACGAATCTTCTGTGGAGCGCCAACTACGCGATCTGATTCTTCATTTAAAGGTTGTGCTGGGTTCTTGCCATAAATCTCTGATGTGCTGGCGATGATCAGGCGCTTGTTGTGGGCTGTTGCTGCCTTAAGAACTACATCGGAACCAGTGAAGTTAATCGATACTGATTCAACTGTGTTCTCCATGATGTTCTTTACGCCAAGGGCTGCTGCCATATGTAGAACGAGGTCTGCGCTCTTTACTAAATCATTGACGAGTACTTCATCGCGGATATCGCCTTGATGGATTTCAATCTGGTCTTCAATGTGGGCGATATTGGCGCGTGAGCCGGTGGTGAGGTTATCCAGGATTACTACCTGATCGCCTTGAGCCAAGAGGGCATCTGCAAGGTGGGATCCGATAAAGCCTGCTCCACCGGTGATGAGTACGCGCATTGGGTCAGTCTAATGGCGGAGCAGGCCGTTTCCCTCTGGCCATTCAGCGCTAGCCCCCACCTTCCTTGCAGGTAATTCTCAGCCAGAGGCAAGAGAATGGGGATATGAAAACAAGGCCGACCTATAAGAAGCACTCTGCTGCTGGGGTTGATTGGGCGGCATGGCTTCTCGGTATTGGTCTGGGCCTTACCTTGGCGCTGCAGGCAACGACGATGCGCTTTGGCGATATCAACTCTTTCTATTCTGCGATGGCATCCCTTTCTCGCATTGCCGCGTTGATTGGTAGCTACTTTGCAATCATCGGTATTTTCTTTGTGGCACGTATTCCAACGGTTGAACGCGGTGTGGGCCACGACCGCCTGGTTGCATGGCATCGCAAGCTCGGTCCATGGTCGCTCTATTTAATCTTGCTCCACTTTCTATTGGTTCTGGTTTCTTTTGCAGGTCAAGATCAGATCCCTTTATATAAAGAGCTCTGGAACTTCCTCAACGATTTCCCATGGATGTGGCCGGCGATGGCTGGCTTTATCTTGATGATGTTGGCCGGTGTGACTTCATATAAGAAGGCGCGCGCCAAGATGAGTTATGAGACCTGGTGGATTATTCATATCTACACCTATGTCGCTATCGCAGCATCGTTTATGCACCAGGTGCTTAACGGTCAGATGTTTGTGGGCCATCCACTTAATCGTCTTTATTGGACAACACTCTATGTGTTGATGGCAGCAGCTGTCATTGTCTATCGCATTGGTTTTCCATTGGTGCGTTCTCTGCGCGTTGGTTTAGTTGTTGAAAAAGTTGTAGTTGAAGGCCCCGGGTTGATCTCAGTGATTATGCGTGGTCGTAATGTGAAGTTGTTGAAGGCAGAAGGCGGGCAGTTCTTTAGCTGGCGCTTTGCTACTCGCGGTCACTTCCTTATGTCACATCCTTATTCGTTATCTGCAGCGCCTACCGATAAGCACATGCGCATCACCATTAAAGATTTAGGTGATCACTCACGTGCAACACAACATATTCGCCCAGGTACTCGCGTATTTGTTGAAGGTCCCTATGGCGCCTTTACTGCAGGTCGTGCAACGCAACCTCACTTGGTGATGGTTGGTGGCGGAGTCGGCATCACACCGATTCGCGCACTGATGGAGGAATTCAAATCTGTCGTGCAGATGGATGTCTTCTATCGCGTTTCGAAAAAAGAAGAGTTGATCCTGGTCGATGAGCTCGATTATCTTGTTAATCAATCCAATGGCCGAGTCCGGGTGCATTACCTAGTGGGCTCACGCAAGGATTACCCAATGGATGCAGCTTTTATTAAGTCCTATGCGCCACGCGCTGCCGATAGCGATTTCTATATCTGTGGCCCAGAGGCGCTGGTGGAGACTGTCCGTAAGGCAGCTGCTGATCTTGGTGTGCCAAAGAATCGCTTCCATGATGAGGATTTCGCCTTCCACCCTGTCGCTGGCGGTTGATAATTGGCCGGAAGGATTCGCAAGGTGTGTAGGTAGGGAACTCAGTAACTTCACAGATTGAAAGGAGATAGTTCAGATATGAAACGCGCATGGTTAATAGCGGGCGGCACAGTCGGTGGCTTGGGCGCTGTCATGGCGATTACTCCGCCGCAGCTATCTTCAAATACTGCCGGCTCTGGTTTGGAGCTCATTCCTGCACCGGCACAGACAACAGCTGCTGCAGACAACCCAACACCTGCAGCTACAAAGTCCGGTGCAACAACAAAGCCGGTAGCAACGAAATCTGCAAAGCCTGCAACCACAAAGAGCGCAACAGCCGCTGCTACCGCCACGGCTACTACTGCAGCTACTACCGCAGCTACACAGGCGGCATCTAACAAAGCGCAGAGCGGAACGTTTACCGGCGACCCATACACAATGCGTTATGGAACCGTGCAGGTCAAGATCACCATTAATAATGGAATTATCACCGACGCAGTTGCAGTGACTGCTCCGCGCGGTGAGAACCAGCGGTACACGGATCGCGCGGTACCAGTGATGCGACAGAAGACACTTGCTGCACAATCTTCAAATATCACCAGCGTCTCTGGCGCTTCATACACTGCATACGCTTGGTATATCTCGTTGCAATCTGCCTTATCTAAAGCAGGGTGGATGTAGTTGTCGATTGCACGGGGTGCTTACGAGATAGAGGTCTGGGGAACTATTCTCTATATCGAAGCTGCATCAACCACTGTTGATCGTGCTGCGATAGATGCAGCAATTGTTGATGTGAAGAAATTTGCAACAGATGTTGATAGCGCATTCTCGACATATAAAGAGAACTCATTTATCTCGCGCCTTCGTCGAGGCGAGATTGAGATTGGGCAATGCCCGGGCGATGTGCAGGAAGTCTGGGAAGCATGCCTGCACGCAAAATATTTATGTGATGGAGCCTTTGATCCCTGGGCAGTTGCCGGTGGCTTTGATCCATCCGGATATGTGAAGGGCTGGGCGGCAGATCGCATCGCATCGATCTTATTGCAGGCTGGTTGTGGCCATATTCAGGTCAATGCAGCAGGCGATGTCACGCTACGCGGTGGCAATCTGCTGGATAGCGGTGAAGTTGAACCCTGGAAGGTCGGAGTCGTTAACCCCGATAACCGCAGAGAAGTTCTGCGCATCTTTGAAATCTATGATGGCGCTATTGCAACATCAGGTACCTATGAACGTGGTGCTCACATCACAGATCCCTATACAGGTGTGATTGCAATCGGTGCAAAGTCAGCGACGGTTATAGGTCCTGATGGTGGTCTTACTGATGCGATGGCGACAGCGCTGATGGTGACTGGCGATGAAGGTGTGAAGTTCTTTGGTCAGCCTGAGCTCGCCGAATATTCAGCATGGTGCATCGAACGCGGAGATGAAGGTGCGTGGGGCGTTGGCCCGTTATTTGCTGAAGAAATCGCTGCGCAGAATTAGTCTGAAGCTACATAATCGAAATATCTACTAACAGCTTGAATGAATAGTGATTAAAGTATTCAACGGAACTTTGTAACCCGGACCAACGGACATCCAGGTAATAATGCCTGCGTTAGACATTGCGCAAGTCGCTTGAACATTTCCACCGGCACCTCGAACTAATCGCACTGTGCGAAGTCCAGACTGTCTCATTTTAGTTTCGGCAGCGTTTGATGGCCAGCCTAAAATATTTGGAACAACTACGGTTTGTGCTTGCGTGGTTGTTTGAGTTTTCTGAGCCGCACGACGTTTATTTTCCTGTGGTCCAGCTACCGCTGCATCTGCTGAAATCTGACTTTTTGCAATCCAGTAGTAGTCATCTGGTCCTGCAACACATTGGGCCTTAGTGCCACCAATCTTGACTACCGTACCCTTCAACCATTCAATTTCGGAACAGCGCGAGTTGAGCTTCGCGGCACTGGCTGTGTTCATAGAGGTGATCATGAGCATAAGCAGGGTTACTAGAATGCCAGAATACTTTTTCACAAAATCACATCTCTCTCATTGAAAGTCTGCCTGAAGTTGATTCTATTCATTCTTAATCACAAGAGCAGTGAAATGACCATACATAAGTTAATTGACTGAACATCAAACAGAAGCGCGATTGAGGATCTTTACCTCAACATCGCTTAGGTGAACGATTTCAATAATCTCATTGAGTTGCTCTACGGTGCGAGCAGATGCAATCGGTGTTGAGACTGCAGGATTAGCGCGCAACCATCCGAGTGCAATTGCAGATGGTGTTGAGTTATGTGCTCGTGCAATCTCAGTTAGCGCATCAACAACAGCGTATCCACGATCTGTCTGATATTCCTCGACTCCTTCAACACGGACAGATTCAACGGTGACTCCTTTGCGGTATTTACCGGTCAAGAACCCACGTGCAAGGCCATAGAAGGGAAGAATACTTATTTGGTTGTTGAGAAGAACGTTCTGTTGTTCGGATTCAAAAGGCTGGCGATCCATTAGGTTGTAGCGATCTTGCAGTGCCACATACTTTGGCAAACCTTCGCGATCAGAAATATCGAGAGCTTCTTGCAGGCGAGCACCTGTGTGTTGTGATGCTGCGATGTAACGAATCTTTCCTTCGTTCATTAATTGTTGATAAGCACCGAGAGTCTCTGCAATCGGAACGGTGGGATCATCTTTATGTGAGTAGTAGATATCGATGTAATCAGTCTGTAGGCGCTTTAAGGAATCGTTGCAGGCGGCGATGATGTTCTCTGGGCGAAGGCCAGGGCGCTTGCTCCATAGAGAGACCTTGGTGGCGATGACGAACTTAGAGCGGTCCTGGCCCTGGAGCCAGCGGCCGATGATGGACTCAGACTCTCCGCCCTGGTTGCCTTCCTTCCACTCGCTATAGACGTCAGCGGTGTCGATGAAGTTGCCCCCGTGGCCTTTATAGGCGTCTAGAACGGCCCTAGAACCGCTCTCATCGGCTCCCCAGCCGAAGACATTGCCTCCAAGGCATAGTTCGTGAACAACGAGGTCGGTCTCAGGCAATGTAAGCATGAGGCAAGGGTAGCGGGCAGAATGGCGCCATGAGCATCTGGGTCTGCGGCGAAGTCTTGATTGACCTCATTCCCGTTGCCCCAGGGTCGACCGATCGTGCACCTCACGTCGGAGGCGGACCAGCCAATACCGCCAAGGCGCTCGCCCGGTTAGGTCATGACGTTCACTTCATTGATGGAATCTCAACTGATGCATATGGTGAGATGTCACGCGATGAATTAATCGGCGATGACGTGAAGTTGGATTTAGCACATACGAGCGAGCTACCAACAGCGCTCGCCATTGTTTCACTCGATAACAACGGCAGCGCATCTTATGAATTTAAATTAGAGAAGACAGCAACATTTGATTTTGATGTGAACTGGTTGCCAGATCCATCGCGACATAAGCCAAACGTTTTACATATCGGAACACTTGCGACAGTGATTCAACCCGGCGCAGATGCACTTTATGACTGGGCGCTGCAGGTGGCAGAGTTTGCACCGATTGTCTTTGATCCCAATATTCGCCCAGCTGTTTTAAGTGATCGCGATTTATATGAGGCGGCTATTGAAAAGTGGGCAGCGATCTCATCAGTCATTAAAGTCAGCGATGATGATGTTGCCTGGTTATTCCCAGAACTTTCCATGGATGATGTGGCAGAGCGTTGGGTTCGAGATGGTGCAGCACTGGTTGTGATTACTCGCGGTAGCCAAGGTCTACTTGGATTTACTGCAGATGGTGCAGTTGAAGTGCCAGGTGTGAAGGTTGAAGTTGCTGACACAGTTGGCGCTGGTGACACCGTCGGTGCAATCATCGTGGAAGCAATGATTGAAAAGGGCATCATGGCGTTAACTGGTGATGTTCTGCAGGATGTATTGCATCGCGCAGCAAAGGCTGCCGCAATTACATGTTCTCGTCCGGGTGCACAGCCACCGTATAAGCACGAACTCCCACGTTAAATTTTATAGAGAGGGAATGCAATGCAATTTATTGATGATGCAGAATTTCAGGTAGCAATCGATCTCGATGCAGGTGGACGTATTGCATCGCTTAAGTGGAAAGAACTTGAATTCACTGTTCCCTTCCGCGGTCAGGTTCATACCTATGGTTGGTATGCGATGGCGCCATGGGCCGGTCGCATTAAAGATGGGTTAATCAAATCTCCAACCGGGGCTGAGTTTCAGCTGCCAACACAGCTTGATCCACCCAATGCTTTGCATGGCTTTGGACTTACTTCTTCTTGGCAAGAGATTGGCCCTGGCCGCTCGCTGCTGCATCTACCAAAGCCATATGGCGGAGCAACGGTTGAGCAAACAATCGAAGTATTAGATGACGCAATCCGTTGGTCACTTGAATACGATGCAAACGGTTGCGATCTACCTGTGTGGTTGGGGCAGCATCCATGGTTTGCACGCGATCTCGGTGTTGGTGGATCTGCAGAGATCGAATTCAATCCAGGCAAGATGCTCAAGCGCGTTGATGGTTTACCTACCGGTGAAATCATCGCGCCAACACCCGAACCATGGGATGACGCATTTACTCAAGTCAGCGGAACACCTGCAGTTGTCTATGAAGGCGTTGCTCGTATTGATATTGAATGTGATGCACCGTGGTGGGTTGTTTACACCGAAGATCCAGATGGAATCTGTATCGAGCCGCAGACTGCGCCACCTGATGCTGCCAACTTAGGAATCACTGGCGATCATTATTTAGAGGCGCTCTACACCTTTACCGATATCTCGCGCGATTACGAAGGCGAGTAATTTAGGAAAGTACGTCTTTTGTGGTGAAGCGGCTATATGCGGCAGAACCAAAGATGATGATGTAAGAAAGCTGTAGCAACGCATTCATTGCAAATGAATGGAAGTCCATCGGCGCACGCAGTAAATCTGCAAAGCCAAGCCAGTTAAATGTCAGCAGATATGGGTGGATTACCTGCAACTGTGGCAGCGTTGCCAAAATCTGCGAAACTGTTGAGACGACAACGGTTGCAGCCATGGCACCGACCGGAATCACAGTCAGCGTTGAGATAAATAAACCAACCGCTGAAAGACCCATCAGTGAAACCGTGACATAGCCTGCTACAAGTGCGATGCGCAATAACGCTGCCGGAATTGAAATCACATCACCTGATAACAAAGTAACGGGACCAATGGGGAAGAGAATCAATCCCACGATGATTCCGGTGACCATCAACGTTGTTGTGGCAGCAATTGAAAAGGCTGATGCGCCAATAAATTTCACAACCAACAAGCGCACGCGGCTGACCGGTGCGATGAGCAAGTAACGAAGCGTTCCGGTGTTTGCTTCACCTGCAATGGTGTCACCGGCGACGACGCCAATCGTCAGCGGCAAAAACAACGGGATCGCCAGAATCATCGCGGTAAAGCCGACGAAGAGACCGTTCTGGCTGACTCGATCTAAGAAGGGTGGGCCTTCGCCAGGCGGGATAGTTGAGCCTGAGAGCTGCACCGCGATAGCGAGAAAGATTGGAATACAGGCAATTGTGGCCAGCATCGCCCAGGTGCGGCGACGGCGGAAGAGGACAGATAGCTCAGAACGAACCAGGGTGCCAAAGCCCTGCAGGAAGCTAGCGCGCGACATCGAAACCTTCTCCCGTCAGCGATACAAAGCGTTCTTCTAACTTCGGCGCTTCAAGTGTGAAACCTTGAATCTTCACGCCCGCCTTTACTAAAGCATCAACAATGTTTTCCGGTGCGATGAAGTTATGAATGATATTTGCCTTGATAACGCCGCCTTCGTTACGCGCTTCGATATCAAGTGAATTAAGTGTTGCAATCGCCTTATCAATATCTGGCGTGCGCAGATCAAGGTTGAGAATCTCGCTAAAGGAAAGTTCTTCAATCGAACCTTGGGCGACAATCTTTCCCGCACTCATCACCGCAAGGTGTGAACAGATCTGTTCAATCTCAAGAAGTAAGTGGCTTGAGATAAAGATGGTGATTCCTTGTGATGCCAGGTCGCGAATGAGTGTGCGCACTTCACGTGTGCCCTGCGGATCTAAACCATTGGTGGGTTCATCGAGAATCAAAAGCTCTCGTGGTTGCAATAGAGCATTTGCAATACCAAGACGTTGCTTCATACCTAATGAATATGCATGGACCTTCTTATCGCGAGCAGCCGTTAAACCAACTCGAGTAAGCGCTGCTTCAATACGAGCACTTCTTGTCTTGGGATCAGCTTTGCTATCTGCGCTATCAAAGCGCGCCAAATTATCGCGACCAGATAGATATGGATAGAAGGCTGGACCTTCAACGAGCGCGCCCACATGTGGCAGCGCATCGCCTGCGTTATCAGGAATGACATGACCTAGAACAAAGATTGAACCCGCTGTTGGTTCAGCAAGACCAAGCAACATACGAATAGTTGTTGTCTTACCAGAACCATTAGGTCCAAGGAAGCCGAAGATTGATCCGCGTGGAACTTGAAGATCTATTGCATCGACTGCGTTATGCGAACCGAAACTCTTGGTTAGCCCTTGAGTTTGGATTGCATATTTACTTTGCTGCAACTTCTAGCAATCGCGCAACAGTGACAGAACCTGCATATACATCACCGTTATCTGCAAAGAAGATATTCATCAGTGCAGATGAGAAGACGCGACCGCCGGCAACAGGCTTTGTAAGTTCCTTATAGAGGTTGTTATTGAGCTGCAGCGCACGAAGCTCTGCTGGAACTTCAGCTGCTGGAACAACTGCAACTGCGCCCCAACCCTGTGTGGCAAGGTCTTCCAGCTTTGCATTTGCAAGCTTCTCAACCTCAGCCTCGGTAGGAACCTTCTTGCCCTCTGTCGCCTTTGCGAGCTCGCGCAAAACATCTGCCTTAGTTGGGGCAGCTACTTCCTGAACGCGTGTGCCTGCAGGTGGTGTGAATTCAAAGTTTGATGCAGCTGGCTTTGTAAATGTGATTGTTTCAAAGGCAACTTCAAATGCTGGAGTTGATTGACCAACTGCCATGACGCGCGCTGCCAGTGGAAGACCAGTTGCTGCATCGATAGAAAGTGTTGCCGATGCCACCAAAGACTGATTGCCCTTTGGTGTAATTGTGATCTGGTAAGCACCACGATCTGCAATCTTGATATCTGATGCAACAGTGATTGTTGAGTACTTACCAGCCTCGTTCAAAACATATTCGGCAACAGCAGCAGGTGATGTGTAATCAAATGGAAGCTTGCCGCTGTTCTTGTTAAAGAGTGAGCGCGCTTCAGCTTCTGCATTTGCAACTTCAGCCTCGCTTACGACTGAGTGCTGTGCCAGTGACTTACCTGCATCGTATGACCAGAGCTCATTGCCGTTGCGGATGTAATCACGCTCTGAAAGAAGATCAAGAACCTGAAGACGTGCCTTCTCTACTCCATCAACATAAAGATTTGCAGTGTGTGTTCCAGCGAAGAATTCAAGCGCGAGTGCAAGTTCGCCCTGCGCACTTGCCTTAGGCAAGAAGTCACTCATCTCCTTCGGCATCTTCTTCGCCATCTCATCAATCATTGATTGTGAAATGTCTGGAACGATGTTCATTGGAGGCAAGCCCATGCTCGCCTTCTTCACGATGCGACCTGAGAATGCAATGTCAGGGTTGGTGTTAATCATCTGCAGAATCTGCGATGCGCTCTTGTCTGGCAGATCGATGGAAGCGTTTGCTTGCACAGAGAAACCAAAAACTGATCCAGCAACAAGCACAGGTGCGAGTACTGCAGGAACCCAGCGGCGACGATTACGTGACATCTTTATTGCCTCTTTCAAAGGTCTTATTGGAATTACAAGGAAGTGTATGAACTGCTGAAGTAAAGGTTAGGCGGGGCTTTCGAAGGGCTCTACTTGAAATAGCCCTTTAGGATGTGGGTTATGGCACAGCACGAGGCTCATGGGGCAAAGACCAAGAATGGCTTCGCGCCAAAGGTCTGTCAGCGCTGCGAACGCCCCTTTGAATGGCGCAAGAAGTGGGCCAAGAACTGGGATGAAGTGAAGTACTGCTCCGATGCCTGTAGGTCGGGCAAGTGAAGCGCGCCTTATATATCGCCTTTGATCAGCTCAACGCTAAACATGGAGTTCTTAAAGGCGCCGACAAGAAGAACGATCTGATTGTTCTCGTTGAAAGCCAATCGATGATCAAAGGCGCTGATTGGCACCCAGAACGATTGTTCTTCCTTATCTCGTCGGCCCGTCATTTTGCAGCAGCACTTCGCGCAGATGGTTTTGAAGTTCGCTACATCAAGGCAACCAATACCGTTGCTGGTCTAGAAGAGATCAAGAAGGAATTCCCTTCAATTACGTTCAATGCTGCCGAGCAATCTTCGTTTCGCCTATCGAAATCTCTCACTGACTTCGGCGTTGAGTTTATTGAGAGCGATTTCTTCTTAACTCCACGTGATCTGTTTGCATCGTGGGCTGGCAGTCAGAAGTCATATTTGATGGAGAACTTCTACCGCAAGCAACGTGTGCGCCTTAATGTGTTGATGGAAGGCGATGCACCGATCGGTGGACAGTGGAATTTCGATAAAGATAATCGCTTGCCACCACCAAAGAACTACACCTGGCCCGCATATCTGGAACATGAACGCGATGAGATTGATCTAGAAGTTGCAGCAGAACTTTCCATGCAACCAACTAAGACGTGGGCGACAACTCGTGCCGGTGCGTTAGCGCAGCTGAAGTACTTTATTAAGAACCACTTTGAAAAGTTTGGGCCATATGAAGATGCGATGGCACTCGATAGCTGGGCGCTCCACCATTCTTTATTAAGCCCCTATCTCAACAGCGGATTACTTCATGCATCTGAAGTCATCGATGCAGCTTGCAAGAGCTTCTATAAGGGCGCAGTACCAATCGAATCGGCTGAAGCATTTGTCCGCCAGATCATCGGCTGGCGCGAATACATCAATGGCATGTATTGGTTCTTGGACGAGGATTACCGAAACCATAATCAATTAGGCGCCAATCGCGATTTATTGCCGCTCTTCACTGACCCTTCAAAGACTTCTATGAATTGCATGAAATCGATTGTGCAAGACATTAAAGATCGTGCTTGGGTTCACCACATCCCACGTTTGATGGTCTTAAGTAATTTAGCTCTTGTTACCGGCACCAACCCGCAGCAATTCTTGGATTGGATGCGCCGCGAATTTATAGATGCCGCAGATTGGGTAATGGTTCCCAATGTCATCGGTATGGCAGTTCATGCAGATGGCGGCCAGTTAATGAGTAAGCCATATGCGGCAGGTGGTGCCTATATCTCGCGCATGAGTAATTACTGCAAGGGCTGCAGCTATAACCCAAAGCTTCGAGTCGGCGATGATGCCTGTCCATTTACGACCTTGTACTGGGATTTCCTCGATCGCCATAAAGAGACCTTTGTTAAGAACCATCGTATGAGCCAACAAGTACACGGCTTGAAACGATTGACTGATCTTGATGAATTAAAACACAGGGCGCAAGAGGTCTTGAGTGGTTTAGAAAAAGGCGAAATTTAAATAGAATCGTGGACATGTCTACAACCATTCGTCCAGAACGTATCGCAGAGCTCATGAAGATTGAGGAACAACGTTTCCTCGATCTCCATAAAGAATCCACCGCGGCATTTCACCAATCATCAAAGGTGATGCATGAAGGTGTGCCGATGTCATGGATGGCAAAGTGGCCAGGTGCACACCCAGTCTTCGTAAAGGAAGCAAAGGGCGCACACTTCACCGATCTCGATGGTCACAATTACATCGACTTCTGTCTCGGTGATACCGGATCAATGACAGGTCACTCACCTGCTGCAACCGTTGCTGCAGTTAAGGCACAGATTGATAAGGGCATCACTGCGATGTTGCCATCTGAGAACGCTGCAATTGTTAGCGATTTATTGCGTGAGCGATTCGGTCTGCCTTTGTGGCAATTCACAGTTTCTGCAACCGATGCCAATCGCCACGTGATCCGTTATGCACGCATGATTACCGGGCGCAGCAAGATTGTTGTGATTGACCGTTGCTATCACGGCTCAGTCGATGAAACATTTGCAACCCTTGATGATGCAGGTTTTACAATCAAGCGCGAAGGAAATATTGGCGCACCGGTTGACCTTGATGTCACTACTCGCGTTGTTGAATTCAATGATCTTGCAGCGATGGATGCAGCACTCGCTCATGGTGATGTTGCAGCGATCTTGATGGAACCTGCGATGACAAATATCGGAATCGTGCTTCCGGTTGAGGGTTATCTCAAGGGCGTGGAAGAGCTCTGCAAGAAGTACGGCACGCTTCTGATTATCGATGAGACTCACACAATCTCAGTCGGCCCTGGTGGAATGACAAAGCAGCTGGGCTTGAAGCCAGATTTCTTCACTATTGGTAAGGCACTTGCTGCTGGTATTCCGGTGGGAACATTTGGAATGACTCAGGCAGTAGCCGATGCGATTAAGAAGCGCGTGGAGATTGAGAAGATCGATACCGGCGGAATCGGCGGAACTTTGGCTGGAAATATCTTGGCACTTGCTGCAATGCGCGCAACGTTGACAGATGTTCTAACAGAAGCGAACTTTGCAAAGATGATTGAACTCGGTGATCGCTGGTCAGATGGCGTCGATGCTGCGATTAAGGAATTTGATCTTGATTGGCATTGCAATCGCTTAGGCGCACGTGGTGAATACATCTTTAAGGGCAAGGCACCTCGCACCGGTAAAGAAGCAGCTGATTCAGGTGACTTCGCGCTAGAGCAGTACATTCACTTGCGCTTACTCAACGACGGATTCTTGTTAACTCCATTCCACAACATGGCGCTGATGTGTCCTGATACAACGGCTGCAGATGTTGATGCCCACACCGCCGCATTTCGCGCGATGTGTGCTGAGTTAGTTCAATAAAATAGAAGGTCCGAGAGAATTATCTCTCGGACCAGCCCCACCATCTAAAACCGTGGGTGCCCAAGTGGTTTAACTTAGAAGTCATTGACCTGTCTTGAGCGATGATGGAATTATACACAGGCACCCCAACACTTTCGTAAACCCGTGTGAACTTACTGAATTATCCGCGGATGATTCCTCGCCCTATATATTCAAAAGAGTTAGAGATATTTTCTGAGGTTTATTTGTTGCTCGGAGTAATTGAACTTGAGTTAAGACGGCGTATTCCACCTACTTTAAGTAGCGTCAATCTCTCCAACAGATGGTTCGAGAACTTTGAATTCGACACCTATCCTAATTTTCTTCTCACTAATGCGTTGAGGCGATCGAATGGAAATCCGATTGAAATCGAATCCAAACTTCCCTTCGGGTTCTGGGTCAGGTTATTTAGAACAAAGAACTTCGAAATGATTTGGAAAGGAAGAATGAGCGAAGTTTTCCCACAGTTGCCTAAGGCAGATTCACAGAAAACTTACCAATCTCTTTCAAGAAGGTTGTACAGAATTCATAAACTGCGGAACAAAGTTGCCCACTACAAAGTGATTAAATTAAAGAGCCAATCTCAAGATATTCAAGACTTAATTTATCTGATTAGAGTCTTAGGAATTGATATCTAGTTAAAGCCAAGGGATTTGTAGAGGCCGATACCGGCGGCATTGTCTTCATCGACATACAAGATCGCTGTCTTTAATTGCTTATCGCGTAGATAGATAAGACCTTCTGTGCAGACTGCCTTGCCGATGCCTTTGTTAGCAAAATCAGGATCGACGCCGATGACATACAACTCGCCAACCGGATCAACGTTAACGAAGTCATTATGAATCTTGGTCCAGCAGAATCCAACGATTAAACCGTTATTGATGCAGAGGAAGAAACCGCTTGGATCAAACCACGGTTCGCGCATCCGGTTCTCTAAATCGGCCAGTGCCCAGTTTCCTTGATCAGGGTGCAATTCGAAGATTTTATTGTTGAGATCTAGCCATGCTTCACAATGAATTTCGGGATCAAAGGTGATGAATTGATAGGCGTGGGCAATGTGCTCGATAGGTGCTTCGAGAGAGCGAGAGAGTTTCAGAATCTTGCGCATGGCGGGTTACACCAATTCAGATGCAGCTTCGCGCCCAGGTTGCTGGACTGTGAAGCGGTAACCAACATTGCGAACTGTGCCGATGATGGATTCAAACTCAGGGCCAAGCTTTGAACGTAAGCGACGGATATGAACATCGACTGTACGAGTTCCACCGAAGTAGTCATAGCCCCAGATCTCTTGCAACAACTGTGCGCGAGAGAAAACGCGGCCAGGGTGCTGCGCCAAGAACTTGAGAAGTTCGAACTCTTTGAAAGTTAAATCGAGTGATGTGCCGCGAATCTTTGCGGTGTATGTACCTTCATCGATAACAACATCGCCTTGGCGAATCTCAGTCGATGCACCCTCAAGTGCTTCACGAGCAAAGATGCGGGAATCAACTGCTAAACGAATACGTGCATCAACTTCAGCAGGACCTGCTGAATCAAGAATCACATCTGAGATCTGCCAATCTGCGCTAATCGCAGTCAGGCCACCTTCAGTTGTAATTGCAATGATGGGAGATTCAACGCCAGTTGTCGCCATCAAGCGAGTAAGTGACTTTGCAGCTGGAAATTCGCGACGAGCATCAACGAAGATCAAATCCATCACAGGTGCATCAACGAGAACGGATGCTTCAAGTGGAAGGACTTTGACGTTGTGCGATAAAAGGCCGAGCGCTGGCAAGACTTCTGCACTTGCGCCCTGGGTATTTGTCAGTAGCAACACCTTGGCCATTGTGTGAGAATACTCGTATGAAAACCTATCTTCCACTCCTTATTGTGCTGGCCATCGCTAGCGCATATGGATTTTGGTGGAAGAAGCGCCAAGGAGCTATCCGCACAGTGAAATCAGTACCCGGTCACCGCTTAGATAAATCTGTATTGGGTGAAGATCTAGGTTCACGCGCGACGATGGTGCAGTTCTCATCAGCGTTCTGCGCCCCTTGCAAGGCAACACATGCCCTACTTTCCCAGATGGTGATACCGATGGACGATGTGAAGCACATCCATATTGATGCTGAATCCCATCTCGAACTCGTGCGCCAGCTCGATATCCGATCAACTCCAACAACGATTTTCCTTAATCGCGATGGAATCGAAGTCGGCCGCGCAGCCGGCACGCCTAAGCGCGAGCAAGTCATTACTGCGCTTAATGCAATCGCATAGCCGCTTTCTGCAACTTACTTGCAACTCGCTACTTTAAAGACACTCATTTACTATTTCGCCATGTTCGCAATTCCAACCAGCTACTTCACAAAGCGCCGAGTCTTGGACTACGGCCGCCTTGCTGGTTCTTTGTGTCGAATGTCTAAGTAATTTCACACTCATTACTTATTCACTCATATAACAAAGGAATTGAAATGTCAGAAGTTCTCGATAAGCCAGAGGTAGCACGTATCTATATTGATGCGCGCGGTCCACGTTTTGGCGCAGTCATCACAACAACTGTTCTTGCAATCGCGCTAGTAACTCAGAATGTTTGGGTATTGCTTGCACAAGGACTCGTCTTTGCGATCGGCGCACTTCGCGGCCCACAGTTCACTCCTTACGGTCTGATCTTTAAGAACTTCATCAAGCCACGTCTTGCACAACCTGGACCAACCGAAGATGTGCGACCACCAAAGTTCGCGCAATCAGTTGGATTTGGTTTTGCACTCGTTGGCATCATCGCTGGTTTTGCTGGAGCAACATCTGTCTTCACGGTGGCAGTTGGTTTCGCACTCGGCGCGGCATTCCTTAACGCAGCATTTAATTACTGCCTTGGCTGCGAGATGTATCTACTTCTCGTCCGCCTTACCTCTAAGTAATTCTCAGTAATTCCAACTTTTTTCAACTCACAATAGGAGATCAATTAATGTCACGTGAAACAGCTCTAGTAACGGCCGATTGGGTCGCAGAGAACATCAATAACCCACATGTAGCAATCGTTGAGGTCGATGAAGACACAGCGCTCTACGCACAGGGCCATATTGAAAATGCAATTACATTTAACTGGCGCGAAGATCTTCAAGATGGACTGCGCCGCGACATCATCTCTAAGGAAGGCTTTGAAGCTCTTCTCTCTAAGAGCGGTATCGCAAATGACACCACAGTCATTCTCTACGGTGGTAATAACAATTGGTTTGCAGCCTACGCATACTGGTATTTCAAGCTCTACGGTCACCAGGATGTTCGCCTCCTTGACGGTGGACGCAAGCGCTGGGAACTCGATGCCCGTCCATTCGTAACAGCTGCGCCAACACGCACTGCAACTCGTTATGTGGCAAATGATCAAGACCTTTCACTTCGTGCATTCCGTGATGAAGTAATTGCAGCAATCGGCGTGAAGAATATCGTTGACGTGCGTTCACCCGCTGAGTTCTCAGGTGAGCTTGCAGCACCTGCACACCTTCCACAAGAAGGCGGACAGGTAAAGGGCCATGTTCCATCAGCAAAGAACATTCCTTGGTCAAAGGCTGCCAATGAAGATGGCACATTCAAGTCAGATGCAGAGCTGAAGGATATTTACACAACTGCTGGCGTTGATCTAGGCAAGGACACCATCGCGTACTGCCGTATCGGTGAGCGCTCTGCATTCTCTTGGTTTGTTCTCCACGAACTCCTTGGCGTCAGCAATGTAAAGAACTACGACGGATCATGGACTGAATACGGTTCACTCGTCGGCGTTCCTGTAGAAATCGGCGCATAACAATGAAGACTTGCGGTGCACGCCCTGGCGGCCCATCAACTGATGGCATAGATCTTTCGAAGCAGACAGTTATTCAAGGACAGATTCTTCGGGACGGGAGCTCTGACTCGGTGCCAAATGGCACACCTGTTGCGAATGGTCATGTGCGATTACTTGATGCCACCGGGGAGTTCACCGCAGAAGTTCCTACAAATGCGGAAGGTCAATTCCGCTTCTTCGCTAGCCCTGGTACTTGGACTCTCGTGGTTCAAGCACCGGGTGCTCGCGTGGAAAAGCGCGTTCTTGCATCACAAGGCAACGCATCAGATACCGTTATTCATATCTAATAAGAAAAGAAGTAGGTTACGCACATGGCAGAAAAGCACGAGCTCCACGAAAAAGGTTTGCGTCTTACACCTCAACGCGAACTCGTCCTTAACGCTGTCCGTGAACTCGGTCATTCAACACCTGAAGATATTGCGGCAAAGGTGCGCGAGACACATCCTGGTATCAACCTCTCGACTGTCTATCGCAACCTAGAAACACTAGAAAACGTGGGTCTTGTGCAGCACACCCACCTTGGTCATGGCGGTGCGACTTATCACGCAGCAGAAGAGCTCACACACTTACACCTCGTCTGTGGTGATTGCGGATCTGTTGGCGATGCGCCAATCGATGTTGCAGCAAACTTCGTACAAAACCTCAGCGATGATTACGGCTTCCGCACAGATGTCACACACTTTGCCATCTACGGAACCTGCGCCGCCTGCGTTAAATAGCAGTTATCTCGTCGCACTCGTAGACTTACCGCTATGACTGCAGTCCATGTTGAAGATGGCCCCGATAAGGGCGCTATCTGGCATTTCGGACAACCAGCACAAGAACAACGCGCACTCGCCGAAGGTAAAGCGTGGGCAGATCTTTCACATCTATCTGTCATTGCAGTTACCGGCGAAGACCGCATTAAGTGGTTGCATGATTTAACAACACAACATCTGCTGACAATCTCTGCCGGGGATTGGATGCCAGCGATGGTGCTCGACCATAACGGACACGTTGAATATCAATTTAATTTAGTCGATGATGGAACAACAACTTTTATTGTGATTGATCCCAACTATGCAGAGGGACTTCTCGCATACTTACTCAAGATGCGCTTTATGTTGCGCGTCGATGCTCGCGATGCATCCTCTGAATTCTCAGTGCTACGTGCACCTGGTGCTCCCACTGAAATCGGTGGGCCATACGCACTTGTTCCACGTAATGAATTAGATGAGATGAAGAAGGTATTTAACGAGAACGCTCGCGAAGTTGGCACCTGGGCACTGGATGCAGAACGTGTAGCTGCCGGCCGTCCACGTCACGGAATCGACTCTGATCACAAGGCGATCCCAAACGAACTCGGCGTGCTCAATAAAGATGTTCACATGAACAAAGGCTGCTACCGCGGACAAGAAACAGTCGCGAAGGTCTTTAATCTCGGCGCTCCACCACGTCGTTTGGTGATGTTGCATCTTGATGGCTCTGCAGTGGTTTTTCCAGAGCCCGGCACACCGGTAATGCTCAACGAAGTGCAGGTTGGCTTCCTCGGCACAGTTGCGCGCCATCATGAACTCGGCCCCATTGCACTGGCTCTCGTGAAGCGATCGACTCCGACAGATGCAGTCCTCACTGTTGAAGGAATCACCGCTGCGCAAGAAGTAATCGTAAAAGGCACACGATGAAGTTCATTGGACAGCTATTTATTACTGGACTAGCAACGCTGGCAATTATGTGGGCGGTTCGTAAGTTCTAAACCCTTACGATTAGCCCATGGAGTTACTGACGACTGCGCTGCTAGGGATTATCTCTATCGCAATCGGGATCGGACTTCTTATCTACGGAATTCGTGGGCGCCGCCAATCACAGGCACGCGATGCGCGCACATATAAGAGAGGCAGAATCTAATGGCTTTTGTTATCCCTGAGGGACTTCACCCAGATCTCTATCCAGTCGCCTGGATGGTCGGCAAGTGGGGCGGCAAGGGCATGGGTGAATGGCCAGGCGTCGATAAGTTTGAGTACGTTCAGGAAGTTACTTTCCGCCATGATGGTCGACCATTTCTTGAGTACACATCAAAGTCTTGGATCATCGATTCAGAAGGAAACCACATCCGCCCAGGTGCATCAGAGATGGGTTACTGGCGCATTAAGCCCAATAAAGTTATTGAGTTAGTCCTTGCACATAGCACTGGAATCTCTGAAGGATGGCTGGGAAAGATTTCTGATGATCGTCCAGCAATTCAATTAGCACTGGATCACGCATACATCGCACCGACTGCAAAGGGTGTTGAAGATGGAGCACGTCTCTATGGTCTCGTGGAAGGTCAACTCTTTACCTCATATGACATGGCAGCTTCAGGAAAAGAACTTCAGGCGCATCTCTGGTCATCACTCGAACGTCAGGTTGAGAACTAAATGAAAGATGCAGTTCTCGCAGAGGTAGTTCGTTCTGGAGTTGTTGAATCACAGCACCGCGGTTTTCTCGTGGCATTAAACGCCGATGGTTCGGTTAACCTCGAACTCGGCGATAGCTCACATTTAATTTTTCCGCGTTCAACTGTTAAATCATTTCAAGCAGCAGCAATGGTGCGCAATGGTTTAGAGCTTGAACCACGTTTGCTCGCACTCGGTGCATCAAGTCATTCAGGATCTGCAGAACATATTGCTGCGGTGCGCGAAATCTTGGCCACAGTTGGTCTCGATGAGAACGCGCTGCAATGCATGCTCGATAAGCCACTTGGCGAACCAGAGCGCCGTGCATATGGTGAACAAGCGCCAAGTCGGATTGCAATGAACTGCAGTGGAAAGCATGCAGCTATGTTGGTGACATGTGTGAAGAACGGTTGGTCTATCGATAACTATCTCGATGCGGATCACCCACTTCAGGTTGCATGCCGCGAAGAACTCGAAAACCTTTCTGGTGAAAAGATCACGCTGACAAGTACTGATGGTTGTGGCGCACCGCTCTTCCTAATTTCAGTCGCTGGTCTTGCGCGTGCAATTCGCGCCATCACAATCTCAACTGATGTTGCACACACCAGCGTTCTAGAAGCATCTCGCGCATTCCCTGAAATGGTGGCCGGCGAAGGACGATTAACAACAACAATGATTCGCGAAGTGCCTGGGCTCTATATGAAAGATGGCGTTGAAGCAGTCGAAGTTGCATCAATGCCTGATGGCCGCACATTGGTATTTAAGGTCAGCGATGGATCACTTCGTCCCTTCCGAGCTCTAGTTCATGCGGGGCTGATGCGTCTTGGTGTTGAAAGTTCATATGAAAGTGAGTCTGTTCTCGGTGGCGGCAAGGTCATCGGCGAAATCCGGGCTTCTTTTTAAATTAAACCCGCGTACCCTGTACGCATGAATCGTCGCGTCGCCACTTTGATGGTGCACACCTCACCGCTTGATCAAGCGGGTACAGGCGATGCCGGGGGCATGAACATCTATGTCTGCGAATCAGCCCAGCAGATGGCAGCTCAAGGAATTAAGGTCGACATCTTTACCCGCCGCGCCAATAACGATCATCCCGATATCGTCGATCTCGGCAACGGCGTTCGCGTGATGCATCTCAATGTTGGCCCGGTTGATGGAGTTACAAAAGAGAAGCTACCTGCCCTAATTCCCGATTTATCTGCAGCTTTTAAAGCAGCGCTTACTTGCAAGGATAGTTACGACATTATTCATTCGCATTATTGGATCTCTGGAAAAGTTGCGATGCCGGTGGCCGCAGAACTTTCTATTCCTTTAGTTCACACCATGCACACAATGGCGCGCGTTAAGAATCTTGCTCTCGCCGAAGGTGAAACTCCAGAGCCAATGATTCGCGTTCAAGGTGAATCACAAGTAGTGGCAGCAGCAGATGCGCTGATTGCAAATACTGATGCTGAAGCTGCAAGCTTGGTTTCGCTCTATGAAGCATGTCCAGATAACGTCTCTGTTGTGAGCCCGGGTGTAAACCTCTCGATGTTTACCGCCGGCTCTGGAAAGAAGTTTGCACGTAAAGCGCTCGGCCTTCCAGAAGATGCTCACATCGTTGCCTTTGTCGGTCGTATCCAGCCACATAAGGGTCCGGAAGTTTTGATTCGCGCGATTGCAGAATTAGTAAGCCACTCACCAGCATTGCGCGCAAAGTTAGTCACGCTCATCGTTGGCGGTGCATCTGGCGCTAATGGCGCTGAAGTCGACCGCATGAAGGAACTCGTTAACTGGCTGGGGATTAGCGATGTCGTGCGCTTTGCACCACCAGTTGAGCGCGCCGGCCTTGCAGATTATTACCGTGCAGCAGATTTGGTCTGCGTTCCAAGTTACTCCGAGAGCTTTGGTCTCGTTGCACTGGAAGCTCAGGCTTGTGGAACACCTGTTGTAGCAAGCGCGGTAGGCGGCCTTCGCACCGCAGTTGCCGACGGTATCTCTGGCGTACTTGTCGATGGCCATGATCCTCGCGCCTGGTCGTCAGTCATCGCTCGTTTGCTGCAAGAACCACAGCGTCGCGTACTGCTTTCAATGGGCGCACTCGAACATGCATCTCACTTCGGTTGGACTACGACTTCTCGCGGAACTCTCGATATCTACGATCGCGTGCTCTCAATGCGAAGCGCAGAGATGAAGAACTTCGGTTAAATGTCTGTTCTAGCAACAATAGAAAACTTTCTTAACAATCAGAAAATTGATTACGAAAAGACAGGCAATTCATTTCTCGTAACTCTGCCTGGCGAGAAGAAGTTACAGACCCATTGCGCACTTGTTGTAGGAGATCATTCCTTAAGCATCAACGCATTTGTGATTCGCAAGCCTGATGAAAACGAAGCAGCGGTACATCACTGGTGCATGACCAAAAATGCTGCGATGTATGGACTGGCATTCGCTATCAACGAACTCGGAGATATCTATCTTGTTGGTCGATTACCACTGGATGCAGTTAATCCGCAGGAACTAGATCGCATTCTTGGCGCAGTTCTTCAATACTCTGATTCGTCTTTCAATCCATTGCTCGAACTCGGCTTTGCAAATGCAATTCGCCGCGAATGGGCTTGGCGCGTCAGTCGTGGTGAATCACTTGCTAACCTCGACGCCTTCTCGCACTTGATTTAATTTCCTGCCTTTCCATGGCAAGATAGGCACATGTCGAATTACAAACTAATCCTCCTGCGCCACGGCGAATCCGAATGGAACGCACTCAATCTCTTTACCGGTTGGGTCGATGTCCGACTTTCCGCAGCAGGCGAGGCAGAGGCAAAGAAAGGCGGTGTGCTTCTTGCCGACCGCAACCTCTTGCCAGATGTAGTTCACACATCACTTTTGCGTCGTGCGATTCACACATCGCAGCTCGCACTCGATTCATGCGATCGCCACTGGATTCCAGTAAAGCGCTCATGGCGCCTCAATGAACGCCACTATGGCGCACTTCAGGGCAAAGACAAGACGCAGACTTTGGCCGAATACGGCGAAGAGCAATTTATGTTGTGGCGCCGCTCTTATGACACCCCACCACCAGCTATTGAAGCAGGCTCAGAATTCTCGCAAGATCAGGATGCTCGTTATGCAGATCTTGGAAAAGATCTTCCATTGACCGAATGTCTTAAAGATGTTGTCGCTCGCATGATTCCTTATTGGGAAGAGTCAATCATTCCTGATCTCAAAGCTGGTAAGACAGTTCTTGTTACTGCACATGGAAATTCACTTCGTGCATTGGTAAAGCACCTTGATGGAATCAGCGATGAAGATATTGCTGGCTTGAATATCCCAACAGGTATTCCGCTGTTCTACGAATTAGATTCAAACTTTGCACCAGTGACAAAGGGTGGCGAGTATCTAGATCCTGCAGCAGCCCTAGAGGCAATTAAGGCAGTTGCAAATCAGGGTAAGAAGTAAAAAGAACGAATTAATTCTTTTCGGCGTATTCGCCGGTAACAAGGAAGTACACGCGACGAGAAACTGAAACAGCATGATCTGCACAACGCTCGTAGTAACGACCGAGCAAAGTCATATCAATCGCAGTTTCGATTCCGTGTGACCACTTGTCATCGAGAAGTGCTTCAAAAAGTTTACGGTGCAACTTATCCATCTCGTCGTCATCGCGCTCAACTTCAAGAGCAACAGCGGTGTCGCGGCTCTGCAATAGGCCAGTTACCTTATTGATAAGAGCTTCAGCAGTATCGCCCATCGCCTGAATAGTTGGAGCAAGCTCAGCAGGAACAGCCTGTTGTGGGTAGCGCATACGTGCAATACGAGCGATGTGGTGAGCGAAGTCGCCCATGCGCTCAAAGTCTGCAGACATACGAAGTGAAGTAACGAGGTTACGAAGATCGCTAGCAACAGGTTGCTGACGAGCCATCACATCAAGAGTCTTGTTATCGAGTTCGTGCTGAATCGCATCAACGCGATCGTCATCGGCGATTACTTCTTCAGCGAGCTCGAGGTTTGCTGTCAGAAGCGCGGTTGTGGCGCGGCCCATGGCACCAGAGACCAAGTTAGACATATCAACGAGGGTCTGATTAATTGCATCTAAATCATCATGGAAGGCGTCGCGCATGGGCTAAGAATATTAGGCTCACGCCAGATTTCATATTCTTGAAGGTGAACACGCTCTAGCCGAGGCGTGAATAGTGGGTAAATCGAGCCAATCTCGGCAAGATTTTCAAGATTGCCTTGCTGAACTGCCCTTACGATTGCCACATGGTTCGTCCGTTGCGGCGCAAGAAAAGCTCGAACTCTCAAGAGCTCGGCTTTGCTACCCCGGAAGTCCAAGAGATCCTCAATACCCTTGAATTCGCCAGCGTTATTTTCAGCGCAGGCGATCGCATCGAATACTTCTCTAGCTCTGCAATTACATTAGGAATCATCCGCGATGAAAAGTTAATTGCAGATTCAGTGCTGCCGCTAGTCCGCAAGGCACGTAGAACCGGGCTCTCTCAGACAGGTCAGGTCGAGGTTCCACGCGGCCCAATTGGTGAAGGTGTGCGAAAGCTTTCAGTAAAAGTCAATTACTTTAAAGAGCACGATGCCACGATGGCAATCCTCACTGATGAGAGCGAAGCAGAACGAATCGATGCCGTCCGCCGAGATTTCGTTGCAAATATCTCACATGAGTTAAAGACGCCTATTAGCGCGCTCCGAACCTTGAGTGAAGCAGTATCAATTGCTTCAGAAGATCCACAACTGAGTAAGTTTGCAACGATGATGCAGAGCCAGGTTGAGCGACTTTCAACGCTGGTTCAAGAAATTATTGACTTGTCGCGTTTGCAGGATGCAGATCCGCTGCTCGATGCAATCTTTGTAGACATCGACGAATCTGTAGATGAAGCGATTGATCAGTGTCAGATTTTGGCGGGAACTCGCGATATTGAAATCGTTCGTGGACCACAGGTGAACGTCAGTGTGATTGGTGATCGCACCCACCTCATTATGGCGATCCACAACCTTATTGAAAATGCCATCAACTACAGCCCAGATAAAACTAAGGTCACGGTAAATACTGTTGCCACTGAAAAGATAGTCGAAGTAGTTGTTATCGATCAAGGCGTTGGTCTGACAGAAGCTGATCAATCAAGAATCTTTGAACGTTTTTATCGCGTTGACCCTGCGCGTTCTCGTGAAACTGGTGGCACCGGTTTAGGTTTATCTATCGTCAAGCACGTCATTGGAAATCACGGTGGAGATATCTCGGTCTGGAGCTCTGAAGGAATTGGTAGTACATTCACGATAAGACTTCCGATTGCGGATGACTCAGTAGAAGATGGGAGCAATTAATGTCACGAATTCTCGTGGTCGAAGATGAAGAGACGCTCTCTGAGGCAATCGCATTCTTACTCAGTAAAGAGGGCTTTGACGTTGCGACAGCAACGACCGGACCCGATGCCATCGCTCAATTTGAGAAGAGCGGTGCGGACTTAATCCTGCTCGATCTCATGCTGCCTGGTCTTTCTGGCACCGAAGTCTGCCGCCAGATCCGCACGAAGTCTGCCGTTCCCATCATTATGTTGACTGCCAAGGACTCTGAAATCGACAAGGTCGTTGGACTTGAAATCGGTGCAGATGACTATGTGACCAAGCCATATTCATCCCGTGAACTTATCGCTCGTATTCGCGCAGTGCTTCGCCGCGGTGAGCTTCTTGATTCCGCCGATGAAGGCGCAGTCATTGAGGTTGGTCCGGTCCGTATGGATACTGATCGCCATGTCATCAGCGTCAATGGCGTACAAGTTTCAATTCCGCTGAAAGAGTTTGAGCTTCTTGAATTCTTGATGCGCAACGCTGGTCGCGTTCTAACCCGCGTTCAGCTGATTGATCGCGTCTGGGGCAGCGACTATGTCGGGGATACCAAAACCCTTGATGTGCATATCAAGCGCTTGCGCGCAAAGATTGAGAAAGATCCAGCGAACCCAGAATTTATTCAGACTGTACGCGGTATGGGTTACAAGATGGAGCGCGCTTAGGCGTAACCGCAACAAAGACGTTACAAAAGATTGCCCTAGAACCCTATAAAACTGCGAACTTCCTGAGTAACCTCGCCTCTGTGAGTCCCAATGTAGCGATTTCCATTAAAGGTCTAACTCGTACCTTCGGTGAGGTTCGGGCTGTTGCAGGAGTCGACCTCGATATTTTTGAGGGCGAGTTTCTTACTCTGTTAGGTCCATCAGGATCTGGAAAAACGACAGTGTTAAGAATGATTGCCGGATTTGAGAAACCAGATTCTGGGTCGATTTACCTTGGAAGTAAAGATGTCGCTCAACTTCCGCCATATGACCGTGATGTCAATACAGTATTTCAAGATTACGCGCTCTTCCCACATATGGATGTGTTGGCAAATATCGAATATGGACTTCGAGTAAAAGGTGTTGAAAAAGCAGAACGGCGCACAAGAGCTCTAGAAGCACTTCGACAAGTTCGCCTCGAAGGGTATGAAAATCGAAAGCCTTCACAGTTATCTGGCGGTCAACGTCAGCGCGTGGCACTCGCTAGAGCACTTGTAAATCGCCCCTCAGTTCTGCTGCTCGACGAACCTCTTGGTGCGCTAGATCTTAAGTTGCGAGAGCAGATGCAACTCGAGTTAAAAGAGCTACAGCGTGAGGTAGGCATCACCTTTATCTTTGTCACACATGATCAAGAAGAAGCGCTGACAATGAGCGATCGAATCGCGGTCTTCAATCACGGTCGAATCGAACAACTTGGGACTCCCCGTGAGATTTATGAAAATCCTCAGAGCTCATTTGTATCCGAATTTGTTGGACAAACGAATAAGTTAACTCTTGACGGAGTCCGCATCAATATACGGCCTGAACATATTGAGCTCACTCAAAACCCAACGGGTGCATCAAGGGCAATAGCAGGCTCTATAACTGACTTAATCTTTGTTGGCGCAAGTACTCGGTATCGTTTTAAGAGCGCTGATGGAACTTCCTTAATATCAACCAATCCCGTAGGCAATCTCAAAGTCGGAGACCTGGTTACGGCGCAATGGAGCAAAGAGAAGGAATTCCTCGTTCAGCAATGAGCGAGGTTTTGTGCATTCAATCGCTGAGTGTGCATTTGTGTAATGGAGGCAGTAATGCAAAAGAAGCGTCTATTTACTTCGCTTGTCTTAGCAACATCTGCTGCGCTCGTTCTCGCGAGCTGCGGTTCAAGTGAAAGCGCAAGTAACGAACCACCTAAATTAGAAGCCCTCTCATCTCTTGGTGACGGAGAAGGTGCCGTCAATATCGTGGCATGGGCTGGTTATGTTGAGAATGGATCAACTGACCCAAATGTTGACTGGGTAACAGACTTTGAAAAAGAGACTGGTTGCAAAGTTAATGTAAAGAATGGCTCAACCTCTGATGACATGGTCGCCTTAATGAAGACTGGCGAATACGATGTTGTTTCAGCATCAGGTGATGCCTCATTGCGTTTGATTTACGGTGGCGATGTTTCTCCTGTAAATACAGACCTCATTCCAAATTATGCAGATGTATTCGATAACTTGAAGAATCAGCCTTGGAACTCAATTAATGGAGTTTCATATGGCGTTCCACATGGTCGCGGTGCAAACTTGCTTTCATATCGCACAGATATCGTAAAGCCAGCTCCAACTTCATGGGCATCAGTATTTGATACTAACTCTCCATACAAGGGAAAGATCACAGCTTACGATTCACCAATCTATATTGCAGATGCAGCTCTCTACTTGATGAAGACTCAGAAGGATCTTGGAATCAAATATCCTTACGCTCTTGATCAGAAGCAGTTCGATGCATCAGTTGCACTCCTTAAGGCACAGAAGCCACTTATTGGCGAATACTGGGGCGATTACCTCAAGCACGTTGCATCACTCAAGTCAGGCGGAACAGTGCTTGGTACAACTTGGCAGGTAAATATCAACCTTGCTAAGGGTGAAGGCACAAAGGTAGAAGGCATCAAGCCAGTAGAAGGTTCAACTGGTTGGTCTGACACTTGGATGATTAGCAGCAAGGCAAAGCATCCAAATTGCGCCTACAAGTGGATGGATCACATCATCTCTCCAAAGGCTAACGCCGGGGTTGCAGAATGGTTTGGCGAGGCACCATCAAATGCCAAGTCATGTGATCTGACTGCTGATAAGAACCACTGTGCAACATTCCACGCAAACGATGACGCTTACTGGTCAGATGTTTACTACTGGAATACACCTACCGAGGCCTGCCTCGATGGTCGCACAGATGCAAAGTGCGTTCCTTATGCTGAATGGGTTAAGGCCTGGTCAAGCTTAAGAAACTCATAACCACTTAATTACGGTAGTAAGGAAGGGAGGCTGGCGCTGATGTTCAATTCCATCGCGAATGTGATGCATAAGAACACTCGACTTCGCCTAGCCTCCCTTCTTGCTGCTCCTTTGTTGTGGCTGGTAGTTGCATACCTTGGTGCGCTCGGTGCCTTATTTCTTACCGCTTTTTGGACGATTGATAGCTTTACCGGCAACGTTGTTCAGCAGTTTAATCTTGGGAATTTTCAGGATGTTCTTACCGATGTCGCATATCGAAATGTTGTTCTCCGCACAGTCGGAGTTGCGATACTGGTAACAATTATTTGTGCAATCTTTGCAATCCCAATGGCTTTCTATATGGCGAAGATCGCTAAGCCAAAATCACAGCGCGTGCTTGTTGCATTAGTCATGACGCCACTCTGGGCTTCGTATTTGGTGAAGATCTATGCCTGGCGCACCATGCTTGAGCCAAACACCGGGGTAATTGACTGGCTATTAGGACCACTCGGAATTCACTCACCAGGATTTGGTGGGCCAGCAATCATTATTGGACTTTCATACCTTTGGTTGCCATACATGATTTTGCCAATCTATGCCGGCTTAGAGCGGTTACCTAATAATCTATTAGATGCATCAGGTGATCTCGGCGCCCACAATTGGTACACATTTAGAAAGATTATTCTGCCGATGATCTTCCCGAGTTTGGTTGCAGGTTCAATGTTTACATTCTCATTAAGCCTTGGTGATTACATCACAGCACAAATTCTCGGTGGAAAACTACAGATGCTCGGAAATGTCGTCTATCAAAACTTCAGTATCAACCTTCCATTTGCGGCAACCATCGCCATGATTCCAGTTTTGATCATGGGAATATATCTCTGGTTAATTCGTCGCACCGGTGCATTGGCGAGCATGTAATGACAATCTCTCGATCAGCGCGACTTCTACTGACTGCACTTTTGGGTGTTGGTCTTACATTTATTTATCTTCCACTCTTTGTGGTAGTAGCCAACTCATTTAATGCGAGTAAGTCATTTAGCTGGCCACCATCTGAATTAACGACTGAATGGTGGAGCAAAGCGGCAACCAATACAGGTGTCCGTGAGGCAATTAAATGGTCGCTCCTTGCGGGATTATCAGCTACTGCAATTGCACTCTTACTGGGAACGGCCCTGGCTTTCGCAGTCTCTCGCTACTCATTCTTTGGCAGAGAGACGATTTCCTTATTGGTAGTCCTTCCAATTTCACTACCTGGAATCGTGACAGGAATCGCGCTAAATAATGCTTTTACTAAGCAGCTAGGAATCTCGACCGGGCTTTTTACCGTGATTGTCGGCCATGCAACCTTTTGTATTGTTGTTGTTTATAACAATGCCATCGCCCGTCTAAATCGAATGGGAACATCACTTCAAGAAGCTTCAATGGATCTCGGAGCCAATGGCTTTACGACTTTCCGGTTAATCACACTGCCAAACTTGGCCTCGGCTCTATTTGCCGGTGGATTACTTGCCTTTGGGCTTTCCTTCGATGAAATCGTTGTGACAACCTTTACTGCAGGGCCTGGAATTCAAACTTTACCTATTTGGATTTACAACAACCTCTTTAGGCCGAATCAGGCTCCGATTGTTAATGTGGTTGCAGCAACGCTGGTAGTGGTTTCGATTATCCCGATCTATATTTCTCAGCGGTTAAGCCAAGACACTACATCTGGTGGTCGCTTCTAATTAATTAGTTAGCAGGCGTTTCAAGCTTTGCGCCTGATGTGACATCTGCGTAGATATCACTCTTATCGCGGATGATTGCGCGAACTGTTACCAAACCTGCGCGAGCAAATCCAATTGTGAGATCTACGTTGCGACCTGCTTGTGCGCCTACGCCAGGAAATACTGCCTTGGCATTTGCCTGCTCACCCTCAAAGTGAATTGGCTTATTTGTGAATAGCTTGGTTTCACCAGAAATTGTTGCGCCTACGCCGCCAACTGTGATTCCGAGAATCTCATCTGTTGAATCTGCGCGGTTAACGATATGTCCTACAACAACTGCTGAACCATCTTCTGTTGCAACAAGAAGAAGGTTGCTAACGCGAATATCGCTGCCATCGGTATTTACAACTGCTTCTGCGCCATCTGTAACACGATTAACCATACGAGTTGCAGCTTCTGGCCCTGCTCCGTAACAAGAAGTTAAAGAGAGTGCGAGTGCAATAGAAAGTGTTGTAACTGCAATCTTTTTCATTTGGCGCATGGCGCGATTATCTCATGTCCGCAAACCCTTTGCTGACGCCTATTTCAGCCCATTTATTCGGGGTTTTCTCTTACGAGGTTCGCTGGTAGAATTAGCACTTAACTTCCCCAGCATTACGAGAGGCTCTCCATGACATTTAAGGTCGGCGAAACCGTTGTTTACCCACATCACGGAGCAGCTCTTATCGAGGCAATCGAAACTCGCGTAATCAAGGGCGAAGAGCGCACATACCTCGTTTTGAAGGTAGCTCAGGGTGACCTCACAGTTCGCGTTCCTGCAGATAATGTCGATCTCGTTGGCGTCCGCGATGTTGTGGATTCAGCTGGTCTTGATCGTGTATTTAACGTACTTCGTCAGCCTTACACAGAAGAGCCAACAAACTGGTCACGTCGTTACAAGGCAAACCTCGAGAAGCTCGCATCAGGTGATGTCATCAAGGTTGCAGAAGTTGTGCGCGATCTCTATCGCCGCGACCTCGACCGTGGACTTTCAGCTGGCGAAAAGCGCATGCTCGCCAAGGCGAAGCAGATTCTCGTATCAGAGCTCGCACTTGCTGAGCGCACTGATGAAGAGAAGGCTGCAGTTCTCCTTGATGAGGTTCTCGCTTCTTAATTAAGCAATTCTTATGATCGCCGCAATTATTGCCGCCGCAGGCAGTGGCGAACGCTTCGGAGCACCAATCCCTAAAGCACTTATTCACCTTGGTGATAAGACTCTGCTTGCTCATGCCATCGCAAACCTTGCACCAGTTGTTGATCAGATAGTTGTGACAGCACCTGCCGGATATGAAGCGCAGATTAAAGAGATTACCGGCGAGGGCATCACTGTAGTTACAGGTGGTGCAACGCGCTCTGAATCTGTTCGTTTGGGGTTAGCTGCGGTTTCTGCCGATACTCAATTTGTTCTTGTTCATGATGCTGCGCGATCACTAGCCAGCACTGCTTTAGCGCAATCAGTTATCGGTGCACTTCGCGCAGGGGATGTCGCAGTGATTCCAGGCTTGCCTGAAGTAGATACCGTCAAAGTTGTTGATGCATCAGGGTATGTCACTTCTACACCTGATCGTTCAGGCCTTCGTAAAGTGCAGACACCGCAAGGTTTCTCTTACTCAGTTTTAACTGCAGCGCACGCGGTTCTGCAAGATGCAACAGATGATGCAGTTCTTGTTGCAAATGCCGGACATAAAGTTCGCATTATTGATGGAGAAGAACGTGCACTAAAAATTACAACTCCATCTGATCTTGCAACAGCGATGACATTTATTGGTGATGCACAGAGTTTCCGCACAGGTGTTGGTGTTGATGCACATGCATTTGGTGAAGACCGAGAACTGTGGCTAGCTGGTCTTTCCTGGCCTGGTGAAACCGGTGTTGACGGACATAGCGATGGCGATGTTGCAGCCCATGCAATTTGCGATGCGCTCTTTGCTGCAACTAGTACCGGAGATCTTGGATCTAATTTCGGAACATCACGCCCCGAATATGCAGGAGCATCTGGAACCCAGTTGTTGCAAGAGACGCTCAACATTGTTACCAAGGCTGGATATTCAATCTCTAATGTGACGGTGCAGATCATCGGAAATCGACCACGCATCGGTGCGCGTCGCGCAGAAGCAATTGCTGCAATTTCTACCGCGCTCGGTGGTGCATCGGTTTCGATTCTTGCGACTACAACCGATGGAATGGGACTTACTGGTGAAGGCAAGGGCATTGCAGCCATTGCTTCTGCCCTCGTTTTTAAGTAATTCAGCCCTGCAAGTTACAATTGCCCAATGAGTTCGCTGAATCTTTACGACACCCGGTCGCGAACCACCACCCCATTTACTCCGATAAAAGCCGGTGAAGTCGGCATTTATCTCTGCGGTGCAACTGTTCAAGCACCCCCACATATTGGCCATGTTCGCTCTGGCGTGAACTTCGACATCCTGCGCCGCTGGCTCACAAAGAGCGGTTACAACGTCACCTTTATCCGTAACGTCACAGATATCGATGACAAGATTTTGCATAAGGCAGTTCATGAAGGGATGCCTTGGTGGGCTGTTGCGATGAAGTATGAGCGCGTCTTCTCAGATGCATATGCAGCGCTCAATGTTCTGCCACCGACATATGAACCACGTGCCACCGGCCACATCACTCAGATGATTGATTTGATGCAGTTGTTGATTGAACGCGGAATGGCATATGCGCCAGGCAATGGCGATGTCTATCTTGAAGTTCGTAAACTCGAATCGTATTTAACTCTTTCGCGTCAGAAGCTCGATGATCTACAACCGGCAGCTGATGCCGATGAAACATATAAAAAAGATCCACGCGACTTTGCGCTCTGGAAGGCTGCAAAGCCAGGAGATCCATCGTGGCCAACTCCATGGGGAGCAGGACGCCCTGGTTGGCACCTTGAATGCTCTGCAATGGCACATCAATACTTAGGCGAAACTTTTGATATCCATGGTGGTGGACTTGATTTGATCTTCCCGCACCACGAGAACGAGATCGCACAATCAGAGGCAGCCGGTTATGGCTTCGCCAAGCGATGGTTGCATAACGCGTGGGTGACTGCATCTGGCGAAAAGATGTCCAAGTCTCTTGGCAACTCATTACAGGTTCATGAACTTCTTAAAACTGTCCGTGGGATTGAACTTCGTTGGTACTTAGGTTCTGCGCATTACCGTTCCATGCTCGAGTTCTCGCATGAGGCTCTTGCTGAATCTGCAACAGCGTTCCGTCGCATTGAAGCTTTCTTATACCGATCTGTTGAAATTCTCGGTAATGAGCCAACACCAGTACTAGGCACTGCTTTTGTTGATGCTATGAATGATGATTTAGCGGTACCAACCGCGCTTGCATCTATCTCTGAAGCACTTCGTATTGGAAACAGTGCGATTACAGTTGGAGATAAGTCAGTTATTGCAGCATCTGCAAACGAAATTCGTGGTGCACTTGATGTGCTTGGCTGTGATCCATTTGATTCTGCATTTGCAACTACCGCAATTGGTGATGATGTGACTGCAGCACTAGATGGAACGATTAAGTTAGCTCTCGCTCAACGTGAAGCAGCTCGCGTGCGTAAAGATTTTGAAAGCTCTGATGCAATTCGTGACGGCCTTACCGCCCTTGGAATTGTTATTGAAGATACAGCGCAAGGACCACGATGGTCGATCTCACGTAAGACTGAAGGAAGTGGTTCATAATGGCCGGAAATTCAAAGCCTCGCGGCGCTGTACGTAAGCAGAAGAAGGGGCCAACAGTTGGCTCTGGCGGAAACCGTAAGCGCGGATTAGAAGGCAAAGGTCCAACACCTAAGGCGGAAGACCGTCCATATCACGCAGCTCATAAGGCGAAGAAGCGTGCCGAGAAATCTGCGGAGAAGCGCCCTGCTGCAGCACGACTACCTAAATCTGAAATGCCAAAGGGCGAGATTGTTTCTGGTCGTAACGCAGTGCTTGAAGCGCTTCGCGAGAACGTTCCAGCAACAGAGGTAATGGTTGCGCGCGGAGTCGATATTGACGATCGCATCGCCGAATCACTTCAGCTTGCACTCAATCACGGACTTCAGATTAAGGAAGTCCACCGGGCCTCGCTCGAATCAATTGCACCCAATAGCCAAGGAATCATCCTCGGTATTAAGCCATTCCAGTACTCAAGCTATGAAGAAATCTGCGATCGTGCAAAGGGTGCAAAGCTAATCGTTGCCCTCGATGGCGTTACGGATCCTCGTAACCTCGGTGCAGTCACACGTTCTGCCGCAGCCTTTGGAGCCTCTGGAATCATTATTCCTGAGCGTAGAGCAGCAGCTGTTACTGCGTCAGCATGGAAGACATCTGCTGGAGCAGCAGCTCGCCTACCAATCGCACAAGTGACAAACCTTGCTCGCACCATCGATGATGCCAAGAAGCGCGGAATGTTTGTCGTTGGACTCGATGGAGATTCAGATGTGCAACTTTCGGAGATGAAGGTCGCAAAGGAAGATTTGATGATTATCGTCGGTTCTGAAGGTAAGGGTCTTGCACGCCTTACCCGTGAGAAGTGCGACTTGATTGTTTCAATTCCAATTACATCTTCAACAGAATCTCTCAACGCATCTGTTGCAACTTCTATCACGCTCTTCTGGATTGATGAGCAGCGCCGTAAGGGCTAAGCAATGAAGTTCAATCGTCTTATCGTCTGTGGTGACTCTTTTAGCGAGGGCATGACCGATGAGGTTGTCGATGGTAATTACCGCGGCTGGGCAGATCGAGTTGCAGATGAACTAGCCACCCATGTAGATGGATTTACATATGCCAACCTTGCAATCCGTGGCAAGCTTGTTGGACAAGTAGTTGATCAACAAGTTCCGGAAGCGCTGAAGCACGTCACCGGAAAAGAAACCCTCATAACCTTTCACGCCGGAGCCAATGATGCGCTTCGTCCTGGTTATGACGCTGCTGTCACAATTGCAAAGTACCAAGATGCAGTACGTAGAGTTGCAGCATCAGGTGCAACTGTTCTTCTCTTTACAGTTTTAGAAGATACCGGCAATAAAGGTAAGGGCTCTGAAGTCTGGAAGAAGCGCTTCTCTGAATACAACAAAGCCATCCGTGAAGTCGGTCGTGAAGTCGGCGCCATCATCTCGGATGCAAATGATCTAGATTTCTTTAAAGATAATCGCTTCCTCGCCTTTGATCGCCTACACCTCAATGAAGAGGGCCATTGGCGTGTAGCGCAGGGCGTTCTTGAAGTCATCGGTTATCCATTTGATTCTGCTTGGCGAATCCCCTTGCCTCCTGCAAAACCAACACCATGGATTAAGCAGCGTATTACCGGGGTTTTATGGTTCTTTAGCTTTGCACTTCCTTGGATTCTTCGCCGCATTCGAGGTAAATCTTCTGGCGATGGCCGAACAGCAAAATACCCGCAGCCAATTTCTTGGCCACGGGTATAACGCTTAACTAACTTTGTTGATTCTTTAGATAACTCGCACTGTCCAGCCGAAGGTATATGTACCGCCGCCGACTAAGTATTGAGGCAAGGTATCGGGACCACATGAGGCTGTTCCAACACCGCGGTGTGCAGCATCAATATGAACAACTGCATTTCCAGATGGCTGGACCTCAACGTTGTGAGTCTTGTCTGCAAGTTCAGTTGCACGGTTAGGTGTTACAGATACCTGACGGGGCTTATCGAGATCAAAGCGAACACCCTTGCCGTCGTTGCCAGTTAATTCGAACCAGCGGACTGCGACGTGGCCGCCATTTTCTTGTGGTCGTACATATGGAACATATTGGGCTGCAACAGATGAAACCCAACGATGGATACGACCAATCTTGCGATCTGGGTATGACTCGTGTGGACCGGAACCGAAGTAGGTATAGGTATCGAGACGACCATCAATCTCGAGATTAATTCCAACGCGAGCTAGATCTTCTAACTGCTTTGGAACAACGATAGTTTCCTTAACCGCGAAACCATCAACGACAGGTGTGATGATCTGCGTCTGCTTGACTGTAAATCCAGTGCTGGTCTCCCAGACGCTGACAATCTTGCGCTGCTTAGCGCTCTCGGTGATTGTGCAATCGGCGCGAGTTAAGTCGCGAACGCCATAACGTTCCCACTTGGTTGCGATATGTCCGATGCGATCGTTATCTGTTGGCGCACGCCACAATGAAAGCTCTGGTGCATAGGCACCGAATGGCACCTGAATCTCGCCCGCATCATTAACCGATGCTTCAAAGAATTCATTTGTCTTATCAACTGCAACTGTCTCTGCCTTTGAAGGAAGTGGGAATTGATTCCAACCGATTTCAGTCGAAGTTGGTGCCCAGGCGGTGCTGCTCTTACGAAGGACGGTGAAGGTGATGAAACGCTCGCCCTTGCCATCTGCCTTCAGTAGCGCAGGGGATTTGACGGTAAAACGCCCTGTTTTACGTGGTCCGACAGCTGGAAGCTTCACACGACCACCATCGATAACCAAGCCATCGCGAGTAATCGACCAGAGAAGATCGAAATCATCGATTCCGGTGAAGAACTGCTTATTAAAGATGGTGAATTGACCAGCCGATGCCTTTGTGGTTCCAATCGTTACTGGCGCAGCGATTGACTTGAACTCATGCATCGCAGGCTTTGCAGTGCGATCGGGGAAGACCATTCCATCACAACAGAAGTTTCCGTCGTGCTTGGTTTCTCCATAGTCTCCGCCATAAGCAGAACGAGTTGTTCCATCAGGCAAAGTCTGAACAGGACCGTGATCCCAGAACTCCCAGATAAATCCACCTTGCAAACCTGGAAGAGATTCAATCGCCTTCCAGTATTCGGCCAAAGTTCCATTGGAGTTACCCATTGCATGCGAGTACTCGCACATAATCAGTGGACGATCTTGCTTACCTGATTTTGCATAATCAATAATTGCTGCAATCGATGGATACATCGGAGCAATGACATCGGTGAGTGAATGTCCATATCGCCAATCTCCACGGATTGCACCTTCATAATGAAGTGGACGTGATGGATCAGCAGCACGTGCATATGCAGCAGCAGCCTCATGGTTAAGGCCCTTACCGGATTCATTTCCAAGCGACCACATCACAACCGCTGGGTGGTGAATATCGCGTTCAACCATTCGACCTACGCGCTCGACAAATGCACCGAGGTAACGAGGATCATTACAGATTGAATCGTAGAAAGCGTGAGATTCGATATTTGCTTCACCGACTACATAGAATCCAAGTTCATCGCAGAGATCAAGGAAAGCTGCATCATTTGGATAGTGCGATGTGCGAACCGCGTTGAAGTTCCAGCGCTTGAGTTCTAGCAAGTCCTGACGCATGTCAACGCGTGTCAATGCGCGACCAGTGAAACGATTGAAGTCGTGGCGGTTTACACCGTAGAAAATAACTGGTTGGCCGTTAACGAGGAAGTCGCGACCTTTCACAACAACGCTTCGGAAACCAATCTTCTGGCTAGAGATCTGAACTACATTGCCTGCAGGATCGACTAATTCGAGCGCAAGTGTGTATAGAACAGGGTTTTCAGCAGACCACGGAGTGACCTTTGGAATTGTTGTTTCTAGGAGAATGCGACCAGGCGTTGGTGGCTCTACCTCTCGAAGTGCCTTAAGAAGCGAATCTGGCATCCCGCCATTCCAGTATGTGCCAACGAAGAAATCCTTGCTTGCATTGCGAAGCTCTTCTGGCATCTCGGTCCAAATTGGTGGATTTGATGCATGTACAGAGCCGCTCATTGCTGAGCTCTTTACCTTTGAAAACTCTTCAACACGGGCACGCAATGTGTATCCGGTGATTGGCTTGTCGTTTACCGAACCAATATATGCCTCAACCTTAAGAGTTCCAGTTGAGTTATCTTTCTTCAATCCAGCTGTTGTGTAGAGACGCTCGATGTAAACATCATTGGTTGCATATAACTTTACTGAGCGAGTGATTCCACCATGCCACCACTGATCTTGATCTTCGATATAAGTTGCATCAGACCACTTGGTGACATCGATGCGAAGAACGTTCTTGCCGCCCTTAAGAAACTTTGTAATATCAAACTCTGCTGCCAGGCGAGAATCTTTCGTCATGCCGACAACTTCACCGTTAACCCAGACAAGTGCTACAGATTCGTAACCACCGAGGTGTAAGACGATGCGCTTGTTCTCCCATGAACCTGGAATTTCAAAGTCGCGCTCATAGATTCCAGTTGGGTTCTCTTCTGGCACATTCGGTGGTGAGTGATCAAATGGCATCTGCACATTTGTGTAGATCGGCTTATCGAAGAAGACATCTGACTCTGGTTGCATAGTCCAGAGACCTGGAACTGGAATCTTTGACCAACGCTTGCGAGGTGAATCTGTTGGCTTACGCAGCAATTGAAAGCGCCACGTTCCATCAAGCGATAGCTTTTCGTAATGCTCGATATTGAGCATCGGCAAGCGATTGATGGCAGTGGTCTCGGGGCTGGTCCAGTAGTTAGGCAACATGTAAGGAATCCTCCCATGTACGCCGAGGTAGTGATAGGTAAACCAGGACCAATCCCCAAAAATCCCCCCAATTTATGCGGTGAAAATACGATTTTTAGAATCGCGTATTAAATGCCATAATTACGCCGTTCCAAAAGCAGTACGCCTCCTTAGCTCAGTGGTAGAGCAGCTCACTTGTAATGAGCAGGTCATCCGTTCAAATCGGATAGGGGGCTCAAGTATTTTCTAGGCAGCCTGCTCCTTCTTCTTAAAGCTGGCAACAATCGCGACAGTCATCACCACAACAATGACAGACAATGAGATCAGTGTTGGAATCTTGAAAAATGCGTGGCTGACAATCATCTTGATTCCCACCCAAACGAGAATCACCGATAGACCTTCCTTGAGATAGACGAACTTATCCATCAAGTTAGCAATCAAGAAGTACATCGAACGTAGACCCAGAATTGCTAGCGCGTTTGAAGCAAAGACGATGAATGGCTCTTCCGTTACAGCAAAGATTGCTGGAATCGAATCGACTGCAAAGACCAAGTCCATAAATTCGACCATGACAAGCACCAAGAAGAGCGGTGTGAAGTAACGCAAGCCGTTAACGCGAACTACAAACTTCTCACCGTGGAAATCACTTGTCATACGTAGCTTGCGCTTGAGTAGTTGGTAGAACCTAGATCCATCAAGGTCAAATTCTTCGCCACGGTTGATAAACATTTTGAAGCCGGTGTAAATCAAGAATGCGCCGAAGATGTAGAGAGTCCAGGCAGCTTCCTTAATAAGTGCTGCACCCATCAAAATCATAATTCCGCGCATTACCAGCGCACCGAGGACTCCGAAGAAGAGAACTCGGTGTTGGAATCGGGTAGGAACTGCGAGGGCGCTAAAGAGAAGTCCCCAGACAAAGACGTTATCTACCGCAAGGGATTTTTCGATGACATATCCGCTGTAATACTGAAGCGCGAAATCTGAACCGCTAAAGAACCAAATAACTCCGCCCACAGCGATTCCGCACGCTACCCAGATAGATGACCAGATAGCTGCTTCTTTAAATTTGATTTCTTGGTGACCTCTATGAAGGAAGAGATCGAGAATGAGCATCGCTGCGACAAAGACAAATAGCGCGATCCATGCTGATGTTGTTACGTTCATTGCATCTCCTTGTGTAGGGCTCTGGCGAGCTAGTACACAAGGTCTCTGCCGCCGAAATCTTCGACCTAGGCACCGGTTGCTTTCACAACGTATTGACGACACCTAGCATTGGGAATACTCCCCTTGATGGCGTAATCATGAAGGAAATCGAAGAAGGGCGCAACTTGGCGCGCTACTTCTTCTTATATCCGGCTGGGCATTGTGGGCTCAAACCTGTTACCTGCTTAGACACTTTGCCCTTTACGCAAGTGATAGTCGCCTTCTGTGTGAGCTTTACACGGACAGTCGGACTTGAATATGTGAACCCGGCAGCTGTCAGATAGATCCAGCCATCCTTCTCTTTCAAGGTTGTAGTGGCAACCTGATTCTCTCCATTGCTCGAGATAACCGACACTGTCGCGCTCACAGGAGCTTTACTAAAACCATAAAGACAACGAGCTACTTCAGAGTTGATTTGCAGGTTGTAGTGACCAACGTTGACGCCACCATTAGTATCAAAATGAGGGGAGGCTACTTTGTAATCAAGGCTTTGATATTTTTCGTTAAAGAAAGGCGCTCCTGATGTGTAGGCAGTCGCATTGGTTGTGACTATTCCGTTGACAAAACCATTTTTAAGGCAAAATTGTTTTCCGGTCTCAGCATTTGTGGTCGTGCGTACCATCCAATATGTTGGAGTAGCACTTGCCTTGTCTTTAATGATCGGAAGCCAAAGGTTGAGGTCATCGACCATCTGCTGGCTGCTTTGATTTCGGCCCGCATTTTCATAGTGGCTTGCGGTGCCTCCACCTTCACCTACTGACCCGCTGGGCGCGCCGCCAAAACGAGCTTTTATCGCGGCCGGCGCCTCGGACCAAGGAACACTTGCATAGACTGTTGGAACCTTCATAGGGGTTCCTACGAACGTGATGCGAAACTTTCCATCCTTCGATGTTGTTGTCGCGACATCAGGTTGATCAAACCGTCCGTGTAACCATCCAGAAATTGGATGAGGCATACGTAGTTTCATTCCTAAACTTATCGATTCATCGAGCGGCCAAGCAATTAAGCATTTATTGTCGCTGGTTGCTACGCAACGCTGCCCGCTAGGGGTAACAGACGGAACTCCGGTACCTCCACCAAAGTCAGATGCCTCATCGGCTCTTGTCCCTGGAAAATCTATTTCGGTGACAGCGTTAATTGAAGACCACACTTGATAAACATCAAATTTGCTGAATGGATCGTCAAGCGACTTTCTACCGAGACCACCGAAAAGCTGGGCGTTTACTCGGTAGAGGTTGCCACCTCCGCTATGTGTGATTCCAGGAAGCTCCCACAGTGTTGCCGCATAACCTGCAGGAAGTTCGAGTTTCGGTTCAGCATCGAACTGTCCTTTGCGACGCTCAACCGGATACTGCTGCTTGTAGACGCCATTAATTCGAACGCCATCTTTAACTGCAAAGAATTCTTCAACACAATATTGATCTGCTGCCACAACGCAGTGCGGAAGGTAGGAACGAACATTGATGCTTAGCGAAGCGCTGCAATTCTTATCACTTGTCGAAGCACATAGGACGCTATCTCTCTTGCCTAACCTCAGATAGTCCTCGTAGCCAATTTGCATCTGAGATGGGCTGCTACTCCATGTATCCAAATCATCGAATAGCTCACCTTGTGTCAGTGTTGTCTTCCACATTGAAGTATCTGTGATCACTCGCTGCTCATCAGGAATCTCAGCAGCAAAGGCAGAGGTCGCAGGGATAAGGACCATCAGGACTGCCAAGAGATAACGCTTCATAGTGCCTTCACCGTTGCATATTGAGCCATTTATGCATAGAGCGCGCCCTAACTTTTATAGTCATAAGTTCCAACCTGCGCGTAACAAGCGAGCCCTCTAAGATTTGGGTCTATGAGTACCTTTCCAGCAGATGCCTTCAAAGATCTCACCGATGCCAACGCTGAATACATCAAGACTTTTAAGTATTCCGAGCTCACCGGCGTAGCCCAGCGCGGCCTCGCAATCGTGACTTGTATGGACTCACGCATCAATCCGCTCTCTGTTGTCGGAATGCGCTCAGGCGATGCGAAGATTCTTCGCAACGCAGGAGCACGCGTCACCGAGGACGTATTACGTACTCTCGTTCTAGCGACCTATCTCTTGGGTGTGAAGCGAATCTTGGTCATGCCACACACTCAATGTCGAATGGCAGAAAATACGGAAGAAGAGATTCACGCAAAGATTGATGCCGAATTCGGCGTCAATACCTCATCACTTGAATTTCGCACCACCAACGATCAGCTTGGTGCGCTCGCAAAAGACGTCAACCGCATTCGCGCATACCCATTGTTGAATCAGGGTGTCTCAGTTGGTGGCGCAATTTATGATGTTCAGACAGGTTCAATCACACCTATCGATTGCTAATTTCGGCGCTGCGGCATCTTTGTTTGTGGGTAAGACAAGTCTTTCAAGAACTCACGAATAAACATCTGAAAGATTTCAGGCTTCTCTTTATTTGCTTGATGTGATGTTCCAGGAATAACCGCAAGTTGACCTTGGGGAAGTGCTTCAAACATTTCGATTGTGTGATGATGTGAAATTACGTCATCGTCACCGACGAGAACAAGTGCTGGACACTGAATTTTCTTCACATCATCAACGGAATACGTTGGCTCGGAGTACCAGATAGAGAACATCTTGCGGATCTTTCCCTCTTGAGTCTCTGGCGCGTCAGGTGATGTTGCGGCATATTCATCACGATCATCCTGCGAGATATTTCCATCGAACTCTGGCATTGGCAGGGTTCCAGTGAAATGAAATAGACCGCCGAAGAGAACAACAGATCTCACAAGCTCTGGGCGATGCATCGCAACCATCAAGGCGATAATGGCGCCGTCGCTATGGCCAATCAAATGCGCTGGTTCTTTCACCACATCTTCTAAGTAAGCCACAGCTTCTTCATATTGGAATTGAAAGTGCATACTGCCTGCACGATCACCAGTGAAGCCATGTCCAGTGCGGTCATAACCAAAGATGTGAAAGTTTTCTTCAACTGCTGGAAGCACTGATTCATCAAAGTGGGAAGTTTGGCTTAAACCACCATGGAGCAGAAGTAGCGCTTCACCTTTATTTGGCCACTCGTATGAAAAAGTCTGGTGACCACGAAGATCGATGTAACCAGAATTCATTAGTCGAGTGAATCCATAATGTGTCGATTACCGCGATCAAAGGTGAGGTAATTCCAAGTCCAGTCGGCCATAGTTCCGATCTTGTTACGCCCACCCAAGAGATAAAAGAGGTGGAGCCATAACCATGCAAACCATGCAGGTGCGCCAACCATGCTGAATTTACCTACTTCAACAACTGCTTTGTGGCGACCAATCGTTGCCATCGAGCCCTTGTCTTTATATTTAAATTCCTTTAATGGCTTTCCGGCAGTGAGGTTAATAATTTGTTGTGCAACGAAGCGACCTTGTTGCATCGCAACCGGGGCAACCATTGGATAGAAACGACCATCAGGTGCAAGAGCTCCAGAGATATCTCCCACTGTCCAGATGTGTGGATAGTTCTCAACCTGCAACGTTGCTCCTGCCTTTACGCGAGAGCCAGCAAGTGGCAAGTTCAGCGCGCTTGCAGTTGGTTCGCCCTTTACTCCAGCAGCCCAGACTGTTACCTCTGCCGGAATTGGCTCGCCTTCTTTAAGAATAATGTGACGAGGTTTAATTTCGCGAACAGCGGTGCTTGTACGGACATGCACACCAAGTTTTTGTAAGTCGCGCGTCGCACGATTTGAAAGCTTCTCTGAGAACATCGGCAAGATTCGCGGCCCTGCTTCAATGAGGTAGATATCCATGTGATCGGCGGCATGAGCTAAATCGTTATGAAGTGGACCGCGCACAAGTTCAGCAAGAGCTCCAGCCATCTCAACACCGGTTGGGCCGCCACCGACAACAGCGATAGAAAGACGGGTCTCATCCTCAAAGCGAGCTAGATCTTCAAAGCGGCGCATTACCTCTGCGCGGATGGTGATCGCTTCATGAACACTCTTCATACCGAGGCCGTGTTCTTCAACTCCAGGAACACCAAAATCGGCAGTGACAGAGCCCATCGCAATAACCAAATGATCGAAATCAAGTACCTCTGATGAATCAAGCTTCACGGTTTTATTTTTGTGATCAATCGAAATGGGTGAACCCATTCGGAACTTCACATCTGTCTTACGCAGTGCTCCACGAATAGGAGCGACGACGTGATCTGCCGCCAAACCAGCTGTTGATACCTGATAGAGAAGCGGCAAGAAAGTTTGAAAGTTGTGACGATCGACCAAAACCACATCGGCTTTACCAGCAAGTGCGCGGGCAGCGGTGAGGCCACCAAATCCAGCCCCAAGAATGACAACTTTTGGCTTGGTGGAAGTGTTTCGAGTAGAAGTGGCCATGCACTCAGTCTAGGCTCACAAGTATGCAGACGCAGACTCAAGCACGAAAAATCCTTGTTACAGGCGCTTCCGGCTATGTCGGAGGTCGGTTAGTCCGCGATTTACTCAACAATAAAGAGCAAGTTCGCATCTTGGTGCGCGATAAGAACAAAGTTCTTGGTCAAGTCTGGGCAGCACATGTTGAAATCGTTGAAGGCAATGCCACAAACAGTGAAGATCTAGATAGAGCCCTTGAGGGTATTCATACCGCTTTCTATTTAATGCACTCCATCAATGTTGGAACAAATTACGATGACATTGAATCTGCGATGGCCAAAGGATTTGCAGAAGCTGCAGAGCGAGCATCGATCTCGCAGATTGTTTATCTTGGTGGAATTGCAAATGATGAGAACCGGAGCCGCCATCTCACATCGCGTATGAACACCGGCATTCAGTTAGCTTCTGGAAAGACGCCAGTACTTGAATTGCGCGCCGGAATAATTATTGGCTCAGGCTCTGCCTCATTTGAAATGTTGCGTCACCTGACCCACCGATTGCCAATTATGACCACGCCGAAGTGGGTTTCAAATAGAACTCAACCGATAGCCATTCGCGACATTCTTTACTATCTCTGCGCGGCGGCAAAACTTAAAAAGCCGATTGATGGAGTTCGAGATATTGGTGGACCTGAAGTCGTTACATACGCAGCGATGATGCAGAAATTTGCTGCTCAGGCAGGACTTCGCGATCGAATCATTATTCGAGTACCTGTGCTTTCACCTAAGTTATCAAGCCTTTGGATTGGTCTCGTTACTCCCGTCCCAACATCACTTGCTCGTCCACTCGTTGAATCATTGATTAGCGAAGTTGTGGCAGATCCACGTAAAAGTATTGATGCAGAAATTCCTAAGCCACCAGAGGGTTTATTGACTGTAGATGAGGCAATCGAATTAGCGTTGACGAGAACGGCAAGCAATGATGTTCAAACACGCTGGTCTGATGCTGCTCACCCAACAACACCATGGCAAAAAGCTCAGAGCGATCCATCCTGGGCAGGGGAGTTAACGCTAAAAGATCATCGCGAAATATTGACAGATGTTCCGGCTGAATTTCTTTGGAAAGCGATTGAAGGAATCGGCGGAAGCAATGGCTGGTATGGCTCTGGATGGATGTGGTACTTGCGCGGATTATTAGATCGCATGGTAGGTGGCGTTGGTTTGCGTCGCGGCCGAAGAGATCCACAGTTCTTGCGCATTGGCGACAGCGTTGATTTTTGGAGAGTAGAGATTCTTGAAAAAGAGAAGACGTTACGTCTCTATGCAGAGATGATTTTGCCTGGAAAGGCATGGCTAGAATTTAAATTAGAAGAATCAAATGGCAAGATCCTCATTACTCAAGAAGCCCTCTTTGCTCCACGAGGATTAGGTGGCCAGATTTATTGGTATCTCGTCTCGATCTTCCATCTTGTTATCTTTCCGACGATGCTTCGCAATATTGTGAAAGCTGCTCGAAAATCTTACGTAACCTCCCACACTTTGTCGTAGGTCATGTTTAGGATGGGTCATATGTCAGCGCTAGAAAACCCATCAACACAAGGCTCCACACTTACCGACCTCGAGGGACGCATTCTCGACTTCGAACGTAATTGGTGGCGCTTTGCGGGTGCTAAAGAGTCTGCAATCAAGGAACTCTTTGACCTCAGCGCACCTCGCTACTACCAACTCCTCAATGACCTCATCGATCGCGATGATGCCCTTGCTGCCTCACCTATGTTGGTAAAGCGCCTACGACGCCTCCGTGAGGCTCGTATGCAGGCTCGTTCAGCTAAGTAAGAGCCAAACCCACACCTGAAACCCCTTTACCTACCCCTATTTCTGCACGCCTAAAACTCTCGTTTTGCGCCATTCCTCCGCGCTTAAAACTCTCGTTTTGCGCTGGGGAATAAGCCCCCTTAGGCTTGGCGTTAGCACTCACAGGCCGAGAGTGATAACCATCGGCTAAACCGTAATTCAGATAAGAGGAGTAATTAGATGGCAAAGCAGATCGCCTTTAATGAAGAAGCACGCCGTGGTCTAGAGCGTGGAATGAACGTACTCGCTGACGCAGTCAAGGTAACCCTTGGGCCTCGCGGACGTAACGTCGTCCTCGAGAAGAAGTGGGGCGCACCAACTATTACTAACGACGGTGTCTCAATCGCAAAGGAAATCGAACTCGATGATCCTTGGGAGAAGATTGGCGCAGAGCTCGTTAAGGAAGTTGCTAAGAAGACAGATGATGTCGCAGGCGACGGAACAACAACAGCAACCGTTTTGGCACAGGCGCTCGTTCGCGAAGGTCTTCGCAACGTAGCAGCTGGCTCAAATCCAATGGCGCTCAAGCGCGGTATCGAGAAGGCAGTAACAGCAATCGTTACTGAACTCCTTGCAATGGCTAAGTCAGTGGACTCAAAGGAGCAGATTGCAGCAACTGCATCTATCTCTGCAGCAGATGCAACTATCGGCGAGATGATCGCAGAAGCGATGGATAAGGTCGGCAAGGAAGGGGTTATCACGGTCGAAGATTCAAATACATTCGGTCTCGAACTCGAGCTCACTGAAGGTATGCGCTTTGATAAGGGTTACCTTTCACCATACTTCGTCACAGATACTGATCGCATGGAGACTGTTCTTGAAGATGCATACATCTTGATTGTTAACGGCAAGATTTCATCAATCAAGGATCTCGTTCCATTGCTCGAGAAGGTCATGCAATCAGGTAAGCCACTTGCAATCATCGCTGAAGATGTTGAAGGCGAAGCACTTGCAACTCTCGTAGTAAATAAGATCAAGGGAACATTCCGATCAGCTGCTGTTAAGGCTCCAGGTTTTGGTGATCGTCGTAAGGCGATGCTCCAGGACATTGCAATCCTTACCGGTGCAACAGTGATTTCAGAGGAAGTTGGCCTCAAGCTCGAAACAGCTGGCATTGAACTTCTCGGTCGCGCTCGCAAGGTTGTTATCTCTAAGGAAGAGACAACAATCGTTGAAGGTGCAGGAGATGCTGACCAGATCAAGGGTCGCGTTAACCAGATCCGCAGCGAAATCGCGAACACAGATTCAGATTACGATCGCGAAAAGGCACAAGAGCGCCTGGCAAAGCTTGCTGGTGGAGTAGCTGTCATCAAGGCAGGAGCTGCAACAGAAGTTGAGCTCAAGGAGCGCAAGCACCGCATCGAAGATGCAGTGCGCAACGCAAAGGCTGCAGTAGAAGAAGGAATCGTTGCCGGTGGTGGCGTTGCACTTCTTCAGGCAGCAACAGCAGCATTTAAGAAGTTGAAGCTCGAAGGAGAAGAAGCTGTCGGTGCTCGCATCGTTGAAGTTTCTATCGAAGCGCCACTGAAGCAGATCGCAATCAATGCAGGTCTCGAAGGTGGAGTTGTTGTTGAGAAGGTTCGTAACCTCGAAGCAGGTTTCGGTCTCAATGCAGCCTCTGGCGAGTATGTAGACATGATCAAGGCTGGCATCATCGATCCAGCTAAGGTGACACGTTCTGCACTTCAGAATGCAGCATCAATTGCAGCTCTCTTTATTACAACAGAGGCAGTAATTACAGATAAGCCAGAGCCAAAGGGTGCAATGACACCATCGGCTGCTGGTGGGGATATGGATTTTTAAAGCGTTAAAAATCCAATAGGGATGGACTTCTAATAGTCTTAATACGCACGAAGGGGCTGCCGATTAGTATCGGTGGCCCCTTCTGCTTTACCCTTAGAACATGAAGACCTTCGATGCACAATCAATCGCACGTGATGCAGCTCTTGCTGAGGCAGAGTTTGCAACACAGGTGGGTGACTTTGTCTCGGTCGAGTACGACGATGACAATCGCATCGCTACCTATCTCTTTGCGGCAGATATTGCTGGCTATAAGGGATGGCGTTGGGGAATCACAATTGCAAAAGTTGATGAGGAAACAGAACCAACTATCTGCGATGTTGTAGTTCTTCCAGGTCCGGATTCACTTCTTGCACCAGATCACGTTCCTTATCGCGAACGAATCGTTCCAGAAGACATCACACCTGGAGTAATCGTTCCAAGTCTGCTCGATGACACACGTCTTGTTCCAGGTGCAGCAGCGCTTCCACAAGATGAAGATCTCGATGCAACACAAGTATTCGATCTCGGATTAATGCGTCCACGTGTTCTTTCAATTGAAGGTCGCGACCAAGCTTCAAAGCGTTGGTATGCATCAGATCGCGGACCATCTTCACCATTGGCAGAGCAAGCGCCAAAGCCTTGTAATTCATGTGGCTTCTTTGTTCCGCTTGCGGGATCACTTCGCTCATCATTTGGCGTATGCGCCAATGTAATTGCGCCTGATGACGCTCGCGTGGTCTCGGTTGACCACGGGTGCGGTGCGCATAGCGAAGCGACCTTGTGAAGCCGAGCCGAGTAAATAGCGAAGCTACGCTCGCTTAAACCGACTACCGCGCCTTACTAATCATCAGTTAAACTAATGCCCTGCCCGCACCCCGCGGCGTTCCATACACGAGTATCGAAATAACATAAGGAGTAGCCACTATGCCTACAGGTCGCGTGAAATGGTTCTCCCTCGAAAAGGGTTTCGGCTTCATCGCATCAGATGAAGGAGAAGATGTTTATTTGGCGGCGACAGCGCTTCCTGCTGGCGTTCCATCAGTAAAGCCAGGAACAAAGCTTGAGTTCTCAGTGATTGATTCACGTAAGGGTCCACAGGCGATGTCAGTGCATATCGTTGATGCACCAGTCTCACTCGCTGAAAATTCACGAGTTAATAACGATGACTTGGCTGCAATGATTGAAGACACCATCAAGATTCTCGACAAGGTGGGCAATGGCCTTCGCCATGGTCGCCACCCATCAGGATCTGAGGCAGAACGTCTCGGTCGTGTGCTCCGCGGTATTGCTTCACAGCTCGAAGCGTAATCAGTTACATATTTAACTTAGATAGCGCTCTTACGATTTCTTCGTACTGAGTATCTAATTCCGGTTGCACCAAGGGCTGCGCCAACAACGCATGTCCAGATGATTTTCGATTCGGCTCCAGCTGCGAGTGCAACAACACCAGCTGCAATCCAGCAGATGGTGCCGATTGAGACTAGAGTGACAACGGAAGCGATCGTAGATTTCTCTCTTGATGACATGGAAGAAGAGTAATGCGTAGAACAGTAGATGCGGAAGGAAGTTGGCGTTCATTTCGCCACCGCAATTTCCGTATCCTCTTTCCAGCAAATGCTCTCTCCAATATCGGCACCTGGGCGCAACGCGTTGCACAAGATTGGCTCGTCCTCGAACTGACCGATAACAACGGAAGCGCACTAGGTTTGGTAACAGCTATTCAATTTGCTCCCGTTCTACTCTTTAGTCTTCACGGCGGTGCTCTTGCTGATCGCGTAAATAAGCGGAAGCTCTTAATCTGGACCAATATCGTTGCAGCGCTTACTTGTTACGGCATCGGAATTCTCGTCATCATCGACAAGATTGAACTCTGGCATGTATTTGTTGGCGCCGGAGTATTAGGCATTTCCTCAGCAATTGACGCTCCAATTCGACAAGCGTTTACCTCAGAGATTGTTGGTCACTCTGATGTGGCAAATGCGGTCAGTTTAAATTCAGCTAACTTCAATGCCGGACGTCTTGTCGGCCCTGCGCTCTCAGGCTTATTAATTGCTCGCTTTAGCACCGGACCTTCCTTCATCATCAATGCGACTTCCTATCTCTTTGTGATTGCTGCGCTGATGTCGATGCGCGAGAAAGACTTCTTTATCCATAAGAAGGAAGAAACTCTAGGAACGGTTCGAGAAGGAATTCGTTATGCGCTGGCTCGTCCGGATCTCTATGTCGTGATGATGATGGTCTTCTTCGCCGCAACCTTTGGACTTAACTTTCAAATTTTCAACGCACTCATGGCAACTAAAGAGTTCGGCAAAGGCCCTGCCTCCTATGGATTGCTCGGAACATTTATTGCAGTTGGTTCATTGACCGGCGCGCTCTTAAGTGCGCGGATTGAGCGGTTTAGAAATACTCGCTTTATCATCAAGCTCGGAATCGCTTTCTCCTCCACAGTTATCGTGCTCTCGATAGCACCTTCATATCTCTGGTATTCACTCTGGTTGCCAATCTGTGGCATCACGGCGCTGACGATGTTGATTTCGGCAAACTCTTACGTTCAGACCCATAGCGATCCAGCTGTCCGTGGTCGCGTGATGGGAATTTACTTGCTGATCTTTCTTGGTGGCACGCCTTTTGGTTCGCTCTTCATCGGTTATCTCACTGAAACGATTGGCGTGCGCGAAACAGTTGCAGCATGTGGCGGAATATCGCTGCTGGCAGCGGTGATTATCTGGATGATCTTTGAAGATAAAGTCGAAGAGCCGGCTGACCTACGAGTCTCGCAAGTACTTAATTAAATCTCAAACTCATCGAGTTCAGCTTGCGGAATATGCGCAGGAACAAACTTCACGATAAGTGAAGCGATAAGAATCATCACTGGAACCATCAGATATGCGCGGGAGATTCCATAGTTATCACCGAGGACTCCCAATAAGAATGGGGCACCTGCGATAGCTAAACCTGCCGCAAGAGAGGATTGTCCGATTGCGAGCTCAGGACGGCCACCGCTGTGGTTGATAAGTCTTAGCGAGGTAAGTGCAAATTGCATTGAAATTCCAAGACCGCTCACCAAAAGCATCAAGAGACTGATTGCTAATTGATGTGAGAGCCAGAGACCAAAGAAACCTGCAGCCTGAATACCTAGAACAATTTGAAGTTGAGTATCTGCTGCAAAGCGGTGCATCAGACGACCGCCAAAGAATCGACCGATTGCCATTCCAATGCCGAGAGCAACGATTGCAATCGTTGAGATGGCAGCGGTTGCTCCGGTGCGATTACGAACCAGATCTGCCGCCCAGAATGCAGTTGCGAACTCAGTTCCGATCGTTGCAACAAATCCAGCCCAAGTGATCCAGAAGGCAATCGATAGCTTTCCTCCTTGTGGCCCTTCCGATGATGGAACATGCGCCTCAACGCTACGTTCGCGGCGGAAGAAGTAGAGATACATCGCAAGCGGAAGAATCAGAACCAATCCCATACGCCAAAAATCAGGCGCGGTCTGAGCAATGGTTCCAATAGTTGTTGTTCCAACTACATAACCTGCAGAGGAAACTCCATTTGCCTGACCTACAGCTATCGGTGCGAGCTTTCCATAATGACCGTTGAGCGAGACCACGAAAGAGTTGATGACAACAGAACATCCGAATGATGCAACGAATGCTGCCGAGATAGTTAATTCAATTGGCTGCACAAAGGCAAGTGCGAGCAGACCAAATGAAAAGATGATGAGGCCAATCCAGCCCGCCTCTGCCCGGCCAAAGCGGTGAGTCATTCGTGGAATTGATAGACCTGCAAAGATCGAAGCAATACCCATTGCAGTTCCATGAAGCCCTGCAACTGCCAGTGAAGTACCCTGATCTGCACGTAGAAGTGGCTGCGCGGGACCGAAACCACCGAGGAAGAAGTTAACGACAAAAGTCTGCAGTGCAACCGTCCAGAAGAAACGATCGCGCTTAATGGTTTTCGGCATTACGAAAGCTGTGAAACTACGTAATCGATAGATGCGGTGAGAGCATCGATATCTGAAGGATCAATAGCTGGGAACATTGCAATACGAAGCTGGTTCTTACCAAGCTTGCGATATGGCTCGGTATCAACTATTCCGTTGGCACGAAGTGCAGCAGCAACCTTTGTGGCATCGATTGCATCATCAAAGTTAATTGTTCCGATGACATTAGAACGCTGCGCAGGATCGACAACAAATGGTGTTGTGTAGCTGGTCTTCTCAGCCCAACCGTAGAGGCGTGATGCTGAATCTGCAGTACGTCCTGTTGTGAACTTAAGTCCACCATTTTCGTTCATCCACTTAATCTGATCTGCAAGGAGCATCAAAGTAATAAGTGCAGGAGTGTTATATGTCTGATCCAGACGTGAATTTTCAATTGCGGTTCCGAGATCAAAGAATGCAGGAATCCAACGGCCAGATTCCTTGATCTTCTCTGCCCGCTCGATAGCAGCTGGGCTCATCAATGAGAGCCAGAGACCACCATCTGAAGCAAATGATTTCTGTGGTGCAAAGTAGTAAGCATCGAATTCAGATGCATCAACGTGGAGGCCACCAGCTGCAGATGTTGCATCGACTAAAACGAGGGCGCCATCTGTGCCAGCAGGGCGCTTGATTGGCATCGCAACACCGGTGGAAGTTTCGTTATGAGTAAGCGCGTAGACATCGATGCCATCTTCCTGAACTGAAAGCGGATGAGTGCCTGGCTCGGACTTGATGACAGAAGGCTCACCAAGGAATGGAGCTTCCTTAGAAGCTGCTGCAAACTTAGATGAGAATTCACCGAAAACTAAGTGCTGTGAGCGATTTTCAATAAGACCAAATGTTGCGATATCCCAGAACGCTGTAGATCCACCGTTACCGAGAACAACTTCGTAACCTTCTGGAAGGTTAAAAAGAGATGTCAGACCTTCACGAACGCTCTTTACAACGTTCTTCACCGGCTTCTGTCGGTGCGAAGTTCCGATAACAGAGTTGCCTGATGCAATCAGTGCTTGAAGTGATTCAGGGCGAACCTTTGAAGGTCCTGCACCGAAACGTCCGTCACGTGGCTTGATATCTGCTGGAATTACAATCTCTGCGCTCATGGCGGTAATTCTAAGGGTAGTACCGAGTCACAGCCCAATCAGAATCTGTGTTCTCGCGCTCATAACGAAGTCGATCATGCAGGCGTGAGTAGCGGCCCTGCCAGAACTCGATACTTGTAGGTAGCACACGGAATCCACCCCAATGAGGCGGGCATGGAACAACGGTGCCCTCGGGCCATTTCTCTGATGCTCCTTGATACCGCTGCTCTAACTCTTCACGTGATGCAAGTGGTGATGATTGTGCAGATGCCCATGCACCAATCTGTGATGACCATGGACGTGTTGCAAAGTAATTTTCAGATTCAATGCGATCAATCTGCGTAGCAAACCCACTGATGGTGACTTGTCGCTCCATCGCATACCAAGGAAAGAGAAGCGTTACTTGCGAATGAAGATTGATTGCTTGCGATTTGCGCGAGTTGTAATTGGTAAAGAAAGTAAATCCACCTTGGGAGATATCTTTCAATAAGACAGTACGAGTTGAAATTGCATCCGCCCCATTTGCATCGTTTCCTAGCGTTGAAAGCACCATTGCATTTGCTTCCACGATAAATGCATTGTCGGCAGCTTGATGGAGCCAGGTAGTAAATGCCTCAAGTGGATCGCCACCGAGATCGGTAATGCCGACCTCCCCATAGGAACGGCGCATCGCCGAAATTTCCTGGCGGGTGGTCTTATCCGGGGTCTCTGGGCTCATAGATGTATCGAACCTCACTTTCGCTATGAGTGCATCTCCCACCTCCTTGGTCGCCAAGACCCCTCCGGCGGGTGCAGAATTACCCACAGATTGAGAAGAAACGAGCGGGGAGCTAAAAATGTCAGATGATTTCAAGCCAGGTCTTGAAGGCGTAATTGCATTCGAGTCAGAGATCGCAGAGCCAGATAAAGAAGGTAGCGCTCTTCGTTACCGTGGCGTTGATATTGAAGACCTCGTAGGCCGCGTCTCATTTGGAAATGTATGGGGACTTCTCGTTGATGACGAGTTCAACCCAGGTCTTCCAAACGCTGAGCCATTCCCACTTCCTGTTCACTCAGGTGATGTTCGCGTAGATGTGCAGTCTGCGATTGCAATGCTTGCACCAGCATGGGGATTCAAGCCACTTCTCGATATTGATGATGCAGAAGCTCGCAGCAACCTTGCACGCGCATCTGTCATGGTTCTTTCATACCTCGCACAGGCAGCACGTGGCGTTATTGCTCCAGCTGTTCCTGAATCAGAGATTGATAAGGCGCACACAGTTGTTGAGCGCATGATGATCCGTTGGCGCGGAGAACCTGATCCACTTCACGTTCGCGCTATCGATGCATACTTTGTATCGGCTGCAGAGCACGGAATGAACGCATCAACATTTACATCACGCGTTATTGCATCAACAGGTGCAGATGTTGCCGCGGCACTTTCCGGTGCGATTGGCGCAATGTCAGGCCCACTTCACGGTGGAGCGCCTTCACGCGTTCTTCACATGATCGAAGAAGTAGAGAAGTCAGGTAACGCAGAGGCTTACGTCAAGGGACTTCTTGATCGCAAGGAACGTTTGATGGGCTTCGGTCACCGCGTCTATCGTGCAGAAGATCCACGCGCTCGCACACTTCGCCGCACAGCTAAGGAACTTAACGCACCACGTTATGCAGTTGCTGAGGCGCTTGAGCAGGCAGCTCTTAAGGAGCTCCGCGAGCGTCAACCAGATCGCGTGCTTGAGACAAACGTTGAGTTCTGGGCTGCAATTATCTTGGACTTCGCAGAAGTTCCAGCACCACTCTTTACATCAATGTTTACCGCTGCACGTACTGCAGGTTGGTCAGCACATATTCTTGAGCAGAAGCGCACAGGTCGCTTGATCCGTCCATCAGCTCGCTACGTGGGCAAGGGTCCACGTAAGCCTGAAGATGTTTCTGGTTGGGATGCAACTGTGGAGCAGCTTCACAAGTAATTGAAGCGCTCAATAATCTGGTTTCGCCGAGACTTACGAATCGGCGATCATCCAGCTCTTAACGGAGCAATTGCAAGCAGTGATGAAGTAATCCCGCTTTTTATCCTTGATAAGCAGCAGATTGAAGAAGCTGGCAGCAAGTTACTCGCTTATATGAGTAACTCTCTGCGAGCTCTCGATCAATCTCTCGATAATCGCTTACACATTATTGAAGGCGATCAAGTTGAAGTATTGAAGGAACTCATAGCGCTCTATGGCGTCACCGAGGTTCACATTTCCGAAGAGCCAGAACGTTATGGTGCTCAGCGTGATGCACGCGTTGAAGCTGCTGGAATTCCATTAATTCGGACCGGCAGCCCTTATGCCGTTTATCCAGGTCGCGTTGTAAAACCATCGGATGGAACTCCATACAAGGTCTACACACCGTTTTATAAGAACTGGTGCATTCATGGTTGGCGTGCACCAGCACCCAAGCCAAAGAAGATCAATGCGCCTGTGCCCCCTGATAAGTACCGCGCATTTCCAGATTTCCCAGTTCCAGCAGGTGTCACTCTGATTGAAGCTGGCGAAGCGGCAGCGTTAAAGAGATTCGCCGAGTTCTCCAAGAGCGCCATCGATAGCTACGACGAGAATCGAAATATGGCCGGAATTGATGGAACATCAAAGATGAGTAGTTATCTCAAATTTGGAGAGATTCACCCGCGCACGCTGCTTGCAAATCTTGGCGAGAGCAAGGCCCACGATACTTTCCGAAAAGAGATTGCATGGCGCGAGTTCTATGCCGACGTGCTCTTTCATAATCCCAATACCGATACTGAGTACTACGCACCCCGTTTCAAAGAGATGCGTTATGACAAGCCAGGAACACAATTTAAAGCGTGGTGTGAAGGCAAAACCGGTTTCCCATTTGTTGATGCAGCGATGCGCCAACTGCTCGTAGAGGGATGGATGCATAACCGCACACGTATGGTCGTTGCTTCATTCTTAGTTAAAGATCTCCACCTTGAATGGCAGTTGGGTGAACGTTTCTTTGCAGATCATTTAATAGATTTCGATCCTGCCTCCAATGCGCATGGTTGGCAGTGGACAGCTGGCACCGGAACTGATGCATCACCGTATTACCGAGTCTTTAATCCAATTGAACAAGGTAAGAAGTTTGACCCTGAAGGAACTTATATTCGAAAGTATGTTCCCGAACTTGCGCACTTAAGTGCAAGCGATATTCATGAACCCTGGCTCTATCTCGATGGCTATAGCAATGGATATTGCGAGCGAATCGTTGATCATGCAGTTGAGCGCGTGGAATCACTAGAGCGCTTAAAAGAGATCAAGATTGAGCTACCCCCATATCCGAACTCTTAGCTCGATACATGGCGCTATCAGCGCGTTGAAGTAGAGCTCCGGCTCCATCGTTTTGCACATGGCCGACACTGACACCAACGTCAATTCTCATGCCGCGCAAGTTAAATGGATAGGAGAGCGCTGCCCGCAGCGCATAAGCGACTTCCAGCGTCTCTTCATAACTTCCTTCAACGAGCACGCCAAACTCATCACCGCCTAGACGGGCGAGGATTGCATCGTTAGGGAGAACTCTGGTAAACCTCCGTGCAACTTCCCGCAGCACGAGATCTCCAACTTCGTGTCCATGAAGATCATTAACAGGTTTGAATTCATTGAGATCTAGAAGCAAGAGCGCGCCTTCAACCTCTGAAAAGTTTTCAATCTCTGCCAAAAGTAACCTGCGATTGGCAAGCCCTGTCAGTTCATCAGTGCGAGCCAACATTCGTTCATCAACCAAGATACGTGCTTCACGGAGAGCTGTACTCAGACGAATAAATGCCAAGAGCAGATTGGCAATCGCCGGGATGACGATATAGACGGGAAAGATATTGGGCCGTAGCGCACTGATTGCAAGAAGAATCGGACTTATAAATATCGAAAGTGCAACTAAAGCTGGGTGTATTTGTGATGATGTAATTGTGCGAGAGCCAGGAAATGTCACTGCGATTGCCATCAGCGATATTGCGATAAGCCAACCATCGTCGGCAATGCCACCAAAACTATATTGATTATTGATGGCGAGCCAGAGGTAGTAAAAATCGGTAATTGTAAAGACCAGAATTCCGGCGGAGAAGAGAAGAGACTTCTTGTCGAATCCACGGGTGATAAGTGTCGTGATTGAAAAGATGAGAAGAGCAATGTCTCCGACCGGATAGAAGATCAGAAAGAAATTCTCAGAGCCTAGTAAGGAGTTAGCTGGAAAGATTACGACCAAAAGAATTGTTGAAACTATCGATGTGAACCCTAATCCGACTATCAGGGCATCCAGGATCTCTATCGGCTTGAGTTTGAGCGATGTGCTTGAAAGGCGCGGGATTGCCACCAAAATGAGGGGATAGAAAAGCGAGTAGCCCACTTGCGCGGAGAGAGTAAACGATGGAAATTCTCGCAAGAGTTGATCGAAGCTGGTTGCGAGTGAACCTGCTCCCCAGAAGAAGATTGCGAGGGCAATGGCTGCAAGGGCCACCTGATCAAATGCAACGGGTGCGAAGAAGACCGTAACCAAAGCCACTACCCAAATTAAGTTGTAGAGGAAGAAATCGCGGAAGATGGATTGCGGGCCGATGAAAAGCTCGAGCACCAGATGCAAGGCTATGAGGGCTGGAAGTAGGAACTTTGTTAAGCGCACCATAAGGTGATTACACAAGTAAGGCCTCCGTCAATCAATAGGGTCAGCCTTACCTATTCAACTGATAAAGGCTCAAGGATAAGATGCAGATATGGCAATGTTCTCTGATGTAGTTAAGAATTTCTCTCTCGATGATTTTCCGACGCCTGATGTCATTGATCCGGCATCGGTGCCTTCGCTCCGATGGGGAATTATTGGCGCTGGCGATATCGCAGACGTTTTTATCAATACCCTTCAGAAACACACCAAACAACAGGTAGCAGCGATTGCTTCCAAGACGCCTGGGAAGGCTGAATTGCTTGGCCAGAAGTATGGAATCTCAAGAACCTTTAATTCGTACGAAGAACTCTGTGCACAACCAGATATCGACGTTATTTACATTGCAACGTTGCCAAATACTCACCTAGCAGATTCGCTCATCGCAATTAATGCGGGCAAGCATCTCCTTGTTGAGAAACCTTCGGCTATTTCTAAGAAAGATGCAGAGCTCCTCTATAGCTCGGCAAATAAGGCTGGCGTATTTGCGATGGAGGCGATGTGGTCTCGATATCTTCCGCAAGCGAGCATGATTCGAAAGCTGGTTTCCGATAAGACTCTTGGAGAGATTGAGTTAATTCAAGCTGATTTCGGCCAAGATAATCGTGCAATCGCTCGCTTATGGTTACCTGGCGCCAGCATTATGCAAGATATGGGAATCTATCCAATCGCTTTCGTCACTCAAATCCTTGGAATCCCAAAGAAAATATCTGCTGCGGGTCAATTACACAGCCCTCACTCGGAAGCGATGGCATCTGCAGTTCTTGAATACGAATCCGGTGCACGTGCTGTGATCACAGTGAGCGGATATAGCCATGTTCCAACCCGAGCATCTGTATCGGGAACTGAGGGTGTTCTCTTAGTTGATTCACCATTCTTTACTCCATCAGGACTCGGGCTCCGTGAAGCAGTCTTTAATGGAGGTGGTCCAAATTGGCGCGATGAGACAGATGTGAAGGGGCATGAAGGCTTGTGTTACCAAGCAAATTACCTTGCATCTTACGTTTCACAAGGATTACTAGAATCCCCATTGCATACGCACGCAGAGACCGTTGCCATTATCGGCATTGGCGAAGAGATCCGCCGAATTATCGGCGTAAAACTCGACAGTTAAAGTTTAGAAACCCTTAGCGCAGAGAAGTGTTGCTGATGCCTTTGAATCAGTGACATTTGCTTCAAGCTGCTCTGGTGCACTTGCAAGAAGCGCCTTCTTTGAGATCAAATCCTTAACCTGGGTATCAAGCTTTGAACGACTTGTTGTAAGAACCAAGATTGCATTTGCCAGCTTTGAGATTGCATTTGAAAGTGCAAGCTTCTCAGTCGGATTTGTCGTCACATTCAACGTAGTACGTGACTTAGTAATCTGAGCCTTTGCATTGTCGAGCGCCGTAGTTGTCTTGGTAAGAGCATCTGTCGCCGTTACCAACTGCTTATCGAGCTCTGCTGTCTGAGTAGCAACGTTTGCGAGGTCGTTCTTAGCCTTGATTGCTCCGTTATAGCTCTTGATAGCTGCAAGGCACTCGACTGAGAGCCAAGTGAGCTTTGAGTTCTTGACCATGGTGTTCTTAGCGCACTTATATGAATAGCCAGCGACCTTAGTTGTCTGGTTGACCTTCTTACATGCAACACCGTTGCTGATCTTGGTTGCAGCGCTTGCTGGAACCGCAGTCACTGTGCCAGCTACGAGAACTGCAGCAAGGAGAGAGAGCGTGACTTTACGAAACATGGAAAACCTCCGTTGATATGTGGGTAATCGTATCTTTTGTAGAGCCAGAAACATCGTCTCTAAGCGGTGAAAAGTATGTGAATTTACCTTTGTTTTGTCCGTAGGGTCATGCCCATCTTGCGGACTGTCGATCGTGGAGCAACAGCAATAATGGTTCGGAGAACTTTGTACTGCCAACCCGGGATACTGATTGCTTTGCCCTTCTTGGCATCCTCCCAAGCTTTGCGCACGAGGAAATCACCATCGAGCCACATGAAGTCAGGGATTGCACCCATCTTCATGCCAGCTCTTTGATGGAATTCTGTGCGCACAAAGCCTGGATTGAGTGAGGTAACAGTGACTTTGGTGGGAAGTAATTGCGTATGCAGAGACTCTGACATCACCGTTACATATGACTTAGCGGCGCTGTAATGACCACCTGCGATAAATGCTGCAGTAGATGAGACATTGAGAACGATTCCTGAATCACGTTTCTTCATTTGAGGAAGCACGGCATGCATTAATCGCATAGGTGCGCGAACCAGAACATCAAGAACGCGCTCTTCATCGGCAATATCGCTAGCTAGAAATGACTGGTTAAGACCAAAACCAGCATTATTAACAAGGACTTCAATCTCATGCTCGCTGATGTACTTCTCAACCGTTTCGCACTCGGTCGCTAGATCAGCTGGAAGAACAACTACCTCGATGTTGAACTTCTCTCGAAGTGAAGTAGCTCGCTCTTCCAACTTATCTACGCTGCGAGCATTGATGACCAGATTGAAACCTTCTGCAGCAAGTAATCGCGTAAAGCTTTCTCCGATGCCGACAGTTGCACCTGTTATCAGCGCCCATTTCTTTGCCATATTAAAAGTCCAATCCTTTGGGATTTTCATCGCGGATATGCCAACTGCTGCCGTAATCCTCAATCAAATCAAGGAATGGCTTTGGTTCTAGCCACTCGGGACCAACAACTCCAGAAGGTGCCCAGGTGCCATTTGCGATCAGTTCCATAGCAATAACCGGGTTGATTGCGGTCTGCCAGACAACAGCCTGATCACCATAATTCTTCATCGACCACTCGTTATCTACAACGTTATAGATGTAGCAGGCGTATGGCTTGCCTTCTTTATTCTTGCCAGCAATATGTGCTCCCGCACAAGTCTTGCCATGCATCATCGGACCAATCTTTGCCGGATCCGGCAAGAGCGATGCCAGGAAATCACGTGGCGCAATTTCCATGCCACGGTAATTAACCTTCTCCTTCTTTGAAAGACCGAGAGCGTGAATTGTCTTCAACTTCTCAATGAAATCATTTCCAAGGCCGTACTTAAATGTAACTTTCTTGGCGTTGACCTTCTTTGGAATTAGAACGACTTCTTCATGCTCAACATCGACGCACTCGACCGGACCGATTCCTTCTGGGAAATCAAATGTCACTCCGCCGGTAAATGGAAGCGCAGTGTGGAAACCACCGTTCTCCCAGACCAAAGGCGGGTTCAAGCATTCTTCGATAGTTGTCCAGATTGAAAATGAAGGAGCGAATTCATATCCATCAACAGTCAGATTTGAACCATCAAGAATTGTTACGGCATCAATTTCGCTGAAGAGGTAATCCTGGGCATAGCGAGCAAAGACATCGCTCATACCAGGTTCGATACCCATTCCAACAAGTGCGTAATTCCCTTGCTTCTCCCACGCATTATGTTGCGCAAATTGTTCGTCGCCGAGCATGACGCCAACTTTGTTAAATGGATCAGTTGGGTGAGCAGTAGAAAGTGACATCGCCATGTCGATGTAATTCACGCCAGCGTTCTTCGCTGCGTTAAAGATATTCATCACAAAGCGAGGATCAACCGCGTTGACCACAACATCGGGATTCACCTTACGAATGAGACCTTCGAGTGCGACCAGATCGCTGGCATCCACCCCCACTGCAGAAAATCGTGGGTCTTGGATCTTTGAAGTGACAGCTGTTGCACGTGCAAGGTCGTAATCCGCAATCACTAATTCAGTGATAAATGGCTTACGAGATGCGATATTTGCGATTGCGCTGCCAACTCCGCCTGCGCCGATAACGAGCGCTCTCATGGGAATGGCCTTTCGTACGTTAAAGAATCCCGTGTGGACTCTAAGAATCTAACGATTCATGGGAAGGCTACCTATACCGATAACCTTTGCCAAGCACATCGCACGCTTGATGTCGTAAGTCCTAGTAGCTCAGTGGATAGAGCAACCGCCTCCTAAGCGGTAGGTCGCAGGTTCAACTCCCGCCTAGGACACTTGGGATTATCGCTTAAGTGCGGCGAAATCAAAGCGGGAGGTCGTTGCCATATGCGGAACAGTGAGTGCCCAAATAATGACAAGGGTGCTCCACAAAACACTGGATGAGAACTTATCTGGATCGATAATAATCAGAGCAATCGCAAGAAGAAATGTTCCTGCAATTGCATAAAGTCCAGGAATTACCGCAGCACCGATTGCTCTTTGCCATTTTCCTTCGTTAATCAATGACATTGCCGAATCAAGTTTAGGAACTAATCGTGCTGTATGTCTAATAGCGTGCCAGAAACCAAAGTAAACCGCGAATGCAATCAATGGGGGCGCAATCACGGAAAGTAAAAGCAAGAGCGTTAAATCGATTGCGTGAGAAAAGTGTCGAGTGGAAGTGAGAATAAAGATTGAAAGTAATCCGACCGCAAGTGTGCCGTTTCGTAAGTATTCGATTTGATTGCCGGCCCAGTTAATCAGCGTTGGTTGGATTCTCTCTAGCGTTTCAAGAGTTCGAGAATCTGTCAGAGGAAGGACTACCGGTAAGAAGCCTGCTGGGATTGCATAGGTACTTTCAACCCAGAGCGGAAACTTTGCTTTGCCGTTATAGCCACTCTCTTCATTGCGATATGCGGCATCCCCAAAACCAAAGTGAAGCGCGCTCATAAGAACAACCAGTTGAAATCCAACGAGGTTCCACGTCGCAATCGCCCATCCAGCAAGAATCGCAACCAGCACATAACCAGCTATATAGAGAGTGAATTTGAGGTGGGATGTTCTCGGAATCGTAATCAGGTGATCAATTGCGCCATGAGGAATGCCAACTAGAAGTGCAACCAGTGCCAGTGCCAATTGAAAGCTGAGAGAGATCTCGCCCCATATCGCCTGCGCCACAATCGTTGCAGCCAGGGATGCAACGACACCCGCTCGGGACCAGCGCCTCGCCCATTGATATACAAAATTTAACGAGGCTTCCATAGCTAAAGAGTAATTGAGTAAGGGGATATATGCGAAGGTATCGCCATGGCGCAATTCCATTATCTGCTGGTGCTGTCATTTATCGCCTGCTGCGCCATTGGGGTGACACTCGCATTCAGAATTCGCGCGAAAAGGTTCTGGCGTAATTTCGTTCTCGCAGATGCATCGATTCTCGTCATCTACCTCATCTGGGATTACTGGGCTATCAAGAAAGATAATTGGTCATTCGATAGCGAACAAATTCTTGGCTTCTATCTATTTGGCGTCGTCCCGATTGAAGAAGTTCTCTTCTTTATTATCGTCCCGCTGATGACCGTCATCGTTTATGTGACGCTCACCAAGATTCTCAAATTCTTTAAGGAGAAGCGATGACATATTCAGATATTGCTCTCTACGCAGTTCTCTTTGCAGTCGTCACTGATCTCTATTTCATCAGAGTTCAGATGATTACTCGAGGAATCTTCTGGCTCTCTTACGGTTTGATCTTCCCGTTTCAGCTACTGACCAATCGATGGTTAACCTCAAACCACATCGTGATTTACTCACCCGAGCAGATTATTGGAGTTCGATTTGCTGGAGCTCCAGTCGAGGACCTGCTCTTTGGCTTTTCGATGATTCTTCTTACTTTATCTTTCTGGGAGTTCTATCGAGCTCGCGATAAAGATTTGATTAATAAGTAACGCTATTTACGCTTGATACGTCGTATCTCTTTGCGCATCTGACGAATCTCTGCGCGCTCTGCCTTGATTGCTTTATTTGTTGGAAAAGCCCATTTCAAAATTGGAATCAGAATGAGCGCGACAACGAAGTATCCAGCGATGCTCTGAAACCAGAGCGCATTATTGATTCCGCCGAGCATGGGGTGTGCCTACGCGAAAACCACAGTGCGATGACCGACGATAAAGATGCGATCTTCGGCATACATACGCACGGCACGTGAAAGCACGCGACGTTCAATATCGCGGCCCAGTGAAATCAGTTGCTCTGGGGTCGCAGTGTGGTTCACGTGTGCGACATCTTGTTCAATGATTGGACCTTCATCCAAGTCCGCAGTGACGAAGTGGGCCGTAGCGCCAATGATTTTTACGCCGCGATCATGCGCCTGGTGATATGGCTTTGCACCCTTAAATCCAGGCAGGAACGAGTGGTGAATATTGATGATCTTTCCTGGAAGTGCAGCGCAAAACTCAAAAGAGAGAATCTGCATGTAACGAGCAAGAACCACAAAATCAATATTAAGTTCTGCAATCTTGGCGAGCATTACTTGCTCTTGCGCAGCTTTGTTTGCTGCATCGACTGGAAGATAGAGAAATGGAATTCCGTGAGATTCAACGAGGTCCTTGAGCTCTTCGCGGTTTGAAATCACTAAAGGAATTTCAATGGGAAGTTCATTGAGTTCAAGTAAGTAGAGAAGATCTCGAAGACAGTGGCTCTCTTTGGTTACCAAGACAAGTGCGCGTGGCTTCTGGTCTGTGGGGCGAATGTGAAGCGATGGGCTGAATTGAGATAAGCCTGCTTGCAAAGTTGCCGCAGCTTTTTCTAAACCTTGTGCAGATTCAAAGCGGGTGCGCATCACAAAAGTATTTGTGGTGTGATCTGTAAATTGCTGGTTCTCGATGATGTTTCCATCAGCGGCTAAAACAGCGCTCGTCATCGCATGGACAATGCCAGGTTGATCTGCGCACTGCAGGGAAGCGATGAGGTCCATGACCTAAGAGTAAAGGACGCTAGTGCTTAATTGTGAATCGCTGCAGGCTCTTTGGTGCCCACCAGTTGCGCTCACCAAAGAGGCGCATCAAAGCCGGCACGAGAAGACCGCGAACAATGGTTGCATCGAGCATCACAGCAAGTGCCACACCAAAGCCCATCGACTTAATCGATGTAACACCGCTGAGTACGAATGATGCGAAGACAACTGCGAGAAGTACAGCTGCAGCTGTAATGATTCGCGCAGAGCGCTGTAATCCAATTGCTACTGCATCTTCATTGGACTTTCCGGCATCGTGTTCTTCGCGGATGCGAGAGAGCAAGAAGACTTCATAGTCCATAGAGAGACCGAAGACGACAACGGCAATCAGAATAACAATGGATGTATCAAGTGTTCCGGTCACAGTAAATGAACCGACCAACCATTGCAGATTTCCATCGATGAATACCCAGGCGAGTACACCCATCGTCGCAGCGAGTGAAAGGACATTGAGCAGGATCGCCTTGATAGGCAGAATGACAGAACCAGTAAAGAGGAAGAGCAGAATTAGAACGCTGATTGCAATCCAACCGAATGCCAACGGCAAGGTGGATGCGATTCCGTCCTGTGAATCTGTGTAATCGGCTGCAACTCCACCGACGATTGTTCCTTCGGGAGATTTCAAGTCGCGAACATCATGAATTAACTTCTGAGCTTCAGGTGAGCGAGGCAACATTGAATGCACCGCAGTGATGCGCAAGTCATCGCCATACGGACGCGCAGGATTTACCAGAACGATTCCATCAACTTGAGCAAGTGCGGTTGAGTAAGCAGCAACTTGATCTCCCTTTTGCACGCCACCAGGAATGATGATCTCAATCGGGTTTCCAGTTTGACCTGGGAAGCGCTCTGCTTGAACCGCAGTTGCAATTGCTGCCGGATTAGATGATGGCAAGGTGCGCGAATCTGTCTGAGAAAACTTCACTGCAGTTAACGGTGCAGCGAGAATTCCGAGGACGATTAATGAAAGTGCAGTGACTGCAACTGGACGGCGCATGACAAAGCGTGCTGTCTGAGCCCAACGTCCTTCTTCCTTAGGTGTGATTGCAGAACGACGAATAACACCCTTATCAATCTTGTTTCCCACCATGGCAAGAATCGGTGGAAGTCCGCAGAGCGCACCTACAACTGCAAGTGCAACAACAGAAACCCCGGCATAACCGAATGACTTTAGGAATGGCAATGGGAAGAAGATCAATGACATAAGTGTGACTAGAACTGTCAGCCCTGAGTAAAAGACTGTCTTTCCAGCTGTCGTCATCATTGTGACGATGGATTCTTCGACGCTCTTTCCGTGGTGAAGCTCTTCACGGAAGCGATTGACCATCAGAAGCGCGTAATCAATACCAAGTCCAAGCCCCATACCTGTAGTCAGATTGAGTGCATAGACACTGACATCGGTGAAGAGAGTCAGGAGATACAAGATAAAGAAAGCCCCGAGGATTGCAAAGACTCCGACAATCAGCGGCATTGCAGAAGCAGCAAGTGCACCGAAGACAAAGGCAAGCAAGATAAATGTCAGTGGAATAGAGATCGACTCAGAGAGCTTGAGGTCTTTGCCAATTTTCTCGGTAATCGCATTTCCGATTACGCCGAAGCCACCTGCGTAGAGAGTGAAGCCATCAACTTTTCCGTCGTACTGCTTTTGAAAAGTGCTACCGAGTTCCTGACTCTTTGGGCTAAATGCTTCGCCATCTCCGTAGATCAAAATGTAAGCGGCTTTTCCATCGCTAGATTTCAAAGATGGTGCTCCACCTGCAGACCAGTAAGAAAGAGTTTTTGAAACTCCATCTTCACTCGCCATCTTCTTCTCAAGTGCCACAGCACGAGCCGCAACGGTTGGATCATTGACGTCGAGACCAGCATCGACCATGACAACGATTGCCGGATCAGATTCGTTCAGTGTCTCTGAGATGTATTCATAGACTTTGTATGAATCACTCGATGCAATTGAATATCCACCGGAATCGAGTCGATTAAAGACTTGAGCACCCACGCCTCCCGCTACGAGAATAGAGATGATGAATGCGATGACCGCAATCTTCTTGCGACGAACGGCGAAGTGACCAAGTTTTTCAAACATGGCGCAAGTATTCCGGAGTACACTTACCCCGTCGCGTTCAAGTAAGCAGAAAGGGTGAAAGTGTGAGCAATATCTTTCCTGCAACAACAGATGATGAGCGCGATCCCCGTGAAGATCAGAACGCAGATGCTGCGCGCGAAGCTGAGATTAAGGGCGATCGTCCGCCCCACCATGGCTAGTCAGCCGATGCTGGCTTAGGCGCTGAATCAGTTTTATAGAAACCAGAGCCCTTAAAGACGACCCCGACATTCGAGTAGACCTTCTTCAGGAGCCCCTTGCACTGTGGGCACTCAGTAAGGGCATCCTCGCTAAAGGACTGCACCGCCTCGAAGGCATGGCCACAGGCGCTGCATGCATATTGATATGTAGGCATCAGATGTGACCTTTCTTCTATTGGATTGGAGCCCTTTGGACTATCGCCATAGTCTAAAGAAGTGGGACGATAGGCGCGAATCAACAGCGTAAACCCACTCACTGGAGGGCAATATGAAGAAGATAGTAAGCGTGACTGCACTGGCACTCGGGCTTCTCTTTTCTCCAACCGCATTCGCAAACACCGTTATCTCCACCAGCCCAACAGCTGGTCAATCAATGGAAGCTGCGCCAAGCGCCGTCACCATTACAACCGAGACACCCATCATGGATACCGGCAACGATGTTGTCGTAACCGATCCTTCCGGCATTCGCGTTGATGATGGAACATTGACAATTGCTGGAAGTGAAGCAGTTGTTGGATTGAAGAACTTTGTTCGCTCTGGAATTTACACAGTGACCTACACGTTGCTGACTGAGAACGATGTTCCATTAACTGGTTCCTTCACATTTAACTTTGCAGAGCCAACTGTGGTTGCAACAGTTGCACCTGAACCAACCAAAACAGCAACACCTTCGGGAAATAATGTGGGAACAACGATTTTTGTTCTCGGTCTTCTTCTTGCTGCGCTAGTTGTCACGGTTGCGCTCGCTCGATACGCTCGAAAGCTTTATAGCGAGAAATGATTCTTAATCAAGGCGCGTTTTATCTACTCGCCTTTGCAACGATTGGTTCGCTCCTATCGGCTTCATTATTTATCAACAACAATGAGGGCGCGCTCAGTAACGCTGGTTTAGCGGTGAAGAAGATTTCAACACTTCTCGCCTCACTCTGGTTCCTTACATCGTTACTCGGCGTAATCCTTAAGGTCGCAGAGATTCTTGATGTTTCGTTCTTCGATGCTTTTGATGGAACGACGATAAATTCTTACCTGACGCAGACCAGCCTTGGTAAGTCCATGTTTGTTCAGGTTGTAGGCCTGGCAGTAGTTGCAATTGCTCTACCATTCATCAAGCGCTCAATTCCGCTCGTTATTTTCACTGTTATTGCGCTCCTTTCACTGATTTCCCCGATCTTCCAGAGCCATGCAGCGGCAAGCGGTTCACATGGATTAGCTATTGGCGCTCTTGTCTCACACGTTATTGCTCTCTCACTCTGGGTTGGCGGTCTCTTCGGAATCATCCTGACGCCGCGAGACCAACGCATCACAGCGCTCTATCGCTTCTCACACCTCGCTCTTTGGGCAGCGATTGCCGTTGTGATCAGCGGAGTAGCAACAGCATGGACTCGCCTTAATGAAAAGAGTTCATGGAATACTCAATATGCATATGTCGTGATTGCAAAGGTGGTTGTTACCGCCGCCCTTCTTGCCATGGGATATGCCAATAGAAAAGCTCTGGCATCTCGCGATGAATTTAAATTGCAAGAGTTAGTTCGCCTCATTGGCGTTGAAGCAATGGTGATGGTTTCAGTTGTATTGATGGGAAGCTGGCTTTCACAGATTCAGCCACCAATCGGTGATGTAAGTAACCTGACCGCTGCACAATTGATTGTCGGTATGGAAACTCCGCCGCCACCATCACTCTGGAACGTCATTCGACTTTATAACCCAGACGCGTTGATGATTGCGCTCTTGGTTACTGCCGTGGCTCTCTACATTAAGGGAGTTGTTGTTCTCAAGAAGCGCGGTGATGAATGGCCAGTTGGTCGAACCGTCGCATTTGCATCAGGCATAGCCTTAATTGATTTTGCAACATCAGGTGGTCTTGGTGTGTACGCACTCTTCTCATTTGAATATCACATGGTTGCTCATATGTTGCTTGGAATGATCGCACCTATCGGATTGGTACTCGGTGCTCCTATCACCTTGGCGCTTCGCACTTTGCCTCAAGGTCGCAATGGTGAAGAACGAGGTATTCGCGCTTTCGCGCTCACCGTTTTACATTCTCGATATTCAGTAATTTTGACTAATCCAATTACGGCACTTGCTCTCTTTGATGGATCGCTCTTTGTTCTCTACTTCACCGATTTATTTGGCAATCTCATGCAGAACCATGCCGGCCACATCTTCATGAATATCCACTTTATTCTTGCCGGTTTCCTATTCTTTAACGTCATCATTGGAATCGATCCAAGTCCCCGTAAGTACCCGCATATTCTCCGAATCGTGATTCTCTTTGGTGCAATGAGCCTGCACGCGTTCTTCTCAATCGCATTGATGTCAGAGACAACTTTGATTGATGGTGGTTACTACGGATCACTGCGCACTCCTTGGTTACCCGATTTACTTGCAGATCAAAGCGCCGGTGGAACTATCGGCTGGGCGATGGGCGAAATTCCAATTCTCTTAGCCTTAATCTCTACATTCATTCTCTGGATGCGCGATGACAAGCGTGAGACTGTGCGAATTGACCGCAACGAGGCCCGCTTAGCGGCGATGGGCGAGCCTGATGAGCTGGCGCAATACAACGCATATTTGAATACACTTCAACAGCGCGATCTCAAAGAGGAGAAGTAATGACGCTTAAAGATGTCTACGTATTGCCACAGGAGTACAACGATCTCCGTGAATCTGTGCGTGCGCTTTCCGAAAAAGAGATTGCACCATTTGCCCATGCTGTAGATGAGGACCATCGCTACCCGCAAGAAGCGCACGATGCTCTTCTTAAGAATGGGCTCTTTGCCGCACATGTGCCCACTGAAAATGGTGGCGATGGCGCTGATGCACTTGCCATGGTCATCATTATTGAAGAAGTTGCTCGCGTATGCGGATCTGCATCGCTTATCCCTGCAGTTAACAAGCTTGGTTCATTCCCACTTATTCTCGGTGGAAACAAAGAACAGAAGAATAAGTGGCTTCCTCAGTTAGCAAAGGGAAAAGGTTTCTCATACTGCCTCTCTGAATCAGAGGCTGGATCTGATGCGGCATCGCTGAAGACAAAGGCAGAGCGAGTCGGAGATAACTGGGTTATCAATGGCAGCAAGAAGTGGATCTCTAACGCAGGAGTTTCTGACTTCTACACAGTCATTGCACAAACAGATCCCGCACTTGGCTCAAAAGGAATTACCGCTTTTGTAGTTGAGAAGAGCGATCCAGGTATTTCATTTGGTGCACCAGAGAAGAAGATGGGTTTCCGCGGTTCACCAACTCGTGAGGTGTACTTCGACAACGTAACAATTGGCGATGACCGTCGCATCTCTGAAATCGGCAAGGGTTTTGCTCTTGCAATGGATACCCTCGATCACACGCGTATCACTATCGCTGCGCAGGCACTTGGATTGGCGCAAGGGGCATTTGATGCAGCGAAGAAGTATTCACACGAGCGCAAGCAGTTCGGTAAAGAAATCTTTGATTTCCAGGGCATCCAATTTATGTTGGCCGACATGGCGATTGCTATCGAGTCAGCTCGTCAACTGACTTACGTTGCAGCGGCAAAGAGCGAACGTAATGATGCCGATCTCAAGTTCTATTCAGCTGCATGTAAGACACTTGCTACAGATGTAGCGATGAAGGTAACGACTGATGCAGTTCAGATTCTTGGTGGATATGGATATGTCAGTGACTATCCAGTCGAGCGCATGATGCGTGATTCGAAGTTGACCCAGATTTACGAGGGCACCAACCAGATTCAGCGCATCGTTGTTGCACGAAATATGCCGTAATTACCAACTGTCGACGGCAATATCCCAAGGATCACGCGGTAGGTCATGTTCCATGCGTTCATATGGATAGACAACGCCATGTTTCCATGCACGCAATAGCGGGAGTGCTCGATCGTAGAAACCGCCACCTTGTCCCAGGCGATAGCCATCAGGATCAATTGCCAGAGCTGGCACGAGAATTACATCGATTGAATCAAGTGCAGCAAAGACTTCACCTATCGGCTCGTGAAATTTTCCATTTTCGGAAAGATTCTCTGGGCTTCCATTCCATTCAACCCATTCGATGACTTCACCGTTAATTCGAGGCAGAAGTAAACTTTTTCCAGCGGCAATAAGAGACTTGTTAAGAGCCAGAGTGCTCGGCTCTGTTCCAAAAGAATAATAAGAAGCGACAACAGAGGCGCGAGAAATTTCCGGAATTTCAATCAGGTGCAAAAGATTGTGTTCTGCGTAACGTTCTTCACGTTGTGCACGCAGGCGACGGCGCAAGCTATCTTTCATATCTGCGCGACTAGTTGCCATTGAAATCCCCTATTAATTCGCCTTCAACAAGTAAGGTTACTGTCTATGTCCGATCGTGCGCGCGTTGATGAGGTGCTTACCTCTCTATTAAATCTCTGCGAACCCCTCGAACCTTTTGATATGCCACTTCTTGATGCCCATGGCGCGACCCTTGCTGAGGATGTTTATGCAGGAGAACGCTTGGTAATGAAGGCCGGCAGCCGAATCCGCTCAACGCAGATTGGTCTCGCTGCATCTATTGGTTTAGATCATCTTCCAACGAGACCACATCCACGTGTCGTTGTGATTTCAGCGGGACCCGATTTAGTAGAACCGGGCATGAGCCTGGAAGCTGATGAAGAGTACGAGACAAATTCTTGGTTACTCACAACCGCGGTCCGTGAGACCGGTGCAGTTGCATACCGCGTTCACTCGATTCCAGAAGATGAAGACCAGCTTCAAAATGCAATTGAAGATCAATTAGTGCGCGCAGACCTCATCATTATCAGCGGTGAGCGCCATGATGATTCTTTCGATTTGATTACTCGTACCTTGCAGAAGATGGGCGAAGTCACCGCAGTTGAAATCGCAATCGATTCCAGTGGTCGCCACAATTATGGCTTGATCGGTCCGGACAAAGTTCCAGTGGTCACCCTTCCTGGCGATCCAATTGCGGCATACATCTCGTTTGAACTCCTCGTGCGCCCGATGATTCGCACCATGTTGGGGGCTGCAACAATTCACCGCCCAGCTGTGAAGGCCCGCCTAGAAAAGGGCTTGTCATCACAATCAGGTGTTCGCTCATATGTGCGCGCAATCTTGAGCGAAGATGGAAAGTCAGTTGCTCCACTTGGCTCACAGGATGAACAAGCGACTCTCTCTGATGCCAATGCATTTATTGCTGTTCCTGAAGGCGACGGGGATGTTGCCGCTGGAGCTGAAGTCACCGTCGTAGTTCTCGAACGCCGCTACATCTAAGCTGGCGATTATGTGGCCCGTTATTCTTCACGGAGAACATATCGAGCTTCGACCTCCACGATTGAGAGATCGAGCTCAATGGAACCGGGTCCGCGCCGAAAATCGTGAGTGGCTCTCCCCTTGGGAAGCCTCTCTTCCGCATCCCCCTCATGGCGCACCTGAGAGTGAATTCATCAGTAAGAGCCCATCTTTCTATGCGATGGTGCGCGCACTCCACCGTGAAGCACGCGCTGGACGCTCATATTCCTTCATGATCTGGCATGGAAAGAACCTTGTTGGGCAGATCACGATGGGTGGAGTCATCCTCGGTGCATTGCGCGGTGCGCATATTGGATATTGGATCGACAAGAATTATGCAGGGCGTGGATTTACAACCGATGCGGTCAATACGTTGACCCGCTTTGCTTTCGAGGGTCTGGGTTTACATCGCATTGAAATAAATATTCGCCCAGAAAATGCTGCATCGATACGAGTTGCCGAGAAAGCGGGCTACACATTCGAAGGCGATCGACCTGATTTTCTCCACATTGCAGGGTCGTGGCGGGACCATAAATCCTTTGTAAAACTCAATGATTTGGTGAAATAAACCCCACGGAAATCCCAAGAGTTTTAAGGCTCTCCAACTAACCTTGGCTCATCATGGCGTCGGGAATTATCTATCTAGCAATTGTGGGCATGTGGGTTGCCTATTTCTTGCCTCGCTGGATACATAACAAGAATGAATTCTCTGGAAAACATGTTGAGAGTTACAAAACCGCGCTCCGTGCGGTCGCCGGAAATACTCCAGGAGCAAAAATTGGTTCGGGTGTTATCTATACCGATGTCGATCGCGTAGCGAGAGTTGCGCAGCAACTTCTCCGTCGTCGCATTATCTTTTCAATTATCACAATAACTTTTATCTCTACCTTGGTAGGAGCGATCATGAATACTCTTGCAGCTACATCAATCTTGCTTCCGATTACAGGATTGATCATCTACATCGCTCATGTTCGTCGTCAGGCAAACGTGGAAGCGATTCAACATCGCCGCATGGATCAAATTCACCGTCGCACTGAGGGCGTCTCACACACAAATCTCTCTGACGTTATTGCGCCTAAAGAATCAACCGAACATTGGATTCCATTTGCAGAGCGCGAGCTCACCGGCGTCACCATCTTGCCTAAAGGCACTGCGGCAGCACGCGCCGAATGGCAGCCAAATGAAGTTCCGCTTCCAACCTATGTCACTGCTTCAAAGGCGATTCAGCCAAAGCGCGTTATTGACTTAACTGAGCCAGGCAAGTGGAGCGATGAGCAGGAAGCTCTTGAGCGCGCAGCTCTAGCCGCAGCAGCTCCATCCCGTGATGAGATCTTTGATCAGCAGTTGGCAGATGAAGCCGTTGAGCGTCTACGCATGAACCGCGCAGCAAATCAGTAATCTGATTTAAATCCAGCTCTCAAACCACATATGCGCATACCAAGCGCTATAGGTACTTACCTGTCCAAGATATAGCGGCAAAAAGTAGATGAAGTTAGCTGCGATACCGATAAATGCAATGAGTACGAGGATTTCACCCAACAAATACGCACGTTGGCTTCGACGTCGCTGCGCCGTAAGAAAGAGGCGCACACAATAAACAAGTGCCAAAATCATGAACGGTTCGAAGACAATTGCATAGAAAGAGAAGACGGTACGTTGTTGAAAGAAGAACCACGGTAAGTATCCGGCGGCCATTCCGGCAACAATAATTGTGACGGCAGGATCGAATCTGCGATTTATGAGTGAGCGAACCCAAAATCCAATAACAATTGCAACTGCAATCGTTCCAGCCCACCATAAGAAAGGCGTACCCAGTGCAAGGACTTCTTGCGAACAAGAATCTGCACCACAACTCTTAGGCGTTTCGTAATAGAAACTTGTTGGTCTTCCCATGATCATCCACGACCAAGGATTTGCTTGGTATGGATGCTTCTCGGTTAAACCAGTATGAAAGTTCAACATCTCTTGGTGATAGTAAATAAAAGATGAAATTGGGTTAGATGAATGATCTCTATCCCATCCGCGAGATGATGCAAACCATCCCCACCAGGAAGTGATGTAAACGAATACTGGAAGGATTCCGAAAGCTGTTATTCGCGAAAGCGTCGGACGAATAAGTTCGCGACCGGTGTGATGCGCAAAAGCACGGTAGAGAGCAATTAATCCAAAGACCGCGATGAAATAGAGGGCGCTCCACTTTGTTGCAAGTGCTAGACCCAAGAAGAACCCGGTCCACCAATACTTACGAGAGATGAAGAAGTAAGTAGCGGCAAGAATAAAGAAAGCTAAGAAGTTATCGAGCAGGGCAGTCCGCGAGTGAACGAGCGCCAACCCATCGACCGCCATCAACCCACTAGCAAGCGCGGTTAATAATGGAGAATAGAAGAGGCGATGAGCAATCAATGCCACAATCAGAATCATTAGCGAACCAACTACTGCAGTTGCAAATCGCCATCCGAGCGGATTGTCACCAAAGAGTTTGATTCCTGATGCAATCATCCATTTACCAACTGGTGGATGAACTACAAATTCTGGTCCTGCTCCGGTGACTTCAACTCTGTGCTTCAGTAAGTCACGTGCTCCATCAACGTAGTAGACCTCATCAAAGATCATTGTCTTGATAGATGCGATATCAAAGATTCGCAAGAAGAATGAGAGGACTGCAATCACGACGGGTGCTACAGCGGCAATCATGAGTAAAGAATATGGGAAGATACTCATATGGCACTCACCCTTGCAGGAACTCCGCTTGGAAATCCACTCGATGCCAGTCCACGCCTGAAAGCTGCAATCGAAGGTGCTGAAATCATCGCCGCTGAAGATTCTCGCCGCTTTCACAGATTAGCCTCTGATATCGGAGCATCATTTACCGCAAAGGTTCTCTCATTCTTTGAAGGAAACGAAACAGATCGAACCCAAGAGCTTTTGATTGCATTGCGTGAAGGACGCAACGTTGTCGTTCTCTCTGATGCCGGTATGCCAACAATTAGTGATCCAGGTTTTCGTTTGATGCGCGATGCAATCGCAGAAAAACTTGAAGTGCATGTAATCCCAGGTCCAAGTGCTCCGACGATGGCAATTGCACTGAGTGGGCTTCCCACAGATCGTTTTACCTTTGAAGGATTTGCGCCACGTACTTCAGGTGCACGAATTTCTTTCTATGAAAATCTCCGATTTGAAGAACGCACCATGGTGGTCTTTGAAGCACCACATCGCCTCCTTGAATCGCTCCAGGATGCAGCTTCAATTCTCGGATCATCTCGTCCTGGTGCAATCTGCCGCGAGATGACAAAGACCTACGAAGAGACAATCCGCGGCACTCTCGCTGAATTAATTCAGTGGGCGCAGGGCCACGAAGTACTTGGCGAGATCACTCTCGTATTCGGGGGAGTCGAAGTAGGAACTCATGAGAAGACAAGCGATGAGATGGTCGCCAAGGTCCGCGAATATGAAGGCGCCGGGATGGATCGCAAAGAGGCCATCGCCACCGTGGCAAAAGAGTTCGAAGTACCGAAGAAGCTCGTCTATGCCGCGGTCGTTGACGCCCAAGCTAAGGTAAAAAACAATCTAGAAGCCAATTAAGATTGCCCAATGAAGTCCTTCTATCTGACGACTCCGATTTACTACGTCAACGATGCGCCACACATTGGCCACGCCTACACAACTGTTGCCGGCGATGTTCTTACTCGTTGGCACCGTCAGCGCGGTGAATCCGTCTGGTTCCTGACTGGAACAGATGAGCACGGTCAGAAAGTCATGCGCACTGCAGAGGCAAATGGCGTAGCACCACAGGCATGGGCCGATAAATTAGTTGAAGATGCATGGAAGCCAAATTGGCGTGCGCTCAATATTGCTAATGATGATTTTATTCGCACCACTGAAGATCGCCATATGGATCGCGTTCAGAAGTTCCTTACTTCATTAAAAGATAAGGGCTATATCTATCAAGGTGATTTCGAAGGTCCTTACTGCGTTGGTTGTGAAGAATTTAAATTGCCGGGAGATCTACTTGAAGGCAATCTCTGTCCAATCCATAGCAAGCCAGTTGAGAATGTAAAAGAAACTAACTGGTTCTTTAAGCTCTCTGAATTCGCTCAGCCACTTCTTGATCATTACAAGAAGAGCCCAGAGTCATGTCAGCCAGAGTCAGCTCGCAACGAAGTTGTAGCCTTCCTTGAAGGCGGCGTTCGCGATTTATCTATCTCGCGATCAACATTTAATTGGGGCGTTCCTGTCCCTTGGGACACAGAGCAAGTTGTATATGTTTGGTTTGATGCCTTGCTCAACTATGCAACTGCAGTTGGTCTCACAGATGATCCTGACTCAGAAGGTGGCAAGAAGTTTGCACAGACATGGCCAGCCGATGTTCACCTAGTTGGTAAGGACATTCTTCGCTTCCACGCAGTGATCTGGCCAGCGATGTTGATGGCTGCTGGGCTTGAAGTTCCAAAGAAGGTTTTTGCACACGGCTGGTTACTTGTTGGCGGCGAGAAGATGTCTAAGTCAAAGCTGACTGGTATCGCTCCATCAGATATCACCGATCACTTCGGTGTTGATGCCTTCCGTTATTACTTCCTGCGCGCGATTCCATTCGGAAGCGATGGATCTTTCTCATGGGAAGATATGAGCGCCCGATATACATCCGAGCTCGCAAATGACTTTGGAAACCTTGCATCACGCCTTGCGGCAATGGTCGAAAAGTATTGTGGTGGAGTACTTCCAGCGGTTGCTCAGGATGCAGAGCTATCAGCATCGCTTAAGAGCACCGTTGCAACTGCAGATGCTGCGATGGAAGTTCTTGATTTCCAAGGCGCAATCAATGCAATCATGGATTACTGCAAGCAAGTCAATGGCTTTGTCACCATTAAAGAGCCATGGATTCTCGCTAAAGATCCAGCAAATCAGGCAGTCCTTGAAGATGTTCTCTATAACACTGCAGAATCTCTTCGCGCACTTGCAGTCTTGTTGCACCCAATCATGCCTGCAACCACAGAGATTCTTTGGGAGTCACTCGGCGCTAGAGCTTCACTCGGTGAAATTGGCGCACAGAAAGTTTCAAACGTTGCAACATGGGGTCAGCTTCCACAAGGTGCAACTGTGACAAAGACTCCGGTCTTGTTCCCACGCCTTGAGGTGAAGGAATAATTCTTCATGGCTGATCGCCACAATCGCGATATCGATCGTGAATTTGCTCCGCTGCCTGAACCGCTTCCGGTTGCAGTAGCTGATGCCCATGCACATATTGAGATTGTCACCAATGATGCGCCTGATTCTGATGCAGTAAGAAAAGTATTAGATGAAGCGAAATCAGTTGGTGTAGATCGCATTGTGCAAGTGGGATATTCGGCAGAACAATCTCAATGGTGTGCAGCTCTAGCTGATCTCTATCCAGGACGCGTTCTTGCAGCAGTTGCACTTCATCCCAATGAAGCACCCGTTGTTGAAGACTTAGCTGCCGATATGGCAATCATCGAACGTCTGGCACATCTGCCGCGCGTACGTGCGATTGGTGAGACCGGTCTTGATTACTTCCGCACTCCACCTGAACTTCGCGGTGTGCAACAAGAATCGTTCAAGTGGCATATCGAACTTGCAAAGAAAACCAATAAGGCACTTGTCATTCACGACCGTGATTCACATAAAGATGTTCTCTCTGTTTTGCTTGAAGTCGGAGCACCCGAGAAGACCGTCTTTCACTGTTTCTCTGGCGATGTCGAGATGGCAAAGACATGTATCGAACGTGGTTACATCCTCTCCTTTGCTGGCACCATGACCTTTAAGAACGCTCCCGCTCTGCGCGAAGCGGTAAAACTTGTGCCGCATGAGCAATTACTCGTCGAGACCGATTCACCATTCTTAGCCCCAACTCCACACCGCGGAATGCAGAACACACCTGCTCAGATTCCAACGATTGTTCGTGCCATGGCGGCAGAACGAGGTCAAGATTTAGCAGAGCTCTGTGAGGCACTTTCTGAAAACACCGAGCGCGTCTTTGGATCTTTCGCATGAGCCTGCTCGGTGCTGCAGAAATCCGCGAGCTGGCAGCAGCGCTCGATCTCAAACCTTCTAAATCTCTCGGTCAAAACTTTGTCCACGATGGCAATACCTGTCTAAAGATTGTCCGCACGGCAGGGGTTCAAGCAGATGATGTAGCGCTAGAAATCGGACCAGGTCTTGGATCACTCACACTTGCGATGATGCAAGAGGCAAAACATGTTGTCGTAGTTGAAATCGATAAGCGACTTGCAGAGCAGTTACCTATAACAGCGGCTAAGCACTCTGATAATCCCGGCAAGCTAACCGTCATTAATAAAGATGCGCTTCAAATTGATTCACTTCCGATGGATCCAACGGTGCTGATTGCGAACTTGCCTTACAACGTTTCCGTTCCAGTCTTCTTGCATATGTTGGAGAAGTTCCCAACGCTGCGCACCGGTGTTGTTATGGTGCAGGCAGAAGTCGCAGATCGTTTAGCTGCGCACCCTTCAACAAAAGAGTATGGCGTTCCAAGTGTGAAGGCTGCTTGGTGGGCTGATGTCACTGGTGCTGGAGTTGTCTCACGCCAAATCTTCTGGCCGGTTCCTAACGTTGAGTCGAAGCTAGTTGCCTTTTCGCGTCGCGCAACACCAGGTGATGAAGCACTTCGCCTCCGAACATTTGCGATCATCGACCTGGCCTTTGCACAGCGCCGAAAGATGTTGCGCTCTGCACTCTCATCTCGTTACGGGGGATCTGCCCCAGCGGAAGAATTACTGATTAGCGCTGGAATTAATCCAACGCTGCGCGGTGAAGCGCTAGAGATTTCATCCTTTGTCGCTATTGCCAAGCGAGAGATAGAGATAGGCTCATAACGTGGCTCTGAACTCCGTAACAGTGCGAGTACCTGCAAAGGTCAACCTGCAGTTATCTGTCGGCCCGCGCGAAGCAAATGGATATCACAACCTAGTCTCTGTCTTTCAAGCTGTATCAATCTTTGACGATGTCACTATTACAAAGTCACATGCGGGTAGCGGCGTCACGATTTCGGTCACGGGCGAGCAGACCCATGGAGTTCCAGAAGATGGCTCAAACCTTGCGGTAAAAGCTGCATATTTAATCGCCGAAAAATTTGATATTGATGTTGATGTTCATATCGAGGTAAAGAAATCGATTCCAGTTGCAGGTGGAATGGCAGGCGGTTCAGCAGATGCTGCAGCAACGCTCGTTGCGATGGATGCCCTCTACAAGTTAGAGGCAACTCGCGAAGAACTTCTTGAACTAGGCGGCCAACTGGGTAGCGATGTCCCCTTCATGATTGCTGGCGGAACAGCAGTTGGCACCGGTCGTGGAGACCAGCTGACTGCAGCGCTTTCCCGCGGTACCTATCACTGGGTCTTTGCACTCTCTACCGTTGGGCTTTCAACACCTGCTGTCTATAGCGAATGTGACCGCATGCGCGCTGAACTAGAAATCGCTGATCCAAAAGTAAGTGATTCATTAATGCAGGCTCTCTTATCAGGCGATCCAGAACTCGTAGGTCGTGCGCTTACAAATGATTTACAGAACCCGGCTTGTTCTTTGCGACCTGCTTTAAGTTTGGTACTTGAAGTCGGTCGTGACTACGGAGCGCTAGGAGCAATAGTTTCAGGCTCTGGTCCGACAGTTGCATTCTTAGTTGCTGATGAAGAAGCAGGACTTGATTTAGCAGTGGCACTAACTGCAAGTGGTGTGGTGGGAAGCGTTGCTCGCGCTACCGGCCCGGTGCATGGCGCACGCGTTATTTAAGAGCTACTGATCTTCAGCGGAGATATCAAAGTTAGCGGCAAGACGGCTTAGTAAGTCTGCCAACTCTGCTTGTTCACTCTTATTCAAATCGGTAAGAAATGCTCGTTCATTCTTAATTAATTGATCAAGTGCAACATCAACTTTCTTCATTCCAAGTGCCGTCAGTGTTACTAGTGATCCTCGTCCATCACTGGGATCGGGTTGGCGGGTAATAAGTTTCAACTCTTCTAAGCGATCAAGTCGATTGGTCATCGTGCCACTTGAAACCATCGTCTCTTGCATCAATTGACTTGGTGACAATGTGTGTGGAGTACCAGCGCGACGAAGAGCTGCAAGAACATCGAAACCCCAGGTATCGAGGTCTGCAAATGCATCTCTGCGAGCTAAATCGAGGTGGCGAGAGATTCGTGTAATTCGGCTAAGGATTGCCAAGGGGGAGAGATCTGCATCGGGGCGTTCACGCTTCCATGCAGCGATGAGTCGGTCGACCTCGTCGCGATGGTCTTGACCATGCGCGCGCAAAGGTTCGTCGCGATGGTCTTGACCATGCGCGCGCAAAGGTTCGTCGCGATGGTCGTTTACGTTCTCCATGCGGGCTAGGTTATCGGTGAATATGGTCTATGGCCTTCAGTTTGGAAAGTCAGGCGGTGATAAGGGAGAATATAGGTTCCGCCATTGTGTAGTGGCTAGCACATGGGCCTTTGAAGCCCAGGGTCCAGGATCGATACCTGGTGGCGGAGCAATTTATTGCCCGCAAGTTAAGGTGGCGGAGCCATATCCGCAAAACAAGGCGGAGCAAGTAGACTGCATCCATGAGCCTCGAAACCGTAGTCATTCTTGCTGCGGGCGAAGGTACGCGAATGAAATCGCAGACTCCCAAGGTCCTCCACGAAATCTCAGGTCGATCACTTTTAGGCCATGTCCTTGCTGCCTGCGAAACTCTCAACCCCAAGCACATTCGTGTTGTCGTGGGTTCAGGTCGCGAAAAGGTGGAAGCGCATTTAGCGCAGATTGCGCCGACAGTGACAACGGTCTTTCAAGAACATCGCGGCGGAACCGGCCACGCAACACAACTGGCGCTCGCAGATCTCAAGCCAGCGGGCACTATCTTGATTTTGGCTGGCGATACGCCGATGTTGACCGGTGAATCACTCACACAATTGCTAGCAGGCCATCACGCAGGTGGATTTACCGCATCAGTGCTTACCGCCGAGCACCCATATCCAACTGGCTATGGGCGCATCATCCGTGGCGATGACGATTCGTTAGTTCGCATCGTAGAAGAGAAGGATGCCGACGAATTCGAAAAGGCAATCGAAGAGATTAACTCTGGTGTCTATGCCTTTGACGCAGTAAAGCTTGCTGGGGCAATTGGAAAGCTCCGTAATGACAATGCACAAGGCGAGCTCTACCTCACCGATGTGATTGAAATTCTCCGTAATGATGGCGGCAAGATCGCTGCAGTTTGTATCGAAAATTTCACAGAAACCCTTGGCGTTAATGACCGTGTGCAGTTAGCAGAAGCTGCGGCACTTTTACGCGATCGCATCAATGAAAATTTGATGCGCAGTGGGGTCACTATCGTTGATCCAACAACTACCTGGGTGGATTCCACATCAACTATTTCACAGGATGTAGTTCTTCTTCCTGGCACAGCAATCAGCGGTGAATCAACGATTGGTACTGGTGCTGTCATCGGCCCGCGCACCACATTGATTGATTGCACAGTTGCTAATGGCGCTGAAGTTAAAGAGTCATACGCAACAGGCGCAGTCATTGGCGAGAATGCAAGCGTTGGTCCATTTACTTTTCTTCGCCCAGGGACAAATCTTTCGGCAAATACCCGCGCCGGTGCATTCGTTGAGATGAAGAACGCCACTGTTGGTGAAGGCTCGAAGGTTCCACATCTTTCATATGTTGGAGATGCAACTATCGGCGAGGGCTCCAATATCGGAGCAGCAACTATTTTTGTTAATTACGACGGCGTGGAAAAACACCACACAACTGTGGGAGATCACGTCCGAATCGGAAGCGACAGCATGCTTGTCGCCCCCGTCACAATTGGAGATGGTGCATACACAGCTGCCGGATCTGTCATTACTGAAGATGTACCGGCCGGCGCGATGGGCGTTGGTCGTGCAAAGCAGCGAAATGTAATAGGTTGGGTACTGCGCAAGCGCCCAGGCACCAAGTCAGCTGAAGCAGCAGCTTCAGCTCCAAGCAACGACCAGGAAGGCTGATACTCGTGAGCGAAATCCGTTTATCCTCAGAGAAAAAACTTCGTCTCTTTTCAGGTCGCGGATTTCCAGAGCTATCGCAAGCAGTTGCGGAAGAGCTTGGTATCCCGCTCACACCAACATCAGCATATGACTTTGCTAATGGTGAAATATTTGTTCGTTTCGAAGAATCAGTTCGTGGTTGCGATGCATTTGTAATTCAGTCGCATGCAAACCCAATCAACAAGCAGATCATGGAACAACTCATTATGGTCGATGCGCTCAAGCGCGCATCAGCTAAGCGCATTACGGTTGTGACACCTTTCTATGGCTATGCACGTCAGGATAAGAAGAGCCGCGGCCGCGAGCCAATCACAGCGCGCTTGATGGCAGATCTCTTTAAGACAGCCGGCGCAGATCGTTTGATGGTCGTTGACCTTCACACATCACAGATTCAAGGTTTCTTCGATGGTCCAGTGGATCATCTCTTTGCACTTCCAATGCTTGCTGATTACGTTGGCAGCAAGGTCGATCGCAATTCACTCACAATCGTTTCACCTGACTCAGGTCGAGTCCGCGTGGCAGAGCGTTGGTCTGAACTCCTCGGTGGATGCCCAATCGCCTTTATCCATAAGACTCGCGATCCACTCGTTCCAAATGAAGCTGTTGTCGGCAAGGTTGTTGGTGAGGTCGAAGGTCGCACATGTGTCGTTATCGATGACATGATCGATACCGCCGGCACCATCACTAAGGCAGTAGATGCGCTATTTGAAGCTGGTGCTCGCGATGTAATCGTTGCTGCAACACATGCAGTCTTCTCAGGCCCTGCAGTTGAGCGCCTTAAGAACTCTCGCGCAGTTGAAGTAGTTGTCACAGATTCACTTCCACTCACTGATGATCAGAAGTTCGAGAAGCTCACCGTTATTTCAATTGCACCGCTGTTAGCCCGTGCAATTCGCGAAGTCTTTGAAGATGGCTCAGTCACCAGCCTCTTTGATGGCCACAGCTAAGCGGTAAATTTCACCGATTTGGTGGTTTAACCCCTGCCCGCATAAACTTCAACCATTCTGGCGAGGGTTTCGAACGAAACCGTTATCGACGGCAAGGTATCTAACTCCTAGTCAGAGCACATCGTCTTTTGGTTCATAGCCAAGAGCTTTGAACTACTAACTAGGAGTTTTTTCATGGCAGAAGTAGCAATCAACGGCACAACACGTACCGAATTCGGTAAGGGTGCATCACGCCGCGCACGTCGCGACGGTCAGGTTCCTGCAGTGATCTACGGTCACGGTGCAGCACCAGTTCACATCACACTCAATGCACGTGAACTTGGAAACGCTCTCAAGGAGTCAAACGTTCTTCTTAACATCACATTCGATGGCAAGACAGAGCTCACACTTCCTAAGTCAGTTGTGAAGAACCCACTCAAGCAGAACCTTGAGCACATCGACCTCGTACTTGTACGTCGTGGTGAGAAGGTAACTGTTCACGTTCCAATCCACACTGAAGGAAAGCACGATCCAGACGGAATCCTTGAGCACGTACACAACACACTTGAGGTTGAGGCAGAGGCAACAGCAATTCCTAAGTTCCTCGTTCTCAGCATCGAAGGCATGAAGGCGGGAACATCAAAGCTTGCTTCAGATGTTGTCCTTCCAGCAGGTGTGACACTCGTTCTCGATCCAACATCAACAGTGGTTCACCTTTCAGAGCGTCGTGCAGCATCAGCAGATGAGACTGCAGCAGCAGCTCCAGCAGCAGATGCGCCAGCAGCTCCAGCAGCTGAATAAATAAGCAGTAAAGAAGTCTGACTCGTTATGACGTGGTTGGTAGTGGGGCTCGGTAATCCGGGCGATCAATACGCTGCCACCCGTCATAACGTTGGTCAGATGGTTATCGATGAATTAGGTAAGCGCCACAACGTTAAATTCTCTTCACATAAATCACGAACATCTATCGCAGCCTTCAAATTAGGTTTGGGCGTAGATGCTCATTCAGTAATTCTCGCTAAATCTCTCGGGTATATGAACGAGACCGGCGGACCAATCAAAGCACTCGCTCAGTTCTATAGCGTTGATGCTTCACAGATTATTGTTCTTCACGATGAGCTTGATATTGATTTTGCTGCAATTCGCACAAAGCTCGGTGGTGGCGATAATGGCCACAACGGTTTGAAATCAATGACTTCTGCATTTGGCGGACCGAACTACTTCCGCGTTCGCCTCGGAATTGGTCGCCCAATGGGACAGCAAGATCCAGCAGATTTCGTATTAAAGCAATTTAGCCAGCCAGAGAAGAAAGAACTCCCCTTGTTCTTAGATCGTGGCGCAGATGTTGTTGAGTCCTTGATTGAAAAGGGCCTCGAATTAACGCAATCTAAATTTAATTCTTAATTTTCAGCCAGTGTTGCGTAGGCCTGTAGCAACACCATTAATAGTGAGCAGTAATGCACGCACGAGCGTTGGCTCTGCCTGATCGCCAGCCTTACGCACTCGATCAAGGAGATTGACCTGCAATGAGTGCAGTGGTGCTAAGTACTGATCACGAACTTCAAGTGTGCGGGCAAGAATTGGCTGATCTCCAAGGAGCGCAGATTTTTCAGTAAGTAAAAGAATCTCTGAAACTGTTAATGCAAACTCTTCTTCGATAGTGCCAAGGAAGTGCTGAAGTTCTGCTGGCACCAAAGTCTCAACATAACGACGAGCTGTCTTGAGGTCGGTCTTTACAAGCGTCATCTCAACGTTGGAGATAAAGGTTGCAAAGAAGTGCCACTCTGCGAGCATCTTCTTTAAGACATCTGCCTTACCTGCTTCACGCGCTGCCTTAAGTCCGCTACCAACACCAAACCAGCCAGGAACAATCTGACGTGATTGAGTCCAACCAAATACCCAAGGAATCGCACGAAGTGAATCAAGTCCGCTCGATGCATCTGGGCGACGTGATGGGCGTGAACCCAGGAAGAGATTTCCAAGTTGTTCTACCGGTGTTGAAGCATAGAAATATGCGGGAAGATCTGGATGATCAATCAGAGTTCGATAGCGAGCAAAAGAATTATCTGAAACTAAGTTCATGCACTCGTTCCAGAGTTCGAGATCTTCTTTACTCTGGCGTGGTCCGCGGTTAAGCACTGTTGCTTCAAGAGATGCTGCCAATGTGAGTTCAACGTTCTCACGGGCAAGCGCTGGAAGTGCGTACTTATCGGAGATAACTTCACCTTGTTCAGTCATCTTGATTTCACCATCGACAGAACCCCATGGAAGAGCAACGAGCGCTTCATATGTTGGTCCACCACCGCGACCGACAGAGCCACCGCGACCATGGAATAAACGAAGCTTTACGCCGTGCTTCATCGCAACATCGCGCAAACGGCGCTGAGCACGATGGATCTCCCACTGGCTTGTTGCAATACCGGCATCCTTATTGGAATCCGAATATCCGAGCATTACTTCCTGAATATTTCCACGAAGCTCAACGAGTGAACGATAGGTTGGATCAGAGAGCAACTTCTCAAGGATGTCTCCCGCTGCACGAAGTTCGGCAACTGTCTCAAGCAGCGGGGCAAAACCAATCTTTGCAACCTTCTTATCGAGATCTACCAGCCCTGCATACTTTCCAAGGAGCGCTGCAGCGACTAAATCATCTGCGCCCTTTGTCATCGAAACAATGTATGTCTCGATAACTTCTGGACCGAAACGTTCAATTAAATCTGAGATTGCAACAAAGGTATTGAGAGTCTTAGCAGCTGCGGCATCAAGGCTAGATGCGCTGCGCTTTAAGCCATTAGCAAGTTCGGATGTAAGAATCGGGAACTTCTCATCGTGTGAAAGCTCGAGGTACCCATCTCCGAGGAAGTTCTTTAAAACATTATGGTGAGCATCAGAGTGCTCGCGCACATCAAGAGTTGCATGGGTCAGACCAAATGCTGCAACGCTGCGGATTGTGCGCTCAAGTAAGCCGGTAGCAATCAGTTCGCCGCGGTGAGCAAAGAGTGAATCACGCATCAAAGTAAGGTCAGCTAGGAGCTCAGCAGTATTGGCATAGTCGCGACCTGGAACATGTGGACCACCGGCTGCGTGGCGGTTACGCGTAAATGCCAAACGATGCACAATCGCAGTTGCTTTCAATCGATATGGCTCTTGCACGTTCAAGCGCAAGAAACGTGGTTCAAACTCTGGAATGTGCTTCAAATCTTCTGCAACAGATGCGCTGAGCTCTGGTGTTGCTCCGGCAATACGAGTTGAGACCGAGAGCATCTGACGTAGACGATCCATCGCAGCGATTGTGGTGCGGATGGCGTGACCAACCTGAAGTACAACAGCATCTTCTGTTACCTGCGGTGTGATATTCGGATTTCCGTCACGGTCGCCACCGATCCATGTGCCAAAGGTCAAAGGACGCGCTGTAACCGGGAGGTCGATGTTGAGGCGCTTAAGTTCGCGAGCAAAGTCATTCAGTACTTCAGGGACAGTGTGCTTTGCTAAATCATCTAAATAATAAAGCGCATTCATCGCCTCATCGAGCGGTTCTGGGCGATCTAAACGAAGTTCATCGGTCTGCCACAAAAGATCAACTGTCTCTGCCAAGCGCTCATCTTGGGTAACGCTCTTAGGAAGATCAAGGAGATTTGAAATCTCGGAAAGCTTTCCAAGAATTGAGCGACGTGCAGCTTCAGTTGGGTGTGCAGTAAATACTGGACGCACCTGGAGTTCGGAAACCCACTTCTCGATATCAGCCTGCGTAAATTCGTGGCCGGTTGCAGGGTTCTTCTGCGCTTCAATAATTTTATCGACAGCTTGTGAAAGCCATGACTTTCCATCACGACGAGCTTCAGCTAAAACGCGCGAGCGGTGAACTTGCTCTGCCACATTTGCCAGGTGGAAGTAAGTGCTAAATGCGCGTACCAAATCAACAGCTTGATCGTCGGTGATTTTTTCTAGCAGTGCATCTTCGCCATTGTCGCGATGGCCTTGGTCATGCGCGCGGGTTGAATTGTCGCGAACTGCTTTTCGAACCTTCTCAACGAGCTCAAGGAGTTCAGGACCTTCTTGGCGAACAAGTGATTGACCTAGGAGATCGCCAAGACGTCGAACATCGCTGCGAAGAACAGCATCATCTGTTGCGATGATTGATGAAGAGATCTGGCTTGAAGTCACGGCGTAATTCTCCCACCCCATCGAGTGCTCGTGAGACGTTTAGTCTCATTATTCGATAAAGCCGATAGTGGGTTAACATTGCAGGTATATCAGCCCCCCTTCTTTTAGAAGTGGGGCATAGGTGCGTTCTCGCGAAGAAAGGATGGTTGCCCATGAACGGTTTATTAGCCCAGCTTGCAAGCGATGCTCAGCTGACCGATGGTCTTAATGGCCATGCGCGCGTAATTGCGCCTGCATCCAGTAACCCTTTTCTGATCGCACTAAAAGCAGCTCACCAACCTGTTCTTGTGGTCACCAGTTCTAGCCGTGGCGCAGAAGATCTCGCAGAAGATCTCCGCAACCTGCATCCGATTGTCTTTGAATTTCCAGCATGGGAAACGCTGCCACACGAACGCTTGAGTCCACGCAGCGACACCGTTGCAAAGCGCATTCAAACATTGGCAGCGCTCTCGGCTCTGCCAAAAGATGCAAACCCGATTGTGGTTGCGCCAATTCGCGCTGTTATCCATAGATTTATTTCAACGCTGGCACAAGAACCGCTGCGTACCCTTGAACTCGGTCAAGAAGTTTCGCTGACCGAGTTGATTACCCATTTCACTGAACTTTCCTATACACGAACTGACTTAGTGGAAAAGCGCGGAGAGTTTGCTGTCCGAGGTGGAATCGTCGATGTCTTTCTGCCACTTTCGGATTACCCAGTTCGAATCGATTTCTTTGGCGATGAGATTGAAGAATTACGCTACTTTGAAATTTCTGATCAGCGAACAACAAAGCCAGTCACCGGAAAGCTTGCAATTATTCCTTGTCGTGAATTGCTCATTACTGAAGCGGTGAAAGAGCGAGCAGAGAAAATAAAATCTCGCTACCCAGCGGCAATTGAAGTACTAGAGAAGATCTCACAAGGAATTAGTGTCGATGGAATGGAATCCCTTATTCCATTTTTAGTAGATGAGCACTCCACAATCTTTGATCGCATTAGTTCCCGCAGCACTGTGATATTTATTGAAGAAGAGAGAACTAAGTCACGCACTTCAGATCTCATTGAAACAAATGAAGAGTTTCTTCAAGCTTCATGGTCGAACGCATCTATGGGTGGCGATGCACCGATGCCGGTAGATAAAGTCACCTATCTTGATTGGGATTCCCTCTTCGATGAGATCTCAAGCCACGGCCTCGGACACGTTGCACTCAATAGCTTTGGTACTGACCTCGATCAGCAAGCTTTTTTTACTGACTTTATTGCGGTTGAGCCGATGCGCGGTAATGTGGAGCGCCTCATTCAATTACTAGAAGACGGCCTTAACCAGCACCAGACAGTGCTCTTTGCGGCAACCGGCCACGGTATGGCAGAGCGCTTTGCTGGAATTTTCCGTGATGCTGACCTACCGGTTCAACTCAGCGCGACTCTGGCAGCTAAACCAACGCTCGGTGCGATCCATGTTTTCCAATCAACCCTTGCCCATGGCTTTACCAATGATCAGATTCTGTTTATCACCGAGCGCGATTTGTCAGGAAGCAAAGTCACATCGAAAGATGCTGCGCGTATGCCGACAAAGCGCAAGCAAGCAATTGATCCACTTGAACTTAAAACTGGTGACTATGTTGTTCATGAGCAACACGGAATCGGTCGCTATGTAGAGCTTGTGCAGCGAACCGTCGGTGGAGTCACTCGCGAATATCTCGTTATCGAGTACGCACCTGCAAAGCGCGGACAACCAGGAGATCGCATCTTCGTTCCGACAGATACCTTGGAACAAGTAAGTAAATATGTGGGTGGCGAAGCTCCTGCGGTGCACCGAATCGGTAGCGGTGAATGGCAGAAAGCGAAGGGCCGTGCCCGTAAAGCAGTACGGCAAATTGCCGGCGAACTTATCCGACTCTATGCCGCACGAACCAGTGCCCCTGGCTTTGCTTTCTCACCAGATACTCCATGGCAACGCGAACTCGAAGATGCATTTAGCTATATCGAAACGCCTGATCAGCTTTCAACTATTGAAGATGTAAAGCGCGATATGGAGCGCCCATACCCAATGGATCGCATCATCTGTGGTGATGTTGGATATGGAAAGACCGAGATCGCAATCCGTGCTGCCTTTAAAGCTGTGCAAGATGGTAAGCAGGTTGCAGTTCTTGTTCCAACAACTTTGCTTGTTCAACAACATTCAAAGACTTTTGCCGAGCGCTATGCAGGCTTCCCGCTTAAGGTTGCTGGAATCTCTCGCTTTAATACAGCCAAAGAGAGCAAAGACATCCTCAAAGAACTCGAAGCAGGCTCTGTTGATGTCATCGTCGGTACCCACCGTCTACTTTCAAATGATGTGGTTTTCAAGGATCTTGGCCTCGTTATCGTCGATGAAGAACAGCGCTTTGGTGTTGAGCAGAAAGAGTCACTCAAAAAGATGCGCACCACGGTCGATGTTTTGGCGATGTCTGCAACGCCTATTCCGCGCACACTTGAGATGGCAGTAACCGGTATCCGCGAGATGTCGACGATTACGACCCCACCAGAAGAGCGTCACCCAATCCTGACCTATGTTGGCCCATCGGATGAGTCTCAGATAAAGGCGGCAATCCACCGTGAACTTCTACGTGATGGGCAGATCTTCTATCTCCATAATCGCGTCGACAGTATCGACAAGTGCGCATCGCATATTCAAGAGATGATTCCTGAAGCTCGCGTACGCGTTGCGCACGGCCAAATGAGTGAGAGCCAATTAGAAGATGTCATTCTGGGTTTCTGGAATCGCGACTTTGATGTTCTTGTCTGCACCACCATTGTTGAAAGCGGTCTCGATATTCCCAATGCGAACACCTTGATTGTCGAACATGCCGAGAACTTCGGGCTATCGCAGCTTCACCAATTACGTGGCCGAGTAGGTCGCGGCCGTGAACGTGGTTATGCATACTTCCTTTATCCGCAAGATAAGCCGCTCAGTGAAGTATCACTTGATCGATTAAAGACCATTGCAACTAATACAGATCTTGGTTCCGGCATGCGCGTTGCGCTGAAAGATCTTGAAATTCGCGGAGCAGGAAACTTGCTCGGTGGAGAACAATCAGGACACATTGCGGACGTCGGATTTGATTTATATATGCGCATGGTTGGTGAAGCAGTTCAAGATTACAAATCAGGAATCGTTGAAGGCGAAGAGATCAATCACGAATGCAAGATTGAACTACCAATTAATGCCCACCTTTCTGAGGAATACGTTCCAGGAGAAAGGTTACGTCTTGATCTCTACCGCCGTCTTGCCGATGTTCGCAATAGCGATGATGTGCAAGCGATTCGTGAAGAGATGGTTGATCGTTTCGGTGAATTACCGGAGGAAGCGTTGGCACTTCTTGATGTCGCAGAGCTTCGTGCCTTTGCGAAATCACATGGAGTTCGTGAAGTTGTAGTGGCTGGGAAGTACGTGAGAATTTCGCCGTTGACTCTGCCGGAATCAAAACAGCTCAAGCTCAACCGACTTTTCCCATCCTCACTCTATAAATCACAGAGTTCTACTGTGATGGTGACCATTCCACGCGCTGCGGCATGGACTCCGCCTGCACCTGGGAGTAAAGATTTAGGGGATACTTCTCTCCTAGCGTTTGCCCGCCAAGCGCTGACCGAACTCACGGGGCTCTAAGTCCCACGCATTAGATACTGGAGCACGTTGTGAAGAAGAAGATCCTCGCCCTGATTGCAGTTCTCTCTCTAGGAACACTGACTGCATGCGGACAGATGAATAGCGCTGCAACACTTGGCGACATCACTATCTCTCAGAAGCAGCTTCAGGAGACAGTCGGTCAACTGGTCAAGGAGCGCGAAGGCGTCGATGTATCGCAGATGCAGCTCGAATCAGGTGGTGCACTTAACCGCAGCCAGCTTCGCTTCCTTATCATCACAAACATTTTCGATGAGATTGCAAAAGAGCTAAAGCTCTCAGTCACAAAGACAGAGCTTGCAACAACACGACAAGGTCTTGTTGATGAAAGCGGAGGAGATGCAACTCTTGCAACTAACCTCGTTGCAGCGCAGATTGCTTCATCCAATTTTGATCGTTATATCCGCGCAATCATCATTTCGGACAAGCTCACACAAGCTCTACAACAGTCAGGTGTTCCTGAAGATGAAGTAGCGGCACGTATTTCAGAGCTCGTTACTGCAAAGACAAAAGAACTCAAGATTTCCGTTAACCCACGTTACGGAACTTGGGATGATGCTTCCGGAGATATCCTCGAAGTAGATTCAGCAGGCAACGCAGTATCTTCAACACCTGCACAGAATTAATGTCTGAGCGCGTCTTCGGTTCGGAGCTACTTCGACTTGTCGAAGTAATGGATCGACTTCGCTCTCCAGGTGGTTGCGAATGGGATGCCGAGCAGACCCATGACTCGCTCATTAAGTATTTACTTGAAGAGTCATATGAGTTCATCGATGCCATCGAGACCAATGACCGAGCCGGAATGCGGGAAGAACTTGGCGATGTTCTGCTTCAGGTTTACTTCCATTCACGAATCGCGCAAGACCATGCAACCGACCCCTTCACAATCGACGATGTTGCCGGAGCTATCGCAGATAAATTAATTAGCCGTCACCCACATGTATTTGCAGGTCTTGAGGTCAGCGGCACCGAAGAGATTATTGAAAACTGGGAGGCAATCAAGGCAAAAGAGAAGGGTCGTACATCACCGATTGATGGTGTTGCGATGTCACAACCTGCCCTGCCTCTTGTTTCTAAGTTGATCTATCGCGCAGATAAATATGGCGCCCAGTTAGATATTAAGAAATTCAACTCTGATGCACCTGCAACCGAAGAGTCAGTGGGCCAAGCTCTCGCCGCTGTTATTGCCTGGGCATATGAGCATGAAATCGACCCAGAATTAGCGCTTCGCGCCCAAGCTCGCGCCATGATCGAGCAGCTCACCCGCTCAAATCAGGCGTAATCGACGCGGTAAGATTGCCCCAGGCCGTTCAACGTTGAGCGCTTAACACATCAACTTTTATAGCAATCTCGCTCTCAATCTTGAAGGAGACACCTAGTGGCAATCATCGACACAATCTATGCCCGCGAAATTCTCGACTCACGTGGAAACCCAACCGTTGAAGTTGAAGTACAGCTCGAAGATGGAACACAGGCACGTGCAGCTGTTCCAAGTGGTGCATCAACTGGCGCATTCGAAGCTTCAGAGCTCCGTGATGAAGATAAGAAGCGTTACCTAGGTAAGGGTGTTCTTAAGGCAGTTGCATTTGTTAACGATGAAATCGCTCCAGCAATCGAAGGTTTCGATGCACAGGATCAGCGCCTCGTTGACTCAGAGATGATCGCACTTGATGGCACACCAAATAAGTCACGTCTTGGTGCAAACGCGATTCTCGGTGTTTCGCTCGCAGTTGCTAAGGCATCAGCAGAGTCTGCAGATCTTTCATTGTTCCGCTACGTAGGCGGTCCAAATGCACATGTGCTCCCAGTTCCAATGATGAACATCCTCAACGGTGGCGCACATGCAGACACAAACGTTGATGTTCAGGAGTTCATGATCGCTCCAATCGGTGCAGCAACATTCCGCGAATCACTTCAGTGGGGCGCAGAGATTTACCACGCACTTAAGGCAGTTCTTAAGAAGCGCGGACTTGCAACATCTGTTGGTGATGAGGGTGGTTTCGCTCCAAACCTTGATTCAAACCGTGCTGCGCTCGATCTCATCATTGAGGCAATTACAGCGGCTGGCTTTAAGCCTGGCACTGATATCGCACTCGCAATGGACGTTGCAGCGACAGAGTTCCACGATGCAGGTAAGTACAAGTTCGAAGGTAAGACTCTTTCATCAGATGAAATGATCGCTTACTACGCTGACTTGGTAGCTTCATACCCAATCGTTTCAATCGAAGATCCATTGAACGAAGAAGACTGGGCTGGCTGGAAGTCAATGACAGCATCACTCGGTTCAAAGATTCAGATTGTGGGAGACGACTTGTTCGTTACAAACCCAACACGTCTTGCAAAGGGAATCGACACAGATACAGCGAATGCGCTGCTCGTGAAGGTAAACCAGATTGGTACTTTGACAGAGACTCTTGATGCAGTAGATCTCGCACACCGCGCTAACTACCGCAGCATGATGTCGCACCGTTCAGGCGAGACAGAGGACACCACGATTGCAGATCTCGCAGTTGCAACTAACTGTGGTCAGATCAAGACAGGTGCACCATCACGTACAGAGCGCGTTGCTAAGTACAACCAGCTACTTCGCATTGAAGAAGAACTCTCTGACGGTGCTGTCTACGCAGGTCGCCAGGCGTTCCCACGCTTCAAGGCATAAGGAAAAGGCTTAACCAAAAATGGTCCGTCGATCATCTGGTGGCGCGAGAAAGAAGAGTTACCGTTCACGTAACTTAAATTTCAACCGCCACCAGGGATCGGGTCGGACCTTTGCTATTGCAGCAATATTTTTTGCACTTGCACTATTTCTAGCTCCACCAATTAAGAATTACTTCACACAGCGCGCGCAAATCAGTCAGCTTGAGGCGCAGCTTTCCAGTGACTATGCGGCACTTGATGCAGCTCGTAAAGAGTTAACGCTTTGGCAAGATCCGGATTACATCAAGTCTCAAGCCCGCGAACGTCTTCACTTCGTCCTTCCAGGTGAACGCCAATACATCGTCACCGGTGGAGATGACTCTGAAGATCCAACAAATGGTGAAGTCAATGTCGTAGAAAATCTTCCAGAAGGTCAGCCTTGGTATACAAGAATGATCGCCTCAATTACAGAAGCAGGTAAGCAGTGACCGATAGCAGAACGCCTACCCAAGAAGATCTCGACGTGATTGAGCGCCAGCTTGGTCGCACACCGCGGGATGTTCATGCTATTTCTTATCGCTGCCCATGTGGCAAGCCGGCAGTCGTTGAAACTCCACCACGTCTAGGCAACGGCGAACCATTTCCAACTTTTTACTATGCAACCTGCCCACGTTTAACTGCAGCAATTTCCACACTTGAGACAACAGGCTTGATGGGTGAGATGAACGAGCGCCTTGCAACAGATCCTGTTCTTGCTGGCGAATACGCGGCAGCTCATGACGACTACATCGCATCTCGCAGCGCACTAGGCATTGATGTTCCTGAAGTTGAAAACATCTCTGCTGGTGGAATGCCAGATCGTGTGAAGTGCTTACATTCATTGGTGGCGCACTCACTTTCAGCAGGCAAAGGTGTCAATCCATTGGGCGATGAAGCACTTGAGCGCCTACCTGAGTGGTGGAAGTTCCTCCAGTGCGAGTAGCAGCGATTGATTGTGGTACCAACTCAATTCGTCTATTAATTGCCGATATCGATGGCAATAACTTTCGTGAAATTACGCGCCAGATGGAAGTTGTCCGTTTGGGACAGGGCGTAGATAAGACAGGCGCATTTCATCTCGATGCAATTGCGCGCACACTTGCAGCTGTTGATTTATATGCGGCAGAGATTGCAAAGCGTGGTGTTGAGAAGATTCGTTTCTGTGCAACAAGTGCAACCCGCGATGCGACAAACCGTGCCTTGTTCATTGATGGCGTGAAAGAGCGCCTCGGTATTGAACCTGAAGTTATTGCTGGTGAAGTCGAAGCTGCACTCTCATTTCAAGGAGCAACAAAGGATTTTGATAAGGCGCAAGGTCCTTTCTTGGTAATCGACATTGGTGGGGGATCTACAGAGTTCGTTTTCGGAACCGATTCCGTAGAAGCAGCCCGCAGTATGAATATTGGGTGCGTTCGTATGTCAGAACGTCACTTCACTGGTGATCAACCAGATCCAGGTCAGATTGCATCAGCTATTGAAGATATAGATGAGGCAATTCGCCAGGCGGCAAAATCAGTACCTATTACCGAGGCAAAGACAGTCATCATGGTGGCAGGAACTGCTACAACAGTGGCAGCAGCAGCGCTAGATCTTCCGGCTTATGACCGCTATGCAATTCATCTTTCTCGCATTAGCGCAGAGCGGACACATCAGATTTCAACTGAGTTACTTCGCGAAACCCGCGTGCAGCGCGCAGCACATGGATATATGCACCCAGGTCGCGTTGATGTTATTGGTGCAGGTTCACTAGTTCTAGATCGCATCATGATTGCAACTGGTGCAACAGAATTCGTTGCATCTGAATCAGATATTCTGGATGGAATGGCTTGGTCGCTTGTATAAGAAGTTAGAGCTTCTTGATCAGGCGATTGTGAAATGTCGCCAATGCCCGCGGTTAGTTGAATGGCGTGAAGAAGTAGCGGCAACAAAGCGCAAGTCTTATGAGAACGAGAAGTATTGGGGCAAACCGGTTCCTGGTTTTGGTCCTTCCGATGCACGATTAATTATTCTTGGTTTGGCACCTGGTGCACACGGCGCCAATCGCACCGGTCGCGTATTCACGGGTGACTCTTCAGGGGATTGGCTCTATAAAGCACTTCACAAAGCAGGGCTAGCAACAATTCCAACCAGCACTTCGTCTAACGATGGACAAGAACTGATTGACACTCGCATTCTCTGTGCTGTTCGATGCGCTCCTCCTGATAACAAGCCAAGTACAGAAGAGAAGGCAACGTGCTCACCGTTCTTTGAAAATGAAATAGAACTATTGCTTCCAACAGCGAAATCGTTCCTAGCTTTAGGGGATCTCGCTTGGGAATCCATTTATCGAACACTTAAAGATCTTGGATGCACCATGCCAACACCTCGTCCGAAGTTTGGTCACGGCGAGAAGTATTCATTCGTTGATCCCGATGGAGTGAAGAGAAAAGTATTTGGCTGCTATCACCCAAGCCAGCAGAACACATTCACTGGAAAGCTCACCGAGAAGATGCTTGATTCTGTAATAAAGAGCGCTGCCAAAGGTTAATTCGCACTCTTTCTGAACTAGTAGACTGCACCACCTATTGGCCCCCGTAGTCCAATGGCAGAGACAGAGGACTTAAAATCCTTCCAGTGTCGGTTCGAGTCCGACCGGGGGCACGTTGAATAACAATAAATTGTGAACAGTCATTCGGCCATTTCCCCTTCTGCCAAAAAGCCCTCCTGGATTACGATGATGAAATTAATCGTTGGGGGAAACCATGAGAAATCGAGTGAGCTCTGCTCTGATTGCGATTGCAGCTCTAGTCGGGATTGCGCTGATTCCAATCCAGAGTGGAAGTGCCGTAACTCCTGATCCGAATCTTCCAATCATGCAATATTGCCAGCCAGATAGGTATGCATGTGCAGGATATGTTCCAGAGGCCGATGAGCAGTACTTGATTCCTTGGGTTCCAGGTTTTCCTAACTACCAGGGTTATTACCACAACGATTTGGAAGGCGTCTATCGCTTCACTTCATATGCGATTGCAATTAAACGCGATGCAGCTGGAAATGCCACTTCCGTTACTACTTGCACGGACATCGCTTCGAGTGATTGCACTGGATCACAAATTGCCTATCGCGCCGTGTTGCCTATCTGCGATGCTGCGATTGCAATTGATTGCTTTAAAGATTTTGTTGTAAAGAATGCAGATGGAAAGACACTTGATTACACAGTAGAAGGCCAGTTCCCACTCGGCAATCCTCAATATTTCAAAGGTAACGCTTCCATGAAAGTCCCGAATGGTGGTGGGCTTACTTTGATTCATATTCCAGGAGCGCCACATAAAGGTGGAGATACCTACTTAGTCAAAGCAGAAATGAATGCCGTGAAGAATCAAGGGCAGGCAGAATTCACAACACGGTCATTTACTATGTCCATATCAGCGGTCAAAATTATTGAGGGAAAGTACTCATTCCGAGGACCAAGTCCTTACCTAATTAACTTCGCTAATGGAAACGTTGAAACCGGTTGGTCAAGTCTTCAGGTACCTGGTTACTGTGCTGCTACTTCCAATACGCAATGCGCCTTAAGGTATTCACTTCCTCTAGGTATGCGTTTTGGCTTAACCGTAGATCTCACAACAAAGCTCACAGGATGGCTCCACGGACGAGTGAGAGCTCCGGAAGTTGAGGTAAGCACAAATAGCTCCGGTGGTTCAACTGTGAAGGTCCTCGCAGAGCCAATCAAGATTCCGGTAAATGCTACTTGGGTTAATAATGACAAGGCGCCGCAGAGCGTCAAGGATTATTACGCAGATAAATCAAATTACGGTTCTAGAATTTTTGGATTACAGTCTGATGAATTAAAGCCCCTCAACGAAATTGTTTTATTGCGTGATGGAAATATGGGCCACAGCGCTGAAACACTCAAAGAGTATTTAGCGTGGCTTCCTGCGCTAGGTGATAAAGCCCAAGCGATGCCAACGGCTTGGACTGTCGCGACGATGAGCAATTATCAGGTTGCCGATCAGGTTCAGCAATGCCTTAATCAAACCGATTCTCTCGCTGGAATTGTTACAACAAATGCAGCTGAGTACTTTGATGGGCCACCAGTCTTTGATAAATCCTCTGGCTCGTTAGATTACAAAGTTGCCGCTACTCACTTCGAACCTGATGGAACGACTGTTTTCAAGGGTTCATATGATCTCGTAATGAGTTCAAAGGTGGCGAGATGTATTTATGGATTTACACAGGCACCTATTAGTGCAACGGTCTCTGTTACCTCTGCTGATGGAATTCCAAGTGCTGCAACAGTGGTTGTTAACGAGAAGAATGGCTGGCTCTCACTCGGTGCCTACAATTTCACTTATTCAAGTCCAACGATTCGCGTTGTTCTTTCTGGATCAACAAGTTCCGAAGCGACACCAACGCCAACCCCGACTCCCACACAAACTCAAAGTGCAGCCAAACCGACCAGTAAGAGGATTGTTTGCGCCAAAGGGAAGGTAAAGAAAAACATTTCGGGCACTAACCCGAAGTGCCCAGCTGGCTATAAGAAGGTTCTAACGGCCAAGTAGGCATTCTCCATCGAATTTATCCCTCGTTTTCTGCTTGTGCCAACCCCAGGGCAGAGGACCTAGAATCCTTCCATTGTCGGCTTGAGTCCGACCGGTGGAAAGAAACACGGTAAATATCGGAGGCGGATATGCGCATTAAGGCCAGCAGGCTGATGCTCATACTCACTCTTTTCACCGCACCTTTCAACGCCCCAAGTGCTTTCGCTGCCGATGGTCCAGGTTTATTAACTTCATGCGTCAATGCGCTCAATGATCCGGCATATACGAAGTCTTCGCTGGCTATTCTTATTCTAGGTTCAGGCAAGACACAAGCGGACTTAGAAACCGTTCTGACAAACGGAACGTTTTCAGTATGGGTTGCATCAGGTTCGGGCGCCTTTGGCGGTTCTGCAAGCAGTACGGCCCAAGATATTTTCTGCGGTAACGATAGTGATAACTCCGTCGCCAATTTAGATGCAAACGGTGGACAGCACGATTTCTTCTTCGGCGGCGCTGGAAATGACTCCGTCACTAATGGAATGTGGGATTCGACTTTCTTTGGTGGCTTGGGTGATGACACAGCTGCAGGTGTATATGAGTACTCCAATTTCTACGGTGGCCCTGGAACAGACACTCCGTCAAATGTATCAACTGGCTCTTTTGCTTCTAACGTCTACGCGGATGGCCCAACAATCACTTCTGTAACTTCAAATATCAGCGATGGAACTTATAAAACAGGCCAGGTAATTGATATTCGCGTAACTTTCTCTCAAATTGTGAATGTAACAGGAACACCTCAACTTACTTTAGAAACTGGCTCAACCGATAGAACTGTTGACTATTCATCGGGATCGGGAAGCACTGTTCTAGTATTTAACTACACCGTTCAAGCGGGCGATACTTCTAGCGATTTGAGTTACGTTGGAATTAGCTCTCTTACACACAATAGCGGAGGCATTAGGCAATCCCCCTTTAACGATGCGGTGCTCACGCTTCCATCTCCAGGTACTAGTAATTCACTGAGTGCAAATAAAGCGCTGGTTATCGACACCACGGCACCTACTTATTCATCAGCCGCGGTTTCAACAGATGGTAATCAAGTAATTCTGACCTATAACGAAAATCTCTCTGCAACTACTGCTGCAACCTCTGCATTTACAGTTACGGTTGCTGGTAGTTCAAGATCTATTTCTTCAGTTTCCATCTCCGGCGCCACAGTTATTCTCAATCTTTCTTCGGCTATCAGACAGAGCCAGGCCGTCACATTTACCTACAGTGACCCATCCGGAAGCGATGACACAAACGCCATTCAAGACGTCGCAGGAAATGATGCAGCGACACGATCTTCAACCTCGGTAACTAATAACTCAACTGTGCAAGTTTCTCAAACAGCTCTGACTATTGCATCAAACGTATCTTCCAAAAGCTATCCATATTCTCAACTTTTGACCTTGAGTACCAGTGGTGGATCCGGAAGTGGAAACGTCACCTACGCAATCGCCGCCGGAGGAACAGCTTCCAGTTGCACGCTCTCATCAGATACGGCGACGGTGACACTCACGGCTTCCACATCAGGCACTTGTGCAATATCCGCAACGAAAGTTGCATCGGGTGAATACCTCTCTGCCACCACCGCAACACCTGTCTCCTTTTCTTTCTCGAAAGCATCGCAAACTTCCATCACGGTGACTTCAACTTCTGTCTCTTATGGAAATAACCTCAACTTAACTTCTTCGGGTGGTTCAACGGGTGGTGCATACAGCTATACAAAGGTGTCGGGTAATTGCACCGTTGCAGGTTCAATCTTGACTCCGACAGCAACAGGAACATGTGTGATTCGTGCAAGCCTTTCTACCGATACAAATTATTTGGCAGAGCAATCTGCGGATACCACTGTCACAATCTCAGCCTCAAATGTGAGCGCTTCAATCTCTATTGATGCTGGCACCTTGGTATTTAGACAGATTAAGACAATTACTGCTACTTCCACTGTTGCAGGTAAGGTGACTTTCAAAGTAAATGGAAAAAAGTTGCCCGGATGCATCAATAAAATCGTGTCAGCGCCTAACTCCTTTACGGCGACCTGTGCTTACAAGCCATCAACTCGCGGATACATCATCATTTCAACGACTCTCGATCCGGCAGATCCTTCTTACATGGGTACTACAACATCCTCTGAGCGGCTATTTGTGGTCAATCGAAGTGGATCACGCTAAATATCGAGACCTTCCAGGGCTGACTTCAGTCCAACTAGAGCACGATAGTTTTTCTAACAATTCTCACAAGAATTACGCTCACCTTCAGGTGGGGAATAACCTCGCCTTGCCGTATGTTTTAACTGCTGCGGGGAGGCGTTTCCCGCACATAAAAGGAGAGATTAATGCGCAGTTCTAACCCAGTCCTTACCGGCCGCGGTTTCGCTCGTATCAACCCGGATGCACTCGATCGCACCGGCACACCTACTCAAGATTTCAACACTCTTGAATCACGTCCAGCATCAGCACCAATGTCTATCGATGATGTCATCATCAAGACGGCAGGTCTCTTTGCAGTTCTCGTAACTGTCGGAGCATTTGCATGGCGCGCTGAGAACCCAGCACTTGCTCTCATCGGTGTTGTGGGCGGATTGATTTTTGCGATGGTTAACTCATTCTCAAAGAAGGTTCGACCAGCTTTCGTAATTGCATACGCTGTTTTCCAGGGACTTGCTCTCGGAACAATCAGCGCCATGTATGAAGCGTCATATGACGGAATTGTTGGTCAGGCAGTTGTTGCAACAGCATGTGCATTCGCAGGTGTTCTCGTTGCATACAAGAGCGGCAAAATCCGCGTCACACCTAAGTTCACACGTGTCTTGATGGGTTCACTGATCGGATACTTTGTCTTTGGTATTGCAACTCTCTTCATCGGTTTCCCATCAGGTGGTCTCGGAACCCTCATCGCTGTTGGTGGCGTAGTTCTCGCATCAATGTTTATCGTGATGGACCTTGATCAGATTGAGAAGGCAGTAGCTGCAAAGGTTCCAGCAGAAGAGTCATGGCGTATGGCATTTGGCCTCATGGTCACACTCGTATGGCTCTACCTTGAGGTTCTTCGCCTCATCTCGATTCTTCGTAGCAACGATTAATCGCTTGTAATTAACGAGAACTGCCCCGGGTCCATACCTGGGGCAGTTTTTTATTGCCAGAAGAAGAGCGATCAAAGTGCCAGCCCTCGGCGAGCCCTAGGTTTTCCCTGCCTGCAGGTCTAGCCTTCCTCTATGAGAGTTTGCGTCCCAAAGGAAATACGAGAGGGCGAAAAGCGCGTAGCGCTCGTCCCTGATGTCATATCCAAGTTAACAAAGCTGGGCTATGAAGTCGCGATAGAAAGCGGCGCCGGAGTCCACTCGCAAGCATCTGACGATCTCTACCGATCTGTAGGTGCTTCTGTCGTTAATGGGGATGTCTTAAATGGCGCGGATGTAGTTCTATCGGTTCAACCACTTACTTCAACCCAGATGAGCAAACTTAAGAAGGGTGCAGTCACGGTCTCTTTCCTCTCACCGACAACCTCTGTTGATTCGATTGAAGCAGCAGCAAGTGCTGGCGTTACAGCTTTCTCACTTGAATTAGTGCCGCGCATCTCCCGAGCTCAATCAATGGATGCGCTTTCATCACAAGCGCTCTGTGCTGGATATCGAGCAGCACTCGTAGGCGCTGAACTTTCACCACGTTTCTTCCCACTATTAATGACAGCTGCGGGAACAGTCACACCTGCGCAGGTTCTTGTGCTCGGCGCAGGCGTTGCTGGTCTGCAAGCAATTGCAACTGCACGACGTCTTGGTGCAGTTGTTTCGGCATACGACGTCCGCCCGGCATCGGCAGATGAAGTGCGCTCTACGGGTGCAACATTTATTCAATTAGAACTCGAAGCACTGGAAGGTGCCGGTGGTTATGCCCGCGAGATGACAGAAGAGCGTGCGGCAAAGCAGCGCGAATTGCTAACTCCGTATATTGCAAAGTCGCACGTCGTAATTACAACGGCTGCGGTCCCGGGTCGCACTGCACCACGATTGATGACAAAAGATATGGTCGATGCGATGGAGCCAGGAACAATCATTGTTGATCTAGCTGCTGAAACTGGCGGAAACGTTGAGGGATCAAAGCCGGGCGAAATAATTGAAACCGCCGGGGGAGTTCGCATTTGGGGCGGCAAAGATGTGCCGAGCCAACTGCCATTTCATGCATCGAGTTTGTATGCTCGAAATGTAGTAAATCTACTGACTCTGCTCACACAAGGGGCAGCGCCGGCAAAGGACGATAAACCTGCGGTAGAGCTAGCAATCAATATTAATTTCGAGGATGAAATCATCAATGGCGCAGCCGTTACACATGCTGGCGCTCGACGCACACCAGAAGTAAAGGCGGCAAAGTAATGGAGCCAATAGCAGTCATCTCAATCTTTGTTCTAGCTGTCTTTGTGGGGTTTGAAGTTGTATCAAAAGTTTCCTCAACACTTCATACACCACTGATGTCGGGCGCTAATGCGATTCACGGTGTAATCCTGGTAGGCGCAATCATCGTCGCCGATGAAGCCAGCAGTAACCTCGAACTCGGCCTTGCAGTTGCCGCAATAATCTTGGCGACTATCAACGTTGTCGGCGGATTTGTTGTAACCGATCGCATGCTCGAAATGTTCAAGCCTAAGAAAGGCGGTGAGCAGAAGTGAATGACTTTATCTACGACCTCATCGGACTTGGCGCGGGCGTTCTCTTTATCTTGGCGCTCAAAGGTTTATCGCACCCGAAGACGGCTCGCCGTGGAAATCTGCTCGGCGCAGCTGGTGCAACTGTTGCAATCGTGATGGTCTTCTTCCACCTCGGTGAGATTGAAAATCTCTGGTGGATTCTTGGCGCACTTGCCTTTGGTTTAGCCGTTGGCGTTCCAGCAGCACGCAAGGTGCAGATGACAAATATGCCTCAGCTAGTAGCGCTCTTTAATGGCGTTGGTGGTGGCGCAGCAGCACTTGTGGCAATAGTTGAATATCTCAAGCTGGGAACATCTGCGACAACTGCAGAAGTTATCTTTACCGTCTTTACCGTAGTAGTTGGCTGCATCTCCTTCAGCGGATCGATTATTACCTTCTTGAAACTCCAAGAGCTTATGACTACTCGTCCAGTGGTATTTCCTGGCGGCCGCTTCGTTATTGCAGCGAACTTAGCTGCAGTTCTTGCAGTATCTATCTGGGTAGTTCAAGCCCTTGGTACCAATCCGCTCTTGATTCTGGCTGCGTTATCGCTGCTTTTCGGCGTGCTCTTTGTGCTTCCAGTCGGAGGCGCAGATGTGCCTATCGTGATCTCGCTGCTCAATGCCTTCACTGGTTTAACAGTGGCAGCCAGCGGTTATGTCCTTGATTCAACACTGCTGATCATCGCCGGAACTCTAGTCGGTGCATCAGGAACGATCCTAACTCGTTTGATGGCAGAGGCGATGGGCCGCTCATTGTTCGGCACACTCTTTGGTGCATTTACGGCAAAGCCGCAGAGCGTTGCTGCAGCAGGAGAAGAACGTCCGGTGAAGTCCGGGTCTCCAGAAGATGTTGCGATCTTGCTCAACTACGCACGACGCGTAGTCATCGTTCCTGGTTTTGGTTTAGCTGTTGCACAAGCACAGCACACTGTGCGCGAGATGGCGGATCTCTTGATTTCAAAGGGAATCGATGTTGCTTATGGAATCCACCCAGTAGCCGGACGCATGCCAGGACATATGAACGTTCTGCTTGCAGAAGCTAATGTCCCATACGAACAGCTTGCCGAGATGGAAGATGTAAATCCAACATTTGCTCAGACTGATGTTGCAATCGTTATCGGTGCAAACGATGTTGTGAACCCCGCGGCAGAGAACACACCTGGTTGCCCAATTTACGGAATGCCAATCCTTAAAGTTGCAGATTCGGCCAACATCATCTTCCTTAAGCGTTCAATGCGCCCAGGCTTTGCGGGTATTGAGAATGAACTTCTCTATGATCCAAAGACCACGCTTCTCTTTGGTGATGCTAAGGCGTCGCTAACAAAGGTAGTGAGCGCACTTAAAGGTTTATAAGACCTACCCTCGCGGGTGAACTGAGTTTCGCGTCTCTGGAATCCGGGTTGTCACCATCACCACTGCTGCCATCAAGATGGTTGCAACTAAGAAGGCAGGCTCAAAGCCGCCGGCATCAGAGATTGCACCGAGCAATATTGGAGAGACCATCGCAGCGAAGTCACCTGACATCTGCTGCACAGCAATTACCTGGCCGCCCTTGCCCTTGAGAACATCACCAATCAGGCTACCTGGAACAGTTGCTAAGTACGCACCGGCGATGCCAGAGAAGATCATGGCTGGGAAGAAAATCCACGCCTGCACAGTAAATAGCAGTAGAGCGGTCGAGATAAAGAGCGCAGAGGAACCGATAACGGCAACGATACGGCGCCCCTTCTCATCTGAAAGACGTCCAGCGCGCAAGAGAAGTGCGCCATTGACGATAGAAGCAATCGTAAAGCCAACGCCCATATAGGTAGTTGAAACATGCATCTCTTCCACCATAAAGAGCGGAACGATTGAACGCCCCATACCGAAGATGATGAATCCAGTGCTAAATGAGATGACTAAAGCAATTCGATAAGGCTTCAGAGCGAATGCCTCGCGAAGCGATGTCTTCTCGCTCTTTCCTTCCGGCTTTGCCGCAAGATGAGAACCACGCAAGAGAAGTCCGGCAGAGATGCTCGAGATAGTTAAGAGCACTGCATAGATAGCAAGCGGTGCACGGAGCGAGAAACCAGAGAGCGCGCCACCAACAACGGGACCACCAACCATTCCGACGAGAAACGAACCGTTATAGAGCGACTGCGCGCGCCCGCGTTGATGATCACTTGTTACTCGCAGAAGTAGAGAACCAGCTGCAACAGAGAACATCGATGAACCGAGGCCACCAGCTGCACGAAAGAGGAGAAGTTGCGAGTAAGACTGCGCCATTGCTGCAGCAGCAGATGAGAGAGCTACGAAGCCAATTCCGACTGAATAAACCAGACGTTCACCAAAAGTATCAACTAACTTTCCGGCAACAAGTCCGCTAGCAAATCGTGCAAAAGCAAAGGCAGAGAGAATCGCACCTACCTGCGCATTATTTACACCGAATGAACTTGCAAAGAGCGGAAGCGTAGGCGCGATGATTCCAAAACCAACTGCAACAAAGAAAGAGGCAAAGACAAGAACCCCAACTTCCCGAGGAAAATCGCGAAGGGGGTTCTTGGCCTTAAGTGAGGTAAGAATTATCCGAGCGCCTCGCCAGCAGAGTCATTGCGAGCTGCCGCGTAATCTTCTGATGTGCGAAGTGGTGTTTCGCGCAGGAAGAGCGCCACAAAGAATCCAACGGCAACAACAGGTGCTGCTACCAGGAAGACGATGTGGAACGAGTGAACGAATGCATCAAGAACTGCTGTTTGAACCTGCGCTGGAAGAGTCTGAATCAGAGATGTGTTGTTCTGAATCGCCTCAAGCTTTGCAGGGTCTACAGCGCTCACAGCAGCTGGATCGGTTGCTGCTAGTTCGGCAATGTTGGTAGATAGATAGTGACCCAAACGGTTTGTCAGAATCGCACCGAAAAGCGCGGTACCAAAGACTGAACCGAGTGAACGGAAGAAGGTATTAGAGCTTGTGGCAACGCCCATATCCTTGAATTCAACTGAGTTCTGAAGGGCAATAACGATGGTCTGCATTGAAAGTCCGAGACCTGCTCCAACCATGATTGCAAAGATTGAGAGCTGCCAATAAGGAGTATCAATCTGCAATGTGTACATCGCCAAGATTCCAACAGTCATGATTGCAGTACCCATGATTGGGAAGCGCTTGTAATGACCGTGCTTTGAAATCAACTTTCCACTCAAGATTGACGTTGTCACAATGCCGAGCATCAATGGAATCAACTTAAGTCCTGCATCAGTTGCTGAGTAACCCTTAACAACCTGCATGTAGAGCGGCAACATAACGATTGCTCCGAACATACCTGCACCGATGATTGCACCAAGAATTGATGTCAATGTGAAGGTGTGGTTCTTAAAGAGGTTCAAAGGAATGATTGGCTCCTTCGCCTTTCCTTCCCAATAAACAAATGCAACTGCGAGAATGATTCCGAGGACGAGATAAATCACGGTACGTGAATCAGTCCAACCATTCTGCGGTCCATAGACAGAAACTGAGAGCAGAGTTGTTGTCACTGAAACAACGAGCAAGAGCGCACCGATGTAATCGATGCTGTGCTCGCGCTTAACCTTTGGAATATGCAGAACTGCAGAGGTAATTGCAAGAGCTAAAATTCCAAATGGAATATTGATGTAGAAGATCCAACGCCATCCGGTAACACCAAGGATGGTTGCGTGATCTGAGAAGTAACCGCCGAGCAGTGGACCTGCCACTGATGAGAGACCCCAGACAGCGCCGAAGTAACCCTGATAGCGACCGCGCTCACGAGGAGGAACGATGTCTCCGATGATGACGAAGGTCAGCGCCATTAAGCCACCCGCACCAACGCCCTGAAGTGCACGGGTAGCAATGAGCTGAGTCATGTTCTGTGAGGCGCCCGCGAGGAGAGAGCCAATAAGGAATGTAACAATCGCAAACTGGAAGACAATGCGGCGACCATAGAGATCGGAGATCTTTCCGTAGAGCGGGGTAGATGCAGTTGATGTCAGGAGATAGGCGGTAACAACCCATGTGTAGTGGTCAAGTCCGTTGAAATCTTCGACGATGCTCTTGAGCGCTGTTGAGACGATGGTCTGATCGAGAGCTGCAAGGAGCATTCCCGTCATCAAGCCACCGAGAATGATCATGATCTCGCGGTGCGAGTGTTCTTTGGCAGGTGCATTTGTATTTAATGTTGTATCCATAGAGGTGTAACTTTACTCCGTGAAATCAATAATCGCGGAAGAACTCGTCAAGACCTATGACAAAGGCAAGGTTCGTGCACTCGACAGCCTCAATCTCGATGTAGAAGAGGGAACTGTTCTAGGCGTACTTGGCCCAAATGGTGCAGGAAAAACCACAACAGTGCGCATCTTGTCGACATTGTTGCGCCCTGATTCAGGTCGAGCGACAGTTGCAGGTATCGATGTCATTAAGAATCCAGAGAAAGTCCGCGAAGTAATAGGGCTATCAGGCCAATATGCAGCAGTCGATGAAATTCTTACCGGCTATGACAATCTCGTAATGTTTGGCGAGCTCTATCACCTTGGTAAGAAGAATGCAGTAATCCGTGCAAATGAATTACTAGAACGTTTTAGTCTGACCGAAGCTGCAAAGCGACCTATCAAAACTTATTCAGGTGGAATGCGTCGTCGTCTTGATCTAGCAGCATCCCTGATTGTGAAGCCAAAGATTCTCTTCCTTGATGAACCAACAACAGGACTTGATCCACGTGGTCGCCAAGAGATGTGGGGAGTCATCCAAGAGCTCGTTAAGGGTGGAGTAACTCTTCTACTTACAACTCAATATCTCGAAGAGGCTGATCAGCTTGCCGATGAGATTGCGGTCATTGATACCGGCAAGGTAATCGCTCGCGGCACATCAGATGCTTTGAAGAAGCAGGTCGGTGGCGAACGCCTTGAGGTAGTTGTTGAGGCATCCAATATTGCAAAGACCGTTGAAATCGTCGCTGCCGTAAGCGGCGTGAAGCCATCACTGGATGAGGGAATCCGCATGATTTCTGCCCCAGTATCAACTGGTTCACAGGCGCTCTTTGAAGTTCTCAAAGCCCTCGATAGCGCAGGGATTCATCCACTAGATGTTGGTCTCAAGCGCCCCTCACTTGATGATGTTTTCCTTTCACTCACCGGCCACACCGCAGAAGCAAAGGAGGAAGCCAAGTGAGCGCTTTCCGTGACACTTTAATTATTACTCAGCGCCAGCTGCGATTACTGACTCGCGTTCCTGAAGTACTTATCTTCTCGACCATTCAGCCAGTGATGTTCGTACTTCTCTTCCGCTATGTATTTGGCGGTTCAATCGATACCGGACAACCTGGTGGCTATGTTCAACTCTTGATGCCTGGAATCTTTGTGCAGACAGTTGCATTTACATTAGCTGGAACTGCATCAGGTCTTGCTGAAGATATGAAAAAGGGTTTGATTGATCGCTTTAGATCATTACCAATTTCGCAATCCGCTCTCGTTGTTGGTCGCACACTTGGCGATTCGCTTCTCAATATTGTTGTGCTCGTCGTTATGGGAATCGCAGGCTACGCAGTGGGATGGCGTCCCAGCAGCGGAATCGGAAATGTCGCCCTCGGCTTCTTATTCCTACTTCTCTTTGGTTATGCACTCTCATGGGTTGGCGCGCTTGTTGGACTTTCCGCATCCGATGCTCGCGTTGTGCAGAATGTCAGCTTTATCGTGACATTCCCGCTGACATTCTTATCAAATGCCTTTGCACCAACAACCGGTATGCCACGCGCACTTCAGTATTTTGCAGAGTGGAATCCAGTCTCAACAATGGTTGCAGCTTGTCGTGAACTCTTCGGCCTAGAAAATCAATTCGGCGCTACCGCAGGATCTTTTCCAAGCGAAAATCCACTGACGACCTCGCTGATTTATATCATCGTGATTATGGCAATCTTTATTCCATTGAGCTTGCGAAAGTATCGCAACGCCTCAAATTAAATCGATTGCAAGATTGCAGTAAAGGTCGAGCTAGGTATTTCCATCATCTGAAAGTGGGAGACGCCTGGCAGGATCTCTAAAGCAACTGTCTTTGCCTGACTTTTCATCGCTGTCTGATATTTCTGTGAAAGCTCAAGCGGCACGCGCTCATCCTGATCGCCATGGATAAATACCGTCTCTGCCTTAATCGGTGGGCGGACCATGGGATCTAGCTCTGGTCGCTTCGTTGCATCGCAACCAAGCCACTCGAAAACTGCGCCACGTCCAAGCTCAAGGCGCTGACTTTCCACCATATCTGTCACCGGAGCTAAGCCAATCACCTTCTTCACATTAGGAAATTTATCTGCAAGCAAGAGCGCAAGATGCCCGCCGCTGGAATAGCCGATAAGAGTGAGCTTGGAATCTTCCAAGGTAGAGATAGCGAAAGCTAAATCGCGAAGCGTTGTCTCTGGTTCACCAGCAACGCGACGAAACTCCGGCAGCACAACGGTGTAACCCTCTTTAGCAAGAGCAACGGCAAGTGGTCGCATATGTTCGCGATCAAAGAGATTTCGCCAATAACCGCCGTGGATTAACAGGAGCGTTGGACGTTGTTGATTGCTTTCACCATAGAACTCAAGCACTTGATCTTTATCGTCACCATATTTGATGAGGGATACCGAAACTTCCCGCCCTGCATCTTCTAGCGTGTAAGGAGGGAAGGTGGGATGGGAAGTTGTCATCGAGGTAGGAAATTAAGCGAAGAACTCAGCCGCTTTAATTTCAACCTTAATTTCACGCCCATTAGGTGCGGTGTAAGAAACAGTTGCCCCGATTTCCGCGCCAAGAACTGCAGCACCGAGCGGTGACTTCTCTGAATAAACATCGATATCGCCAGATGCAATTTCACGTGAACCGAGAAGGAACTTTGTTTCATCGCCTGCAATCAGTGCTGTAACGACCATGCCGGCACCAACCTTGCCATCAGCACTCGCTGGCGGTGTTCCAATGTGAGCATTTTCCAACATCTGCTTTAACTGACGGATTCGGGCTTCCATCTTGCCTTGCTCATCGCGAGCTGCGTGGTAGCCGCCATTTTCCTTGAGGTCGCCCTCTGCGCGAGCAGCTTCAATCTTGGCTGTGACATCTTTACGGCCTTCACCTTCAAGGTGTGCCAATTCAGCAGCGAGACGATCTGCTGCTTCTTGAGTTAACCACGTTTGTTGTGCGCTCATAGCGGAGAAGAATACTGGATTGCTTTAATCGAGGTAACAGGTAGTTACGCCTGCATTGACCGCATCTGCGCGAGAAGGAATGGTCACAGTGCGCTCAATCGCCCCATCTGACGGCGGAATATGGTCAGTAATCTGACCAACGATGAATTTATCAAAATCACGAGCAGCGATGATGCAGGTAGCTGGCGCTGATGGATCGCGACGAGTGATGGTGTAACGAATCTCAGTATTGCGAGCATCTTCATTATTGAAAGCAACGAGTGAATAACTGATTTCAGGTTCTGCATGGTGCAGACCTGCCCAAACCAACCACGCGGTGCCGATGATTGCGGTGCTCAAAGCATAAGGAACCCATGCACGCGCCGGACGAACGCCGTAGCGGTCGTTGTAATCGAAGGTGTCGTTTACTTCACCTTGGAACTTGGCATCGGACATGGGAGAATCGTCTCATGAATAAAGATGTTGATATGGGTGTAGCTGGCTCGCTCACAATGATCGTGCTTGTAGTTTCATTCACGCTTCTCGTGCGCAGCTTCTATAAGCGCTACAACCGCGTCATCAACCGCGAGGACTCTGATAACAATTAAGAAATTCGCCACAGCAATTGTTGTGCTGGCATTTGCTGCAATCTTCTTCTCACTCGGAATGTGGCAGCTCGACCGCGCCCAAGAGTTAACGGCGCAAGAGAAGGCGCCAGTTCTTCAAGATCAACGTCTCTACAATCTCAGCGATCTAACGTCACCAGAGGGCAACCTTCCCGTTGCTGCCTTTGGAAAGAGCGTGAGCGCCACTGGCCACTACATCGCCAACTATCTCGCCCCGAATCAAGTTTCAACTGACGGCACAGTTGCTGATTGGGAGGTCGCGCTTTTAGAGGTAACGCCAGATTCAGCAATCTTGGTGGTGCGCGGGCTCTGGAAAGATCGATTGAATAATCCAGAAATTGTGATGTCTACTGAAGTAACAGTTACCGGAGCAATTCAGCCAAGCCAATATGAAGATCGCGCAGCGAGCACGGATTCTCAACTAGCCCGCCTCGATAGCAGCCTTCTTACATCGCTCGTTCAGAGGCAGCTCTACGACGGATTTATTACGGCAACCTCAGAGTCCACTCGCGACGGCGAACTCTCTCGCGATCGCGTAACAGTTGCCCCGCTCAAAAGTGGCGTCCCCGGTTATTACTGGCAACACATCTCTTATGTAGTTGTCTGGTGGTTTATGGCCGCCCTCGTTATTTGGGCACCTTTCTATAAACGTCGTGATTAATCAGCTTCAACCGTAAGCCCTGGACTTCGTGACGAGCGAGCCTGTGCCAGTTAGAGTTGCCCCATGAAAACTCCCCTAGCCACATCAGCAATGGGCCGCTTCCGCACGATGGCGATCATCTGCGGCGTCAATCTCTTGCTCCTTGTTGCCTACATGGTTGCCAAGTACGCCTTCAATGCCTTTGATGAGAAGAATCCTTTTATCGTCATCCCAATTGCTCACGGCTACTTCTATATCGTCTACATCCTGACCGTCCTTCAATTGGCGGTGCAGAAGAGAATGTCATTCGGTCTGATCCTCGCTCTCGTCGCGGCCGGCACAATCCCAGTCGCATCATTTGTTGCCGAGCGGAAAATTGTTGCGAAGTATTCGTAGTCAGATTAAGTCGCTTCTCTATCCCTTCTATGAGTGGCGGATTGTTAAAGATCTCGACTTCACCAAGACCCCTCGCCATATTGGTGTGACCCTGGATGGCAATCGTCGCTGGGCCAAGCAGAATCCAGATCCCAACGACCCTTATGGCCACAAGCGCGGGGCGCAGAAAATTGCCGACCTATTGGGCTGGTGCGAAGAGACCCAGGTAGAGGTCGTCACCCTCTGGATGCTCTCAACCGATAACTTCAAACGAAGCCCGGAAGAAGTTGCCACTCTGATTGAAGTAATTGGTGGAATCGTCGATGACCTCGCCGACCGAAAGCGCTGGAGCATCAAATCCGTGGGCGCCCTCGATGTATTACCCGAACCACTTGCCTCAAAGCTTGCCTCACTTCCCGGCTGCCCGGACTCAAAGCTTCAAGTCAATGTTGCAATTGGCTATGGCGGCCGCCGCGAAATCGTTGATGCGGTGAAAGGCTTCCTTGGTCAGCAAGCAGAGGAAGGGCGCTCGCTTACCGAAGCGGCAGCTGCCCTCGATGCCGATGCGATTGCCAGCAATCTCTACACCGCCGGCCAGCCCGATCCTGATCTCTTGATCCGCACCTCAGGCGAACAACGCCTTGGGGGATTCTTGCTCTGGCAATCGGCGCTCTCTGAGTTCTATTTCTGCGAGGCCTACTGGCCAGATTTCCGCCGCGTTGATTTCTTGCGCGCCCTCCGTGATTACAGTCTTAGGAACCGCCGACTAGGTAAGTAGTCGGCGCGAAGGAATGGCCGACTAGGTAAGTAGTCGGCGCGAAGGAATGGCCGACTAGGGGCGTAAAAGCGCCTCTCTTAAATCTCACAGTCACAAATCGGACATATAGGACTTTGCCCTATCTGACCAGCACTTTTACTTATCCCCATTCCTCACAATTTCTGGGAATTTACGACTCACGCGGGGAAAAATTTGCGACAACGCCCGGTCATTGGAACTCTTTAGCCCAGCACGAGCCACTAGGGCGCGTTACAAGAGGATCGAATCGGGGGTGAGTTACAACGATGTCAGTTTCAAAGTCAGTAAGTTCCAAGCGCAACATCTGGTCACTCGTCGCCGCGACCCTTCTTATCGCGATTGCCCAGCCAACGGCTCAAGGTTTGGACTTCCCAACAATGACCCGCCTCAACCTTCCTGAAGTTCCAGCTGCAAAGATGGTCGTCAAGAAGGATGGAGATCTCAATCAGAGCGTCTCCGCTCCGATCTCTGAGATGGCAAAGGTCGCTGCGATGGCCCGCCAAGTTGAACTTGCTCGCAAGGCAACCGGCGCCAAGTACGTCGCTCGCACCATCATGCAGGCCGAGTACTCATGGGGCGATGACCAGTACAGCTGCCTCAATCGCCTCTGGACTAAAGAGAGCCACTGGAATTACAAGGCCCATAACTATCGTTCAGGTGCCCACGGAATCGCTCAGGCGCTTCCTGCATCAAAGATGGAAGTTGTCGGCACCGACTGGCGCACAAACCCAGTCACCCAGATTCGTTGGGGACTTCGCTACATCGATATTCGCTATGAGACCCCATGCAAAGCCTGGGCAAAGTTCAAGCGCTCGCATTATTACTAAGCCAAGGTGATTTTTAAAGCGGCTTAGATCCAATGACGAGCGGGCGCATAGTCTCTGCGAAGAAGTCGTTGCCCTTGTCATCGACAACGATAAATGCCGGGAAGTCCACAACATCAATCTTCCAGACAGCTTCCATTCCTAAATCTTCAAAGTCCAAGACTTCAACCTTCTTAATGCAATCCTGAGCAAGGCGAGCAGCTGGTCCACCGATAGAGCCGAGGTAGAAACCGCCATGCTTTGCACATGCATCGGTGACAGCCTTTGAGCGGTTGCCCTTAGCGAGCATCACAAATGAACCGCCGTGGGATTGGAAGTAATCAACATAAGAATCCATACGGCCGGCAGTTGTCGGACCAAATGATCCTGATGCATAACCTGCAGGTGTCTTAGCCGGTCCTGCGTAATACACGGCATGGTTCTTCAAGTAATCAGGCATTGGCTTGCCCTCATCGATCATCGCCTTGATTCGCGCATGAGCGATATCGCGTGCAACAACGATGGTGCCGGTTAAAGAGACACGTGTCTTTACTGGGTACTTAGAGAGTTCAGCTCGGATATCAGCCATTGGCTGATTGAGATCAATCTTCACAACGTTATCGTCGAGATGAGAATCAGTGGTCTCGGGCATAAAGTGAACAGGATCAGTCTCGAGTTGTTCTAGGAAGATTCCATCCTTGGTGATCTTTGCCTTTGCTTGGCGATCGGCAGAACAAGAGACAGCAATTGCAATAGGAAGTGAGGCTCCGTGACGCGGCAAACGAACGACGCGAACATCGTGGCAGAAGTACTTACCACCGAATTGAGCGCCGATTCCTAGCGTGCGAGTGAGCTCAAGTACCTGCTTTTCCAGGTCGAGATCACGGAAGCCACGTCCTGTTGCCGCATCACCTGTAGTTGGCAAGTTATCGAGGTAATGAGTCGATGCAAGCTTTGAAGTCTTCAATGTGTGCTCAGCACTTGTGCCACCAATAACTATTGCTAGGTGATACGGAGGACATGCCGCTGTTCCCAATGAACGTAACTTCTCATCGAGCCAATTCATAAAAGATGCTGGATTAAGCACAGCTTTTGTCTCTTGGTAGAGATAAGACTTATTTGCGCTACCGCCACCCTTTGCGATGAAGAGGAAGTTGTACTCATCCTGGTGCTCAGAATCAGCGTAGATCTCAATTTGTGCGGGCAGGTTATTGCCAGTGTTCTTCTCTTCCCATGTTGTTACTGGGGCCATCTGCGAATAACGAAGGTTGAGCTTCGTGTAGGCATCGTAAACACCTTGTGCGACTGCGACTTCATCTTTGGCAGTGGTCAAAACATATTGACCCTTCTTGCCCATTACGATTGCAGTGCCGGTGTCTTGACACATTGGAAGAACTCCACCGGCTGCGATGTTGGCATTCTTTAAAAGGTCTAGCGCGACGAAGCGATCATTTGCCGATGCTTCAGGATCCTTCATAATGTTGGCGAGCTGTTGTAAATGTTCTGGACGCAGGTAATGAGAAATATCGTGAATTGCCGTCTCGGTTAGCTTTGCGATTGCTTCCGGTTCGACTTGTAAAAACTCTTTATCGCCAAGCTTTACAACTGACACGCCCTCTTTGCCGATGAAGCGATACTGCGTGGTGTCATCACCAATAGGAAGAAGATCTGAGTATGAAAATGTTGGAGACATTTACTTCGCCTCCTTCTTTACTGAGGCCAGCTTTTCCTTTGCGCCATCGAGCCACTCTTGGCAGATCTTGGCTAGCTCTTCGCCGCGCTCCCATAACTTGAGCGATTCTTCGAGCGATGCGCTTCCATCTTCCAGGGATTCAACGATTTCAGCGAGCTCATCACGAGCTGCTTCATAACTTAATTTTGCGGCGGAAGGCTTCTTATCGTCCATGAGCCAAATCTACTCCGCAAACCTTGTTGCACTCACATGGCCAAGGCCATTGAGATGTGACCTTTAATTAACTGTGGCGCTGGTCTCGCCCTTTGCGACCTTAATCGCAAGCTGGTCACCAGATTTCAACTGCTTCGGATCGCGGATGACATCACCCTTGGCGTTGCGAACGACTGAATATCCACGATCCAGGGTTGATTGCGGTGAGAGCGAACGAAGGTGGGCGGTAATCGCCTTCAACTCTTTTCGTTCCGCATCGATAGTGGCGCTAAAGCTTCGGGTTGATCGCTGGCGAAGGTCGTTCAGTTCTTCGCTCAAGATGGTCAGGAATGCGCCAGGATCTTTCATGACTGGGCGAGATCGCAACTGCGCGATGAAGTTGCTTTCATATTCAACGCGAGCTGACAATGCACGATATGCCCGGTCGCGAAGTTTCTGAATATTGCTTACTTCTTCAGCGATATCGGGAACAACACGTTTGGCTGCATCGGTTGGCGTAGAGGCGCGATAGTCGGCTACAAAATCAAGTAGTGGTGAATCTTTCTCGTGGCCAATAGCGCTGACAATCGGGGTCTCACACGATGCCGCAAGACGAACAAGTGACTCATCGCTAAATGGCAAGAGATCTTCAAAATCACCTCCACCTCGAGTAATGATGATGACATCCACATCTTCATCGGCCTCCAGTTCGCGAAGTGCCGCTGAAACTTCAACGACCGCTCTTGCGCCCGCAACAGCAACTTCACGAATCTCAAATTGAACAGCTGGCCAACGACGTCTTGCATTTTCAACGACATCTTTCTCTGCATCGGTGTTGCGACCACAGATCAGACCGACTTTTCGAGGCAAGACCGGCAGCGCAACTTTTCGATCAATGGAGAAGAGACCTTCTTCCGCGAGTAGAGATTTCAACGCCTCAAGTCGCGCTAGTAATTCACCGACTCCAACTTGGCGAATCTCTTTTGCCGCCATCGATAACGTTCCTGATTTTGTATACCAAGATGGCTTTGCATAAATAACAACGCGCGCATTTGCTGGCAGTGGCTTCACTGCGGCAATCACTGATTTATGGCACATCACCGAAAGGCTCATATCTGCGCTGGTATCGCGCAGGCGCATAAAGGCCATCATTCCGCTGCGTTCGTTGAGCTCTGCAATTTCGCCCTCAATCCAGATTGGGCCGAGGCGGTCCACATACTCTTTTATCGCTTCCGTGACCACGCGCACTGGCGCGGGGGATTCACTTGAAGTTTCGAACATGGGGCAAGGCTAATAGACTGCGGCTATGACCAAGAGAGTTTTGATCGCTGCGCCGCGTGGATATTGTGCTGGCGTTGACCGCGCCATTGTCACCGTGGAAAAGGCGCTCGAGCTCTATGGCGCCCCTCTCTATGTCCGCAAAGAGATCGTTCACAACAAGCATGTTGTGGCAACGCTCGAACAGCGCGGAGTCATCTTTGTAAACGAGACCGATGAAGTTCCGGAAGGAAAGACAGTTGTCTTCTCGGCTCACGGTGTTTCTCCTGCGGTGCATGCAGAGGCAGAACGACGCAACCTAAAAACTATTGATGCAACATGTCCGCTTGTGACAAAGGTGCACCATGAGGTTAAGCGCTTTGCAGATGCCGATACAGAAATTTTGTTGATCGGCCACGAAGGCCATGAAGAAGTTGAAGGAACTGCCGGCGAAGCGCCTGGACAAGTTCGTGTTGTCGATGGCCTTGATGGTGCTCGTAATGTGCAGCCAACACCTGGCAAGAATTTGATTTGGCTTAGCCAAACAACGCTGAGCGTTGATGAAACGCTCGAATCAGTTGCAATCTTGAAGGAACGTTTTCCAGAGATTGCATCTCCACCATCAGATGACATCTGTTATGCGACACAGAACCGCCAGGAAGCAATTCGCGGCATTGCAGCTCAATCAGATTTAGTTCTCGTCGTTGGTTCAACAAACTCTTCTAACTCTGTGCGCCTCGTTGAGGTTGCGCTCGAGTACGGCGCAAAGGCTGCCTACCTTGTTGATTACGCATCTGAGGCAAAGGATGAATGGCTAGAAGGTGTTGAAACAGTTGGTGTTACTAGTGGTGCATCGGTGCCAGAAATCCTCGTGCGAGATCTGTTGAAATGGCTTGAGGTACATGGGTTCCATGATCAGCAAGAGGTAGAGGCGAAGAAAGAGTCTCTTACCTTTGCCTTGCCACAGAACCTTCGTGCAGAGATGAAGGCTGCTGGAAAGTAATTAAGCGGTAGCTTCTTGCTTGCGCTTTGAAGGACGGTTCTTCGCCTTCTCATTAAGGAACTGGAACCAGCCATAACCTGCAGCGAGAATCAAATATGGTGCAACGCTGGCAAGTGCAGCCATGAAATCAACGCCAACTCGAGAGATGCGCAGCCCATTGTGCATGATTGTGTAAGACAAGATTGTTGCTGCATATGCAAGTGGTGGAGTTACTGCTGTGACATAACGAGTTCCGGTGCGGCCATAGGCGATGCCACCGTAGGTAACAACAATGAGAACCAACCCAGAGAGAATTCCTGCACCGCCGCGAATAGATAGCTCGGCAAAGGTAAAGAGTCCGATGAAGAGGACTTGCAGAACGACGATGCCTTCTTTCTTAAGGCCAGGGCCAGGAATCGTTGGTTTCTTAATACTCATCTTCTTCTCTGACATTTATTACTCCTCAACAATCTCTACATCAATAAAATCTTCAACTTCAACGAGATCAGGGTTATTGAGCTCGCGCACATCTGCAGGGGCTTCAGGATATGGGATTGCCAGCTTTTCCTTATCGCCGGCAACACCGAGTGCGCTGATTTTCTTCGCAGGTGAGAGCACGGTCTTCTCTGCAGTTGGAATCAGGTCTTCATAAGCCTTCGAGGTGTTATTAATTGCCTTACCGACGGCGATGATCTTGCTATGGAGCAAGGTGATGTTCTTTAAGAATGTCGATGCAACCTTGGTGATGTCATCGGCGTTTTCAGCCAACTTATTGCGGGTAAAGATATGGCCGACTGTGCGCAGCAGCGCCATCATCGATGTTGGTGTTGCGATTGTGACGCCGACTTTAAATGCCTTTTCTAGCAGCATCGGATCAAGACGGAGTGCTTCAGCTAATAGCGTTTCAAAAGGAAGGAAGAGCACAACAACATCAGGAGAACCCGCGGACTTGTGATATCCACGCTTAGCAAGGGCATCTACATGCTTGAGCAAATCCTTAGTATGCGATGTGAGGTATTCATCGCGCGCAGATTGATCTTCGGTCGCAAATGCATCGAGGAATCGTTCGAATGGAAACTTTGAATCGATAAAGATTTGAGAATTGCCAGGCATCTTGACGGTGACATCAGGAATACCGGAAGAGTCAGCATCTGTTGTAGAGCGCTGTGCGTCGTATTCGATACCTTCACGTAAGCCGGCTTGTTCGAGCAAGAGTTCGAGCTGTGCTTCTCCAAATTTTCCACGTGATTGTGAACTAGAGAGGGCGCCAGCAATCTTGCGAGTCTCATCAAAGAGATTGGTCGATGCAGTACGCATCTCGTTAATTGTTGATTTGAGTTCGACCTCAGATGCCACGCGCTTTTCCGCGGCATCTTGTGCCTGCACGCGCATGCGTTCAACGGTGGTCTTCATCTCTTCCATCTGCGTTGCAATCTTTGTCTGGCTCTCGTTCTTCGCCTCGACCTCTTTTAACCGTTCCTCGCTCTTTGCAAGAAGTGCCTGCAGAGTGCTGACCTCGCCGGTAGATGCAGATGCTTGTGATCGGCCAAACCAGATACCGATAGCAAGGCCGATAGCGAGGCCAATAAGAAGGACGAGAGATGTGATTAACGCGTTGGACATGGGGCTATCGTCGCAGGGGCGGGTGACAAATCGGCTGATTTCACGGATGCCTAGAGCACGCCGTACTCTCGACCACTATGAGCCTCTCCATTGGAATCGTCGGCCTTCCCAACGTCGGAAAATCGACCCTTTTTAACGCCTTAACTAAGAACAACGTCCTCGCAGCGAACTACCCCTTCGCAACGATCGAGCCAAACGTTGGCGTAGTCGGTGTGCCGGATGAGCGCCTAGCAAAGCTTGCAACGATCTTCGGTTCTGAGAAGCTCCTTCCAGCTGCCCTTTCTTTCGTTGATATCGCGGGAATCGTTAAAGGCGCATCTGAGGGTGCCGGCCTTGGTAATAAGTTCCTTGCCAATATTCGCGAGACCGATGCAATCTGTCAGGTTATCCGCGTCTTCACCGATGGCGATGTTGTTCACGTCGATGGTCGCGTTGATCCTTCAAGTGATATCGAAACCATCAACACCGAACTTGCGCTCGCTGACTTACAGACAATTGAGAAGGCAATTCCACGTCTTGAAAAAGAGGCGCGCACCGATAAGACAAAGACAGCCGTTCTCGAGGCGGTCAAAGAGGCAGAGGCGCATCTGCAATCAGGTAAGCCACTTTCAACATCGAAGGTTGATCTCGCTCTTATCTACGAACTTCACCTCCTTACTGCAAAGCCGTTCCTCTATGTCTTTAACGTAGATGCTGCAGAACTTGGCGATACCGAACTTCGCGCAAAGCTCTCAGCGCTCGTTGCACCAGCAGAGGCAATCTTCCTTGATGCAAAGACTGAGGCAGAGCTTGCCGAACTTCCTGATGAAGATGCAATGGAACTTCTAGAAGCAGTTGGAATGACAGAACCAGGTCTTGCGACTCTTGCTCGCGTTGGCTTTGACACTCTTGGTCTTCAAACTTACTTAACAGCAGGTCCAAAGGAAGCTCGCGCCTGGACAATTCATAAGGGTGACACTGCGCCAATGGCAGCAGGTGTAATCCATACTGATTTCCAGAAGGGCTTTATCAAAGCTGAAATCGTTTCATTTGATGATTTGATGGCGGCAGGATCAATGGCAGAGGCAAAGTCTGCTGGCAAGGTGCGTATGGAAGGCAAGGATTACGTCATGCACGATGGTGACGTTGTCGAATTCCGCTTCAACGTTTAATTGTTGAATGGTCATTGTTTAGTCACTGCCTACTGAAAAGAGAAAGCCCTCTTTAAACTTCGAGGATGAACTTTCGCAGATCATTTCGCCTCCTTGTCATTGCAATTTCAGTAACAGCATTGGTTGCACCATCTGCGCAGGCGACTCTTTTCCCGGGCTTCCCTCAAGGAGGCGATCGACAAGCACTGTCAGTCGAAGATCTGGTGGAAAATCCATTTTCTTTCATCGTCAATAATCCAGTGCAACAAGCGGTCTGGAATGGAACTGCAGTTGAAACTCCTGAGCTAACAAAATTCTGCGATGAATTCAATACTCATGGGTGCAACCTTGGTCCGGATGCGGATCTCAGCGTCAATAGCATCCTTCCAACCTGCAGAAGTATTGTTGAAAATTGCATTGACGGTCTTGAGTTCACAAAACCAGATGGAACTGTAGTTGTTGCAAAATTCAATCGTTATTTCAAAGGCAAGACCTTTTCGGGGTTGCCAGAATTAGGAATGCCAGGTGGCTCGCGAAGTTCACTCTGGGATGCACCAGGTGTGACGAACTCGGGTGGAACAGATCAGTATGTAGTCAACGCCAAGGTACGTTGGATTTATTCAAAGGGAAGTGCTCGGGTCACTAATTTCAATGCATCTGTTTTTGCAGTCAAAGGTAAGAACGCAGCGGGATATAAAGAACCTGGCATTGTTTTTGGCCCAGCAGCCGGTGGAATTTATGCCAGCATCACGGATACCGGTGAGATAACGTTTGACGGAACATGTGTTGCGACTGAGGTCGGGTATTGTGCAGAGCGAGTTGAATTCTCACCAGGAACCCGAGTCAAGCTCGTCATGAAGCTTTCAAACAAGGTCACAGGCTGGCTTCACGGAAGAATCGCTAAGCCTGAGATTACTGTGACTCCAATCAATGATTCTTACAACACCTTATCTGTCGCGGCCGATTCAGTTGATGTGCCAATGATGTATGCGCAATTCAATAAGTCAGAAATGACAAAAGAGTTCGTGGATGGATATAACAATCGCTGGAGTCTAGGACGTGGCCTCTTCGAGACTTCCTTCTGGCGCCAGTTCTATCCAGAGAACCCCTTTGCCTCAACTATTGTTACTACCTTGGCCGAATCAGTAAAGAACACTGCCACCGAGGTCCATTCTTATTGGAATCTTTCTTCGATTCAAAACAACTCTGACAATAAATGCATGAGCGATACTTCGAAGCTCGTTGGCTTTGTCACGACAAATGCGATGGCTTATTCAGGAAATGCACCAACCTGGGATGGCGAGTCACTTCAATATAAAGTTGCTGGTCTTCACTTCCTACCTGATGGAAAGACTCTCACTTCGGGTTCTTACGATCTTGCAATGCGCTCTGATACGGCGCGCTGCCTCTATGGATTTACCAATGCGCCAATTTCAGCTTCAATCTCGGTGACTTCTGCAGATGGCGAACAGAAAGTTGCAACAACAGTTCTCAATGAAAAGAACGGTTGGCTCTATTTAGCTGCATATGGATTCTCATTTAGTGCACCAACAATCAAGATCAAGTTGTCACAAGAGAAGCCAAAGGAAGTTGCGCCAACTCCGACACCAACTCCATCGGAAACAAAGTCTGCAGTGAAAACAATCAAATGCGCGAAGGGCAAGACTGTGAAAACAGTAAAGGGCGTAAAGCCGAAGTGCCCTGCTGGATATAAGGCTAAATAGGATTAATTCCGCCCCTGTTGGGGCAAAAGTCCTCCTTCGCTCACCTGCCGTTCACTTTCGGCGGTGAATCTAGGCGTGTGAAGAACGCTCAGAATAACTTCATCGACCGCGATCTCAGCTGGCTCGACTTCAATACCCGCGTCCTTGAACTGGCAGAGAATCAAAAGTTACCTCTATTGGAACGCGTTAAATTTCTGGCGATTTACTCTTCGAATCTAGATGAATTCTTCATGGTGCGCGTTGCCAGCCTGAAGCGGAAGATTGAATATGGAAATAATGATCTATTGATCTCCGGGCTCACTCCGAAAGAGCTGCTGGCTGCGATACATGGAAAAGTACGAATTCTTCAAGAACGAGTCTCATTCTTATTAATCAATGACCTCAAACCTCGTCTTGCGGAAGAGGGCATTAGGCGCGTGAAGTGGGATTCACTTTCTGATGCTGAGAAGATTCCCCTCACTGAGAAATTCGTCAGAGAGATATTTCCAGTTCTTACTCCTCTTGCATCTGATCCTGCTCATCCTTTCCCACATATCTCAGGTCTCTCGCTCAATCTGGGAATCATTGGTCGCAACGCAAATACCGGTGAAGAACAGTTTGTGCGAGTTAAAGTGCCATCAAACGTCTCGCGTATGGTTCGAATTAACGGCACCGACTTTTCTTACGTATTACTCGAAGATCTGATTGCCGAACATCTCCACCTTCTTTTGCCAGGTGCGAAGATGGAAGAGATCTACTTCTTCCGTGTAACTCGAAATCAAGATCTTGATATCGATGAAGATGATGCCGACGATTTGCTTGAATCTTTAGAAGAAGAACTTTCACGACGTAAATTCGGTGCAGCTGTGCGCATGGAAGTTGAGCAGGGCGTGGCACCAAGATTGCTTGAGAAACTCACCGAAGAGCTCGAGATTTCCACTGCCGAGGTCTTTATCCATAAGCCGCCTCTAGATCTGACTTACTTATTTGAGATGTCAGGCATTGACCTCCCACATCTCAAAGATGCGCCTTTGCGATCGGTGCAGCCACATCCATTAGAAGATATCGATCGACACGATGCTGATGCTTTCTTCTCCGCTATCCGTGAGGGTGAAATTCTGCTCCATCACCCATACCAAACCTTTACTTCGACGGTTACTCGATTTGTAGAACTCGCAGCCCAAGATCCAAAGGTCTTGGCTATCAAGCAGACTCTTTATCGCACCTCAGGTGATTCGCAGATCATGAAGTCTCTGATTGAGGCAGCAAAGGCTGGCAAGCAGGTATTGGCCGTTATCGAACTTCGTGCGCGCTTTGATGAACAAGCAAATGTGCGATGGGCGAAGAAACTTGAAGATGCCGGTGCACACGTTGTTTACGGAGTCCTAGGTCTTAAGACACATGCGAAAGCGAGCTTGGTTGTCCGCAAAGAAGAGCACGGTTTAACCGTGTACTCGCATATTGGTACAGGTAACTACAACCCAAAGACTGCTCGTATCTATGATGACTTAGGAATCATGAGTGCAGATCAAGCGCTCGGCCAGGATTTGCTCACACTCTTTAACCATCTCAGTGGAGTTCACTCCGAGTCCCACTATTCACGACTTCTTGTCGCGCCACATGGAATTCGCTCAAGTTTGCTAGAAAAGATTGAACACGAGCGTCGAAATCACCTAGATGGAAAGCCATCACAAATTCGATGGAAAGTAAATTCTCTCGTAGATAACCAGATGATTGAAGCGCTCTATGCGGCGGCTAAAGATGGCGTACCGATTGACCTGCTCGTCCGCGGAGCATGTTCTTTCCGCTTGAGCAAGGTTGCCAAGTTCCGCAATGTTCGAGTGCGCTCCATCCTCGGTAGATTCCTCGAGCACTCACGCATTTATAGCTTCCACAATGGCGGTAGCCCTGAGTACTACATCGGCAGCGCAGACATGATGGAGCGCAATCTCGATCGCAGAGTAGAAGCACTTCTACGAGTTGATGAAGTTGCGCATCAAGATGCACTCCGCACAATCTTGGATCTCTCGGTCTCTCCACGTTTTCGCATGTGGGAGATGACAGAAGATGATTCTTGGCTCTACATCAAGAACGGTCCGGAAGGTAAGCCCCTGGAAGATTTCCAGGAGTACTTCATTGAAAGGTATAAGAAATGATCAGAGCTGCAGGCGCAATTATTTGGCGCGAGAACTCTCCATTTGAACTAGAAGTGCTCGTAATTCACCGTCCACAGTACGACGACTGGTCTTTTCCAAAGGGCAAAGTCGATGATGGCGAATCACCAATTGCTGCGGCCTATCGTGAAGTCAAAGAAGAGACTGGCGTTGATGCGATCTTCGGCCAGTACCTAGGAACAACCTCTTACAAGGTTGATGAGAATAAGAAGAAAGTTAAGTATTGGATGGCACGTGCAAAGGCTGATGCCGCCCCATTCGTGCCAAATGCTGAAGTGGATAAAATCGAGTGGGTCGACTCAAAGACAGCGCGTCACTTCCTTACCCATGATGAAGATCGCGATTTACTCGATGATTTCATGGCTAAAGAGCGATACGCATCAACGCTAGTTCTCTTGCGTCACGCCAAGGCTGTAAAGCGCAGCGAGTGGAATGACTATGACTTAGATCGTCCGCTCAATAATGATGGCGTTCAGCAGAGCCAAAAGTTGGTTAAGCAGCTTGAGCCATTTGGTATTCAAGGTATTTACTCATCCGATGCAACTCGATGTTTCACCACAGTTGAGCCATTCTCAACTGTTTCTGGAGTTAAGGTAAATGTCTCTAAGGATTTGAACGAGGAATCATTTGAGAAGAGCGCCAAGACATCGGTTGAATATGTCCGCCAGGTAATGAAGTTCGATGGCAATCAATTAGTTTCTGGCCACAACCCAATTATTCCTCACGTGCTCTCAAAGATTGCTCGCGTTGAGTATTCATCAGATGACTTGAGTCCAGCAGATGCATGGATTGTTCATCACCGCGGAGACAAGATTGTTGCGGTGGAGTTCTTAGCTCGACCTACGATTTAAGCCAATCGAGTCGTTGTAAAACGATTCCTTCACGGAGAGCCCATGGGCATTGAGTTAACTTCTCAATCCCTAGGCTCTCCATTGCTTTCTGAGCAACCATTGCGCCCGCGACAATCTGACGAGCGCGACTATTTGATACTCCAGGCAAGGCAGCTCGTTGTGAGTGAGTCATTAACTGCAACTTGCCAGTGATCTTCTGTATTCCTTCTAGCTTGAGATCTTTGCCGAGTTCAGGCAGGTAGTTCTCTTGAATGCGTCGCAAGGTGCGAAATGTCTTACTAGTACCGATAGCGGTGCACTTTGAAGTATCGCCGACTTCGCTCTTAAGAGTCCGGAGGGTTTCCTCAATATGCTTTTCCAGCTTCTTCAAAGATTTTTCGGTAAAGGGGTCTCCGCTGAGAAATTGACGCGTCATGCGACTTGCACCCAGCATTACCGAATTTGAATACTGAGGATTTTCTTGATCGCCACGTGCAATCTCGAGTGAACCTCCGCCGATATCAAGAAGTACAACATCACCGGCAGACCAACCAACCCAACGGCGGACGGCAAGAAATGTAAATCGTGCTTCATCTTCTCCGGAAAGAACTTGTAGATCAATTCCAGTTTCATCGAGAACTGCCTCGAGAACCTTCTCAGAATTATTCGCCTCGCGGATTGCAGAAGTTGCAAATGCGAGAGTTTCATCAATTTTTATATCGCGCGCTTGATTCTTTAATCGATTGAGAGTGGCAAGCAATGTGTTAATTCCATCAGTTGAAAGATCCCCAGAATCAGTCAGAAATTCAGCGAGCCGAATCTCTTCTTTAAAGCTCTGATAGGGAATCGGCGCAGATCCATGATGGGCATCCATGATTTGTAGATGAACAGTATTTGAACCGACATCGAGGACCCCAAGGCGCATGGGTGCAGTCTATTGACCGATATTTCTATTAGACGAACGACGCCTAAACACGAGGCGATTATCTGTAAAGAAGGCTCTACGGTAAGATTTGGGTCTGCACTTCGCACGTAAGTGCCCTTATTTATGGAGTTTCTTTTCAATGCCAAAGACCCAAGCACACCTCAAAGACCTGCCTGTAAAGACCCGCGACAGCATCCGTAACGTCGCGATCATTGCTCACGTTGACCATGGAAAGACAACACTGGTTGATGCGATGCTCTGGCAGTCAGGCGCTTTCGCTGCTCACAAGAAGCAGGACGAGGGTCAAGACCGCATGATGGACTCGATGGACCTCGAGCGCGAAAAGGGAATTACGATTCTTGCTAAGAACACTGCGGTTCGTCGCGGTGATTCTGTTATCAACATTATTGATACTCCGGGCCACGCTGACTTCGGTGGCGAGGTTGAGCGCGGTCTCGAAATGGTTGATGGCGTTATCTTGCTCGTTGATGCATCTGAAGGACCACTTCCACAGACTCGCTTCGTACTTCGTAAAGCGCTGCAGAAGAACCTTCCAGTTATCTTGCTTATCAATAAGGTTGACCGTCCCGATGCACGAATCGCAGAGGTAGTCGATGAGGCATACGAGCTATTCCTTGATCTCGATGCAAATGAAGATCAGATTGATTTCCCAGTTGTCTACGCATCTGCAAAGAACGGTCGCGCTTCAATGACTCGTCCAGCAGATGGCGGATTGCCTGATGAAGAGAACCTCGATGTGCTCTTCCAGGTTATTCAGGACACTGTTCCTGCACCTGTTTATCATGAGGGTGCACCACTTCAGGCACACGTGACAAACCTTGACTCTTCACCATTCCTTGGTCGTCTCGCTTTGATGCGTATCCACGAAGGCACCTTGAAGAAGGGTCAGTCTGTAATGTGGATAAAGACTGATGGAACACAAGAGCGCGTAAAGATTTCTGAGCTTCTTATTACTGAAGCGCTCGAGCGAGTACCTGGTCTTGAAGCAGGACCTGGTGACATCGTTGCGATTGCAGGTATTGAAACAATTACACTGGGCGAGACTCTTGCAGATCTCGAGAACCCACATGCACTTCCATTGATCAAGGTTGATGAGCCATCAATCTCTATGACAATTGGTATCAACACTTCACCACTTGCAGGTAAGTCAGGCAAGCTCCTTACAGCTCGTCAGGTTAAGGATCGTCTTGATAAAGAGCTCATCGGTAACGTTTCACTTCGTATTCTCAACACTGAGCGCCCAGATGCATGGGAAGTCCAGGGTCGCGGTGAGCTTCAGCTCGCTGTTCTCGTTGAAATCATGAAGCGCGAAGGCTTCGAGCTCACAGTCGGAAAGCCACAGGTTGTTACCAAGATGGTTGATGGCAAGCTGCACGAGCCAATGGAGCGTTTAACAATTGATGCACCTGAAGATTACCTCGGTGTGCTTACTCAGTTGATGGCACTTCGTAAGGGCCGCATGGAACAAATGGTTAACCATGGCACCGGTTGGATTCGCCTTGAGTACAAGGTTCCATCACGTGGTCTCATTGGTTTCCGTACCGAGTTCCTTACTGAAACTCGCGGAACAGGTTTGCTCCACCACGTCTTCGATTCATACGAGCCATGGTTCGGTGAACTTCGTACACGTGGAACAGGATCACTCGTTTCAGACCGTATGGGCGCAGTTACTTCATACGCACTTACTGGCGTTCAAGAGCGCGGAACAATCTTCGTTGAACCAGGCGATGAGGTTTATGAGGGCATGGTTATCGGTGAGAACTCACGTTCTGACGATATGGATGTTAACTGTGTACGCGAAAAGAAGCTTACAAATATGCGTGCTTCAGGTACCGATGATTCTGAAAAGTTGATTCCACCTAAGAAGCTCAACATGGAAGGTGCTCTCGAATTCTGTCGCGAAGATGAATGCGTTGAAGTTACTCCAGCAGTTGTTCGTATCCGTAAGGTTGTCCTCGATGGCGCAGAGCGTGCCCGTGCAACTTCACGTGCGAAGCGCGACAAGTAAAACGATTTAGCCTTTACATTAACAATAAAGGGTTGATCCGGCGCTAACAATCGCGCCTATATCAACCCTTTATTCGTTTCTCAGCTTGCTAAGACCGTAAATACAAATTCTAGGCGCGATTGTTAGCGCCGAATTTAGTATTTCGGTCAGTAACATTGCATCTATGAAGCGCACATTAATTTCTTTGATATCGATCGCAATATTGTTAGTGCCGGTCAATGCGAACGCACACGCTGGAGTTGTTTCAACTTTCCCAGTTCAGGATCAAATTTTTGATGTGATGCCGCTCGATATCCGCGCAACGTTTTCTGAAGAATTACTCACTCTCTCAGATCAAGATGTTAATTCGCTTATGCTGACACACTTTGATGGACCGGCTATTGAGCTCACCAATCTCACGGTGGATGGCAATGTCATATCTGCGACCATTCCCACCGCTGACTATGAGGCAGGCGTTTACGAAGTCACCTACAGAGTCGTTTCTGCAGATGGCCATAAAGTCTCTGATTCCTTCACATTTTCCGTTAACGCCCCAGTCGTAACTTCTTCGCCATACCTGCCCGAGAAGAACGATGGAGTCCTCCCGCTCCCAATAGTTGGAGCAATCGCACTTGTGACCATTCTTGGTGGATTCTTCGCACTCCGTGCGCGCAGCCGTAAGAGTTAGCGGGGATTTGTCACCCGCTTAGGGTTGAATTCGCTCTATGAGTAAATCAGCAGAAGGTTTCGGTCTACATCTCGTAGCCAACCCATTTCAGGTTACTCAACTTAGCTTTGACGAGAAGCAAGGTGCAGCGATTGCTCATCGCAGATCGCCGCTGATCCTTCGTGGTGCAACTGGTACGGGCAAGAGCGCAACTCTCGTTGAGGCAGCTATCGATCGAATTCGTAGCGGCGCTAACCCTGAATCAATACTTATTCTCGCATTTGGCCGCGAACGCGCCTCTGAAATCCGTGATGCGATTGTGATTGCATCTGATGGAACTGTGCAAGAGCCTGTTGCGCGCACCTTTCACGCACTTGCATTCTCGATTCTCTCGATGCAATCCGGAGACACATATCGCGAAACAGTATTGATTTCCGGTGCTGAGCAAGAGTCATTTATCAAATCGCTCTTGCAAGGAAATATTGATGATCAGGTTGATTGGTGGCCATCTGATTTGCGCCATGATCAATCAGCTGAGAATTCAACAACAATGGGCGAGCCACTTCTTACTCAAGGCTTCGTCCGCGAACTCCGCGATTTGATGATGCGCGCTAATGAGCGTGGGCTAACACCTGAAGAACTCGCCGCAAAGGGCAAGCGCCTCGGTGAAAAGTTCTGGCCAGCGGCGGCAACATTCTGGGAGCAATATCTCGAGATCTCTGCAAACATGGATTCAGGTGCGGGCGATTCAAAGATGCGCATTGATCCATCCGAGATCATTAACTCTGCAATTGCTCACCTAACAAATAACCCGGATCTCCTCACCGAACTTCGTTCACGTTTTACAACGATCATGGTCGATGAATTCCATGAGACCGATCCAGCGCAACGTCGCTTACTGCAGATGTTGGCGGGCCAAGATCTTTTCCTCGTGGTCGATCCACAATCTGCAGTCGGTCGCTTCCGCGGCTCTGACCCTGATGGCGTCAATCAATACCTTGAAGCCAACTTTCCAGCTGCAACAACAATCACTTTGGATGTAAATCACTGGGGTGCTCCAACAAAGTTTGCCGTTGAACTTCGCTCTGAAGCAGAAGAAGCGCAATACATCGCCTACCAAATCAAGCGTGCGCACCTGATGGAGGGCATCGCATATTCCGAAATGGCGATCATTCTTCGCGCACATAACACCACTGCTACCGCTATCCGTCGCGCACTTGGTCAGACCGGCGTTCCGGTTGCGGGCGACCGCGAAGCAATCGCCTCAAATGCAGCAATAGCGCCATTTTTATTGATGGCCCGGATTGCATCCCGTTCAGAGAAACCAACTATTGCTGAATGCGAACAGCTCTTGCTCTCTGAGTTCGGTGGCGCTAGCTCTATCTCTCTCCGCCGAATCCGTACCTCGCTACTTAAGGCGCGAGATGAAGCGCTCGATACCCGTACCGGCTCTCAGATGATTATCGACGCAATCGATAAAGGTGATATTCCAATCGAAGAATCCGCAGAGCTCAATCGTGTCCATAAGTTATTGGTTTCTGCACGTGCCTCAGTCCGGAAGAAGAACGCGACTATCCATGATCTCCTCTGGGCTATCTGGTCTACCGCAGAAAATAGCGAGAACCAATTAATTCTCGAGGCGTGGCAACGTTCTGCACTGCGAGGTGGATCTCGCGGGGCTGCAGCAGATCGTGATCTCGATGCAATGGTGCAACTCTTTGACTCTGCGGCTCGTCACATCGATCGAATGCCAGGTAGCAATCCACGAATCTTCCTCGATGAAATTTCACAAGAGAACATCGTCTCTGACTTGATTACCACTCAAGGTGTTCGCCCTGATGTCGTAGAACTCCTTACCGTGCATTCGGCAAAGGGACTTCAATTTAAGCGAGTATTTGTTGCCGGTATACAAGAAGGTATTTGGCCAAACCTCAAGCAACGAAGCACCTTGCTCGGTGCAGAGCGATTGGTCGAACGCGAACGTCACGGTGAAGAGTTACCGCAAACAACGCTCGATCTCATCACTGCGCATTCTTTAGCTGAAGATGAACGACGTCTCTTTCATGTAGCGACAACTCGGGCGACAGATCAGCTTCACATCACTGCCGTTACGCGTGAAGATGATTCGCCCTCAGCCTTCTTCCTTGAGGCATCCGAATCCGAAGATTTCACATCCATGACATTTGATAACGCCCGGCCATTGACTGCCAATGCGCTGGTGGCATCCCTCCGCCGTGCGCTCTCCACATCAAAGGCGCCCGCTGCCGCGTCGATTCTGGCCACGCTCTCTTCATCACATATCGCAGTGGCAGATACAGATAATTGGCTCGGTTCGCATCCGCTATCAACTGATGCACCGCTCTTTTCAGATGGCGACTTGGTTCCAATCTCACCAAGTGCTGCAGAATCATTCGAACAGTGCGGTCTTAAGTGGTTACTCGAGCGCAACGGTGGTTCAAATGGTGACTCCACTGCACAGTTATTAGGTTCTGTGATCCACGAATACGCACGACTTAAAGTCGAAGGCGCAGATATCACCGATCAATTCCTCTTTGATTCACTCGACACCGCTTGGCCACTGATCAGCGATTCATCAGGATGGATCAGCAAGACGCAGTTGCGCCGGGCTCAATTAATGTTGCAACGCTTCGCCGAATACCACCGCAAGAACAACCGCGAAGTTGCCGGCGTTGAACTTACCTTTGAATTCGAACTCGGTAAGGCAAAGGTGCGAGGTTCAGTTGACCGCCTGGAGGTCGATAGCGATGGCCGATTCTTTGTTGTGGACTTCAAAACCGGCAAGGCAATTTCTAAGAAAGATGCTGCCGAAAATCTCCAGCTCGCCTGTTATCAATTAGCGGTAGTCCTTAATAAGTTGGAAGAGACTCTGACTTCGCCAACACCAAGCCCCGAGGTCTCTGGCTCACACCTTGTTTTCTTAGGTCATGATGCAAAAGATGTGACAACGCGCGAACGCCCACCAATCGTCGCCGCTGAGATCACCGAGAAGATTGAAACAATTGCGACTCAGATGTCTGCGCCAGTATTTGTGGCAAAGAAGAATGCATTCTGTGGCACCTGTCCGGTAAAGACATCATGCCCGGTCCATCTCGAGGGAAGGTCGGTGATCGGATGACCCGCGACCTCGTTGAAAAATACTCTCCACTTGATGTAGCCAAGTTAATTCAGCTGATCGACCCTAAATTTCCATCACCGAGTGAAGAGCAAGCTGCCATCATCTCAATTAAGACCAATCCGCTCGAACCTGCAGTCGTTATTGCAGGTGCCGGTTCAGGTAAGACCGAGACGATGGCATCACGTGTTGTGTACTTGGTAGCAAATGGCTTTGTGCGCCCTGATCAGATTCTTGGACTTACCTTTACTCGCAAGGCCGCCGGCGAGCTCAACCTACGTATTCGTAAGCGTTTGAAGCAGCTTTCGCAGGCGATGGCAAAGAGCAATATCGAGCAACCTTTCTCTAGCTTTGATACATCTGTTACTACCTACCACTCATATGCCGGACGCATCCTTGCTGAACACTCCATTCGACTTGGCATCGATGCCGAATCGCAACCACTCGGTGAGGCCGCGCTCTGGATGATGGCAAACCGCATCGTTCAAAATTGGGATGAAGATGGATTTACCAATGAGAGCGCAGTCAAGACTGTTGTAGAAGATTTGATGGGGCTAACTTCACAAGCGCTCGAACATCAAGTCTCTGGTAGCCAGATCATCGACGAAGATAATAAATTATTGGCAGAGCTGGCACGTATGGGTGGCGGTTTGAACGAAGGCGTGCGTAGCGCCGCTCGTACTTCACAACAACGCATCGGTCTCGTCGGAATGATGGAGAAATTCCTCGCCGAACGTCGCGCAAGTGGTCAGCTTTCGTTCGATGATCAAATTGCACTGGCTGCAACGATTGCACAATCTTTTCCTGATGTTGGTGCCGTCGAACGCGGCAAATATCCGATTGTGCTTTTGGATGAATATCAAGATACATCCCACTCTCAGGTGCGATTGCTCTCAACGCTTTTCGGTGAAGGACATCCTGTTACTGCCGTGGGAGATCCATGCCAATCCATCTATACTTGGCGCGGTGCAGCGGCGGGAACTATCGGAGCATTTAATAATTACTTCCCAAAGCCAGCTGGCGCAACTGGTGCAAAGCAATTTAATTTGCTCACTACTTATCGCAATGATCAGAGCATCCTTCAAGTTGCAAACTTGATCTCTGATGAGGTCCGTCGAAATGACACACTTGCAGTAGAACCGCTTCGAGCCCGCAACGGTGCCGGCATCGGCAACCTCACCTGCGGAATCTTCGAAAACCTTGAGGCCGAAAGCCAAGCAATAGTTGAATATTTCTTGCCTCTCTGGGGTGCAAATGGCGTAAAGACGAACGATCTCTCCTTTGCTGTATTAGTTCGCAAGAAATCACAGATTCCATTTATCCAGCAGGCACTCACTGATGCCGGCATTGCATCTGAAGTTCTTGGTCTTGGCGGATTAGTGCATGTTCCGGAAGTTGCAGATATCGTCGCTTTGTTAAAGGTGATTAACTCACCCGATGCTGGCGGTGCCTTAATGCGCCATCTCACCGGCCCACGAATCAATCTTGGTCCACGCGATATTGCAGCGCTCGGTAGATTCTCTCGCAGCCGAGCAAAGAGTGAAGGTTCTGATAATCGCACGCTGGTCCAGAACATCATCGCTGGCAATTCGTTAACTGGCGATAACGATGATCAGATTGCTGGCTCACTGATTGATGCACTTGATGAGATCGAATCCGCAAAGGCAAGTGATTTCTCCGCCGCAGGTTTTGCTCGCCTTACCCAATTCTCCGCTGACCTTCGACGACTTCGCTCTCGCGCATCTGGTGCCATCACAGATTTGATTTTAGAGATTGAGCGTTACCTCAACCTCGAAGCAGAGGTCATGCTTCGAGAAGAAGGCTTGCATGGACGTCGCCACCTTGATCGTTTCCTCGATGAAGCTAGTAAGTTCGTGCGCTCTGGTGGATCACTCAATGGATTTATTAATTGGCTCGATGTTGCCAGCGAAGAAGAAGGTGGCCTGAAAGCTGGCACACCTGATGTCGATAGCAGCGTTGTGCAGATTCTCACCGTCCATATGTCAAAGGGAGCTGAATGGGATGTCGTTGCAATCCCAGGGCTAACAGAAGGCTCATTCCCTTCAAAATCCTCAAAAAGCCCGGAAAACTGGGTCTTTAATGAGCGCTTTATCCCATTCCCGTTACGCAGTGATGAAGCTGTTATTCCACAACTCAACCTTTCACAAATCTCTACCAACTCTGATGCCAATAAGGCTCTCGATGCATACAAGAAGGAGTGCTCTGAATATCGCCGCAAAGAAGAGATTCGCCTTGGCTATGTTGCAGTAACACGTGCTCGCACCCACCTCTTCTGCTCTGCTTCCTACTGGGGCGAAGGTGTGACGCCACTAGAACCGTCAACGCTCTATCGTAAGGTGGAAGAGATTGCACTCGTCTCTGGTCGAGTCATTGATGAACTCACACCACCAGAATCAGGATCTCGTAATCCGCGCGAGAACGATGAGGTCACAGCCGAATGGCCACGCGATCCGCTTGGCAATAAGCGCCAGGCATTTGAATCAGCGATTGCAACAGTTCGCAGCGCAAAGCCACTCGATCTCAGCGCAGAGATCAGCCAGGACGATGAGGCGATGCAATCCTGGATTGCAGATGCTCGCGCGATCATCGCTGAGAATTCTGAACGTGGCGCTCAATTAATTCCTCGCCCAGTTCGGATGTCTCCTTCATCGATTATCGCGATGAAGCGCGATCCAGAAGCTTTCGCGAAGAATATTCGCCGACCAATGCCACGTGCGCGAGATGAATACTCCTCCCGTGGCACCGCCTTCCACCTCTGGGTTGAGCGTCATCTCGCTGGCTACTCCATATTCGACGATGAAGATTTTGATCTCTTGCAACCGATTGAAGAAGATCGCACCCTTGATCAACTCAAGAGCGCATGGCTGTCATCTGAATTCGGTGACCGCTCTGCCTATCGCGTAGAAGTTCCATTTGAAACCGTGATCGCAGGCACTTTGGTCCGCGGACGAATCGATGCAATCTATAAGACTGACGCTGGTTTTGAGGTCGTTGATTGGAAGACTGGATCGAAGACCCTGGATGAAGATTCTGCGATTCAGCTCGCTATCTATCGATTGGCGTGGGCCAAGCTATCTGGCACGCCGGTTGAGAATGTCAGCGCGGCTTTCCATTATGTTCCGACCGGAGTTACCGATCGCCGCACAAATTTAATGAGCCTGGAAGAACTTACCGCGCTCTTAAGTTAGAAATCGATTGAGATAGGTCGATGATCACTGATTGACATCGTTGGGGCAATTACTTCGGATGCATTCACCGCTTGATCTCGACGTAAGAGAATGTAATCAAAGGAGATGGCTGGCTTCCATGATGGATAAGAGAGAGCATCTGTTGCTCGCACCCATCGCGTTACCTTTGTGGGCAGACCCCAAGGAAGATTGAAATCTCCAACTAGCGCAACCTTTGTCGAATATTGCTTCTCAATTCTCTTTGCCCATCGAGAGACTTTAAGAAGTTGGAAGATATTAACCAACGGAACAAATGAGAGATGGACGTTGATGACAGTCCAACCATTTTCTAGAACAGCAGCGAGAGCAACGCGTGGTTCATCTTTGACATAGAAAGGTGCAACTTTGCCCTTCTCATTTGCCACCAGCAACGGCAAGCCAATCCATGCTTTTCCCAATTCAAGTCGAAGCCATTGGCGCACCGGCACAGTTGAGACAATCGCGATTCCGTAATGCTCTACCAATGGCGCATCGATTGAGGTGTGCACGCGTTCATTTTCTTTCGTTACTTTCTTCCAGGAAAAACCAGGAGTGCCATGCACGGTGGGAGCAAAGCCCCAGTACGGAGCCTTAAGAACATCAGCGATATCGGCAGGTTGGTTGGTAGATCCAGAACGCGCAAGGTTCATATCAATCTCTTGTAGCGCTAAGACATCGCAGCCGAGCTGGGCGAGCGAAGCGGAATAATCGCCCATTTCTCCAGGCTTAAGGCTCTGGCCATGCAGGAAATTCCACGAGGTGATGCGCATGGGGCAAGCCTAGTAACCTCCACCTATGAGCGCGATTTCGCAGAGACCGGCATTGATCGATCGCGCCGGCGACCTGCGCAATAACGCTGCCCGCTTGGAAGAGCTCTGGCGTACCGCTCAGATTATTGAAGTCGGCAAGGGTCGCATTCGCAGCACCTTCGAAGGTCCAGTTTTCATTCCATCGATCGAAGCAATCGGGGGAGAGCGTTACTTTCTTGGAATCGATCGCACTACCGAGACGGCTTACTTTGCCTGGGCATCAGGAGCAGTTGTATCTGATGTGGAAGATTATTTAACGCTGCGCGAGCTTGCCGGTGGTTTATCACCACTTCACTTAGAGATTGCGATGCATGCAATTGCGCTTTCAAATTGGCACGATGCACACCCTCATTGTTCAAAGTGTGGCGCGCCTACTCGCGTAGATCTTGGTGGCGCAGTCCGTCTCTGCGATGTCGATCAAAGCCAACACCATCCGCGCACGGATCCTGCTGTCATCGTTTTGATTAAAGATCGCGCAGATCGAATCTTGCTCGGCCACCAACCTGTGTGGCCAGATGGACGTTTCTCTACCTTCGCTGGTTTCCTTGAACCAGGTGAAACTTTTGAACAATGCGTCGCCCGTGAAGCTTTTGAAGAATCCGGAGTCCGACTTTCCGAGATTAGCTATCTTGGTTCACAGCCGTGGCCATTTCCTGCAAGCATCATGATTGCATTTGTTGCAGTTACTGATGCACCGGAAGATGCTCGCCCAGATGGAGAAGAGATCACGGAAGTGCGTTGGTTCTCTCGCGCAGAACTCAAAGTTGCTGCTGAAGATGGTTCACTACTGTTGCCACCAAAAGTCAGCGTTGCACGCCGCATGATTGAAGGATGGCTCGGTGAGACTTCACTCGATTCATCCAAATTAGCTGGTGAGACGTGGCGATAGACGATTTCGCTCCATCAACACTCAACGCCGAACGCATTCTGGCTGCACTCGATGATGACCAGCGTGCAGTTGCGCTAGCAACACGAGGACCAGTCTGTGTGATTGCAGGTGCCGGGACTGGAAAGACTCGAGCTATTACCCATCGCATTGCTTATGCGGCAGCGATTGGAACTATGGATCCGCAGAAGATTCTCGCGCTGACATTTACCGCTCGCGCAGCTGGTGAAATGCGCGCTCGACTTCGCACGCTAGGCGTTCCAACCGTTGCAGCTCGAACCGTTCACTCAGCTGCGCTGAAACAACTGCTCTTCTTCTGGCCCACCGTCTTTGGTGGTCGCACCCCCGATCTGATTACCTCAAAGGGCAGCTTTATCGCGGAAGCGGTACGCCGTGCGGGGCTGACCGGTGAAATCTCGGTGCAGAACCGCGAACTCATGCGCGATGTTGCAACTGAGATTGAGTGGGCAAAGGTTTCACAGGTTGCCCCAGAAGATTTCCTTGATGAGATCACAAAGCGCTTGGTCAAGCCACGCGTTAATCCAGAGAAGTTAGTCCAGCTCTACACCGCCTATGAAAGTATTAAGAAGCAAGAGCTGGCAATCGATTTTGAAGATGTTCTACTTTTAACAGCTGCGATGCTGGAAGAAGAGCGCGATGTTCGCGAGCGAGTACAAGATCAATATCGCTACTTCACCGTTGATGAGTATCAAGATATTTCTCCTGTGCAACAACGTCTCATTAATGCCTGGCTCGGAACCCGTAGTGATATCTGTGTCGTTGGCGATCCAGCACAGACAATTTATTCATTTGCAGGTGCAACTCCAGTCTTTCTCAATACATTCACTCAGCGTTTTCCAGAGGCGCAAGTTATTCGCCTCAGCACTGGTTATCGATCAACGCCAGAAATTACCTTCGCTGCAAACTCGATTCTTCGAGTCGGTGCAATGGGCCAAGAGCTCGTTGCCTTTAATAACCACGGAAGTAAGCCATCTGTACAAGGCTTTAAAGATGAGCAATCAGAGATATCCGGTGTGCTTCAAGAAATTACCGGGCTATTGACCGGCGGTATTCAACCGCAAGAGATTGCAATCTTGGCTCGTACTAATTCTCAGTTATCAGCCTTTGAAAGAGCAATGAATCGCGAAGGAATTCCTTACCAAGTTCGTAATACCGAAAGATTCTTTGATCGCACCGATGTTCGCGAATTTCTTAAGCAAGTACGTCAGGCATCGGTAATTCCATCTGAAGATAGCCAGTGGATCGATGAGCTTCGCACCATTGCCCAACCATTCCTCACCGGTGAATCCATTGACGGAATCGCAGCGTTATTACACCTCGGTCGTGAACTCGATGCAGACCCCAACTTCGCGCCGAAGACCCTTCGCGGATATTTGCGAGAAGTTGAAGATCGCGTGCAGCAGAACAATCCGCCGACTATGCCGGTGGTAACTCTTGCGACTCTGCATGCGGCAAAAGGTTTGGAATGGGAGCGCGTTTATTTGATCGGCGCCTCAGAAGGAATCTTGCCGCTGGTCAATTCTGGTAACTCTGCTGCCCTGACTGATGCAGTCATTGCGGAAGAGCGACGCTTGTTCTATGTGGGAATGACCCGCGCTAAGGCTGATCTTCACATTACCTATCGCGGCGATGCCTCACGCTTCTTGCGTGAATCCACGTTGATGGCTTAGCTTTCACGCTCATCTCACCCCCTATAAAAATAATTACCTTGCTAGTAACAAGGGGCTTCCTCTATTCTTTCCACTCCGACGAATCATCGTAGGAATCTTGCACCAATGAGAAAGGGTCAACGAATGTCACTGAACATCATCGTTGCAACAGCAGGCGTTTCACGCGCTGCTGCTCTTTCACATGCTCACACAACCTCAGCCAATACGAAGCGCACTCATAAGCGCAATTGGCCCACAGCTACAAAGTCAGCGTTTTACGCCAACTTTTATGCAGTGGATGAGGCCACGGGAGCAACTATCGGTTAACCGATAAGAACCCATACGGGCCTCGTAAATCCTCTCAAGGATTTATCGGGGCCTTTTTTATTTTTACAACAGAAGAAAACAAACCAAGAGAAAGAATCGAAAAGGGATAAGGAGGTAGGGGCGATGACCGTTCTCTACAGCGAACTACAGGTAGCAGGTTGGGCAGATCAATACATTGGGCTAGACGATGTCACATATACATCCGATAACGCCAAGGCCTTTACCTTGCCCTGCCATAGCGCTGACCCCGACCTCTTCTTCGCAGATTCAGATCTCGAGATCACACTGGCAAAAACCTTATGCAGTGCCTGTCCGATGAAGGCAGCTTGTCTTGCAGGCGCGCTCGACCGAGGCGAACCAGTAGGTGTGTGGGGTGGTGAGCTGATTGAAGATGGCGCAATCATTGAACGTAAGCGTCGTCCAGGTCGACCACCTCGTCAGGTAATTGCAGCATAAAAATATGCACGGTAAATAAGTAGGAGAGCAGTCACGGTCTAACGCGCCTTGGCTGCTCTCCTCATATACCCTTCACGCAATACTTGAGGAAAGAGAGTCGGGCGCATGTCTTTTGTTATGTATTCAACGAGCTGGTGCGGATTCTGCACCAGACTTAAAGGTCAACTCGCTGAAGCTGGCGTTACTTTTGAAGAGATCAATATCGAAGAAGTGCCTGGCACTGCTGAGATCGTTGAGAAGGTAAATGGCGGAAATAGAACTGTTCCAACTCTGGTCTTCTCAGATGGAACAGCGATGACAAACCCTTCAGCCAAGCAAGTTGTAGAAAAGCTAGCGACTCTGTAATTCGTAGTCACAACCGCAGAGTGGATGGCGAGCAATCGCTACCACCTGCGGCTCTGTAAGTTTTTGAAAGTTAATGTATGCAACTTCGCCGATCCCCGTATTTCTCGGTTGCGGTGAATCAACATCTGAGAGCGTTTCATCAATAAAGTTGAGCATCTGTGCCGCAGCAATCGCTGCGATGTAATAGGCGGTCGCCGCTGGTAGTTCTTCAACAGTAGTCAGATCAATGCGCTCTAGCCGAGTAAATCCAAAGTTATCGATTTCATATAAAGATAAGCAGCGCACACAAGGACTTTGTCCGGGTAGCACCATTGGTCCCACGGCAATCTCATCGCCGATAGGTGCATGAATGACAAGGTGTGGCATCTTCTGATTGGACCAATGCACCAACATCTCGGGATCACAATCGCCATAGTGAATAACCGCCAGCGGCCTCGAAAAATCGAGCTCATAATGGAAATTTCGGTCAATGGGAAAGAGTGAAATACCACGCCGCTTGGATTCGGCGCCTTCGTAATATGAAAGCCCAATATCTGATTCTTGTAGCCCGCCGAAACCAATATCAGAATCTGTGACGAGCGGTTTGTGATGACGATCTGCAAAGCGCACTCGAGTTACGCCACTTGCAAGGAGAATTGAATAGAGGAGCGTAATGACTCGAGATCGTCCGCTGAGTTCGATGGGAAATTGCGAACGCGCAGCAAGGGTCGATGTGCCGCCATCACTTTTGCCATCGCTCCACTCTGCTTGCAATAACTCTGGAGCGCTGCGAACGCGCAACTGATTGAAAGAGGCATCGCGATGATCAATCTCGTTGTTGTTGCGAACCGGAGCGCGAAGTTCTTGCGGCTGTAGGTTGAGCATTCCAGCTTGAGCAAGTGAGTGGATAAAGATTTCAAGCTCAGCACGAATCGGTGCACTTGCACGAGAGAGCGGATCAATTCCTTGCGCTAATTGCGTTAACGCAGTCCTTTCAAAAGCAGATGTGACCGCCGCAACATTGTTTGTTGTTCCGAGAATGTATGAGTGGGGTAAGCGAGCGCGACGGTTCTCAAAGAGCGCACATCCGCGAAGTAAGGTGATCTGTTGATTCATGCGCAGATGATGGGTGAGCTCAGCAATTACGGGCGCGATACATCAGATGATCTGTGGAGCAGATACGAATTAGCTGACTTTCAGTGGGCAAAAAGAAACCCCCCGCACGAATGCGAGGGGTTTCAGTACGTTCTTCGTTTGAGTGCTTAGTGCGCCAAACGTTGTACTAAGTGCATGTGTTCAGACGCTTACGCGTTGAACTAGGAAAGAGTTATTACTGTGCCTTACCGAGGATACGGTTGACCTTGGTACCGCAGACTGGGCAGATGCCCTGTGCCATGCGACGACCTGAGTCAGAGACCTTTACAGTTCCCTCGAAGTCACGCTTCTCCTTGCACTTAACGCAGTAAGCGTCACCCTTGTATGTCTCTGCCATGATTGCCTCCAATCGGCGCCACCGAGTTATACGGCGTGCGCGTATTGGTTTAAACCATACTCCGCTCCACGCTCAAAGAGGCGTAAGCAGGCGGGGGAATTGGCTTAATTTTTCAGCTTTTGGAGCTCGACTTGCCCTTTGCGCCGATCTTTTTGAGTTCGACGGGGTCGAGCATCGCCCTTTCGGCCGCCTCCCAGCCATCGAGATAGGCAGTAGCCAGCTCAGAGTCCTCAAAACGGCTCAAGACCTCGGTGAACTCGGCGCCATGGTCGAAGTGCTGGAGGTGGATCGCCTCATGGAAGAGGACATAGTCCAGGGCGTAGTCAGGGGCGAGCTTGAGGCGGTCTGAGATACGGATAGTACGGTCAACGCTCGTGCAAGAGCCCCAGCGCTCGCGCATAGGGCGCCAATTGACGCTCACTGGACGTATCAGGATCTCCGGAGCCAACTCGGTGAGAAGGGCGTCAATACGCTCTGTAAGCGCCTGCTCGCTCGGAGTCTTCGCCTCTTCTCGCCCACGGATGATGGCAATGAGCTCTGGGACGACTTGCGCCTCCTCCGCCTTACTCATTCGAGCAGGCAGCGAGATAACTATCCGTCCACCTTGGCGGTAGGCAGAGGCTGATTTCTTACGACGAGTAGATCGGATGACGAGAATCTCGCCCTCTGAAATTCCAGGGAGAGTAGGAGCTTCCGGCTCTTCAATCTCTCGACCTGTCATTGAGGAATTGTAGATGCGAATCGTCCTTTTACTATTTGCACACTCGGTAATTTCTGCGTACTTTGCGCTTACGAAGTCCTCGGATAACGCGTTGAAATCTGCAAGGGGAAGGCAGATTTCTCTGTGGCCCCGGGGACTTCGCTTTTCCTACAGCCTTCTCGCGCTGATTGAACTTTACGCAAAGCACTGTCCCTTCGGGCCAGAACCTTTGCTTCCAAATTTCAATCAGAACGCTAGAACGCTCTAGAGAAACTCTCAGCTAGTTAAATGAGACCGCTGAGGTCGTCGGGAATCTCCATTGAGGCAAGGAAGAGATCCGGTGCCAGCATCTCTGTGGCACTTGGAAGAATTCCACTCCAGATTTGATCGCGTGCAGATGTTCCCTTGAGTTCGCGAATACGGTTCCAGAATGCGCTCGCCTCACGTGAAAGTTTTGGCGACACTTCAAGTCCCAACATTGTCTTAAAGAGTTGTTGTGATGGCGCGCTAGTTGCGCGATTGCGTCGATGTAATTCGCGAAGTGCAGTAATCGAAGGAATACGATCGCCCGCTGCAAGAGTTGCAACATCATCAGCCCAACCATCAACGAGTGCAAGCACTGTCTCTAACTTTGAAAGCGCTTGACGTTGCGATGCTGTTTCTTCTGGTGTGAAAATTCCTGAATCAAGTGCGATAGTAAATGATTCTTCAGTTGCGCCTTGCATCGCTTCTTCTGCCTGGCGTTGAATCGCATCGAGATCAATTCGAATTCCAGCGCCATATTCAACGATGGCGCTGCGAATGTAAGAAACAATCCATGGGTTGTGTTCAAAGAGGCGTGCAATTGCACCTTCACGCAAGGCATGGAAGAGATATATCTCAGTCTTCGCAATTTCGGTCTCAGAGCCCCATCGTTCAATGTTTTCGGGGATTAATAGTGGCCGCGCTGGTTCGAGAATTGGAAGTCCAACATCGTGTGCACCGGTGGCGTTGGTAGCGATAGCGCCAATTGCTTGACCTAGCTGGGTTGCGATCATTGAGCCAATAAATGCACGTAATAAGCCAGCAATTGCTCCGACTGGAGCTGGCGACATTGACTCTTCATATTCGCTGCCTTGAGAAGCAATTGCCTCATCGAGTAGCTTTGAAATAGCAGTGCTCAAACCGGTTGCAAGTGGCTCCATCGTCGCCTGCCAGCCAGGAATAGTTTCATCAATCCAATCAAGGCGACTGATTGCACGGGGGGCCGTGGAGGAAGTTGCTGGAAAATCTGTTGCCTCGTTGAGCCAGATATCTGCAATCTCGCAAGCATTGTTGACAGCGGTGACATCGTTCGTGCCGAGCGGTTGCGAACCTTGAGCTGAAACAAATTTCTTTCCCGTGTCGCGTACTGCAGCAAGTGGAAGCGCTTCAGCTGACCCACCAAAAGCTGCACCTAGACCTGCAAAGGGAAAACCGGCAGCACCATTGATTCCGAGCTTTTCAAATTGTTCTTTAATTTGCTCTTGCATCTGCTGCATCATCGCTTCGAGATTTTCACGGTTAGTGCGATCAGCATCGTCACCATCATCTGGGGTAAATCCAAATGGCACCATCGCGTGAACCCCTTTTCAATCTATGCAAAACCGGCAGCCACCAGAATGTGGCTCTTGACCTATAGAACACCGCTAACGGGCACTTTCTTCCCGGTGGCACTAATCTATTCCTATGCTTCTAATCCCAATGACGGCGCACCATGTGAGCGCTGCCTCATCTGCCTTTACCGCACTTATCTGGTGGCTCGTTCCGCTGGCTGGGGTTATTGGGGCGCTGGGATATGTCGCGTGGATCTCGCAATTTAAGAGGAAATTCGAGAAAGGTACTTCGCGTTCGGTCAATCAATTTGAACGCTTTCAGAACTCCTTCCGCGATGATGATTCACAGAAATAGCACCCTGCGCTTCTCCCGTATTCCGGGTCTGCTCCGAATCTTTTTAATCGCAACAACGCTGATCGCCCTGATTGCACCGATGAACTTTGTCTTCATCACGCCCGGACCTGCAACTTCTCTCTTTCCGAAAGTGCTGCAAGTTAAAAGTAAGTCGTATCCAGTTAATGGCCAGCTCTTTCTCCTCACTATTTACGTGAGCAATCCTGAGGGATATGTTCCCGGAGCAGAGGTTCTTGGATGTTGGGCTTGGGGAGATTGCGTGGCCCTGCCGCGTTCTGTCATGTATGAAGATGGCACAACTAATAAAAAAGAAATGTCAGCTGGCACTAAAGAGATGGCGCAATCACAGAGCGGTGCGCTGACTGCAGCCAAGAAGTTAATCTCCAAGAAATATCCTGGCGTTGATCTTTCTCAGGTTACAGATTCCTCAATCAAGATCTCCTTAGAAAACACTGGAGGTCCAAGTGGCGGACTTGTCTTTACATTGGGTCTGATTGATTTGCTGACGCCGGAAGACATTATCGATGGACGAAAAATTGCTGGAACCGGAACTATCTCTAGTGACGGTTCGATTGGCCCCATTGGCGGCGTCAGCGAGAAGATTCTCGGAGCAAAAAAGGCCGGGGCAACCATCCTCTTCGTCTCACAAGAAAACTGCAGCGAACTTCCATCGGAAGTCTCAGGGCTCTCAGTGATTGCCGTCTCAACCATCGATGAGGTCGTTGATTACCTCACTGGCCGTCCCTCCGGGGCCCTTCAAGGGTCGCTTTCTAGCGGAAAGGATTTAAATTCTGCAGGAATTCATGGTTGCGCTAGCGTAGGAGCATGAATAGAAATCGCACCCCGTTAGCTATCACTGCCGGAATTCTCGTAGCCCTCGGAGCCATATTTGTTTCCGCGAGCGGCTTCTATATCGATTGGCTCTGGTTCAAATCAGTTGACTTCACCAATGTCTGGAGCAAAGTTCTCACGACGAAGATTGAACTCTTCCTCATTACTGGGCTGGTTAGTTCCATCATCATCTCTCTCAATATCTATCTCGCTTACAAGCGACGCCCTTTCTATGTTCCGACATCGATTGAAATCAATGGCGTTGAACGTATCCGCGCGCAGATTGATCCCATTATCCGTTGGGTCTTCCTTGGTCTCATTGTTGCCATCACATACTTTGCCGGAACATCCGGAACTCTCTACTGGAAAGAGTGGTTGCTCTTTAAGAACTCAACTTCTTTCGGTGTGAAGGATGAGCAATTCGGTCTCGACATTTCATTCTTCGCATTTAAGTTACCTCTCTATGAAGCGTTGATTTCTTGGGCTATCTCAGCGCTCATCATCGCGGCGCTTGCATCAATCTTTGTTCACTACATGTATGGCGGAATCCGCACGCAGGGACAGGGCGATCGCACAACAGTTGCGGCACGCGTTCAGCTCTCTGTTCTCTTCGGTCTCATCGTCCTTATGAAGGCAGTCGCCTATTGGTTTGATCGCTATGCGCTTGCACTTAAAGAGAACAAGCTCATCACTGGTGCTACATATACAGATGTCAATGCAACGCTGCCAGCAAAAGCAATCCTCGCTGGCATTGCAGTTATCTGTGCTCTTCTCTTCTTTGCAAATGTTGTCCGCAAGTCATGGCTCTTGCCCGCTGCCGGCACTGCGCTCATGGTTGTTTCTTCAGTCCTTATCGCTGGCATCTATCCAGGTGCAGTTCAGCAATTCCAGGTAAAGCCATCTGAGTCATCGAAGGAAGCCCCTTATATTCAGCGAAATATTGATGCCACCCGCGCTGCATATGGACTTTCCGATGTTGATATTCAGGAATATGACGCAACGTTGACAACGACATCTGCAAAGTTAGCTGCAGATGCATCAACGATTAACAATATTCGTTTGATGGATCCAAACATTCTCTCCAGCACCTTCCGTCAGCTTCAGCAGATTAAGCCTTACTACGGCTTTACCGAGTCACTTGATATTGACCGCTACACAGTCAACGGCACTGTTCGCGATGCCGTTGTTGCAGTACGTGAACTTAATATCGAAGGAAACCCAAGCCGTAACTGGATTAACGATCACCTTGTCTACACACACGGATTCGGATTCGTTGCAGCTTATGGAAATACAGTCGATGCTGATGGAAAGCCAAACTTTATTGTCGGAGATCTTCCACCAACGAAGGGGCTCGGTACATTCGAGCCTCGCGTTTACTTTGGAGAGAACTCACCCGAGTACTCCATCATCGGAGGCTCAAAGAACAGCGAGCCAGTTGAATTCGACTATCCAGATGACAGCTCTGCATCAGGACAGAAGAACGTGACTTACACAGGTAAGGGCGGAGTTCCAGTTGGTGGAGTTCTCAACAAGTTGGTCTTTGCTATCAAGTATGGCGAACAGCGCATCTTGCTCTCAAGCCTGATTAATAAGGATTCAAAGATTCTCTACGAACGCAATCCGCGCGATCGCGTTGCCAAAGTTGCTCCATGGTTGACTCTCGATGGCGATCCATATCCAGCAGTTGTCGATGGCAAGATCACCTGGATCATCGATGGTTACACAACCAGCGCTGGCTATCCATACTCTGAAGGAACATCACTAGCTGATGCAACGCAGGATGCTCTCACCAGCAACTCTGCATCGATTACAGCTCAGCAAAACCAGCGCGTGAATTACATTCGAAACTCTGTAAAAGCAACGGTTGACGCCTATGACGGCACAGTCACGCTCTATCAGTGGGATGAGAAGGATCCAGTTCTCAAGAGCTGGATGAAGGCATTCCCAAATACAGTAAAGGCAAAGAGCGCGATTTCAGCTGATCTCTTAAGCCATCTTCGCTATCCAGAAGATATCTTCCGTGTTCAGCGCGACATCCTTTCTTCATATCACGTTAAGGATGCTGCATCGTTCTACGGCGGACAAGACTTCTGGCGCGTGCCAAGTGATCCATCAACATTTGGTGCAAATGCAAGCGATCAGCCTCCTTATTACTTGACGATGAAACTTCCAAAGGCGAGCGAGCCAGCATTCTCAATTACAACACCATTTGTACCTCGCGGTGTTCGTGAGAACCTGACTGCATTTGCAGTTGCAAACTCAAAGCCAGGTCCTGATTATGGAAAGATCACGGTTCTTCAACTTCCACGAAGCACTGCAATTTCAGGCCCATCACAGATTGCATCTAACTTCGAAGCAAAGCCTGAGGTTGCTAACGCACTCTCATTGCTTCGCCAAGGTGGATCGGATGTTGTGCTCGGTAACCTTCTAACACTTCCTGTCGGTGGTGGATTGCTTTATGTTCAGCCGGTTTATGTAAAGGCGACATCGAATACATCTGCCTATCCACTCTTGCAGAAGGTTCTGGTCTCATTCGGTGATGTCATCGGATTCGACAGTTCACTCAAGGGTGCGTTGGATCAAGTCTTTGGTGGAAATTCCGGTGCAGCTGCTGCAACGACTCCATCAAATCCAACTACGACAAATAGTTCAGCAGATCTCTCTTCCGCGCTTGCAAGTGCAAAGCAAGCAATCGCTGATGGACAAGCTGCTCTTGCAAAGGGTGACTTCGCTGCTTACGGTCGAGCACAAGATCGTCTGAAGTCAGCTATTGCTGCTGCGATTGCAGCACAGGCACGAGCTAAGTAAGAGGGGCTCTCACCTTCGATTTGGTGAAGTAAGCGCAGTTCACCTAAGATTGCGCTTACCGACGCGGGGTGGAGCAGCTCGGTAGCTCGCTGGGCTCATAACCCAGAGGTCGTAGGTTCAAATCCTGCCCCCGCTACCAATGTAAGAAATGTGTAATGGCCGTTTGAGAATTGAAAGATTCTTAGCGGCCATTCGCTATTCTCAGGGTTCTCATGAAGCCAACAATCCGCCCCGCCATCTCCGGCTATGCCCTACATGTAATGACTGCAAGTGGCGCAGCTGCCGGCCTGCTCGCTTTGCAGGCGGTCATCGATAACAACATCCGCGGGGCGCTGCTCTGGCTCTTGGTCTGTCAGGTCCTCGATGGTCTCGATGGTCCGATTGCGCGAAAGATTGACGTTGTCTTCAATGCGCCACGAGTAGATGGTTATGTACTAGACCTGATTGTTGATTATGTGACATGTGTAGTCGTTCCAGTCGCGCTGATGGTGCGCCTAAATATGTTGCCTGATGAATTCCAGACACTGATTGCGGCGATGGTCTTGCTCTTATCAGCGCTCTGGTTTGCCCGCACTGATATTGAAACCGAGGATCACTGGTTTAACGGTTTCCCTGCAGTCTGGAACCTAGCTGTTCCAACGTTCTTAATCTTTGATCTCTCACAGCAACAGACAGCTGTCATCACTGTATTACTTGCAGTCTCACAGCTGACAAATATTAAGTATCCGCACTTAGTGCGCGTTGTTAAGTGGCGAAAGATCACACTTCCTTTTGGCATCGTCTACACCTTAACGCTCTTCATTCTCTCCTGGAACTACTCGAACGTTGAAGGCGTAAAGACTTCACTTGCGGCCAATATTGTGATGGTGGCATTCCCGATTTACATCTGCGCTATTTCTTTGGTGCGCACATTTATGGGTTCAGAAGAGCTCGAAGAAGCCTAAAGAACTAGCGAATACGTAGTGAGTTAGTCACTACAAAGAGACTGCTCAACGCCATCGCACCTGCGGCATACATCGGCGTCATCAAGCTCATCGCAGCAATGGGCAGACCAATCACGTTATAGGCAAAGGCCCAACCAAGGTTGACCTTAATAGTGCGGAGAGTCTTCTTTGATAAATCTATCGCCTCAATGATTCCCATGAGTTGTGGTCGCATCAAAGTGATATCAGCAGTTGAAATCGCTGTATCTGTACCTGTTCCCATCGCAATACTGAGATCTGCTTGCGCCAAAGCAGCCGCATCATTGACGCCATCACCTGCCATTAAGACCTTATGTCCTTGACCCTGTAATTCTTTAACTTTGTCGATCTTGCCCTCTGGCGATACTCCAGCAAGAACAAATTGCGAAGAGATCCCAACCTGAGATGCAATCAATTGGGCTGAATCTAAGTGGTCACCAGTAACTAACCAGGTCTCGATTCCTCGACCACGTAGTTCGGCAACGGTTGCTGCCGCATCGCTCTTGATGACATCGCCTGTTGCAAAGAGAGCAATAGCAACCCCATCAACGGCAAGTAAGGATGCGGTGCGCGATTGGGACTTAGCTAACTCAATTGCTCTTACCAACTCAGGATCTAGCGCCATAGCGCTATGTGCCACTGATTCTGGAGAGCCCATGATGACAATCATGCTCTTACCAAATGCGCTGATACGAGCTGCAACACCAGCGCCGGGAGTCTGCATGTAATCCGAAACTGAAAGCTTCTCAGCTGAACGTGATGAGGCGTAATCTGAAATAGCACGCGCTACTGGGTGATCGTTCTGACTCTCAAGAGCTAAGGCAAGGGAGAGCACGTTCTTTTCATTCAAGATTTCTTCGAATGATTTACCGAGAGCCTTTTGGGCAGATACTGGAATCGCGACATCATGTACACGCATGGCGCCATCAGTCAGAGTTCCAGTCTTATCCATCACGACAACATCGATTTCACGTGCTGCTGAGAGAACTCGAGGTTGGCGAATCACAATGCCGCGAAGTGCCCCACGGCCGGAAGCGACCAAGAGGGCAACAGGAGTTGCTAGACCAAGTGCACATGGGCAGGCAATAACAAGGACGGTAATTGCAGTTGATACCGAAAAAGTAAGTGTTTTACCCTCGCTGTAATACCAGAAGAGATAGGTGGCGATAGAAAGAGTTGTTACGGCAGGAACGAAGATTGCCGCAATCTTATCTGCGCTCTGCTGAATCGGAGATTTGCTTCCCTGCGCAGTGACAACCATCGCGGTAATTCGCGCCATCTCGGTATCACTACCTACGCGCGTTGCGCGAACAATAATGCGGCCGTTGTTATTGAGAGCAGAACCGATCACACGCGCACCTGGAGCGATATCAATCGGCATAGATTCACCGGTAATGAGCGAATTATCAACGGTTGTAGTTCCAGATATCACGACACCATCTGTGGCGATACGTGAACCAGGCTTAACTACAAACTCATCTCCGACCTTCAAGTGCGAGATAGGGATAACAACTTCGCTACCACTTCGAAGGACAGTTACTTCTTTCTCGCCAAGTGCAAGAAGAGTGGAGAGTGCACTGCTTGCACTGCGCTTTGCTCGTGCCTCGAGATAACGACCAAGGGTGACAAAGAGCAGAACGCCAGCAGCAACTTCCGTATATAGGTCACCTTTACCGGTGTAGGTCGCGTAGATAGACCAGATATATGCACTAAGCGAACCTAAAGAAATCAATGAATCCATTGTTGGATGGAAGAAGTTGCGAATCGCTGCGCGATGGATAGGAAATGCAACGATGAGAATTAGGGGAGTAGTCAGCGCCAAAGCTAGCCATGAAGCAAAGTGGTAATCAGCATTAGGTGGAAGCGGCCAACCGTTTGAGATGAAGAGATTGAAAATCCAATCCCCAACAGACATATGCCATGACATCACCATTGAGATGGCAATGGTCGGAACTGCAAAAATGAAAGCGAAGATAAGAGCTCTCGCCGCACCCTTGCGATGAAGAGCCGGATCACGCTGATCATCTAGGAGCGAAGCTGTGTAACCAGCTGCCTTTACCGCCTTGATAATCACCTCTGCTTTAACTTCAGAGGGAGCAACGATATGAACCGTCTCAGAGGCGAAGTTCACTGAAGCGCTGACGCCGGGAATCGCATTGAGGCTTCGTTCAACGGAATTTACACATGCACTACACGTCATTCCGGAGACAGCAAAAGTTTGTGCAATTAAGGTCGCCCTACTCAAATCGATATCAGGATGCGCTTCCACCTGAGGTTGCTTGTGGTGGTTCAGATCAATCTGGATATCTTCCATTGCGAACTACTTTCCTAGCGCTTGAACAATATAACTATGGAGCGCAGCATTTGTGGAAAGGCCATTTCCACCGTGCGGCCCTGGCTCTCCTGATGTGTTGGAGAAGATTCCGCCTGCCTCTGTCACGATGAGATCTAGCGCAGCCATATCCCAGAGAGCAAGCACCGGTTCGACTGCTGCTTCCAGCGCACCTTCAGCGACGAGCATGTGAGACCAGAAATCTCCATAGCCACGCGTGCGCCAAGCTTTTTCAAGCAGAGCACGGAACGGTTGAAGCATTTCTCCCCACCCAGCAAAATCCGAATATGAAATTGAGGCATCTTCGATATTGGAAACCTCAGAGACATGAATTCGCTTTGTAGTTTCGCGATTAATTGTTACATGTGCACCGCCACCTAGATGTGCCGACCAGCGGCGAAATAATGCAGGTGCGCTCACGACGCTCACAACGGTTTGTTGTGAGCCATCCGGAAGTCGTTCTATGAGTGCAATCAACGTTGCCCAGGTAGGTACTCCGCGCAAGAAATTCTTGGTGCCATCAATTGGGTCGATTACCCAGTAGCGACTCTTCTCTATGCCTTCATTGCCAAACTCTTCTCCGACAATTCCATCATCCGGGCGATGCGCATGGAGCAAGGCGCGAATGGCTTCTTCCGATGATTTATCGGCATCGGTCACCGGGGTGTTATCAGGCTTGGTTGTGACCTTGAGGTCGAGGGCTTGAAATCTCTTGAGAGTAATCGCATCAGCAGCATCAGCTAAACGGTGGGCGAGAGTGAGATCTTCTCCGTGGCTGAATTTATTTGGGTTACTGCTCATGCCCTAAGTCTACGGAACTCTTTACATCTAAGAGCGAACGTAAACTGTCTACGCGAAGCTGGCGCTCTACCGCCTGCGCTGGCTCTGCAGTAATCCATTGATTTAAGGCACAAGACTCTTCAGCGTGAGAACAATGTGACATACATGTCGATGCAGCCTCTGCCAGGTCGGGGAAAGCTTCAACAATTTCACGTGGATCACGATGGGCAAGGCCAAATGCTCGAATTCCTGGAGTATCGATAATCCATCCACCGGCGGGAAGCGCAAGAGCAATCGCACTTGAAGAGGTATGACGGCCACGTCCTGTTACATCATTCACATCACCGGTCAGGCGATCTGCTTCAGGGACCAAATCATTAATCAAGGTTGATTTACCTACGCCAGAGTGACCAACCAAGACTGAGACTTTATCTTTAAGAATTGATGCAATCTCTGCTACCTGTGCCGGGCGATCTGCAACTTTCGAAGATGTAGTCATGATTTCAACACCGAGCGCTGCGTACTTCTCCATAAATTCTGGAATTGGGGCAACATCGATTTTAGTCACAACAATAATCGGATGAATCTTCTCAATGAAGGCGCTGACTAAGAATCTATCAATCAAACCACGACGTGGCTCAGGGTTTGCGGAGGCGACGACAATGAGAAGCTGATCGATATTGGCGACAATGGTGCGCTCTAACTTTGCGGCATCATCCACAGTTCGACTCAAAGAATTTGTACGTTCATTTACTTTGACAATTCGGGCAAGAGTCCCTTCATCACCAGTGGTATCGCCAACAATCTCTACTGAATCTCCAACAACAACCGACTTTGGGCCAAGTTCACGTGCCTTCATTGCAACGACAAGCTGGCCAGCTTGTGGGCCATCTTGTAATACGCACCCGCTTCGTCCGCGATCTACAGAGATGACAAGAGCTGTATGTGAATCACTGTGGGATGGACGATCTTTACTGCGACGGCGAGTTGTACGTGTAGGTCTGATGCGGACATCAGATTCGTCATATTCGCGTGGACTCATGCAGTGATTACCATTTATCGAAGCAAGCTATTCCAGAGCCCGGGGAAATCAGTCAATGTTTTACGTGTAGTTGCAATGTTCTCAACTTCAATTCCTTCAACAACCAGCCCAATCACTGCACCAGCTGTTGCGAGTCGGTGGTCGTCGTATGTGTGAAAAACACCAGAATGTAGCGGCTTTGGAGCAATGTGAAGAGCTGTCTCTTCCTCTGTGACATCTCCACCGAGATCATTAATTTCACGTGTAAGCGCAGCTAAACGATCCGTTTCGTGCAGTCGAAGGTGGCCGATTCCGCGTAAGTGAGAAGGTGAGTCAGCGAGGGCCGCAAGTGCTGCAATTGATGGAGTTAACTCACCAACATCATGGAGATCAATATCTATTCCGTGGATTGATGGACCGCCTGTAAATTTCAAGCCTGCCTCAACGAAGCTCACTTCGGTTCCCATTGCAGCAAAAATATTTCGAAGCTGATCACCTGGCTGTGTGGTCTGCTTCGGCCAATCGGTAATGGTTACTGAACCACCACAGACCATTGCTAACGAAATAAATGGAGCTGCATTAGAAAGATCTGGTTCGATAACAAGATCAACACCATTAAGTTTTCCTGGTTCAACGCGCCATGTTTGTGCCGCTGTATCAACTGTGACGGTCGCGCCAAAGTCGCGGAGCATCTGCACTGTCATTTCGATATGCGGCATTGATGGCAGAGCACCGCCTGAATGCTTGACGGTGATTCCCTGCTCCATTGATGGCCCAACTAAAAGAAGTGCGGATAAGAATTGGCTTGATGCGCTTGCATCAATTGTTAATTCACCGCCAGGGATTCTTCCCTTCGACTTCATCACCATCGGCAACGAGTAACGACCATCATGAAGAATCTCGATACCAAGATCTTCTAAAGCTTTAATCACTGGGCCGAGCGGACGCTCATAGCTGCGCGGATCTCCATCGAATGAGATATCACCATCTGCAAGTGCGGCCAGTGGCGGTAGGAAGCGCATTACGGTTCCAGCATTACCAACATCAACCTTTGCGGGTCCGGTTAGTGAAACTGCGCCATTTTTAAGGACTGGCGTTATTTTCCAGAATTCGCCCTGTGCATCGCTGCCACTTTCAATTGAAACTCCCATTGCAACAAGACCTGCTGACATCAATTCAGAATCGCGAGATACCAATGGCTTACGAATAATGGATGGAGTCGCTGCTTGTGCCGCGAGAATTAGAGCGCGGTTGGTAACCGACTTTGATCCTGGAATCGTGACCGTGACATCGACCGGCTTTTGACCGCGAAAAGGCGCGGGCCATAGCGGGTGCGATGAAGTCATGTGCAAAGTCTACCCTTGGCTAATCCCGATACGATTCGCATTATGTGCGGCAGATACGCGATGGCTCAGAGCCCGGAAGAGATTGTTGCCTTCTTTAACCTGACTGAAAATGATTCAAATCCAACTCTGCCCCTTAATTGGAATGTTGCACCCACCAATGAGATTTACATCGTTAAAGATCAAGGTCCCGATAGCGAGAACCGAATTCTTGATCATGCAAGTTGGGGCTTGATTGCTCCATGGCAGAAGAACTTTGTCGATGCACGCGCAAGCCAATCGCATGCAATCAATGCTCGCAGCGAATCTATTCATGAGAAGCCAACTTTTCACGATGCATTCCGCACTTCTCGTTGTTTGATTCCAGCAACTGGATATTACGAATGGGCAACTTCGCTCGGAAAATATCCGCCGAAGCAACCTTTCTACATCACAAGCGCTGATGGTTCCCCACTTTCAATCGCTGGAATCTGCAGCACATGGAGAAGTGAAAAGGGCGAGATTATTCAAAGCGCCTCCATCATTACTCGTGAAGCTGTTGATGAACTAGCAACAATTCATAGCCGAATGCCGGTTTTTATGGCGAGAGATCGCTGGGATGAATGGCTCGACCCACGCAATCGCGACATCGAAAAATTACAGGCGCTGATGTCTCATCCAAATCCCGCTGCAGGGTTGATTACTCGCCCCGTTTCGCCTCGCGTTAACCTCGTTGCCAACAACGGTCCCGGAATTATCGATGAGTACGAACTAGGCGAGCCTGAGACTCTTTTCTAATCGATTTCTAAGTTATTACGCTCGACCTTGAGGTGAGAAGTACCAGCACTCGGGTTAGGATGACAGCAATGACATCGAAGGATTTAGTTCTCGAGAGCACGGCCGATCGCACCATTCGGTTCGAGCGAGATGCCCTTGCCTTCACAGATCAGCTCTACGCCGCTGCACTTCGATATACAAAGAATCCAGAAGATGCGCGCGATTTAGTTCAAGATACTTATCTCAAAGCATTTACCTCATTTCATCAATTCGAGGAAGGCACCAATCTTCGTGCCTGGCTATACCGAGTTCTCACCACAACTTTTATTAATTCTTATCGCAAAGATCAACGTCGTCCTCAAGTTGCTCAGGCAGAGCTTGAAGATTGGCAGGTTGCAAAAGCACAGTCGCATACCAGCGACCTCGGAAAGTCTGCAGAAGTTGAAGCGTTAGAGAATCTTCCAGATAGCGATATCAAAAGAGCTCTACAAGAAATTCCAGAAGAATTCCGTATGGTTGTTTATCTCTCAGATGTAGAAGGATTCTCTTATAAAGAGATTGCCAAGATTGTTGAGATTCCTGCAGGAACAGTTATGTCTCGTCTACACCGTGGTCGCAAACAACTCCGTGAGAAGTTAGCCGACTATGCGAAAGAACTTGGCTACTCAGTTGCGACTTCTAAGAAGTCAGTTAACGCTGCGAAGAAACTTGCAGCCAGTGATGCCCTTGCCGAAGATTCACTCGAGAGCGAAGGCGGGGTGATCGAAGAATGAGTTATATAGAGATTCAATGTGGCGATGTTCTCTCATCCGTCATATTTATTATCGAAGGAGAGCTCGAGCAGCTTCCACAGCGTTCTGCTATCGAAGAGCACCTCATGACATGCCTGCCATGTACAGCTGAAGTTGCTCACGAACGCGCTATGCATGATCTTCTACAAGAAACTCTTCGTCGTTCTTGTAATGAACGTGCCCCAGAAGATTTACATGAAGCCCTTCACCGTCAGCTCCGAGCACAAATGGCTGGCGCAACCGAGGTAGTTACCCAGTTCAGCATGACTGAAATTTCTATTGAAATAGATGAATTCGGCAATATCGAACACCGCGAAATTCAGATTGAGCAGACACATATTCAGCACTTTATTGATCAGGATCCAGATGAAACCCGCTGAAGAGGTATTAGGTGCAGTCGGATTCTCAGTAATGACCGTACGACCTGGTGACACCGCCCTGGCAATGGGGCTTTCTGAACTTCCAGTTGTCGCAGCATCACATCTACTGCACGCCATGGAGTCTGCAACGATTGCTGCACTGAGTGAGCATCTCGATAATGGTGAAACAACTTTCTTGCTATCTACTTCAGTTGAACTGCTCGCATCTGCTCAAGTAGGCGATGAACTTCGAGCAAATGCGCGCTGCATCGATATCGATGGTCGTGAGCTCACTTTCCAGTGCGATATCTATCAAGGCGAACGCCACATTGCACAAGCAGAAATAAAAAGAGCGACAGTGGAACGAGTAACTTTCCTCGCTCGCACTGCCGCTGAAGAGCTATTGCGTAACTAGCTCTAATCCTTTTTAGTTGTTACTCCTTCTTTGTCTCCCAGAAGATTGCTGCAATTTCGTCGATCTTTGCAATCAATGAATCTGCGACTGCAACATCCTGTGTGCCCTTAGTTCCAGCAGCACCAGCAAGCTTTGTTGCATCGTTGAAGAGTGTGTGAAGCTGTGGGTACTTCTCGAAGTGTGGTGCCTTGAAGTAGTCAGTCCAGAGAACCCAGAGGTGCTCCTTGACTGCATGTGAACGCTCTTCCTTGATTGCAACAGAGCGTGAACGGAAATCAGCATCTGTATTAGCTGCGTACTTCTCCATGCAAGCCTTAACAGAGAGAGCTTCAATGCGAGCCTGAGCTGGGTCATAGACGCCGCAAGGTAGATCGCAGTGAGCAAGGACAGTTGTCTTTGGTGTAAGTAGGTTTCTCATACCTGAAAGATTACTGGAGAGGTGCCTAGACTGCACCTTATGAGCAAGCGATATTCAACCGTCGTGGTCGAGGGCGAATCGATGCAGCCGACTTATTCACCAGGGGATTGGCTAATGGCTCGGTGGGGAAAATACGCCCTCGCTTCCTCTGGATTCTCTCTCGGCAATCTCTTTGGAGACCGCGTCAGAGTCGGCGATGTTGCAGTCATTGAACGCCCCGAGTACCCCGGCATCTTCTACATCAAGCGAATCACTGAAGTCAGGCACGAGACCAATCAAATATTTGTCTCTAGCGACAACCCTGAAGGAAGTGATTCACGCGAGTGGGGATGGCTTCCGGTAGTTTCCGTTCAAGCAAAGATTGTTTCACGTGTGAGAAAAGGAAAGAAATAATTTCATCATAAGAAAGCCCCGGCTCAGTAAATGAACCGGGGCTTTCTTATTTAAAGATTTAGCGAGTGAACGCCTCTTGCAACAACGCCTTCAACTCTTCCTCGTGCAAGTGGTGGTTACCAGTTGCAGGTGAAGCAGTTGATCGACGTGAAACACGACGGAATACACGGTTATCAATTGCGCGACCACCATGTGCTTCAGATGTGCGAAGTGCAATGTGTGACCAAGGACCCTGGTTTGCAGGCTCATCCTGTACCCAAAGAAGGTTTGCATTTGGATGCTTTGCAGCTTCCTCGCGCATTGCATCAATTGGAAGTGGGTAGAGAAGTTCAACACGAACAATGGCTGTTGAGTTCTCACCGAGCTTTTCGCGCTCTGCAACGAGGTCGTGATAAATCTTGCCAGAGCAGAAGATAAGTCGAGTTGCATTCTGTACCTTGTCGTCACCGATAACTGGACGGAATGTTCCGCTTGTGAAATCAGTGAGCTGTGAAGCAGCAGCCTTGAGGCGCAGCATCGACTTCGGTGTGAAGACCACCATTGGGCGACGTGTTGGGTTAGCGACGTGCCATCGCAACAAGTGGAAGTAAGAAGCAGGTGATGATGGCTGAGCCACAGTCATATTGTTCTCAGCGCAGAGCTGCAAGAAACGCTCGATACGCGCTGAAGAGTGATCTGGGCCTTGGCCTTCATAACCGTGTGGAAGCAAGAGCACCACTGATGAACGCTCGCCCCACTTTTGTAGCGCAGATGAGATGAACTCATCGACAACAGTCTGTGCTCCGTTAACGAAGTCACCGAACTGGCCTTCCCAGAGGACAAGTGCTTCAGGGCGAACCACTGAATAGCCGTATTCAAAGCCTAGAGCTGCGTATTCGCTGAGCAATGAGTCAACGACAAAGAACTGGTTCTCATCTTGAATCATTGAACGAAGTGGAGTCCACTCATTTGCATTCTCTGCATCAACAATTACTGCGTGACGGTTTGAGAATGTTCCACGACGTGAATCCTGGCCAGCCAAACGAATTGGGTGACCTTCCTTCAAGATTGAACCGAATGCGAGGAGCTCTCCCATTGACCAGTCGATTGTTCCGTCGTTGAGCATCTCTGGACGCTTTGCCAACTGTGGAGCCATCTTTGGATGGAGCGTGAATCCTTCAGGGGTTGCAACCTGTGTTGCCGCAATCTCACGAGCCAGTGCTTCCGGAATCGCAGTTGCAATTGCTTCTGCCGCAGGAGCCACAGGAGCCTTGAAGTTTGGATCGTGATCTGGAACGTGGTTTGCAACAGATGCAAAGACAGATTCAAGTTCTGACTGGTATTCGGCTTGAACTTGCTGTGCTTCTTCCGGAGTGATGTCACCGCGACCAACGAGCGCCTCTGTGTAGAGAGTACGTGTTGTGCGCTTTGCACCAATCAACTTGTACATAAGTGGCTGTGTGAATGCTGGCTCATCGCCTTCATTGTGTCCGCGACGACGGTAGCAAACCATGTCGATGACAACATCCTTCTTAAATGCTTGGCGATATTCGAATGCAAGGCGCGCAACGCGAACACATGCCTCTGGGTCATCACCGTTGACGTGGAAGACCGGCGCTTCAATCATCTTTGCGATATCTGTTGAATAACGGGCTGTGCGTGATGCATGTGGTGAGGTTGTAAATCCAACCTGGTTGTTAATGACAACGTGGATTGTTCCGCCAGTGCGGTAACCAGCAAGACCTGACAACTGAAGAGTCTCCATATTGACGCCCTGGCCAGCAAATGAAGCATCACCGTGCATCAAGATTGGTAGAACTGAATATGCACCCTTGTTATTAAGGCGATCCTGCTTAGCGCGAACAATGCCTTCTAGTACTGGGTTTACGGCTTCAAGGTGGGATGGGTTTGCAGCGAGATAAATCTTTGTCTGCGCACCAGAGCCAGCTGTGAAGACGCCTTCAGTACCTAAGTGGTACTTCACATCGCCAGAACCATGAACTTCGTTCTCGGCATAGTGACCTTGGAACTCCTGGAAGATCTGACCCGAAGACTTACCGGCGATATTTGCAAGCATGTTGAGGCGACCACGGTGTGGCATACCGATACATACTTCATCGAGACCGCGCTCTGCGGCTGCAGAGACGATCGCATCAGTCAAAGGAATAACCGACTCGCCACCTTCAAGTGAGAAGCGCTTCTGACCAACGAACTTTGTCTGCAAGAACGATTCAAATGCTTCTGCGCTATTGAGCTTACGCAAGATACGAAGCTGCTCATCGCGATCAACCTTTTCGAACTTCTTCTCAAGATTTTCCTGGAACCACTGACGCTCTTCAGGGTTTGAGATGTACATGTACTCAACACCAACTGAACGGCAATAGGTATCGCGAAGGAGACCGAGGATTTTGCGAAGCGGAAGGAATGCCTTGCCACCAAAACCACCAGTTGCGAATTCGCGATCGAGATCCCACAAAGTAAGTCCATGTGTCTGAACATCAAGATCTGGATGTGTGCGCTGGCGATATACCAATGGATCTGTATCTGCCATGAGGTGTCCCCATGTGCGATATGCAGAGATCAACTGCTGAACGCGAGCGGTCTTATCAATCTCTGAATCTTTAGTAACTGCAAAGTCTGCAGCCCAACGAATTGGCTCGTATGGAATACGAAGCGCAGTAAAGATTTCGTCGTAGAAACCTTCAGCACCGAGAAGTAGTTCGTGGATGCGGCGGAGAAAGTCACCTGACTGCGCACCTTGAATAACTCGGTGGTCATATGTGCTGGTAAGTGTAAGAACCTTGCTAATTGCCATACGTGCAAGAGTTGCTTCAGATGCACCTTGGAATTCAGCTGGATAATCCATTGCGCCAACGCCCATGATCAGGCCCTGGCCTTGAACAAGACGAGGAACAGAGTGAACAGTTCCGATTGTTCCTGGGTTTGTGAGTGAAACAGTTGTGCCTGCGTAATCTTCAACAGTAAGTGTTCCAGTACGAGCCTTCTTTACAGTCTCTTCATAGGAAGCCCAGAACTGACCGAAATCAAGGGCTTCACAACCCTTAATAGATGGCACCAAGAGCTGACGAGTTCCGTCTGGCTTAGCCAAGTCAATCGCGATACCAAGGTTGATGTGCTCTGGCTTTCCAACTGCAGGCTTTCCATCGACCTCACCGAAGAATGCATTCATCTCTGGCATCTGGCGAATCGCCTTGATCATCGCATAAGCGATGATGTGTGTGAAAGAAACTTTTCCACCACGACCACGAGCAAGGTGGTTATTAATAACAATACGGTTATCGATCATCAACTTCGCAGGAACTGCACGTACTGAAGTTGCAGTTGGCACTGTGAGCGAAGCTTCCATTGATTGCACAACGCGACCGGCAACTCCACGAAGTGGTTCCATAGTTGCAGCACCTGGTGCTGCCAAAGTTGGAGCTGGCTTAACTTCTGCCTGTGCTGGAGTTGTTGGAGTTGCAGCCACTTCACGAACAATAGGTTGTGTTTGAACTGGCGCTGCAGGTGCAGGAGTTGTAACTGGAGCAGGAGTTGCCACGGGTGCTGCAGCCACAGGTGCTGGCGCACTATTCATAGAAATATTTGGTGCGGTTACAGGTTTTGGAACAGGTGGTGTTGATGGTTGGCCTGGAACCCCTGCCACCAAAGTGTTTGTCGATGGTCCGGACATTCCTGCACCGGGATTGTTCTGGAAGAAGGTCACCCACTCTGCAGGTACTGAGGATGGATCTGCTTGATAACGCTCGTACATTTCTTCAACGAGCCAATCATTTGCACCGAAATCTTGTCCTGAAGACACTGAGCGCTCCTTTGCGTTCTCATTCCAACCAGCCTGCGGGCTAAGAGTAACGGCTGTGAGGCTCCTATATAAATGGTGAAAAGGCTCTCCAGGACGCGAGATAGCGCACATTTTCGAGCCTAGATTTGTGAGAAATTCGGATCTGGGGCGATGTAGCCAGAAATCCCATTTCAACTGGCGACCGCTCTCACCCACTGGGATGGTTTGCCCATGACAACCTCACTCCACGATAACAGTGGGCGAAAGCTCGCTCTCATCACCGGTGGCAGTCGAGGCCTCGGATTTGAAACAGCGAAATCTCTGCGCAGCCAAGGCTTTGATTTGATCCTGATTGCTAAGGATTCAGAGCGCCTCTCATCAGCGCGCACCACACTTCTTGCTGATGGTGTGGCTAACTCGGTTGATGCATATTCGATTGATCTAGAAAACCCATCCGCGACAGCGACGGCACTCGAAGCGATTGCGACAACACATCCAGATATCAACTACTTAATTCTTGCCCATGGCGTGATGAGCGAGAAGATGTCGAAGACTTTAAAGACAACAGATGAAGAGTGGCGCCGAGTGATGGCAATCAATCTTGATTCTGTTTTCCAAATTGTTAATCGCCTTGCTCCTGCAATTGTTGAATCACGTAATGGGCGCATTGTTATCTTCTCAGCTTGTCTTGGTCGGATGTCAGGACCAGGTAATGCTGGCGGTCTTGCTCCGTACCGAATTAGTAAAGCTGGAGTCAATGCATTGGTGCGCAACCTTGCACATGAAACTGGACTCGGTGCGCGTGGAGTCCTCGTTGATGCAATGTGCCCCAACCATTCACGCACAGATATGGGTGGACCTGATGCACCACGAAGTGCAGCTGAAGGCGCAGAGACTGCAATCTGGCTTGCGACTCGTGAATTTGATAAGGCATCAGAAGATTTCCAAATGAATACAACCGGTGTTCTCTGGGAAGATCACCAGATAGTTCCTTGGTAGCACTGAATTTGCGCTTGTTGAATGGTCAAACATTTACGACCAAACGTGGAAATATCTTGTCTTAAGAAATTTATAAAGTTTAACGTGATTCCTGGAAGTGGATTGTGGCATCATTTCTGCATGAGAAAGTGTTTACTAATCGCAGTAGTTTTGCTTTCACAAATGTTGACCTTATCAGCCTTCGCGGAGATAACATCAGGAGCAAATGGAATAAAAGTACCTTCTCCGTCAAAAGATCAATTCTTGCTTACCTTCAATCAAAGCTCTACCGGGGCAACCAACGAAAGGTATAGCCATAAAGTCACCGATCCAGATTTGAACAATCCAGGAAGGTCACTTCCGCATTATTTAGCCGTGCTCCCACCTTGCAAGAATTTATCGGATGTTACTTGTATCGAATCTATCGAGAGTAGGAAATCTGGAAATCTCGAATGGAGTAAGGGAACGCTTTCCGAACAGCAACTTGATGTAAATAAGTTAGATGTATCTAAAGTAATGAACGATTGGAAATATGGAACCTGGCCGGCTGATAATGTGACGAGCAAGAATTCAGCATTGAAGGCACTTCCAGCTGGTGGCGTAGCATCCTCTTGGGAACTTCCGGCAACGCCCAACTCGGATGGCAATAGCTATATGGCTAAAGTTAATTTTCTAGATTCCTTAGTCGGCCTAGGTGATGGCCCTACTTTTTCAGTAAACATCGAACCTTGGAGCTGGAAATGCTCGACTTATAGAAGTTGTGATTACATTGGAAGCCCGTATGGTCCAAGATCGGTTAAGTTCTTAGAAAATACTGAAATTCGAATTACTATCCGAGTTAATTTTTTGAGCGACAGAATTGGTAAATGGGCTATAGGAAGAATCAAGAAACCTTCCATTTCACTTCAAAATGAAAAATTAGTTATTGAAGGTTCGATGGTTAGTTATCCGATGGGCTACGCACTCCTTAAATCTCGAGAGGAGTGCGCAGTAAAACTAAGCAGTGCACTCAAAACATATTACCCGCTGGCTGGGAATTTATGTTTGGAATCAAGGGCATCGGCCATAAGTTCCGATGCCTCCGATAATGCTGCTCTTTCATATTTTGAGGCTACTGGAGATCAAGTGATTGAAAATGCCAAAATTCAAGAATGGTCACTAACAACAATTCCGATAAAGAATTTCTCGAGCGAATGTTTCAAATCAAACAAATTCAGCATGGCCTCAAGCGATGCCATGCTGTACTCAAATTTGCCGCCTGTCTGGGATAGCTCTGAGGGCACTTTAAGTTACAGAATTGCTTCAACCCACGTCGATTCAAATGGGGAATTAAATAAAGGGAACTACAGCTTGGCTATCCCAAAGCCAGTTGCGGATTGTCTTTGGAAATTTGACGTGAGTAAAGGTATGGCTTCTATTGTGATCACGAATCCAAATGGAAATCAAAATGTAGCAATCACCTCGCTTCGCACTTCCAATGATTGGGTTTATTTTGACGCGAGTGGCTTTACATTTTCTTCTCCAGAAATCAAAGTTAAATTTTCTAAATCTTCCTCAGTTAAGATGATTGAAATCATTTGCGTTAAAGGGAAAAATACGAAAAAGGTTGTAGGCGCTAATCCAAAGTGTCCAGCTGGATTCAAAAAGAAATAGTAGTAATCTGACCTAATCGATAAGAGCTTGCGGAACTATGCTTGATTCTTGATCTTGATAAATAAGGTAATTACGACAGTCAAAGCCATTGTCGCGATGGGTATAGCTAACCAGTAAGCACCAGCTTCAAATTGATATTTTGCAACGCCAACTGCAATCAAGTTCGCCAAGATTGCAGGGGAGTTTGCCCAACGCTTACCTTCTTTCACGCCTTTAGATAGTGCGAATAAGGCGGCAGATCCAACGAAGGCAAAGCCAGTGACACTTAAGTAAGGCAACCACGCTTTGTCATGAGTAAATCCAAGCGCAACCATGTAAATGCCTAGGGCTAGTACAAGGATTGATTCAAGAAGCAATAGGGGTGCTGTGATTCCATGTGGAAACCGTGAATTGGCACTATTCGCTCTCATGTGTCCAAACGTAGCACCTGAATGTTGGATGGATCCGTCATCGAGCGGTGGGGAGTTTGCCTTCCCCTACTTCCCACCGTTTTGGCATAGTTGAGAAAGTCATGGTCCCCTCCATAAAAATTACTGTCGGTAAGTAAAACTCTCAACGCCAACTGAATAAGAAGAGAACTATCCACAATCTAACTATTTGAAGCTTTTGATTTGTCAGTGCACCTCTAACTTCGCACCATGGATAAACGGAGTGAGATTCAACCTTCTGTGGTTTTTGGACAAATCTACCAATTCATTTGCGACGAAACTGTAGAAGAGATTTGGATCAATGCGCCAGAGCGGATATTCATCGCTCGGAGCGGAAAAAGTGAACTCACGAGTCTCATATTGTCTGCACTTGAAGTACGCGAACTCGTAGACCGTACTTTGATGTGGAGCGGTCGTAGGTTAGATCTCTCCCATCCATTCGTTGATGCACGCCTACCTGATGGAAGTCGTCTGCATGTTGCCATTCCTGAAATTACAGCAGAACACTGGGCAGTAAATATTCGAAAACACATTGCCCAGAAGAAGTCTCTTCAGGAGCTTTCAGATCAAGGTTTACTCGACCATGAAATATCAGAAATTCTCATTAATAGTCTTTCGGCTGGACTCAACATTCTCGTAAGCGGAGCGACTCAGGCAGGAAAAACCACTTTGCTCAATGCCCTTGCAGGAGAAATTCCTCCAACGCAAAGAGTGATCACAATAGAGGAAGTCTTTGAATTAAATCCTCAGCTTCCTGATGTCATTCAAATGCAAACGAGAAACGCAAATCTTCAGGGCGAAGGGGAAATTTCACTTCGACGCCTCGTTAAAGAGGCACTTCGTATGCGGCCGAACCGAATAATTGTTGGTGAGGTTCGAGAGGCAGAGGCGCTCGATTTATTGATCGCCCTCAACTCTGGACTTCCAGGAATGGGGACTATTCACGCGAATTCGGCGAGGGATGCCGTCATGAAATTAATGACATTACCTTTACTCGCTGGTGCAAATATTTCTCATTCTTTCATCGTCCCCACAGTTGCCTCAGCGATAGATCTAGTTATTCATGTCGAGATGGACAACGAGGGTTTTAGACGAGTTATCGAACTAATTAGCATCAACGGAAGAGTAGAAAATCTCAATATTGAGATGGAGTCGTTATTCCGGTGGAATGGAACGGAATATATTCGCGGTGTTGGATTGCCAAGTTTGCTTTCCCGGATTCAACATGCATAAGAAGGCAATACTCATCTTCTTTGCTACAACTTTTAGCGGAAGTCTGGTCACTGCAACGCCAAGTATAGGTATTGCCATCGGGGCAGTGACAACGTCGATGTTTGTAATCGCTGCACGTCGTGCAACGAGTAAGAGAGAGTGGGAGCTCTTCCAGATTATTCCCGAGATAATTGATCACGTTATTTCAGGTATTCAATCAGGGCTCTCACTCAATGAATCACTGATAAACCTTGGTTCTCGTGGACCTGCTATTTCTCAAGACCTCTTCCAAGAATTCAAGAAGTTAATGCATTCTGGAGAAAGTTTTGAGCATGGAATCCAATATCTGCAAAATGAATTTTCTTTACGCTCTGCGGATCAACTCTTCGAATCTCTAATCTTTGCAAAAAATCTTGGTGGTTCTGATCTTCTTTCACTATTAAGACAATTGGGCGATTTCACTCGCCAAGAACTGTCTCTTCGCAAAGAAATGGCTGCCAAACAGCAGTGGGTTCGGAACTCGGCCCACCTTTCTGCCGGTGCGCCTTGGATTCTTCTTCTGTTGCTATCCACGCAGGCTTCAACGCGTACAGCCTTCATGACATCGCAGGGCACATTTGTCCTACTCACAGGCGTAGCCATGACGGTCATTGCTTATCTCTGGATGGGGAAGTTGAGTCAGCTTCCAGAGTCAAAACGCATTTTTGGTCAACAATTATGAGAATCGAATACTCCATTCCACTCATGTTGGCGATCTTGGCATTCGCAATTGCTGATGAAGATGACTACCTCATCGGAAATGTGGCAAAAAGAAGTTATCGATTACCTGGGAAAGAATCTGTCCAAAATCGCTTGAATAAATTAGGTAGAAACCAAGAACAAGATTATGAGAACTTTCGAATCGCACAATTAAGTTATTCCACAGCGGCACTTTTTCTTCTAACAATCGCCTATTTCTTGTCGATATTTGGATTTGCCACCTTTCTGCTATTGATTGCAGTTTCAATTGCCTCGATCTTTGTTCTAACCGATCGTGCCTTGAGTCAGAAATGCAGCAAGAAGCGCGCCGATGTAGAAGATGAATTTCCAGCAGTAGTTGAAATGCTGACATTGGCCGTTGGTGCAGGCGAATCTCCAGCAACAGCTTTAAAAAGAATAGCAACACGCGCCAAAGGATATTTAGCAGAGGAATTTCAGGGCTTGGTGCGTGATATTGAGAAGGGTCAACCATTTACCAACGCGCTTGATGGAATGTCGCATCGAGTTCAATCAGAAAGCCTGCGCAGATTCGTAGATTCATTGATCATTTCAATATCACGAGGAACTCCACTGGTTGAAACTCTCTCGCATAGCGCTCAAGAAGCGAGGAATAAAGAGCGAGTTCTTTTGATGTCAGCCGCCGGGAAGAGTGAAATATCGATGATGATCCCCGTAGTTTTTCTGATTTTGCCAATCTCAATCCTGTTTGCGCTATTCCCATCTCTAACAAACCTCAACCTATTTAGTAATTAACCGCACTTTCCAACAACCAATAAGAAAGAGAGAAACCAAATGAAAAATGAACCAATTACCTACAGAAGAATTCGTGAGTCGATTGAGGAGCTGTTAATCGAAGCAACTCTTCGCGTTTCAGGCGCAGTAAAAAGATTTACCCAGACCAGACTTTATAAAGCTTTGGGTGATCAGCGAGGAGATGTACCCGGTTGGGTACTTGTAGTTCTGATGACCACGGGGCTAGTCACGGCAATTTGGACTATTGCGGCACCACGACTTACGGCGATTCTAAAGAACTCACTGGATTCAATGAATGGCATTCGTTAGGTCCTAACAATGGAGAGACTCTTAGGTTTCCTACGATCAACCCGTGGAAGTGCCGAGTCGGCGATGGTTCTACTTCCATTGTTGACGCTTTTCCTTATAGGTATGCAAATTTCCATAGCTGTTCACGATCGAAATATTCAAAGAATTCACGCTCAAGACGAGGCAAGCAAAAGGGCGATATCGGGATCCTTTAACTATGGAGATGAGTTTGTGCATATCGAAAACAGTGGCGATGGGCAGAATTTAGATCTTATTGTTGTCCGAAAAGAGAAGAGCCTGATAGATCTCATTCCAACCGTCCTCGGCGGAGTCCTTCAATCTAAATCAATTGAAGTGGATGGTTTTGCAGTTGTGGAGAGTCAGAGATGAAGATGCTCTTTCACAAGGTTCGTAACTTAGTTGTGGGTGAAGAGGGGAGCGCAGTCCTCGAGTTCGTAGCTTTGGCGCTACCTCTCTTCATCCCTCTCTTTATTTTTCTCAACCAATATTCCCTGCAGAGCGATACAGAAGCTTCGCTACGAACCCTGTCTCGGGAGATGGCTCGTGCTTTTGTCACAAGTGAAAATGATCGAATCGCGGATCAAGTGACTTTTGAAGTCTTTGCCAAAGGCGCAAAGATTCTAGGTTTTGAAAAAGATGTCGACGAAAGAGAACTGACTTTTCGCTATCGTTGTAGAAATCAACCTTGCATTTCTCCAGATAATGAAATCGTGATTTCTCTGTATTCCAAGCGCGCGGGAAGAACTGTAAGTGCAGTTGAGTATGTTTCTCCATGGTCTTAATGTGATAAGAGAAATGCAGAAACGATTAACTGGCTTGATGCAGTCGACTGAAGGGTCAATTTCGGTAATTACCATCGGTTTATTTATTACGCTTTTGTCGACCGCCTTAGTACTTACAGATATCTCCGCTGTTTACCTCGCCAAGCGATCTCTCACCCTTGCCACTGAAGCAGCAGTTCAGAGAGGGATGAAGAATCTAGACTCGGAAAGCTATTACGCCGGTGAATACAATTTGACACAGCTTTTGCAGAATTCTCTTGGGGATGCAGAGGCCGATCCGGGAATCCCAATTGACTGCGATAAGGGGCTACAGGATGCGCGGGAGGTTTTGGAAAATTGGCCCAGAACCGAAAGTTCTCGCGTTAACTTATCTGAAATTTCATTAGTGGATTTCAAATGCGACGGTTTTCAAATCTATCTACAAAGTGCCGCTCATTCAGAATTACCGTTTATGTTCCCTTTTATTCCAGTTAATTCAGTTCAGCTTTTTTCTTCCGCTGGCGCGATTGGAGAAAGGGCAGTGACTAATAATTACTACGGTTTTGACTTGGGATAGAGATTTTCATTCCATTTGCACTTGCCCGCTATCCTTCCTCCATGGCTCGCGAATACGCTCTCGAAATTGCTGAGATAAGCGCGACCCTCAAATCAATTGAGAAGGTGCTTGATCTGCCTGAATTAGAGAAGGAAGCAGTTGAGCTTGAAGAAGCCGCAGGTGTCCCTAATCTTTGGGATGACCCAGAAGCGGCTCAAGCAGTTACAAGTAAGTTATCTCGCACCCAAGCTGTTATCTCTAAGTTAAAGGGTCTGCGCTCTCGCGTAGATGATCTACCAATCCTTTTTGAATTAGCTGCGGAAGAAACTGATGGTTCAGCGTTGCAAGATGCAGAAATCGAACTTGATGCAACGCAGAAAGCAATCAGCGAGCTCGAAGTAACAACTCTTCTCAGCGGTGAATACGACAATCGCGATGCTCTGATAACTATTCGCTCAGAAGCTGGCGGAGTAGAAGCAGCTGACTGGGCACAGATGCTCTTCCGCATGTATCTGCGATATTGCGAGCGTCATGAATATAAGACCGACGTTCTTGAAACTTCATATGCAGAAGAAGCAGGGATTAAATCAGCGACCTTCCGTGTCAGCGCTCCATATGCTTATGGAACGTTATCCGTAGAACAAGGCACCCACCGATTGGTGCGCATCTCACCTTTTGATTCACAATCTCGCCGCCACACTTCATTTGCTGGTGTTGAAGTAGTACCGGTTGTAGAGCAGAGCGATCACATTGAATTAGATGAAAAAGAAATCCGAGTTGATGTTTATCGTTCATCTGGTCCTGGCGGACAAGGTGTGAATACAACTGACTCTGCAGTTCGCTTGACTCACATCCCAACAGGAATTGTGGTTTCATGTCAGAACGAGCGCTCACAAATTCAGAACAAGGCAACTGCGATGGCTGTTCTGCAATCAAAGTTATTGGAACGTCGTCGCCAAGAAGAGCAGGCAAAGATCAATGCGCTTAAGGGTGATAACAGCGGCTCTTGGGGAAATCAGATGCGCTCCTATGTTCTTGCGCCTTATCAAATGGTGAAGGACCTCCGAAATAATCATGAGACAGGAAATACTTCTGCGGTCCTTGATGGCGAAATTGATGACTTTATTGAAGCTGGTATTCGCTGGCGTCGATCTTCAGTATCGGCGTAATTCACACGATTTCCTGAGCGTCACTCACGCTCATTTCCGCTCAATCTCGGGTTAAGTACCCTAAACTCCAACCAGGTTAATTCGCAGAGGTGCTTACCTTTGAGATTACGCAAGCAAGGAGTTCGATTTGATTCGCTTTGAGAACGTTACGAAGGTCTACGCAGGCCAGGAGCGTCCAGCTCTTGATAGCGTCAACCTCGAAATCACCAAGGGCGAGTTCGTCTTCCTCGTTGGTAAGTCAGGTTCAGGTAAGTCAACTTTCTTGCGCCTTATTCTTCGTGAAGAGCGTCCAACCTCAGGAATCATCCACGTTGCTGGCAAAGATCTTGGAAAGCTTGCAAATCACAAGGTTCCTGAACTTCGTCGCCAGGTAGGAACTGTCTTCCAAGATTTCCGCCTTCTTCCCAATAAGACAATTTCAGAGAACATCGCTTTCTCTTTGCATGTTCTTGGATATTCGCAGAAGGAAATCAATCGCGAAGTTCCGGAGATGCTTGAACTTGTAGGTCTTGAAGATAAGGGCGATCGACTGCCTTCAGAGATTTCAGGTGGAGAACAGCAGCGCGTAGCAATCGCTCGTGCTTATGTCACAAAGCCACCAATCATCATCGCTGACGAACCAACCGGAAACCTCGATCCTGAGCTCTCTGTTGGAATCATGAAGTTGCTCGATCGAATCAACCGCGAGGGCACCACAGTCTTGATGGCAACACACGATTCAGGAATCGTAGATCAGATGCGTAAGCGCGTTATCGAGCTCGATGGCGGCCACGTTATTCGCGATCAGGTTCGTGGTGTTTACGGGTACACAGGTTAAGGACGGGGAATAGACATGCGCGCAGGTTTTCTCTTTAAGGAAGTTCGTATCGGGCTTCGCCGTAACCTCACAATGACATTTGCCGTAGTTGTCACAGTTGCAATCTCGCTTTCACTTCTCGGAATCGGCTTGCTCTCCAATGCTCAAGTCAATGCGATGAAGGATTATTGGTATGACAAGATTGAAGTATCTGTATTTCTTTGCGGAACTTTGTCTGAATCACCAACATGTGCAAACGGTGTTGTTACACCAGAACAACGCGCTTCAATTAAGACAGATTTAGAGGCACTTCCTGTTGTCGATAGCGTTTTCTACGAATCACAGACTGAAGCATTTGCTCGTTTTAAAGAACGATTTAAGAACTCTGCAATTGCTCAGAATGTGACGGCAGATCAGCTTCCTGAATCGTTCCGCGTAAAGCTCAAGGATCCAACTCAATTCGATGTTGTTGTAAGTGCTTTCTCGGGCCGGCCAGGTGTAGATATTGTTCAAGATCAACGCACAATTCTCGAGAAGTTCTTTAAGTTGCTAGATGTACTTCGTAACGGAGCGCTTCTTGTTGGACTCTTCTCAGTTCTGACGGCAGCGCTTCTTATCTCTAACACGCTTCGCATCGCAGCTTTTAACCGCCGCCGTGAAACTGGAGTGATGAAGCTTGTTGGTGCCAGTTCTTGGTCAATCCAACTTCCATTCTTGCTTGAGGGTGTCTTCTCTGCGGTTCTCGGTTGGGTCTTCGCAACAGGCCTATTGAGTGGCTTGAAATATGTGGTCGATACAAAGGTTGCTCCACTGCTTACATTTACCAAGTTCTTCGCGTGGAATCAGGTCTGGATTTCATCTGCAATCTTGCTGGGCGTCGGATTACTTGTCTCGATAATCGCATCGCTGATTACTCTTCGCCGTTACCTTAAGGTGTGATCTACCAGGTCTAACCGTTAGATACCCTTAGCCCATGGTTAAGGAAAAGGGTCAAAAGCTGATCGCGCAGAATAAAAAAGCGCGTCACGATTACGCCATCCTTGATACATACGAGTGTGGCATTGTTCTTACCGGAACTGAAGTGAAATCTCTTCGTGCTGGTCGTGCATCTTTGATTGATGGCTTCGTTATGGTTGAAAATGGCGAGCTCTGGATGCATGGAGTTCATATTCCTGAATACACCGAAGGCACTTGGACTAACCACACACCGCGACGTAAGCGAAAGTTGCTTGTGCACCGCGAAGAGATCCGAAAGATTGCAACAAAGACAAAAGATTCTGGAATCACGCTTGTTCCGCTTCAGCTCTACTTTAAAGACGGACGCGCAAAAGTTGAAATTGCCGTTGCCAAGGGTAAGAAGGCACATGACAAGCGAGATACTTTGCTCGAGCAACAAGCAACCCGAGAAATTCAACGCGAGATCTCACATCGCGTCAGCGGTAAGAACCGCAGCGGAAGAGATGATTGGTAAGTAGGTTGCTTAGTATCGAAACCGACCGACTGATCCTGCGTCCGATGCACATGGATGATGTCGAAGATTTGCTCGAATACCAGTCGCATACAGAGATTGTTCGCTACATTCCCTGGCCAGAGCGCACTCGCGAACAGGTTGTTGAAGCGGCTGAGAAATTACTTGCCACTGGAAAAGAAGAGATTAAAGACGAAGGCGATTTCTTAGTTCTCGTCTGGGAAATTAAATCGGGTGAATTCGCAGGCAAAGTAATTGGTCAATCCAATATGGGTTTGGAATCTGCTCGTGATAGCTGCGCCGATATTGGCTGGGTTACCCACCAAGATTTCCAGCGACAAGGGTATGCATTTGAAGCTACACGGGCACTGATGGATTACGCCTTTAAGAACTTCCCGATTCGCAGATTGATAGCCAATATTGACACTCGCAATCCTGAATCGGCAGCGATGGCAACCAAATTAGGCATGCGACGCGAAGGCGAATTTATTGATGCTGAAATGTTTAAAGGAGCGCTCTGCTCAATGTGGCTCTACGCAATCCTGAAGCACGAATTTAGCGCTCAGTAGTTACGCTCAAAAGTTCAGGGAATTTCCCACCACCCCACGACGTTCAATACACTTGAACTACAAATAAATAGGGGGGTGAACGGTCTCGACTTTAGCTGTTGAGACAGGGGAAGCGTGTCGAGGAAGCCGGGATGATCTCGTAAACCATGAAACCTGTGCACACATAACTGCAGACAACAGTCGCAGTGATTTCGCTCTAGCTGCATAAGCTAGTTCCAAATCCGTCAGCCCAGGGGCGCTCTCGCTCTGGAATCTGGCGTCGCTAGAGAGCTCTTCATCTACATAGCGTTGCGAATATGTAGAGAGAACAGTTTCGCAAATGAGTTCGTTGAATACTTGTGTTTGAGAGATTCAGGACTGAGAAAACGCAAATAACACTACACACGTAGAAGCCCTGTTTGAGCTCTGAAGGACCCGGGTTCGATTCCCGGCACCTCCACGACGAGCGAGGAACGAAAAGTTCTTGCATTTTTCTTCCGAGCGAGGAGTGGAAGGTTGACGCAATCTTTGATTGCGAAAAACCTCCACGATGGATTATCCATCTCTGCCTTAGCGGCCGAGGTGGATTTTTCTTTTATCGAGATTTAGAGAAAGCAATCTCTCTCTTTAGCGCGTAAATATTTCCACCGATTGCAATGAGCGAGAACAACTTAGGTCCAAGGGGAGTTGTCTCATACATAAAGTTAATTGCAATAAAGATTCCAACAATTCCAATAGCAAGCATCAACAATCTACGTGCCGCTGTAAGTCCGCGACGTCTTGTTGCTAATTCTTGAATCCGCAGACTTGATAGACCAATATTGATTGGCCCGGAGAGCAACAAAATAATGAACATTACAAGGATCAAAGTTGCGAGCGATTCCATAGTTAACCTCGTGCAATCGAATAGAGAGCCATATCAATCTGGCGACCATCACGTTTTGTAGCACGGTTCTTTAATAGCGCATCACGCGTGAAGCCAGCCTTCTCCATCACCTTCTGTGATCCCACATTGTCGAAATCAGCGAGAGCCTCTAGACGACGAAAACCCATGACATCGAGCGAGAAGTCAGCGAGCACCTTGAGCGCTTGCGTGCAGATTCCGTTGCCGCGGTAGTTCTTATCCATCCAATATCCAACTTCAGCCATGTGATCTCCGAGCTGAATTGAATGAAGTCCAATGGTTCCAGCGAAAGCGCCATCTATCTCAATCGCAAAAGAAACAGAGACGTGATTGCGATAGGCAATATCTGATTCGCGCACAAAATCTTCGGCCATAGATCGATCATATGGAAAAGGCACGCGGGTAAATGCGGAAATAGTTGGGTCTTGGCATGCTTCAAAGATTAGATCTATGTCTTCTTCGCGCAAAGGACGAAGAGTTAATTGATTGCCTTTAACTGTTGGAAAATCAATTGGCCAATTAATCACAGAGCTTGGCCTAGCCAACAAATTCGCGGTCGCGACGCTTGCGATTGACCGTGTGATTACAGGTCAAGTTGCTTGGAAGATCAGCGCAGGTATCGCAGAGAAGAATCAACTGGTGGCAGCTCTCAGAGTTGCAGTTACGGAACTGCTTAGTTGGGGCTTCACACTTAACGCATTCACCAATGACCTTAGTCTTATCTGAGAAGTCATGAACCATGCGGTCATCAAAGATATAGAGCGAGCCTTCCCAGAGTGAGTCATCGCCAAACTTTTCGCCGTACTTAACGATGCCACCATCAATTTGGTAAACCTCTTTAAAGCCGTTATCGACCATGATGGCAGAGAGAATTTCACAGCGGATTCCGCCGGTGCAGTAAGTGACGATTGGCTTATCTTTGATGTCGTCGTACTTACCGCTCTTAATCTCTTCAATAAAATCATGCGATGTCTGCACATCAGGAACAATTGCGTTCTTAAATTTACCAATCTTGGCTTCGTAAGCATTGCGACCATCAAAGAAGATCACATCGTCGCCACGTTCTTTAACCAGTGCATCTACCTGTGCCGGACGAAGGTGCTTGCCTCCATTAATAACGCCAGTCTCATCGACCTTAATGGCATCGGGATTACCGAAACCTACAAGCTCTTTACGAACGCGTACCTGTAAGCGAGGGAAATCTGCGCCAGTTCCGTCAGACCATTTAAAAGTTATCTTCTTAAAGCCAGGGTATTGGCGAGTCATCTTCACGTACTTCTTGACGGCAGCCATATCGCCACCAACTGTGCCGTTGATGCCATGCATTGAGATGATGATGCGACCTTTAAGGCCGAGGCTTTCACAGAGCTGCTTCTGCCAGAGCTTGACCGCTTCGGGATCTTCTAGCGGCGTGAAGCCGTAATAGAGGATTACCTTTGGGATAGATGGCGCATGCTTGTTCACATGATGATTCTAAGCCCGAGCATTTGTTTAACGAAATGCAGGGGAAGAGGAAGCGCTTTCACACGGGCTCATGGGCATAACTTTTACACCGGCTCATGAGCAGAACGTGCTGGTGTGAAAAATTCCTTGCCCGCAGGAGAGCGCCACATGCATGAACCATCAGCAAAGCTCTCAACCTTCCAGCCATAGTGAGTCTTTAATTTGTGGTGGCGCCGACAGAGCGCACCAAGATTGTCGATCGAGGTTTTCCCACCTGCCTCCCAGCTTTGGGCATGGTCCAAATCAGAGAGTGATGCTGATCTTCGACACCCTGGAAATCTACACGTTCGATCTCGAGCAATCAGAAAATCTTTCAGCGCCTGCGGCGGTTCATAATGTTCTCGTCCAAAATCTAGAAGATTTCCAGTAATCGGCTCCGTGATAAATCTCTTCCATCTCGCATCGGATGCAATCTCTCTCGCAACCGATGCAGGGATTGGACCGTACCCTGCAAGTTCGCCAGGGTTTTCTTTTAGACCCATAAGCGTTGGCAAATCAATTGTCACATTTACGGTGAGCGGTCTGCGATGTGGAGTTACATCTTCAAGAGTAGACGAGAGGTATGCGGATGCGATTGCAGAGAGCGCATCTGCGCGCTTCATATCTTTAGAGCGATTATCTGAGCCTACGTGCAGACACTTCATGCGATCATCAAGCGGCTGCGCATTAAGGGATTCTTGTTCAAGCGGTGAAAGAGCTTTAAATTCCTCTAGACATTGAGCACAAGTGCGGTCGCTACGTCGAATAAATGCCTCAATTGCATTCATGACAACTTTCGCTTCATGAGCGGGTAAGAGAGCGATTATTGTTGACATTCCATCTGGTTCATCAAAACAAGTAACTCGGCGCATTTCGCGAGCACTTACAACAGAGTCTTCAAATTTCTCTGGATTTCGCTCAGCGATTACTTTTCGCACCAAGTTACCTACCTGCGAAGGGGTGTGAAATTCTGCATAAGAGATTGCGCGATTTTCAATCTCAAAGATTACTGACTCTGGAAGGCCCCGATTGAGTGCAGAGGCGGTTTCGCGTGCAATTGCATTGGCATGTGCTGCCGAAATCTCACCGACTGCAAGAGCGGAACAAGTATTTGGGAGGTGGTTTGTCAGGGCGCGAGCCACATCAATCTTTATCTGTGCTCCTGATGGAGAGATTCGAAGCGCTGTCGAAACATCTTCTCGCTCGGAATCGTCAAGTTTATAAATTGGGTCCTCACCTGGCGCAGATTCGCGGCCAGCCACGGCAATCACTGCGCGATGCATAAGTGCCTGAATCCAGGATTCTTGTCTCTCGATTGCAGTCAGATAATCGATTCTCGATCCGCGTGGTAGATCGGACGGGTCGATGGCGGCTAGTTGTGCAAGTACTCCGGCCCCCGGAATGGCATGAAGCAGTTCCGTCACTCGCTCAGAGAGTTCAGTGGAATCAATCACCCAAGATTCGAATGATTTGGGTGCAGAAGCTATCCGCTGGGCACGAAAACCTTCGTTGCCACTGTCACGAATAATAAATGCGGTGCTCATTAAGGGGATTTTGCTTGGGCTCACTGACAAATTTCGTTGAATTTCCTTGAATGAATTTCACAAAATGTAAACGCTGAGCGTGAGGAATACTTTGGGTACTGGGAATCGCGGCAAACAATTACGGGTTGTAGGTAATTGAAAGTTCAACTATATTTGTGCTATCAGATTGCGACGCAATGTGCTCATCAATCAGGAGCGCATAAAGACGCAGCATGATTTATAAAGGAGCAGACCATGCCAGCAGTAACCGTCAGCGATATCACCGTTCTTCCACGTATCAGCGCTGGAACGAATCTTCGTGCGCGCACCGTCAAGAGCATTACAACAGCTCCACAAGGTTATGAAGGCGAAGGCTTTCCGGTCCGTCGTGCTTTTGCCGGCGTCGACTTACAAGAACTTGATCCATTTATTCACCTCGATCAGATGGGTGAAGTTGAATATGCACCAGGTGAACCAAAAGGAACTCCATGGCACCCACACCGTGGCTTTGAAACAGTTACTTACATCATCGATGGAATCTTTGATCACCAAGATTCAAATGGTGGCGGCGGAACAATTTCAAATGGAGACACACAATGGATGACTGCTGGCGGAGGAATTCTTCATATTGAAACTCCACCTGAATCACTTGTGATGTCCGGTGGTTTATTCCACGGATTCCAATTGTGGGTCAATCTCCCAGCTGCAAAGAAGTGGTCACCACCTGCATATCAAGATGTTCGTGCAAATGATGTTGCACTTCTTTCAACGCCTGATGGTGGAACTCTTCTACGGGTTATCGCTGGTGAAGTAGATGGCCACTTTGGTCCAGGAAGTACACAGACACCAATCACTTTGTTGCACGCAACTGTTGCACCAGGTGCTGAACTCCGTCTTCCATGGCGTAAGGATTACAACGCACTCGTCTACACAATGTCAGGTCATGGCTTTGTCGGAGAAGAACAGCGCCCGGTTTCAATGGGTCAGCTCACTGTCTTTGGTGACGGAGATGCCATTGTTATTCGCGCGGCTCAGCAACAAGAGTCACGTTCGCCAAACCTTGAACTTTTTATCCTCGGCGGTCAGCCAATCAAGGAGCCGGTTGCATGGATGGGTCCCTTTGTAATGAATACAAAGCGCGAAGTTCTGCAGGCATTTGAAGACTTCCAGAAGGGATTACTGGGATCTATTCCAGCGATTTATAAGGAAGATGCGAAGCGTCCCCTTAACCGCACAGATAAGTTAAGCGGAGATGTGAAGGCGCAGGAGGTCCTCGATGTTCATGGGGCTCCAACAGATATGCAAGAAAGCTAAGAAGCTTTGCCCAAATAAACCTGTCGCAACAACTGCGGCAGGTTTATTTATTTCCCTTAAGTTCTCCGCGAGTTAGGTGATAAAGCAGCGCCTGAATTGTTGTGCGGCGATGATAAGCCTCGCGCCAAATAACTGATTTAGGGCCATCAATAACTGAAGCAGACACTTCTTCGCCACGGTGGGCAGGTAGGCAGTGCATAAAGATGGAATCTTCTGCAGTCATCGACATCAAGTTTTCATTGATTGCAAATGGTGAGAGAGCTGCAAACTTTTCAGCACGCTCTGCCTCAGGATCTCCCATAGACATCCAGACATCTGTGTAGAGAACGCTTGCATCTTTTGCAGCTACCTCTGGGTCATTGGTAACTTCAATAGTCGCACCACTTTTTGTAGCAATCTCTTTTGCCCTTGCAACAACGGCAGCATCTGGTGCAAATTTTCCGGAAGGAGTAGCAGCGACGACGTGTGCACCCATGATTGCGCCCATGATGAGCCAGGCATGTGTCATGTTGTTGCCATCGCCGAGATAAACAAACTTGCGACCGCTGATATCGCTGCCGAAGTTCTCACGAATGGTGACCCAATCAGCAAGCAATTGAGTTGGATGATCAAGATCGGTGAGGCCATTAATAATTGGAATTGTTGAATTTGTACCTAATTCATCGACATCACTCTGGGCAAAGGTGCGAATAATCATCGCATCGCAGAAGCCACTGATTATGCGAGCGGTGTCAGCGATGGTTTCGCCGCGTCCAAGTTGCAGCTCATCGCCGCGAAGGAATATTGGAGTTCCGCCAAGGTGTGCAACGGCGGTCTCAGATGCAAGTCGAGTGCGGGTAGAAGGCTTTGTCATATAGATGGCAACGGATTTATTGCTCAAAGCGGTGTTTGCGCGGAGCGGTTGCGCAGCAAAATCACTGGCAGTTGCCAAGAGGAGTTCTACATCTTCACGAGAGAGATGTTCGGTTCTTAATAAATCCTTCATCACAGAATTCTACCCGCCTTGAGCGCACCCTTTCACAGAGTTATTTAAGAGAGCCGACTATCCTTCTCGCATGGGTTTATTCACGCGTGAAGATAAAGGCATCGGTATCAGTACAGATACCGACACTTTGACGCGCACGGAGACTGCCCCTGAATTCAAAGAAGATGACGGTGGCCACGATCGTTTCGCCCACTACATCAAGAAAGAGAAGATTGTTGAATCCGCTGTAACTGGCAAAGCCGTCAAAGCTCTCTGCGGTAAGACATGGGTCCCGTCTCGTGATCCTTCTAAATACCCAGTCTGCCCGATGTGCAAAGAAATCTTCGAGGGCCTTCGACCTGGTCCTGAAGATAATGAGTAGCTTGCGAGCGTCTTGATGAAAATAACTCGCATTCTCTCGCCTCTGCTTGCGCTGACATTTGTGATTTCAACAGTCGGACTTGCACCCGCTCATTCTGATAACCCGCCACGGAAAATCCTCACTGGCTGGATTCCTTATTACTCAATTAAGACCTCACTTCCTGCTGCAATTAACAATGCAGATTTAATTCGAGAAGTGATGCCGTTTTGGTACACCCTGAAATTTAATGGCAAGACCCAGAGCACAGTTGTGACTGATCTTTACTCTCCTGCAAATCCCAGCGTGCCGATTGCGCAAACAACAGGAGCGCTTCGCAACGCTGGATTTCTATTAATTCCAACAATTACCGATGGCACCGAAAAGGGCGTCCTCGCTGGACTTCTTGCTAAGCCAGCAGCCCGAACACAAATTGTTCAAGCAATTACCACCATGGTGGTTTCAAATAATTACGATGGAATTGATCTTGATTTTGAAGGTTTTGCTTTTGTCGATGGAAATGCAACATGGACAAAGACAGCACCACTCTGGACTGCCTTTGTAAAAGAACTGAGCGCATCACTGAAGGCGGAGAAGAAGCTCCTCTCCGTTTCAACACCTTATGTTTTGGATCCAAAGGGAACTCAAAAGGGTTACTTTGTTTATGCGTGGGCGGCAATCGCACCATTTATTGATCGCCTTCGAATCATGACGTATGACTATTCGGTGGCGAAGGTTGGGCCAATCGGTCCACTCTCATGGACTGAGCGAACAGTGCAATATGCAGTCTCAGTAATGCCGGCATCGAAAGTATTTATAGGAATTGCAGGATATGGTCGTGACTGGGTGACGGCAGTGAGCGGAGTCTGTCCTGCAAATGTTGCATCAGTAATCAAAGGTGGCGCAAAGGCTGCAACATTTGTGATGCGCGATGCGCAGAATCTGGCAGCCTCATACGGCGTAACACCAGTGTTTAATGAGCAATTTGGTGAAATGACCTTTAGCTATCAGAAGGTTTATAACGGCACCACTGCTGCTGGACTTGCTACATCTTGTACTGCCCAGCGCACAGCTTGGTATCAAGATGCGAAGAGCTATGCACTTCGTGCTGCGCTCGTTGAAAAGTACAGATTAGGCGGCGTCACTGCATGGACAATCGGAATGGAAGAGCCGCTTGCACTTGAAGGTATTCGCAATGTGGCAAAGGAAATTGCACCTGATGAGGTAATTGCAGCACTGACAGTTGATAAATCAGCGATTGAATATGGCGATCCCATAACTTTGACCGGAACATTTACCACCAAAGATAAGAGCCCAGTAGCCAATCTTTCAGTGCGAATCGAGGGTAAATCTTCCGGAGAAGCAACCTGGCGATTGCTTACTTCTGCAACGACAGACATAACCGGAAAATTTACCAAGCCGCTCTTACTTGGCAAGGCGACCACCGTTCGAGTATTTAGCGAAGGCACATGGGAACGAGGAGAAGGAATTTCAAATGAAGTTCCTATTACGATGACCAGACTTCTCTATATCAGCGCACCAGCATCTGCGAAGAAGAATGAGTCGATTGTGATTACTGGTTCTATCCGCCCTCGAACAGCCGGAACATTTATTCAACTCGAGAAACTGTTCGGCGGAAAGTGGCAACCTTTCGGTGCTGTCCTCACAACTGATGTGCAAGGAAACTTCTCGTTACCGGTTTCAGCTCAAGGCAAAGGCATTCTCACTCTGCGCGTGAATGTCGCTGCTGAAACGTCTTGGCCAATTACAACAAGTACGCCATTCTCGATTGTGATTCGTAGCGCCGGTACATCGGAATTGGTTAAATAGCGCAATGGCCAAGCTAGCGGACGCTCTAGAAGAGCAGATTCAAGCAATCTTCTCTGGCGATACACCTTGGGTCACTATCGTCTGGGACGATCCGGTAAATCTCCAAAGCTATGTGACCTATGTTTTTATGGAGCTCTTTGGTTATTCAAAGGCGAAAGCGACAGAGTTGATGATGCAGGTTCATAACGAAGGAAAAGCAATTGTTTCCACTGGAAGTCGTGAAGAGATGGAACATGACGTAGCCAGACTTCACGAATACGGACTTTGGGCGACCTTGCAGCGTGGGGATCAAATTTAATGCCTGCAACTGAGGGATTTAAGCGACACGGTGCCCACTCATATGTTGCCACCTTTGATGCAACTGAGAAAGAAGTCATTCTTAACCTTGTAGAACAGATTATCGAATTGCTTGCAGAGCGGGTTGACCACGGACATGAAGATCCACTGGCTGCGTTGGTTGGAATCACTTCTCATGACTCGCCTCCAGAAGATGAAGTACTTCACCGACTACTTCCAAATGCATATGCAGATGATGTTGATGCGGCAGAGTTCCGTCGCTATACGGAATCAACTTTGCGAGGAAAGAAGCAGGCCCATGCGATGTCAATTCGGATGTTGCTCAAGAGTTCACCTGAGGGCGATGTAGAACTCGATCATCAAGGAGCCAATGACTGGCTTGGGGGACTTAACGACATTCGCCTCGCACTTGGAGTTCGGTTAAAAATTGAGAACAATAATTACGAACACCTAGAACTTCTCTCACCTGATGACCCACTTCGAGGTGTTTATGCCGTTTACACCTGGCTTGGCTGGTTGCAAGAAACTTTGCTGACTGCGCTGATGGATGAGATTTCAGAATAAGTTTTTACATTAGACTTACAACTATGGCCCTGACAATCTCCCGCAAAATCGTTGACGCGATTCTCGAGCAATCTCGAGCTGAATACCCAGATGAATGTTGTGGCGTTATTTTGGGGCCGGTGGGAGCAGATACTCCTGTGCGATTAAAGCCAATGCTGAACGCAGCGCACTCACCTACTTTTTATGAATTTGATTCTAAGGATCTACTCGCCCTCTATCGCGAGGTTGACGATAACGATGAAGAAATTGTTGTTATTTATCACTCTCATACCGAGACAGAGGCATACCCATCCCGCACCGATATTTCATATGCGGGTGAGCCTGGAGCGCACTATGTATTAGTCTCTTCTCGCGAAGAGATTGCACCTGCAACTGAATTTCGTTCTTATCGCATCATCGATGGGGTAGTAACCGAGGAAGAAGTTTCAATTACCGAATAGCGGCTTTATTCGCCATAATAAGGGCATGTCTATTGAAGTTCGCATCCCAACAATCCTTCGTCCATACACAAAGGATCAGAAGACCGTAGAAGCTAGCGGCGCAACTCTCTCTGCCCTCGTTGCAGATCTTGATGCGAAATACGTAGGCCTCGGTGAGCGTCTTCTCGAAAACGGCGCACTTCGCCGCTTCATCAACGTCTACATCAACGATGAAGATGTTCGCTTCCTCGGTGGACTTGAAGCTCCTCTCAAAGATGGCGATTCAATCACAATCCTGCCTGCAGTTGCCGGCGGCTCTGTAGCTTCACTTTAATTTTCCTATGGCGCGTTATGACTCGCTCGCTGCATCAGTAGGTAATACACCGCTGATTGGTCTGCCACATCTTTCACCTGCGCCAAATGTTCGTCTCTGGGCGAAGATGGAAGATCGCAATCCAACCGGTTCGATTAAAGATCGCACTGCAATCTCAATGGTCGATGAAGCCGAGAAGAGCGGTCTCTTAAAGCCAGGTGCGACAATTCTTGAACCTACATCTGGCAATACCGGAATTTCACTCGCGATGGCGGCAAAGGTTCGCGGTTACAAACTTATTTGCGTCATGCCTGAGAACACCAGCCCCGAGCGACGCCAGTTGCTTGAGATGTGGGGCGCAGAGATTATTTCTTCACCAGCTGCTGGTGGATCTAATGAGGCTGTTCGCGTTGCTAAAGAAATTGCAGCACAAAATCCAGATTATGTTTTCTTATATCAATATGGAAATCCAGCTAATTCACTTGCACATTACAACGGCACTGGACCAGAAATCCTTAAGGACCTACCAACGATTACCCACTTTGTTGCCGGACTTGGAACAACTGGAACTTTGATGGGTGCTGGCCGCTATCTTCGTGAGAATAAGCCTGATGTTCAGATTATTGCCGCTGAACCTCGTTACGGTGAACTCGTTTACGGCCTGCGCAATATTGATGAAGGATTTGTTCCAGAGCTCTATGACGCATCTGTTTTAACTCGCCGTTTTTCAGTCGGCGCCGAAGATTCAGTAAAGCGAGTGCGCGAGCTCTTGCATGTTGAAGGAATTTTCGCTGGAATTTCAACCGGTGCAATCTTGCACGCTGCAATTGCAATGGGCAATGAGGCAATTCGTGATGGCCGTGATGCAGATATTGCATTTATCGTCTGCGATGGCGGCTGGAAGTACCTCTCAACCGGGGTCTATGGCAGCGAAGTAGATGAAGCAACCGAGGGTCTCGACGGCACTCTCTGGGCGTAATTAGTCCGGTCAATTCTCGGTTTCATCTATTCACCTCGTACGATTAGGGCATGAGCGACGCACCTATCGGAATCTTCGATTCTGGCGTTGGCGGTTTAACAGTTGCCCGAGCAATCCTTGATCAACTTCCTAATGAGTCAGTCCTCTATATCGGAGATACAGCGCGCGGACCTTACGGCCCACGACCGCTTGCAGAGGTTCGTGATTTCTCTTTAGAGACTCTCGATTTCTTAGTAGACCAGGGCGTTAAGGCTCTTGTGATTGCTTGCAATACAGCAAGTGCGGCGATGCTCCGTGATGCACGTGAACGTTATTCAGTACCAGTCATTGAAGTAATTCAGCCAGCTGTTCGACGCGCAGTGGCGGCAACCCGCACCGGAAAAGTTGGCGTTATTGGTACTCGCGCCACAATTGATTCGAAAGCATATTTAGATGCTTTTGCCGCAGCACCGCAACTACACATTACATCTACAGCATGCCCACAATTTGTTGAATTTGTTGAACGTGGCGAAACATCTGGCGCGGCCATCACAGAGATTGCACGTCAGTATTTAGCGCCGATGATTGAAGCCGATGTTGATACGTTGGTTCTTGGATGCACGCACTACCCACTCCTAACTGGCGTCATTTCATACGTTATGGGTAATGGCGTTTCACTCGTCTCCAGCGCTGAGGAAACGGCAAAGGATCTCTACCGGGTTCTGGTCGAAGGATCAATGCTTCGCGATTCTGGTGCAGCTGCGCCCACACATCGATTCTTGGCTACTGGCGATGCAAAGGCATTTGAAGTACTTGCGCGCCGCTTCTTAGGTCCAGAGGTTGGATCTGTTCAGCACCAAGATCTCTAATTTTTCATTCAACATATTCGGAGGAAACCATGGCACGTAATGACGGACGCTCAGTAGATCAGCTTCGCGATATCAAAATCACTCGCGGATGGCTCGACCATGCAGAAGGTTCAGTGCTGGTTGAATTTGGAAAGACCCGAGTTCTCTGTGTTGCTTCCTTTACACCAGGTGTCCCACGTTGGCTCAAGGACAGCGGAACAGGATGGGTGACATCAGAATATTCAATGCTTCCACGCGCAACTCATACCCGTTCTGATCGCGAATCTGTAAAGGGAAAGCTCGGCGGACGTACACAAGAAATCTCTCGTCTTATCGGTCGCTCTCTTCGCGGCATTGTTGATATGAAAGAACTTGGCGAAAACACAATCGTGATTGACTGTGATGTTCTACAGGCAGATGGCGGTACTCGTACAGCTGCAATCACTGGTGCGTATGTAGCACTTGCTGATGCAATCTCATGGGCTCAGAAGCAAGGACATGTAAAGGCAACTGCAAAGCCACTCGCTGACTCTGTGGCGGCAATTAGCGTTGGAATTATTGATGGCATTCCAATGCTCGATCTTTGTTATGAAGAAGATGTTCGCGCAGAGACAGATATGAACGTCGTGTGTGCTGGCGATGGTCGCTTCATCGAGGTACAGGGAACAGCAGAAGGCGCACCATTTGATCGTGCTCTTTTGGATTCACTCCTTGATCTCGCCGTTGCAGGAACACAGACTCTGACTGATTTGCAGAAGAAGGCGCTTAACGCGTGAGCCAAAAGCTTTTATTAGCTTCTCGCAATCAAGGAAAGATCATCGAGTTCCGCAGAATTCTCGATGCTCTCGCACCGGGAGAAATTGAATTAGTTGGACTGGATCAATTCCCAGATCTTCACGACGTTGATGAAACCGGAACTACTTTTCAAGAAAATGCACTTCTTAAGGCGAGAGAAATGTCAGAGGCGACCGGTCTTCCTGCGATTGCAGATGACAGCGGCCTTTGCGTTGATGCACTTAATGGAGATCCTGGAATCTATTCAGCTCGCTGGGCTGGCGAACATGGAAACGACAAAGCAAACCTCGAGAAGGTTCTAGATCAACTCAAAGATGTTCCGGATGCTCAGCGCACCGGATACTTCATCTGTGTCGCCGCCCTATATCTACCTAACGGATTTACCCATTGTGAGGAAGGCCGTTTTCTTGGAAGCATCCTTCACTCACCTGTGGGTGAGAATGGATTTGGATATGACCCAATATTCCAACCAGCGGGTTTGACGATTTCTAGCGCTCAGATGAGCGCGGAAGAGAAGGATGCGATGAGCCATCGCGGTAAGGCGCTTCGGGCTATCGCCCCTCATGTGATGAAAGCGCTGAAATCCCTAGGCTAAACTTTGCCCATACGATCTGAGGAGATAAACGTGGCAGTAAAGAAGAAGGCAACTGTTAAGAAGGTTGCAAAGAAGTCAGTCGCAAAGAAGGCCGCACCTAAGAAGGTTGCAAAGAAGGCTGTAGCGAAGAAGTCTGTTGCTAAGAAGACAACAGCGAAGAAGTCAGCACCTAAGAAGGTTGCAAAGAAGGCTGTTGCGAAGAAGACAACAGCGAAGAAGATTGCAAAGAAGGCAACTGCCAAGAAGGCTGTAGCAAAGAAGACCACAGTCAAGAAGGCAACTGCGAAGAAGACCACAGTCAAGAAGGCTGTTAAGAAGTCTCCTGCTCGCAAGTCATCAGCTTCTTCAGTAGTCATCCCACCAGTTCCAACTGGTGCTTCACGCGATCGCGTAAACGTTTCAACAACACCGGTAGCTCCAGGAAAGGCAGCGGCAACACCTGCTAAGCCATCTGCAGCTCCACGCCAAGGTTCATCTAAGGGTGTTCTTGTTGCAGTACTCCTCGGAGTTGCAATCCTGACTGCAATCGTTGCTTCACAGCAGTCAAGCACTGACTCTGTTAAGGAAGAAACTCCAGTAGCAACAGCAACAGAGAGCGCATCACCAGAAGCAACTGCAGAGGCAACAGAAGAAGCAACTGCAGAGGCAACGGACACAACCAATGCAGCTACTACAGGTGAAGCACCAGCTCGCTTTATCGGCAACTGGAAGAACGCTGAGAAGTCAGTGCTCACAATTTCTTGGAAGGCTCCAGCAGGAGATGTCACAGGCTACAAGGTTGAGCTTCGCTCAAACCGCGGCGAGTGGAAGGAAGTTTCACAGCTTCCAGCATCAACACTGAAGGCAGACCTCACAAAGGTTTCAGCAGATGGCGAGACAGCATTCCGCGTCGCAGCAATCTACGCTGATGGAACTCTTGGAGTTGCAAAGGCATTCGGATTTGCAGGCCAGTTCGAATAAAAAGTAATTAATAAAAAAACCCCGACCTCAGTGGTCGGGGTTTTTTTATTGCAAAGAATTAATCGAGATACTTGGCAATCGAATCAACGTAGACGCTGACCCCGGTAGGTACGAGGTGAATGCCATCAGGTGCGAAGTACTCAGGGTGGCCTTCTGAAATTGAAGCCCAGTCAACGAGCTGAACATTGCCATAGCGAGCTGAAACCCTTGATATCACTTCATTATTTCCATCGCGCCATGGACGAGGAACAGCGGTGTTCACCAGGATTACTTTGGGGGAGTCTTTAAGAGTCTCAAGGATTGCTACAACTTGATCTTCGCTTACCGCATTATTATTTCCAAGATTGAGAACTACTGGCCCTGTTGGAGCGCTGGCTTTATCGTGAACGATTTCAGCAAGGAGCTCTGGTGCTTGGCGACCGATGCGAGCATTCACGAGTGAAACTGTGAACTTCTCTGCCAATACGCTCTTAATACCGAGAATGACAGAGTCGCCAGTGAGCCAGATGCCATCGTCAGCGGTAGATGTGCTGATCTCAGATCCTTCGACTGAAGCAATAACAGCTTCGCGAGCCTCATTTCCAATGGAGATAGCTCGCACGCTAATGATTGCTATTGAGAGAACTAAGACACTTGCAACAACCGAATATTGAATTGTCTGCTTCTTCTGCTCGGCTTTTGTGCGGTACTTCAAACCCTTAAACCAATAGCTGATCACACCTCTGCGAACTGGAAGTTCGATGTATCGAAGAGAGATATCCGCGAGTGCGAAGACAATCAGAATTCGAAGTGAATACATTGCCCACGAAGCACCTGCAAGATCTACAGATGGTCTGGTCACTTGGAAGATTACCCAATGCCATAGGTAAATTGCATAGGAACGCTCACCAATCCAGAGCAAGACGCGATTCTGAAGTATTGGCGCAAAGCGTGAAGCCGGGTGAACAATCGAGGTAAGAATTGCAGCGGCGAAAATTCCTGCAAGCGGAAATGCAATCTTATACAAAGTCGGATCGGACTCATCGATCAGTAAAAACGCGGCAAGAATTCCTAGGAAGCCAAAGACACCAATACCGTCGATGAAATCTTGTGCCTTTTTACTAACAGAGGTTTTAAAGTTCTGCGGAATCCAGCTGACAGCAAGTGCTGCTCCCAAGAAGAGACCGATGCTATGTGTGTCAGTTCCAAAGTAAACGTGGCTGACCTTCGAGGCACTTGCTGCATCAAGTGAGAATGAAACAATCATTAAGGTGATGCCAGAGATAGCCGCGATTGAAAGGGATGCAATGGCAATCCGCTTCTTTCCAAAGAACTTAAGAATAAGAAGAAGTATCAAGGGCCATACGAGGTAGAACTGGGCTTCTACGGCGAGCGACCAGGTGTGCTGCAAGAGCGGCGGGCGCCCAATAGCCTCGAAATAGTCGAGATGACGCCCGACGAGCCACCAATTCATAGACCCAGTGAGCGCAAAAGGCGTATCAATCAGAAACCGCTTGATGGTGTCAGGTGCCCAGATTCCCACTGCAATGGCTGTGATTGCCAACATAAATACAAGCGCTGGAAGCAATCTACGAATTCGCGCCAGATAGAAGGCGCGTAGATCTAACCCGCCACTACGTTCGATTGAATCAAGTAAGAGTCGAGTGATGACATATCCAGAGATAACAAAGAAGAGATCTACACCGAGAAACCCTCCAGGAATCCAACTAAAGCCAAGGTGATAGAAGATAACCGCCATAACTGCGATGGCGCGGAGGCCATCGATGGCAGGTATGTATTGGATACCGCGTTTGGTAGCCATAGAAATTACTTGCGCTTAGCGGAAGTTTTCTTTGCAGCGCTCTTCTTTGCAGTGCGCTTTGGCGCATCGATTGCAGGTGCTGCGCGACGGCTTTCAACCTTGATTGGTTCCTTGCGTCGGACTGTGCCATCTTCATTGAGAGAGTCATTCACAACTGCCTGCATATTTGCAAGACGAGCAAATGCTCCATCAAGACGTTGACGAGATTGTGCAATCGCCTGTTCAGCTGCGACTAGCGCCTGTGATTGAAGACGGTAGAGACGCTCAGACTCGGCAATTACTTCTGCGAGCCAACGGCGATATTCAATAACTTCATTTGCTGCATCAGCAACGATGCGCTCTCCCTCACGGCGAGCAGCAGATGCAACTGCAGCTGCTTCACGACGCTTTGTATCAATGATTGACTCTGCTTCGCGAGATGCTTCGTTGACGAGGTCAGTAGCTTCAGCTTCAGCAGTCGAAATGTATTTACGTCCACGTGCTTCTGCACCAGAGAGAATGCTGCGAGCCTTTGACTCAGCACCTTCGAGAACATCCTTGGCATTGCGAGTTGATTCGTTGATCAAACGCTCTGCCGATGCCACTGACTTTGCTTCACGTGCCTGCGCAGATTTGATCATCATCATCGCTGTTTCAGTTGCGAGGATTTCGAACTCTTCCTTACTCAAAGATGTGATGTCGCGACGGGAACGAAGATCGCTGAGCTGTGATTCGAGCTCGCGAATACGGTCTACCGGGTTGCCAGTTGCTGGGCGCTCTGATTCCTCACGGAAGCCAACCCAATTGAGAAAGTCCTTCTTCTCTGCCATTGATAATCCCTCTCAAGAACCGTTTAAATCTAGGCTCATAGATTAGGGCATGAAGCACAATGGTGAAATCGCCCCCAAGCGCGAGCGGATAAAAATTAATTACCTTGAACGGTAAATAGCCCTAGAGCCATCAACGCTTTTTACCTTGAACGGTAAATAGCGAAACAGATAGCCAAGTATTGGCTGATCCAGGCAGCGAGCACGAAGATATGGAAGAGCTCATGGAAGCCAAAGTACTTTGCCGCACGGCCAGGCTTCTTGAGGGCGTAGAAAATTGCCCCGATGGAATAGAACAATCCACCAATCAAAATCGGAATGATTACCCAAAGACCACCACGGTCATAGAGCTGTGGCGTGTAAACAACTGCCACCCAACCTAGAACTAAATAATTAGCAACGTAGAGCCAACGTGGTGCACCAATCCAAAACACTCGGATAGCAACACCCACAAGTGCGCCAGTCCAGACAATTCCAAGCAAGAGATTGCGATCGTGTGGCTCAAGCAGTGCAACCGCAAATGGAGTGTATGAACCAGCAATAAGAAGATTGATATTTGCATGATCCCAACGACGCCACATCTTCTTCTTTGCAGGTGACCAAGGAACGCGGTGATAGATAGCGGAAACACTAAAGAGCATGATTGCGGTAATTGAATAGAGTGCGACCGCAAACTTTAAAGATTCTTTGCTTAGAATAAATAGCACGAGCGAAGCAATGATGACCGCTGGTGTGGCACCGAGGTGAAACCAACCGCGAAGCTTAGGTGGGGCTACTGGGCTCTCGTTCTCGCTCATTACTGAAGTCTACGCGTTGCTGAGGTTTCTGACAGACTTGACGGTCAGCGAGGCGCAGGCAGCAATAAATGTGAGAGTGCCGGTAGCAATCAGCATCGTACTTACGCCGAAGTGCCCGGCGAGCGGTCCGGCAATCACGATTCCAAGCGGCGCGATTCCATAAGAACCAAGTGAGTCATATGCATTGACGCGCGAATACGACTCTTCTGGAATATGCGTCTGCATAGAAGTCGCCCAAGTCACCATAAAGAATTCAACCGTTAATCCACTGAAGACGGCAGCTAGTACGCAAATAATCAAAGGCATCTGAAGAGCGAGTGCGAAATCCCATATGACTGAGATTGCAATCAGAATCATTGAGATAAAGAGCGGGCGCTTAAATTTCATCTTTAACACGATGAATCCGCCAATCATCATTCCTGCTGTCATGCCGGCAAGATTGAGTGACCAAGATCGAGGACCAGTATCTGGATCGTTGAAATTCAGTGGACCTAAAACCTGCAACATTGACTCAAATGCCATATTAATAATTGCGAAGGTAAAAACCATGGTGACTACCCAGGAGCGAGATATAAATTCTCGCCAGCCAACCTTGAGATCATGAATAATTCCAGGACTTTCAATTCTAGTTTTACTTGGTAGATCAAGGTTCCAGACAATCAATCCTGCGATAAAAAATGAGATGGCATCGACTAACAGCGCCCAACCCGCATTAAAGGTTGCTACTAAGACTCCGCCCAACAATGTGCCCGAGATGTAACCGATGTTATTCATCAGACCAATGACGGCGTTGCCTTCCTGGAGCTTCTCTTTCGGCAATATTTCTGGAAGGACTCCCGACATTGCTGGCCACCAGAGTGCATTAAGGATTCCAAATAGCCCACCCATAACGACAAGAATCCACACATTGGGAAAGCCGAAAATAAATGAGAGCGCGCTGGTTCCAGCTAGGAAACTTCCTATGACGTCGCTACCGCCGACGATTCGATTTCTTTGAAAGCGGTCTGCAATAACTCCGCCGAATAACATGAAAATGATCAACGGAAAGAATCGCGCCGCCATCACAAGACTCAGGTCGCTACCGTCTGATCCTTCGATACTCAGTACGCCATAGGCTAAGGCAATCGGTGACATCCCATTGCCGACATTGGAGATAAAGCGAGAGGCAGCCAACATCGAAAAACCCTTATGAGAGCGGAGTTCATTGAGTTGGGTGCGCATTGAGTAAGGGTACAGAGGAAAGATGTTTGCGATTCACCCATTGTTTACCTTAAGCGCATATTCTTTCGGCATGCAAAAAGTGCTTGCCGAATTCATCGGAACTTTCCTTCTGGCTCTCGCAGTTGTGGGCTCGGGATCCATGGCTCAGCTCTTAACTCAGGATGTTGGACTTCAATTGCTCATAAATGCAGCAGCAACAGCCGGAGTTCTCTGGCTCATCATCAACCTCTTCGCGCCGATCAGTGGGGCACATTTCAATCCAGCTGTCTCAGCACTTGCTCGATATCGACGTGAATTAACGTCGCTTCACCTGCTGCAGTTTGTGGCGGCTCAGATAGCAGGTGCAATCGCAGGAACGCTCTGTGCAAATGCGCTCTTTCATCGTGAATTCTTTCAAATATCCGAACATTCCAGAACTGGTTGGAATCTCCACCTCAGTGAAGTAATTGCAACAGCTGGATTGGTTTTCCTCATCTTCCACCTTGTTGAAATTGGCAAAGAGAAGTTAATTCCTGCAGGGGTTGCAGCTTGGATATTTAGCGCTTATTTCTTTACATCGTCAACATCATTTGCAAATCCCGCTATGACTATTGGTCGAATGCATACAGAAAGCTTTGCCGGAATTGCACCGCAGTCAGCAGTGATGTTCATTCCATTTCAAATTGTTGGCGCAATCCTTGGATATGCAATTTATAAAATGATTAATAAGAAAGCAGCGCAAAAATGACAACAAAGAAGACCATCATGTTTGTCTGTGTTCACAATGCAGGTCGCTCGCAGATGGCGGCAGGCTTTATGCGTCAGCTTGGTGGAGAAGGCGTTGAAGTTCTCTCTGCGGGATCTGCACCAAAAGATGCAATCAATCCTGTTGCAGTCGAAGCGATGGCAGAACTCGGCATTGATATCGCAGATCAGAAGCCAAAAGTCCTCACACCTGAATCTGTGCAGCAATCAGATGTGGTCATCACCATGGGCTGTGGCGATGCCTGCCCTTACTACCCAGGCAAGCGCTATGAGGATTGGAAGCTCGACGATCCAGCTGGCCAAGGGATAGAGCCGGTCCGAATTATCAGAGACGAGATCAAGGCGCGAGTGGAGCAGCTCCTGGGGGAGATTCTCTAAAATCTTGTTTTAATTTGAGCGTAAATCACCCTTAATGGGCAATTAATTCACCAAAAAAGATGCGATTTCAATGTGCAAACCGCTCGCAACAGGTTCACACTTCTCTTTATCACTGGCCAACGGCGCCCTGGGCACTTTCGTTGACCAATGGTCTTACGGGCCGACCGGTCCGCACTGATGAAGAGTCATGAAGGGCTCAGGAGATATGTCAGTAACTCTCAATAGCAACCAGTGGAACCTTGTTTACAACATGTTCTCACTCGGTTTAATTTCAATGCTCGCTTGCACCGTGTACACATTGGTGTCACAGTCACGAGTTCTACCTAAGTACCGCAATGCGCTAGTAATGTCATCGATGGTTACATTCATCGCTGGTTACCACTACTTCCGTATTTTCAATTCATTCGGCGAAGCTTCAGATGGCTTTATGGTTAACGTTTCAGGCGACCATGGCTCATTCAACGAGGCATACCGTTATGTTGACTGGCTTTTGACTGTCCCACTACTTCTCGTTGAGGTAATTGCAGTGCTTGCACTTGCAAAGGAAGTTTCAAAGTCATTGATCACACGCCTCGTCCCAGCTTCAGCTGCAATGATCGCACTTGGTTACCCAGGTGAAGTTTCATCAGTACAGAGCACACAGGTTCTCTACGGCGTACTTTCAACAATCCCATTCCTTTACATTCTCTACGTACTCTTCAGTGAGCTCACAAAGTCATTGGAACGTCAGCCAGAGGGCGTAGCAGCGACAGTAGGACGCTTGCGTCTCCTCCTTATCGCTACATGGGGTGTTTACCCAATCGCGTACATCTTCAACATTGTTGGCGATGCATCAGCGAACTCATTCGTTGCAATTCAGGTTGGTTACACAACAGCAGACATCCTTGCTAAGTGTGTATTCGGTCTAACAATCCTCAAGATTGCACGTATGAAGTCACATGCTGAAGGAATGGCTGCTGACCACTAAGTAAAAAAGTAATAAAGAAAGCGAAGGGCGTCGAGAAATCGGCGCCCTTCGCCGTTATTGTAAGAACCATGAACAGTGCGCGAATCAATAATTATCGAATGGCTGCCTATGCCGCTCTCGCGGTAGGTCTCATCAATCTTCGCTATCAAACAGGAGCGGAAAACAATTTTGGAAAGAGCGCTGCACTCTTTATCCCAGGTGCGTTATTGCTTCTTGTAAGCCTGACGACATTCGGAAAGAAGTGGTTGGAGAGCAAAGCGGCTGCATCGATTGTGATCACTATCGGTGGCGCACTGCTTATCTATAGTTTCGTTTTGTAACGAATATTTAAATCAGTTCTAATTTCTAAACTGAATATCCTGCTTCTTCATCTCAGCCACAAGTATGCGAATTGCATTTGGCCCCATGCCATGAAGTTCTTTTAGTGCCGCTAGTGAAACTTTACGAAGGTCAGAAATCTTGTAGAGGCCATCATCAATGAGTGCACGACGAGCTGGCGCTGCTAATCCAATTTCTCGCCAATTGCCATCAACATCGGCATAGGCATCAAGATCAACTTCACCACGAGTTACGGCGCACTGTGCTGCTGCCTTCTCTGCACGAAGATCAGCGGCAGCGCGCATCGCCTCCGATTGGAGTTTCTTTACCTTTGCGCGTGATGGTTTAGCCATTTAATAAGAGTAACTAATCTCTTGATGCTCTGTAGCGTTGATATCTATCCATGATTGGCATGGTGCGGGAGGCGGGACTTGAACCCGCACGCCGAAGCACCAGTTCCTAAGACTGGCGTGTCTGCCATTTCACCACTCCCGCGTAAAACAAGTGGTTCTGTGTTGCAGGGCAAAGAGTAAGGCTTTAGGGCGCTCACACCAAAATCGCACGCTCGATGGCAAGCACATAGGTAAACTACGCAAATGTCCTCACTTGCAGATCAGCTCGCAGCCTCGATTCAGGCGCTCGTTGCTGCTGCCATCGAACGAGGCGCACTCTCAGGTACTGCTCCCGAGACAATCGTTTTAGAACGCCCCAAGAATCGCGACCATGGTGACTATGCCACCTCGGTTGCGCTCCAGTTGGCACAGGCCGCCGGAAAGAATCCACGCGAAGTTGCGACACTTCTACAGGAAGAAATCGCAGCGCTGCCAGGTGTGAGCAAGGTAGATATCGCAGGACCAGGATTTATAAACATCACTCTCGATCGCGCAAACCAAGCAGAACTCGTTCGCACAATTCTTACTGCCGCTGATAAGTACGGAACCGGACAATCCCTTCACGGCGTATCAATCAACCTCGAATTCATTAGCGCAAACCCAACTGGACCGCTGCACCTTGGACATACTCGTTGGGCTGCTGTAGGAGATGCCCTCGGTCGCGTACTAACGGCAGCGGGTGCAAAGGTCACACAAGAGTTTTATATCAATGATCGTGGTCGCCAGATGGATCTCTTTGGTCAATCGGTGCAAGCAGCAGCTCTCGGCAATCCAATTCCAGAAGATGGATATCAGGGCGATTACATTAAAGACCTGGCAAAGATTGTGGTTGCAGAAAACCCGGGAATTTCATCATCAGAAGATTTCCGAGAAGCTGCTTACAAAGTTCAACTTGCACAGCAGCAATCAGTTCTCGATACATTCCATACCAAGTTCAACGTCTGGTTCTCAGAGCGCTCGCTCCATGAATCTGGTGCCGTTGAACACGGCATGGAGAAGTTGCGCGAACAGGGACATGTCTTTGAACAAGATGGTGCGGTCTGGCTACGTACTACAGATTTTGGTGATGATAAAGATCGCGTGCTCATTAAAGAAAATGGCGAACTGACTTACTTTGCATCAGATACTGCTTATTACATCAATAAGCGTGAACGCGGTAACGATATTTGTATTTATATGTTGGGCGCAGATCACCATGGCTACATCCATCGCCTTCGTGCAGTGGCTGCATGCGCAGGCGATAATCCTGATTACAACATCCATGTTTTGATTGGCCAGTTAGTAAAGATCATGGAAGGCGGCGAAGAGGTAAAGCTCTCCAAGCGCGCTGGAACCATTATTACTCTTGAAGAATTAGTCGAAAAGGTTGGCGTAGATGCCGCCCGTTACACACTTATTCGCTACCCGGTCGATACACCTATGGTGATGGATATCGATATCTTGCGCAGTAATACCAACGAGAACCCGGTCTATTACGTGCAGTATGCACATGCTCGTATCGCTGCAGTTCTTCGCAATGTCGCCGAACTTGGTATTGCAACTGGCCTTGATAACTTTGATCCTGCTCAGCTCTCACACGATCGTGAAAATGAATTACTGGGAACCCTCGCTGAGTTCCCACGAGTTGTCGCACAGGCTGCCGAACTCCGCGAACCACACCGCGTCGCACGTTACTTAGAAGAACTTGCTGGTGTCTATCACGGCTTCTATGCAGATTGCCGCGTGCTTCCACTAGGAGATGAGCCTGCTGCAGCCATTCACTCGGCTCGTGCCAACCTATGCGCAGCAACTATGCAGGTTATTGCTAATGGTCTTGCACTTCTCGGTGTGAGCGCTCCGGAGCGTATGTAATGAGCGGATCTATGTGGTCGAAGAACATCTCATTCATTGATGGGGAAGTCGCTCTTTCCGGTATTCCTGCTTCACAGCTTGCAAAAGAATTTGGCACACCCACCTTCTTTATCGATGAGGATGCTTTCCGTTCGCGCGCTATTGCTTGGCGCGATGGACTTAAAGCTGAATTTGGAGATAGCGCTGGAGAAGTTTTCTACGCTTCTAAGGCATTTACCTGCACCGCGGTTGCACATTGGATTTCCGAGATCGGTATCGGCATGGATGTTGCAACTGGCGGCGAACTCGCAGCTGCTCTTGCCGGTGGCGTAGATCCTGCAAAGATTGAACTTCATGGCAATAACAAGTCACTCTCTGAAATAGATCGTGCAGTAGCTATCGGTGTTCATAGTATCGTGATGGATTCGCTCTACGAGATTGATCGCGTAGCAGCTGCAGCTCGCAAACACGGCAAGCGCCAAGCAGTTCTGATTCGACTTACACCTGGAATCGAAGCCCACACTCACGAATCAATTTCAACTGCACATGAAGATGTGAAGTTTGGATTCTCTATTGCATCAGGTGCTGCCTGGGCTGCGATAGAAAAGATTGCAAAGCTGCCAGAGCTGGAACTCCGTGGCGTGCACTGCCATATTGGTTCACAGATATTCGGAACCGAAGCTTTTGAAATCGCAGCCGATCGTTTATTGGCATTTATGGCTCGTTACCGTGATGCGTATGGCGCAGAGCTGCCAGAGCTCGACCTCGGTGGCGGATATGGAATTGCATACCTTGCAGATGAAGTTACCGTTGAGCCAGCAGATGTGCTTCCAACAATTGGAAAGGCAGTTCGTACTTCCTGCGAAAAGTATTCACTCGCACTTCCTTTGATTTCAATTGAACCAGGTCGCAACATCGTCGGACCAACCATGTTCACCTTGTACGAAGTCGGAACTGTTAAGGATGTAGTAATCGAAGACGGCTCTATTCGTAAGTACATTTCTGTAGATGGCGGTATGAGCGATAACGCCCGCACCGCTTTATATGATGCCGAGTATTCAGCTGTAATTGCGCAGCGAACATCGTCTGTATCCACTGCACAATCTCGACTAGTGGGAAAGCATTGCGAGACCGGCGACATCATTATTCGAGATATTCAACTTCCATCTGATGTGGTCCCAGGTGATCTCATCGCAACACCGGCAACAGGTGCATACGGACGTTCCATGGCGAGCAATTACAACCATGTACCGCGCCCACCGGTAGTTGCAGTTATTGATGGAAAGGCACGTGTAATCGTGCGCCGCGAGACCGAGGCTGATTTGCTCGCTCTCGATGTTGCCAAGATGTGAAAGAATCACCCCCATGAGCCCAGCAGATAAACCAGTACGCATTGGCATGCTCGGCTGCGGCGTTGTCGGCAGCGAAGTCGCTCGATTGCTCTTGGCAGATACCGAAGAACTTTCTACACGTGCCGGAGTCAAGATTGAACTCGCACGCATTGCAGTTCGTACTCTCAAGGATTACCCCGGCATCAACCCAGCTCTCTTTACTACCGATCCCTTCTCCATTGTTAACGACCCAGAGATTGATTTGATTGTTGAAGTTATGGGCGGCATTGAGCCAGCAAACGAACTTGCACACATTGCAATCAAAAATCGCAAATCAATCGTCACAGCGAACAAGGCACTTCTTGCCAGCCACGGCGCAGAGCTATTTACTGCTGCCTATGCGCAAGGCGAAGATATTTACTACGAAGCATCAGTTGCAGGTGCAATTCCAATTATTCGCCCGCTTCGCGATTCGCTAGTCGGCGACTTCGTCATCCGCGTGATGGGCATCGTCAACGGCACCACAAATTACATTCTTACAAAGATGCATGAAGAGAATAAAGAGTTTGCAGTTGCCCTGAAAGAGGCGCAGGATCTTGGTTATGCCGAAGCGGATCCCACTGCAGATATCGAAGGCTTTGATGCAGCGGCAAAGGCGGCAATTCTCTCGGGTCTTGCATTCCACACTCGCGTAACCGTCTCTGATGTTTACCGTGAAGGAATTTCTCACATCACTCTTGAAGATGTTCAACTCGCTAAGTCACTTGGATATGTCATCAAGTTGCTTGCAATCGCAGAGCTCACACCAAAAGACGAGATTTCAGTGCGCGTCCATCCAGTAATGCTCGAGAAGGCGCACCCACTTGCATCAGTTCGCGATGCATTTAACGCTGTCTTCGTTGAAGCAGAATCTGCTGGACCTTTGATGTTCTACGGTCGCGGCGCGGGAGGAGCTCCAACTGCATCAGCAATTCTCGGTGACATCCTTGCCGTCTCTCGTCACATTGCGCATAACTCAGTTGGTCAGCGCGAAACAGATTATGCAGATCGCGATATCGCACCTATCGAAACAACAAAGACAAAATTCTTAATTCGCCTTGAAGTGCAAGATAAATCAGGTGTTTTGGCTGCGATTGCACAGGTCTTTGCAACACAAGGTGTGTCGATTCAGACTGTTGATCAGAACGGCCGCGATAAAGATGCTGAACTCATTATCGTTACTCACCTTGCAACTGAAGGTGAACTCAAGGCCACTGTTGATGCTTTGAAGAAGATGGATATTGTCAGCAAGGTTTCAAGTGTGATCCGGGTAGAGGGAGCGAGTGCCTAATGGGACTTTTCGATAAGTTAAACCTCAAAAAGAAAGAGGGCGCGCACCAATGGCTCGGAGTCATTGAGGAATACCGCCATCGTCTACCTGTTAGCGCCAAGACACCAGTTGTTTCACTGCGCGAAGGTGGCACACCACTGATTTACGCATGCAATCTCTCAGAGATGCTCGATAACGAGGTCTGGGTAAAGTTCGAAGGAATCAACCCAACTGGTTCTTTTAAAGATCGCGGAATGACAATGGCGATCTCAAAGGCGGCCGAAGATGGTGCAAAGGCTGTTATCTGCGCATCAACTGGAAATACGTCGGCGTCAGCTGCGGCATATGCAGTTAAAGCTGGCATGGTTCCTGCAGTGCTTATTCCAGAAGGAAAGATTGCAATGGGCAAGCTTGCACAAGCTGTCGCTCATGGCGCGATGCTGCTTCAGGTCCAAGGAAACTTTGATGATTGTCTAGTTCTTGCTCGCGAACTTTCCGAGAAGTACCCAGTCTCACTTGTTAACTCTGTAAATCCATATCGCATCGAAGGTCAGAAGACTGCCGCATTTGAAGTCGTTGACCTCCTTGGCGATGCACCAGATATTCACACCTTGCCAGTTGGCAATGCTGGAAACATTACTGCTTACTGGAAGGGCTACAACGAATATTTCGCTGATGGACTTTCAACACATAAGCCATCAATGTGGGGATTCCAGGCAGCTGGTTCAGCGCCACTAGTACTTGGACACCCAGTTGAAAACCCAGAGACGATTGCAACTGCGATTCGAATCGGTAAGCCAGCCTCATGGGATCAAGCAATTGCAGCTCGTGATGAATCAGCCGGACTTATTGATTCAGTCACCGATGAAGAAATTCTCGCTGCCTATCGCATTCTCTCTGCCAAAGAAGGAATCTTCTGTGAGCCATCATCTGCTGCCGGCCTTGCTGGGCTTATTAAGTACAAGGCGGCCGGCAAGCTTCCTAAGGGCAAGAAGATTGTTATCACTTGCACCGGAAATGGCTTAAAAGATATTCCTTGGGCACTTGAAGGTGCCAAGGATCCAGTTGTTGTTCCAGTCAATGCAGATATTGCTGCACAGGCACTTGGATTGAGTAAGGCGTAGTCAATGAGCAAGCCAACCTTTAAGGCAAAGCCAATGCAGGTGCAGGTTCCTGCATCTTCGGCAAACCTTGGTCCGGGCTTTGATGCCTTCGGTTTAGCGCTTGCAATGCACGATCGTTATGTCGCACAAGTTCTAGATGATGTCGTTCTTGATATCGACGTGACCGGAGAAGGTGCCGACGAAGTACCTCGCAACGATAAGAACTTGCTCGTAAAGGCTATGTATAAAGGTTTTGATTTTCTTGGCGGGCGTCCTAAGGGACTTGCAATTCGCGCACTCAACGTAAACCCCCATGGACGCGGACTTGGATCTTCAGCCAGCGCAATTATTGGTGGTTTAGTTTTAGCTCGCGCACTTGTACTTAATGGTGAAGACCATATGAATGATATTCAGCTGCTTTCATTGGCCACCGATATGGAAGGCCATCCAGATAATGTTTCAGCCTCACTCTTTGGTGGCGCAACAATTTCTTGGTTTGAGATGGAGAAGCACAAGTCATCAGCGCATTGCATCCACCTCAATGTCGATCCACGTATTCAGGCAATGGCATACATTCCAGCAAAGGCACTTGCTACATCCAAGGCGCGCAAGATGCTGCCTGAGTCAATTCCTTTTGCTGATGCAGTGCGCAATACAACTAATGCAGCTCTCATGGGCCATGCGTTAACAACTCGTCCAGATCTCTTGTTTACTGCGACCGAAGATTTCTTGCATCAGTCCTATCGCGCAGAGGCTATGCCTGAGTCATATGCGCTTGTTCAAAAGTTACGCGGTGCAGGGGTTGCAGCCTTTATCTCTGGAGCTGGTCCAACTGTTCTCGCTCTCCACACTGCAGATCAACGTGAAGTTGAAGAGTTGAAGTTAGCTGGTGGCAAGGCTTTTGAAGGTACTCCACTTGAAATTGCATCCCGCGGAGCGACCCTGCTATAGTTTCACCCATCAGCACCGCCGGTTTCACTGAGGCGTTTACGTTGATAACAATCTCAGCAAATTAGTAAAAACCACAATCTCTCTACAGCTGTAGGGACACTCAAGAAAAGAAATCAATGACAACAACAGAACTCGCTGCAATGACACTTCCGAAACTCAAGGAAGTTGCCTCCCAACTCGGTATTGAAGGCGCAGCAAAGCTCAAGAAGGATGCACTCGTAACAGCAATCGGTGACCTTCAGGCAGCAAATCGCGAAGCAGCAAAGGCAGAGCGCGAAGCTCGCCGGGAAGCGCGTAATGCAAAGCGCAACAACAAGAAGTCTGACGATAACGATTCAGATGACGAGGGCTCACAGAGCTCAAACAACTCTTCCGATGACGATAACGATGGCGATAACTCATCAGATAACCGCAATGACCGTGGTGATCGTGGTGATCGCAATGACCGCAACCGCAACCGTCGTGATCGCAACCGCGATCGCAATGGCCGCGATCGCAACGGCCGTGACCGTGGTGGCCGCGAAGAGCGCGAACCAGTAATCGGTGAAGATGACGTTTTGGTACCAGTCGGTGGTCTCGTTGATATTCTCGAGAATTACTCATTTATCCGCACCGCTGGTTACTTGCCAGGCCCAAACGATGTCTACGTCTCACAGGGACAGGTACGTAAGTACGGCCTCCGTAAGGGCGATGTTGTTACAGGTCAGGTTCGCCAAGCACGTGAGGGCGAGCAGAAGCAGAAGTACAATCCACTTATTACTCTAGAAACAGTTAACGGCGTTCCAGTTGAAGATGCAAAGGCACGAGTTGAATTTGGAAAGCTCACACCTTTATACCCACAAGAGCGTCTACGCCTTGAAACAGAGCCAAACATTTTGACAACACGTGTTATCGATTTGATTGCACCAATTGGTAAGGGTCAGCGTGGACTTATCGTGGCTCCTCCTAAGGCTGGTAAGACAATGGTCTTGCAGGCAATTGCTAATGCGATCACGGTAAACAACCCAGAGGTTCACTTGATGGTTGTTCTCGTCGATGAGCGTCCAGAAGAAGTTACAGATATGACTCGCTCTGTTAAGGGTGAAGTCATTGCGTCAACATTCGACCGTCCAGCAGAAGATCACACAATGATTGCAGAGCTTGCAATCGAGCGCGCAAAGCGTTTGGTCGAGCTTGGTCACGATGTTGTTGTTCTCCTTGACTCAATTACACGTCTTGGCCGTGCATACAACATTGCAGCACCTGCATCCGGACGTATCTTGTCTGGTGGTGTTGATTCAGCAGCGCTCTATCCACCAAAGAAGTTCTTTGGTGCAGCTCGTAATATTGAAGACGGTGGATCACTCACCATTCTTGCCACAGCTCTTATTGAAACCGGATCACGTATGGATGAAGTGATCTTCGAAGAGTTCAAGGGAACTGGAAATATGGAGCTCATCCTCGACCGTCGTCTTGCAGATAAGCGCATCTTCCCTGCAGTAAACGTTGTTTCATCTTCAACTCGTAAGGAAGAAATCCTTATGGGTTCAGAAGAACTCAACATCGTCTGGAAGCTCCGTCGCGTATTGCACGCGCTCGAGCCACAGGCAGCGCTCGAGCTCTTGCTTGAGAAGATGAAGGGCACAAAGTCCAACGTTGAATTCTTGATGCAGATTCAGAAGACAACAGGCGGCTCAGATAACTAAGCCCAATTGACTTGATAAAGCCCCGTCGATATCGCGTTGACGGGGCTTTTTCATGCCCTCACGTGTAAATCTTCACAAGCGCCTCGTGCACGCATCACAGGGCTTCCACAAGGTTGCGGTGCAATCTTCATATCAGGAAGCCGAGTTATCCGGACTCGGCTCCGATATTTCAGGAGAAGATCATGAAGTCAACCTTTATCAATTCACGAAATGTCGCACTACTAGTCGCAGCAGGATTACTTGCTGGCACTGGTACTGCGATTGCAGATGAAACACCTGCACCAACAGCGACAGCAACTGCAAAGCCACTGACCGAGTATCAGAAAGCAAAGGCCGCATATAGCGCAGCTGTTGAGACATACATTGCAAATCGAAAGTCATCACAAGCTCAATACAAGAGCGCTCATGAGGCATATGGATTAGCACGAAAGGCTTATGGCGACGCACGCAAGCCAATCCTTGAAACTTTCAAATCAGATTTAGCAGCAGCCAAGTCCGCTCGCGAAGCTGCAATTGCTGCAGCAACAACACCTGAAGCAAAGCTTGCTGCCAACACAGCCCATAAGGCTGCAGTCGCAGCAGCAACTTCAAAGCGCGATGCTGCAATTGCCGCACTCGGCGCCGCTCCAGTTGAACCAACAAAGCCAACTGTCGGTGCTCGTCCAACTCCTCCAGTAAAGCCAACAAAGGCAGCAAAAACCTCATAATTAAAAGGAGTGCCTCGCGTTCCCCGCAGAGGCACTCCATTTGAGAGTGGCTCAACCGCAGAATCCCGCGTGGATTTTGCGGTTGAGTGATTTTGGGAGAGAATTAGCGCCTAGCCCTTCTGGTTCACCGAAACTTTCGATTGATCGAGAGTCGGACCCAGGTAAAGAAAAGAGTTGAAAATGAAGCCAGAGATCCACCCAGAATATAAAGAGACCCAGGTAACTTGTGGTTGCGGCGAAAAGTTTGTCACTCGCTCAACAGTTGCTAGCGGATCTATCTATGTTGAAGTTTGTTCAGTCTGCCACCCGTTCTACACAGGTAAGCAGCGCATCCTTGATACTGGTGGACGCGTCGCTAAGTTCGAAGAGCGTTTCGGTAAGAAGTAGCTTTCATAAAGAGACCGTTGTCGCAGCCCTTCATCCGGCTGCGACGCGGTCTTTTTTATTTCCGTAATACCTTCAATTAATTTTCGAGAGGAGAAGCCAAATGTCAGATGATCGTTTTGCATCCGCACATGAGATGGTCCGCGAATATCAAGAACTAGAAAAGCAGATGGCTGATCCTTCAATTCACGAAGATCAAAACAATGCCCGCAAACTTGGTCGTCGTTATGCCCAGCTTGGGCCGGTCGTGGGTGGCTTTAACGCTTGGAAGAACGCCAACGATGACCTAGCGGCAGCGCGAGAGATGGCGGCAGAAGATCCAGATTTCGCCGCTGAACTTCCGGCGATGGAGGCAACTGTTGCGCTAGCTGCTGAGAAGTTAGAAGAACTCTTACTGCCACGCGACCCTAACGATGATCGCGATGTGATTATGGAAGTTAAAGCCGGTGCTGGTGGAGATGAATCCGCTCTCTTTGCAGGTGACTTGGTACGTATGTATCAGCGCTATGCCGAGAAGCACAACTGGAAGGTTGAAATCATCGACCTTACCGAAGCAGATCTCGGTGGCTTTAAAGATATTTCAATGGCGATAAAATCAAAAGGCACTCCACAGCCAGGTGAATCTCCATATGCACGTTTAAAGTTTGAAGGTGGCGTGCACCGTGTGCAGCGCGTTCCTGAAACCGAGAGCCAAGGACGTATTCACACATCAGCTGCTGGCGTATTGATTTTGCCGGAAGCAGAAGAAGTAGATGTTGAGCTCAATATGAACGATGTTCGCGTTGATGTGTATCGCTCATCTGGCCCTGGTGGACAGTCGGTTAACACCACTGACTCTGCTGTGCGCCTTACACATGCACCTACTGGAATCGTTGTCTCATGTCAGAACGAGAAGTCACAGCTACAAAATAAAGAATCAGCGCTTCGTATCTTGCGCGCACGACTGCTGGCACATGCACAAGAGCAGGCAGATGCAGCAGCGGCTGCAGAGCGAAAGAGTCAGGTCCGTACCGTTGACCGCTCCGAGCGAATTCGCACCTATAACTTCCCGGAGAACCGCTTGAGCGATCACCGCGTGAACTACAAATCCAATAACTTGGATGCAGTCCTAAACGGTGAACTCGATGATGTTATTCAATCTTTACTCGATGCCGATAAGGCAGCAAAGCTTTCAGCGACGAGCTAATTTCGATGGAGCTGACTTTCAAAGAATTTCTGCGCGGTGGAAAAGAACAATTAGAGGCAGCAGGTTTTCCCGAAGTTGATGCAGAGCATTTACTTGCGCATGTTCTCGGTATCTCCCGAATGGATCTTCATAATCCGGTCACCGTCGAAAATGCCATCAATGCAATTGGTGACACCACGGTCATTGAAGAGACTTTCTGGAAGTTACTTGATCGCCGATGTGCGCATGAACCTTTGCAGTATCTGACCGGTGTTGCCTACTTTAGATACTTGGAACTTCAAGTAGGGCCAGGGGTTCTTGTTCCACGTCCTGAGAGCGAACTTCTCGTTGAAGCTGTACTAAAGAATATTGAAGCAAGAGAAGGGGCAGTCAGCGTTGTTGATCTCGGTGCTGGTTCTGGTGCGCTGACTTTGGCAATTGCAACCGAGGCACGACAGACTCACCTGATTGCGATTGAAAAAGATCCGGCTGCGGTCGAATGGTTGCGCAAGAACGTTTCTCGCATCGATGAAACAGTTCGCATCCTGGAATCTGATGTGGAAGATGCCCTCGACGGTGTTAAGTGCGATGTTGTTATTGCAAACCCGCCTTATATTCCTGATGGGCAAGCCCTTCCCAAAGATGTGGCAGATCATGAGCCAGCTGTTGCGCTTTTCGGTGGCATCGACGGAATGACAATTCCGCGACGATTTATCAATACCGCTGCACGCTTGCTAAAGAGCGGTGGCTTCTTAGCGATCGAACATCACGAGAGCCAGCCGGTAGATATTGCAGCTGCGATGATCAATGATTTCGAAGATATTCAATGCCATAACGACCTCGTCGGTCGCCCTCGATTTACCACCGGCATCAGGAGATAATGCAACTATGGAGCGAATCAATCTTCTCGAAGGAGATATCAAGGATCACGTTGCCTTAGGAGCAAAGGGAATCCGTGATGGCTACATCATCTGCGCACCCCTAGAACATGGTTACGTATTTCTCGCTGATGCTTTCTCGGAATTCGCAGTTCGCGCTATGCATGTACTTCGCGGAGATGCACTTGGTGTTGCCGCGCAGGTATTGATTCACTCAGCGGAGACAATCACCGGTCTTTCACGAGATGTCACTGAAGATACTCGCGCACTTATGAATGAATTCTGGCCAGGATTAATCTCATTTAACTTACGTCCCAATATGGGCCTGCGTTGGAATCTCGGCGATAACCAATCGCTCGATCGCTTTAGCGTTCGTGTTCCACAATCTCCATTTGTCGCGGCACTGCTTAAGGAGACAGGACCACTTGCAATCGCAAGCGCAGCCCGCGTCGGCCAGAAGCCCGCGCTCAATACCGATCGCATTTTTGTGCTCGAGTCAGATCTTGCAGTCATGTTTGAAGCTGGCGAGTTACCAACGGGTCCAGCGACAACAATTATTGAAGCAGATAGCAATCAGATGACCATTATTCGAGAAGGTGCCATCACACGTGAGCAGCTTGCTGCGGTCGTACCTGCCCTTTCTGCGGACCAGCCAATAGAGTAGGCACATGTCCAATACTTTCTACGGCCCAGATTTTGAACTTCTCACCCAACAGGATCCTGCGATTGCAGCGGTACTGCTCTCAGAGCTCAAGCGCCAGCAGACAAATCTCCAGCTGATTGCATCCGAGAACTTCACATCGCGAGCTGTATTGGCAGCGCTTGGTTCAACCCTTTCCAATAAGTATGCAGAGGGCTATCCAGGTAAGCGCTACTACGGCGGCTGCGAAGAGGTAGATATCGCTGAAAACATTGCTATCGAGCGCGCTAAGTCTCTCTTCGGCGCAGAGCATGCAAACGTTCAGCCGCACTCAGGTGCAAGTGCAAACGTTGCGGTCTATCAGGCATTTACCAAGCCAGGCGATACCGTCCTTGCGATGTCGCTTCCACATGGCGGCCACCTCACCCATGGCTCCAAGGTGAACTTCTCGGGCAAGTGGTTCAACATTGTTTCTTACGGTGTTCGCCAAGATAACGAACTTATTGATTATGACGAGCTCCGCGACTTAGCGATTGCAAATAAGCCAAAGATGATCTGTACGGGAGCAACCGCTTACCCATCACTGATTGATTTTGAAAAGGTTCGCGCTATTTGCGACGAGGTTGGCGCAATCATGTGGGTAGATGCAGCTCACTTCATCGGACTTGTTGCAGGTAAGGCAATTCCTTCACCGGTTCCATATGCAGATGTTGTTTCATTTACAACTCACAAGGTTCTACGCGGTCCACGTGGTGGAATGATTCTTACTAAGGCAGAGCATGCAGCTGCTATCGATAAGGCGGTCTTCCCAGGAATGCAGGGCGGACCAATCATGTCCGCTGTTGCAGGTAAGGCAGTTGCGCTCGCTGAATGTGCAACACCTGCATATCAAAAGTATGCAAAGGATGTCATCGTCAACGCCAAGTCATTGGCAGCGGCTCTTGAAGGTGAAGGAATGCGTGCGGTTTCAGGTGGAACCGAGACCCACCTTGCGCTGATTGATATTCGCGCAACTGGCGTTAATGGCAAGGTTGCTGACGAGCGTTGCGGAGCAGCTGGAATTGTTCTCAATAAGAACTCAATCCCATTTGATCCAGAGGCGCCATCGGTTACATCTGGAATTCGCGTTGGAACACCTGCGACAACAACTCAAGGCATGGGTGTGGAAGAGATGAAGACAATCGCTTCCTTAATCGCACGTGCAATCAAGAGCGAAGATGCTGCAGCACATGCTGCAATCAAATCTGAAGTTCACGCACTCACTGCAAAGTTCCCGATTTATCAGGCGTAAGCGAGCTATAGGTAAATAAGGAACTCATAAGAAATGCGCGAGTACCTCGTCACCCTTTTATTGGCTGCATCAGTCTGTTACGTCGTAACACCTTATGTTCGTCAGTGGGCTATCCGTTTCGGAGTAGTCGCAAAGATTCGTGAGCGCGATGTTCATACAACTCCGACTCCTCGCTGGGGTGGACTGGCAATGTGGATTGGCATGGCCGTCACATTTGCAATGGTCCACCACCTCTCACTTGTTGGAAAATCATTTACCCGCGAATCAATTGGTATTTTCTTAGCTGCCACCTTCCTCGTTCTACTTGGAATGGTTGATGATCGCTTTGAACTTGATGCGCTCACAAAACTTGCTGGTCAAGCTTTAGCTGCTGGCATCTTGTTGATCTACGGTGTTCAGATTTTCTGGCTACCTATTAACGGGGTGATGACGTTGCCACCAAGCATCGGCCAGTTGCTCACCGTCGCAATTGTTCTTGTCACCATTAATGCGGTGAACTTTATCGACGGCCTTGATGGCCTTGCCGCTGGAATCGTTGCCATTTCAGGTGCTGCCTTCTTCGCATTCGCCTACTTATTAGCTGTTATCTATGGCTTTAGTCGAGCCGGCTCGCCATCGTTGATTACTGCCATCATCATCGGTGTCTGCATCGGATTTTTGCCACATAACGCACACCCTGCGCGCATCTTTATGGGCGATTCTGGTTCAATGTTGCTCGGCCTCTTGCTTGCAGCATCGGCAATCACATTAACCGGCCAGATTGATCCCAATGCAATTTCAGCAGAGAAGCTCGGGCCTACATTGCTCCCACTTGCACTCCCACTTGCTGTTCTTGCAATTCCATTAATCGATTTATTCTCTGCCATCATCCGCAGAGTCCGCGCAGGTAAGTCACCATTTGCATCAGATAAAGAACATATTCATCACCGCATCATGCGATCTGGAAACTCTCAGGCACGTACAGCATTGATCATGTATTTATGGACGGCGACAATCGCATTCCCAGTTTCAATCTCTGCATTTACGCCGTTATGGGTTGCTGGAATTCTTTTTGGGGCAATGCTCGCCTTCACCATGACATTTCAGAAGAAGCGCCCTGAATTGTTTAAGTTGCGCAAGAATCAAGAGTTGAGCGCATGAGCACTGAGCGAGCGCTACTTCGCGGAGCTCTAATTCCAACAATTGTTGTCGGCGTTATCTCAATTGTGCTCTCGGCTTGGCTTAAGGGAAGTGCCGGACTGGTCGGTGCACTTCTTGCGCAATTCGTTGTACTCATCTTCTTTATGGCAAATATTGGCGTTGCCCGACTATCTCGAGATCTCGACCCAGTGATGACGATGTCACTGGCGATGTTTTCTTATATGGCTAAGGTCATCCTGCTCGGAGTCTTCCTTTGGTTGATTACCACCTTCATTCCAGCCGATACCTGTGACCGGAAGGCCTTTGCACTCGGTGCGGTGGCTGCTACCTTCGCCTGGCTCGGGGGAGAGATCAAGGCTTATCTAGGCCTTAAACTTCACCTACAATTACCAAGCAAGTAAGCCCCAGGATTTCAAGGAGACCCACCATGGCAGCAAATCGCGAGGCAGATGCCCTCTGGACCATCGTCGGCTACATGCTCTCAGGCCTGCTCTTCTGGGGAGGCGCTGGCTACCTCGCCGATAAGTACTTCAATACCTCGTATCTGACCCTCGTTGGCTTCCTCCTTGGTATGGGCGGAGCGCTCTACCTGATCTGGCTCCGATTTGGACGCGAATAAGGCTTGGAATAGTGGTGCGAGCCACTTGATTTCGATTTCTCAGGAAGCCGTACTACCCCCTAATCTTTGCCTCGTCTGGAAAGCATCTTCCGGCCTAATTCAAATCTGAGGGATGACAATGCATCTAAAGCTCAGCGGTGGTGAAGAGGGTTTTACCCCTCCCGGCGTTAAGGACTTTGAGCTTCCTCCAATTTTTCACGATATCGAATGGCTTACAAAGCCTGTATTACTTGTTGCACTTTCAGTAATTCTGATCTCGATCTTCTTTATCGCATCATCACGTAAGGCTTTGGTAGTACCGGGAAAGCTTCAATTCTCAGGTGAGCTTGTCTATGACTTCGTACGTAACGGTCTTGCACGCGACATCCTCGGCCCCGAGTTCATGCGCTTTGTGCCATACCTCTTCACGCTCTTTACTTTTGTACTGGTTAACAATGTATTTTCAATCGTTCCACTCTTGCAGTTCTCTGCAATGTCTCACGTTGGGTTCCCTTACGCGCTCGCAATTTTGACGTACTTGGTTTACCACTTTGTCGGAATTAAGAAGCAGGGACTTGGTCATTACCTCAAGGGCATCGCATTTATGCCAGGTGTACCAAAGGCGATCTACGTACTTCTCACACCGATTGAAATTGCGACATTCTTTATCGTTCGCCCATTCACATTGGGTCTTCGTCTATTTGCAAATATGTTTGCTGGCCACCTTCTCCTCCTCGTCTTTATCTTGGGTGGAGAGCACTTGATGCAGGGCGTCATTGGCTTGAAGCTGGTTTCGCCATTTGCTTTCACAATGGGAATCGCACTGACATTCTTCGAGTTCATGGTGCAGTGCCTTCAGGCTTATATCTTCACACTTTTGACCGCTCTCTATATCGCTGGCTCATTGGCTGACGAGCACTAAGGCACCAGAAAAAACAAATAAGAATTGGGGAAGTAACTTCGCTTCTTCAGTAAGAAAGGTAGAAACATGACAGGCTCACTTAACGTCATCGGTTACGGCATTGCTGCAATCGGACCTGCAATTGCAACAGGCATGATCTTCGCTGCTTACATCAGCGGTGTAGCTCGCCAGCCTGAGTCACGCAGCGTCCTTCAGCCAATCGCGTTCCTCGGATTCGCTATGGCAGAAGCACTTGCACTCTTCGGTCTCGTTCTCGCATTCGTTCTCTAATCGGTTTATCAATTTCGGTAACTCCCTAAGGAGAAAAAATGCATCTATTTAACTTTGCGGAAGAAGTAGCAGTGGTTGAAGAACACATCAATCCACTGATTCCTCATCCAGTTGAGATCGTTGTCGGCACGATTGCCTTCATCCTTCTCTTCCTCGTCTTGAAGAGCAAAGTCGTTCCTATGTTTGAAAAGGCATATGCAGAGCGCACAGCAGCAATTCAGGGCGGCATGGAAAAGGCAGAGCAGGCACAGCTAGAAGCTGCACGTGCTCTCGCTTCTTACACCGAACAACTTTCATCAGCTCGTGATGAGTCCACACGTCTTCGTGAAGAAGCTCGTGTTCAGGGCGCAGCGATTGTTGAAGATCTTCGCGCGAAGGCTCAGGAAGAAGCAGCTCGCATCACTGCAGCAGCACATGCTTCTATCGAGGCAGAGCGCCAGCAGGCAATCACTTCACTTCGTAACGAAGTCGGTGCCTTGGCTGTTGAACTCGCATCAAAGATTGTGGGAGAAGCTCTCGATGATCAGGCTCGTCAGTCACGCATTGTTGAACGTTTCATTGATGACTTGGAAAAGAGCAAGTAATGAGAATCCATCTCGGAGGAAGTAGCCGTCAGTCACTCGTGGCTGCTCGCGCACAGCTCGATGCTGCCGTAAAGGGCGCATCGTCTGCGACTGCCTCTGAGTTGTCTTCACACTTGTTCTTCGCAGCTGAGGTCTTCGCTTCAACTACATCTCTTCGTCGTGCATTTACAGATTCATCTCGCGATGGCTCTGCAAAGGTTGCACTCGTTAAGGATGTCTTTGGTTCAAAGATTTCAAGCAGCGCAAGTGATCTTCTTGCCGCAATTGCAGGCCTTCGCTGGTCTGCTGCCGGTGACCTAGTAACGGTCCTCGAGCAGCTCGCAATTGAGGCAGAGGCATCAGCGGCAAACGTTGATGGCGAACTCGATCGCCTAGAAGCAGAGTTCTTCCAGGTATCTCGAGTAATTGCAGATAATTTCGAACTCCGTAAGGCACTCGTCGGAAACGGTTCAGTAGACGCTAAGCGCGTACTTATCGCCGATGTTCTCTCAAAGAGCGCATCCGCTTCTACTGTGAAGTTAGCCGTTGCACTTGTGACAAGCCTTCGTGGTCGCAGCATCGAAGCAGCATTTGCTGACTACCTCTTCGCTCTTGCAAATCGACGCAATCGCCTCATCGCACTTGTTCGTGTAGCAACAGAAATTACAGATGCACAGAAAACTCGTCTTGCAGCAGCTATTGAGAAGCAGGTTGGTCAGCCAATCTCAGTCAACATCCAGATTGATTCATCAATCCTTGGTGGCGTCTCAGTGAAGTTCGCAGATGAACTTGTAGATGGCAGTATTTCAAACCGACTCGCAGGTGCAGGACGCGCACTTGCAGGTCAAAACTAAAACAGGAAATAAAGGGGAAACTCATGGCAGAGCTCAAGATCCAACCGAATGAAATTCGGGATGCCTTAGCGAACTTCGTTAAGTCATATGATCCAGGCACCGCGGCTCGTGACGAAGTCGGAACTGTTAGCCAGGCTGGCGACGGTATCGCTCGCGTTGAAGGACTTCCTTCAACAATGGCGAACGAACTTCTTCAATTCGAGAACGGCACACTAGGTCTCGCTCTTAACCTCGACGTTCGTGAAATCGGTGTGGTAATCCTCGGTGATTACGCAGGCATCGAAGAAGGAACATCAGTACGTCGTACAGGTGAAGTTCTCTCTGTTCCTGTCGGAGATGGCTTCCTCGGTCGCGTTGTTGACCCACTAGGTCGACCAATCGATGGCAAGGGTGAAATCACTCCAGATGCACGTCGTGCACTCGAACTTCAGGCACCAACAGTTGTTCAGCGTCAACCTGTTAAGGAGCCTCTTGCAACTGGTATCAAGGCGATCGATGCGATGACAGCGATTGGTCGCGGACAGCGCCAGTTGATTATCGGTGACCGTCAGACTGGTAAGACAGCGGTTGCAATCGACACAATTATTAACCAGCGTGAAAACTGGCTCTCAGGCGATAAGAAGAAGCAGGTTAAGTGCATCTACGTCGCTATCGGTCAGAAGGGTTCAACGATTGCATCTGTAAAGGGCGCACTCGAAGAAGCTGGCGCAATGGAGTACACAACAATCGTTGCATCTCCTGCATCAGACCCAGCTGGCTTCAAGTACCTCGCTCCATACACCGGTTCTGCAATTGGTCAGCACTGGATGTACAACGGCGAGCACGTCCTTATCGTGTTTGATGATCTCTCGAAGCAGGCTGAGGCATATCGTTCAGTCTCACTTCTTCTTCGTCGTCCACCAGGCCGCGAAGCGTACCCAGGAGACGTTTTCTACTTACACTCACGTCTTCTCGAGCGTTGCGCAAAGCTCTCTGATGAGCTCGGCGGCGGTTCAATGACAGGTCTTCCAATCATTGAAACTAAGGGAAATGACGTTTCAGCGTTTATTCCTACAAACGTAATTTCAATTACTGACGGACAGTGCTTCCTTGAGACAGACCTCTTTAACGCAGGCGTTCGCCCAGCGATTAACGTTGGTATCTCTGTTTCTCGTGTTGGTGGTTCTGCGCAGACTAAGGCGATGAAGAAGATCGCTGGTCGTCTCCGTCTAGACCTCGCACAGTTCCGCGAACTCGAAGCATTCGCTGCTTTCGGTTCAGACCTTGATGCTGCATCAAAGGCTCAGCTTGAGCGCGGTGCGCGCATGGTTGAACTCCTTAAGCAGGGTCAGTACTCACCATTCGCACTTGAGAAGCAGATCGCTTCAATCTGGGCGGGAACAACAGGCAACCTTGACTCTGTACCAGTTGCAGATATTCGTCGCTTTGAAGCAGAGTTCATCGACTTCCTCGCACGTGAGCGCAAGGAAATCATGACAACAATCTCTGAGACAAAGCTTCTCGAAGATGAGACTGTTGCAAAGCTTCAGGCTGCAATCGATGAGTTCAAGAAGATGTTTAAGTCATCAGTAGCAGCAGCTGCAGTTGAATCAGATGAAGATCCACTCGAGGGTGAACTCCAAGAGCAGATCGTGGCGGTGAAGAAGTAACTCATGGGTGCTCAACTCCGCATATATCGCCGACGGATGCGTTCCGTTAAAGCGACCAAGAAGATTACGAAGGCAATGGAGCTCATCTCCGCCTCACGTATCGTCAAGGCGCAGCAACGCGTATCTGCATCGACCCCATATGCAAACGAGTTAACTCGTGCAGTTTCTGCAGTTGCCTCTTACTCATCTGTAGTCCACCCGTTGACTACACCTCGCCCAAACCCACGTCGCGCAGCGGTATTAATTATCTCTGCAGACCGCGGTATGGCTGGTGCCTACTCAACAAATGCAATCAAGGAAGGCGAGCAGCTTGCCGCCCTTCTTCGTGAGCGCGGACTTTCAGTTGCTAGCTACCTCGTTGGTCGCAAGGCTGTGAACTATTACAAGTTCCGCGAGCGTGCAATTGCTGCATCATGGACAGGTTTCTCAGATAACCCAACATATGAAAATGCGAAGGAAGTCTCAGAGACTCTTCTCAAGGCATTTGTTGATGGATCTGATGGTGATGGCGGAGTAGATGAAATCCATATCATCTTCACAAAGTTCCGTTCAATGCTTACTCAAGAAGCAACTGCAAAGCGCATGATTCCGCTTGAAGTTGTTGAGTCAGAGCAGGCACCAGTTTCTGGAATTCTTCCAGAGTATGAATTCGAACCAAGCGCGGGAGATGTGCTCGATGCGCTTCTTCCTCGCTACATTGAAGCTCGAATCTTCAATGCGATGCTCCAGTCAGCTGCTTCCGAGCATGCTGCCCGCCGCCGCGCAATGAAGTCAGCAACAGATAATGCCGAGGAGCTCATCAAGTCGCTCACACGTCTTGCTAACGCAGCTCGTCAGGCAGAAATTACCCAAGAGATCAGTGAAATTGTTGGCGGCGCAGATGCGTTGGCCTCAGCTAGTGCAGGGAGTGAATGATGTCAGCAACAGGTAAAGGCCGCGTAGCCCGAGTTATTGGACCGGTGGTGGATATTGAATTCCCCGCAGATTCAATGCCTTCGATCTTTAACGCCCTCCATGTAGAGACAACCATGAGCGGTACAACACGTACCTTGACTCTTGAGGTTGCTCAGCACATCGGTGACAACCTCGTCCGCGCAATCTCAATGCAGCCAACAGACGGAATGGTCCGTGGCGCAGAGGTTAGCGACACAGGTGCACCAATCTCTGTACCAGTCGGTGATGTAACAAAGGGTCACGTCTTCAACACTCTCGGAGAGTCACTCGATGTTCCAACATCATCGCTGGATATCAAGGAGCGTTGGCCAATCCACCGTAATGCACCAGCATTCGATCAGCTTGAGTCAAAGACAGAGATGTTCGAGACAGGTATCAAGGTTATTGACCTTCTTACACCGTATGTAAAGGGTGGAAAGATCGGTCTCTTCGGTGGTGCAGGTGTTGGTAAGACTGTTCTTATCCAGGAGATGATTTATCGCGTAGCTGAAAACTTCGGTGGTGTATCTGTATTCGCCGGTGTTGGTGAGCGTACTCGTGAAGGTAACGACTTGTTCCTCGAAATGACAGAGACTGGTGTTATCAACAAGACCGCCTTGGTCTTCGGTCAGATGGATGAACCACCTGGAACGCGTCTTCGTGTTGCTCTCTCAGCTTTGACGATGGCTGAGTACTTCCGCGATGTTCAGAAGCAGGACGTTCTCCTCTTCATCGATAACATCTTCCGCTTTACTCAGGCAGGTTCAGAGGTTTCAACACTTCTCGGACGTATGCCATCTGCTGTGGGTTACCAGCCAACACTTGCAGATGAAATGGGTCAGCTTCAGGAGCGCATCACATCAACACGTGGTCACTCAATTACATCGATGCAGGCAATTTACGTTCCTGCTGACGATATTACTGACCCAGCTCCACACACAACATTCGCCCACTTGGATGCGACAACTGTTCTCTCACGTCCGATTTCAGAGCTTGGTATCTACCCAGCTGTGGATCCACTTGACTCAACATCTCGTATCCTCGATCCACGCTACATCGGTGAGCGCCACTTCAAGGTTGCAAACCGTATTAAGCAGATCTTGCAGCGTTACAAGGATCTTCAGGACATCATCGCTATCTTGGGTATCGATGAGCTCTCAGAAGATGACCGCATTCTCGTAGGACGTGCACGTCGTATCCAGCGCTTCTTGTCACAGAACACATTCGTGGCGAAGGTCTTTACAGGTATCGACGGTTCATACGTTCCAATCAACGACACAATCGATGCATTCGAAGCACTTGCAGATGGAAAGTACGATCACGTTCCAGAGCAGGCATTCTTCATGTGCGGTGGTCTTGATGACGTAGAGCGCAACGCAGCAGAGTTGGCTAAGTAATAGTTATGTCACTCAACGTCGCGCTTGTATCGCCAACAGAGCAGCTCTGGACAGGAGAGGCGAAGTTCGTCCTCGCTCGTACAACTGGGGGCGACCTCGGTGTACTTCCTGGCCACACTCCGCTCTTCGGCGTTCTAGTCGATGGCCTAGTCAGCATTGAAGTTGCTGATGGCTCAAAGAAGGAATTCAACGTTAAAGGTGGATTCCTCTCAGTCAACAACGATCGCGTATCAATCTTGACTGAGTCAGTTGCTTAATTAGTTTCAAGAGAAAAGCCCCGGTAGATAATCTGCCGGGGTTTTTTCATGGCATCACGTCCGAGAATAAAAACAACTAGAAAGCGAACCCTCTTGTCGCGAGCCGAAGGCATCGCGAGACGCCCGGTAGGGCGGCAAAAGGTGGTGAGCGATAGTTGTTTATTCTCGAGAAACGTTGGCGCCAAGGTTGCGAAGGTCCTCTGCAAAGTTTGGATAGCCACGATCGATATGGAATGCGCCATCAACCGTCGTTTCACCATCTGCAACTAGGGCAGCGAGAACAAGGCCAGCACCAGCACGGATATCTGATGCTTCGACAGGTGCTCCGGATAGCTGTGGAATACCGTCGATAGAGGCATGGTGGCCATCTACGGTGATCTGAGCACCGAGACGGGCAAGTTCATTGACAAACATGAAACGGGATTCAAAGACGTTCTCAGTCACGATTGCGTGGCCTTCAGCGACTGCATTCATGCCGATGATGAATGGAAGTAAGTCGGTGGCAAATCCTGGATAGGGAAGTGTTGCCACATCAACTGCGCGAGGGCGATGAGACATCACAACGCGGATTCCATCATTTGTTGAAGTAATAACTGCACCAGCTGATGCCAGCTTATCCAGCATGACTTCCATATGCTCGGCAACAGCGCCATGAATTGTGATGTCACCTTGAGTGATTGCGGCAGCAAAGGCCCAAGTACCGGCGATGATGCGATCTGTGATGGTGCGATGAGAAGTTGGATTGAGTTTTTCGACACCGGTGATTGTGATCAGTGGTGAACCAATGCCATCAATCTTGGCACCCATAGAAACAAGAAACTCGCAGAGATCGACGATATCTGGCTCACGCGCAGCGTTATCGATTGTTGTAACGCCCTTAGCAAGAACTGCGGCAGTCATCAAATTTTCTGTTGCGCCAACACTGGGAAAGTCGAGAACGATATCTGCGCCAGTTAGACCATTAGGCGCTTCTGCAATCACATAGCCATGTTCGATATGTGCTTTTGCACCGAGTGATTCAAGGCCTTTGATATGGAAGTCGAGACCGCGTGAGCCGATGGCATCTCCACCAGGAAGGGCAACTTCAGCGATTCCGATACGAGCGACAAGTGGACCAAGGACATTGATAGATGCACGCATCTTGCGCACCAACTCGTAATCTGCGCGATGTAGCGGCTCTGTGGGAACATCGATTGTGACTGTGCGATCACCACCAGATTTATTGTTGAGCGCAACGGTGCAACCAAGGCGAGTCAAGAGATCGGCCATGATGTCGACATCGGCGATATCTGGGACATTGGAGATGGTGGTCTTGCCAACGGCCAGCAGAGAGGCAGCCATGAGCTTTAAAACCGAGTTCTTAGCGCCTGTGACGCTTACTTCGCCCTTGAGGCTGGCTCCGCCGACGATGCGAAAGCGATCGTGCTCGTGGCCCTGAGTCATAGCGCCGATTCTACTTTAGAAAGTGTCATTTCCTTGATGGGCTAATAGGCTAAGCGCATGGTTAATCTAACTCGCATTTATACAAAAACAGGTGATGACGGAACTACAGCGCTTGGAGATATGAGCCGCACATCTAAGAATGATCCACGCCTTGAGGCATATGCGACAGTTGATGAAGCTAACTCTTCAATCGGAGTAGTGCTCTCAACCGATGAATTAACCGATGATGTTCGCAATCTCCTCGTGCGTATTCAGAACGACCTCTTCGACGTCGGAGCAGATCTCTGCACACCGGTAATTGATAAGCCAGCCTTCGAACCGCTTCGCGTTCTTGAAAGCCAGATCACTTATCTTGAAGATTCAATCGATGCATATAACGCAGATCTTGCGCCGCTTCGTTCATTTGTACTTCCATCAGGAACAGCGGCAGCGGCACACCTACACGTTGCTCGCACAGTTGTCCGTCGCGCAGAGCGTCGCACGTGGACTGCGATTCACTCATTCGGTGGCGGAGTCAATCCTTTGACAGCGCAATACCTCAACCGTTTATCAGATCTACTCTTTGTTTTGGCACGCGTTGCCAATAAGGAAATCGGAGATCAGCTCTGGGTCCCTGGAGCTAACCGCTAGCTTTTCTTATAAGTACTTCCTGGCTGAGATGCATCACGATCTTCGTGATGACAAATCACCGAAGTTACTTTCGCGACTCCACCGGACTCAACCAATTCTGGCGTAATCATCAGAAGCGTTTTAAATTCTCGCGCCGCAGTACCTGTATACGAGTTCATCATTTCGCCTAGGGTCGCACCTTGCGCATCGGTAACTCTGGCAAATGCCTCCCACCAAATACATCCAGCTTCAGCAGTTACTTGCACGGCCGCACAGACATTAGTGGTGCACTTCTTGATCTGCTTCTCTAAATAAGTGTTTGCAGAGATCAATCCAACAAGCTCTTTCGCATTAGGGACCTTGGCGAAGACTTCGCCCTCAACGCTAAAGCCCTTAGGTGGCCAGGCTGGCTTAGGGGACGGAGTAACGCGAACCTTTGCCTTCTTCTTTTTCTTCTTCTTTACTACCGGCTTCTTTGTCGCCTTTGGCTTAGCAGTAGCTTTTGTTGTTGAAGTGCTGGTCGCCTTTGCACTCGCTTTAGCAGTTGGCTTTGCAGTGGCTTTACTAGTTGCTTTTGCAGACACCTTGACTGACGGTTTTGCAGTCGCTTTCGCCGTTACTTTCGAGGTTGCCTTAGGTGTTGGCTTCTTTGTCGCTGCATTAGCTGCAGGTGCTGCGAAAGCCAAAACCGCAATGAGGCAATAAGAAGTTAGTCGCGATCCCACTTGAAGGTGCGGATTGCCAGGATTGTTCCCACGACGAGCCATATGCCAATAATGGCAAAGGTTCGCCCAGTCTCCCAATTGCCGGCAATTTCACGCGTAGCAAAGTTCTCAGGAAGGAAGACCGAACGCATTCCTTGAGTCAGCCACTTCAGCGGGAAGATTGCTGCGACCTGCTGCATCCATGCTGGAAGATCGGTGAAGATAAAGAAGACTCCACTGAAGAACTGCAAGATGATGACGACGGGGGAGACTATCGCCGATGCACCTCGTGCGTTCTTAGGAACACTAGAGAAAGCAACACCAAGAATCGTTGAGACGACCGAACCAGAAATTAAGAGAGCGGTGAAGATTAACCACTTATCGATTGCGGTCGGAAGCTCAACACCGAAGAATGCAACGCCGGCTAAGAGCAGCAGAACAACTTGAATCACCATGCTGACGATGACAACAATTGCCTTGCCGATGAAGTAACTAGCCGCTGGCATTGGCGTTCCACGAAGTCTCTTCAAGGCGCCGAGATCTCGTTCAATCGGAATAAAGATCGCAATCTGCTGGAAACCAGTATTGACCAGGGCTGATGCGATCATTCCGGCAACGAAGTACTGGCTAAATGTCACACCAGGAGCAATCGTCTCGCTAAAGACAGAGCCGAAGATTGCCAGCAAAATCAACGGGAAGAGCAACGTAAAGACAACTGATTCCTTTTGCCGGAAGAATTGTTTAATTTCTAGTCCACCGCGCTTGATACCGATTGCGAGAGCGCCCGGATGCTTCTTATTCATGGGTAGCTCCAATCATGGAGAGATAGATATCTTCCAGCGAAGGTCTATGGATTGCTAACTCTGGAATCTCACCACCAAGTCGCTGGCTCAACGCCTTAACAAATTCAGTTGGTGAATCAGTTGCCTCCTGCTTGCTCATGCCGCCTTCGCTCCAGTGCACCGTTGCTTGTGCTGATGCGCGACCACCGAGCAGTGCTGGTGTTGAGACTTCAAGAATCTCTCCTTGGTTCATCACGGCAACACGATCGGCTAGCGCCTCTGCCTCATCCAGATAATGCGTGGTCAGCAGGATTGTGGTGCCCTCATCACGAAGCTGTTTAATCAAGAGCCAGAATGCGCGACGTGCCTCTGGATCAAAACCAGTTGTTGGTTCATCAAGGAATAGGACCTCAGGCTTTCCGACAATTCCAAGTCCCACATCAAGGCGACGACGTTGCCCACCAGATAATGTGCGGGCGCGATCATCGGCCTTCTCCTTGAGGCCAACGAGTGCAATCACGTCTTCGACATCACGAGGATCTGAGTAATAACTAGAGAAATGCTCAATCGCTTCTCGAACTGTCAGCTCTGCTGTGTCCTGGGTGCTCTGCAAAACGATACCGATGCGATCGCGCCAAGCAAGCGCTGCCGCGCCTTTAATCGCTGGGTCAACGCCAAGGACAGAAATCTCTCCAGAATCTGCAGTGCGAAAGCCCTCCAGGATCTCCACCGTTGTCGTCTTTCCCGCACCGTTGGGGCCGAGAATGGCAAAGATTTCGCCCTTATTGATGGCTAATGAGAGGCCTTTAACAACGGTGAGAGCGCCATAGCTCTTACGAAGTGATTTCACCTCAATTACTGGATTCATATCTCAACTCTAGCCTTTTGGATTGGAAGAAAGTATGAAATGTAAGCGAAAATACACCTGTGAGCCCGCGGAAGAATTACCCTAAGAATCGACGACCTAAGACAGGCGTCGATGAAGAGCCACGCGGCGTTCCTTCTACACAAAGTTTTGAAGAAGATGAGAACGGTCTCTGGATTGTTCGAAAGCTCACCGGATCAGGTGCCAATAAACCGTATCGATGCCCTGGGTGCGATCAGATGATTCCTATGGCAACCCCGCATACTGTTGCATGGCTAGATGGCGATGAAGATGGTCGACGCCATTGGCATAACGCATGCTGGGCAAAGCGAAATAATCGCAGGCCTAATACTGAGCGAACTCGTAACGCGCCTCGTTACTAATTAACAAGAAGAGTTAAGAGAAACGCCCGCGCAGAACGGTTAGCAGCTTTACTACCAATGAATCAACTTTGGCGGTGCGCTTAAAACTTGTAATAGGTAGCGGCAATTGGAACTTAGCGCGAACCACAGAGCGTGGATAGGTAAATTCCAATAGACCTTCCGGTCCATGGATGCGACCGTAACCCGAATCCTTGGTGCCGCCGAATGGAATCGAAGCCACTGCTGCAAAGGAAATGACTGAGTTAATTGCAACCATGCCGCAATGCAGCTGAGATGCAATCCAGCGACCTTGGCGACGAGACCAGACTGATGCGCCAAGTCCATATCTAGAGGCGTTAGAAAGTTCAATCGCTGTCTCCATATCGGGCACGCGGTTGATCACAAGCGTTGGCCCAAACGTTTCTTCCGTCATTGCAATTGAATCTTCTGGGACTTGCAAGAGAATCACCGGCTGCACAAAGCGATCACCAACAGATTGCGTTCCGCCGACAACAGGGATGCCACCTTTCTTCTCGGCATCGCGAATGTGGGATTTAATAATCTTAAGCTGGGAAGGCATGGTCGCTGGGCCGTAATTGGCATCAGCGGGATTACCAGCATGGATCTTCTTTGCTAGCGCAATTACTTTCTCAGTGAAGATATCAGCGATATTTTCATCGACATATACACGCTCTGCGCCAATACAAGTCTGTCCTGCATTCGATAACGCTGACCATACTGTGGCATCGACAGCCTTTGCGATATCAGCATCGCGAGCGACGATTACAGGATCTTTACCGCCACATTCAGCAATCACTGGCGTCAAAGTTTGCGCACAGAGCGCTGCAACCTTCTTTGCAGTTGCAGTCGAACCAGTGAATGCCAACTTCTTCACACCACTGGTGCAAAGTGCAGCTCCTGTCTCACCAAAACCAGTTACAACCTGGAAGTACTCAGAGCTTCCTGCTGCATGCTCAAAGAGCTCAGCAAGAGCGATTCCGACACCTGGCGTGTATTCACTTGGTTTAAAGACGACGGTATTTCCAGCAGCAAGTGCATAGGCAATCGAACCCATCGGAGTAAAGACTGGATAGTTCCAAGGCCCGATAACACCAACAACTCCTAGAGGTGAACGTTCAACAGTTGCTGACATATTTGCCATCAGCGCGCCAGATGAACGATGTGCAGTACGTAAAACAGATTCTGCATTTCTAGCAGCCCATGCGACGTGGTGGGCGGCGAGGGTAATCTCAAGCTTCGCATCTGAATGAGGCTTACCCGTCTCAAGTGTGACCTGCTCTGCAAGTGAATCAATTTCGCTCAAGATTAATCGACTGTATGCAAGGAGAATCTTGCGACGTCCCTTATGGCCGAGCTCTACCCATCGATATGCGGCATCGCTGGCGAGAGTCACTGCGGCATAGACATCTCGATCTGAATGAATTGGATATTTCCCAACTACATCACCGGTTACCGGGTTGAGGGATTCGAAGGTCGCAGCGCTCTTTTTAGCCATAGCGAAAGAGTAGTCACTAGAATGCGACTATGTCGGAACCAATCCGCCCGAGCACTGTGTTGCCAGCCGTTCGTACGCCTTTTACTCTCACCACTGAAGATGGCCAGACGCTGATCGGTGAAGTCAGCGCACCTATCGATAATCCCACCACTGCACTGCTTTGCCTACATCCCAACCCGACCGGCGGGGGAATGATGGATAGCCATATCTATAAGAAGGCCGCTAACCGTTTACCTGCCATGGCCGGCGTGACCATCATTCGATTTAATACACGTGGCACAACGAGTGAGGCCGGAACAAGTACTGGCGAATACGATGGTGGCAAAGACGAGAAATACGATGTCCAGGCAGCAATTAATTACTGTTTCGATGTTCTAAAAGTGCAAGAGCTTTGGATTGTTGGTTGGTCCTTTGGAACAGAACTCGCGCTCTGCCACGCACGCGATGCTCGAATTAAGGGATTGATTCTCCTGAGTCCACCGCTGATGAAGGTCGAAGAAAGTGATTTAGAGTTTTGGGCGAAGGATGGTCGCCCCATCACTGCACTTGTTCCAGAACATGATGACTACTTAAAACCTGATGAAGCACGAAAGCGCTTCGCTTCGATTCCGCAGATAGATCTGATTGCAGTCGATGGCGCAAAGCACCTCTGGGTTGGTGAACCATATGTTCACCGGGTCCTGAGCGAAATCACTCGCATCATTGCACCAACTCGCCTGCCACTTCCGACAGAGCTACCTAGCTAGTTTTTGTGAGAGCTAGTGCTGTTCGGCTCGTGGGAAGACAACTTCTTCCATAATCAAAATGATCGAAGCTGCCACTGGTACTGCTAAGAGGCCACCAACTAAGCCGAGCAGGGATGTTCCAATAAGTGCAGCAATGATAGTTACCGCACCTGGCACGTTGAGGCTGCGCTTCATGATCTTCGGCGTGACTACGTAATTTTCAATCTGAACATAGACCACGTAGGCAACAAAGGCGATAGCACCAATCACTACAGATTGGGTTGCTGCGATGAGTGTGACAATGCCGCATCCAAGGAAATGTCCCACCAGCGGAATCAGGCCGCAGATAAAGACGATGATGCCGATTGAGATAGGCGAAGGAAGACCGAGCACGAGCGAGAGAATTGTGACAAAGACCGATGCCATCGCAGCAATCAAAATCTGACTTCCTACAAATGCGCCAACACGGGCGATGACTGCTTCGACGAGAAGTGCAACACGAGGGCGGCGGCTTGCAGGAACAAACTTAAGACCAATCTCTGTCGCTTCCTTAAGTGATGTGATGAAGTAAAGCGTCAGTACAAGAATCGTCAGTGCGGTGAAAGTTCCGGAGAGAACTGTTCTTCCTACGCCAATCACGCCACCAAATGCGGTGAAGATTAGTGTGCCATCAGATGTGATGCTGCTTAGCTTCTTTTCAAGAGTATCGATGAATGCATATTGCTCGTTGAGAGATGCAATTCGTGGATTTGCCTTTAAATCTTGCAAAAGAGTTGGTGCAATTTCAATCAGATGCGTTGTCTGACGAACAAGTGGCGGAATAATCAGCGCGATAAAGATTCCGACAAGAGCGAGTACGGCAATGAAAATAATTGCTACTGCAGTTGTGCGAGATGTTCCGCGGCGTCGAATGGCTTCTACTGCGGGATTAAGACCAGTTGCCAAAAAGAGTGCGACCAGAATGAGTACGAAGACTTGGCTGGCACTTGCAAGTGCTCGCATCAAGACAAAGGCAGAGAGAGCACCTGTTGTTGCGATAAATCCAAAGTAGAAGGGGTGACCACGATCAATTGGTGCACCGGCTTTTCCATAGGAAGGTGTGACGGGTGCCTCTTGGGTGGTTGCCTTACGCTTAACTCGGCCGCCGATACGGTCTGAAATTGTCATACTTAATTGTAAGGTGCGAGAGAATAAGCGCATGGCTCTGAGAATCACTGGCGTGGGCGAGGAAATCGCTGCCGTCTCAGGCCTGCCCTGGAACCAGAGCCTGGAGCTCTGGCCGGAGGATCCCCTGCTCGCCGAGAAGCGCGGTATCTCCCGCCACATCGTCCGCTTGGTGCGTTCGACAAACGACCCAGACTCTGAGGTCTATGCGGTGAAAGAGACAGTCTCCGAGTTTGCAAATCGAGAGTACAAGATCCTGCGCGAGCTCAAGCAGCTCGATGCTCCTAGCGTTCAATCGGTTGCCGTCGTAGAAGGTCGCACCGATAACGAGAGCGAAGAACTTCCCTGTGCACTGGTCACACGATTCTTGCCGTATTCACTTCCATACCGCGTTCTGCTCAGTGGAAAAGATGTAACCGCCGAAGATGTAACACTGATGGCAAATGCATTGGCGCTTTTATTAGTCCGCCTGCACTTACTTGGTTTCTGGTGGGGCGATTGTTCGCTATCTAATACTTTATTCCGCCGCGATGCAGAGGGCTTTGCTGCTTACCTCGTTGATGCTGAAACTGGTGAATTCCAAAAATCATTGAGCGACGGACAGCGCGAACACGATTTAGAGATTGCCCACTTTAACGTTGCGGCAGAGCTGGAAGATCTTGCGCTCTCTGGAGTTCTCTATCCAGGTATGGATCCAATCCGCGCAAGTAATGCGTTGATCAAGCGATACCACCGACTCTGGGCGGCGTTGAAAGAGCGACAGGTCCTTGATCCAAAAGATCGCCATGCAGTTGAACGCGCGATGCGTCAATTACACGACCTTGGCTTTGCTGTAGAAGAAGTATCAGTGCAGTTAGAAGAAGGTAATGAATCTTCCGGAAAGTTGTACTTCCAGCCAAAGCTTGTTGCAGCTGGGTATCACAAGAATCGCCTTCGCGAATTAATGGGCCTTGAAACTGAAGAGCTTCAGGCAAAACGTTTATTGGCATCCTTTGATCGCTATCGCGGTCGCGAGAAGTCACCAAAGCCACCTGTGCATGACTCTGCACGTCGCTGGCTGGAAGAAGTTTTCAAGCCCACTGTCGCACTGATTCCAGCAGAGATGTTGGGTCGCATTGAAACAGCGCAGTTCTTCCATGAAGCCCTGGAACACCGTTGGTATTTAAGTGAAAAAGCTGGACATGATGTCGGTCTCGAATTTGCTGCACAGTCATATATCAACGAAATTCTTCCTTCACGTCGCGATTCCGGCGTTGATGTCGTAGCCGGGAGCGCCTCATGACAATGCCACCAAACTTCGGTCGAGCCTTTGATTTAAGTGGTCTTGGTAAGCCGCCGGTTGACACTTCAACGCCGATGCCAGGTTTAGAAATCAACGCCACCAATCTCACAGCAGAGTATCTACCAATGTCAGCACAGAAACCGGTTGTGGTTCTCTGCTGGTCGGCACGCTCTGCCGAATCTGTCGAGATGTTGCGAGCACTTGGGAGACTTGCACTTGCAGATCAAGGTGCATGGGTACTTGCACGAGTCAATATCGATGAGCAACCACAAGTCGCGCAAGCGTTGCAGACCCGCACGATTCCATACGGACTCGTCTTTATTGCCGAACAACCGATTCCATTTGTGGAGCAAGCGCTGACAGAAACTCAACTTCGCGAAGTCATCAATAAGATTCTTACCCTTGCGGCGCAGCAAGGAATCGGCGAAGCACCGGTGGAGCAGGCAGAGCCGGAAGAAGATGAAGCTCTAGCGGCGCTAGACCGTGGTGATTTTGCGGCAGCAGAGGCTAGCTATCGCGCACTTCTGGCTCGCAAACCTAATGACGTTTATGGCAAATTAGGCTTGGCTCAAGTTCAGCTCCTGATTCGCACTAATGGCGTGGATGCTGCAGCAGTGATGCAAAGCGCAATTGAGCACCCAGATGATCTCAAGATCCAAATGGAGTGCGCTGATATTGAAATCATGCAGGGATATCTCGAAGAAGGTTTCAAGAGATTGCTCCGACTTATCACGCTGCTTGTGGGAGATGAACAGAAGCAAGTGAAGGAGAGATTGCTCGAACTCTTTGCGCTTGTAGATCCAGCTGATCCACGAGTCATTAAAGCTCGCGCTGCACTTGCGAATGCACTCTTTTAAGATGAAGGTAAATTCTCAGATTTCACTCAAAGGTGAAGTGAAGTTATTGCACTCGATCTTCTTTGTTTTCGGCTTCGGTATTATGGCGTGGGTGCCTCGCTTTCCAGAGGTTAAAGAGAACCTCGGCTTAAGTAACGGTGCCTTCGGTTCGATTCTCACCACAGGATCCATCGGAGCTTTTATTGGTCTCCTGATTGCTGGACATATCGTCCACAAAGTTGGCGTCCGAATTGTTTTGATTATCTCGACTTTCCTGCTCTATGGATCCTTCGCTGCGATTGTCCGAGTTCATTCTCCTGCGCTCTTTATCGTTTTCAACATTGCAATTGGCCTGAGCATCACCGCAACACATGTAGCAATCAACGCGCAGGGTTTCCACATTCAAGAGCGAAGTGGCGAAAACGTCATTGTCAGTAGCGCGGGCTACTGGAGCGCTGGCGCTTTAATCACGGCGATATTTTCTGGTTTTCTCGCTGGACGAATTGGTCTGGCAGAACACATTGGGGGAGTCGCAATTCTCTCTGGTCTGCTCTCACTCTTAATCGTGAGATTGATGGGTCCATCTTTAGTTCCAGCAAATCTGCATCCAGAGACCGATTACGCCATCAAAGACATCTTCACAACGTTTCACTTTGATTGGCGGGTCAGCCTTGGATTGGCCTGTGCCGTCTACCTTGAATTTGCGATTGGTGACTGGGGCACAATCTTCACTAAAGAGCGCCTCGATGTGAGTGCTAGTTTAAGCACGCTTCCCTACATCGTTTTCACGGTCTTTATGATTACCGGACGATTATCGGTGCGACGTTTGACTGAAAAATATGTCATGCACCAGTTGGCACGCGTGATGACTCTGATTGCTGGAATAGGTTTTGTCTCCACCATCTCAATTGCAACTCATCTTCCGGCTGATTCAAAGTGGATTTCTTATGGACTTTTCCTGCTTGGATTCGCCCTCGCCGGAATTGGATCTTCAATCCTTGGTCCAACCTTTACCGCAGCTGCGAATCGACGCTCTCCTAATCCAAGTGCAGTTGTAATTGGTCAGCTAGGAGTTGCTAATAACGTCATCACCACTCTCTTAAAGTGGTTTGTAGCAGGGGTAATTGGGGCAACTGGCTCTATTGCTCTTGCGATGATGATCCCAGGTGTGTTGATGATTCTTGCTTCGCTCTTTACTCCAGTAATCAAAGAGAAGTAAAACTCGCTATTTACGCTCTTTCGAACCAAACAGTTGCAAGTGGTGGAATGCGAAGAGTCGTATAAAGATCTGTATCGACATCTACTGCAAATGAATTATTAGTGATTCCGCTTCCACCATATTTCAAATCATCGGTATTGATAGTTTCTCGCCAGACTCCTGCCGTTGGCATACGCAGTGAGTAGAACTCTTGTGGCACTGGGGAGAAGTTAGTCACGCAGACCAGTGGATATCCAGCGTCCGACCAGCGAACGAAGGCAACGATGTTATTTGCACCGTCATCTCCGACAATCCATTGGAAACCTTCTGGGTTAACATCTTTCTCCCAAAGAGCAGGATGACGCTTGTAGTTGGCATTGATATCTGCCAAGGCTGCTTGAACACCAGTGTGCTCTGCATACTCTGTCAGATGCCACTGCAGACCGGCCTCTTGGTTCCACTCATCATTCTGTGCAAATTCTTGTCCCATGAAGAGCAACTTCTTACCGGGATGTGCCCACATAAATCCATAGAGTGCGCGCAAGGTTGCTAGCTTCTGCCAGCGATCTCCGGGGAACTTATTTACAAGGGAGCCTTTGCCATGCACAACTTCGTCATGGGAAAGGGGCAGCATAAAGTTTTCTGACCACGCGTAGAGGATGGAAAAAGTAATTTCATTATGGTGATAAACGCGATGGACTGGTTCGTGTTGTAAATATTCGAGGGTGTCGTGCATCCAGCCCATATTCCATTTAAATCCAAATCCGAGCCCATTGCTTGAGGTATCACGAGTAACACCTGGCCAAGCAGTTGATTCTTCAGCGATCATCATGATGCCTGGATGTGATTTATAAGCAGTAGAGGTAGCCTCTTGAAGTAATTGAACTGCCTCAAGGTTTTCGCGACCACCGAATCGATTAGGCAGCCATTCACCTTCTTTTCGTGAATAATCAAGGTAGAGCATGGAGGCAACTGCATCCACACGAAGACCATCGATATGGAACTCATCAAGCCAGTAGAGAGCGCTGGCAACTAAGAAGTTACGGATCTCATTGCGCCCAAAGTTGAAGATGAGTGTGCCCCAATCAGGGTGCTCACCAAGGCGTGGATCTTCATGTTCATATAACGCGGTGCCATCGAACTTTGCCAACGCCCATTCATCCTTTGGAAAGTGCGCTGGCACCCAATCGAGAATGACGCCGATGCCAGCTCGGTGGAGCGCATCAACTAAGAAGCGGAAATCATCAGGTGTTCCAAAGCGTGAGGTAGGTGCAAAGAAAGAAGTTACTTGATAACCCCACGAAGGTCCGTAAGGGTGTTCTGTTACCGGAAGAAATTCAACGTGGGTAAATCCATTAGTGGTGACATAGTCAACGAGCTCGATCGCCATCTGTTGGTAGGTAAGTCCAAGGCGCCATGAACCTAGGTGCACCTCATAGACAGATACCGGCGAACGCCATGGCTGGAAGTCAGAGCGATTGCGCATCCATTCGTGATCGCCCCATTGGTAATTACTTTCATTAACGACCGAAGCGGTCAGCGGTGGAATCTCTGTCTGACGCGCCATCGGGTCTGCGTGATCTACCCACTGACCGAAGGCGCCACAGATTGCAAATTTATATTTTGTTCCCGCACCGATCTCAGGGATGAAGAGCTCCCAGATTCCGGATGCACCTTGGCGCACCATCGGATGCGCTGATTTATCCCAAAAGTTATGGTCGCCAATCAGACTGACAGATTGCGCATTGGGTGCCCAGACTGAAAATGCTGTGCCCAGTAGTGCGCCATCTTTATCGCGCAATACATGTGCGCCAAGTGCATCCCATAGCTTTTCATGGCGACCTTCATTGATGAGATGGAAATCGAGCTCGCCTAAAGTTGAATATGGATTGAGATAACTGACAGAACCTTGATGTTCCTCTTGCTTACCGGCAGATTTAAAAATCTTGGAGAGGAAGCTCATGCCTTAATTCTAAAGCTTTACCTTTGCAATGTGAACGACTTTGCCAGATAACCTTGTGGGATCGAGTCGAACGTAGGTGTGTGGAGACCATTGATACTTTGCGGAATCAATCAAATCCGTTACCTCAAAGTTACCTTCGTTGATTCCCAGTTGATTCATATCCCAGTGAATAGTTGTTTCTTGCGCAAAATTAGGGTCAAGATTTACAACGATAAGAATGAGGTTATCGCCCTCGCGCTTTGAATATGCCAAGATCTGGTCGTTTTCGCAATGATGAAAGCGCAGATTGCGTAGACGCTGCAGCGCCACATTCTCGCGACGGATCTTGTTAAGTACTGTGATGAATGGCGCCAAAGTTAGCTGCTTCTTTTCCGCCCCAGCCCAATCGCGAACTTTGATCTCATACTTTTCAGAGTCGAGATATTCCTCGCCTCCCTCTTTAAATCTGCGGTGCTCATAGAGCTCAAAGCCTGCATACATTCCCCACGAAGGAGTCAGAGTTGAGGCAAGCGCTGCGCGGATTGCAAAAATCGCTGGGTTACCGCTTTGCAGATGGAATGGATTGATATCAGGGGTATTGACCCAGAAGTTTGGTCTAAAGAAAGCTGATGTTTGGTGCGCAACTTCTTCACTGTAAGAAATCAATTCATGCTTTGTGGTGCGCCAGGTGAAGTATGTATAAGACTGATGGAAGCCAGCTTTGCCGAGGGCATGCATCATTGGTGCTTTGGTGAAGGCTTCCGCTAAGAAAATAACATCAGGGGATTCTGCCCGAATCGTGCGCATGACATCAGCCCAGAAGTGCACCGGCTTTGTATGTGGATTATCAACGCGGAAGATTGAAACACCTTTAGAGATCCAGAAACGAAGGGTTTTAAGTGATTCTTCCAGAATGCCGTCGTAATCATTATCAAAGTTAATGGGGTAGATATCTTGATACTTCTTTGGTGGATTCTCTGCATATGCAATCGACCCGTCTAGGCGATGGGTAAAGAACTCTGGATGCTCTGTAACCCACGGATGATCTGGTGATGCTTGCAGTGCAAAATCAAGCGCAACTTCAATCTTGTTCTTCTTTGCAACTGCAACAAAATCTTCAAAGTCTTTCATCGTTCCGAGTTCGGGGTTGATTGCCGTATGGCCACCATCTTTTCCGCCGATTGCCCAAGGAACACCGGGATCAGATTCGGTGGGAGTTAGAGTGTTATTTCGCCCCTTGCGATGTGCGATACCAATCGGATGAATCGGAGGTAGATAAAGAATGTCGAAACCCATCGCAGCTACTGCCGGAATACGTAGGGATGCAGTTTTGAACGATCCGCTGGTGATGGAGCCATCTGCCTTTTCGACAGCGCCCTCGCTGCGCGGGAAGAATTCATACCAAGAACCAACAAGTGCACGTTGATGATCTGAGTGGACTGGATACTTCTCACTCAGTGATGCCAAGCGACGAAGTGGGTGTGCAGCACAGTATGCGCGAATCTCAGGAGTCGATGCGATTCCAAAACGATTGAGGGGAGCCAACTTTGGGTCCTTCAGGGCTACGACGGCTCCCTTAAGAAGTGATTTGGCTGAAGAATCAGCGCTCATTACTTCTTCAAGAAGTGATGCACCTATTGCACACATCAGTTCGGCATCTACATCTGCACCGATTTTAATCTCAGCATCATGGAGCCAGGTGGCAAGGGGATGGTCGTAACTTTCGATTGCATATGAATAATCGCCGTGCCCCGGAATAGCGATATCTGCGGTGTAGCGATCGCCGCCGCTCCAGACCTCGCACATAACAGCGCGAGAGATTTCTTTACCTGATGCATCAAAGAGAACTACATCGGCGCCAAGTTGATCATGGCCTTCACGAAATACAGTTGCGGAGACCGAAAAGGTTTCACCAGGGATTGCTTTGACCGGAACAAATTCTCCCCCGAACAGAGTTGCGGGGGAGATATCTGTTACTGGAATTCGATTAATCAGCCAGATCCTTCTGTATTTCCTGCATCTGCCGCTGTGACATCGAAGATACGGTACTTGTTAATAGCTTCGGTGACAACAGATTCTTTTACTTCACCGTTCTTGGCAAGCTGCGCAAGTGTGGCAACGACGATGGATTCTGCATCAACCTTGAAGTGGCGACGAAGAGCTCCACGAGTATCTGAAAGACCGAAGCCATCAGTTCCGAGTGCGTAGAAGTCATTAGGAACCCATGGCGCAATCTGATCTTGAACTGCGCGCATGTAGTCAGAGACTGCAACGACTGGTCCATCAGTGCCCTTGAGCTTCTGTGAAATATAAGCAGTCTTCTTTGAAGTTGGATTGAGCAAGTTATGGCTATCTACTTCCAAGCCATCACGGCGAAGTTCGTTCCATGATGTAACAGACCAGACAGAGGCAGATACGCCCCAATCCTTCTGTAGAAGATCTTGTGCCTTCAGCGCCCAGTTAACTCCAACACCAGATGCAAGAATCTGCGCGTTCTTCTTACGCTGCTTCTCACCTGACTTCAAGAGGTAAATACCGCGCAAGAGCCCATCAACATCGAGGTTCTCTGGCTCAGCAGGCTGCATATAAGGCTCGTTGTAGACCGTGATGTAGTAATAAATGTTTTCGCTCTTCTCACCATACATACGACGGAGGCCGTCTTTAAAGATATGGCCAAGCTCGTATGCATATGCTGGATCGTAAGAAACAACTGCAGGGTTGGTAGCTGCAAGAAGATGTGAGTGTCCATCTTCATGCTGAAGACCTTCGCCGTTGAGCGTTGTGCGACCAGCAGTTGCACCAAGAACAAATCCACGAACCATCTGATCGGATGCTGCCCAGAAAGCATCACCAGTGCGCTGGAATCCGAACATTGAGTAGAAGATGTAGATCGGAATCATTGGTTCATCATGTGTTGAGTATGAAGAACCGACTGCAGTAAATGAAGCGACCGAACCTGCTTCGTTAATGCCTTCGTGAAGAATCTGACCTGAAGTTGATTCCTTATAAGAAAGGATCAATTCGCGGTCGACAGATGTGTACTGCTGACCATGAGGTGAGTAAATCTTCAGTGATGGGAACAATGAATCGAGACCGAATGTGCGAGCCTCATCAGGGATGATTGGAACGAGACGCTTTCCGATGCCTTCATCCTTGACCAAGTCCTTCAACATACGGACAAATGCCATTGTCGTAGCGATCTCCTGCTGACCTGAACCACGACGAACTGATTCGTAGACAGAATCTGGTGGCGTTGGAAGTGGCTTTGAAACTGCGCGACGACGTGGAACTGATCCACCGAGCTCTGCGCGACGTTCTGCCAAATACTTTGCTTCAACTGAATCAGCAGCTGGCTTGAAGTAAGCAGGTGTGTACTTATCAAGTGCGCTATCTGGAAGTGGAATCTCAAGGCGATCACGGAATTCGGTGATGTCCTCGAGGGTCATCTTCTTCATCTGGTGCGTTGAGTTACGTGCTTCGAAGTGTGAACCAAGTGTCCAGCCCTTAACTGTCTTTGCAAGAATGACAGTTGGCTTTCCGTTCTTCTGTGTTGCCGCAAGATAAGCAGCGTAGAGCTTGCGGTAATCGTGTCCACCGCGCTTGAGGTTCCAGATGTCATCATCTGAATAATTTGCAACCATCGCTGCAGTGCGTGGATCCTTACCGAAGAAGTGTTCGCGAACATATGCGCCGGATTCACCCTTAAATGTTTGGTAGTCGCCATCAAGAGTTGTGTTCATGATGTTGACGAGTGCGCCTTCACGATCCTGTGCAAGAAGTGGATCCCAACCGCGACCCCATACAACCTTGATGACATTCCAGCCGGCGCCACCGAAGATTGATTCGAGCTCTTGAATAATCTTGCCGTTTCCGCGAACTGGGCCATCGAGGCGCTGCAAGTTACAGTTAACGACGAATGTGAGGTTATCTAGCTTCTCGCGTGATGCCAGACCAATTGCACCAAGTGTGTCGACCTCATCGATCTCGCCATCACCAAGGAATGCCCAGACGTTTTGATCTGATGTGTCCTTGATTCCACGGTTATGTAAGTAGCGGTTGTAACGTGCCTGATAAATCGCGTTGAGTGGACCAATACCCATTGAGACTGTTGGGAATTGCCAGAAGTCAGGCATCAATCGTGGGTGTGGGTAAGAAGAAAGTCCGCCACCTTGATGTGAAAGTTCTTGACGGAAACCATCGAGCTGATGCTCGGTGAATCGTCCTTCAAGGAAAGCACGTGAATACATTCCTGGGCTTGCATGTCCCTGGAAGAAAACTTGATCTCCACCGCCGGCATGATCTTGTCCGCGGAAGAAGTGGTTAAAACCAACTTCATAGAGTGATGCAGATGATGCGTAAGTAGAGATGTGTCCGCCAACTCCGATTCCAGGACGCTGTGCACGATGGACCAACATCGCTGCGTTCCAACGTACGTATGAACGGATGCGGCGTTCGATATCTTCATCGCCAGGGAACTGTGGTTCTGCCTGTGGTGTGATGGTGTTGATGTAATCGGTTGTACGAAGATTTGAGATTGGAACATTGCGTTCATGTGCGCGCTTGAGAAGTGCGAGCATCAAGAAACGGGCACGGACTGGACCAGCTGCTGCCAGCGCCGCATCGAGTGACTGCTGCCATTCGAGGGTCTCGGCTGGATCTGTATCTACTAGCTGATTGAGAAGGTAATCCGCTTGGCCTTGGAATTCGCTCATGGGGCATATTCTCGCGCCAATGGGGGCTCGAGGCAAAATAAGCAGGCGTGACTCCCATTACCTGAGAAGAGAAAAGGCCCAAGCTATTGCTAAACCGGCCGGTATCTATTGGACTTAGCCCGTGGCAGCGCGCATGGGCTTAGAACCTGGAGATCTAGTACTTGAGGTGGGTCGAGGTAGCGACTCTGATGAGTCACTTCGTGGCGCGATATCAACTATCACTGGCACAACTCTTATCGAAGATTCAACCGATGAAGTAGTCGATGCAGTTCTTATCTGGTGGCGCGAAGGCGATGGCGATCTCGAAGATGAATTAGTAGATGCGCTCACATACTTATCTGAATCAGGATCAGTTTGGGTGCTGACACCAAAGGCCGGTCGGGATGGACATGTTGAACCTAGCGATATTCAAGATGCAGCACCCAATGTGGGTTTATCGCAAACATCAACTTTGGCTGTTGCTCGCGACTGGACCGCAACGCGCTTAGTGGCACGTAAAGTCGCTAAACGATAATTTCAATCGTTCCATTTTTAAATTCTGAGATATTCTCTGCACATGACTCTTTCACTTGGAACTGCAGCCCCTGATTTCGAACTTTCAGATCAGAACGGAAATAAAGTCTCGCTCTCTTCCTTTAAGGGAAAGAAGAACGTCGTACTTCTCTTTATTCCTTTTGCATTCACGGGAACATGTACTGGCGAACTCTGCGCAATGCGCGATGACCTCTCAACTTTCCAGAACGATAACGTTGAACTATTGGCGCTCTCTTGCGATTCAATGTACTCACAGCGAATTTGGGCAGAGAAAGAGGGATATAACTTCCCGGTACTTGCAGACTTTTGGCCACATGGCGCAGTTGCTCAGGCTTACGGAATCTTTGATGATGCACGTGGCTGCGCACTTCGCGGAACCTTCGTTATTGATAAAGAAGGAATCATCCGTTGGAGCGTTGTTAACGGTCTAGGTGACGCACGTAGCAATGATGATTACAAGGCTGCGCTCGCCGCTCTCTAAATCAACCATTTAAGGTAATTAGAGCGGCTTAATTCCGATCACTTCAACTCCACCAATCGAGTTGAGTACGCTCACCAAATCAGAAGGGTCGGTGCCTGGCACAGCGACTGTGATGTCGTCATAACCCTTGCCATCTTCTGACTTAATAACGACAAGCTCGCGAATATCGCAGCCAGCTGCGCCAATCGCAGAGGCGATAGCTCCAAGTGAGCCGGGACGGTCAGGAAGTGTGATCTGCATTTGGAAGAGTGCCATGAGAAAACTCTATTCGGTGCGGGTTACATCAAGATGACATATATGTATATTCCCCGCTTAATTCTGGTCAGTTTTTAAATGTAGGGCTCTATAAAGTAGTATTCGCGAGCAGTACACAGCCGGGTGGCTAGCTCAGTGGTAGAGCGCCTCGTTTACACCGAGGATGTCGGGGGTTCGAAACCCTCGCCGCCCACAGTTAATGATTGAAATCCTTCCGCCGAAAGGCAGCACTTCATGAGCCAAAATCGCCATCCACTTCATACCTTTATGACTTCGTATGCCGGCATGAGGCGGATGCTCAATATCTGGCCACCTTTTCTATTTTCAGGGATCAAGGTTCTCGAGATTTCAAAAGATTTTCGTCATGTGAAAGTTCGATTGAAGAAGAGAGTCCTTACCTCTAACTATGTAGGAACGCTCTTCGGCGGCTCACTCTTTGCAATGACCGACCCTTTCTACATGTTGATGATTTTGCAGAATCTCGGCAAGGATTACATCGTCTGGGACAAGCGAAGCGATATCGAATATGTCTCGCCAGGAAAGAGCACGGTATTCGCAGAGTTCAACCTTGCAGAAGTAGAGCTGGATGAAATTAAATCTGTGGTTGCATCAGAAGGTAAATACTTAAAGTGGTTTGAGGTCGATATTAAAACCTCTGATGGAACTGTCGTAGCTATCGTGAAGAAGCAGATTTACATCCGCAAGAAGAGCTAAACTTTCTTTTTAAAGTCCAATTGCATCTCGTTGTATCGCAATAACGTAAATTTAGCTTGGTTGCTGATTGCGTCATCCTCTGAGAGAGCAGCTTGAGTTAATGGCTCAACAATCTGATCTCCAATGGCACAGAGAAAACGGGTCAGTCCAAATTGAAGATCCGAATCGCCCCTGCCTAGTTGAGTAATGAGCTTGCTTACAAGTGCTTTCTTCTCATCTTCCGGCACTAGAACAGAGGCTGCTCGCCATGCAGTTGATGCAACGAGGTCATTCTCGCTTAAGAGCATCTCATCGGTAATCATGGGGTAATTCTGCTTATCTCCAATTTTGGAGAGGGTATGAATGGCTTGGCTCTTTCCTTGCGGATTTGCAGATATCAATTCAATTTTCAGTCGCTCTACAACTGCGGGAATATCATTTCTCATCAACGCCCATGACAAGGTATCTCTGACAAAGAAATCTGGTTCATGTGCACATTGCGAAACTAGGATTTCAATAAATCGCAGTTCCGGATATGTGCCCGCTGCGAGTGCGGCTTTAAATCGAACAGATTGATCCGGCGATGCCAGCATTGATTCTAAGGTCGCCATGTGAAAACGGTAGCAGGCTTACTTCCCACACTCATTTTGAACTTATATAGTTCCGGCATGCGATTTATCATCTTCGTAATCGACGGCCCAGGAAATCCAGCAAACTCAGATGAGATGCAGAAAATTGATGCATTTAACGAGAAGCTTCAGAACAATGGCCATTGGATCACAGCAGCTGGCATTCGTCCTGGTTCGGTCGCAACTTTGATTGATAACCGTGACAATAAGGGCGAAGTCACACCAGGATCACTCTTTGATGCACCTGAGTATTACAGCGGCTTCTGGATCATCGAAGCTGCATCAGATGAAGAAGCCCATCAGCTCGCCCTTGAAGGCTCACTCTGTTGCAACCGTAAGGTCGAACTTCGTCCTTACATTCGCTAATTAATCTGATGGAGACAACCGGCGGATTTACTAGTGTGCAATTACTAGAGCATGAAGCCTCATCTGCTTTTGAGCGCCTAGATCTAGAGCTGGCTCTGCAGGTAGGTAGAAATGCAATCAATCTCGCGTCAGCAAGAAATTACCCGGTAACGATTGTGATTGAACTTGATGGCAAGGAAGTCTTTCGAGAGACCGTTGCCGGAGATAGCGAAGAACATGCTAGCTGGATTGCTCGCAAACTCAATGTCGTAAAACTGACGCATCATTCGACCATGTATGAGCGGGTTAAATCTGAAGAAGATGAGATTGATTGGCATGCCAAGCACGGCGTGGTTGATGAAACTCATGCAATTCACGGTGGTGGATTCCCGCTGATTACAACTGATGGCACATTCCGAGGAGTCTTCCTGGTTAGCGGTCTGCCACAGGTTGAGGACCACCTCTTCGCCGTAGAAGCTCTTCAGCAATAACGAGCAGACTGCTAGCCTCTCACCATGTCTCTTGATGAAGCAGCAGAAAAATATGAAGCATCAACTCAAGCTTTCTTGACGCTGGTTCATTCGCTCTCAGAATCCGAACTCGACCTGAAAGATGACGAGGGTTGGAGTCCGCGACAGGTCATTCATCATGTTGCCGATAGTGAAGCTCAATCGTATGCACGACTTCGTCGTCTGATTGCAGAGCCAGGAACTCAGATTCAAGGTTATGACGAGGGTAAGTGGGCTGAGAATAAGACTCTCGGCTATTCCGATACTGATGTGACGGCCTCAATTGCAGTCTTTACCGCGGTGCGAAAGTCTTCGCTCGATCTGTTAATCCGATTGTCCGAGGAGCAGTTAGATAACAAGGGAATCCATACCGAATCTGGAGAGTACTCAGTTCGAAATTGGATAGAGACCTATACCAACCATCCACTTGATCATGCTGATCAAATTCAAAAGCAGCGAGGTTAATCTGTGGCAATTCTTAACGTCGAAATGCAGATGTGTATCTCTATCGCTGCCCGCCCGAGCAATGTAGGTACTCGCTTTCATAACTTTCTATACGAGGAACTTGGGCTTAACTTTGTCTATAAAGGTTTCGCAGTAGACGATGCGGAAGGCGCAGTTCGCGGAGTTCGTGCCTTTAAGATTCGTGGTGCTGCGGTGTCTATGCCACATAAAGAGACGGTAATTCCCTTGATGGATGAGATGGATCCATCTGCTGCAGCAATTGATGCAGTCAATACAATCGTCAATACTGATGGATATTTGAAGGCATACAACACTGATTACACCGCGGTGGCTTCAGCACTCGCTCAGCATGGCGTTGCAAAAGATCTCACCGTATTGGTACGCGGCTCAGGTGGAATGGCAAAAGCGGTAATTGCAGCATTTAAGGATTCTGGATTCACTAAATTAACAGTGGCCTCCCGCAATGCAACAACTGGAAAGGCACTTGCTGAAAAATACGGCTTCATCTGGGTTTCAGAGAGCGAGCTAGAAACTGTCGCTACACATCAAGTAATAGTGAACGTTACTCCGCTTGGCATGAGTGGGGGCAATGAAGGTCAGCAATCATTTTCAGCACGCTTAATAGATGCGGCCGAAGTTGTCTTTGAAGTTATTGCCATGCCTGTTGAAACACCTTTGGTGATTGCAGCTCAAGCTGCAGGCAAAGAAGTCATTACCGGTATGGAGATCATGGCACTACAAGCTGCAATTCAATTTGAGCTCTATACGGGCATCAAGCTCACTGATGATCAGGTGAGACGAGCCGCCGAGTTCTCCCGCCTGCCAGCATGAAGCTCACTGTGAATTGACGGCGAAGAACGAGATAGAGAATCAATAACGGCATGGCGACTAAAATCGCGCCGGCCGCTAGTACATTCTGATCAGGAATGATTCGCGCAAAGGCTCCAACGCGAGTAAGTGAGGTTGTGATTGGAAAGTACTGATCTCGCTTGAGCAGCGACCAGGCCCAGAAGAAGTCGTTATAAATCCAGACTGTCATCAGAATTCCCACTGAGATTAGTGGCGCCTTGAGCATTGGAAGAATGACAGAGTAGTAATGGCGCATCACAGAGGCGCCATCAACTTGGGCAGCTTCGGATAGCTCCTTTGGAATTGATTCCAAATGTGACACCAGAACGAAGGTTGCAAAGCCAGTTTGCAGAGCAATGTGCACAAGAATCACTCCGATGTAATTGTCATAGAGCAGCGTCTTATCTCCCAACGTGCCACCGAAGAAGATATACATTTTAAAAATCGGATAGTAGATAAATTGAGCTGGCAGCATGCTTCCCGCTGTAAATGCCAAGAGCAGCGTTTTCTTAAATCGAATGTTGTATTTGGAAATTCCAAAAGCAACCAAGCTTCCGAAGAAGATAATGAAGAAGACGCTAGGAATTAGAATAATGAGGGTATTAATGAAGTACTTCACTACCGCCATCTTGCGCAGGGCTTCGGAGTAATTATCAAGACTTAGCTTGCTCGGCATCGAAAGCAAGCCGTTGCTTAAGACATCTGAATATGGTCGAAGCGAAGACCAGATTGTCCATAGAATCGGAAAGAGCCAAAGAAGTGCAAAAATAGTGAGAAAAATCGAGATGAGGCGATCTTTGCGGAGCTGTGTGGCTTTCCGTTTTATCAAAGCCTGGCTCATGCAATTAATCTAGCGGTAATCTTGCTCCATGGCGGAAAACTTGCGACTCCAATGCATCACCATCGATAGCGAAGACCCAAAGAAGCTTGCAGAGTTCTGGGCAGCAGCACTTGATTGGAAGATCACGTTTGAAGATGAAATTGAAGTCTGTCTTGAACTGCTCGATGGCAGCCCGGAGGTTGGCCGTATTCCGGACATGCTCTTCTTGAAGAATCCAGATAAGAAATCAGTAAAGAACAGACTTCACTTTGATTTGCGCCCAAAAGATCAGGAAGCGGAAGTTGCTCGCCTTGAAACTCTAGGCGCAAAGAGGATTGAAATTGGTCAGAGCGACTACAAAGGAACGACTTGGGTTGTCATGGCAGACCCTGAAGGCAACGAGTTCTGCGTCCTTCGCCCGCGTTCAGAATGAGAACTGATTTCGCGGCGACTCGCGCTGCTTATGCCTCCATTCATCCAGATTCTCCATTCTTTGACACGTGGGTCCCGGAAGAGAAGTTTCTCAACGCTGAATTTGATGAAGAAGGCAACTTCGTCATAAGTCGCGAAGATGATGGAATTTATGGCCTTGCGCTCGGCGAGAATCCGAGCATTCCTGCGGAGTGGAAGAACTTCTCGATTGAATCTCGTGGGATTCAAAAGTTACCGGCTGAGTTTCAGGCGGTAGTTGAATGGGATTGTTATTGGGCGCCGACAATTGCGGGCAGCTTCGATGCCGGCAAGCAATCAACAGATGAAGAAATCAATAAATTCTTAAAATCTCATGCACCTGACTCATCGGTCTATCCAGGAAATGATGAGATTCTGCAATGGATTCAGCTGCACGACAATGGCGAGCTTGTTGCAGTCGCTGCGTTATGCCGCTGGCAATCCGGTCGCGTTGTGATCTCATCTGTGGCCACGCATAGTCAACACCGTGGCAAGGGCTTCGGAAAGACGCTGATGAAGAACTGCCTAATAGCTGGTGCGAAATTAGGGGAGAAGTACCTCTCACTCGGAGTTCGTCATGAAAATGAGAGCGCCCAACGACTCTATGCCTCCATGGGCTTCGGACTGATGCATAACTTCACTTACTGCGAAAGACGGTAAACTCGCGCCATGTCCGAAACTGGCACCATCGAACGCCTTCGTAACTATCGCAAGACCTACTGGGCGATGCTCGTTTCTTCGACCTTGAGCCTGATTGCATCTCTCGTGCTTTCCTACGATGCCATTAAGTTGGCTGAAGCTCCAGATAGTAAATTTGCCTGCGATATCAATGCCGTTGTTTCTTGTGGCAAGGTCGCAAAATCTTGGCAATCAAGTTTGCTCGGTTTCCCTAATTCATTCCTTGGCTTGATGCTTGAGCCAGTAATCATCACAGTTGCAATTGCCGGTCTCGGTCTAGTTGCTTTCCCACGTCTCTTTATGCGCGTTGCTCATATCGGTTATGGACTTGGACTTGTCTTTGCACTCTGGTTGCTTTCGCAATCACTCTTTGTGATTCATGCCCTTTGCCCATGGTGCTTGTTAGTAACGATTTCAACCGTGACTGTTTTCTCTACTATTACTCGTGTTGCCTTGATGGAAAATATCTGGAACTTCTCGCCAGAACGACATGAAAAGATTGTTGATCTGCTCGACCGCGGCTGGGGCCGTGTTGCTTACACACTTACATATGCAGTGCTCATACTCGCGATTTACTTCAAGTACGGTCAGGAAATAATTTCATGAAGGCTTCCCATAGCGACCAGCAAGCAATTCTTGAGGTCCAGCGCCTTGATGATCAATTAGCAACCCTCGCCCAACGTGAAGCGACTTTGCCAGAGACCATTGCTCTTAATTCAACTGTGATCAAGCGCAACAATATTCGCGACCTTCGTATCGCCGCTGAGACAGAGCGCACCGATGTAAAGCGCGAGCTCTCACGAGCTGAAGGCGATGTCGAGCAGATTGTTACTCGTATTCAACGTGATGAAGCGCGACTTAATTCTGGTACTGGTACACCGAAAGAGCTTGAGCAAACTCAGCATGAGCTTGTCACACTCGGACTTCGCCGGGCAGAGCTTGAAGAAGCAGAGCTGACCATCATGGTTGCAGTTGAAGGCATCACTAATCGCATCAACGAATTGACTGCGGAAGAAGAGAAATTTGCAGTCGAGATTGCCGATCTTGAAATCAAGAAGGAAAATGCGCTGACCATCATTATTAATGAGCGCGCCGCAGTCTCCGATAAGCGTGCAGGAATTGCTGCTCCGATTGCCCAGGAGCTAAAAGATCTATATACAAAGCTCGCTGCAGATAACAATGGAAATGGCGCAGCACCACTAGTGGGTAACGAGTGCAAGGGTTGCCACCTCACAATTAACACCACTGAGGTTCAGCGTATTGCTACCTTGCCGGCGGAAGAAGTTGTCCGCTGCGAACAGTGTCGATGCATTTTGGTGCGCGAGTAATTATTTATGGCACGCACATTTAAGTTAACAGCCGATGGCGGTTCCCGTGGAAATCCGGGACCTGCTGGTTACGGTGCAGTCGTTACCGAAAATGGAAAGATTCTTGCCGAGCTCTTCGATGTCATCGGAATCGCAACCAACAACGTTGCTGAATACAGTGGCCTCTTAGCTGGTCTGACACATATCCATCAGCTCGATCCAGAGGCAACTATTGAAGTTGCTATGGATTCAAAGCTTGTCGTTGAGCAGATGTCAGGTCGTTGGCAGATCAAACATGCTGATATGCGCGATCTCGCAAAGCAATGTCGTGATGCGCATAAAGCATCGCTTGTTACATATAAGTGGATTCCCCGAGATGAAAATTCACATGCAGACCGCCTTGCCAATAAGGCACTTGATGGCGGAAGCGCGCATAAGCCGGCAGCGGTAGTTCAAGAGAATTTCCTTACCGATCGACTCCGTAGCTCTGAAGTTCCAACAACGATTTACTTTATTCGCCACGGTGAAACCATCCTGACTCCTACCCGAAAGTTCTCTGGAACAGGTGCACTGGATCCAGAGCTAACTGCAGATGGCTTAGCTCAGGCCGAACGCGTTGCAGGCGAAGTGGCAAAGCTAGATCCAGAGGTCTTGATTGCATCACCATTGAAACGCGCACGCCAGACAGCTGATGCAATCGCAAAAGCAACAGGTCTTGAAGTAATTGAAGATAAAGATTGGTATGAACTTTCATTCGGTACCTGGGATGGAAAATCAATCGAAGAAGTCAAGGCTGAAACCCCTGATGACTACCAGGCTTGGCTTAATTCATCTTCCTATCATCCTGGCGGGGGAGAGTCTTATGACGAAGCCCGTACCCGTATTGAAGCAGCGCTAGAGAAGGTTGTGGCTGAATATCCTGGCAAGAAAGTCGTTGTGGTTACACATAATGGTGTTATTAAATCTGCGGCCAATATCGCTATCGGCGGACCAAATGATGGCGTGTTCCATATGGATGCAACGCCATGTTCAATTTCTACTATATCGATTTGGCCATCAGATGGCTTACGTGCGCTTCGCTCCTTTAATGAACGCGGTCATCACCGTTAATTAAATAGCTCGGCAACCTTTACTGCGTTCGCCGAACATCCAGGCAGGTCATAACCCATGAAGTTGATGTTCTGCTCATCGATAGTGCGTGCTGCATCAACAATAAAGCCGTTCCACTCAAAACCGGTTGTGGTGTGAGCATCTGCAATTAAAGTCACGTCATAGCCTGCTTCTAGTCCTGCCATTGAAGTATGGCGGACACAGTTGTTAGTCTCGGCGCCACAGGTATAGATATGACTTACTTTGAGCCCAGCTAAGACTGATTCAAAGTTAGTTTCAATAAATGTACTTCGAAATTTCTTTTCGATTATTGGCTCGCCGTCGAGTCGAACGAGTTCAGGAACTATCTGCCAGCCATCGCTGCCAAGTGGAAGATCTTCGGCAGAGTGTCGCACCCAGATAACCGGGATAGATGCCGCACGAGCTTTCTTTACCGCGGTGACCATATTTGCAACTTTGGCATCACGTTCAAATGCATCTTTGACGACATTTACCTGAACATCGATGACAACTAGCGCAGACTTTCCACGTTCACTCTTATTGATTGGCATAGCCCAACCTTAACCTCTGTCACGTAAGTAATCGACAATCGCCTGATGGTCATGCTGTAGCCCTTTATATTCAATCGTCTCTGGCGCGAAACTTGCGAGAGTTTCTGCAAAGAGAGCCGCCGAATCAGGGTCATTTGCAATCCACGATAAAGGTTCTGCACGATTGCGAATAGTAAAGAAGAGGAATTCGCCAACCGCTGATCGGGTCAGTGTCTGACGTTCAGTACGCCACCAGTAGTCACTAGGTTTGGCCGGCTCATGGATAGATGTGGGCTGATGTAAGTCTGCGGTGCTATGGAGAGACCAGTTCTTGCGCCAGACCGGGCGATCGGCGGTGATCTTGTCGAAAGTAGCTGTCATAAAAGGGGCAAGTGCTTGTGCAAAACCTGGAACCGGGGTGTGAACAGCGTCCATTCCTTTGCCAATTTTCTCACTCAACTTCCAACGCGACGGGAAAATGACAGCGCCGGCAACAATCTTCCACTCGTCATCTTCCCGAGATAAAACAACTAAATCTTCACCAACGATGGAAGCGATGTTGAGCAGCGCATCGTCGGCGTTTAGTGAAACTTCAACGTGTGAAGGAATGTGTGTGATTGAATTTTGAGAAAAAGAGTAACCATCGGCGTGGAACTCTTTCAGATTTGCAACGATTCTCGAAACTAGTTCATGGATGGCAGTGTCATAGCCAGGAAGGACTTGGTAGACGACTTCACGAGAACTTCTCGCCAGTTCAACTCTTTCCGGTATTTGAATTAATAAATCTTCGCCATCTTCTAGCCACTCTGCTGGTTCAAGTGAACGCAGCCCCATATTGAGGCGAAATGGCTTGCCATCGGCTGGGGGAGGATAGACAAAGCCGGTACTCATAGCCTTAGTATTACCGAGTGAATTCATACCTACAATCACTTCGCGAACGTGATGTGGTGCGCGTTGAGATGGTCTGCCTCGGAAATATCTGCAGATCACCAATGGCTGCAGCTGTTCTGGCCAATCGTGCCGGTGAAGTTCAAACCCCACAGATCATCGTGACTAGCAGCGGAACATCGTCATGGCATATCGGTGAAGATGCACATGAACTATCGAAGAAGACTTGGACTTTGGCCGGTTACACGCACTCTCATAGTGCGCGTCAGTTTGTCAGTGAGAGATTTGATGAAGTGGATCTGATTCTGGCGATGGATCTGAGTAACCATGCCAACATCCTCAAGCTTGCCCGTAATGAAGAAGATCGAGCCAAGGTTGCCATGTTCCGTTCATTTGACCCGGAAGCCGATTCAGTTGAGGTGCCTGACCCGTGGGGTAACGAGATAGAGGCCTATCAGGAGGTCCTTTCCATGGTGGAGGCAGCGGTTTCGGGGTTACTAAAAACACTCCGATAGGGGCTACCTTCGATTTGTGAGCCTGGGTGGGATGGTGCTAGTCTATTTACGCAACACCAATGTTGCGTAAATCGAAGGGCTGAGCAATGCTCGCAAATTTCTTGATCGGACTCCGTGAAGGTCTCGAGGCCGCTTTAGTTGTAGGTATTTTGATTGCCTACCTCAAGAAAATTAATCAAGGCGATAAGACCCGTTCTATTTGGCAAGGCGTATTCGCAGCGATTGCCCTCTCTGCTGCCCTTGGCTCATTCTTTACAATTTCTTCAATCCACCTCGAGGGAGATTCAGAACCTCTCGTTGCCGGCATCCTCTCATTCGTAGCAGCAGCGCTGATTACATGGATGGTCGTATGGCTTGGAAAGAAGGCACGTTTTCTTAAGGCAGAGCTCGAAGGATCAATCGATCGTGCGCTCGCAACAGGTGCAGGTTCACTCTTCGCTCTCGCATTCTTTGCAGTCGGTCGCGAAGGTTTGGAAACAGCAATCTTTATTTGGAACGGCGCGATGGCATCTCAGGATGCAACGCTGACAGTTGTCGGTACTTTCTTAGGTCTTGCAGTTTCAGTAATTGCAGGATGGTTGCTCTACCGCGGTGCGCTCAAGCTCAACCTCGCTAAGTTCTTCCGTTATAGTGGAATCGCTCTCATCGTTGTAGCAGCTGGAATGTTCTCTTACGGAATCCACGAATTCCAGGAAATCGGTTTAATTCCAGGAGATGCAAATAAGCTCTATGACATCTCTGATGTAATTGGTAAAGAGAGCGTTTTGGGCTCAGTCCTTAAGGGTCTCTTGAACTTCACGCCAACGCCATCCGTGCTACAGGCAATCGGTTGGACTGGCTTTATTGTGGTCGTCTCTTACTTCTTCTTTAAGAAGCCTAAGAAGGCTGTTGCTGCTTAACTTCCCGTAATCAATGCCAGTAAGCGTTCGGCATCATTATCTGGATTTACTGTTAAATCGATTGTTGACCGAGAGACTTCTTTATAAAGGGGATCGCGGCGCTCATATCGTTCAGTAAGTACCGAATTTCCATCGCTAATCAGTGCTTGCCGTCCAACGCCACTCTTTCCGGCTCGGTCTATCACTGCACTTAAGGGAATTCGAAGATAAATTGTCATAGCACTCTTAAGTAAATCCCTATTTTCCGGGTAATCAACGACTGATGCAGCTGCACCGGTAATGAGAGGTCCAGCTTCAGATAAAACATCAGCAAGGTATCTCGATTCGAGAGCATGCAACTCTGCAACTGACATTGTGGCGAGCACATCTTGCGAGTGACCATACCTAGATGTCATCTCGGCATCGTTATCGAAGTATGACCATCCGAGTTTTGCCGCAACTATCTTTCCCAAGGTCGATTTGCCAGCACCCATAGGTCCCACAAGTACTACTTTTTTAACTTCGCTCACTGAGTTTGATCCAAGTATGAAGAATCTTTCGGTGTAATCACAGCCTTCACTGCACTGCGACTATGAACATCTGCAAATGCTTGCTTCCAATCATCTAGGGAATAGATGGAAGTCAGTGGAGTTGGGTCATATGCACCGGAAGCCATCAGAGCCAGTGCCCGATCCCAACTGGAATATTCAGAAGACATCGACATCGAAATTGTCAGCGCACGATAAATCGCAGTATTGAGAGTAAAGGGAACGGTCGGCGTGGTCGATATTCCTAGTTGAAGCACACGTCCTTGTCGGCGGGTAGCGCTACATGCGAGCGAGAACGATTCACCGGCGCCTGTTGAATCGATCGAGACGTCAAAATTGTCTCCAATAATTGATATCGGATCTTCATTGCTAAGTTCATAAATCCCTAATCCGAGCGACTGAGCGAGCTCTAAGCGTTTGCGGCTGGAGGCTCGCCCTAAAACTAGGACTTCGCTTGCTCCTGCTGCCTTTGCAAGAAGTGCAGTGATTAAACCAATCGGACCAGGGCCAATAACTAACACGCGTTCGCCTGATTTAAGGTTTACGCGGTCAAGGCCGGTAATACAAATAGCAGTTGGTTCGGTGACTGTCGCAGCTCTGAATGTGACTCCATCAGGAACGCGGTGTAATAACCAAGCGGGAAGAAGAACGAAATCGGCAAATGCACCATCAATTCCCCAACCAGGACTGCGCTTTGAGGGACATAAGTGAATGGCGCCTCTGCGACAGGCGTCGCACTTCATACATGCCCCGTGGTGTTGTTCGCAGACAACGCGATCTCCGATTTGCCAACCTTCGACATCTGCGCCAACCTCGACGATTCGTCCGGTGTATTCATGGCCTAACACAACGGGTGGCCAGTTCTTATGAGTATCTTCTTCAATGTGGATATCCGTGCCGCAGATGCCGCACGCTGCTACTTCAACGAGAACCCAGCCAGGCTTTACTTGAGGCTTTGGCCAGTCGGTCTTGAGCTCTACATGGCCAGGACCTTTTTCAAGTTTTACTAACGCTCTCATCGAATCTTTCCTTTAATGAAATCTTGCAGAGTTAAATCTAATGGTGAAAAGAGTACACGGCTGGGATTTCTCCCAGCCGTGCGCCCCTAATTGGTACAAGTACTGGTTACTTAACGCCCCAGATCTTCTTATACTCTGTGCGGTATCCATTCTGTGGATCCCATACTGTTGACTTTCCTGCGTTTGCCTTAGTTACAAGGTGGACAACTGGAACATATCCACTTGCTGGCTTCTTTGCGAATGCACGATTGAACTCATCAACAATCTGCCATCCCTGCATTGTCAAAGGTTCTGGAACTGTTACTGACTGGAAGTCGCCTGCAATGATGCGTGCGTACTCGTCAGCTGATCCATCGCCAGCGCCAACGTTATGTGGGAAGCCGGTACCTGTCTTGCCAGCTGCACGAAGCGCTGCTGCCATAGGTGTGATGTACAGACCACCATTGATTGAGATTGAGTGAGTCCATGAGTCGCCGTACTTAGCAACAAGAGCTGCTGTCTTTGCTGCGACCAATGTTGAGATGCTGTCACCAATTGGAATGTTTGCATACTCAAGAACCTTAAGAGAAGAACATGTCTCAACTTCAGCCTTGATTTCCTGTGACTTGCCCTCTGCGAATGGAATTGATGAGTCTGTGAAGATTACGACTCCGCCAACACCCTTTGAATCAGAGATGACCCAGTCAGCTGAAACCTTTGAAACGTCTGCACGAAGTGTTGTGACGTTTGAGAAGAGTCCAAGTGACTTCTGTGGGCCTGATGTAGCAGCTGCGTGCCATCCAATAACAGGAATTCCTGCAGCCTTAGCTGATGCAATCTCTGCCTTTGTTGTTGCTGGATCGAATCCACCAACGATGATTCCGTCTGCCTTAAGTGTGACTGCCTGGCTCATTGCAGCTGAAATACCTGCAGGAGTTCCTTGGCCATCGATGATACGTACCTTCCAGCCAATTGCCTTAGCTGCTTCTTGTACACCTGCTGCTGCGCCTGCAACTCCACCATTCTGCATGGTTTGTGCAACGTAGATAAGTGTCTTGCCCTTAGCTGCCTTAGGTCCGGACTTTGGTCCATCCCATGGGGCCTTCACTGCTACAGATGCTGCAACAGCCTTATTTGCCTTTGCGAGTGCTGCTGTACATACCTCTGCTGCGTTAGCTGAAGTTGATGCAAAACCTACTAGAGGTGCTGCTACAACTGCTGATGCAACTGCGATGCCAACAATGCGCTTTGAAATATTTCGCAATGTAGTTCCTTTCCTTGCTTCCATTGGTGGGTGTTACTGGTTTTCTGTCCCAGAAGATTGCATGCTCTTTCGAGATGCCTCTGCGCCAGTTTTCAAGCGACGTCGCGCTGAATAACCAGCGAGACCAACAGCGGCTAACAGAGTTAGACCGTTGAAGAGTGGTGTTGCCCAGAATTCAGCCCCTAGCTGCTGAATTCCTGAAACTCCGATTGCAAGAATTGCAACGGCAACGATAGTTCCGAGCGCATTAGCACGCCCTAGTTTGATAGTTGTAGATCCCAAGAGCGCTCCAACGAATGCCGGTAGCAGATACTCGGCTCCGATACTTGGATTGCCGATTTGCTGCTGTGCAGCGAGTAAACATCCTGCGAATCCTGTAATTGCAGATGCACTGACAAATGAGAGAACAACATAGCGGCGTTTAGGAATACCTATGAGCTCAGCTGCACGTGGATTTGAACCGATTACATAGAGGCCGCGTCCGGCAGGCAAGTATTCAAGGACAATAACAAGAACAAAGACGAGAGCGATGATGTAGAAAGCACCAATTGGAAGACCGAGAACCTTCGCATTCATGAGGTTGGTAAACCCGTGAGGAAGGCCTTCAATCGGCGGAACGATGCGTCCGCCGTGTGTAATCCATCCGCTGAGTGCATAGAGAATCGAACCGGTACCTAACGTAGCAATAAACGAATCAATCTGCGCAAACTCTACGAGCAATCCGTTAACCAATCCAACAAGTGAAGTTCCAAAGATTGCAATCGCGCAGATAGCGACCCAAGAGAGATTGGAATTCACAAGTAGATACATCACGACTACGTGTGAGAGGCCAAGTGCATAACCCATTGAAAGGTCAAACTTTGCTGTCACGATGGGAATCATGGCGCCTAAGGCAAGCAGAGCTGGGATCGACTGATTCGAGAGAATTGCTCTGAAGTTTGATGCTGTTGGGTAAGTATCAGGAAGCTTTAGGGAGAAGATTGCGAAGAGGAAGACCGCCAACATCGGCAACCCATAAGTTCCGATCTTAATTCCTAGTGATGTCTTGTTCTTTGCCATTTATTAATTGCTCACATTCGCTCGAGATGCATAGGTAACTAAGTTTTCTACAGTGATTTGATCGCGCTGGAGTTCAGCGACGATTTCACCATCTGCAAAGACGAGCGCACGATGTGCCATGAGCGCGACTTCTTCAAAATCTGTTGACACGAGAAGAATCGACAAATTCTTCTGAGTTGATTCATGGATGAGTCGGTAGATATCTCCCTTGGCTCCGACATCAACTCCCGCTGTCGGTTCTTCTAGAACAATTAAGGAGCGAGCTATGGATAGCCAGCGAGCTAAGATGACTTTTTGCTGGTTTCCACCCGAGAGAGTTGCAATTACTGACTCTGTCTCGCGAGGTTTAACATTGAATTTTTCTGTTAAATCTTGAGCAGCAGTAATTTCTTTACCTGGCTTTACCCATGAGTAGGCACGAAGTCCACGAACTCGAAGATTAGGAAAAATATTTTCACGAACGGTAAGCCCCATAGCGAGGCCTTCCTCGGCGCGCGAGCTAGTAATAAGCGAGATTCCTCTTAAAACCACGCTGGCGATATTCCCCGAAATTCTCTTTCCTTTGAGCTCAATAGTGCCTTGATAATGAGGCATGGCTCCAGCAATCATTCTTCCTACTTCGCGCTGGCCTGCACCATTAAGACCGATGAGACCAAGAACTTCACCTTCATTCATCGCAAAAGTAGCAGTGCGAACATTGTCTCCGGCAAGTCCATTGACCTGAAGTAATGGCGCCCCATTACCAACAGCGCCTAGATCGAAAGCTGTTGTCTCTCGACCAACGATGGCGCGTACCAAACTTGAAGGATCAAATGATGCAATTTCTCCATCTTCAACTACCTTGCCATCCCGCAAGACAGTGACGCGATCGGCAACTTTAAAGATTTCGTCGAGGCGGTGCGAAACATAAACGATTGCCACGCCACTATCGCGAAGGTTGCGAAGAACGCCAAAGAGCTGCTCACAATCTTCAGCAGGAAGCGAAGCAGTTGGTTCATCAAGAACCAAGACATCGGATTGAGCAAAGAGTGCTCGTGCAATCGCCACCAATGATCGATCTGCTCTAGATAGTCCATTGATGGGATCATTGACGTTGATATGCGGTGCTACATTCTTTAGAGCATCTTCAGCCATTGCTCTGACACCAGGCCAGCTAATAAGGCCTGATTGACGAGGATACTTTGAACCTAGAGCTACTGATTCACCGACTGTCATCCATTCAACTAGACCTAGATCTTGATGAATAAATGCAAACTTCACATCATTAACATCCGATCCATTTGGTCCAGAAATTACGCCGCTGTCAGCTGTATAAATTTTTGCAAGAATCTTAATAATTGTTGATTTACCTGCACCATTTGCACCAAGTAGGGCAAGTACTTCGCCTGAGTTGATATCAAGGGAGACCTCGCTGAGCGCTTGTGTTGCACCAAAGCGCTTTGAAAGATTTCGAATTGAAATCATGGTGCGAGATGCGGTCTTCATATGGACGCACGCTAACTAAGAACAGGTCAAAGTGTTATATGCCGTCCAGTTGGTTGGGCGATGTTATGAAATCGTTACTTGCAGTTTTTTGCTCAATTTCGACTATGTCGCGCAAGACCCGAGAGGGGATTTGAGAGCCCTTTGGCAATTGCATTGAGATCATTGAGGAGTAGTTGACGAAAGTTCGGGGTGAGCCGCTGGGTCAGGACAGTGACGCTGACGGCGATGGCAGATTGGTCACCTCGAAATCCAGTGATGGCCTTTGCAAAGCATGTGACCCCCGGGGTCGCCTCCTCATCATCCATCGCATAGCCACGCTCGCGAGTGAGTTGAAGATCCTTGCTGAGTTGGGTGACGTTCTTAATCGACTTTTCGGTCAGCTTAATAAAGGCACCTGGCTTTTCACGGTAGCGCTCTTCTGCCTCACCAACCGGCAAATTTGCAAGAAGGGCTTTTCCAGTGGCAGTACAGATAGCGGGAAAGCGATCACCGATATTTGCTGTGAGTCGAATTTGTTGCCGCCCCTCGTATCGACCGAGGTATAAGACATCTGTTCCATCAAGAATTGCTATGCGAGAACTTTCTCGTGACATCACCGGCAGGGATGAGCAAAGGTCGTAGTACTCACGCAGCGAATCGATACTTCCTAAATATTGACCTCCAAGCTCGACAACCTTTCGACCTAGAGCGTAACCCGCATCGCGACGAACAACGAGCCCTGCAGCTTCAAGTTCAAGGCAGATATTTGCGGTAGAAGATTTTGGAATACCAAGCTGTCGCGCAATCTCATTTGAAGCGACAGCAAAACCTTTCTCTCCTAGAAATTCAAGAATCGATGCTGCGCGAGCCACTGCAGGGACTAGTTGGGGAGATGGATGATCCAAATCGTCCATAGCTCTCACCATCCATTCCTCTGGACGCTAATCAGCATCCTGCTATTGTCAGACAGTAACAGGATGAAAAATGCCTCACAAGTGTTGCGAGAAAATTTTTCACGTCGGGGGAGAGAGAATGTCGAATATCATCAACAACGGTCCTGCTGTGTCCTACGAAGATTTTGTGACACTTTTTGAGTCGATAAAGAGTTGGAATGAATACACCCCCTCGACACTTGAACGAGGAGCGCTTAACTACATCACACCCGAAATCGTAAAGTCTGCATCACAACTCGTTTCTACAGGCGAAGTTGTGACTATGGGTCTTGCATGGAACACCGTGACCGGCCCTGATAATCACAAGCCAGCCTTGCACTACATGACCGAGTTGAGCATCGATACACCAGGTGAAGAACCAAATTGTAATAAAGATTTTATTGGAGTCGATTATCACGGTAAGGCAGTCAGCCATCTAGATGCTATGACGCACATTTCATTCCGTGACACTCTATTTGGTGGCAAGAAATCAACTGAAGTTGTTAATGCCACGGGATCTTCATGGTCAACTGTAGATAAATTGGGGCCAATCGCAACACGCGGAGTTTTACTCGATGCAGCACGATTCGCAGGTTTGGATTGGATTGAACCTGGAACTTCGATACATGCCGAGGACATCGTTGCCTATGAAAAGAAATTTGGCTTCACTATTGGCCAGGGGGATGTCGTTTTGCTTCGCAGTGGTCACTTCGCTCGTCGCGAAAAATTAGGAGTATGGGACCCTTCAGATTTTTCAGCAGGTTTCCATGTTGATGTCATGCAACTCTTTAAGGATCGCAAGGTCAGCGTGATTGGTGCTGATGGTGATAGCGACGTTCGGCCTTCACCTGTTGCTGGAGTTGGCTCACCTATTCATGTGTTAGCACTACCGGCCTTGGGAATTCCTCTCTTGGATAATTTGCAACTAGAAGCTGTCGCCGCAAAATGTGCAGAGCTCAATCGCTGGGTATTTAATATTGTAATCTCACCACTCAACATTCCAAGAGGCACAGGTTCGCCAATCAATCCGATTGCTATCTTCTGATGACATTTAACGTTGGGCTCTCTAGCGATTTATCTAATGGTGGAGACGGTTTTAGTTGGGGTGAAATCTCTATTGAGACGCTTGCTCCCCTTCCATGGAAATTTCTTCCTGCTGCCGAGAAGAATTTCCGACCAGAGATATTTTCGGGTGTTGACGCGGTAGCTTTCGCTGGACCTGGCGTTGATCAGGATTCATTCGGTTCACCTGAGGAGTCGCCTCTCATCATTGCCAGATTTGGCGTGGGATATGACAATATCGATTTAGATTCATGTACTCGTGCGGGCGTAGCGCTGACAATTACTCCAGACGGCTCTCAGAAGCCAGTTGCAACTGCGGGGCTAATGATGCTGCTATCGACGATGCATCGACTTTCTGCAAAAGATCACTTAGCGCGTCGACATGGCTGGAGCGAGCGTCTTCATGGCCTTGGCAGCGGCGTCAATGGCAAGACAATCGGCACTATCGGTTTAGGCAATATCGCAACCGAATTTTTTAGATTGTTGGCTCCATTTGAGACAAGGCGCATTGCATTTGATCCATGGAAAACGCAGGCAGAGGCTGATCTTCACAATGTCACTTTGGTCGACCTTGATACTTTGCTTCGCGAATCAGATGCAATAGTTGTGATGGCTGTTCTCACACCCGATACATTCCACTTACTTAATGCAGAACGACTAGCGACAATGAAGAAGAGTGCGTACGTCATTAATGTTTCGCGAGGTCCCATCATTGACGAAAGCGCTCTCATCACAGCGCTTCAAAATGGTGTTATTGCGGGTGCCGGTCTTGATGTGTTTGAGACTGAACCACCTGCAAAGGAAAATCCACTCTTCTCAATGGAGAATGTTGTAGTTGCTCCACATAACATCGCATGGACTGATGAGCTGGCTTTCGGAATGGGACGTTCAGCATTTACTGCAATTAAGGCGATAAGCCGTGGTGAAATCCCACAATTTGTAGTGAATAAAGAAGTCTTAGAGAGTAATTCTTTTAAATCAAAACTAGCTCGCTGGAGCTAGCTAAATTCGATAAGAACTTTTCCAGATTCTTGAGAGTTCTTTGCCATTGCAAAAGCTTCCACAGCTTGATCAGGCGCAAATGTGTGGGTAATTGCCGAGCCAATCCAGACATTTTCGGCAAGTAGCGTTACTGCAAGATCAATTTCATCCTTGAATCTAAAGGTTCCTCGTAATTGAATTTCTTTAGCAACCAATGGCGCTATAGCGATTTCGTGGTTTCCTGCTCCAAGCATTCCCACCTGAACCACAATTCCTGCACGGCGAACCGAAATGAGCGCTCCGCTGATGGCGCGAGCTACACCAGAACATTCAAAGACGACATCAAAGTAATTCTCTGGAAGTGAATCTTTCCCGATAGTTATTGTGCCAGTTGCGCCTAACGCCTTTGCACGAGCAAGAGGCCCTTCAAGAAGATCGCTTGCAACTATCTCAGAGGCGCCCAAAATCTTTGCTGCAGCAACTACCAATAAGCCAATTGGCCCAGAGCCGGATACAAAAACTTTCTTCCCTTTCACGCCACCTGCGATATTAACTGCATGGAGCCCCACAGCCAGTGGTTCAGCAAGAGCTGCATCACGAAGCGAAAGTCCAGCAGGAAGAATGCGGACCATATCTTTCCTGAAGATTGCGAATTCAGCAGCGCCACCTTGTGTGTGCGGCCATGTTGAAGCGCTTCCTAGGTAGGCGCCTCCAGGCCAAAGATGCGTAGCATCTTCGATACCAGGTTCAGATTTTCCAAAGGTGGCAGGGTGAATGGTAATTGGTGTTCCCTTTGAGAACTCACCAGATGGATCATCATCAATAGTTCCTGATAACTCATGCCCTGGCATAAGTGGCTCTTTCACCACAAAAGCGCCGTTTGCTCCCTCGTAGTAATAATGAAGATCTGAACCACAAATTCCTACGTAAGAAATCTTTATACGGACTTCGTTGATTCCAGGCTGGGGTAAATCCTTTTCAACAAGTTGGATATCAAGTTTGCTATTGATGTAGAGAGCTTTCATAAGTGAAATTTAGCCCTTACTTTCGACTTCAGTACGGTTTCCAGACCACAAGGTATGAAATACGCCAGGTTTGTCATTCCGACCATAGGTATGAGAGCCGAAGAAATCGCGGAGCCCTTGAATCATTGCAGTAGAAGCCCTTGGCTGCTCCATGAAATCGAGGTAGTTGAGGGAAGAACTTAGAGCCATTGTTGGTACGCCATTTGCAACGGCGATACCCACTAATTTGCGGAGCTTTTCTTGTCGAGTCTTTACCTCTGCCGCGAAGTGTGGTGAGGCAAGAAGAGATTCCAATTCGGGATTGATTTCATAGGCCTTCTTAAGATCCTTCAGAAGCTCTGCGCGAATAATGCATCCACCACGCCAGAGCGAAATGACATCTGCAGGTTTAATTCCCCACCCAAAGTCTGAATTGGACTTGGCAATCATTGCCATGCCTTCTGAGTATGCAATTACTTTTGCAACCCAGAGCGCCTCTTCAATGATGTTGGAGACTTTTATCTCTCCATCGGGATGCTTTGCAGAAAGGAGTTTGGAGATAGCCGCACGTGTCTTTTGATTTGAAGAGAGCATACGTGCAGATACTGCAGCTGAGATTGCCGTAACCGGTGAACCAAGATTTGTTGCAGTCTCAATCGTCCACTTACCAGTGCCTTTCTGAGCCGCCTGATCTGAGATGATTTCGAGAAATGGCTTGCCAGTTTCTGCATCAACATGGGCCAAAACTTCGACAGCAATTTCAATCAGGTAGGAGCTTAGAATTCCTGAATTCCACTTCCTAAATAAATCACTAATCTCTTTATGCGAAAGTCCTTCTACCTTTACGAGCAGGTCATAACACTCTGCAATAAATTGCATATCCGCATATTCGATACCGTTATGAACCATCTTGACGAAATGTCCAGCACCATCGGGACCGACCCACGCACAGCATGGTTCGCCATCAACCTTTGCGGCGATAGATTCGAGAAGTGGCTTGATATGGGCGTAGGCGTCTTTATCGCCACCGGGCATGATCGAAGGGCCTTTAAGCGCACCTTCTTCGCCCCCAGATACTCCGACGCCAAAGAACATCACGCCAGTTGGGCGGACTCGTTCTTCGCGACGGCGAGTATCTTCATAGTGTGAGTTACCGGCATCGATAACAATATCCTGCGGTGAAAGTAGCGGTAGCAATTGATCTATGACTGCATCTGTTGCAGCACCTGCTGGAACCATGATGACAATGCGCTTGGGTGATTCAAGTGATTCAACAAATGATGCTAGATCCACTGCAGGAATGAAGGAGCCTTCATGGGTATAGCTCTTTTCAAACTCTTTTGTTACCTCTCCATTGCGATTAAAGACAGCAACTGTGTGGCCACGTGATGCAAAATTTCGTGCAAGGTTTGCACCCATGACGCCTAATCCATACACACCAATATTTGCAGCCATGATTTGCCCCTCGCTCGTAGGGTTCTTAATCTAGAGGTTTTCGTCCAGTAGCCAACCTTGCGCCCAGCCAGCGAGACGGAAATGGCCTTTGTTATAGAAAATTTATTTAACGGTTTACTTTATTAAGAACTTCTTGATTATTGAGAATTCTCTCCGCATTGAGTGCGATTAAATGAGATGAATTCTGTGGACGTCCCCCTGAAATATGTGGTGTGATGATGAGGTTTTCTAAACTCCAGAGCGGTGAATCAGCAGGAAGTGGTTCGACAAATGTCACGTCAACGGCTGCCTTGCGAATAATCTTCTGCGTGAGCGCCTCTTCCAATGCACTTTCGTCGACCGTTTTTCCCCGGCCAACATTGATAAATACTGCAGAATTCTTCATCCCGCTAAAGAATTGAAGATCAAAGAGCTTCTCTGTCTCAGGAATATACGGGACAAGCGAAATAACTACATCAGCTTTCGACAAGGGATCAGCCATTTTTGATTGAGCGACAACCGAATAGCCATCGCGCTCTCCATTGCTTTGCGCTACCCCTGAGACGCGGGCGCCAAGGGCTGAAAGCATCGGGGCCAGGTGAGAGGCTATCGAACCAAACCCAACGATGAGAATTGATGCACCGTTGAGTGTGAACTGCTGGAATGACTCAGGTGCAGCTTGAGCTGAGATAGTTTCACGATCCCAATATTTCTTTCCTTGTGAGCGTTGAAGGCCATCAAGATTTCGCACCGTGGCGAGAATCAAGGCAAGGGCATGCTCTGCAACTGGAGCATCATGAAGGCCGCGTCCAGAGGCGAGGGAAATATGAGGCGCAAAGCCTGCTTCATAAAGATGATCGGGCCCCGCTGCGAGTGATTGCACAGCCTTGAGATTCTTTAATTGTGAGACTGCCGCAGAGATATTTTCAGACGTATTGAGCCAAAGCACCAAGAGTTCAGCATCTTGGACGGCAGAGAAGTCATTACTTGAAACAGAGTATGTAATGTATTCGATCTCTGAATTGTTATTGGGTAATTCCAATGGAATTGAGTCAGGAATGAGAACCTTCATCTCTATCTCCCTCTTCTCAAACTTATTTGCAGTGAGCAATGGTGTCCTAAAAAGTTCATCGAGTCTATAGAAAAGTAGATATAAATGGCATAATTGTCACATGAGCAATGTAAAGAGCAAGATTGCAATCGTCACAGGTGGTGGAAGCGGAATTGGCGCAAGCGTAGCTCTTGATTTAGCTAAGGACGGTTGGATGGTTGTCCTGGCTGGCCGACGTAAAGAAACTCTCGATACTTTTATTAGTAATTCGGGAAGCAATGCCGAATCTTTCTATGCAATTGCCGCAGATGTGAGCGATGAGAAGAGCGTGGTTTCTCTCTTTGACCAGGTCGTCGCGAAATTTGGACATGTGGACTTACTCTTTAACAATGCAGGAATTGGCGCTCCTGCAGTTGAAATTGATCAACTCTCTCTCGATGACTGGAATAAAGTCATCGCAGTAAATCTGACCGGAGTTTTCCTCTGCACACGCGAAGCTTTCAGAGTGATGAGAAATCAGCAACCTCAAGGTGGCAGAATTATAAATAATGGTTCAGTTTCTGCCTATGCACCGCGTCCATTATCGATTGCATACACAACAACCAAGCATGCCATCTCGGGAATTACAAAGACTACTCAACTTGATGGTCGCCCATATGAAATTGCGTGTAGCCAAATTGATATTGGAAATGCTGCTACCGAATTAGGGAGCGGTGCGGGTCAAGGCGCTCTCCAAGCCGATGGAAGTACAAAGGCCGAACCTTTAATGGATGTTTCAGAGGTAGGTCGAGCTGTTGCTTACATCGCAAGCTTGCCGCTCAGTGCCAATGTCGCAAATATGACAATCCTCGCAACCAAGATGCCATTTGTCGGGCGAGGCTAGCTACTTCTCGTTCGGTGGTGTGTTTCAATCTTCTGACCAAAATATGAAGATCCGATAATCAGCGCAGCACCGATTACTCCAAGCACGGCAAGACTTTCTCCACCGATTGAGATACCAACAACTACTGCCCAGACGGGTTCAGTTCCCAGTAACAAACTGGCTCGAGACGACGATGTTCTGCGAATTGCCCAGAGCGTTACTAAGAATGCGAAGGCACCGCAGAGCAGGCTAAGGAAGAGCAAATTAAGCCAAGTCCCGCGATCAAATTCGCGGACTGCACTCTTTATTCCATCGAAGGAAAATACTGAATACATCACCGCGCAGGTCAGGCTTTGCAGCAGGGTAATGCTGACCGAACTATGTTTCTTATCTGAAGTTAAGTGACCCATTGCAGTCACATGAAGGGCGCGAAAGAGCGCTGCCGCCAACATCAACCAGTCACCTAAACCAGGGGCAGCAAATCCCTTATCGGATACAAGCAAAGCAACGCCGACAACGGCGACAACGGTTGCGACGAAGAATGGTCGAGGCAGCCAGTTCTTAGATGCAATCGATTCAAATATCGGCGTGAAGATTATTGCCAAGCTAATAATCAACCCTGCGTTGGTCGCGGAAGTCCTGGAGACTCCGTTGGTTTCGCAGTAAAGAATGAGCCCTTGCGAAGTGCCAAGACCAATACCGAGAGCTAGTTCTGCGCGAGTAAATCGCTCATGTTTAATGGCCCAGATAATTGCCATTGCAAGCGAGGTAACAATAAAGCGAAGGCTGAGGACGGTAAGGACTGGTGCGTGCTCAGTCAAAGTCTTGGCCGAAAGATAGCTTGCACCCCAGAGCGCAGCCACAATTAAGAGAGCGATATCGACTTCGCGGGCTTTGATCTTTTCGATAAAAGACATCTGCGCACCATACTCGAGTTACCGAGCATGGTGCGCAGATATAAGCGTCTTAGTTGAGATTAAGCGAGATCGAAGCGGTCTGCGTTCATCACCTTTGTCCACGCAGCAACAAAGTCCTTCACAAACTTCTCGCGGTTATCGTCCTGAGCGTAAACCTCAGAATATGAACGCAAGATTGAGTTTGAACCAAAGACCAAGTCAGCGCGAGTTGCCGTGAACTTCACTTCACCAGTCTTGCGATTGCGAAGGTTGTAGAGGTTTGAACCGGCTGGCTCCCAGACATATGTCATATCGGTCAGATTGACGAAGAAATCATTGGAAAGGACTCCGACGCGATCTGTGAAGACGCCGTTCTTGCTTCCTCCGAAATTAGTACCTAGTACTCGCATTCCACCAAGGAGCACAGTCATCTCAGGAGCGGTAAGACCCATCAACTGTGCGCGATCGAGTAGGAGCTCTTCTGGGCTAACTGCATAATCTTCTTGGAGGTAGTTACGGAAACCATCATGAATTGGCTCGAGCACTGCAAATGAAGCGACATCTGTCTGCGCCTGTGTGGCATCTCCGCGACCTGCGGCAAATGGAACGGTGATTGCAACGCCTGCCTCTTTCGCTGCCTTCTCAACGCCGACATTTCCTGCGAGAACGATGACGTCTGCAATAGATGCACCAGCTGCAGTTGCGATTGGTTCGAGGATAGAGAGAACACGTGCCAGACGTGCAGGCTCGTTTCCAGCCCAATCTTTCTGTGGCTCAAGACGGATACGTGAACCATTGGCACCACCGCGCTTATCTGATCCACGGAATGTGCGTGCGCTATCCCATGCAGTAGATACAAGTTCAGCGACTGTTAAATCAGTTGCAGCAATCTTTGCCTTCACATCATCGACGTTAAAGCCCTTGTTGCCAGGTGTGATTGGATCTTGCCAAATTAAATCTTCAGCAGGAACATCTGGGCCAACATAACGTGCCTTAGGTCCGAGATCACGGTGAGTGAGTTTGAACCATGCGCGTGCAAATACTTCACTGAAGTAATCCTGATCAGCTGCGAACTTCTCTGAGATAGCACGGTACGCAGGATCCATCTTCATCGCCATATCGGCATCAGTCATCATTGGGTTGTAACGCTTTGACGGATCTTCCACATCTACCGGCTTATCCTCATCGCGGATTGCGATTGGCTCCCACTGATTTGCGCCAGCTGGTGACTTTGTTAGCTCCCACTCGTATCCGAGAAGTAGTTTGAAGTAACCGTTATCCCAGAGCGTTGGATGTGTTGTCCAAGCACCTTCAAGGCCGGAAGTGACTGTGTTACGCCCGATTGAACGAGTGGTGTGATTCATCCAGCCAAGGCCAGCCTCTTCAATTGGAGCTCCCTCTGGTGCTGGACCATTGTTTGCTGCATTTCCATTTCCGTGAGCCTTACCAACGGTATGACCACCAGCTGTCAAAGCGACAGTCTCTTCATCATTCATCGCCATACGTGCAAAAGTTTCACGAACCATGGCAGCAGTCTTGAGTGGATCCGGCTTTCCATCGACACCTTCAGGGTTTACATAAATCAAACCCATATGTGTAGCAGCTAGCGGATTCTCTAGCGTCGAAGCATCATTAAGGTTTGTATAACGCTGCTCTGACGGGGCAAGGAATTCTTTTTCAGAACCCCAATAGATATCGATCTCTGGGTGCCAGATATCTGCGCGACCAAATGCAAAACCGTAAGTCTTGAGCCCCATTGATTCGTACGCAATTGTTCCAGCATATGCAAGCAGATCTGCCCAGCTGACTTTGTTGCCATACTTCTTTTTAATTGGCCAGAGAAGACGACGTGCCTTATCAAGGTTGCCGTTATCAGGCCAAGAGTTCAATGGCGCAAAACGTTGGTTTCCTGTTCCTGCACCACCACGACCATCGGCGATGCGATAAGAACCAGCTGCGTGCCATGTCATACGAATAAAGAGTCCGCCGTAGTGACCCCAATCTGCAGGCCACCAATCTTGAGATTGCGTCATCAGCGCATGAAGATCCTTCTTCAATGCCGGGATATCAAGCTTCTTTAATTCTTGGTGATAATCAAAGTCAGCACCGAGGGGATTTGTCTTTGTATCGTGCTGATGAAGAATGTCGAGGTTGAGTGCATTTGGCCACCAATTTGTATTTGATGATGCATTCGTTGTCATTGCACCGTGTGCAACTGGGCATTTGCCTGTTTCTTGCATGTGAGATTCCTCCGCAGTTAATGAAACTATGTTGTGAGTTTAACTAGGTATTCCCCAACTTTCCTGTTGAGGCCGAGCGCGGAAAATAGTTGAAATTTCAACTATTTTGAGTTATCCTTCATCCATACCGTTTCTAAGCGGTCTTTCACCCCTCCGATCAAAGGAAAAACAATGTCAGTACTTTCAACTCTTCAAGCAGGCACATACACAATCGATGCATCACATAGCCGTGTGGGTTTCAGCGCCCGCCACGCGATGGTCACAAAGGTCCGTGGATCATTTAACGACTACACAGGTTCAGCAGTTGTCGCAGATGGCGCAGCAACAATCTCAATCGAGATCAATGCAGCATCTGTCGATACACGTAGCGCAGACCGTGATGGCCACCTCCAGTCCCCTGACTTCTTTGATGTAGCAACATTTCCAAAGATCACTTTCAAGTCAACATCTGTGAAGGATTCTGGTTCAGAGAACATCTCTGTCACAGGAGACCTCACAATCAAAGATGTAACAAAGCCAATCACAATCGAATTTGAATACACCGGAACAGCTAAGGATCCTTTCGGAAACGATCGTTTCGGTTTCGAAGGCGCTTCAGAGATCAACCGTAAGGACTTCGGCCTTACCTGGAACGCAGCTCTTGAAACTGGTGGAATCCTCGTTTCTGAGAACATCAAGCTTGAGTTCGAAATTTCAACAATCGCAGCTAAGTAATTTTTGAAGGAGAAAGCCCCCGCGGATAGTCCGTGGGGGCTTTCTCATACCCCAACCAGAATTAACGGGCGAGGTATCCGCCATCAACGGGGTAGTAACCGCCGGTGATGAAAGAAGCTTCTGGGGATGCAAGGAAGAGAACGAGCGCGCCAACCTCGTCAGGCTTACCCAAACGATTCATTGGGTGCAAAGCTGCAATGCCTGCCATTGCATCCTGCGGTAGCGCGGCAAGTAAAGGCGTGTTAATAAATCCCGGTCCCACCGTATTGACGCGAATTCCTTCGGCGGCATACTCAATTGCTGCAGTCTGCGTTAATCCGATAACTCCATGCTTTGCTGCAACATACCCCGCAGATCCTGCAAAGCCCACAGCGCTAAGGATTGATCCCATGTTAATAATTGATCCGCCGCCACATTTCTTCATCGCCGCAATTTCATGGCGCATGCAGTAGAAAACACCATCGAGATTTACCGACATTACTTTCCGCCATCCTGCAGGCGTTTGGTCGCCGGTTGAAGCTTGATCTCCACCAATGCCAGCATTGTTGACCGCGATATGCAGACCACCAAAATCTTTCACAACCGCTTCAATCACGTGGCCAACTGCAGCATCATCTGAGACATCTAGCTTGTAGCTCTTTGCTATCCCACCATCGGCGAGAATTTCAGAGACAACTCGCTCTGCTCCAATAAAGTCCATATCAGCGATAGCGACAATCGCTCCTGCGTCAGCAAGTGCCTTTGCTGATGCCTCTCCAATGCCCGATCCGCCACCAGTAACGATTGCGACTTTCTTAATCAGCACTTCCGACATTTTTAAACTCCTCTACTACGCGAAGCACTTGCTTCCCTCTTAAGTTTCCTCTTCTTTGCGCAGGGAGCAACCCCAATACTGGTGCTACCTCTCGATGTCAGTCACAGTTGAACTCTGCTGACCGCGACGGTAAGTTTTCTCTCATGGCAGTCGCAGATGGCTCACGAGAGAAGCACTTTCCCTCCATTGAGAAGAAGTACGGCGAAAAAATGTCGTATTGGTTTAAGGTAATGAAAGAGCTCGATGGCGAAAAGTACCCCGTTCAGATTGCGCACCTCAAAGAGAATTACGGCTTCTCCCAAGCTCATGCCAATGCGCTAGTGATGTACTCGCGTGGATCAGAGAGCTCGAAGAGATTTGATACACCGGCTCAGTACTACAAGACAATTGATCCCGTTCAGGCCAAGACGCTTAAAGCAATTTTCAAAGCGATTCAAAGCAAGTATCCAGAGCTCGATCTTGTTATCGCATGGAATCAACCTATGCTGAAGAAAGATAAGAGTTATCTCTTTGGTTGTTCAACTGCGACCAACCATATTCTTATCGCGCCATGGAACCTTGATGTTTTGAAGAAATACACTCCAAAGTTCAAGGATTACAAGGTCAACAAGAAGACAATTGCACTACCCAATGACTGGGAAGTTGATGCCAAGCTTCTCCAAGCGATGATGAAAGATTCTTTAGCAGCGCTTTAAAGATTACTTTTTCTTGTAACCAGCTGGACACTTAGGCGCAGTTGCAGTCACTTTCTTAGTTGTCTTGCCCTTCACACATGTGATTGTGACCTTTTTAGCAACGCTTGGTGCAGCAATCGCAATAGGCGCCACAGTGCTGAGCTTCTCGCCAGTGATCTTCACCGAAATAGTTGGTTCTGAAAATTCAAATCCATACGCTGCAAGATTAAGGAAACCATTGCGCTCTGAGACAGTTGTCGTTGCCACGCGAGCGTTTCCATCCGAGCTTGCAATCGAGACCGTCGCACTTATTGGGGCGCTGGTAAATCCGTAGATACAGCGCGCGACCTTTGAATTGATAGATAGGTTATAAGTGCCGAGGAAGACATCGCCGTTACGAGTAAAGTGTGGAGCGACAACTTTGTAATCGAGGACGCCATCTCCCTTATTAAAGGTTGGCGGACCAGGCAGATACATCGTTGCGTTTGTGGTGACAATTCCGGCGAGTTCTTTTGTGTCGGCGGTGCACTTACCAAGAACATCTCCGCTATTGGAAACAGTCTGGACTAACCAATAAGAAGGCTCTGCCACGGACTTATCACCCAAGGCAGTGAGCCATGCACGGACTTCGTCAAAGACTTCCTGACTTGGATCAAAGTGCTCGTGGCTGACAGTGAGCTGGCTTAGCGGATCGCTCTTGGTCCAGTTATTGCCACGTCCACGGACATTGCCCCAATATGGAGTTTGCGAGAAATATTTCAAAACATCAGCAGGCGCGGTGGCTGATTTAACAAATCCACCTACAACCGGAACCTTAATTGGCTCTGCGATGATGGTGAGTTCTACTCCATCTTTATTTGCTGGATTGATTCCAACTTTTATGTCAGGGTTTTTGAAGCGACCATGAAGCCAGCCATAGACAGAGGCGCTTAATCTGAAATCAAGGCCAAAAGTAATGCCCGTTGGAAATGCTTGCGGCACAAAACAATATGTTCCATCGGTATATGTATTACATCCATCTGCACCGCCACCACCAACAATATTGAGTCCGCCTTGGTAGTCGGCGACATTGGTACTGATGGTGCTGGCTTTACCTGGACGTGACAATGCAACTCGTTTGACGGGGTAGATAGCGGCTTCAAATTTATTGAGGCGGAACTTCTCTGACGGCGCAGTACGCATTAAGAAGAGATCTGGCTTAACTAGATAAAGATCGCCTCCGGCATGAGCTGCACCTGGAATCGAATATAGAAGCGGATTGCCACCTGTGGGAAGTCCTATCGATGCATCACCCTTAAAAGTAGTTGCGACCGGTGCCATTAAACCTGACGTTAAAGTTGCAGGTATATCTTTGCCGGTTGCATCGCGAACAATAAGTGCATTGAGGCAATCTGAAACTTCTTCCACTGAGCACGGAACTAATTCAGCACGGACATTTTGAAGAGTGAAGTTCTTACACTTTTCATCCGAAGATGTAGCGCAAACGTTAATCGCAGTTGGGTTGCCAACTGGACCTTCAAAGCTGTCGTAATAACTTGGGAAAGCGAGCAACTGCTCGGATGGCCGAGAATCTATGCCGATAAATCCAGGAAGAACACCGTCATTATCGAAGGCAGGTTGCAGTACCCACTCTTCATCGAAGGAAGTCACATCAGCGAACGAGGGAGCACTGGTTATTACTAGGGCAAGTGAAATGGCCGCGGTCGATATCTTTCGAAACTTCATCGTGCCTCTATTCCCTCTAGGTATACCTGCATTACCGACCCGGAGGGTGATTTTTATGCAGCTCACCTGGTCATAATTACGGCTACTTACGCTTGCGCTCGAGCGCTTGCTCCTCCATCTGGCGCAATCTCGCCTTCACTAATCTCTTCAATAACGACTTGGGGAAGGGCTTATCAACCTCAAAATGGATGGCGCTCTTGGTCATTTCATATCCCTTGAGCTCATCTTTATAAATCTCATTGAAAGATCCGCTATATGGGAAAAGGCTGTTGTGCTTCTTGAATCCGTCGAAGCCAAAGACTCCTTTGCCATTTATGGTGAAGGTCGGTATTCCATACTTAATAACCTCTTGTGCATCTGGAATTACTTCTGCAATCGTAGTTCGAACAGTTTGCAAGGCATCACGTTGTGTTTTATCAAACTTCTTTAAGTGCGCCGTGACTTCTGCCTTACTCATTCTCGGCAACTTCTTTCAGTCTGACTAGTGATTTTGCAACAACCATTTGTGTCCATGGGTAAGCCTTGCGAAAGTTCAGCCATCTCTGTGCCAGCCAAGGTGCGAATGAACCATCAAAAGTTTCTGTAACTTCAGTTGAGCCATTACCAAGATCTCGCAAATCATGTCGCCAACGCCAACGACCAAGATGGCGCCAGGCGATCACTTTATCTTCTTCAAATTCCACTACGTGATTCATAATTCTGTAATTAATACCTAAACGCATAGACATTCCGAACTTCGAGCCAAGTTCTAACCGATCGGGACCGCTCAAGTTGGATTTGATTGTCTTGCTTCCATCTATCTCAAAGTGGCGGTGTGGATTGGCAAGTATGTTGAAGATTGTTGCAGGGCTCGCATGCACCACAATTCGTGCAGCTTTTATTCGAGGATTTCCGGTTTCAAAGATATCCGAACGTACTTTCTCTCCTGCCATGGATTGATGCTAACCCTTATTTTCTATGGTTTGAAGTACCCTATTTCCATGACTTTTTCAGAACTCAATCTCGTAGGCGTAGCCATTGCATTCGTAGTGTCCTTTATCAGCGGTGGAATCTGGTTCGGACCTAAGACTTTCTATCCAATCTGGATGAAGGCTCGAGGAATCGAATCTGGTCAGTTAACAAGCCAGCAAAACAAGCCAGCAGTCCTTTTCGGTGGAACCATTATTGGAATCATTGTCCAAACTCTCACCTTAGCTCTCGTGATTTCTTCACTTCAAGCCGGAAATTCCGATTTCTCAGTAGTTGATGGCGCACTTGTTGGCGCCGCTCTTGGCGTTGGCATCGCAGCATTTGCTTCTCTTTCACACCGCCTCTTTGGTGGAGAGAATTTCAAAGTGTGGATCATTGAGACCGCAAATGATGCGCTCAACCTCACCATCGCTGGCGCAATCATTACCTACTTCAACTAAGGAATTCCGATGTTGAATGAGTACAAGCAAGAAGCCCAAGAACGCTGGGGCGATACCGATGCTTACAAACAATCAACTTCTCGTACCTCTAAATACACCAAAGATGATTTTGCAGCCGCAAAGGTAGATCAGGAAGCTGCGACAGAGAAGTTTGTTACTGCCTTCGGAAATAGCTACGCGGTTACTTCGGAGCAAGCGCAAGAGGCGGTCGTTGCACATCGCACTGCTATTTCAAAGTGGTTCTATGACTGTTCTGTTGAAATGCAGAAGAACCTCGCGGTGATGTATATCGAAGACCATCGCTTTAAGGCTTACTACGATGGTCGAGTCAGGGGATTAGCTCAATATGTCCACGATGCCATCATGGCTCAGTAAAGTCATCCACGAAGATCCAATAATTCGCAAAGTTTCGCTTGCCTCACTGATTGATCGTTTTGGTAACGGACTTCTAATCTCCGTTCTCGTCATTTATTTTTCATTCACCGTAGGTCTTGGGCCTCACCAGACCGCTCTCGCCCTCTCGATTGGCGCTGCAGCTGGTTTACTTTGCACAATCCCTGCCGGACATTTAGTGGATCGTGTTGGGCAGCGAGTCGTTGTCGTCACTTCAATGCTAGTCAACGGAATCGCCATCTTCTCTCTTGCCTTCGTGCATTCATTCATCTGGCTGACTATTGCCTTCGCTCTAGATTCAATTGCCAATGTTTTTAGTCGCAATGCACAGCAGACCCTAATTGCCCGTGTGGGAGACTCGAGGACCAACCCTCGCAATCGTGCTTATACGCGTTCAATAAATAACCTGGGTATTGGACTCGGTAGCCTTGGCGCTGGAATCGCGTTAGCTATTAACTCGCCATTTGGTTACCAGGTAGCGATTGTGCTTGATGCGCTCACTTTTATCTTTGGTGCTTACATTTACACCTTAGTTCCACATTTTCCTGCAACGCTACAAGAGCGTGAGAAATTTGATTGGAGCATCTTTAAAGACGGTCGCTATATCGCAGCATCAGCTATGGCGGCTGTTACTAATATTCAATTCATAGTTCAAAATGTCGGGATACCGATTTGGATTGTCGGATACACAGATGCGCCGCGTTGGTGGGTCTCTGCTGTATTAATCCTCAACACCACAGCAGTTGTTCTCTTTCAGGTAAAGATTAGTAAACGAACTAAGCCCCTTAAGGACTCGTTCAACCAATACCTCTTGAGCGGCGGTCTACTTGCCGGCGCCTGTCTTCTATATGCATCAGCAGAAGGTCCTTCAGCTCGAGTGGCCTCACTCTTTCTTCTCGCCGGAATGGCACTTCATGTAATTGCCGAACTGCTCATCGCAATGATTCATTGGCAGATTTCATTCGATCTTGCAGCTGAGTCTCGTCAAGGTGCTTATTATGGAATCTGGACACTGGGAAATGGTCTTAGCGAAATTATTGGACCTTCAATCGTGACCTTTGCCCTGGTTTCTCTCGGTAAGCCAGGTTGGGCAATGCTGGCAACAATGTTTATTCTCAATGCGTTGCTCTATAAGTTAATTGTTTTGCGCCCCAAGGCTGCATGAAGACGGTGCTAAAGAACGCCTAGTGTTGTCAATATCGAATTAACAAAATCAACCACATGGCTTTGAAGTGAAAAAACCTGATCGATAAGAGCGTGAAGTGGCTCTACCCAGTTACTGAACTTGGTTTCATAAAGTCCGAAAACAATGAGATAGAAGCCAACGAGAATTAAGAAAAGGCTTGAGATTCTCTCGATTAACTTCATTGACTTTCGGATTCTGCCAAGTGTTGCCTGTGAGAAAAGTGCAATCAGGGCAAGGACTGCAATAGTGACTGAGATTCCTAATGCGTAGATGAGATAGATACGTAGACTCTCAACGAAGGTGAGTTCCAGGGCCTTGCTTGTTGCCGCTAGCAATGGCCCGATTGTGCAGCTGACAGATCCCAAAGCAAATGTGACGCCGTAGAGATAGAGGCTCTTTAAACGTTCGGAAGGGGCGGTATTGGGGCTCCACAGCTTCTTTAAGTAAGGAGACTTTCCTGAAAGCGTTGCGATTCCAACAGCAATGAGCAGTGCACCGATTGTGATTGTTGCAATCGGGAGGTAAGCCTGAATGGAGGTACTAATTGGGAAAATTGCAACGGCGAAGAGTGCAAAGACAGAGATAATTCCGAGCGCCATCAGTACTGCAAATTGCAGCGCTTTCACAACGAGCTTTGGAAGACTTTCACTATCGCGTTGCGAAGTCAGCAACATCGTCATATATGCAGGGAGCATTGCAAACCCACATGGATTGAAGGTTGCAAATACTCCAGCTGCAAATACGAGTGAAAGATCTGTCATTTCTTTGCCGTGAGGGCAACCAACTTCTTTTGAAGAAATTCTTCATCGCTAGGGCCAACCTTCGATGTGATCTTTCCCTTTGCATCGATAAAGACAAGAGTTGGCTGAATGACAACACCGAAGCGATTCCAGAGCTTGCCATCGCCATCGTAAAGGTTGGTAAATACTGAAGTACCGGCGTGTGTGACAAAATCAAGCATCTCTGCTTGATTGCCCAGTGCCCCAATACCTACAAAGTTGACTTTGCCTTTGTACTGCTCTGCAGCGGCTACAAGATTGGCAGATTCGTTCTTGCAAATCGCACACCATGGCGCCCAGAACCAAATAACCGTTGGCTTCTTATTGGCTAAGACCTTCGAAGAGAACTTCTTACCTTCTACTGTCTTTGCTGTGAATGTGAGCTTCGTGTTATTCGATGCAAACGTGGCTTTGCTCAAAGCTTGAGCCGATGGTTGCGCGACAACTGCTGCGCAAGCAGCAATCAAAAGCGCAGATAGAAATGCTGTTGTTTTCTTCATCGCTGCTACTCGATCTTGTCTAACTTGAGTTTGATACCAAGCCATGCGCCGATAAATGAGAAGAGGAAGAAGGTCCACCCAGAGAGCGCAAATGCCTGGCTACCTGAGAGCAGATTTCCAATGGTGCAGCCAAGGCTGGTAAATGAGCCCCAACCAAGGAGAATTCCACCGACAATAGAAGATCCAGTGCCCTTGAGCGTTGGAATCTGTGGCTTAAAGCGATTGCCAGAGATGGATGCCGCAAGTGCTGCAGTGAAGAAGCCAATTACAAGCCAACCATTGTTGGTAATTGTTTCCACCGCGGCGCCGATGCAACCGGAGAGACCGTCGAGGCCAATCAGGGTTGGGTAAAGGTCGTACTTGGTTCCGATTGTTTGTGCGATTGAGTTGAGCTGGCGGGTTGTTCCTAATGGTTCGATACGCAAATATGCGGCGATTCCAACAAGTCCCACAATTGTTCCCGTTATAAATGGGTTCCAACGCTTCTTAATCAATGAGTTACGAATCTGTGACCATTCGATTTCTCCTGTGCCATGAACTTCGCGCTCTGCAGGATTGCTTCGGGTGATCAAGAAGTAAAGCGCGACTGCGATGAGTCCAAGAGTTACTGCGAGAGAACCGGCATAGCCGATGTAGTGGGGAAGCCAAAGTTTTGGCGCACCCTCAATAAAGTTACGGTAGAGGAAGTTCCAGGTATTGAAAGAGAGAATGAAGCCGATGATTACGCCAATCAAACCTGGGATTGCACGAAGGTAGCCCTGGGTAAGACGGAAGAACTGACCTGAGATACATGCACCAGCGAGTGCCATACCTAGACCAAAGGCGAGCCCACCGAGAACAAGTGCCAAACTAACCGGGCCGATGTGTGCTGAAGGTGGGAGTTGATCCTTACCTGGAACAGGAAGGAAGATTCCAAAGATTACGGTGTAGCCGATGGCACCTACTGCAAGTGATGTAAATACAGCGATAAGTCCGTAGTTCTTTCGCTCATTGATTGAGTCACGGAAGATGCAGAAGATACAGAAGCGACCGCGTTCAAATGCGATGCCGAGTGCTACTCCAATGAGAAGTGAAGTTGCTGCCTTTGAGCCATAGGTCTCGCTCTTTTCAAGAATCTGAGAGAGAACAACAAGTCCGGCGATGATGACGGCAGCAATAGAAGTACGAATGGAGTCTGCGCGACTCCACTCGTACTTAGTCTCTACTGAACTCACTTAGCTGCTGCCACAGTCTCAATAACAGCCTCTGGTGCTGTGGCTGCGAATTCAAACCATGAACCGTCATAGTTCTTGACGTTGCTGTTTCCAAGAATCTGAGTCAGCGCGAACCATGAAGCAGATGCAAGAAGACCTGTTCCGCAGTAGAGAATGACCTTTGTGTCCTTAGTGACGCCAACTGCTGCATATGCTGCCTTGATCTCTGCCGCTGACTTAAATGTGCCATCAGAGTTAAGGATGCTTGCTGTTGGGATGCTCTTTGCTGATGCAATATGGCCAGCCTTTGCAGCAGTTCCTAGACCTGTGCCAGCAGCTTTGCCTTCATAGCTTGCAGTGTCGCGAGTATCAACGATTGTTGCGCGTGCTGATGTCTTGAGCTTTGCATTGCGAACAACCTCTTCGATCTTTGCGCGAAGCTTTGGTGATGCAACTGTTGCCTTAAGAGTTCCTGCTGACTTTGCTGCAGTTGCCGCAAATGTTGTCGCCCCACCAGCAGATGTCCACTTAAGGAGACCACCATCGAGGATGCGAACATCTGGAGCTCCGTAAAGGTTAAATACCCATGCGCCCCAAGTTGCCTTAAGGCCTGATTTAGCTTCTGAATAGAGGACAACAGTTGACTTTGAAGTAATACCAAGACGCTTCAGAACCTTATCGAAGTTGCTACGTGTAACAACACCGTTCTTTAACTTTGATTCAGAAGAGTTTGCGAGCTCAGTCTTCCAGTCAATGAACTGTGCGCCTTCGATATGTGTACGTGCATAGACAGAATTATCGTTGTCGCCAACGTGGAGAAGAACGAGATCTGGATCTGCGAGATTTGCTTTAAGCCACGTAGTTGAAACGAGTGCCTTAGTTGGATTTGATTCTGTAACTGCCTGTGCCGAAGGTGCAATAACTGTCGCAGCAAGTGCTGCAACTAGTGAGATAAGCGTGATTTTCTTAAACATGATTCTCCTAAGTAAATTGAAATAGATGTATTAAAAGAAATAGAAAGGTGTTGCAGATCGGAAGCGGAGAAACGCTTAACAGATTGCAGAGGTGTTGCTCGCGCGGCAGTAATCAACTGTGCGGCGCTTAGTAAATGTGAGCAACTCTCTTTGCATGGGTGTGAGAGTAACTATCGTGAATTCACAATGCAACACACATACTATTCACATCTGCAAATAGATTGCAGTTAAGAATGTCTTAAAAGTAGGGCTATTTCAACGCTTAGTTTAAAGATCCATCTGCGTGCCAAGAGTAATAACTCGTGCTTCTGGCAAACCAAAGTAATTTGAAGCCGTCGTTGCATTGCGATGGAGAATTGAAAATACCTTCTCGGCCGTTCCTTTAAGGCTGCCTTCAGCTGATTCGACGAACTTACGGTCAGCGAGGTAGTAAGTGCACTTAGCTTCTTCCTCGGCAGACATGACGTGGTCGATAATTGTCTTTTGAATGTTTACATCCTGCATAAATCCAACCCAGACATATAACTGTTGAACACGTGAATTAATCTCTTTAATCGTGGGATTAGCAGTAACCACGGGAACTTCTCCCTGGACTACGGTGACAATCAAAATGTTCTCTGGGCAGGAATGAAGATTTCTGATTTGAGCAGCAAGTGCTTGCGGAACTTTGAGAGCATTTGTTGAGAGATAAACTCCGGTATCGGGAATAACAGAGACCTGCTTTGAGTCAATGGCCGCATCAACATCTTCCCAACCGATCTTGTTACCTCGGAAGGCTGCCTCGAGAGCTGCTTGCCCCTTGCGCCAGACCCACATGACATAAGTAATGATTACTCCAAAGAGCAGTGGAACCCATGCCCCTTTAATAACCTTGGTGACCGTTGCAATAAAGAACGAAAGGTCGATGAGGATCATTGGTGGAATGATGAAGTAAAGAGCCTTCTTGCTCCACTTGAGCTTATCTACTGCTACATATCCAAAAGCTAGAGTTGTCATCAACATGGTGGCTGCAATTGCAAAGGAATAGGCATTGGCAAGAGCAGCTGAGGTGCGGAAGTTGATGACTAGGAAGATTGCACCGATTCCGACGATGAGATTAACTGCTGGCACATAAATCTGACCAATTACATCTTCATTGGTGTGAACAATCTTGAGGCGGGGGAGAAGTCCAAGGCGAACTGCTTGGCGAGATAGCGATGCCACACCCGTAATGAGAGCTTGTGAAGCAATAATTGTTGCCAGCGTAGCGATAACAACAAGAAATACTCTTAACGTGTCATTAGGAGCCAAGGCAAAGAAAAGGCTCATTTCTTTCTCAGGGTTTTCAATTGCGATTACTGCTTGACCCAAATAGTTGAGAACGAGTGCAGGTGCAACTACAAGAAACCAACCTAATCGAATTGCACGCTTACCAAAGTGGCCTAGATCTGCATAGAGCGCTTCCGCTCCAGTGATGGCGAGGATTACTGAGGAGAGAATAATGAAAGTGTGAAAACCATGGTGAGCAACGTAATCAACGGCATATGTGGGCGATAGCGCTTTTAATACCTCTGGTCGCTCTTGCACCTTGAGGAAACCAAAAAATCCGATAGTCGCAAACCAGATGAGAACGACAGGGCCAAAGATCTTTCCAATGGCATTTGTACCTCGTGATTGAACAGCAAAGAGAACGACCAGGATTGCGATAGTAAGAGGCACGGACCACTGAGCAAGGTCAGGGTTAATTTCTTTTAAGCCTTCAGTCGCAGATAGAACTGAGATTGCCGGGGTGAGCATTCCATCGGCAACGAGGAGCGCAGTTCCAAGCAAAAGAAAAATGATGAAGAAATATTTTGTTCCGGAGTGAGAGCGCTTAACTTTCTGCGGAAGCAACGCGAAGAGGGAGAGAATTCCACCCTCTCCATTGTTATCTGCGCGCAGCACGAAAGCTAAATACTTCACTGATACAACCAACATAAGCGACCAGAAGAGAAGAGAGATAACGCCATAGATATCAAAGACTGAAGTTCCTGCGGTATGGAGAGATTCACGCAATGCATAAATTGGACTTGTTCCGATATCTCCAAAGACAACCCCGAGGGCGCCTAGTGTGAGTGCTCCCAGAGTGGTCTTCTTTGTGGCGTGGCTCATCAGTTCCTCTTAGTTTGTTGTGATTTATGCTTTCTTAACGATACTTGATTTGAGATTCATCGGGCCAAATCCATCTACTTTTGCCTCAATGTCGTGATCGCCAGGGCCATCAACTAGGCGAATACCGCGAACTTTTGTGCCGACCTTCAAAGTATTTGAGCTGCCCTTAACCTTCATATCTTTCATGATTGTTACATCATCGCCATCTGCAAGAACGTTTCCAGAAGCATCTTTAATCACGCGAGAAGTCTCTACCTCATCAAGATCTGAGGGATTCCATTCGTGCGCACATTCAGGGCAGACAAGAAGCGCACCCATTTCATATGAATATTCAGATTTACATTCAGGACACGGTGGAAGTTGTTCGCTCATGCGCGTTCTTCAATATTAATCAATGAAATGTCAGCCATGTATGCAGGATATCGGAGTGATGGTCAATATAGAATTTGCCCATGACAATCGCACTCATTATCTTCGGCTCACTTCTTGCATTTGCAGCTATCGGCTCAGCTATTTCAAAGCTCAAAAAGGTGCCAGATGTAATGGCTGCCATGGCTAAAGTAGATGTAAAGCCTAAGAATGTCCCAATCCTTGCATGGCTGGAAATCGCTGGCGGCCTCGGAATTATTGTTGGAATTTGGATTCCTGTAATCGGAATGCTTGCCTCTGCTTGCCTGGTTCTCTACTTCGTGGGAGCACTTTTCGCTCACTTTACCCGTGGTCATAAGCCAGCCGATTTCGGCGCAGCCCTCGGAATATTTGTAATTGCTGTAATCACAACATTCTTGCAGCTCCAGCGATAATAATTATTGATTTACACAATTTCTACAGTTGGAATCTGATCTATATCAGTAAAGATTGTCAGTCCCAGTTCGCGCGCTTTCTCACATTCCAAATCTGCGCCACGGGATTCTCCTGGAATTCGAAGAACAGCATCACATTTGCTCAAAAGCCTATGAGCAACCGGATATTGGAATTCCTTAAACTCAGGTGATGAATGAGAAGTGCCACCTGCTTGTCGAATTACTGGCCAAGCAAACCATTCACCCACAACTGCTAGATGCCCTTTGTTATAAATCGCAAGAGAAAAATCTTCCATCCTTCGAAGGTTTGCCGCAATTGCTGCCTCATCGCCATTTGTTCCAGACATGTATGGACCTGAGATGAGAATCAACAGCGGCTTATTCATTGAAATAGTCTAGCTACTACGGAATAAGTAAAGAACGAGGCCATTGCCAAAAATATCTTTTATGAAGGTATACGGAGGATCTTCTCCATCGGTCGACCCTTAGCGAGCTCGTCCACCAATTTATCCATAAAACGAATCTTCTTCATCAGCGGGTCTTCTATTTCGGTAATCTTCACGCCGCAGATGGAGCCAGTAATCAGCTTGGCATTGGGATGGATTTTTGCCTGCTTGAAGAAATCTCTGAAGTTTGTTCCATCTTTAAGGTGCTTCTTCAGAGTCCTCGTATCAAACCCAGTTAACCATTTCATGACTTGAATGAGTTCGGCCTCGGTACGGTCTTTACGTTCAACCTTATTGACGTAGTGGACATACACATCTGCCACTGGCATCTCAAAGATTTTATGAGTCAATTTACTAACCTTTGAACTTTCGAATCTCTTGTGGCCATCCGCAAGCGATACCGATCTTAGATCCCCAGTGCTTGGCTTCTTCATCTGATGCAACATCGATGATGGTCATGCCGCCTAGGAATTCACCATCAGTTGTGATTGGTCCGCCAACGACGCCATTCTCATCTGCGCCAAATGACTCTTCAATCTCTTCTATTAGGCCGCCTGCGAAGACAAGAACTCCGGCATCTTCCATTTCTTCTACAACAGCACGAGAGAGCGGACCTCGGGGGATGAACCATTCTTCAGGATGATCACCAACCCACTGCTGATTGAAATAGATAATGTACTTTGGCATTAACAAAGAATACTGTGAAAGAGAAGAGTCGCCCTATAAGCCGGAGACGAAATTGTTATGCGTGAAGTCACGCTCAATTCTTAATTTTGCCCCCGCAATTGCCCACAAAGAATTGCAAGTTAATTCATCACAATTAATGCCACAGCTGCCAGGTCAACATATACGCATGCTCCTGCGTACCACCATGGTACATATCTCTTCTGCGTTGCCAGATGCCATAAATCCCACATTGCGTGAAGGAATAATCCCAGAGCAATAAAAAGTATTTCTCCTGTAACCATGGATATGCCGAGAAGCAATAAAGCGGCGATTAATTGAATATTAGTAAGAGGTAGAAATTTTCTATCCCAAATAATGGAGAAGGCGACATACACGGCTGCAGCTAGCACAAGCAATATTCTGGCCCAAGTGAGACTTGCATCGTTTCCAAAAAGTGGTTGATACAAGCAGATAAAACCTAGGACTATTGCGCCAATAATGCCTCTAATGCCTAGGCCAATCTTTAGACCTTTACTTGAAAACGATTGCATTTCTAAATTATAAAAGAAGAGTCGCCCTATAAGCCGGACACCTTATAAAAGTGCCTCTGACCTGCATGAACGACTCTCCTGCCCACGTATTTGCCCACAAGCTTTGGTAAAGCTTAGTTAATGTTAGTTAACAGCACGCAACTTGGGGGTGGGTCAGTCGAAGGTCGAATCAAGTTTGCGGTTGAAGTTGCTAGGGCCGTTTCAGCGAGAATTGGTGCGAAAAAGACAGGCATCCGAATCTCACCGGGAAATCCATACAATGGAATTCTTGAAGAAGGTTTCGAGGCAACTTACGAAGCGCTTATCAAGGCACTTGCTGAATTGGATTTGGCTTACCTTCACTTTATGGAGAATCCAATGCAGACAGGCCTTCTCGCAAAGGCTAGAACTTGGTGGAAAAATACCTTAATCGTCAACACATTTGGCGGTGAAAAAGCAAAGGGCAAGGCCGACTTGGAATACAGCGAGTCCGGAAAGGCCGATCTTGTTTCTTTGGGGCAGCTCTTCGTAGCCAACCCTGATTTAGTGGCACGCCTCAAAAATGATGGTCCATTTAATACAGCGGATGCATCAACATTTTATGGTGGTGGCGAAAAAGGCTACACCGACTATCCCACTTTGAGTTAACAATCGTTTCTTGCCAATATCTCAAAGGAACTTTTGCGAAATCCAAAGTGACGTAATGCTTGAACCCCGAAATTTATTTCTTTGAGAAACCTTTTGGGCACTTCGGATTACTTCCAACAACTTTCTTTACCAATTTATTTTTGACGCACAAAATGGATTTCGAAGCATTTTTTGAGGCATTTGTATTCACGGGCTTTTTGAAAGAAATCGAAATAGTAGGTTTTGAGTACGTGAATCCGTAAGCCCTGAGGCTGATCCAATCATTCGCTTTGTCGTAATGTGCTGTAACTGTTGCTACCTTACTAACTCCATTGGGATAGCTCACATCAACCTGTGCGTAACCGGTAGCTATTTCTGGAGCGATATTCCACCATGCCCTCGCTCGTTCCCCTTTAATTTTTACCTCCAACCAGCCTTCAACGACATTTCCCTTCTCGTCGTAATGTGCGTTACCAACTTCAACTTTTATTTGTTGAGTTTCACGATCAAATCGCATATTTCCCAAGCAGTACCAGCCATTTGTTGAAACTACGACATCATCCGGAGCAGTCATATTCGATTTTCCGGGTTCCGTCATCATGAGGTTTGTAACCATGTTGAGTTCAGAGGATATTGCCTTCACTTCATTGGATTCGCAGACATCTACATTTGCTCCACCAGGAGGAGCAGGACTTCTATCGGGGAGTCCACGTACATAGATAAGCGATCCTTTGATTTTTACCTGCGGGTCATGGAAATTTGCATGAGTCCAACGGAGGTCTTTGCTCAGTGCATTGCTTTGCAAGATGTATTCAAAGTAATAGCCGCTCGGCACTGAACTAATTCGATAATCTTTCGGTCTCATGTTTATGTGAACCCATTGACCAAACATATTTACACTTACTCTGACGATATTTGTTCCATCGGAGTTCCTTATGTCATTTGGGAGGAGCCATTCTCCTTCAGCGCCGTCATAGTCGGGTGAATAAGTAACACCTTCGTAAGTGCCGCCTTTACCGTCTGGATACATGACCCAGAGTTGTCTAAAAGATTTTGGATCAAAATCCTTCGGTGGCACATAAGTAAGTTTTCCGGCAAAGTTCCCATCAGGCGAATAGAGATTGACGCCAACGATGCAATCATCCTTTATATCTTGCTTCTCATTGCATGGCAGCCAGATTCCATAGCGTATGTCTTTGAAGTCTCTCGTGTTCCACCATGATGGCTGGGTAGGTGCAAGTTGGCCATCGGCTATGGCAGCGGCAGGACTAAGTGTGGATATCACAAGTGCTGCGATAATTAAGAGGCGACGCATCATGGTTTCTCCAAGCCGAGATTTAGATATCTAACCGTAGGCAAGAAGTTAGCTTTTGTGATCGATTTGAATGGTCATAGTCATATGAATTATTCATTTTTCAATGAATAATTGTGAAGAAGAGTCGCCCTATAAGCCGGATCCTGTCGAGGATCACCATCCATCTAGATCTGTAATTACTTACAGATTCAAGCGACCTACCCGATAGCTCAGTGCGAGCAGCACACTATCTTCTTGGTCTTGCTTCAGGTGGGGTTTACATAGCTAACTGCATTGCTGCAATTACTGGTGGTCTCTTACACCGCCGTTTCACCCTTACCAATATTGCTATTGGCGGTTTGCTTTCTGTTGCACTATCCCGCGGATTGCTCCGGGTGGGCGTTACCCACCACCTTGCTCTATGAAGTCCGGACTTTCCTCGGTATTACTTGCGTAATAACGCGGTGATCCAGGCGACTCTTCTGCCCCAATAGTACGCGTAAATTCTTCGATGTTAGGCTGGCCCAATGACTAATGCCGCATCGATCTCGACCAGTAATTGGGTACTAACTATCTCAGCTTTGGCCATCATTATTGGTTTGGACTTCGCATGGGCGGTCTCTCGCCGCAATAAGGACACATCACTGAAAGAGGCCACAGCCTGGAGCCTCTTTTACATCAGCCTTGCGGTGGCATTCGGGCTCAACTTGAGCCAGTGGCTTGGTGCACAAGAGCAGAAGGAATTCTTTGCAGGCTGGCTTACTGAGTACTCACTATCTTTCGACAACCTATTTGTATTTGTTCTAATTCTTACTCGACTCAAGATTGATAAGCAGAAGCAGCAGCTTGCACTTCTGATCGGTATTTTGATTGCACTTCTTCTTCGTGTGATTGCAATTTCACTTGGTAAAGCAGCAATCGAACAATTCGAATGGGTCTTCTTTATCTTCGGCGCATTTTTGATCTACACAGCTGTCACTCTCTTCATGGAGAACTCACATGGGGATGAGGAAGAAGAAGAGAGCAAGATTATTCAGTGGCTTCGCAACAAGGGTTTAAAGCCATTTACCATTGCGCTCCTTGCTCTTGGCATGACAGACCTCCTCTTCGCACTTGATTCAATCCCAGCAATCTTTGGTCTTACTCAAAATGTTTACATCGTTATTACTGCAAACATCTTTGCGCTCATGGGTCTTCGCCAGCTTTACTTCTTAATTGGCGGACTCATGACTCGATTGATCTATATCGGTAAGGGTCTCTCAGCAATTCTCGCCTTTATTGGAATCAAGCTTGTCTTCCATGCCTTCCACGCAGTTGATGTGCATGAAATCGGCGGATGGCACATTCCTGACATCACGATTTCACAGAGCCTTTCTGTCATCGTTGCTTGTCTCTTTGTAGCAACTGTCGCAAGCCTCATCAGTACTCGTAATAGCGAGAAGAAGGCTTAACCATGGCAAATATCGGCAATATGTATGGTCCTGACTTCACATTTCTCGGAGTCCCGCGTTGTGACTTAGATGTTCCATCAACCTATGCAGATGCTGATGTAGTTATTGTCGGCGCACCAATTGATGCCGGTACTTCTTATCGCTCTGGTGCAAAATTTGGTCCACAAGCCATTCGCGGTACCGATTACTTGCCACACGATGGTGAACGACCACATATGGCGCTTCGCGTTGATGGCTTGAAAGATCTCAAGGTTGTCGATGCCGGTGATTTGATGATGCCATCTGATGATTTATCTAAGTGTTTAGCGCTCCTTCGCGAAGCAACAGAGAAGATTTCACGTGCTGGAGCTATTGCACTTGTTCTCGGTGGAGATCACTCTGTGACATCTGCCGATGTTGCTGGAATTGCAGATCACCTTGGTAAGGGCAAAGTATCAATGATTCACTTTGATGCCCATGCCGATACTGGTGATCTACAGAATGGTTCACTCGTTGGACATGGCACGCCGATGCGTCGCTTGATTGAATCCGGTGATGTTCGCGGTGATCGCTTCCTTCAGGTTGGACTTCGCGGCTATTGGCCAGAAGATGCAACTCTCAAGTGGATGCGCGATCAGAAAATGCGCTCATATGAGATGACAGAGATTCACAACCGTGGACTAAAGGCTGTTCTCGATGAATCATTTGGAATTCTCACCGATGAGACTGAAGGAGTATTCCTCTCAGTAGATATCGATGTTGTTGATCCAGGAATGGCTCCCGGCACAGGTACACCCGAGCCAGGTGGGCTTACATCGCGCGAGCTTCTTGAGGCAGTACGTCGAATATGTATTGAGCTTCCGGTCGTTGGAATCGATGTGGTTGAAGTTGCACCACCGTTTGATACTTCAGATATCACCGCAATGCTTGCAAACCGTGTAGTTCTTGAGGCTCTTAGCGGTATTGCATTCCGTCGTTCCGGCGGAACTTATAACGCAAGTCGCAACGTTCTCGATCGCTAACTACAGCGTCGCAAGAATTGCTTCGATGTCGCTCGCGTTTGTCCAAGGATTAACGATTGCAAGTCGAAGTATCGGCTCACCCTTATGTGTTGACGGTGTGACAAAACCAATCTGATCTTCGAGCAATTTATCTGACCATTTCTTGTAATCAGCCATCGTCCAACCTTTACGGGTAAAGGCGACAATCGAAAGAGTTGGTTCGCGCAATAGCTCCAAATTAGGATGAGCTTTCACGGCGTCGGCTGCCATACGTGCGGTTTCCATAGTCTTTACGACGGCATCGCTATAAGCCTTGGTACCGTGAGCTGCCAGTGAGAACCAGAGCGGTAAACCACGTGTGCGGCGCGTCAATTGAATCGCATAGTCAGAAGGATTGAATTCATCTGAATCCGTGAGGGCATCCAGATATCCCGCATGTTGAGTATGCGCCTCGCGACCAATCTCTGAATTTCGGTAGATAAGAGCGCAGACGTCATATGGCGCAAAGAGCCATTTGTGTGGATCGACGATAAATGAATCAGCATTCTCAACGCCTGCAAATAACTTACGAGTCTCTTCATTGGCGAGACCTGCAAGGCCATATGCGCCATCAACATGGAACCAAATCTTGTGCTTATTAGCTACCGCGCCGACAGTGGGTAGTTCATCAATAATGCCGAGGTTAGTTGTGCCTGCTGTTGCCACGATTGCGCAAATATCTCGGTCAGGATTTTCCGAACGATACTTATCGATTGATTTCTTCACATCGTCACCGCGCATGATGCCATCAGCTTGAACTGGGACCTTGATCAGATCAACGTCCATCACTTCAGTTGCCGATTGAATTGAAGAGTGCGCCTCGCTAGAACAAGCAACAGCCCAGCGCTTGACTTCAGGATGTTGGATGCGTGCATGGCTTCTTGCAGCAACGAGTGCTGAAAGATTTCCGATTGTTCCACCTTGAACAAATACTCCACCGGCAGTTTCAGGAAGCCCTGCTAAATCAGAGAGCCAGCGAAGTGTTTGGTTTTCAGCAAAGACAGCGCCAGCTCCTTCCAGCCAAGAACCTCCATAGAGCGCAGATGCACCCACAACGAGATCAAAGAGGTTTGCCAGCTCTGTTGGGGCAGATGGGATAAATGCTAAGTAACGTGGATGATCTGTCGAGATACATGCAGGTGCCAGAGTTTGCGTAAAGAGCTGCAAGGTTTCACTTCCTCCAAGACCTGCTTCGGTAATGGTGTTACCAACAATCGAGAAGAGTTCAGCTTCACTCTTTGGGCCATCAAGCGGGGGATTGTCCTTTAAACGAGTAAGTGAATACTCAAGAATCTCCTGTGCGACCTTTTCAATTTCAGGTGTGAACTCATGCATGCCGGAAGTCTAACTATGTAAAGCGGTTAACGCCCAAGCGATGGCAATCACATCAATAAACTCCTGCGCAATTGCACCCTGACTTGGAGTAATAACTCCACAGGCCCCAAGAACCATCCCGACAAATGCGAGTCCCATACCTATTCCCGCTGCCTGGATTGCTTTGCGACGACTTGCTCGAGCGATTCGAATGGCATGCGTCAGGCGATCGATGGAATCTTCGACAATAACAACATCGGCGGCTTCACTTGCTGCAGATGCTCCACGTGCGCCCATTGCGACGCCAACATCGGCTGCCGCAAGCGCCGGCGCATCATTTATTCCATCGCCAACCAGGATGACCGAGCCCGTGCAATCGCTCTTGAACTTCTCTGCAATCTCTAATTTTCCCGCTGCAGTGATGTGCGAATAAATCTCCGTAATGCCAACTTCAGCTGCCACGCTCTGTGCTGTTTCATCACGGTCTCCAGTAACCAGCGCAATGCGAGAAATACCAGTATCGCGAAGTGCAGAGACGAATCCACGCGCTTCTTTTCGGATTGGATCTTCAAGTCCAATCACGCCAAGTAAAACACCGTTTGATTCCACTGAAACCATTAATGGGTGGGAGAAGTGAAGCCATGCAGGATGTGCTTGAGTCAATTGACCTACCCGAACTCGAACTCCATTGATAACACCTTCAATGTGATGACCCGATACTTCATTGATATCTTCCACAGCTGAAAGTAAGAGATTTCGTGAGCGAGCTTCGGCAACGAGCGCTTTAGCAACAATATGGGGGCTAAATTGATCGACAGACGCTGCAAGTATCAACAGCTCATCATCAGATATTCCCGGCTTAGTATTGATTTCAGTGACTGCGGGACCGCCATGGGTAAGAGTTCCAGTCTTATCCAGAAGAACTACTTCAGTGCGACCCAGAAGTTCTAGAACTGCACCACCTTTTATAATCGCACCATGTTTTGCCGCTTGTGAAAGTCCAGCAACAATTGCGATTGGCACGGCAAGGATCAGTGGGCAAGGTGTAGCAACGACGAGAACTGCGACCGCTCGACGAACATCGCCGGTAATCCACCACGCTACTCCAGCCATGGCAAGAGCAATCGGAACAAATCGAAGTGCCCAAGTATTTGCCACTCGAATTCCAGGGGCAGATTTCTTCTGTGCTTCGCGCACTAATTTCACAATGCTGGCATATGTACTCGCCTGCGATGTTGTTGTGGCCGAGAAATAGAAAGGAGCACTGGCATTAACGACTCCGCTAGAAACTTCATCTCCCGCATAACGGTTAACCGGTAGTGGCTCACCAGTGAGAGCAGATTCATCTAATGTGGCGCTATCGATGAGTAGGCCATCAGTCGGTGTGATCTCACCACTTCGAACCAAAATCTGATCACCAATTGCAATATCGTCAATCAATACCTCGCTAATAGAACCATCCGAATTTTTCCGGTGGGCATTTCGAGGCATACGTGAAAGAAGTGTTTTGAGTTGTCGCTCGGCTTGACCTTCGGCCCAGCTTTCAAGGACGCGTCCAGTAGCGAGCATGACCGCGATAATTGATGCAGCTAAATTTTCACCAATAAGGAGCGCTCCAACAATAGAGAAAATTGCTAGAACATCAGAACCCATAGTGTGCTCTTTGATATCTCTGATGAACCACGCAGCAGCAGGAATTAATCCGAAAATTCCCGCTATCGCCCACGCACCGGAATATTCGAGGCCAATAATCAACATGAATGAAGTTGAGAGAAGTAACCCCCAATTAAAAAATCTCTCACTCATATCTCTAGGTTACTTCTCTTTCACCGGATTACAATGACTTCATGAGCGAAGTAACGATTGCCTTTCTCGGTGCAACTGATACCGTCACGGGAAGTCGATTTTTAGTCACTTCTGCCAAGTCAAAAGTTCTTGTCGATTGTGGACTCTTTCAAGGTATTAAGTCGATCCGCAAAAAGAATTGGGATCCATTTCCCGTAGATGTCAAGACCATCGATTCAGTAGTACTCACACACGCTCACTTAGATCACTGCGGTTACTTGCCACTACTGGCTCGTCAGGGGTTTGTTAACCCAATCTTTGCAACCAATTACACGGCAGAACTTGTCAGTGTGATTCTTCATGACTCAGCACATCTACAAATGGAAGATGCAAAGTACGCGGCTAAGAAGGGGTACTCCAAGCATGAGATTCCGTTGCCTCTCTATACGGTCGTCGATGCAGAAAAAGTTCTGACATTGGTAAAGCGAGTCGCTTTCCATGCCAGAGTTCAAGTTGCACCTGACGCATTTGTAACCTGGTTTCCGGCCGGCCATATTTTGGGTGCTGCCTTCATTCTTTTGGAGATTGCAGATAAGAAACTTCTCTTCACCGGCGACCTTGGCCGAAATAATCACCCACTTTTATCAAATCCGGATAACCCACCTCTTGAATCCATGGATGCGGTGATAACAGAGTCCACATATGGCGATCGCAAACATGATGCGAAGCCAGAAGATTTCGCACGCGAGCTCAATGCTGCAATTCAACGAGGTGGTTCAATCTTGATTCCAGCCTTCGCAGTAGACCGCACAGAGGTGATTTTGATGGCACTTCGCGATCTTATGGAGAAGAAACTCATCCCACTCATTCCAATCTATGTAGATTCTCCAATGGCTCTTGCCGCACTTAATTTCTACCGCCAAGCAATCACAACTGACTCTGCAGAGATTCGTGATGGTGTCTCTGATAAGTGGGCTAACCAAGATCCATTTGACGCAGGAAAACTCATGCAGGCTTTGACAACAGAAGAATCAAAGCAAATCAATGATGTCACGGAAACTTCGATCATCATCTCTGCCAGCGGCATGGCAACTGGCGGACGTGTTGTTCACCATCTCGAACACATGTTGCCGGACCCGAAAAACACCGTCATTCTTGTCGGATATCAGGCAGCAGGAAGTCGTGGTCGCCTACTGGAGGAAGGCGTAGCTGAACTCAAGATGCACGGAAAGCTGATTCCAGTTCGTGCAAATATCGCAAAAGTAGAGAGCTTCTCAGTTCACGCAGATGCAGATGAAATTATTCAATGGCTTGGGAAAGCGCCAAAGCCAGGAAAAGTATTTGTAATTCATGGCGAACAAGGTGCTCAAGAGGTAATGGCAGATCGCCTTGTTGCAGACTTGGGCTGGAACGCAATAGTGCCCAAGCCGGCACAGGTCATTTCAATTTAGGTTTACTTACAGAGTAAAGCGCGGATACTCATCTGTCACCATTAAGAGCGCATATCCGTAGATACGGTTCCAGAATGAGATGGTTCCAAGAATGTATTCCAACGCCCACTTTGGATATGTGCCAGTTGACCATGTGCTAATCCAAGCAACGAATGTCACGAACAAAGCTCCGATTGCATAGATCAGACCAACAATCACAAGTGGAATGACAAAGATAACTTTGAAGATCTGCAGAATGCGACCGAGCTTCTTGCCACCTTCTACATCTGGCAATAAAACTGCAATCTTTGGGTTGCGCTCGATAGATGGATAATCATCGGTAAGTAAGAGAACGTATGCAGTGATACGAGTCTGAAGTTCAATGAGAGCATGGTTAAAGCTCAAGACATAACTTGGGTATTTGCCGGTAAAGACGATTGCAAGCAGCGTAGGAACTACGAAGAAGCCACTAGTCCAGCCCCAATGTGCCATCTCGGTAAATGCTGCTGCGAAGATAATTACTGGAAAGGCGAGAATTCCACGCCAGAAAACAGTCTTCTTATCGCGGTTTTCTAGTTGGTATTCGATGATAGTTTCAATTTGATTGCTCATATTTGCAGTCTATTCCTCTTCTCACCCCTTTGAAGATATCCTTGGCCAATGTCCAATCAGAAAGTTGCGCTGGTAACTGGCGCTAGCAGCGGAATCGGTGCAGCTACGGTGAAAGCCCTAGTTGCGGACGGATTCTCGGTAATTGCAACAGCTCGGCGCGAAGATCGCCTTAATGAATTGGCAAAACTTGATAAGAAGATTGACGTTTTCGCAGCGGATCTCACATCACAATCCGAAGTTGATGCACTCGCTCAATTTTGCGCAGGCAAGAACATTGAAGTTTTAGTGAACTGCGCTGGTGGCGCATTCGATGCATCTTCAGTGCTAGATGGCAATCCTGAGATCTGGAAGAAAACTTACGATATCAACGTCATTGCCACCCTTCGCGTTACTCAGGCAATCACTCCTTTGATGATTAAGCACGGTAAGGGCCACATTGTTATTGTCTCTTCAACCGCTGGCCATAGAGCATATGAAAATGGTGGCAGCTATGTGGCCGCGAAGTTTGCTGAAACTTCTGTCGCACACACACTTCGCCTCGAACTCAATGGGCAGCCAATTCGCATTACAGAGATTGCTCCTGGAATGGTTAAGACCGATGAATTTGCCGTTAATCGTTTCGATGGCGATGCAACAAAAGCTGCCAAGGTTTATGAAGGGGTAGATGGGCCGTTAACCGCAGAAGATGTCGCTGAATCAATTCGATGGTCAGTTTCACTTCCGGCGCATTTCAACGTCGACAGCATGGTGATCCGTCCTCTGGCACAAGCTGCAAATCACAAGGTGCATCGCACGTTATGAACGTCATTGTTCGCCCATACCGCCTTGAAGAATTTGATCGTGCCTGCGAGATTCGCGGTCTCTCTGACGAACCAGAGCGCAAAGAGCGCTTCTATAAGCGATTTCAAAATCTCGGTGCATGGGATGACCATTATTTGCAATTAGCAATCGAAGCTGACGGGGTTCTCGTTGGTGATTTCCAACTTCGTAAATGTGATTCAACTCGACCTGATGGTGCACTTGAGATGGGTATTGAACTTGCCGAAGAAGTGCGCGGTAAAGGTATTGGGACTCAGGCACTGATTGCAGGTTCACAGTATGCATTTGAAAATGGCGCACACCGCATTGAAGGCTCAACCGATGAAAATAATGTAGCTATGCGTAAGGCCTTTGAAAAAGCTGGGTGGAAATTCGAGGGAGTTCTACGAGCACTTTTTATTGAAGATGGCGCCCCGCACGACTACTTCTCTTACGCAATTACTAAGTTCGATAAATAGTTATTGAACAACGCGATAGGTTGCAAGCGTTGAATCTGTTGCATAGGCAATGCGCACGCCTGCATCCTTTGAGGCCTTAAGACCCACCAGGATCTGCGCGGTAAGAACTTCACCCGGTGCAACAACTGCAACACCTGGGGGATAAGGCGCAATCAAATCAGCAGAGATACGTCCCTCTGCCTTATCCGCAGCAATCATCTCGGTCTTTGCAAAGTAAGCATCACGCATTGATATTCCACGTGTAGGCACAACCGACCAACTTAAGGCGGTCGCACTTTCTCGTCGCTGGCTTTGATTGCGCTTCAAGATTGGAATCAAAGCATCCGCAAGTGCTTCAAAGTCGCTCGTTGCATCAGAAAGTGTTGCCAAGAAAACGATGGTGTCTCTATCGGCCATCTCAACTCGAATACCGACTGCCTGAAGTTCTTTTTCAATATCGACACCTGAGACGCCAAGTTGCTGAACCCGAAGAACAATCTTTGTTGGATCAAAGCGTCCCGCCGAAAAATCTTCTTTATAGAGAAAGATCGGAAGTGCGAATTCTGATTGAACGGTCTTCTTAAACTCTTCCACATTCTTGATCAACTCGGTGTTGAGTTCAGTGCCTCGAGTTTGAAGAAGTGCACGAACCCCATCGATAGAAGCAAGTGGTGCACCTGCCGGAGATGTCGTATGTGTTGTTTCAAAACTCTGTTCAATGCGATCAAGGTTGAGGTACTTGCCTTGCGCCAGCAAAAGCGCTGATGCGCTATAGCCGGGAAGAGCCTTATGCACACTGGTAATCAACGCATCTGCACCAAGTTGGAAAGCATGGCGCGGAAGTTCTGGATGGAATCCAAAGTGCCCACCCCATGCCGCATCGAGAATGACTGGGACCGATTGCGCATGTGCTGCTGCAATCAATGCGGGCAGATCTGAAATTGTTCCCAGATAGCCAGGTTCAGTAAGCAAAACTGCTATTGGATTTTCCATCAGCGCTCTTTGGAGTTCTGCAACTCCGATTCCAGTTGGAACGCCAGTTGCCACATCAATCTGAGGTGACATCCAGATAGGTTCTAGACCTGCAAGAACGAGTGCGCTCAAAATAGAACGATGCGCGGTGCGAGAAATTGCGACCTTATCGCCAGGAGAGCCGAGCGCTAAGACAATTGCTTGGTTGGCGTGCGTTGATCCACCGGTAGAAAAACGCGCGTAATCGGCGCCCCACAAGTCAGCAGCTAACTTCTCTGCTTGTTTCAACGTTTGATTTGTCAGTTTGATTTCATCAAGGCCGCCATAGAGAGGTGTATCGCTATCGACGACAGATCCGAGGCCGGCATCAAGGCGCGATGCTTTCTGCTTATGTCCAGGAATAGTAAAAGGTGTCCGCGGGCGCTCGAAGTAAGAGAGGTATGCATCTAATAGCGGTGCATTGTCGCGAAGCTCACTCATACCGTGAAGTCTAATGGTTGGGCTGGCGCACTATTTGTAAGGGCTTAGACTTAGCCCATGACCGAAAAACTCCCACAGTCACGCCACTTGGCCACTGAGATTCCAGGGCCTCTTTCAACTGCAGCGATGCAGCGTCGTAAAGAAGCGGTCTCTGGGGGACTAGGAACAGCGATTCCTGTCATTATTAAGCGCGCACAGGATGCAATCCTTGAGGATATCGATGGCAATCGCATCATCGACCTCGGCGCAGGTATCGGCGTAGTCAACGTCGGAAATGCAGCGCCACTCGTTGTGCAGCGCGTGCAAGAAGCTGTCGCGGCATTTACACATACAAACTTCACCACTGCTCCATATATGGGCTACATCGAAGTCTGTGAAGCGCTCAATCGTTTAACACCTGGTGACTTTAAGAAGAAGTCGATCCTGCAGAACTCAGGTGCAGAGGCAGTTGAGAATGCAATCAAGATTGCACGCCACTACACAAAGCGTCCGGCAATTGTTGTCTTCGAGCATGCGTACCACGGTCGCACCAACCTTACGATGGCGCTGACTGCAAAGAACGTTCCATATAAGGAAGGTTTTGGACCGTTTGCAAACGAGATCTACCGCATGCCAATGCCTTATCCATATCGTTGGGATGGCGGCCAAGCAACGATGGCAGAAGATGCGCTCAAGATAGTTACAACAAAGATTGAGAAAGAGATTGGCGCACATAACGTTGCCGCAATCATCATCGAACCAATTCTTGGTGAAGGTGGATTTATCGTCCCACCAAAGGGATTCCTTCCAGGACTTTCGAAGTTTGCAACAGATAACAAGATTGTCTTTATCGCAGATGAGGTCCAATCAGGATTTGCTCGTACCGGTGATTGGTTTGCAGTCACCAACGAGAGCGTAGTGCCAGACATGATTGTTACTGCAAAGGGCATTGCAGGCGGACTTCCGCTTGCAGCTGTCACCGCACGCGCAGAGATCATGGATTCATCACATGTCGGCGGCCTTGGTGGCACATATGGTGGAAATCCAATCGCTTGCGCAGCTTCACTTGCAGCTATCGAAATCATCGAGAGCCAGAAGTTGGTTGAGCGCGCTCGCCACTTAGAAGGCATTTTGCGAAGCGCACTTGAAGGTATCGCTGCAAAGCACCCTGAAATCGGAGAGATCCGAGGCCGCGGCGCAATGATTGCAATCGAACTCGTTAAGGCTGGAACCAAAGATCCAAACCCAGAGCTTATGGCTAAGGTCATTAAGTATTGCCAGAGCAAGGGCGTCTTGATTCTTACCGCAGGTTCATACGGAAACGTGATTCGCTTCTTACCTCCGCTTGTAATTACAGATGAACTTCTCAAGGATGCACTTGGCGTTCTTGCGGAAGCATTTGATTCTGTCGCGTAGTTAATGAGCGAGCCAATCCAGATCGATATCTGGTCTGACGTAGTTTGCCCTTGGTGCTTTATTGGGCGTCGACGCCTGCAAAAGGCGATTGATAAACACGCTAACGGCCGCGAGGTAATCGTTCGCCATCGTGCATTTCAATTACAACCTGATGCGCGCGATGTGGTTCGCACCGACGAAATGCTTGCGACAAAATACAAGATTGATAAAGCTCAAGTCGCCGAGATGCAGGCCAATGTTTGCTCTATCGCTGATGGAGAAGGCCTTTGCTATGACTTATCTGAAACATATTCTGGAAACACCGTTGATGCGCACCGCTTAATTCTCTGGGCTGAAAGTTTTGGCAAGGGCGATGAACTGCTTGAAGCAATCTACTCGGCCTATTTCGAAAAGAAAGAGCAGATCTTCACACACGATGATTTGCTAGCAATCTCATCCAAGATCGGAATTGATTCTGCTGAAGCTCTGGCTTTCCTTAAGTCGAATCAATTACGTGAACGCGTCAGCGAAGATCAAAACCTCGCACATCAATTAGGCGCTAGCGGGGTTCCTTTCTATGTCATCGATATGAAGTTTGGAATCTCAGGCGCTCAGCCTCAAGAAGTCTTCGACCAAATTTTTACCCAGACTTAATCACTCGAGGGGTGATTTCACCCGCACCTCTCACCCCTAAAGGGGTGATTTGACCTTCTCATCAGGTGATTTATGCGAGAACCTTCACCCATGGCGGGTGAAAAGAGCGTAGATATCACCCTTTCGCGCACCATTATTCCCACCCTGCCATCGGGATATCTCTCTCGTCGTCACCTCTTTCCACTGATTGATAACGAGCCTTCTGGAACGACAGTTGTCATTGCTCCGGGCGGGTATGGAAAAACTTCACTAGTTGCCGAATGGGCACAGAATCAGAAGAACGGCGTTATTTGGATGACGGTCGCAAATGGCGACTCAACAAATGAAATGTCGGCGATGATGATCGCGGCTACACGACGGGTTATCCCAAGTTTTGCACCGTGGTTTGAGAATGAACAGCCGATCCGACCAACTGAAGTTGTGCGTCGCTGGGGCAATGAACTTTTGCAGACTGGGCGTAATTTCGTCTTTGTGCTCGACAATCTCCGAAGCGAAATGCAGACAGATGTTGCAATTGCCAATCAATTAATTGAACAGTTTCCAAGCAATGTCCACTTCATTGCAATTAGAAGAGAGGAAGTAGAAGGTCTCTACGCGACCTCCTCTTCACGCGGCACAATCAAAGTTATCTCTGTCAATGACTTGCGCTTTACCGATGAAGAGATTGAAAGTCTTGCCGTTAACTCTGGACTTACATTAACAAATGAAAGTCGTAAAGTGATTTCTGCATCTGCAGGTTGGCCAGCTGCAGCTTCCCTACTAATTGCACTTGTGCAATCACGCGGTGAAAATGTTGAGATTGAAAATGTAATGACTTCGACTACCGAGCCGCTTCGCTCGCTTGCCATGCTAGTGCTAAAAAATCTCGCACCTGAAATTATTACAGCATGCGAGAAGCTATCCGTGCTTGAAGTTTTCACACTAGACCAAGCTCAATTAATCCTTGGTGATCAGTACTCTTTCGACTTAATCAATTCAATTGCCCATGCTGGTGAGATTTTCAGACTCTCGCGTGACCCACAGACTGGGTTCGTCTTCTCGCCAATGGTGCGCCAAATATTCTTGGAAAATCTCCGTAAGCGACCAAATGAAAAATTAGCAATCCATCAACAACTCATTGCTTACTTCGAATCTCGAGGCTTCCCAAGTGCCGCTATTGATCACGCTTTTCAAGCTGGCGATGAGGCAAAAATCAGTGAACTCTTTCCAGATGCAGCTCGTGCAAAACAAGCTCAGGGTCATGGCGGAGAACTTATCCGCTGGGCGGCGTTTGCAGGTGATTCCAGCGCTGAAGGTGAATTAAAGAAGGCAACGGTAAAGGCAACGGGACACCTTGCGGATCTAGATTTTGGAAGCGCGCAAGTCGAAATCAATAAATTGCGACTTCTCTCTGAGAATTCTCCGGCGCGTGAATTCTTCCAGCAATTTGCTACTGCAGCGCAGTGCTACTCGCTTATGAGTTTAGGTAATTTTGTTGAGCTTGAGAAATCTATTGCTTCTCTCAACGTAGGCACCGAAGCTTGTTTCCTTGGTGTTGATGACCAGATCAATCTCTTGAGACTGCTCGCAACCAAGCGCTACATCCTTAATGAAGCAGATGGCGTGGAAGAGGTATTTCTCCTCTCCCAGAAGCTCGGCAAGAAAACGACTCTTTACACCTCACATACGTTCTTACTCTCAATTGAGGTTATGCATCTCCACCAGCGTGGTGAGTACAGAAGAACTCATGATTTTGCGACGATCGCACTCAGTCAATATCTTGGTCACGGCTTTGTGGGCAATCATGGTCCACTTGATGTCATGTTTATTAATGCCCGATGCCTTCTCGAGTTCAGTCGGCCGCAAGATGGGCTCGCACTTTTTGAGCAAATCAGAGCTACCGCCTATCAATGGAAGCAATGGCACTGGTATATCGCTGCCGATAAACACATTATTGAATTTCTTTCGTATTCAAATAACTCTGGTGATGCGCTGGCGCGAATTAAGAGATCTCGTGAATTCGCCGAAACTATTGAATCCCCGCACCAGCTTCAAGTAATGATCGATGTCAACGAGATGGCAGTACGTCGTAGGCTTCAAGATTTTGACCGCTTGGAAAAATTAGTAAATAGAGCCCCAAATATTCGAGATACACAACAGTATCGAATGGCAGTCGATGAATATCGCGGGCGAAAAACAGTGACTGAAGATGCTAAGAAACTTCCAGAGAAAACTCCTCGAGATTTAATTTGGAAACATCTGATGGATGTCTCGCTCAACCTTGATACGGAGCACGTAGCCCTGCCGGCAATGCACCGGGCAATGTCCGTGGGAGCAGAAGTAGGAGCAAGAGAGACTTTCTTGCGCCAGCGCGATGAGATGGGAAATTTCATCATCAGAGTCGCAAATGATTTTCCCACCGTTTATAACGAAGAGCTTGCAACAGCAATGGCGGCACGGATGAAAGAGCGAGGAAATGCAATGACATCAGGACACCAGGCGCTGACAAAGCGCGAACTTGAAATCTTGCGTCAGCTGTCGACTGGTCGCACATTGACCGTCATTGCAGGCGAACTTCACATTTCACAGAACACGATGAAGACCCACTTAAAGAATCTTTATAAGAAGCTTGAGGCAGATGGCCGAAACGATGCGGTGGAAAAGGCGAAGGCGCTCTTCCTTCTCTAAGAACGGTCTGCAATAGGCAATACTTGCCTTATGTACGAGCGACCAATCAAAACCGAGCGATTAGAGCTTCACCATATTCCCGCTGAAGGAATCATTGCTCTCCTTCAAGAGAAGAACGATCTGCCCGCGATTGCCGGTCGAGATTTCTCCAACCCTCATAAGAATCTGGTTCTTGATTCAGGTCCACTGCCCTGGCGGGTTCCGCAAGTAAAAGCAGATCCTTCAACAAATAAGTGGTTTGTCCGATTTATCGTCGACGCCAAGCCTCGTGAAGTAATTGGCTCAACAAGCTTTCATGGCGTGCCCGATAGTGAGGGCATGATGGAGATTGGCATCGGTATTGAAGAAGCATTTTGGGGCAATGGATATGCCACCGAAGCACTGCTGGGCATGTGGAAGTGGGTCTGTGGCGAGGCGGGTGTTCGCACCCTTCGATATACAGTCAGCCCAAGTAATCTTGCCTCGGTGGCAATTATTAAGAAATTTGAATTTACATATATGGGTCAGCAAATAGATGAAGAAGATGGTCCAGAAGATATCTATGAAATGTCAGTTGATGAGTTTAAGTCGAAGTGGGGCAGTACGAATGAGTGATGAATTCGAAGATATCGTCGGCGATATTGAAGATGAACTCGATCTGACTCTTTACACAGATATCGATGAATTAGCTGAAGAAGTTACGGCTCAAGTTTTGCTTGCCATTGAGAGCGGATTGCTGGCAAAAGGTGAGTTCCATCTTGTTCTTACTGGCGGCACCTTAGGAGTTCAGATCTCTGAATTTCTACTTTCAGCATGGAACGCTGCGCCAGAGATGTATGCCGGACTTCATATTTATTGGAGCGATGAGCGTTTTGTTGATTTAGATAGTTCAGAGCGAAATGCCGCGCCACTACATGGAAAGCTCACAAATAAAAATATTGTGGTTCATGAATCGCTTGCGCCAAATTCACCGGCGTCGATTGAAGATGCAGTCGCGGATTATGCCAAGGCGCTCAATGGCGTCACCATCGACCTTAATATATTGGGAGTCGGGCCGGATGGCCATGTGGCATCACTCTTTCCAGGCGTAGCAGATTTAGATGACCTTCGATCAATTTTTGCAATCACTGATTCACCAAAGCCACCAGCAGCTCGAATCTCTTTCACCATGAAGTTAATCAATGAAGCTCGTGAAATCTGGATCGTGGCCGCGGGCGAGAGCAAGGCAGATGCTGTTGCAAAAATCATTGAGGGCGATTTATCAATTCCAGCCAGCTATGTCAGCGCGGTAGAGCGCACACGCCTTATTGTTGACCAGGCAGCATTCTTCACTGAATAGATTCATCCACTAGACTTACCTGCATATTCGCACGGAGAACCTCAACGTTGAGGCGCTTGTATAACGAAAAAGGCAATCACTGATGAGTACAAATACTTTTGGCATGGTCGGACTCGGCCGTATGGGCGCAAACATTGTTCGCCGCCTCCACCGTCACGACATCACTTCTGTTGTCTACGACGTATCCCCAGAATCAGTGAAGGCACTTGCCGCTGAAGGATCTATTGGTGCTTCAGACCTTGCCGATATGGCAGCAAAGCTCTCAGCTCCACGCACCGTTTGGGTAATGGTTCCAGCTGGTGTTACCGATACAACAATCGCTGCAGTTGCAGAGGTGCTCTCTCCTGGCGACACCATCATTGATGGTGGAAATAGTTATTACAAGAATGACCTTAAGAACGCTGAATTTCTTAAGACTAAGGGAATCAACTTTGTCGATGTCGGAACTTCCGGTGGTGTGTACGGTCTAGAGCGCGGCTATTCATTGATGATCGGTGGAGACGACGCTGTTGTTAAATCACTCGATCCGATCTTCAAGGCGCTATGCCCTGGAGTCGAAGCAGCAGAGCGCACACCTGGTCGCACTGGCGAACCCTCACAGGCTGAATACGGTTACTTGCATTGCGGACCAACGGGCTCTGGCCACTTCGTAAAGATGATTCACAACGGAATCGAATACGGAATGATGGCTGCATTTGCTGAAGGCCTGGCAATCTTTGAAGCAGCAGATGAGATGACTCCTGCTTATAACCTCGATATCCCAGAGATCACTGAGGTCTGGCGTCGCGGCTCTGTCGTTGCATCATGGCTGCTCGATCTCACAGCGCAGGCACTCAACGAATCAAATGAACTTACCGAATACTCAACTCAGGTCAGCGATAGCGGCGAAGGTCGCTGGACAGTTCAGGCCGCAATTGAGGCAGGCATCCCAGCTCACGTTCTCTCAGCTTCTCTCTACTCACGCTTCGCATCTCGTAATAATGATGAATTCGGTAACCGCGTATTGAGCGCAATGCGTTACAAGTTCGGTGGCCATAACGAGAAGCCAAAGGCAAATTAATGAAGGCTGATGTACTTGTTCTCTTCGGTGCCACGGGAGATTTAGCAAAGAAGAAGTTATTTCCAGCGCTCTATGACCTAGAAGAACTTGGTCAGTTAGATATGCCGGTTATAGGTGTTGCCTCTTCAAAGTGGACACAGGAAGTTTTCCGTAACAATGTTGAATCTGCGATTCGCGCACGTAAGCCTGATGCAGATGAAGAGATTCTCACCAAAGTTCGCGATGAAGTTCAACTTATTGTCGGCGATTACAACAACCCAGAGACATTCGTAGAACTTGCCGAAGCAATCAAGAGCTACAAGCTCCCAGTGATTTACCTTGCGATTGCACCAGAGTTCTTTGCGACAATCACAAAGTCCCTGGCAGATGTTGGAATCACCAAGCGAGCACGCGTTGTGGTTGAAAAGCCATTTGGTCGCGACCTCGAGTCAGCGAAGGCGCTCGATGCAGAGCTGAAGCAGTTACTTCCAGAAGAGCAGATTTACCGTATTGATCACTACCTCGGTAAAGAGGCGGTAGAAGATCTCTTGGTATTCCGCTTTGCCAATACTCTCTTTGAGCCAGTATGGAACCGCAACTACGTATCCAACATTCAGATCACTATGGCTGAGAGCTTCGGCATTGATGGTCGCGGAAAGTTTTATGACGGCGTTGGTGCAACTCGCGACGTATTGCAGAATCACCTCCTGCAGGTCTTAACGATGCTCACCATGGAGCCACCAACAAGCATGAACTCGGAAGATATGCAGAATGAGAAGATCAAGGTTCTTTCTGCAATCCGAGATATCAAGGCAGACGATGTAGTGCGCGGACAATTTGTCGGCTACCTCGATGAGGAAGGCGTTGCGCCGCAATCTGATACTGAGACCTTTGTGGCAATGAAGCTCTTCATTGATAACTGGCGCTGGGCTGGAGTTCCTATCTACCTGCGCACCGGAAAGAAAATGCCTGAGACAGTTCTTGAAGTCATCGTTGAATTTAAGCAGCCACCACGTGCGCTCTTTGGAAAGGCAGAATCAAATCAAGTTCGCTTCCGCCTTGGCAAAGATGACGGTGTTGATATTTCCTTGCAGGCAAAGAAGCCTGGAACCAAGTTAGTCTCTGAAACTGTTGATCTCTCAGTTGAGTTCTTCACAGAATTCGGCGATCGCCAAGGTCCATACGAGCGTCTCTTGCGTGCTGCGATGTTGGGAGATCACTTCCGCTTCACACGCATTGATGCAGTACTTCACTCGTGGGCAATTCTTGAAGATATCTTGAAGAGTCCGCACCGCTGCCATCCATACTTTGAAGGCACGTGGGGTCCAGATGAAGCAGATGACCTCATCCCTGGTGGCTGGAATCCAGTCGGCTCTGAAGCCGACGAGATCAAACTTTCACACTAACTGTTTTAGTTTGAAGCTTGGCCACTGCGATGTTTGTAGCGCGCTAAGAAATCGGCCTTGAATTCGTAGAAGGTGCCATCTAAAAGGTGGCGGCGCATCTGATCGACTAGGCGCACGATAAATCGCTCATTATGAATAGTTGCAAGTGTTGCTGCAACCATCTCCTTGCCACGGAATAAGTGACATAGGTAGGCACGTGTGTAGTTCTTGCATGTATAGCAATCGCATTCATCGTCAATCGGGTTGAAGTCTCGTACATATCCCGCATTTGATACGTTAAATCGTCCTGTCATTGTGTAGACAGCGCTGGTTCGAGCAATACGAGATGCGAGTACACAATCGAATGTATCGACACCATTTTCAACACCTACGAAGAGGTCCTCTGGCGCACCAATGCCGAGCAGGTGCTTTGGCTTTTCTTGGGGGAGCGTCGAGTTAACCCAGCTCACGATGGTGCCGAGGGATTCTTTATCGAGCGCGCCACCGATACCAAAACCATCAAAGGAGATACCGGATGAGCTCATTGATCCGAGATCTGCAGCAGCTTTTTTGCGGAGGTCCTCATATTGCGCGCCTTGGATAACTCCAAAGAGAGCTTGATATGGCTTTGTGCTGCGTTCATCCGTTAATCGCTTATGTTCATCAAGGCAACGTAGCGCCCACTCGTGGGTGCGCTTCATCGCCAGCTCTTGATAAGGACGGGTGTTATGAAGGGTTGTGCATTCATCGAAGGCAAACATGATGTCTGCGCCAATCTTGTGCTGAATCTGCATTGAGATTTCAGCGCTAAAACGATGCATTGATCCATCGAGGTGAGATTTAAATGTCACGCCTTCATCATCGACATGGGCCAGGCGCTCTTTATTGCCAGCGATTACCTGATCAGAGCGAAAAGTTTGCGCATCCATGGCGAGGACTTTTTTAAAACCCACACCGAGTGAAAGAACTTGAAACCCACCGCTATCGGTAAAGGTTGGCTTATCCCAATTCATAAATGAGCCGAGTCCACCGGCTTCATCGAGAACATCTGGGCCGGGCTGGAGATACAAGTGGTAGGCGTTAGCGAGAAGTGCCTGCGCGCCAAGATCTTCCATTGCACCCGGAAGAACTGATTTCACAGTTGCCTTTGTGCCCACTGGAATAAAAGCAGGGGTCTGAATTTCTCCATGCGGGGTAGTGATAGTTCCGACGCGAGCTAGCCCCTTTTCAGAGGCGTGCTTAATCTCGTATTTAAAGCCGGAAGTCATAGACGGTATTCTGACAGAGTTCGTAACAGAGTTATGCATTGAGGTTTACACTTCACGGATGCCTACTCTCAAGCTAACCGATGGTCGCTTCCTCGAATACTTCGATAATGGCATCGCTGCAACAAGTGCGGTTGTCTTCCATCACGGAACTCCCGCACACGCCTCGATTTGGAGCCCATGGCTAGAGCTGGCAGCAGCACGTGGATTGCGCGTCTTGAGCTTTACTCGCGCCGGTTATGGAATTAGCGATCGCAATGAAGGTCGCACAGTAATTTCAAATAACGATGATGTTCGTGAACTCTTAGACAGTTTCGGAATTCGAGAATTTGTTGCAATCGGTTGGTCGGGTGGAGGTCCGCATGCGCTCGCAAATAGCGTGATGTCAGGATGCAAAGGTGTCATCACCTTGGCCAGCGTTGGACAGTACGGAGTTGAGGATCTCGATTTCCTTGCCGGCATGGGTCCAGAGAATGAAGTTGAATTTGGTGAGGCCCTTAAAGGTGAAGCAGCTATCTCAGCCTGGATGGATGTGAATGCGACGGCATTTAAGACAGTGACTGAAAATGATATTCGCGAAGCTCTCGGAGGGCTGATCGGAGATGTCGATAAGAAGGCGCTCGATGGATCTATTGCAGATGAGTATGCAACTTCCATTCGAAAAGGACTAGCGGTTAGCTGCGATGGATGGGTCGATGACGATTTAGCATTTGTTGCGCCATGGGGCTTTGACCTCGCCGCCATCTCTGTTCCTGTTCTTATCTGGCAGGGCGATGATGACTTTATGGTTCCGCATGCACATTCATATTGGTTGGAAAAACACATCCCCACTGGAAAACTTAATTTTGTGCCTGGCCATGGCCACCTATCTCTGATTGCAGATTACAAGAATGAAATCCTCGGACAAGCGCAGGAGCTTTTGAAATAAATGCTCTATAAAGATTTTGCCGAGATTCTCAATCCCAAGTCTCGAAGATTAGTAATCGGAATCTGCCTTAACGCAATTGGTGGCGGAATGACGCTCTCGCTCTTGCTGGTCTATCTCCATGAAATGCGCGGCTTCTCAATCACTTTCGGTGGGTTGCTGTTGTCATGGGGAGCAGTGGTCTCATTAATCGCGAGCACGCCATTGGGTGCTCTTATTGATCGCGTCGGACCTAAGAAGGTGATGGTGGTCGGCCTTCTCCTTAATTCAGTTGCAGCGGCATCATTGGCTTTTGCAGTCACCCATATACATGTGATTGTGGCATTAACTGCAATCAACGTAGCGGGACAAGCTATCTGGCCATCGCAGAGCGTCGTGCTTACTCGCGTCACACCAGAGGAACATCGCTCAAAAATCTTCGGGCTTAATTTTATGTTGCTCAACCTTGGCCTCGGCCTTGGCGGTTTAATTTCATCATTAATCATCCAAGAAGGTTCACTTCGCTCTTTCCAAATCATGTACTGGATTGATGGCGCAACATTCTTGATTTACTTAGGAATCATTCTTTCTTTACATGGTGAAGGGCTTGATCGATATGTACCGCAAGCACATGAACCTAAGCAAGGAAGCTACCGAGATCTCCTTGCAATTAAACCATTGGTGCTTCTAGGTACCGGCGGAATTATTCTCTTCACATTTGGTTATGGCGTGATTCAGGCGGGTGTGCCAATTTTTGCCACCGAGTTCCTAGGGCTCTCACCTAAATGGTTGGGATTAATCTTCGGCGTCAACACTTTGGCAATCTTTACCTTGCAGCCACTTGTGATGCGCATCCTTGAGCGTTATTCAAAATATAACGCGCTCGTGGCAATCGGAATCATCTGGTCGGCATCATGGATTTTTGTTGGAATCTCGCCATTGCTTCCGCTGATTGCCTCCGGCATCGCGCTCTGCATTAGCCAGCTGATCTTTGCCGTAGGAGAGATGGTGCAAGCTCCTGTCATTCCAACGCTTGCTAATGAATTAGCGCCAGAACATATCCGTGGCCGCGCAAATGCATTTATGTCGCTTCAATGGTCGATTTCAGGAGTTGCCGGTCCTGCCATCACAGGTCTCATGCTGGGGGCAGATCTGCCTGAGTTATGGGTTGTATCGATGTTTATCGGCTCATTCCTGGCCATTCCACTCTTCCTCGCCATGAAGCGTCTTGCCTCTCGCGCCTGAGGGTGCCTAAACCGGGTTAATTCGGACTTTTGGGGTTTCTTTTTAGCTCACCATTTACTACCCTTGCGGGTCTACTCATGAGTTATCTCGCATGCCGGTATTGGCTGGCGGAAATGCTTGTGGATGGTCATAACCGAAGCGAATCATTTGCGATAAGGGGATTTACACGTGGCTGATGCAACAGTGCTCGATAACGATGTCGTTGAGGTAGCTCAACGCACACCGAAGCAGATCGCTTGGGGTCGCTTCACGCGTAACCGTGTCGGTGTCTATGCAGGCTACGCATCTATCTTCTTCGTTGTCATTGGATTCTTTGCACCCATCATTACTCGTCTTGTTGGCGTTAATCCTCGCGATACATATGAAGGAACTCTGACACCTTTCGCAATGCCAATCGGCGCATGGGGTGGAATCTCATGGGATCACCCACTTGGAATCGAACCAGGAACTGGCCGAGATGTCTTCGCGCTCGCTCTCTATGGCGCACGTACATCTTTTATCGTCGCAATCATTGCCACAGTTGGAACTATCTCCATCGGAATGCTCGTTGGAATCGCAACCGGTTACTTCAAGGGTCGCGTCGATTCCATAGTCGGGCGTTTAGCAGATTTCTTAATGTCATTCCCAGGAACTTTTATGATCATCGCGCTCTCACTTCCAATGGTGCAGCGCATCGAAGCAACAGGTATCGCTCATGAAAATGCTGCGCGACTTATTGTGCTTGGCCTCTTCCTCGTCTTCTTCGGATGGACTGGCTTCTACCGACTTATTCGCTCCCAGGCGATGTCTATGCGTGAGCGTGACTTTGTGATGGCAGCGCAAGCAATGGGTGCATCCAACTGGCGCATCATTGTGAAAGAGCTGCTGCCTAACCTTTGGCCAACAGCTATCGTCTTTGTTTCGCTCTCTCTTCCTGCATTTATCGCAGCAGAGGCAACATTCTCGTTCCTTGGTGTTGGCGTTCAGGCACCTGAGGCAACCTTCGGCTTGATCCTCTCTGACGCTGTTTCTTACTGGCGCGAAGATCCGGCATACCTTTTGATTCCATGTTTCATCTTGATTCTCATTGTTCTTTCGCTCAACCTCTTGGGTGACGCAATTCGCGATGCGTTAGATCCAAAGGCGAATAGATAAAAAAAGGTTCAATGGCCTTGGCCATGTGAACCAGAACGACAAGTGATTTCCGTAGCAATACGGGAACTTCACAAGAAGAGAGGTCTCGCGAGTTTCTCTTGTGTGAAGGGCAGTAAGTCGAAACGCAACGGCGCTTTGATTCATCTCTACAAGGAGGACTAATGTCACGTTTGACATCACGTCGTCTTGTTGCAACAGCTACAGCTGCACTTCTTGCAGTTGGAACAGTTGCTACAGGCGCGACTGCAAACGCAGCAGAGAAGCCAACTACTGGCGGAACGCTGTACTTCATTACACATGCAGAGCAGTTTGACCACGTAGATCCAGCCCGTGTTTACACAGGCCGCGATATCGCGTTGTTCAACTCATACATCTACCGTAACTTGGTTTCATACAAGCCAGTTCCAGGTTCAGCAGGTTCATCACTCGTTGCAGACCTTGCAACAAACACTGGTGTTCCATCAAACGCAGCTAAGACATGGAAGTTCACACTTCGTGCAGGCATCACATGGGAAGACGGATCACCTGTCACCTGTGAAGATGTTCGTTACGGTGTTTCACGTCCATTCGCAGCTGACGTAATCACAGACGGTCCTCAGTACCTCGTGCAGGCTCTCGATATCCCTAAGGATAAGGATGGCTCATCTGCATACAAGGGTCCATACAAGAAGACCGGACAGGCACTCTTCGATAAGGCAGTTTCTTGCTCAGGTAACACAGTTACTTTCAAGCTCAACCGCTCATTCGCAGACTTCAACTATGCACTTACATACCCAGCTGGTGCACCTGTAAAGCAGTCTAAGGACACTGGTGACAAGTATGACCTCAAGCCATTCGCTAACGGTCCATACAAGATTGCTTCATACAAGATCGGTGATCAGATGGAGCTCGTACGTAACGACAAGTGGAAGAAGTCTTCTGACACTGTTCGTACACCATACCCAGATAACATCGTTATCCGCTTCGGTCTTGCAGAAGATGTTCGTGACTCGATCATGCTCGAAGATCAGATTCCAAACACAGCATCACTCGATGCTCTTCAGCCAGCAAACACACGTGCATTCTTTGCAGATCCAAAGACAAAGGGACAGCGCTTCAACGTGTATGACCCATACGTCCGCTATGCAGCAATGAACGTTGCAAAGGGCCACATGGATTGCCTCGATGTTCGTAAGGCTGTCTTCTTCGCGATCAACACACAGGCGCTTATCGACCTTTCAGGTGGATCAGTGTTCTACGGAGATCCAGGAGATAACCCTGTAAAGCCAGTTCTCGGTCTTGACTACAAGAAGACAACAGGCAACATCCACGATCCAAACTGGAAGATCACAGGTAACGCTACCTATGCAGCTTCATACCTTGAGAAGGCAAAGACATCTTGCCCAGATGCTTACGCACGCGCGACAGCAGCTGACAAGGGAATCATCTGGGATATCGCACAGTCTGCGACAAACCAGAAGGCTTCAGTCTTGATCCAGGATGCAACAAAGGCAGCTGGAATCAACTTGAAGTTCAACTTCATTCCATCAGGTCAGTACTACTCAACAGTTCTAAACACCGAAAAGCAGAATGACATTTCATCTGCTGGTTGGGGTGCAGACTGGGCTAACGCATCAACAGTTATCCCTGAGCTCTTCACAAAGGAAGGTGGATTTAACCTTTCACAGAACTGGAACGATGCAGCATACGCAGCGTTCAAGAAGAAGTCTGATGCTACTAAGGTAGAAACAAACCGCGCTAAGCAGGCTAAGGGATGGCAGGAACTATCACAGTACGTGATGGATCAGTACTGGATCATCCGCCCTGTCTTCTCTAAGACTCAGAACGTTTGGGGTTCAAAGGTTGGCGGCGTTTACTACTGGGAGCCACAGGGTAACTTCGGCTTCGGTCAGATGTACGTAAAGAACTAAATTCGAAGAATTTAGTTCCATGTAAATGGCACTAATGCAATCGAAGTTAGCGCTTTAAATGCGTTAGAGGTTGCGGGTGGTTGTTTCGACAGCCACCCGCAACACTCGCGTTAAGTTTGAAAAGTTTTTCAAGATTTACCAACTGAAGGAGATACAGCAAAGTGTTGAAATATCTAGCTCGACGATTGAGCGCCACTGCAGTGGTTCTGACTCTCGTCAGCATGTCTGTCTTTGGAATCTTTGCAATCCTTCCTATGGATCCGGCAGCACTTACCTGCGGTAAGGCCTGCTATCCAGCTGTTATTGAAGCCAACCGCCACCGCCTTGGACTCGATGTCCCAGTGCAGGTTCAGTACGGTCGCTTCGTTAAAGGTTTATTTGTAGGTCGCACATACGGTGAAGGTCAGGCAACTATCGAATGTCCAGCACCAGCATTTGGCTATTCATTTAACCGCCACGAGTGTGTAACAACACTTATTAAGGATGCTCTTCCAGTAACGCTATCACTCGCTGTCGGAGCATTTATTCTCTGGATTTCAGTCGGCGTTGGGCTCGGTATTTTGGCGGCCCGACGCAAGAATCAATGGCCTGACCGCGCGGCTACCGTCTTCGTTCTTGTTGGAACATCGCTTCCAACATTTATCTCCGGTATTTTGATTCTGCTCTTTGTGGGATTGAAATTTAAGTTAATTGATCCGCTCAATATGGGTCGATGGATCCCACCGCTAGAAGATCCTGTGGCCTGGTTTAGAACCTTTATCTTCCCTTGGATTATTTTGGCTCTGGCGTATGCTGCTTCATATACACGTTTCACACGTTCAAATGTGATTGAGACTTCATCTGAAGATTACATTCGCACAGCGCGTGCCAAGGGTTTGAGTGAGAAGGTCATTCTGCAGAAGCACACACTTCGTGCAGCTCTTGCACCAATTACAACGATGGCAGGACTTGATTTTGCTGGTCTTCTTGGCGGTGCGATTATCACCGAGCAGATCTTCAACTTGCCAGGGCTTGGTCGTCTCTCAATTCGTGCAGTACTTCAGGATTATGACCTTCCAACAATTCTTGCGACAACAATCTTGGCTGCAACATTCGTTGTTATTGCCAACCTTCTGGTGGACATCGCGTATGCCTACCTCGATCCACGAGTGCGAGTTGCATAATGACACTAAAGCCCTTCTTAGAGGTTAAGAACCTCAACGTTGCATTCCCTACCGAAGACGGTCTCGTAAAGGCGTCGAGTGATATCTCATTTAGCGTTGCTCGCGGTGAGACTCTTGCTGTTGTGGGTGAGTCCGGTTCAGGTAAGTCAGTGACTTCTCTTGCTGTCATGGGTCTTCACAACCGCAAGACTGCTCAGATTTCAGGTCAGGCATTCCTTAACCTTGAAACCGGTCCAGTAGATGTCATCTCTGCCGATGAAGAGATTGTTCGCAAGCTCCGCGGCAAGGCGATGTCGATGATCTTCCAGGATCCGATGTCAGCTCTCCATCCTTACTATTCCATTGGAAACCAGCTGATTGAGGCATGGTCTCTCTACAACGAGGGCAGCAAGGAAGATGGCAAGAAGCGTGCCATTGAGATGCTTGATCTCGTAGGTATTCCAGCTGCGAATAAGCGCGTTGATGAGTACCCACACCAATTCTCAGGCGGAATGCGTCAGCGCGTCATGATCGCAATGGCGTTGATCAACAACCCTTCACTTCTCATTGCTGACGAACCAACGACTGCGCTCGATGTGACCGTTCAATCTCAGATCTTGCAGCTGATTCGCGACATGCAGAAAGAGTTCAACATGGCTCTGATTCTGATCACCCACGACCTCGGCGTAGTTGCTGAAGTCGCAGATCGCGTCAATGTTATGTATGCGGGAAAGATTGTAGAAAGCGGATCTGCTGATGATATTTACTATCGTCCAGACCATCCATATGCAATCGGTCTTCTCAACTCAATCCCTCGAGTAGATCAGATCGAGTCAAAGCGTCTGGTTGCAATCCCAGGTCAGCCACCTTCACTCATCCACTTGCCACAGGGATGTTCATTCCGTGCGCGCTGCGAATTCTCAGATCGCGTTCCAGGAAACCTCTGTGCAACCACAACCCCAACTTTGGATCAGAAGGGCAGCGATCACTTCTCACGTTGCCACCTTCCTGAATCAGAACTCGTTAAAGCTCGCGTAGAAATCGGTGGCCGCAAATGACCCTAGATTCCACTTCAAGAGCGACTACGTCGCAGCCACTATTAAAGCTTGAAGGACTTAAGAAGCACTTCCCAACCACATCAGGTGGCGCATTCTCTAAGGTTCGCGGAACTGTTAAAGCCGTCGATGGCATCGACCTTGAGATTCACGCTGGTCAGACAATCGGCCTCGTCGGTGAATCAGGCTGCGGAAAGACAACTGCTGGCCGCACAATCTTGAAGCTCTATGAGCCAACAGAGGGCAAGATCATCTTCGAAGGTGAAGACCTCGCTCCATTGTCACCACGGAAGATGAAGCCTTACCGCTCACAGATGCAGATGATCTTCCAAGATCCATTTGCTTCTTTGAATCCTCGCCACACTGTTGGTTCGCTGATTGCTGCACCATTTGAGATTCAGGGAATCACTCCAGAAGGTGGAATCGTCGAAGAGGTGCAACGACTCATGAAGCGCGTTGGACTCAATCCTGAGCACATCAACCGCTACCCACATGAGTTCTCAGGTGGACAGCGTCAGCGCATCGGTGTTGCACGCGCAATCGCGTTGAAGCCAAAGCTGATTGTTGCCGATGAGCCGGTATCTGCACTCGATGTTTCTATCCAGGCGCAGGTTGTAAACCTTCTTGAAGATCTTCAGGAAGAGTTCAACATGGCATACATCTTCGTGGCCCACGATCTCTCAGTGGTTCAACACATCTCAGATCGCGTCATCGTTATGTATCTTGGAAAGGTGATGGAGGAGGCCGATAAGGTCGATCTCTTCAGCCATCCTCGCCACCCATATACAAAGGCGTTGCTCTCAGCTGTTCCGGTGCCAGATCCAAAGATTGGTCGCGCACGCGAACGCATCATCTTGCAGGGCGATCTACCGAGCCCAGTCAATCCTCCATCAGGTTGTGTATTTAATACACGTTGCTGGAAGGCGCAAGATCGCTGCCGCACCGAAGTTCCACAGTTGATGCAGATTGGTACCAACCATCGCATCGCTTGCCACTTCCCAGAGGCTTAGTTTATGAATTAAAAAACCCCGGACCGTAAAGGTCCGGGGTTTTTTAATTAAATTTAATTAAGCGAGCTTGCCTTCCACTGCAACCTTTGATTCGCCAATCTGAACTGTAAGGCTCAGTGGATCTCCCGCTGCTGCCTGGCAACCAACGCCGTATGCATAGGTAGCTGTTGCGCCTGCTGCAAGCGCCTCAGTTGGAGCGCCATTGATATCAAGGTCACCAAGGACATCGAAACAGACGTTATCGCCTGATGCTGCAATAAGTGACACTGTTGTGAAATCAAGCGGTGTAGATCCGCCGTTCTTGATTGTCACATTAAATGAGTTTGCACTCTTTGGCTTCTGGTCGATATTTGTCATAAATGTTGTCGGAGTAAAGCGAGTAGGAGCTGCAACCGTCACAAAGACGCCGCCACCGAGATCGAGGGGAGTGTCGAATGCGATTGTCGCAACTGGAGCCACCTCTTCTACGAGAGTTGTCTTATCTGCAGGCAGGTCGCTTCCACCATTTGTGACTGAGCGAAGGATCGAGAGGGCAACGACGGCACCGACGCCGACGAGGATCCACTGCTTACGAGTGAGCTTCTTCATTAGTACTCCTTATGGTCTCTTCTCAAAGGTCTCTAATCTCTGAGTTAACAATGGCCAAATCTTAGCCGGTGGGTGTAGAAAGAGCGGTCACCAAATACGGACACGAGCATCTGGCTCGAGCCACATTGCATCTTCTGGTGTGACCTCGAAGGCCTCGTAATACGGGGCGAGGTTGCGCACAATCTGATTGCATCGGAATTCATCAGGGCTATGTGGATCGGTTGCAATGCGACGTCGCACCTCTTCTGGACGGTTCTTTCCACGCCATGCCTGCGCCCATGAGAGGAAGAAACGCTGATCACCGGTGAGTCCATCAATTACTGGCGCATCAACGCCATTAAGGGCCAGTTTGTAGGCCTTATAAGCGATTTCAAGACCAGAGAGGTCTCCGATGTTCTCTCCCACTGTAAATGCGCCATTGACGTGAATATCAGGCGTTGCAGCCGGTGAGAGCGCGTCATATTGAGTAATTAATTTATCGGCGAGCTTTTCAAATGCTGTGCGGTCACTTTCAACCCACCAATCAACCATATTTCCAGCACCGTCATATTTAGATCCCTGGTCATCAAAGCCATGACCAATTTCGTGACCAATGACTGCGCCAATTCCACCGTAGTTAGCGGCCATATCGGCCTCCATATCGAAGAACGGTGGCTGCAAGATGGCTGCTGGGAAGACAATCTCATTCATGAGTGGGTTGTAATACGCATTAACGGTCTGAGGAGTCATATGCCATTCATCGCGATCGACTGGCTTGCCAATCTTGGCAACTTCGTAGGCATGGCCAAAGGCAGCAATGCGCTGCAGGTTGCCAATCAGATCATCTGCCTTAATCTCAAGGGCTGAATAATCACGCCACTTATCTGGGTAGCCAATTTTTGGCGTGAATTGAGTCAGCTTCGTAAGCGCTTTCGCTTTCGTTGCATCGGACATCCACGGCAATTCTTTAATGCTGACTTCATATGCCTGAATCAAATAGTCGACGAGTTCGAGCATTGCTTTCTTGGCTTCTTCCGGGAAGTAAAGGCCGACATAGACCTTTCCAATCGCTTCACCGAGTGAACCCTGGACCAATGAAACTCCGCGCTTCCAGCGCTCGCGAATCTGGGGTGTGCCAGAGAGAGTTGTTCCATAGAAAGAGAAGTTCTGCTGAACGATATCGTCGGTGAGATAAGCAGCGCTTGCGCTGATGAGATTCCACTTAAGCCATGAAATCCACACGTTTCGACGTGAGTCAAAATCAGCGAGCATCGCTGATAGGCCAGAGAAGAAAGATGGCTCGTGGATATTGAGGCTATCGAAAGCAACGGCAGGGATTTCAGCGTTCTTCGCCCAGAGCTCCCAAAGAAAGTTTGGAGCAAGCTTTTCTAGCTCTGGCCGAGTGGTCTTGTTATATGTAAGAGTCGCATCGCGATCTTTAACCTGATCCCAATGGTGGCTGGCAATATCGGTCTCGAGTGCAAGAATATCAGCGGCAGCAAGCGGAACTCCAGCGAGCTCGCCCATCTTTGTTACGTGGGCAACAAACGCCTCGCGAATCGGTTGATACTGCTCTTCGCGGTAGTAAGCCTCATCCGGCAACGACAATCCACCTTGGCCGATATGGAAGATATTCATCGTCGAATCCATTGCATCGGCATAGATTGCAGCGCCGAAGATTCCACCGACTCCGCGCATCTCCAGGCGAGCCATCGTGGTGATAAATGATGTGAGGTCTGTGATTGCATCGATTGCCGAAAGATCTGCCGTCAGTGGCGAAAGGCCACGAGCCTTAATAGCTTCAGTATCCATAAATGATTTGTAGAGGTCGCCAATTTTCTGCGCCTCACCACTTCCGGAAGCGGTTTCAATAATCTCGCGCACCTGAACTTCAGCAACGTCATAGAGTGTGCGGGTCACGCCATCGCTGGCGCGGTCTGCCGGAATCTCGTAGGTATCGAGCCAGGTTCCCGCGAAGTGGCGGAAGAGGTCATCCTGAGGGCGGACCTCTAGATTCATAAATTGGCGGTCAATACCTGAACGGCTTGCCGTTGCAGGATTGATCGGATTGCCTGACTTCACTCGTGACTCCTTTGGTTGAATCTTCAACTATTGTCGTATCATTGCGTATATGGCAGAGAAAAACGCTACCGCACCTAAGTGGCTCAACCCATCTGAAATGAAGGCCTGGCGCCAATACATCATCGCCAGTCGCCGGCTTCTTGATGCCCTCGATGAGGATCTCGCCGCACACGATTTATCTATGGCAGATTATGAAGTTCTCGCTCAGCTCAGCGATGCCCCTGAACGCACGATGCGCATGTCAGAGCTCGCCGAGGTCGCCATGATTTCTCGTTCTCGCCTTTCTCACCGCATTAAGGTGATGGAGAAAGAGGGCTGGGTTCGCCGTGAAGCATGCCCTGACGATAAGCGAGGCTCATTTGCCATCATGACAGCCAAGGGATGGAAGGCGATTGTCGCCGCAGCTCCGGACCATGTAAACAGTGTGCGAAGCCGCTTTCTCGATGTTCTCGACAAGGGTGACCAGAAGGCACTTGCAGAGATCTTTGATCGAGTTGCTGCTCGAATTAAAGATATTGATAAGGATTAATTTTTTAACAATAAAGATTTAAGCAATAAAAAACCCCGCCACATACAGTGGCGGGGTTTTTTATAAGTAATAAATTACTTCTTCTTAGCAGCCTTCTTGCGCTTTGGAGCAGCCTTCTTAGCAGCTGTCTTCTTCGCTGCTGGCTTGCGCTTAGCAACCTTCTTAGCAGCTGGCTTTGCAGCAGCCTTCTTGCGGCGCTTTGGAGCAGCCTTCTTTGCAGCTGGCTTTGCAGCAGCCTTCTTGCGGCGCTTTGGAGCAGCCTTCTTTGCAGCAGCTGGCTTAGCAGCAGCCTTCTTGCGGCGCTTTGGAGCAGCCTTCTTTGCAGCTGGCTTTGCAGCAGCCTTCTTACGACGCTTTGGAGCAGCCTTCTTTGCAGCAGCTGGCTTAGCAGCAGCCTTCTTGCGGCGCTTTGGAGCAGCCTTCTTTGCAGCTGGAGCTGCAACAGCCTTCTTGCGACGCTTTGGAGCAGCCTTCTTTGCAGCAGCTGGCTTTGCAGCAGCCTTCTTACGCTTTGGAGCAGCTTTCTTAGCAGCAGCCATGTGTTTATCTCCTAAATGGAAGGGTTCGGATCCGTCACCCAAACCTGTTTCGTGGATAAGTGTGACTGATATTGAAAAAAAATGCCACTACATAGTGCAGAAAAACACAGTGCGTGTCGTTAATTATTTTTTTATATTTTTCGTGCATTTAATAAAAATCGATAGCAAAATAAATTAAATATTCTGCCGATGATCTCGATTTTTCTAATTCTCATCCTTATTTTCTACATTTTTACGATTTTCGCGCTCTTGAACGGCATATTTATTGGTTTCAGCGTCATATTTCCAGAAATTTGGCATCAAAAACGCCAAAATGACCACGAAAATTACGCAAATTACCCCGCCGGAAGTTACCGAGAAGGAAAGAGAAGTAGCTGAAGCGATGGTGGCAGCACGCAATTGTCCGGCGAGCGGGCCGACTGAATATGAAAGTAATTCGATTCCAGCCAGACGACCGCGCAAATTATCCGGGATGGTCTGATTCCAAATTACAGATCTGAAGAGGGCGCTGATGTGATCGGAGGCTCCGGCGGCAGCGAGGCAGAGGAGAACGATGAAGAGGGAATGTGAAAGGCCAGCTAGCGCGATTGCCAATCCCCATCCGATGGCCGCCAAAATAATTGCCTTGCCATGGAAGCGATATGTCTTGGTCCACCCACTAGTCAATGTAACTGCCACGGCTCCAAATACTCCGGCTGAATAGAAAAGGCCGAGCGCCCATGGAGAACCCAAGAGATCTGCCCAGAATGGAAAGAGCGCATTAGGCATTGCAAAGAACATCGCGGCAAGATCAATGATGTAGGTCGCCATTAAATCTGGGCGACTAAATGCATATCTCACACCCTCCAATAACGCTGCCAGGGATGGCTTTTCGTTATCGGCAGAGGGAGGAATATTTCGCACCTTCGCCAGAAAGACGAGCGAAATTAAATAGGTAACAATATCCAACATGTAACCAGTGCTGATGGAAAAAGTTGTAAAGATAATTCCACCCAAAGTTGGCCCAAGAATAAAACCAAATTGCCAGCGGAGAGTTAAGAGATTTGAAGCGCTTGCGAGATCTTCATGTTTGACCAACCGCGGCAATATCGCACCCATTGATGGGCGCTGTAATCCATCGACCACGGCGAAGAGAGCAGCTGCTACATATATGACCAAGGTTTCTGGATTGGGCAGAATCGAATTAAAGAGCAGGACCCCGACGATGAGAAGCGCTCCCGCCTCGGTTGCCCAAATCATCTTCTTGCGATCGACGCTATCTGCCAAGACTCCGCCGTAAAGCCCGAAGATAATCAGCGGGACAATTTCGATGACGCCGAGGATACCGACTGCAAGATATGAACCGGTGATTTCTTTGAGGTGGAAGGGCAGGGCAACGTAGGTAATCATCGAACCGAGATAGGAAATCAGCCCGGCGGTCCAGAGATTACGGAAATCTGGGTACTTCTTGAGCGGGGAGAGATCTATCGCGAATTTCGACATCCGGTGATAGTAATCAGTGCCAGGGTTAGTGGAAAGTCTGCGCCTCAGTCGGGAATGCGCCGGTGCGAACTTCATCGGCATATTCCTTGGCTGCATCCAAGAGTTCTTGGCGAAGATTGCGATAAGCCTTTGCCAGCTTGGGCGGCTTTGCCGTTAATCCAGCCATATCGGTCCAGACCAGAACCTGCGCATCTGTGACTGCGCCGGCGCCGATTCCGATTGTAGGAATTGAGAGGGATGCGGTGATTTCTTTCGCCAATCCTTCAGGAACTAATTCAAGAACGATGGCAAAGGCACCGGCCTTTTCTAAATCAAGCGCAGCTGCCTTCATGACCTCACCATCGGTGCGACCTTGGACCTTATATCCACCGAGTTGATGAAGTGATTGTGGAGTAAGGCCTAGATGGCCCATTACTGGAATTCCGGATGAAGTTAACTTTTTTACCGTTTCCAGATGTGCGCCCTCAAGTTTGACCGCCATCGCACCAGCTTCTTTAAAGAAGCGAATTGAAGTTGCCAGCGCTTGCTCTGGAGAAGATTCGTAAGAACCAAAGGGAAGGTCGGCCACGACCATGGCACGGTGTGATCCGCGAACCACTGCGCGAGTCAATGGGATGAGTTCATCGACTGTGACCGGGATGGTGTTCTCTTCGCCGAGGAAATTGTTGCCAGCGCTATCGCCCACTAATAGAACCGGGATACCGGCCTCATCAAAGATCGATGCGGTCATCTGTTCATAGGAGGTGAGCATCGCCCACTTTTCGCCGCGCTCTTTCGCTGACTTTAAATCCAAGATGGTCACGCGTCGGTGCGCAGCTCCGCCATACAGGGTCGTTGAAGACATTAACTTTTCCTCTCCTCGAAGCCACAAAGGGTCCCCGGGTTCTATCCCAAACGATACTCCTCTACTCTTGAACAATGAAGTTGAGAGTAGCTCTCGCCCAGATCAACCCGACTGTGGGCGACCTCGAAGGCAATGCTGCTCTGATTCTCGCCCATGCTGAATCGGCTGCAAATAACAGCGCCCATGTTGTGCTCTTTCCTGAGATGGCGCTGACTGGATATCCAGTTGAAGACTTGGCGCTTCGTCCTTCCTTCCAGGTTGCCAGCGCGAAATCCATCGAAGTTTTAGCGGCAGCTCTGCCAGAGAAAATTGTTTCTATCGTTGGATATCTCGATGCGGTCAATGGCGCTCCGCAGAACCGCGTCGCCGTGATTTCCGGTGGAAAGATTGTTGCTACATATACAAAGTGCCAGCTCCCGAATTACGGCGTCTTTGATGAGTACCGAAACTTTGTCCCAGGTGATTCAACGCTGGTTGTTCGCATCCACGGAATCGATGTTGGAATTTTGATCTGTGAAGATCTATGGGTCGATGGTGGAGTTACCTCACGTCTGGCAGCCCGCACACCTGGCTTAGTGCTCGTTCCTAATGGATCACCTTTTGAGCGCAATAAAGATGATGTTCGCGCAGCACTTGTTAAGAAGCGCGCACTTGAAGTTGGCGCACCACTTGTCTATCTCAACATGACCGGCGGGCAAGACGATTTGGTCTTTGATGGCGACAGTATTGCTGTCGACGCCAAGGGCAATGTGATTGCGCGAGCTCCACAATTTGAAGATGGAATGATGCTGCTCGATCTCGATGCCGAAGGCGGCACAAGCAAGCCAGATGTTGTTATCAGTGAAGATGAGGCAAAGCTTGATCGCGTTCTCACGCCAGGCATCGCACATCGCCTAGGTGATGAGGAAGAAATCTGGAACGCCATCGTTGTTGGTCTTCGCGATTACGTGATTAAGAACGGTTTTAGCCAGGTGCTCATTGGTCTCTCTGGTGGAATCGATTCCGCACTTGTTGCCGCCCTTGCCTGCGATGCCCTTGGCCCAGAACTTGTTCATGGCGTTGCGATGCCAAGTAAGTATTCATCCGGTCACTCAATTGAAGATGCCGAAGAGCTAGCTCGAAATACCGGCCTTCACCTTCGCACCGTGCGCATCGAATCAATGGTCGATTCTTATATGGAGGAACTTAAACTCACCGGACTTGCAGAAGAGAACTTGCAGGCACGTGTTCGAGGAACAACCTTGATGGCAATCTCTAACCAAGAGAATATGCTTGTTCTCGCCACCGGAAATAAATCAGAGCTGGCGTGCGGTTACTCAACTTTGTATGGTGATGCGGTCGGTGGATATGCACCGATTAAAGATATTTATAAGGTCGATGTCTGGGCGCTCTCACGTTGGCGTAATAAAGTTGCAGAGATTGCTGGCGAGAAGCCACCAATTCCGGTTCGCTCAATTGAGAAAGAGCCAAGTGCCGAACTTCGCCCGGATCAGAAGGACTCTGATTCTTTGCCGCAGTATGAAATCCTTGATGAAGTACTACGCAACTATGTCGATGAGGATCACGGCCATAACGAGCTGATTGCAATGGGATTTGATCCAGTACTCGTAAAGCGAGTCATCGCGATGGTCGATAAGGCCGAATACAAGCGTCGCCAATATCCACCTGGACCAAAGGTCTCGCGCCGTGCTTTCGGTAAGGATCGCCGCCTGCCAATGACCTCGCACTGGCGTGAGCTCTAAATAAAGCCAAAAATCACTTGAAAGGCAATGTTAAGAATCGGTAATTGGTAGCACCACGGCACTTTGGCCGCACGTTGCCGTGAGTGATTTTGGCTTTGTAACACGCCTGTAATCTGGCATTGGCAGGATGTGGGCATGAGCAGCGACAACATGTCTAAGCAGCAAGAGTTCGTTCTTCGCACAATCGAAGAGCGCGATATCCGTTTCATCCGACTCTGGTTTACCGATGTCCTTGGAACGTTGAAGTCAGTGGCAATTGCACCGGCAGAGCTCGATGCTGCATTTGAAGAAGGAATCGGCTTCGACGGATCTGCCATTCAAGGATTCGCACGTCAATCTGAATCCGATATGTTGGCAAAGCCAGATCCTGCGACATTTTCTATCTTGCCGTGGCGCACCGAAGCACCGGGTGCTGCGCGCATGTTCTGCGATATCACTTTGCCTAACGGCGAACCATCACCAACTGATCCGCGCCATGTTCTTCGTCGCACATTGGCAAAGGCTGCAGAGATGGGTTACACCTGTTACACCCACCCTGAAATCGAATTCTTCCTCTTTAAATCACAACCTGAAAAAGGCGAGACTCCAGTTCCTGTAGATCAAGGTGGCTACTTTGATCACACGCCAGCAGTTGTTGGACACGACTTCCGTCGCCAAGCGATTACATTGCTGGAAGCGATGGGTGTATCTGTTGAGTTCAGCCATCACGAAGGTGCACCAGGACAGCAAGAGATCGATCTTCGTTACGCAGATGCGTTAAGCACGGCAGATAACATCATGACTTTCCGCCACGTGATTAAGGAAGTTGCGCTCGAGCAAGGCTTCTTCGCTTCATTTATGCCAAAGCCATTTACCGATCACCCAGGTTCTGGAATGCATACCCACGTCTCCCTCTTTAAGGGTGAAGAGAATGCTTTCTATGATGCAAAGGCAGAGCTCAATCTCTCTGAGGTAGGTCGTCAGTTTGTTGCAGGTATTTTGAAGCACGCCTCTGAAATCACTGCAGTCACCAACCAGTGGGTCAACTCTTATAAGCGTCTACAAGGCGGGGGAGAAGCACCAGCAATTATCAACTGGGGCCATAACGATCGCGGCGCACTTGTTCGTATCCCTATGTATAAACCAAATAAAGAGAACTCAACTCGGATTGAGTTCCGTTCACCAGATTCTGCCTGCAACCCATATCTTGCATATGCAGTGATGATTGCAGCTGGCCTTAAGGGAATCGAAGGTAAGTACAAGCTTGAAGCATCGAATGATTCAGCAACGCTTCCTGCAAACCTCAATGAAGCAATATCAATTATGGAGAAGAGCGAACTTGTTCGGGAAACTCTTGGTGAGAGCGTCTTCGAATATGTATTGCGCAACAAGCGAGCAGAGTGGCTGGACTATCGCCGCCAGGTGAGCCAGTACGAGCTCGATCGTTATTTACCAGTCCTCTAGCTGTTGCCTTCAGATATTCTTTTTACATGGCACATTTGGTAATCAATGAAGGTCGCGCACGGCTGCAGCTTTCTCTGCTTGAAGCGCTCGGAGCTGTTCATAGCTCACCAGAGATTGCGCTATCCGAGATTGAATCGGTTGAGATCGTGGCGAACCCTTGGACGAGCCAAGTGCTCAAAGGTATTCGAATCGGTACGGGCATTCCATACGTTGCCCTGCTGGGAACAATGAAATACATCAAAGGTAAAGATTTCTGCGCTATCTATAAGCGACGTCCGAACGCCGTGATCACTATCAAGAACGGACCGTTCAAGCGCTGGATCTTTGAGATTAAGGATATGAAGGAAATTGATGCTTTAAAGAAAGCGCTTTCCTGATGAATATTGAAATTCGCGAGCTACGCCCAGAAGATGCACCCGATGCTGCCCGAGTCCATAAGGCAATGATGGAGCTTGATGATTGGGATTTCTTATTAAGCAATTACATTCAGGATGAAGAGTTCTGCGATTATCTTGATCGAGTCGCTTCATGGAAGGAAGCGGCCACAGTTCCCGAAGGAAAGGTTGCCTCCACTTTTCTCGTTGCTGTCGCCGACGGAAAGATTGCAGGAAGACTCTCCATTCGACATGAACTCAACGATTTCCTAGCCCTGGTCGGCGGACATATCGGATACGGAGTTGCACCAGAATTTCGCGGGCAAGGCATCGCTACATATATGTTGAAATACGGTCTGGAGTTTATGAAAGCACGCGGTGAAGAGAAGGTATTCATCTCCTGTCACTCTGAAAATGAAGCTTCTCGCCGAATTATTGAAAAGTGCGGGGGAGAGTTTGCTGCTCTGGTTCCTCACCCATATGAGGATGGCGAGTTGTATCGAACATATTGGATTCCGACTTCAGCATAATTAAGTAGGAAAAGTGAGAATCGCGCCTGTACATTTTCAGGTATGAGTAAAGAACTTAACCCAGCCAAACTTCGCCGCGCCAATGTCATTGCAGGTGTTCTACACCTGGCACAGATGATTGTGGTCCTAGCCCTTTCCAATGATTTCACTTTGCCAATCGTGGCTCGCTATATGGCCGGTCCTCCAGGATCTACTTTTGCAGATCCAATCGTTCTTCTTGATGCGCCAATTGGCATCACCGTTGCAACATTCTTGGGACTTTCTTCACTCTTCCACTTCATCGTGGCTTCACCACAATTCTTCCCACGATATTCAGCAGGTCTCTTGTCACAACGCAATTTCTTCCGTTGGGTTGAATACTCAATCAGCTCTTCCGTAATGATTGTCCTGATTGCACTCATCACCGGTGTCTCTGATGTGGCCGCGATTGTTGCAATCTTCGGTGTTAACGCTTCAATGATTCTCTTTGGCTGGCTGCAAGAGAAATATGAAACACCAGGCAATGGTGGCTGGCTTCCATTTATCTTCGGATGTATCGCAGGCGTTGTGCCGTGGCTTGCTCTGATGTGCTATGTCTTAAGTATCGGTGGCCCGGCAGATACATCTGCCCCAGCCTTCGTTTATGGAATCGTGATTTCAATCTTTATCTTCTTCAACTCATTCGCGCTCGTGCAGTGGTTGCAATATAAGAAGGTTGGAAAGTGGTCTGACTATCTTCGCGGTGAGCGCACCTACATCACGCTCTCATTGGTTGCGAAGTCAGCTCTTGCTTGGCAGATCTTCGCATCCACTCTCGTTTCTTAATGGTCATTCCGTCGGTAATCAAGAATAAATGTGACTGTACATCATGCAGTATTAGGCCGCTTTGAAAGATAAATAGCCTTAAAATTTAGTCATGCCACGGCGAAGAGCAGGTCTTATTGTCGGATTATGTATTGCTGCCTTAAACACAATTTCTCATGGGCCAGCAAGTGCAAATTCTCATTCCATCACGCTGGCATCGTTAACAAAAGAACTTCCCGCTACACCGAAATCAAGCCGAATTATCATCGGCGACCAGACATTCTTAAGGCCAACCTATGGAAGTTGGAAGCAAGACAAATATGTCTATCAGGCGGTTTTACCTATTTGCTCTCTCAAATCTGACGAACCGTGTATCGAAAAAGTCGAAGTGAGAGAAGGCACCGGACCTTGGATTAGTGGTCAACCAAAACGTCCAATAGGACACCAAGAAATTTCATTCGGCAAAGGAAACCTAATCAACACTTGGCAAGGTTCGGAATCTGATTTATTGCCACCAGGTTCAGAGCCATTCTTGTGGACCTTAGGGAAGAAGCATGACGGCGGTAGCACTTACCAAGTAACAGCGATGTTTCAAAAGATTAAAGGCGATCCTGGAGCAGGTCAATTTAACTTAGGAATTACTGGCTTAACCGATTCTCAAGATCCAATCTCATGTGCAAAGGAAGGCGGCGTGTATTTAGGATTTAAATCCGACATTTTGCCTCCGAATTCTCAAGCCGGCATCTGCCCGATTCATTACGACTTGCCTGAGGAATTAGAGTTTAAAGTTGCAATCAAATTTGGATATCTAGCGAAGCATCTGATCGGGTGGATGGATTCACATACTCTAAATCCTAAATTAGAGGAAGACGGAGCACTAATCACTTTTTCAGGAAAACCAATTAAAACGTTTGTAATGACTTCGGAAGTTTTGACATTCGATCAAATCAGAAAAGATTCCAAATTGTGCGAGATATACACCTGCGAATTCAAGGTGTACAACGGAGAATTAATCGAAGGAATGCAATCTTTCATTAAATACTGGAAAGGGAATGAGCAGAATTGGACTGCACTTTATAGGAAAGTACCTAGCGTAATGAGTGATAAATCTCTTCAAGATATAGTCACTTGGGGTTTCTCTACAAGTCAATACAAAATAAATACTTATTGCAAGGCCTCACAAAATATTGTTGGATTGATATCTACTAATGCAACTATTTATAATCCTGCTCCACCTGTATGGAATGCACAGTCAAATTCTTTAAATTTTGAAGCATCAGCACCGCATTTCCAATCAGATGGACAATTGACTTCGGGATACTACGGCGTGATGCTAGACGCGGGTTTTGCAAAATGTCTCTGGAAGAGCAATTTAATAAATGCGCGTGCAGAACTTGAAGTTATCTATCAAGATGGAACAAGTACTATTTCAACAACAACACTTTCCAGCACAGAATCGTGGGTAAATTTCGTTGCCTCGAATTTTCACTTTTCAAGCCCCAAATTTGCCTTAAGAATTGTCCCTACCAAGCCTCTTTCGGAGAGCTCAAGAACGAAAAAGATTATGTGCACCAAAGGAAAGCTCACCAAATCCGTGTCGGGTTCAAACCCGAAATGTCCATCTGGGTACAGGCAGAGCTAGCTGATTGGCTTCAGCTAATCTTCAGGCTACTATTGCCTCACTATGAAGCTCCGCGGACTCCTACTTATCCGCCGTAGCGAGGCCTAATCACCGGTCTCCTCGCTGCGGGGTTTGGTGTTGCCGGTAACAATTCGGCCAACTAACTAGGAGCACGTACATGAACTTTCCAAAGCAAACACCATCAAAGATGCCTGTGCATCGCTATTCGTCATTTATTCCAGTAGAGCTAGCAGATCGCACCTGGCCAGATAAGAAGATGACGGCCGCACCTAAGTGGTCTTCTGTTGATCTTCGCGATGGCAATCAGGCCCTTATCGATCCGATGGATACACCTCGCAAGTTAGCGATGTTTAAGTTGCTCGTTGCGATGGGTTACAAGGAGATTGAGGTGGGCTTCCCATCGGCATCTCAGACAGATTTTGATTTCGTTCGCAAGATTATTGATGAGGGCATGATTCCTGATGATGTGATCATTCAGGTATTAACGCAGGCTCGCGAACCGCTCATTCGTCGCACCTATGAGGCAATTGCTGGTTCGAAGCAGGCGATCATTCACCTTTATAACTCGACTTCTACTTTGCAGCGCCGCGTTGTCTTTGGTCTCGATAAAGAGGGCATCAAGAAGATTGCTACCGATGGCGCACAGCTATGTCTTGATTTAATGGCGACAGTTCCTGAAACCAAGATTTCATTTGAATATTCACCAGAGTCATATACAGGTACTGAACTCGAATTCGCTGTTGAGGTCTGTAATGCAGTCAATGACATCTGGAAGCCAACACCACAGTGGAAGACAATCATGAACCTTCCAGCAACTGTTGAGATGGCAACACCAAATGTCTATGCAGATTCAATTGAGTGGATGTGTCGCAACCTCAATAATCGTGACTCTGTCATTGTTTCTTTGCACCCGCATAATGATCGCGGAACCGGTGTTGCGGCTGCAGAGCTCGGTTATCTTGCTGGTGCAGATCGCATCGAAGGAACATTGTTCGGCAATGGTGAGCGCACCGGAAATGTTTGCTTGGTAACTCTTGGCATGAATATGGTTTCACATGGAATCGATCCACATATCGACTTCGGCGATATTGATGAGATTCGCCGCACCGTTGAATATGCAAACCAGCTAAAGGTTCCTGAGCGCCATCCATATGGCGGCGATCTTGTTTTCACTGCATTCTCTGGCTCACACCAGGATGCGATTAAGAAGGGCTTTGAACACCTTGAGCGCGATGCCAAGGCTGCCGGAGTCCCCATGGATCAGCACACCTGGGCTGTTCCTTATCTTCCAATTGATCCAAAAGATATTGGTCGCTCTTATGAAGCAGTTATTCGTGTGAATTCACAATCAGGTAAGGGTGGTGTTGCTTACCTATTGAAGACAGAGCATCACCTTGATCTGCCACGTCGTCAGCAGATTGAATTTTCAAAGATTGTTCAGCAGAAGACAGATCACGAAGGTGGCGAGATCACCGCAGATCAATTGTGGAATATCTTCGAAGATGAATATCTCCCAACTGAATCTGCGCCATGGGGACGTTTCCGCCTTAAGGGTTTGGCACAAACATCGGTCATGAATCAGGATGTTCAGCTAACCGTGCAGATGACAGATCGCGGTGAAGCGATTGAGTTAGCTGGCCACGGAAATGGTCCGATTGCAGCTTTCTGCAACATCTTGAATAACTACGGCGTCGATGTGCGCGTGCTTGACTTCCATGAGCACGCGCTCTCATCAGGTGGCGATGCTTCAGCTGCTGCATATCTCGAATGCGCAATCGGTGGAGATGTCTATTGGGGAGTCGGAATCGACCCAAATACGACAACTGCTTCGCTGAAGGCGGTCGTGTCTGCAATCAACCGCGCTATTCGCTAACTACCCTTAGCGCCGTGAGTACCCACAGCGCATTGAGCAAAGGCGCCCTCTATCGTGATGAAGCGATAGTTCTGCGCACCCAGAAGCTCGGTGAGGCCGATCGCATCATCACCATGCTGACCAAAGAACATGGTCGTATTCGTGGTGTAGCTAAGGGTGTTCGTCGCACTATGTCCAAGTTCGGTGCACGACTTGAACCAGGTAGCCACGTCGATATTCAGCTTCACACCGGTCGCACCTTCGACACCATTACGCAAGTTGAGGCGTTAATGAATTATGGTGAAGAAATTTCGAGCGATTATCAGCGCTGGACAATTGCACACGCGATTCTAGAGACAGCAGAACGCTTCTCACCACATGAACAAGAACCTGCGCCACAAGAGTTTGCGCTAGTAGTTGGTGGCATGCGCGCGCTTTCAGAGAATCGATATGACCCATCGCTGATCCTTGATGCATTCTTGCTTCGATCACTTTCTATCGGTGGATATGCTCCATCTCTCTCACAATGCTCGCGCTGTGAAAAGCCAGGGCCTCACCGATACTTCTCACTTGTCGGTGGGGGATCGGTCTGTAATGACTGCCGTCCATCAGCTTCTGCAACACCAGCACCAGAAACGCTGCAGTTAATGGATGCGCTCCTCAACTCTGATTGGGAAACGGCGACCGCAAGTGAGGGCAAAAACCGCCGAGAAGCTAGTGGATTGATTGCCGCTTACTTACAATGGCACCTTGAACGCGGACTTCGAAGTCTGCCTATGGTGGAGCGTGCATGAGTAAGAAGAAGATTGAAGTCCCGAACCACATCGCTGTTGTGATGGATGGCAATGGCCGCTGGGCTAAACAGCGCGGACTTCCTCGCACAGCCGGACATGAGGCAGGCGAGAAAGTCCTCTTCGAACTGGTGGAAGCTGCAATGGGTTTTGGCGTGAAAGAGATGAGTGCCTACGCGTTCTCGACTGAAAATTGGAAGCGCACTCCAGAAGAAGTGAAGTTCTTGATGGGCTATAGCCGCGAATCGCTGCGCAATCGTCGCGATCGCTTGCATGAACTTGGCGTGAAAGTGAATTGGGTCGGGCGTCCACAGCGACTCTGGAAGTCAGTGATTGAAGAGCTGCAGGAAGCAGAAGATTTGACGGCGAAGAATAAGAAATTCACGCTCAACATGTGCGTCAACTATGGTGGTCGTGCCGAGATTATTGATGCCGCAGCAGAGCTTGCGAAAGATGTGAAGCGCGGCAAAGTGAAAGCTGATTCGATCACTGAAAAGACATTTGAAAAATACCTCTATTCACCGAAGATGAGCGATGTTGATTTGTTCCTACGTTCATCAGGTGAACAGCGCACAAGTAACTTCCTACCGTGGCAGGCTACCTATGCTGAATTTGTCTTTATGGATGTGCTCTGGCCAGATATGACTCCAGCCCAACTCTGGAAAGCCATCGAAGAATATTCTGAGCGCGACAGGCGGTTTGGGAAGGCTTAATTTATTTTGGCGTAACTGTAATTCAGCGCTGTAGCTACACCGATCCATAGTTGATATGGAATGAATGCGATTGCTGCTCTCCACGAAACCGAGAAGAGAATTGCGAGCACCGGTAAAGTCAGAATTGTTGTGACAAGTAGCGAATTTCCAGCGGCGGAAAAATTATGTTGGAAATAGAAGATATAGGACCAGCGCAGTGCGAAGAAGACACTTGCCGCAAAGAGCGAGAGAGCCACTGCAACGAGAAGAGGTCTCGCCTGAGAGGCAATCGAGTAAAGGGCGATTCCAATGACCACAAAGTTGTAGGGCCAGATGATTCCAAAGACAAATCCCGGTGGCTGCCAGGAAGGCTTCTGTAACGATTGATACCAACCATCTGGTTGATTCCAATAATTAGCGCCACCGGCATAGATCAAGACCAAGATGATTCCAATTACCGCACATGCGATTCTCCACGGTGTCATTTCGCTACCTCAGCACTTCTTGCAAATTCCGAAGATTTCAGCGGTATGACCGACATCGCGAAAACCATTCTCTTCTGCGACTTTCTTCGCCCATTTCTCAATCGCTCCGCCTTCAATCTCGACTGTTTCACCACAGCTCTTGCAGACCAAGTGATGATGATGGGTCTCACCGCAGAGTCGATAGATGGCTTCACCATCATCTCGGCGCAATACATCGACAATCTTGTCGTTCACAAGGCTTTGGAGTGAGCGATAGACGGTGGTTAAGCCGATGCTCTCGCCTTCACGCTGCATGAGACGGTAAACCTCTTGCGCACTGGCAAACCCGCCGGCGCGTTCAAGCGTGCTTAATACGCGTGGATTAGAGCGTGACAATTAATTACTCCATGCCGTGCAAGAAGGCGACAAGTGCCCACATCACAATCACGCCAACAATTGTGGCAACAATTGTGTAGCGAGACTTATGGCGAGAGTGCGCTTCTGGCAAGATGTGAGAAGTTGCCAAGTAGATAACAATTCCGGCAAAGAGCGCTAGGTATGTCGCGACGAAGTTATCGCTGACGGCAAATGTAGTTCCAAGAGCGGCTCCAGAAATTCGAGCGATGGCATCAACGCCTAGGAGCCATAGCCCCTTCTTGCTCCATGAGCCGTTCTTAATCAAGAATGAAACTGTATTGAGCCCATCGCTAAATGCGTGAACGAGAAGTGCAATGAAAACTGCTAATCCGAGATTATTGGAAACAGAAAATGCAACACCAAGCGCAATACCATCTAGGAAAACGTGGCCGCCCATTGCAAGCGCACCAAGCGATCCTGCGATATTGGATGAGTGACTGTGATCATGTCCGTAATCCGATTCTGCAGGTTCGTGCGAACCAAAGATCTGCTCATAGAAGTGCAGTAGAAGAAATCCAGCAATTAACGCAATCGAAACAACTGGCGCATGGAGAAATTCAGTAGTGCCCATCTCAAAGACCTCAGGAAGCAAATCAAATGCGACCAAGCCAAGGAGGAGGCCGGCAGATAGGCCGAGAACGATGTGAAGGCGATCCTTCGATTTAATGGCGATATATCCACCCGCTGTTGTTGCCAGTGCTGTGAGCGCCGCGAGAACGATTGCGATATTCATAGTGAGACGGTATCACAAATGAAAATGATTTTCATTCCCATAGTGCAAATCGACCCCGTAGGCTCACGTCATGATCGCAATCGCACGCTTCCGCACCCCCTTGGCTGAGTCAGCTGCCTTTAAAGAGTCGCTCGCCCATGCGCTTTCGACCTTTGCCCAGCGTGATGGTTTCGTCTCTGGCGATTATGGACAGAATCTCGATGAGCCAGAGCTCTGGACTCTTGTGACCCATTGGATCAATGTGGGCTCGTATCGCCGCGCGCTGAGTTCAACAGAAATCAAGATGACTGTTGTTCCGCTCTTAGCGCAAGCAATCGATGAGCCTGGGGCTTACTCAAACGATCTATAAAGGCATTTCATTGCGTTAAACTTCATCCACGTTCATTAATTAGCTGAATCGATTAACGAGCGCCGACAGCCAGCCGGAGCATCACCTGAGACTCTCCGGTTGCAACTTAAAACCGGATGGAGCCCACAATGGCGGTAGATCGTTTAGAAAATATTGTTTCTCTCTCAAAGCGTCGCGGCTTTGTTTTTCCTTCATCTGAGATTTACGGCGGCTTGCGCGCATCTTGGGATTACGGACCACTTGGTGTTGAGGTAAAGAACAACGTCAAGCGCCAATGGTGGAAGTCCATGGTCATGGGACGTGAAGATGTTGTTGGTCTCGACTCATCAGTGATCTTGGCGCGCGAGGTCTGGGAAGCATCAGGGCACGTTGCCACATTTAGCGATCCGTTAACCGAGTGCACCGCATGCCACAAGCGCTACCGCGCCGATCACCTCGAAGAACAATACGAGGCAAAGCATAAGAAGAAGCTTGAATCACTGACCGAGATGAACTGCCCGGCCTGCGGTAACAAGGGTCAGTTCACAACTCCAAAGCAGTTCTCTGGTTTGCTCAAAACTTTCTTAGGTCCAGTTGAAGATGAATCAGGTCTGGCCTACCTGCGCCCTGAGACAGCACAGGGAATTTTTATTAACTTTGATCAGGTAATGACAACATCACGTAAGAAGCCACCTTTTGGTATTGGCCAGATCGGTAAGTCATTCCGCAACGAAATCACACCAGGTAACTTCATCTTCCGTACTCGTGAATTCGAGCAGATGGAGATGGAATTCTTCGTCGTTCCAGGAACAGATGAAGAGTGGCATAAGTATTGGATTGAAACTCGCTTGAATTGGTACAAGGATCTCGGAATCAATCCAGAGCGTCTACGTTTATTCGAGCACCCTAAAGAGAAGTTGTCACACTACTCAAAGGGCACTACAGATATTGAGTACAAGTTTGAATTCAACGGCACCGAATGGGGCGAGCTTGAAGGAATCGCAAACCGCACCGACTTCGATCTCAAGGCGCACTCTGCAGCATCAGGTAAGGATCTCTCTTACTTTGATCAAGAGAAGAACGAGCGCTGGACACCATTTGTAATCGAGCCAGCGGCAGGTGTTGATCGCTGTGCGCTGACATTCATGATGGATGCATATACAGAAGATGAAGCGCCTAACTCAAAGGGCGAGATGGAAAAGCGCGCCGTGATGAAGTTCGATCACCGCATCGCACCTGTCAAGGCTGCTGTGCTTCCACTTTCTCGTAACGCGGACCTTTCACCTAAGGCGCGTGATCTTGCAGCTCAGTTACGTAAGAACTGGAATATTGATTTTGATGATTCCGGAGCTATTGGTCGCCGCTACCGCCGTCAGGATGAAATCGGTACTCCGTACTGCATCACCGTGGACTTCGAAACTCTCGATGACAATGCAGTAACAATTCGCGATCGCGACACAATGGAGCAAGAGCGCATCTCAATCGATCAGGTTGAGTCTTGGCTAGCTCCAAAGCTTCTCGGTTGCTAGTACTTAGTTAATCAATTGCTATCACCACTCGCACTTCCGCTTCGAGACGGAGTACATCAGGTAGATCCACCTGTTGTGCTCGCCCCGATGGCCGGAATTACCAACGCCCCATTTCGCATGCTCTGTCGCGAACAAGGTGCTGGTTTATTTGTCTCTGAGATGGTGACTGCTCGCGCCTTGTTAGAGCGAGTTCCGGAAACTCTGCGCATGATTGAACCCGGTCCCGGAGAATGGCCGCGCTCGGTGCAGTTATATAGCGTCGATCCACATCACATGTCAGAAGCTGTCAAGATGATTGGTCGCGAAAATTTAGCCGATCACATTGATATGAACTTTGGTTGCCCAGTTCCAAAGGTAACTCGCAAAGGCGGGGGAGCCGCTCTCCCTTACAAGCGCAATCTCTTTAGCGCAATCGTGAGAGGCGCAGTTGAAGCCGCAAAGCCTTTTGGAATTCCGGTCACCGTGAAGATGCGCATTGGTATCGATACCGATCACCACACCTACTTAGAAGCAGCAAAGTCAGCAGCTGATGCAGGAGTTGCCTGGGTTGCATTGCATGCTCGCACCGCAGAACAGATGTATGAAGGAAAAGCTGATTGGTCTGCAATTGCCAACTTGGTGGAACACCTCAAGCCAACTGGCGTTCCCGTGCTTGGCAATGGTGATATTTGGACTGGTGCTGATGCTGTCGAAATGATCAAGCAAACCAATTGCGCCGGCGTAGTTGTTGGCCGTGGCTGCCTAGGTCGCCCCTGGTTATTTTCAGATTTGGTTGCGGCAATTCAAGGCAGCCAATCACCAGTGCAGCCGACTCTCTTTGAGGTTCGTGAAGTGATGTTTCGTCACGGTGAATTGATTGTTGATTACTTTGAATCTGAGATCCGCGGTTGTCGCGACCTCCGTAAGCACATGGCTTGGTATCTCAAGGGATTCCGAGTACCGAGCGAGCTTCGCAGACAATTCGGCATGGTTTCATCACTGGAAGAGTTGCGTTCACTTCTCAATCAACTTGAGGACCAGCCTTATCCAGTAGAAGTGGCTGAAAAACCTCGCGGACGCACCAGCCATGGACGAACACCAACTTTGCCTGATGGCTGGCTCAAGGATCCAGACGAGATGATTCACCTCGAATCTGAAGATATGTTCTCGGGTGGATGATGTTTAAATTAATCCGCCGGGTGATTACTTTGATTATGACTGTTGTTATCGCCATTCCAGGGTACGCAATCTTCGTTACCTGGAACGCTGCACACCATCCAACTATTCGTAGCGCCGAAGTTGTTGTTGTCCCTGGTGCTTCTCAACTCAATGGTGCACCTGGTGATGTTCTTCTGGCTCGCCTGCAAGAGGCAAAGCGACTTTACTCTTTAGGTTTAGCGCCGCTCATTATTACTGTTGGCTCTGGTGCGCCAGGTGATAGAACCACAGAAGCTGCAGCCGGTGCATATTGGTTGCGCACTCATGGCGTAAAGCGAAGCGCAATTATTTCTCTACCAACCGGGCGCGATACGAGAACTCAGACAGTTGCTTATGTTGCAGAGATGAAGAAGCGCAAAATTAGTGATGTCATCATCGCGACCGATGCATATCACTGCAATCGCACTATTACGATGGCAGAAGATCTTGGGGCGGTTGCGACTTGTTCACCCGTTCAAGATGGCCCCAACTCTCTCAAGAACTCTCGACTTCGTTATTTAGCGCGCGAAGCTGGTGCATATCTGGCTTACATCACCCTAGGACGTCGTGGAATCAATATCAGTGACCACCTTCCCAGTGAAGGCTTATAAGGTGTACCAGTGAGCACAGAGGTTCCAGGCTATTCAATAAGCGATCAAGATCGCTTCTTAGATGAACCTGCAAAACGCGCGGGTCGTACCGAATTCATGCGCGATCGTGCTCGTGTTATCCACTCGGCAGCGCTTCGACGTTTGGCCGCTAAGACGCAGGTGGCAGTTCCTTGGGAAAATGATTTTCAACGTACTCGACTTTCACATTCTCTTGAGTGTGCACAGATCGGTCGCGAGCTCGGAGAATCACTGGGTGCAGATCCGGATCTCCTTGAAACCGCATGTCTTTCACATGATTTAGGCCATCCGCCATTTGGCCACAATGGAGAAGAAGCTCTCGCTGCAGTTGCTGTCGATTGCGGAGGATTTGAAGGTAACGCCCAGAGCTTTAGATTGCTCACGCGGATTGAAGCAAAGACGGTAGATAACAACGGAAAGAGCGTCGGTCTCAATCTCACACGTGCTTCACTCGATGCAGCAACTAAGTATCCATGGAGCAATCAGGTAAATCCTCGTAAGTTTGGTGTGTACTCAGATGATGTTGAGATCTTCAATTGGATGCGCCAAGGTGCCCCGGAAGGTCGAAAGTGTATTGAGGCGCAGATTATGGATTGGTCCGATGACTGCGCTTACTCAGTGCACGATCTAGAAGATGCAATATTCGCAGGTCAGGTTACGGTCTCTGATTTCGAACGTGACTTTGACGTTCTCTATTCGGTCATGAGCAATGACTACAAGAGCGATGCCACTCAAGAAGAAGCATCGGCTGCCCTAGAGAGATTGCAAGCCCTTTCCTGCTGGCCGCGCGGCTTTGATCGCACCCATCGTGCATTAGCTCGCTTGAAAGATACAACTTCACAGTTGATCGGCCGTTTTGTATTAGCGGCCGAGAAAGAGACTCGTGCAATTCATGGCGATGGAAATCTCTCTCGATATAACGCAAATCTTGTTATTCCGCGCGAGGCTGTAATCGAAGTTGATTTCCTGAAGGCAGTTGCCGGTCATTATTTGATTAATGCGGCGGCATCACAAGAGCGATACGAGAAACAGCAGATTGTTATTCGCGAGCTCGTTGAGATGCTCTACGCAAATGCACCGCTAGAACTCGACCCAATCTTTGAAGATGATTGGAAGCGAGCAGATAATGATGCCGCTCGACTTCGTGTGGTTATCGACCAAATTGCGAGCCTGACCGACCCAGGCGCATATGCCCTGCACGCTCACTTAAGTGGCAAAACCGGAAAGCGCGGTTAAGGTACAAACATGAGCGGTCGTATTAGAGATGAGGATGTCCAATATATCCGCGAACGCGCGCCCATCGATGAAGTCGTCGGCGATTATGTTCAGCTCAAGAATGCTGGCGGCGGACAGAAGAAAGGACTCTGTCCCTTCCACGATGAGAAGTCACCGTCATTTCACGTAACCCCAAGCAAGGGTTACTTCCATTGTTTCGGCTGTCAGACCGGTGGCGATGTCATCGCGTTCTTGATGAAGATCGATCATCTCTCTTTCACAGAAACCATTGAACGCCTTGCAGATCGCATGGGTTACACGCTTCGTTATGAAGAATATGCAGGCGGCACAAAAGCTCCAGTTGGAAATCGCTCACGCATGGTTGCAGCACATGTAGAAGCGGCAAAGTTCTTTCAGAATCTTCTCAATACCTCACCTGATGCCCAGGTTGGTCGTGAACTTTTAACCAAACGTGGTTTTGATCGCGCAGCCTGTGAAGCATTTGGCGTTGGCTACGCACCGAACGGATGGGACGCTCTCACAAAGCACCTGCGCGCGCTGAACTTCACTATCGATGAACTCGAGCTTGCAGGTCTTTCTAAGATGGGTGAACGCGGACCAATCGATAAGTTCCGCAATCGTTTGATGTGGCCGATTAAAGATATCTCCGGTGATGTCGTCGGATTTGGTGCGCGCAAGCTCGCCAGCGATGAAGAAGATCAGGGTCCTAAGTACCTCAATACCTCTGAAACTCCAATTTATAAGAAGAGCCAGGTCCTCTACGGACTAGATATGGCGAAGAAAGAGATTGCTAAGAAGCGCCAAGTAGTCGTTGTTGAAGGCTATACCGATGTAATGGCTTGTCATCTTGCTGGAATTACAACCGCAGTTGCAACATGTGGAACGGCATTTGGTCCAGACCATATTCGCATTATTCGCCGCCTCTTGATGGATGATGATGCTTTCCGCGGCGAAGTTATCTTTACCTTCGACGGTGATGCAGCGGGCCAGAAAGCAGCGATGCGCGCATTTAATGAAGATCAAAAATTTGTTACTCAGACCTTTGTTGCCGTTGAACCCGACGGACTTGATCCCTGCGATTTACGCCAACATAAAGGTGATCTAGCGCTCCGTGACTTGATTGCACGTCGAATTCCACTCTTTGAGTTTGCGATTAAGACTGAGCTCAAGCAACACAATCTTGATACCGCCGAAGGTCGCGTCAACGCGCTCAATGCCACAGCTCCACTAGTGGCGCAGATTCGAGATAAGTCACTTCGCCCCGAGTACACACGACTTCTTGCAGGTTGGTTGGGCGTGGAGGTAGAAATTGTTTCTCGCGCTGTTGCAGTCGGTGCACGCAATATTCCAGCGCAACAGAGCAGCAACGAAACACATGGTGATGATCCACAGAGCGATACATCATGGCGTCCAGATCCGCTGGAGCCAACCTTGATGCTAGAGCGCGAAGTTTTAAAAGCTCGAGTACAACTTCCTGCGCTCGTCACAACATGGACGACGATCGAAGATGGTTCATTTACTCATCCCGCATACAAGAGCCTTGCGGCAACCATTAATTCACTCGGTGCAACTCGCGCATTTACTACTGAAGAAATTACCGACCCACAGATGAAGGCGCTCTTTACAGAACTTTCAGTTGAACCAATTCGAGCCGAAGGCGAAATCACCGAACGCTATGTGGCCAGCATTGTGGCGCGACTTCGTGAGGTCGGAATCAGCCGAGCTATTGCAGATCTCAAATCTCGCCTGCAACGCCTCAACCCAGTTGAAAATGGGGATGAGTACAACGCCTCATTTGCCCAGTTGGTGGCCCTGGAGAGCACCCGCCGTAGCCTGCATGAATTGGCGGTCGGTAGCCTTTAATTTTGGCGCACTCGCAGCCTTGCGATAGAGTGCGCTCCGCACGAATACATTCCCTGATAGCTCAACGGCAGAGCAGTCGACTGTTAATCGACAGGTTCTTGGTTCGAATCCAAGTCAGGGAGCATATGAAAAACCGCGAGGCAATCACACGTCGCGCCACACTGCGCGGTGCAATGGTCGTCGCCTTAGCATCGCTTCCAGCCATCTTCTCTAAGAACCCGGCATTGGCTGCAAATACCAAAATCGTTAAAGTCACGAAGCTTCCAGTTGGCGGCACTTATTCTTTTACGACAGCGAGCCAAGGCGTTCCTGCAATTGTCTTTCGCACAAAGACCGGCGTCTTCGCTTACTCGATGATCTGCACCCATCAAGGTTGCACCGTCACATATAACAAGGGCAAGAAGAAGCTCATCTGTCCTTGCCACGGTGCGCAATTTGATCCACTCAATGGCGCAGCACCAGTTGCCGGACCTGCCGAGCGCCCGTTGGCTTCAGTGAAGGTGGCCATCAAGAGCGGCTGGGTAGTCGAAGTCTAAAAATTCTCCTCAATTCATAACAGGAAAATCTCAGGAAGTTCGGGCACTATCTGCCGTATGAAGAACTTCAAAACCATCATCGCATTTGTAGCAGGTGCAGCAGTAGCCGGAACCATGGCCACAGCCGCAACAACACCAACTCCTTCTATAACAGCATGTGCTGATACTCGTACGAAGGCTCTCTATCTCGCAACCAATGGGACATGTACTTCAAATCGCACACCGATCACCATTGGTAGCGCCTCAACCATCGATGCAAAGGTAATTGCATCTCTGGTCACGCCTTCTGTCGTCTCAATCAAGGTAACCACCTCATCAGGAGGCGGAAATGGCTCTGGCTCAATCTACAAATCCACAGCATCAACAAGCTACATCGTTACCAATAATCACGTTGTTGAAGGTGCGTCATCGACCGGAACAATCACAGTCGAGCTCGTATCGGGCGATCAATACAAAGCAACAATTGTTGGCCGCGACGCGAACTATGACTTAGCCATTTTGAAAATTAACGTCGGAAATCTTCCAGAGATTTCTATCGGTGATTCCACAAAGATCAGCGTCGGAGAGCCGGTACTAGCTATCGGTTCACCGCTCGGTCTAGCAAACACCGTGACGAGCGGCATCATCTCTTCCATTAATCGCCCAGTAACAACTGGCTCAGCTGGATCAGAGTCATATGTAAATGCAATTCAAACTGATGCTGCCATCAACCCTGGTAATTCAGGAGGAGCGCTTGTCGATGCACAAGGCCGACTTATCGGCGTGAACTCTGCGATTGCAACTCTCAGCTCAGGTGGAACCAGTGGATCCATTGGCCTTGGATTCTCAATTCCAATCACCGAAGCAAAGCGAATTCTCGATGAGATTATCGCGACCGGTAAATCAACTCGACCTGTTCTCGGAGTCTTCTTCGATCCTGCCTACACAGGTATCGGTGCAAAGATCACACGCCTCAGCGCAGGTGAAGCGGCCGAGAAGGTTGGTATTCCTGCAGGTTCTATCATCACCGCAATTAATGGCGTGAAGATCCCTGACACTGAGAGCGCGATTGTTCGAATTCGTTCCCTTGTTCCAGGTGCATCTGCAACTGTGACGGTCACTCTGCCAACGGGTGGAGAGAAGACCTTTAAGGTCACGCTTGGTTCAGCGGCAAGTTCAACAAGTTAATTAAGCAAGAAGTCGTGCTGAAGCGCCTGCGCTCGGCAAGGATGTGAAGAAGCGTGGAGCTTTGAAACCCTTGCCGGCGTAGGCGTTTTTGATTGCATCTTTCGTCATTTCAATCTGATCAGCCTTAATCAACGCTATTGCGCTTCCACCAAAACCGCCACCAACCATGCGTGAACCAAGCGCTCCAGCAGCAAGGGCTGCATCAACTGCGAGATCGAGTTCTACGCATGAGACGGTGTAATCATCGCGAAGTGAGAAATGTGATTCATTGATTAGGCGACCAAGCGTTACGAAATCATTGGCACGAAGAGCAATGACTGCATCTTTTACACGTTGAATCTCTGTCACCGCATGTCGAGCGCGAATGAACTCGGTCTCAGTAATTTCCGCCTTACGAGCCTCCAGAACTTCCATAGTGAGGTGGCGCATGGAGGTAATGCCAAACTTGGCGGCAACTGATTCGCATGATGCACGACGTTCTGCATAACCACCATCGACAAGGGCGTGATGGGCTTGTGTATCAATGATGAGAAGTTCTAGCCCCTGTGAAGCCACATCGAAAGGCACTGATTCTGTTGTGAGGTCACGACAATCAAGTAGAAGTGCTGAACCTTCGCGTCCCATCAATGAGACAGATTGATCCATGATTCCGCATGGCATTCCAACATAGTCATTCTCAGCTTTTTGAGTTGCACGAGCGAGATCTTCAAGAGATTTGCCAAGATTAAATAGAGAGTTGAGTCCAACTGCAACAGAGCATTCAAGAGCTGCAGAGGATGAGAGACCTGCACCAGATGGAACATGGCCATCGACGAGAATATCTACTCCGGTTGTGATGCCCATCGTCCAGATGACCCCGAGCACATATTTCTCCCAATCACCCGCACTTCCTGGCTTCACATCGTTGATATCAATTGTGAAAATACGATTCTTGCGCTGTTGCGAGGCAATCCGCACTAAACCATCGCTATTTCGAGAAATCGCTGCATAGGTGCGATCTGCAATTGCAAAAGGAAGTACAAAACCTTCGCTGTAATCGATGTGTTCGCCGATGAGATTAACGCGTCCTGGCGCTTCAGCGAGAACTTCTGCTTTATGCCCAAAGAGCTCTAGAAAAGCATTCTCCAACGCTGCCATTGGTTTAGAGCTTCACATCTTTAAGTTGTTGTGCAGATTGCTCTGGCTTCATATCCATAATAAATGCACCCATCGCTGATTCAGAGCCAGCAAGATATTTCAACTTTCCTGGAGCACGACGAACCGATGTGATCTGCCAATGCAGACGCAATAGATCTCGACCTTGACGAACGGGAGCTTGGTGCCAAGCCGCAATGTATGCCATTTCAATTCCGAAGACACCATCAAGGCGCTGCATGACTTCAATCGCGATTGATGGGAATGAGTCACATGCTGCCGGGGAGAGCTCTGTTAAATCTGCCACTGGCTGAAGTGGTACGACATGAATCTCGAATGGATAGCGGGAAGCGTAAGGCGTGTAAGCAACCCAATGTTCGTTACGAGCAATGATGCGCACACCATCACGGAGTTCGCGAGCTAAAACGTCATCAAAGAGAACATGGCCTGTCTTCTCTTTATGTGCCTGTGCCACCGCGAGCATCTTCTGCACGCGTGGTGGAAGATATGAGTAAGCGTAAATCTGACCATGTGGATGCGCGAGCGTGACGCCGATTTCTTCGCCACGATTCTCAAATGGAGCGATGTGCTCTACATAAGGAAGCGTGGAAAGCTCTGCCGTGCGATCACGCCAAGCTTCTAGCAATGTGCGCACGCGCTGTGGGGAAAGCGTCTTAAATGATCCACCATGGTCACCGGTAAAGCAGATCACTTCACACTTTCCAGCAGCTACGCCCTCATCGGTATCTGCACCAACCAGATCGGGTAGAGCAAAGTCACCTATTGGTGGTCGTAGAGACGGAGAGCGGTTGTCGAAGACGACGACCTCATACTCTGATTCTGGAATTTCAGTGAGAAGTTCGCCCGTTGTAGGGCAGAGCGGACAGAGTTCTTTCGGTGGCAAGAAGATGCGCCCCTGACGGTGAGCTGCCATGGCAACCCATTCATTAACCAGGGGATCGAGGCGAAGTTCGCCTATTCCTGGCTGCTCTTCCTTCTCGCGCTGATCTACAACTGTTCGAGATTGGCCAGCTGTGTCGTAGTAACGAATCGTGCGACCATCATTCATTGTGCGGTCGGTACGAATGACTCCAGCTGAAAGTTCTTTAATCTCGTTCATAATGAGGTAAGCCTATCTTGGCTAAGCCCAATTCAGGGTGCGTTCGATTGCTTTCTTCCAACCTGCATATCCTTCAGAACGACCTTCTGCTGTAGAAGTTGAATTCCAACGACGAGATTGTTGCCATTGCTTCTTCAACTCATCGGTATTTGCCCAGACACCAACTGCAAGGCCAGCTGCATATGCAGCGCCGAGCGCAGTTGTTTCGGTAATCAATGGTCGAGTGATATCGATTCCCATGATGTCTGCCTGCATCTGCATACAGAGTGAGTTTGCTGTGATTCCGCCATCGACTCGCATCTCACTCATTGGAACGCCAGAATCTGCCATCATCGCATCCATAACATCACGTGTCTGATAGCAGATTGCTTCCAGAGCTGCTCGAGCTAGATGAGCCTTCGTTGCTGCACGCGTTAAACCAACAATCACGCCGCGCGCATCGCTTCGCCAATATGGAGCAAATAAACCAGAGAATGCTGGGACAAAGTAAACGCCTGCAGTATCTGTAACAGATGATGCAAGTGCTTCAGTATCTGCTGCATGAGTAATGATTCCCAATTGATCGCGAAGCCATTGAATCGCTGATCCAGTAACTGCCACTGAACCTTCAAGTGCATATCGGGCAGGCTGGTCACCAAATTGATAGCACACCGTTGTCAGTAAGCCATTCTGTGAGCGAACAATTTCAGTTCCGGTATTGAGCAGCGCAAAGTTACCTGTTCCATAAGTTGTCTTCGATTCTCCGCGATCAAAACAGACTTGACCGACCATGGCAGCTTGTTGATCGCCAAGGATTCCAGCAATCGGAACTGCAGCGCCAAGTGGCCCATGTGGATTTGTGAGCGCATAGATCTCAGAGGAAGATTTAATTTCTGGAAGAACTGAGCGTGGAACTTCAAGAATATCTAGAAGCTCTTGATCCCAATCGAGAGTCTCGAGGTTCATCAATAATGTGCGGCTGGCATTGGTGACATCGGTAAAGTGAACTCCACCTTGTGTGCCACCAGAGAGATTCCAGAGCAACCAGCTATCAATCGTTCCAAAGCGTGCAGTACCTGCAGCGATGGCGCCACGCACTGCAGCTGAATTTTCAATAAACCAATGCATCTTGCTTCCGGCGAAATACGGAGCAACGGTGAGGCCGCTCTTATGGGTGAGGACCTTTCGCGAAGCTTCCGGCAAGGATTCTAGATATGAGGCGGTTCGAACATCCTGCCAGACAATTGCATTATGTAGTGGGGCGCCGGTCGATACATCCCAAGCCACAGTTGTTTCACGTTGGTTGGTGATTCCGATACTGGCTAAATCTGAACCAAGGAGATTTGCCTGCTTGAGCGCTCCCGAAATAACCTCTTGGACTCGATCCCAGATTTCAGCGGCATCATGTTCAACCCAGCCGGCTTGGGGGAGGATCTGTCGGTGTTCTAATTGATGTTGGCCAACAACTTTTCCGCCCTGATCAAAAATCATAAAGCGAGTACTGCTAGTTCCCTGGTCCAAACTGCCTACGTATGCCATATCCTTAAGCCTACTCAATAGCTCTAGAAATCGGTATAGCCGCCATGTTTTCATCAGAACTCAGTCCAGCGCAACGCGATGCTGCTATCAAAGCCCTTGCCACGGAAGAGTTCGATATTTTAGTTATCGGTGGAGGCGTAACAGGTGCCGGCGCAGTTCTCGATGCGGCATCCCGAGGATTAAAAGTTGCCCTCGTTGAAGCACGTGACATTGCATCAGGAACATCAAGTCGTTCCAGTAAGTTGATTCACGGTGGTCTTCGTTACCTCGAGCAGTATGACTTTAAACTGGTGCGCGAAGCTCTTCATGAGCGCGAACTTATGGTTTCTTCATTAAGCCCACACTTGGTCAAGCCAGTTGGCTTCTTATATCCATTACATGAAAAGTTAAAAGATCGCACATACGTTGGCGCAGGTCTTGCGCTCTACGACGTTCTCCGAGGTTTCCAACGCGCACTTCCTTGGCATAAGCACATGTCAGGTAAAAAGATTGCAGAGATCGCGCCATCACTTCGTCAAGACATCGTGACCGGTGCCGTTAAGTACTATGACGCTCAGGTAGATGATGCACGACATACAATGACAATTGTTCGAACCGCTCGTCGCCATGGCGCAACTATTGCGACTCGAGTTGAAGTAGATCAATTGATTAAAGATGGCAAGAAGGTTATCGGTGCAACTGTTACCGATATTGAAACCGGCAAGAAGATTAAAGTTTCAGCAAAATCTGTTGTGATGTGTGCAGGTATCTGGAGTGATGAGATGCATGCGAAGTTCGGCCTTAAAGCTGGCTATGGCGTAACTATGTCCAAGGGCGTTCACATTGTGATGCCGGGAGATGCAATCAAATCCAACACAGGAATCATTCTTAAAACTGCAATCTCAGTACTCTTCCTGATTCCATGGGGAGATAAGTGGATTGTTGGCACGACAGATACTCCTTACGATGGAGATCGCGCACAACCGCATGCGACAAGTGAAGATATTCAATACATCTTGGATCAAGCCAATAAGGTGCTCGATCCGTTGCTCAAGCGCGAAGACATCATTGGTGTCTATGCCGGGCTACGACCATTGGTTTCTAACGCTAAGGATTCTGTAACAACAAAGCTCTCTCGCGAGCACACCACAGATCGCAGTGCGCCAGGTTTTGTCAGCATCGCCGGCGGCAAGTACACGACCTATCGTGTGATGGGTAAAGATGCGATTGACCTAGCTGTAATTGATCTTCGCCGCATCGTGAGCGAGTCATGCACAGAGAAGCTGCCATTGGTCGGTGCAGATGGATACTTCGCACTTGTTCAACAGAGCGCACAGATTGCGCAACAGTTTGGCTTGGATGAAAAGACAGTGGTTCATCTACTCAATCGCTACGGTTCAATGATTAGCGAAGTCCTCGAACTCATCACTGGTGATAAGAAGTTGGCAAAGCCATTGGCGCCAAATCTTCCTTATCTCAAGGCAGAGATTGTCTACGCGGCATCACATGAAGGAGCAATGTCGGTTGATGATGTCATCTCACGTCGCACCCGACTGGCATTCGAAGCCCCACATGCCGGCATCGACCTCGCAGATGAAATTGCAACGTTGATTGCACCCGTGCTTGGTTGGGGAGCGAAAGAGAAGAAGGCATCAGTTGCTCAATATCGCGAACAAGTTGAAGCTGAAGTTCAAGCGCTGCAAGCGCTCATTAACGCTTAATTCTTTATCTGGTTTTTACATCCATTTGAAGTAGCTGGCTTGGGCGTTGCCTTAGCTGTTGGACTTGGGCTTGGCGTTGGTGCGATTCCTTGTAACAAGGTAAATGTCACAGGCAGAACCACATCAGCATGAGTCCCAGATGGATCGTTAAATCTTAATTGTCCGTTCCAAGTTCCCGGCAGATCAGTCTTTAGTGAAATTTTCCAGTAACCACTTGTTAATCGCACAACGGATTGTGTGAACTTAAATTGCGCTGCATTCGGCCCTGATACAAATTTCACTTCACCGGTTACAACAGGGGAGCTATCTGGGCGCAACACCTGCAGCGAGAAGATCACATTCTTATCGGTCGAAGAGGCTGCCATGTAATCCAGCACCATCGTTGATGTCTCATCGTGAGGCATGAGATCCGTTGGTTCTGGAACCCAGGTGCCTGAAGCTAGTGCGAGGAAGGCCTCTTGACTGCCGCGAAAGACGTTGAGGTCGAGACGATTGCCAGGAACGCCGTATTTAGGTGCGATTCCACATGAGGTGTATTGCCAGACAACCCATTGTGATTTACATGATGAGGATGTCCAAGAATGTACGTAGCAACCAACGCTCTTTACCCCAGGTTGTGCGGTAGGAATAGCTGGATCTATCGCATATTGCGCCAACCACAATGGATATTGCGATAGCTCTTTATCGCGCGACATCGAGCTTTCCAGAAATGTTGGATATGAGTAGAAGATTGGAGTTCTTCCGGTCTTCTCCTTAATGGTGCTCATAAATGCCTTCGCCCAGAGCGTTACTGCGCTCTTGCTTGCTCGCTTTGAGCACGATTTATTTGCTCGGTAACGAACACAGTTATTCTCTAGATCAAGTGCGTACGGAAGATCCATCTCGTTGTAACCACCGAGTGAACCGATTCGCCAAATTACTTTCTGAGCCTGCACCTTCGCATCTTTTATGAGCGCAGAGCTGGAGGAGACATCAGGCAATAGTGCATAGTGGTAGAAGCCGGTGTAAATGCCCGCTTCTTGTGCGCCCTTGCGATCTGCTGCAACATATTTCAGCGCTAGGCGATCGGCATCTTGTCGTGAATCAGATGCCTTAATCATGACAAAGCGAAGGCCAGCGCCATGCATCTTCTCAAAATTAATGGGCTTGTCATTCGGGTGCTGCCAGCGGCTGATATCTGCACCGTGAATTCTCTCGCCCGGACCAGCCATCGCAGGCGCCGCTTCTTTCGGCGCAGCAACCGAAGGGGAGGAAGTCAGAGGAAATGAGAGAAAGGTGAGCGCTGAGAAGATAGCGATAGATTTACGGCGCAACATTTACTTCTCGATAATCACGACGGAGATTCCGAAGATATCTCTGATGACGCTTTGCAATTGAGGCGCCATTCGAAGGCGAGCTTCACGATAGTCGTGGCCCATTGCCAGCTTTGCTGGATCTGAAAAATCTAAAGTGAGTCTGCCGTTATCAAATGACTCAAGGCGTCCATCAAAGAAAGCCATCCAAGCGACTCTGTTGGAGCGCTCTAATAGGTCGAGCACTTCATTCCACCGAGCGCGAAGATCGGAGATCGAGAGCTCTGCAGACATGTCCGCAACTTTACATCAGCCCCCTTGATTAGATTGCGTGCTCACCCTTCAAGCCAACCCATTTGTAGTACTCAGAGGCCAATATCACTCGCATATTGCGGCCTTTCTCATGAACTACATGGAGATGTTGTGCGATTCGCGTGATGGTCTGCTCTACCGATTTTTCGCTGACAAAGCGAGTCTTTCCGATATCAGAGTTACTTAACCCGAGCGCTAAGAGTCGAAGTGTTTCAATCTGGATATCGGTAAGAGAGTTCAGTGATGAGTTCCAATCATTGGCGAGCCAGCCTGTTCTAACATCAGGTTTATTTGCAATATCGATTGCGATTCGAATTTCTCGCAAATCACTGAGTGCAGACTTTTCAATGATCTGTGTCCCAACTGGAAGATCTGCTTGGCGAATTCCGTAGAGACGTAGGTCTGATGTATCGGTCAATAAGACAATCCCTAGCGCGGACTTCTCCCGCTTTAAGTCATGTAATAAATCGATACATTGCTGATCGCATCCTTGAACATTGACAATCAAAGAATCAGGATTTACCGCACGAAAGAGTTGAAGCGCAGCAGATGCATCTGGGGCTTGTCCCACAACATCAATGCTCTGCATACGGAGTGAATCAGAGAGCGTTGCGAGTTCAAAGCGATTGCAATCGAGGATAAGAATTCGTGGCTTTTCAATCTGGAGAGTAGTCATGGAACGACGGTATCGAGCAAAGTGAGCAAAATGTAGGGTTGTGATTCTCTTGTGAATATAACGTGAAGTTACGCAAGGGTAAACCGAGGTTACTTGAGAATTTTCGCAACAGCTTCGGGGATTGCATCAATCAGAGATGAGGCGCTGATGGGTCCGCCGGCTGATGCAATCAACGCCGCCTGGTTATGAATGAAAGCACCGGTGGCTGCAACTCGAGCGAGGTGATCTATATCGTTGAGAATTTCGATGTAGTTCGTTGCAACAAGCGCACCGATTATTCCTGCTAAGACATCCCCACTGCCCGCCGTTGCAAGCCACGGGGTAGCAACGGGAAGTTCAAGTATGTAGTCATCATGTGCGACAACTGTTCTGGATCCTTTCAGCAAGACGGTAACAGCTAGCGCTTCGGATGCTTTTTGCGCCCATTCTTGTGGATTAGATTCGATGAGTTCAGCACTTGCGATGATTCCTCTTTGCGATAGTAATCGTGAAAGTTCACCAGAGTGCGGAGTAATCAACGTTGGTTGTTCAAGCGAACCTGCAAGATGAAGCGCACCAGCATCAAGAACAGTTGGCACGCTTTGGCGATGAAGTAGCACAAACCAACGATGGCGAAGCCATGTAGTGAAGTCGCTATATTTCTTTGAATCGATGCCTGGTCCTGCCAACCATGCAGTGATTGGGCCAGGTTGCACCAACGCCTCTGGGGTTGAATGCAATACCAAGTGGGCAAGACCTGAGTTGCTATGGAAACGAAGTGCCCCAAGACCAGTCGCGATTGCAGCACGTGTCGTTAGAACGGCAGCGCCCGGATACTTCGCAGATCCAGATATCACGCCCAATGTTCCACGCGAATACTTATGATCTAAATCGCTAGGGATGACAATGCAGGTAGCTGCATCTTTAGATTTCCATACCTTGTTAGCCATGGTTACATCATACGGTTGTGAATGAGATGGCAAGTAGAGATAGCATTGCAATATGCGCCGCTTCAGTATTGCTTTCGTCACGATTCTTGGCCTGATAGCAGGCATTAGCTCGACCCAGGCAGTAGTTCTTAACTCCGAGCAGAAGATGGTTTTACTCAAGACAGTTAATGGAAGCATTTCACCCAAGTCTGTACTTGCCTCAGATTCAGGTTTGATTAGCGCGCACAACATGATGTATCGCCATAGCGTCACAATCTATGATGCAAATAAGGCCGAGCTCATCGCAACAGTGCCAGATACGGTCGTTCTCTCTGACTTTGGTTATTCGAAATACTCAGGGTCATATAAAGGCGCTCCGGTAGAAGGAGCATTCTCGCCGGATGGAAAGTTTCTCTACTTCACAAATTATGCGATGTTTGGAAAAGGGTTTACCAAAGAAGGGCATGACACCTGTTCTCCTGCCTCAGGCTATGACACTAGTTTTCTCTCACGAGTAAATCTCGAAAGCAAGAAGATTGATGCGGTTTACCCAGTGGGATCAGTTCCGAAGGTCGTAAAAGTCAGCCCGGATAACAAGTTCGTTCTCGTCAGCAATTGGTGCTCCTATACGGTCACTGTAATCTCGGTTGAGAGTGGAAAGACTGTTAAATCAATCAAAATCGGACGTTATCCACGCGGAATCGCAATTACCTCAGATAGCAAGTACGCCTATGTGGCCGAGATGGGCGGATCCCATATTCACCGCATCAACTTACAAGACTTCACCAAGGTTCTCATTCCAATCGGATCCAATCCTCGGGCGGTCGTACTTTCTCCGGATGAAACCAAACTTTATGTGACTATGAATGTCTCAGGAAAGGTTCAAGCTTGGGATTTAGTCGCAAATAAAACTTTTAAGAGCGTCAAAACCGGAGAAGCTGCACGCAGTTTAGATATTTCTAGCGACGGAAGCGCGCTCTTCGTTGTGAATTTTAATAGCGACACCGTTTCTAAAGTACGCACCTCTGATATGAAAGTACTTCAAACCCTCAAGGCGTGTAATGAGCCAATCGGTGTTACCTATGACTCATCCACCAATCGCACATGGGTAGCGTGTTACGGCGGATCGCTGAAGGTATTTGAAAATAGATAGACCTGGTGAGGCGGGTCGGGCTCGAACCGACGACGACCGAATTATGAGTTCGGGGCTCTAACCAACTGAGCTACCGCCTCCAGAAAAACTGGATGGGAGGGTAATCTTACTTGGCAAGACAGCCTTTTCTATCCAAGGCATTTATGCGCAGATAGACTGCATCCATGATTCATCTCAGCCAATCTCGCTCATCAATCATCTTCGAAGAAGGCGATGAGACCCTTTCGATACTCCATTGGGGAAAGAAGATTGGTCAACTTGATAGCAGCGCTGAGCAGGCACTTTCAGCTGCAGCACATAAGCCACATTTTCATGGAGGCCTCGATGTTGCACCACGCAACCTTGTTTTGCGTGAACACTCCCGCGGATTTATCGGCCACCCTGCGCTCCGCGGACATCGTGGGGGAGTCGCTGCATCAAATCGCTTCGTCCTCACCAGCGCTACTCAGAAAGATCAGAGCCTGGTTGCAATCTTTACTGATGATATTGCAGAACTTGAAATTAAACTTCACTACGAATTAACAGCCAGTGATGTCCTTCTGATCGATGGCAAGGTGACAAATAAGGGCAGTAACGATTACTTCCTCGAACATTTCTTATATTGGTTGCCACTTGCAGAGCAGGCAGATCAAGTCCTTGATTTCTATGGCCACTGGACAAAAGAACGTCAGCCGCAACGTCGTGATATCTCCTATGGATTGACATCGCGTGAGGGATTTGAAGGACGCTCAGGTCACGATTACACAATCACTCAGATTGCCCTGAACAACTCAACCAATTTCCGCAGCGGCGACGCTTGGTCAGTTGCGATGGCATGGTCTGGAAATAACATCCACCATGTAGAAAGACTGATTGATGGCAGTAAGGCAATCGGTGCCGGTGAATATCTCTTGCCAGGTGAAGTAATTCTTAAGGCGGGGGAAAGCTATCAAGCACCACGTGCGGTTGCATCATTTAGCGATTCAGGTCTGGATGGACTGACCGATAATCACTACGGTTGGATTCGCGGCCGCAACAACCACATCACAAAGGTTCGCCCACGTCCTTTGACACTCAATATGTGGGAAGCGGTTTACTTTAACCATAGCTTTGATGGCATCAAGAAGATTGTTGATAAGGCTGCAGAAATTGGCGTTGAGCGCGTTGTCCTCGATGATGGCTGGTTCGGTGCTCGCCGCAATGACACTTTAGGTCTTGGTGATTGGGTTATCTCAAAGGATGTGTGGCCAGAAGGTCTCGGACCAATCATTAAATACATCAACGATAAGGGCATTGAATTCGGTCTCTGGTTTGAAGGCGAAATGGTCAACGCAAACTCTGATCTCTATCGCGCGCATCCAGATTGGATTCTGCAAGAACCTGGTCGCATTCCAGTGGAAGGTCGATGGCAACAAGTTCTCGACCTCACTAAAGAAGGCGCTTATAACCATGTTCTCAATCAGGTTGATGCAGTACTTTCAGAGAACAACATTGCCTACATTAAGTGGGATCACAATCGCCACCTTTCAGATCCGATTAGCGATGGTCGCCCAGTAGTACGCAAGCAGACCGAAGCTATTTATCGCCTCTTTGATGAACTCAAGCGTCGCCATCCAGGTCTTGAAATTGAATCCTGTGCATCCGGTGGAGGTCGGGTTGATCTCGGCATGATTGAGCACGCTGATCGCTTCTGGACATCTGATCAGAATGATCCACTTGAGCGCCAGCAGATTCAACGCTGGAGCGCGATGGTGATTCCACCTGAGTTCCTTGGTACTCATATTGGTCCGACAACCGGCCACCAGATGCATCGCACCCATGACATTTCATTCCGTGCCATCAATGCTCTCTTTGGCCATGCCGGAATCGAATGGAACGTAACCGAAGCATCTGAGCACGAACTCGATGTACTCAAGGCATATGTTGCTTTCTATAAGAAGAATCGCGATCTCTTGCATTCAGGAGATGTTGTTCGTAGCGATGTCATCACTGGAAATGCACAGATGTATGGCACAGTATCTAAGGATAAGAAGCGAGCAGTCTTTAGCTATATGCAACTGACATCACTCGATAACTTTGGTCCACTTGTTGCAACCTTCGATGGCTTGGATGCAAAGACGCTCTACACAGTCTCGGTTGAGGTAAAGCTGAGCGCGCCTGAGTTCTTGCAGAAGGCGCACCCAGGATGGTGGCCAAGTGTGAAGTTAACTGGAGAACAGCTGGCATCAATCGGCTTGCAGTTGCCGGTAATGAAACCTGAGAGCGGAGTGCTCTTCGAAATCACCGCCTAATTATTTATCTGGCTTATCCCAGAGAATTAATACCAAGGTCACCAAGGCGAAGCCAAAGAGGAGATCCTCTGCTGGCGCTGATGCGATTCGGATTCCCATAATTGCATCGGGGGAGTACATCACGATGTTGCGTGAGGTCAGCCACCAATTGGTAATCAGCTGAAAGAAGATGATGATTGCGTATGACGTCCAGAATCGCTTCGTCAGAATTAAACGCGTACGGGCGATGAAGTAATCAGTGGTGAGAGCCACGAAAACAGCTGTGATTGCAATCGCTGTATATGTCATTTGTGGCCCCAATGAGGCTTCACTTTAACAACAGCTTCAATTGTCATCAGAGCTGCAACCGGAACGAAGATGAAGAAGAGATACTCTTCAAAGGGAATACCAAAGGGGCCATAAATTCCAAGAATTTGATCGCGATCAAAGAACCAATGTCCTTGCTTGATTGCATATGCATCCCAGCCGATAAAGAGCATTGATACTGGAAGAATTGATGAAAGCGCTCTCTTCCAGCGGCGAAGTACACCTACTTTGAAAATAACTTCTAACCAGAATGAGCCGCAGATAGTGAAGGCAATCATCGCCACGTATCCGAATTTCTCCATGCTTTATCTTCTCACGCGATAGCCTTCAACTATGCGCAAACCAATCATTGCACTCATTATTTCTCTCTTAGTTCTCCCTCTTGCAAGTGCGCAGGCCGCTCCGGTCTACCTCTTTCCAGTAGCTGGCTGTGAAGTCAATTATGCGAGAGCTCACCATGATTATGCAGCTACAGATATTTTGACCAAGGCAGGTTGCAAATTTGTTGCCCCAATCGATGGCGTTGTCGATGAAGTAAATCGCGTTGATTTATGGAAGAGCCCACCAAATAATGGAATCGATCGTGGAGGCTTATCTGTCTCAATCATTGGAGTGGATGGAGTTCGTTATTACGGCTCTCATCTGCGCAGCATTCCGACAAGTATCGAACCAGGAGTTCCGGTCAAAGCTGGTCGAGTTCTTGGTGCAGTGGGTTCAACAGGAAGCGCACGCGGTACTGCGCCGCACCTTCACTTCGGAATTTCCTGGCCAACACCTGCTGATATTTGGTGGGTTCGACGTGGAGAAGTCTTGCCATGGAAATATCTTGACGCTTGGAAGAAGGGCAAAGATCTTTCGCCGGTAAAGGAAGTTGCTGCACGTAAAGCAAAAGTGGGCGAGATTCCACCACTACCTAAGAAGTAGCGTTAAGAAATAATTTCAAAGAATAGTTTTGTGGCAAAGAAAAACCCCGCCGATTTCTCGACGGGGTCCTTCGTAAGTGTAATTAGGCTGGGTTAACTGCGTCTGCCTGAGGACCCTTAGGACCCTGGACAACCTCAAATGTAACTGCCTGACCCTCTTCAAGGCTCTTGTATCCGTTGCCCTGGATTGCTGAGTAGTGAACGAAAACGTCCTGTCCTCCGCCATCAACTGCAATGAATCCGAATCCCTTTTCAGAGTTGAACCACTTAACTGTACCTGTTGCCATGTATTTCTTATCCTTCGATATGTGGGGCGATCGAGTTATCTCTTTCGCCAGTCTTCATCTTGCCTACAGCCATACCGAGTAAAGATTTAAGCCTTAACAAACGGGTACTGATTTAAGCGTCCGACTAGGCATAAGGGTACTAGAGCAATCCTCGATTGCATATTCCCTGATTTTGGGAAATCAAGCGTGAGATGAGCGGGAGAAGCTCGGTAGAACGGCGATACCTCCCAGTAATAGACTAAAAACATGAGCAACAACGACTTTAACCCAGCAAATAGCCCCATCATCCAGATCGAGCGCCGTAAGGCAATTGCGATCATCATCGCTGCATCAATCCTGGCGGTCTCATTCGGATTCGGATTGATGAAGGTGGGCTCTGGATTCGCATCTCGAACCACCAACGGAATCACTGTGACAGGTTCAGCAAAGACCTCTGCAACTGCAGATAACGCTGTCTGGACACTTAATGTTTCTTTGACTCGTCCATCAGTTGCAGCCGCTGTAACAAAAGTTGGAACCGATGTTGTTCTCGTTTCGAAATACTTAACAGATGGTGGAATCGCTGCATCAGATATCAAGTTGGGATCTGTTTCAACGTATGCAAATGAAGAGTGGCAGAACGGCAATAACACCGGTCGTATCTTGAACTACCGTGCAAACCGCGATGTGGTTGTTCGCTCAAAGGATGTTCAGCTCATTGCAAAGTTGTCACAAGGAATTGGTTCACTTTTGCAAACAGGAGTCAGCGTTAACAACTACGGCCCTCAGTATTACATCTCAACTCTGCCTTCACTTCGTCCACAGTTGCTCGAAGAAGCGATGAAGGATGCAAAGGTACGTGCTGAGGCAATCACTAAAGCAGTTGGCGGAAACGTTGGATCAGTTCAATCAGTTCGTGCTGGTGTATTCCAGGTGACTACTCCGGATTCAACTATGACAGCCGACGGTGGTGCATATGACACCAGCAGCATTGAGAAGACAGTGACATCGACTGTCTCAGTGACTTTCGCGGTTAAGTAAATTTAGAGCGGGATATTTGTATGGGTTCCGCGACGATGCGGAGCCGATGCAAGTGCCTGGGCTAGCGCGGTTCTAGTTCTCGTAGGTTCAATAACCTCATCGACTGCACCGATTTCAACTGCAGTATTTATCCCACCTGAAATGCGATCATGCTCTGCAGCAAGCTCTAACTCCATCGCAGCCCGTTGTTCTTCTGGCAGATCTGCAAGCAAGCGACGGTGCAAGACACGTACTGCAGCGACAGCTCCCATTACTGATACTTCAGATGTTGGCCAGGCAAATGTTCGAGTTGCACCTAAAGATTTTGAATTCATTGCCACATAGGCACCGCCATATGCGCGTCGAGTTATCAAAGTAACGCGCGGGACAACAGATTCTGCAAATGCATGGAGCAACTTTGCCCCTCTGCGCACTGCACCTTCCCATTCTTGTCCGGGACCAGGTAAGAAACCAGTTACATCGGCAATAACAACCATCGGAATTCCAAATGCATCGCAGGTACGAACAAAGCGAGCTGCCTTCTCGGCAGCCGCTGCATCAAGTACGCCACCAATGTGAGCTGGATTATTTGCAATTACGCCAACAGTACGTCCACCGAGACGTCCGATGACTGTCGACATGTTTTCGGCCCAGACGGGAAGCAGCTCTAACTTTTCGCCATCAGTATCAAGAATTGCATCGATTAAAGGATGGACCTCATATGAGCGCTTTGAAACAGGCGGAACATGAACACTGAGATCAGTGTCGGCAATATCAGTTGTGAAGTGACCTTGATCTGCAAAGAGCGAGACCAGATCCTGAATCTCAGTAAAGGCGACATCTTCTGTTGGAGCAATCACGTGTGCGACTCCACTGTTCTTGGAGTGAGCCTCAGGGCCACCGAGAGCAGCAATATCAATATCTTCACCGGTTACCGACTTCACAACATCAGGACCTGTGACGAAGATACGACCTTCTGGTGCAAGAACTACAACGTCGGTGAGCGCAGGACCGTATGCGCCGCCACCTGCCGTTGGACCGAGAACCAATGAGAGCTGCGGAATGCGACCACTGGCAAGCACCATCGCTTGAAAGACTTCACCAAATGCATTGAGCGAAAGAACGCCATCACTTAAACGCGCACCACCAGAGTGCCAGATTCCGATAATCGGCAATTGATATGCCATCGCTTCGCGGTATGCAGCGAGGATGACATTGGATCCTTCGATGCCAAGAGCGCCTGACTTTGATGTGGCATCGGATGCAAATACAACAACCTTATTTCCGTTAACGGTGCCAGTTGCTGCAATCATTCCGCAATCGGTGCGGGGCAGTAAGAATTGGAATGTATCCACATCAATAAGTCTCTTGATGCGAAGCTCTGGATCACGTGGATCTATTGCGATGGAATCGCTCATAAGAAGAGTGTATTACTTAGCCAGTCAAAATTATATGGAATTGAATACGAGGACGACGTTATGGCCACCGAAGCCAAATGAGTCGTTTAACGCAGCAATATCACCAGCAGGAAGAGCGCGAGGTGTGTCGCGCACAACATCTACCGTCACAGCTGGGTCTAAGTTTTCAATATTAATTGTAGGAGGTGCAAGGCGGTCTTGAAGTGCCTTCACAAGAAATACAGATTCAATTGCACCAGCGCCACCAAGTAAGTGACCTGTCATTGACTTTGTTGCAGAAACTGCAACGTGATCTGCATCAGCACCAAGTGCTTTGCGAAGCGCGTTTGCCTCTGCCACATCTCCAGCTGGAGTTGAAGTCGCATGTGCATTGAGGTGAACAATATCTTTCGCTGTCATTCCCGCGTTCTGTAACGCGAACTTGATCGCGCGCTGTACGCCAGAGCCTTCTGGATCTGGTGCAGCAATGTGATAACCATCAGAGGTAAGCCCTTGGCCGCTGATTTCACAATAAATCTTTGCACCGCGTGCCTTTGCATGTTCATACTCTTCTAGAACGAGGATGCCGCCACCCTCACCGAGAACGAATCCATCGCGATCGCGATCGTATGGACGAGATGCGCGTGCAGGATCATCATTGCGAGTAGATAGCGCCTTCATTGCAGCAAATGCCGCCATTGGAAGTTGATGACATGCCGCTTCGACTCCGCCACTGACGACGATATCGGCGCGATTGTTCTTAATCATTTCGAAGGCATAGCCAATAGCTTCAGCACCTGATGCACATGCTGAAACGGGGGTGTGAACACCTGCCTTTGCCTGAAGCTCCAGACCTACATTTGCAGCCGGACCATTTGGCATCAACATTGGGACTGTATGTGGGCTGACGCTGCGCGCACCCTTTTCGTTAAGAATATTAAATTGATCCATCAGCGTGATGACTCCGCCGATTCCGGATGCGATCACAACACCGAGACGCTCTTTATCGAGGTCATCGGGGGATCCAGCATCTTTCCACGCCTCACGTGAGGCAATCATTGCAAATTGCTCGGAACGATCGAGGCGGCGCATCTCAACGCGCTCCATCTGATCTGCAGGTTCTGTCGCAACGCGCGCAGCGAAATGCACGGGAAGCATTTCTCGCCAATCATCGGTCAGGAGACGGACTCCGCTCTGGCCGGCAAGAACTGCCTTCCAGGTTGAATCAACATCTCCACCGAGAGGGGTGGTTGCACCGAGCCCGGTGACCACTACGCGACGCTGTGACATACCAATAATTCCTTTTACTTAAACTGTTCTATTAGTTTGATGCGTTAACGATGAAGTTAACAGCGTCGCCAACAGTGACAAGCTCAGTTACCTTCTCATCAGGAATCTTCACGCCGAAACGCTCTTCGCATGCAACTACAACTTCAACCATGCTGAGTGAGTCAACTTCGAGATCTTCTGTGAAGTTCTTGTCGAGTTCGATTGATGCCGCTGGGATACCAGCTACTTCTTCAACGATCTCCTTGAGTCCTGCGAGTACATCTGCTTGTGCAAGCGCCATTGTTATATTCCTTTTCTATTGCTTATTTACTTTCGTACATCTGAACTTCTTTTGTATCAGGTCTTTATTCTCTCTAAAAATTACCGCTACTTCCTAGTACTGGCGCGGTTTCTAGAGATTTTTTATGGTTTTGGCGGAAGTTTGACAACTTGTCCCGCATAAACGAGACCTGCGCCATATCCAATGATCAGTGCAAGTTTTCCGTGCATCTCAGGATGCTTCTCAAGAAGTGCATCCATTGCTAGTGGAATTGATGCCGCAGAAGTATTTCCATTCGATCGAATGTCATCTGCAATGAGAACAGAATCTGGCATCTTCATATCTTTCGCCATAGTTTCAATGATGCGAAGATTGGCCTGATGAGGGATGAAAACATCTAAATCATTGACTGTCACGCCAGCGGCATCGAGTGCGCGCTGCGCAGCTTTGCTGACAGAGAAGACAGCCCAGCGAAATACCTTCTGACCTTCTTGCGAGATATTGGGCCAGACAATTCCCTCCACCGTCTTCTGCTCATCGTAATTACGGGCATCTGTCCAGGCGGGGTTCATCAAAATCGCATCGCGGTTATCGGCATCTGATCCCCATTCAACTGGACCGATACCTGCTTCATCGGATTCACCGATTATTACCGCTCCTGCGCCATCGGCGAAGATAAAAGCAGTCGCGCGGTCAAAGGGATTGGTGAAGTCTGTGAGCTTCTCGGCGCCAATGACCAGTACCTTCTTTGAGGTTCCCGCCTTTACAAAGTCATGTGCCATAGATACGCCGTAGCAGAAACCAGCGCACGCGGCATTGATATCAAAAGCTGCCGCCTTAGGGTTTCCTAAACGCTGCAAGAGAGCGGTTGCCGCAGATGGTGCTTGAAAAGGAAAGGTAATGGTGGCAACGATGACGGTATCGATATCGTCAATCGAAAGCCTTGCCTTCTTCAGTGCATCTTCGGCCGCCCAACAAGCCATATCAAGGAGCGACTCAGTCTCATCAGCAAATCGACGCGTTGCAATACCCGTACGCTGCTGAATCCATTCATCGTTTGATTCGATCTTATCTACGATCTCTGAATTCGGAACAAGACGCTTTGGACGATATGCACCAACAGAGAGAATCTGACTTTCGCTTCCTTGACGGGTTTTGATGCTCACTTACTTGCCCCTAATCTGATTGCTCGAGTGAGTTGCTGCAAATGATGTGGCTGCCTCAAGTTCAGCAGGAGATTTCAAAGCTGATTGCTCAATTGCTGGTACTGCACGCTTAATTAATCCGACCAGCGTTCCTGCTGGCGCAACTTCAACAACACCGGTAACACCTTGGTCTGCGAGAGTTTGCATACAGAGATCCCAACGCACGGGATTAGCAATTTGATCAACGATGCGATCTAAAATCTCGCGACCAGATTGAAGTACGGCCCCATCTTTATTTGAAAGAACTCCAACCGTTGCATCCTTTACTTCGATGCTTGCTGCAAGGGATCGCATTGGTTCTACCGCTGGCTGCATATAAGAGGTGTGGAATGCACCGGCGACTGCAAGTGCACGAACTCGAGCACCTTCAGGTGCCAAAGCGGCAAGTGCCGTTAAATCTCCAGCAGCGACAATTTGCCCACCGCCATTGTCATTTGCTGCCACCAAGCCTGCATCAGCAATTGCTTTCAACACAACATCGCGGTCTCCACCCAGAACGGCTGACATTCCAGCAGGTGCAAGGGCTGCTGCCTTCGCCATTTCAACACCACGAGTACGAACCAGCTTCATTGCATCGAGTGGAGTAAGAACACCGGCAAGAGCTGCAGCGGTAATTTCTCCCACCGAGTGACCGGCAACAAGTGAAAACTTTCCAGAAACATTAAGCGCCCGCGCACTGAGTAAGCCTGCGGCAACAATCAGCGGCTGTGCATTTGCAGTGTCTTTGATTTCTTCGCCATCTGCATGAACGCCAAGATGCACGAGATCGAGACCGATTGCATCTGACCATTGAATAAGGAGGGCTTTAGATTCGGCATCCTCAATCCAAGGAGCGAGCATTCCGGGAGTCTGTGCTCCTTGACCGGGGGCGATGATTGCTAACACTTGAGAAATATATTCTCTGCCGATAGATACCGCCTAGTACCTACCTCAGTTGCAAGGAATTAATGTCGTGTGACAAGCCACACCTGAGCGCAATGCGGTTGCACTGAAACTTTTACCCCAGGTTGTTGAAGCTGTGGCTCATGCAAAGTTACTTGCGATGCGGCATCGAAGATTCGGCGATAGCTAGATCCCCACTTGGAATCCGGCAATGTGAAGAAAGTTTCTTCCTTTGAAGAATTGAGCAGAAGCAAGAGACCGCGATCAGGTCCAGCATCAATAAAGACGGTAAGGCTTCGCTTATCGCCATCGCCCCAATGTTCATCCGTCATTTCATTTCCAGAAAGACTAAACCAGGCAATATCTTTTCGTTGCGTTCCAAGATCTACGCGACCGGTAAAGAATTCTGCTGCAATATCGGCCAAATATGTTTTACGAATGCGAGATAGCTCTGCAACAGCTTCACGCATATCAATCTCATCCTCGTTGAGATCCCATTTATTTGCCCAGCCACCCATAAAAGTTTCAGTGGAGTCAGGAATGCCAATATGCATATCGCGCGGCATTGAGTATGTGTTATTCGAACCATTTTGGGTGCGCGAAATTTCATCGCCCATCGTGATCATGGGAACACCGGCTGAGAGCATCAAGGTTGCCATCATCGATTTCTTGAGAGAGTGACGGTACTTGTTGATGACTGGATCATCAGAAGGACCTTCAACTCCGAGGTTCCAGGTGCGATTTTCGTTAGAGCCATCACGGTTTTCTTCCAGGTTTGCTTCGTTGTGCTTCTGTGAATACATCACCAAATCAGCCAAGCTAAAACCATCATGGGCGGTGATGAAGTTAATGGATGAGGTTGGTCCGCGGTAGTAGAAGACATCTGATGATCCGCTGATACCTGATGCCAAATCTGAGACACCTTCACCATAACCGCGGGCAAGATCGCCGAGCCAGAATTGGCGAACCGAGTCTCGGTAGCGGTCATTCCATTCGCGCCATGGATGTGGGAAATCTCCTAATGAATAACGCGTGATATCCCATGGCTCTGCAATCATTTTAAAGTTACGCAGAACAGAGTCAGCTTCAATCGCAGACATCAATGAAGAATTAAAAGCAGAGTGGCTTGTATAGAGTGCGGTAGCGAGATCGAAGCGGAATCCATCTACACCGATTACCTCAACCCACCATCGAAGCGAATCAATAATGTGGCGCACAGCGTGCGGATTACTTGCGGCAAGAGTATTTCCGCATCCAGTCACATCTTCATAATTGCCGTTACTATCTTGGCGATACCAGGCTTTGTTATCGATACCCTTAAAGGAAAGTGTTGGCCCACCTACTCCACCTTCTGCGGTGTGGTTAAAGACGACGTCGAGATAAATTTCAATTCCCGCTTCGTGCAATTTATCGACCGATTCCTGTAGCTCTGTGACGGGATCATCAGTGGCTGCATATTCTGAATGTGGTGCTGAGAATGCAATCGCGTTATAGCCCCAATGATTCTTACGACCACGTGCCCAGATTGCCGGTTCTGTTGCATATGAATGAATTGGAAGCAGCTCGATTGCGGTAACTCCAAGATGTTGCAGGTGCGCAATCGTGCTCTCGTGACCTAACGCTTTATATGTTCCACGTTCTTCTGGCGCAATCGCACTGTTCTTAGCTGTCAGACCCTGAACGTGTGCTTCATAAATCACTGTTGAGGTCCACGATGTAAGTGGGCGATGAATTTCGCGAGCGCCATGTTCGGTGACAACAGAATATGGAACATATCCGGCGCTATCGCGATTATCGCGCGCACTGAGATCGCCATTTCCGATTCCATCATCTGCAACGTGGCCATAAATTTCGGGAACGTACTGCACTGATCCATCGAGGCGATGGGTATAGGGATCGATTAGCAATTTCGCTGCATTAAAACGCGTGCCGTACTCAGGCTGCCATGGTCCATAGATGCGATATCCATATCGCTGGCCGGCGCGCACCCCTGCGAGGTAGCCATGCCAGATCGGGCCATTGCGGTGTTTGAGGGCAAAACGGGTCTCAACCAATTTTCCATTGACCTCATTAAAGAGGCAGAGCTCAACGGCATCGGCGGCATTGCTCCAGATAGCGAAGTTGCACCCTCCGTCGGTCAAGGTGGCGCCAAGAGTTCTGGGATCAGCCGGATGCATTGGGTCAGTCTGCCTTGTGGAAGCGCCTACTCATCAGTAACATCACGCTCATGAAGATTGCCGTCTGCGTAAAGCAAGTGCCCGATTCATGGGCAGAGAAGAAGATGGTCAACGGTCGCCTTGATCGCGAAAACGTTGATGCTGTCCTCAATGATCTCGATGAATATGCCGTTGAAGAAGCGCTCAAGATTGCCGAAGCACATGGTGGCAATGAAGGCGACGATGCAGCACATAGCGTCACTGTGATCACAATGGGTCCTGAGCGCGCTACTGAAGCTGTTCGCAAAGCACTTTCAATGGGTGCAAACGATGCAATTCTTATTACCGATGCTGCGCTCGCTGGCAGCGATGCGTTGATGACATCAAAAGTTCTCGCACAAGTAATTAGCGCAGGTGGATATGACCTCGTTATCTGCGGAACTGAGAGCACCGATGCACGAATGAGCGTGGTTCCAGCGATGATTAGCGCTCGCCTTGGTTGGGCTCAGCTGACATTTGCATCACGCGTTGCAGTAGATCCCGCATCATCAAAGGTTTCCATCACTCGCACCACTGAAGCTGGCGTTGATGAGATCTCTGCATCTTTCCCAGCAGTCATTAGCGTTGTCGAGAAAATCAACGAACCACGCTACCCATCATTTAAGGGCATCATGGCAGCGAAGAAGAAGACAATCGAATCTAAGGATCTTGCAGCAATTGGCGTCAGCGCCGAGAGCAGTTGGTCTGAGGTGAAGGATGCAACTCCACGTCCACCGCGCGCTGCTGGCGAAAAGGTCACAGATGACAACGGCAGCGGTGCAGTAGCACTTGTTAATTTCCTAGCAGAGAAGAAGTTGATATGAGCACAGTATTGATTCTTGCTGATTTTTCCGGCGATAAGGCAAGTAAGACAACGGCAGAGCTAGCAACAGCTGGTGCTCGCATCGGTGAAGTAACAGCAGTAGTTCTAGCAGCACCTGGTGCTGGTGCCGCACTTGCCGCAACTGTTAACCAAGGTCCGGTTTCAAAGGTTGTAGTTGTCGAATCCGCTGATTTTGCAACATGTGGCGTACCTGCAGCAGCAGATGCGCTGGCGCAGATTGCAAAGGCACTTTCTCCGGCAGCTCTTCTCATTGCATCACACGCATTCGGTAAAGAGGTAGCAGCTCGCGTTGCCGTTACTCTCGAATCCGGAATCATCACAGACGCAGTCGATGTTGATTCATCTGCAGTAGTAACTCAATTAGTTTTCGGTGGATCAACAACTGTTCACTCAGTCGTCAGCCATGGAACACCTGTGATTACTATCCGACCAAATTCAGTATCGGCAGATTTCACTGCATCATCTCCAGCGGTTTCTAATGAAACTGTTTCAATTGGTGATGCAGCAAAGAAATCAACTATCTCTTCATCACAGCCACCTGTAAAGGGTGGACGTCCAGAACTGACCGAGGCGAACATCGTTGTTTCTGGTGGACGCGGAACCGATGGAAACTTTGCAGCCGTTGAAGCATTCGCAGATTCAATGGGAGCAGCAGTTGGCGCATCACGTGCTGCAACTGATGCAGGTTGGTATCCACATTCACATCAGGTCGGTCAGACTGGTAAGACCGTCAGCCCAGCGCTCTATGTTGCATGCGGAATCTCTGGCGCAATCCAGCACCGCGCAGGAATGCAGACCTCAAAGACAATCGTTGTCATCAATAAGGACCCTGAGGCACCGCTCTTTGAAATCGCAGATTTCGGCGTTGTGGGAGACCTCTTTGCAGTCCTGCCACCAGCTACTGAGGCCGTAAAGGCGCGTAAGGCTTAACCCTTACCTTCAAACTAGACTGCTCCCTGTGAGCATCTACCTGGATCATGCGGCAACTACGCCGATGAACCCTGCCGCAATTTCAGCGATGTCGAACGCTCTCGCCATTATTGGCAACCCATCTTCGCTCCATGCAGACGGTCGCGCGGTTCGTAAGTATGTGGAAGATGCTCGCGATCTTCTAGCAAAAAATATTGGATGCGCGCCGAGTGAAATTATCTTTACCGGCTCTGGCACTGAAGCAAATAACATTGCAATTAAAGGAATCTACTGGCAGCGAAACACTGAAAAGTCTCGCCCAGTAATTATCACCAGTGCGATTGAACACCAAGCGGTTCTCGAACCTGCACAGTGGCTTGCTGCCCATGAAGGCGCCACCCACATCGCTCTTCCCGTTACTGAAAATGGAGTCATCTCACTCGACGAACTTCAGCTTTTGGTCAACGAACATGGCGATTCGATTGCGCTGATCTCTGTGATGCATAGCAATAACGAGACTGGCGTGATTCAACCAATTGCAGATGTCGTTGAAATTGCTGGCAATATCCCGGTGCACTCTGATGCAGTTCAATCCTGGAGCAAAGTTCCATTCTCATTTAAAGAACTCGGCTTATTTGCCGCATCTTTAAGTGGCCATAAAGTAGGCGGACCAATCGGAATCGGAATCCTCGTTCTACAGCGCGGCATTGATATTCCAGCGCTCATCCATGGCGGGGGACAGGAGCGCGAGATTCGTAGCGGAACAGTCAACGCCCCTTCCATCGTTGCCCTTGCAACTGCAATCGATAAGAGCACTTACTCCTCCCACGATGTCGCATCACTACGTCACTCATTTGAAAGAGCAATTCACAATGTTCTTCCAGATGCAGTAATCAATGGTGCACATGCTGATCGTTTGCCAGGTATTTCCAGCGTTACGATTCCAGCTGCGCTCAATGAAACTCTCTTACTATTGCTCGATGGCGAAAAGATTTCCTGTTCAACTGGCGCCGCGTGTACTGCAGGAGTTCACCGACCTAGCCATGTATTAGAGGCGATGGGACTGGATGAAGATTCTGTGATGTCCACTCTTCGTTTTTCATTTGGGGCAACTTCTTCTGAAAGCGATGTCGATGCAATTGTTGCCGCGCTTCCTAATGTTGTTGAGCGAGCTCGGAGCGCCCGATGAAGTTAATCGCAGCCATGTCAGGTGGCGTTGATTCAGCGGTAGCTGCAGCGCGCGCAGTTGAAGAGGGCCACGATGTAATCGGTGTGCACTTGGCGCTTTCTTCAAACCCTCAGAAATACCGCAGCGGCGCTCGTGGTTGTTGCACTATCGAAGATTCACATGATGCTCGCCGTGCAGCCGATGTCATCGGAATCCCTTTCTATATCTGGGATATGGCAGAAGAGTTCGCAGAGGAGGTGGTTGAAAACTTTATCTCTGAATACAAATCAGGGCGTACACCTAATCCATGTCTGCGTTGCAATGAGAAGATTAAATTTGCGGCTGTTCTCGATCGCGCAAAGAACATGGGATTCGATGGCGTTATTACTGGCCATTATGCGCGCACAGTCGATACTCCTGAAGGAAAAACTCTTCACCGTGCCATCGATCCTTTGAAAGATCAGTCCTATGTATTGGCAGTTCTTAACCGCGACCAAATCAACGGTGCGATATTTCCATTAGGAGATACCGAGAAGGTCGATATTCGCATCGAGGCAGAACGTCGCGGTTTAGCTGTGGCACAAAAACCCGATAGCCATGACATTTGTTTTGTTCCATCTGGAGATAATGCTGGTTGGTTGCGCGAACGCATGGGTAGCGAAGATGGTCCAATCGTTGATCAAGATGGAAAGCAGCTCGGAACACATAAGGGCGCTTACACATACACAATCGGACAGCGCAAAGGTTTGGGGCTGACTGTTCCTACAGCTGATGGTTCACCGCGCTTTGTGCTCAAGATTGAGCCTGTCTCCAACACAGTTGTCGTAGGTCCGCGAGAAGATTTAGCTGTGTCATCGATGAAGGGCGAGCGAACCATTGTCTGTGGGCCAGAAATTACCCCGGGAACACATCGCGGCTTTGTTCAAGTACGCGCACATGGTGCTCCGCTTCCTGCAACGTACTCATTTATCGATGGCTTCTTACATGCCCAGCTCGACGAGCCGTTACTTGGTTTAGCAACCGGTCAAGCGATGGTTATCTATGAAGGCGATCGCGTGGTGGCTTCTGCAACAATTTGCGAGACGGCATGAGTAACCCAGAGAAGAATCAAGCGCGCCATCGCATCACCGAACTCACGCAAGAGATTCGTGACCACCAATTTAAATATTACGTACTCGATGCCCCAACTATCACCGATGCGCAATTCGATAAGTTGCTTAAAGAGCTAGCGGCGCTCGAAGCCAAAAATCCAGAACTGCTTGAGCCAGATTCACCATCGCTAGGTGTCGGTGGGGGATTTGCCACAACATTTACTCAGCATGATCACATCGAGAAGATGATGAGCCTCGATAACGTCTTTGATGAAGCAGAGCTCAATACTTGGTTTGATCGGGTCGAGAAAGAATCTCCATCGCCGCAATATTTGTGCGAACTCAAAGTCGATGGCCTTGCCATTAACTTGCTCTATGAAAATGGACAGTTAGTCCGAGGTCTTACTCGTGGAAATGGCGTAACCGGCGAAGATGTCACTCTTAACGTTAAAACGATCAAGGGTCTGCCTCATTCACTCACCGGCAAGAAAGTACCGGCGCAGATAGAAGTCCGCGGTGAAGTTTTCTTCCCAGTCGCAGCTTTTAACCAACTCAATGAAGAGTTAGAGGAAGCCGGTAAAGCGCTCTTTGCCAATCCACGTAACTCTGCAGCAGGTTCACTTCGCCAGAAAGATCCTCGAATCACAGCAACTCGCCCTTTGAGCGTAGTTGTTCATGGCGTTGGCGCCAATGATGGATTAGTTTTCAAGAATCAATCGGATGCTTATGCAGAATTGAAGAAGCTCGGATTGCCGACATCGGGACGTTTTAAAGTCTGCGGAACACGCGCTGAGGTCATTGAATTCATCGAGTACTACAACGAACACCGCCACGATGTTGAGCACGAGATTGATGGAGTTGTCATCAAGGTCGATTCCATTGCAGAACAACGCAAACTTGGTTTTACATCTCGTGCACCAAAGTGGGCGATTGCTTATAAGTACCCACCAGAAGAAGTGACAACAAAGTTATTGGATATCAAGGTCAGCGTTGGCCGCACCGGACGCGTAACGCCCTTTGCATTTATGGAGCCAATAAAAGTTGCCGGCTCAACAGTCACCAATGCAACGTTGCACAACCAGGAAGAGATCGAGCGCAAGGGCGTTCTTATCGGAGATACAGTCATCATCCGGAAAGCCGGAGATGTGATTCCAGAAGTTCTCGGCCCAGTTCTTGATAAGCGAACCGGCAAAGAGAAGAAATTTGTGATGCCAACGCATTGCCCAGAGTGTGGCTCTGAACTCAAAGCGATTACTGAAGGCGATGTGGATATTCGCTGTACCAATCAGCGCAGTTGCCCGGCACAGCTTCGGGAGCGCATTTTCTATATAGGTTCACGTGCAGCCCTAGATATCGATGTCTTAGGACTTGAAGCTGCAATTGCCATGCTCGCAGATAACATCATTGCAGATGAAGGTGATCTTTTTGACCTCACCGAAGCAAAGCTGGTGAAGTCTCCATTCTTTACTAAGAAGGATGGAACACCTGGAAAGAACGTTGAAAAGTTATTGGCAGCACTTGAGGAAGCAAAGACTCGTCCACTTTGGCGCACCATCGTTGCGCTATCTATTCGTCACGTAGGACCAACAGCTGCTCAGGCCCTTGCATCTCGCTTAGGTTCGATGGATGCAATTTCAAAAGCGTCAGTTGTAGAACTCGCCGATATCGATGGCGTTGGTGGAGTAATCGCTGAATCAATTGTTGAGTGGTTTAGCGTTAATTGGCATCAGGCGATCGTGAAGAAGTGGTCGGCAGCTGGAGTCGCCATGGAGAATGTTCTCGGCGAAGCAAAACCACAGACTCTGGCAGGACTCACCTTTGTTGTGACAGGTGGCCTTGAGAACTTCACCCGCGATTCGATTGCCGAGACCATCACCGCACACGGTGGTAAGCCATCATCATCGGTTTCAAAGAAGACTGATTTTGTATTGGTGGGAAGCGATCCAGGATCCAAACTAGCTAAAGCGCAAGAATTAGGCGTCACAATCATCGATGAGGCCAAGTTCTTAGAGCTTCTTGCCGGAAAGTAGTAACCTTTAGCCATGTTTACACTCTCAGAAACAGTACGCGAGCTTCCTATTTCACCAACAGCATTTGGTGTGACAGCTTTCGCGGTTTTCGTCTTTTTGCTCTACGTCGTTCTTCGCTTCGACAAGTAAGGCCACCACTTGAAACTTGGTCTCTATGGCGGAACTTTTGATCCGATTCATAACGGCCATACCCATGTCATCACAGAGCTCCTCAATCGCAAAATAGTAGATCGCGTATTAGTAGTTCCAGCGGGAGAACCTCGACTTCGCGAGAATGCACCTATCGCTACCGGAGCTCAACGTCGCACCATGTGCCAATTAGCTATTAATGATTTAGCACCAGAGATTCGTAGCTGCGTGGAAGTTAATCCAATCGAAATCCTTCGGATGGGCCCTAGCTACACAATCGACACCGTTGAAGCAGTAAAACAGGCATATCCTGATGATGAGATCGTCCTTATCGTTGGAACAGATGCCTATGCAAAAATTGATCAATGGCATCGCGTAGAAGAGCTATTAAAGCTAGTCACGCTTGAAGTGATTGAAAGACCAGGCAGCGCAGGCAATTCTGCGCGTGATATCGATGCAATTGATGTCTCTGCAACCCAAGTACGATTACACCAGTCAGATCAGCTTTCGCCATCTGTCGCCAACTACATCAAGGAGAACAATCTCTATGTCAGCTAGCCAGAGCACAATCGCCCATACACAGATTGCCGCACAAGCTGCTGCCGATAAGTTTGGTACTGAGATGGTCGCACTCGATCTCTCTGAGCAAGCAGTTCTTTCTGAGGTATTCCTTATTGTTACAGCGCAGAACGTGCGCCAGGTTTCAGCAATCTCTGATTGGGTAGAAGAGAAGCTTCGCCTTGCTGGCGATAAGCCGCTACGTCGTGAAATCAGCGAAGAGTGGGCGCTCCTTGATTACTCAGATTTAGTTGTTCATATTCAGAGCAAGACTCTTCGCAGCTATTACATGCTCGATCGCCTCTGGAATGACTGCCCAGTAATTCCACTTGATATCAAAGAGCCAACAGATGCGGATGAGGCGGTAAATGGCTAACACAATCATTTTGTGGCGTCACGGACAAACTGATTGGAACGTTGCAAATAAATTTCAAGGTCACACAGATATCCCGCTCAATGCTGTTGGTCAGTACCAGGCATCACATGCAGCGCGTTTAGTTGTAGATATGAAGCCAACTTCAATTCTCTCCAGCGATCTTATTCGCGCTCAGAAAACTGCGCAGGCGCTTGCAGATCTCAATGGCCTGACAATAAATATTGATGCCCGCCTTCGCGAAACTAATTGCGGAAAGTGGGAAGGTCTCACCGGCGAAGAAATTCGCGCCGTCGACTTTGAAGCCCTTAAAGAATGGTCACTCGGCGGAGATAATCCTGCAGGTGGTACCGGTGATCGTCGCAGCGAAGTAGGTGCAAGAGCTCGTGCTGCCATTGAAGATTTCTTAAGTGGTAAAGATGATGAAACTTTGATTGTTGCAACACATGGCGGAACTGCCCGCGCCATTATCGGTTCCTACCTCGAACTTCCGATTCCATACTGGTCGAAGATCGGTGGACTCTCTAACGCTTCCTGGTCAGTTCTTTCACATTCACCTAAAGGTTGGTTGCTGACAGAGCACAATGCAGGTTCGATTCCAGAGCCAGTTCTGGGTCAAGATGGTGCAGCGGTAATCCCTGATTCAGTACGGTAAAGTTGGCTTCAAGTTCCAGTGAGAATGGCAATGACCGAAGGTCATGTGACATTCTTGATAATGGAATGGGGATATGGCGCAATTGGTAGCGCGCTTCCATGGCATGGAAGAGGTTAGGGGTTCGATTCCCCTTATCTCCACTTGATTCAAAGGCTTGCCTTGTGAATCCGAGTAACTAGCTCTTAGAGATTTACTCACTCGGTCATCAGTTAAGATTGCCCAATGACCACAGAACCTCAAGAGCACGCGGCATACGATTTTGCCTACGTCCAAGAGAAGTGGCTTCCAATCTGGGACAAGCTAGAGCCTTTTAAATCTGGCCGCGCCGATGATCCTCGCCCAAAGAAGTATGTCCTCGATATGTTTCCTTATCCATCGGGTGATCTCCATATGGGTCATGCTGAGGCATATGCACTTGGCGATGTGATTGCTCGTTACTGGATTCAAAAAGGTTTTAACGTTATGCACCCAATTGGTTGGGATGCATTTGGCCTTCCAGCAGAGAACGCCGCAATTAAGCGCAATGCAGATCCACGCGATTGGACCTACGAAAACATTGCGGTGCAGAAGTCATCGATGCGACGTTATGCGTGTTCATTTGACTGGGATCGCGTATTCAACACATGCGACCCTGAGTACTACAAGTGGAACCAGTGGCTCTTTATCGAACTTCATAAGCGCGGCTTGGCCTATCGAAAAGACTCTGCGGTTAACTGGTGCCCAGGTTGCCAGACAGTATTAGCAAATGAGCAGGTTGTAGCGGGTCTCTGTGAACGATGCGATTCTGCTGTCACAAAGAAGAAGCTCAACCAGTGGTACTTCAAGATCACTGATTACGCAGATCGTTTGCTCGATGACATGGCACAGCTCGAAGGCAAGTGGCCAGAGAAGGTGCTGCAGATGCAGCGCAACTGGATTGGTCGCTCACAAGGCGCCAACGTTCAATTTGAAATTGAAGGCCGCAACGAACCTGTCACGATTTATACAACTCGTCCCGATACTTTGTATGGCGCAACATTTATGGTCGTTGCCGCAGACTCAGCACTTGCTGCAGAACTCGCAGCTGGTGGACCCGTCGAATCTGAATTCACTGCCTACCTTGAATCTGTAAAGGCAGCATCAGATATTGATCGTCTTGCAACTGATCGCCCAAAGACAGGTGTAGATCTCAAGCGTTTTGCAATCAATCCAGTAAATGGAGCAAAGCTTCCAATCTGGGCATCTGATTATGTTCTTAGTGATTACGGAACTGGCGCGATCATGGCCGTTCCAGCGCACGATCAACGTGACCTTGACTTTGCAAAGGCGATGAAACTTCCAGTATTAACTGTTGTTCAAACAGATGAAGAAGACCCAGCAGTGACATTTGTTGCCACAACTGGTGATGGCATTCTCATTAATTCAGGTTCTCTTAACGGCCTCAATAAAGTTGATGCAATCGCAAAAATCACTGCAGAGCTTGAGGCAAAGAACCTTGGAAAGTCAGCTCGTAACTATCGTTTGCGCGATTGGCTGGTATCTCGCCAACGTTTCTGGGGCACACCTATTCCTATCGTTCACTGCGATAAGTGCGGTGAAGTTCCAGTTCCTGCAGATCAACTTCCATTAACTCTTCCCGCTGCAAAGGACATCGACCTGAAGCCAATGGGTCAGTCTCCGCTTGCTGCGGCAACTGATTGGGTCAATACAACTTGTCCTTCATGTGGTGCACCTGCGCTACGCGATTCAGACACGATGGATACATTCGTCGACTCATCTTGGTACTTCCTGCGTTATCCATCATCGACCAACGATAAAGAGCCTTTCTCACGTGCCGATATCGATACTTGGATGCCGGTCGATCAATATGTTGGCGGCGTAACACACGCGATCTTGCACCTGCTCTATTCACGCTTTTTCACCAAGGTCCTCAATGACATGGGAATGCTTGGATTTAATGAACCATTCACTCGCCTGCTCAATCAAGGAATGGTTTTGATGGATGGTTCTGCGATGTCGAAGTCACGCGGAAACTTGGTTCGCCTTTCAGATGAACTGGAAAATCACGGAGTCGATGCGATTCGTCTTTCTATGGTGTTTGCAGGTCCTCCAGAAGATGACGTTGACTGGGCAGATGTTTCACCATCGGGCTCGGTAAAGTTCTTAAGCCGCGCATGGCGCCTATCTGGTGACGTCACTTCACCTGCCGGCGTTGATTTCTCAACCGGCGATATCAATCTTCGTAAGGCAACACATAAGGCGCTTCATGATGCATCGTTTGCTGTTGAATCATTCCGATTTAACGTTGCGATTGCTCGCGTGATGGAGCTTGTTAATGCAACTCGTAAAGCAGTTGACTCAGGCTGTGGCGCTGCAGATCCTGCAGTCCGTGAAGCAGTCGAAGCGATTGCGATTATGTTGTCACTCGTTGCCCCATTTACCGCAGAAGAAATGTGGGAGCGCCTAGGACATAAGCCAGCGATTGCTACAGCAGGCTGGCCGGCAGTAGATCCAGCACTTCTTGTTGCCGATGAAGTTGAAGCGGTTATCCAAGTCAACGGCAAGATTAAGGGACGTATCAACGTCTCGCCATCGATCTCCGATGCCGATTTTGAAGCAGCGGCTCTTGCTCACCCAGATATCGTGAAGGAACTTAATGGCGCAGCGCCAAAGAAGGTCATCGCTCGCGCACCAAAGCTCGTCAATATCGTTCTTTAATATTTCTTTCTGACTGGTCACCAGTAAAAAAGGGATGGAAATTTCCCGTAAGAAATATGGCACCCGAGTACCCTCATATTTATTGTTGAGAGTCGAAAGGGTCAATCTATGTTCTGTAAGAATTGTGGGACTGCAGTCAATACTGATGGTCAATTCTGCCAATCATGTGGAGCAAAGAAAGATGGTCTCGGCGCAGCCGTAACTCCTGACCTCCGCGCTGTTGGAAATTCCTATTCAACTGTCGCAATTATTCTTGGCGCAATTTCGCTCTGGGTATTTCCAATCGTCTTTGGCCCAATCGCTCTCGTACTCGGAGCTGTCGCTAAATCTCGCAAGGAGCCAAAGGCGACAACTGCAATTGTGATTGCGGCTTGTGGAACTATCTTCGGAATGATCTTCGGTGCGCTTGCATGGGGCAGCTTCTAACCCCAAACTTTTCCACACCTACCTAATCCGTAGCGTTTTAGCCATCTTTAAGCGGCTTCAATGCCGGCTATGGAAAATATCAAAAACTGGTGGAGCGACCTCCACTATTCAGCAGCGCAGAAACGTTCTCTCTTAATTGTTGCAGGGCTCGTCCTTGCAACCTCATCCCTTTTCATCCTTCGCACATCATCGCCAAGTGAGGCAATCACTCCGCCGCCACTTACTCTTGATGTAGCAGCCGTTGATATCACTATTGATGTCCAGGGTGCAGTTGCACGACCTGGCGTATATAAATTAAGTATCGGCTCTCGCGTCGTTGACGCAATCAAGGCAGCCGGGGGAGTGACCAAGGCAGGCGATCCATCTGATCTCAATCAAGCACGCATAGTTGCCGACGGTGAACAGATCTATGTTTATGCAAAGAGCAACACAACTTCGGCAAAGAAATCAACGGTCAAGGTAAAGCCACGGAGCTCTGCCATCGTTTCGGTGAATCGCGCTTCGGCAAAAGAGTTTGAAGCTCTCGACGGAATCGGGCCGGTTTTGGCATCTCGCATAGTTACCTACCGCAAGGCAAATGGTCCATTTGCAACAATCGATGATCTGTTGAAGGTCCCCGGCATCGGCGCAGGCACGTTATCGAAATTCAAAACAAAACTTCGCGTGTAGTCGACAGTCGCGCACTTGCCTTAGGTGGAGCGACATGGGCGGGAGCGTTGACCCAGAGCTGGTTATATCCAGGGACTCTGATTGCAGTCGGCGCTCTCGCCTTTCTTTTCTCTCTAAAATTTCAACAAACCCGTGCGCTTGTTCTTATCTCCGCATTGTTGCTTGGTTCCTCACTCATGTCACTACGCCAGTATTCAATTGCAGAGAGCGCTATCGCTGCAAAAGTTGGCACGAGCTTTACCTTTGAGGCACGGGTACGAACTGACCCGGTTGCAACAACACCAAAGGTTCTAGGGCGAAATTTCTCGCAACGAAAATTCACATTCTTGGCCGCAACATCGTATGGACCGGTGCGAATCATCTCCACAAAAGCATCAGTGCAAGGCTTGCTTCCAGGGCAGAAGATTTCAATCACCGGCCAGATCATTGCCACCGATGAACGAAGAGTTGCCGCACTAGTAATTGCGACCTCTCCGATACTTACTCTGGCTCCACCTTCACGATGGGCGAAGACACTTGCATCTATTCGCACCGGATTGCGCGAGGCCAGCGGTGGTGGCGATGCGGGAGCTCTCATTCCCGGAATGGTCATTGGCGATACGGCTAAACAGAGTGCGGATTTCAAAAACGATATGCGCCGTGCTGGATTGACGCACTTAGTTGCAGTCAGTGGCGCTAACTTTGCAATCGTTTCAGCCTTTGTCTTGTGGTGCATGCAATTTATCTTTCGAAAAGTTCCAGCACGTTTATTAACAACTGCAATTGCCCTTAGCTGTTTTATCGCCTTAGTCCGCCCCACACCATCTGTTCTCAGAGCTGCGGCAATGGCCGCGGTGATGCTGGTCGCGTTATCCACCAGAGCCAAAGGTGATTCATTGCCAGCACTTGGTTTTGCCATTGCAGCGGTGGTCGTAATTGACCCTTGGCAATCAAGAGATCCTGGTTTTGCACTTTCGGTTCTAGCGACCGCAGGCTTGTTGGTTCTGGCTCCGCGTATCACCGCATACCTGCAGCGATGGTTACCTCAGAAAGTTGCGACTGTTCTGGCAATACCAATTGCAGCACTTGCCTTATGTCTTCCCGTCATTGTCGCGCTCTCGGGATATATCTCTCCCATCTCCATTGTTGCCAATATTGTTGCTGCGCCTTTTGTGGCACCTATTACGGTAGTTGGATTTATTGCCGCTCTGATATCTCCACTTTCACCGACTATCGCCCATCTACTCATTCTCTTGGTGCGACCGTTCGCATCGGTCATCACATCTATTGCTCGATGGGCAGCGCACTTTCCAGTGTTAAATATTCGCACCGGGCTCATCGGTTTTCTTATTGTGCTTGCGCTATTGCTTCTATTTCTCGCGTTTCGAAAGAAGGCAGTGATTGCGATAACCATTGTCGCGATTTTGTTGCTCTGGTTTGGAAGATTTCCGGCCGGGGATTGGGATGTATTTATCTGCGACATCGGACAGGGCGATGGTTATGTCATCAATCTCCATGATGATCGTGCGATTGTGATTGATGTTGGTCCCGATGCAACCACGATGGATAAATGTCTGCGCCAATTAAGGATAAAGACAATCGCGCTCTTGATTTTGACTCACCCGCATGCAGATCACATTGGAGGATTATCAGGTGCTCGAAAGGGAAGAAAAGTTGAGGTCGAATGGTTTGGCAATATCGCAGCCGGTTCTAAGGCAACGATTGGCCAATACTCAATCGAAGTTCTCTGGCCGTTGCAGGTTGGGGCAGTCGATGAAAACCCCAACAACATCAGCATCGCTGCATTAATTAAGAGCCCAGACCTGACTCTCTTTGCCGCTGGCGATATTGAGCCGCCTATTCAAGAGAAGCTTCGAGGCAAAATCGGTCGCGTCGATATTTATAAAGTCGCCCACCACGGCTCAAGGTTTCAGGATCTGACATTAATGGGCGAGCTATCTCCCACACTTGCCCTGATTAGCGCAGGCGTGGGTAATTCATACGGGCATCCGGCCGATTCAACCATTGCAGCTCTCGAGCATCTACACGCTAAAGTTCTACGTACAGACCGAGATGGTGCAATTGCAGTGGATGCTCGCAACCATGCGCTCACTATCTCAACCGAAAGCTCAAAACGACGCTGGATAACTTGGAACTAGAGAGGGGATAAGACTATGAATGCTCTCTATCTCCTGCTTGGCGGCGAGGGAGCACTTGCAGATCGAGCGATGAATAAGCTCTCTGCGCAACTAAAAGAAGAGAAGGCCGAAGTCACCACTCTCACTGCCGCCGATGTAATCCCTGGTGATATTGCAGATGCATTGGCGCCATCACTTTTCTCTGAACGCCGCGCATTAGTTTTAAAAGACTTACAAGACCTCGATGACGAATGCAAAGATGAAATCACTCGTTACCTCGATAACGTAGACCCAACAACTACCGTCATCTTTATCCATAAGGGCGGTGTCAAGGGCAAGGCGCTACTCGATGCAATTAAAAAGGCGAAGCCAGAAATCATCGCCTGTGATGCGTTGAAGAAAGAGGCGGAGAAAGAACAGTTCGTTAAAGAACTCTTCCTCGATTCAGGACGTAAGGCAACACCTGGCGCAGTCAAAGCACTGGTCGGCGCCCTTGGTTCAGATTTACGCGAGCTACAACAAGCAGTCTCACAAGTTTCACTCGATGCCCCTAAGGGAACAATCGATGAAGAAATCATCGACACCTTCCATAAGGGCCGCATAGAGACAACTGGTTTTGATGTTGCCGATGCAACTCTCGATGGCGATCTACCAACCGCCCTCGTTTCATTGCGCAGTGCGTTAGAGACCGGAACCGATCCAGTTATGGTGACCTCGGCCATCGCATCATCACTTCGCAATTTGGCAAAGGTCTCTGGCACCAACCGCGGATCGAAATCTTTTGAACTAGCTGGCGAGCTCGGCATGGCGCCATGGCAGATAGATAAGGCTCGTCGCCAATTAGCAGGCTGGACCCCACGAGGTATCGCCTCCGCCGTTGAGGCAGTGGCAAAGGCAGATGCTGATGTAAAGGGCGCCAGTTCAGACCCAATATTTGCTCTCGAAAAGGCGCTTGCGACTATTGCCGCCGCCCGCGCAGCCCGATAACCCCAGAAAGCTCGATTTTGGGCTCATAGGCTCGCGCTGATAGCCTACGACCCTGCTCAATCCGCCGGATTGGCGAAATTGACCAAGATTTTCACCCCGAACACAGGAGCTCTACACGTGGCAAATATCAAGTCGCAGATCAAGCGTATTAAGACAAACGAGAAGGCACGCCTTCGCAACAAGTCTGTTACGTCCAGCTTTAAGACAGCTGTTCGTAAGTTCCGCGATGCTCAGGCTAAGGGCGATGCTGCTGCAATCACAACAGAACTCCGCGCTGCATCAAAGGCTCTCGATGTTGCAGTAGCAAAGGGCGTTATTCACAAGAACTCAGCTGCTAACAAGAAGTCTTCAATGGCTAAGGCAGCTGCAAAGGCAGGCGCTCGCTAATTAGCGAAGCGCTCACCACTTTTTTCTTAATCTCGATAACTAAGGCGGTCGTTTAAGTGCCAGCAATTAGCATTGCCAAGGCGCCTCAACCGGCATCTACAAATCCGGCGCAGATTCGTAACTTCTGCATCATCGCCCATATCGATCACGGTAAATCAACTCTTGCCGATCGCATGCTCCAAATCACCGAGGTTGTTGAAGCACGCTTGATGCGCGCGCAATATCTCGATCGTATGGATATCGAGCGCGAACGAGGAATCACAATTAAATCTCAAGCTGTTCGACTTCCATGGAGATCTGGAATCGATGGCCAGGAATACATCCTCAACATGATCGATACACCAGGTCACGTTGACTTTACCTACGAAGTTTCACGATCACTTGCAGCATGTGAAGGCGCTGTACTGCTCGTTGACTGCGCACAAGGAATCGAAGCGCAGACACTTGCCAACCTTTACCTTGCAATGGAGAACAACCTCACCATCATCCCTGTTCTCAACAAGATTGATCTTCCCAATGCGCAGCCAGATAAGTTCGCGGCCGAGCTTGCAGGTTTGATTGGTTGCAAAGTTGAAGATGTTCTGCGCGTATCAGGTAAGACTGGTGATGGCGTCGCTGAACTTCTCGACCAGATTGTTGATTTGATTCCAGCTCCAGTCGGAGACCCTGATGCACCTGCACGCGCATTGATCTTTGACTCTGTCTACGATGCATATCGCGGTGTTGTTACCTATGTTCGTGTTGTCGACGGTCACCTAAAACCACGTGAGCAGATTCAGATGTTCTCAACAGGCGTGAAGCATGAAGCCCTTGAAATCGGTGTTATCTCTCCAGAGCCACTGCCTTCAAAGGGTCTTGGTGTCGGCGAGGTGGGTTATCTGATTACTGGCGTGAAGGATGTTCGCCAATCACGAGTCGGTGACACCATCACAAATTACGCGCGACCAACTAAAGAAGCGCTTGGCGGATATAAAGATCCAAAGCCAATGGTCTTCTCTGGTCTCTTCCCACTCGATGGCGCAGATTTTCCTGTGCTTCGCGATGCGCTAGAAAAACTTCAACTTAACGATGCCGCACTTGTATATGAGCCAGAGAGCTCAGCTGCACTTGGTTTCGGTTTCCGTTGCGGCTTCCTTGGTCTTTTGCACATGGAGATTGTGCGCGAGCGTCTAGAGCGCGAAGCAAAGCTCAACTTGATTTCAACAGCCCCTAACGTGGTCTATCGCGTCACGATGGAAGATGGCAAAGAAATCATTGTTACCAACCCATCCGAATTTCCTGATGGCAAGGTCAATAACGTGAAAGAGCCGATTGTTAAGTCAACGATTCTTGCCCCATCTGAATACATCGGAACCATCATGGAGCTCTGCCAAGAGCGCCGCGGTGTGATGCTCGGTATGGATTACATCTCTGAAGATCGCGTTGAAATCCGTTACACGCTTCCCCTTGCAGAAATCGTCTTCGACTTCTTTGATCAATTGAAGTCACGCACCAAGGGCTATGCATCTCTTGACTATGAAGAGATGGGCGATGAAGAAGGAAACCTAGTAAAGGTCGATATCTTGTTGCAGGGCGAAGCAGTCGATGCATTTAGCGCAGTAGTTCACCGTGATAAGGCTTACTCATATGGCGTGATGATGACTGGCAAGCTCCGCGAGCTCATCCCTCGTCAACAATTCGAAGTTCCTATTCAGGCAGCTATCGGTTCACGAATCATTGCGCGCGAATCAATTCGCGCTATCCGTAAGGACGTTCTTGCAAAGTGTTACGGTGGAGATATTTCACGTAAGCGCAAACTTCTTGAAAAGCAGAAAGAAGGTAAGAAGCGCATGAAGATGGTGGGACGGGTTGAAGTTCCACAGGAAGCCTTCGTTGCAGCTCTTGCTACCGATGCTGATATCGAGAAGATCAAAGCAGCGCGCAAGCTCGAAAACTAAGCAGCGCCATGTTCTCGTACTACGTACATATTCCTTACTGCGTACGTCGTTGCGGCTACTGCGACTTCAATACCTATACCCCTGCAGAACTTCAGGATGGCGCAACTCTAGAAATCGTCTCAGCCGATTACATCGATGCAGTTCTGCGCGAACTCGAAACAACTCCAACAGACGAAGTCAGCACAATTTTCTTTGGTGGCGGTACTCCTTCGCTGATGCCAGCTAAGGATCTTGGTCGCGTATTAACAGCAATCAAGGCACGCAACGGAATTACCGATGATTGTGAAATCACGCTTGAGGCCAACCCAGATTCAGTGACGCAAGAAAAGCTCGATGGATATATCGCAGCAGGGTTTAACCGAATCTCATTCGGTATGCAATCCAATAAAGAACACGTGCTCAAAGTTCTCGATCGCACCCACAATCCAGAGAATGTTCGTAAAGCAGTCGATATGGCGCGTGCTGCTGGTTTCCCATCAATCTCGGTCGACCTGATCTATGGAGCACCAGGGGAGTCACTCGCTGACTGGGCATCGACCGTTAAAGAGGCGCTCTCATTGGATATCGATCACATCAGCGCATATGCACTGATTGTTGAAGATGGCACAAAGCTTGCCGCGCAAATTAAACGTGGTGACTTAACTAAGCCTGATGATGATTTGATGGCAGATATGTATTTGCTGGTGGATCAGCAGACGTTGCAAAAAGGCATGAAGTGGTATGAGCTCTCTAACTGGTCAAAACCTGGCCATCAATCGCGCCACAACATTGCTTATTGGAAATCCAGTAATTGGTGGGGCTTAGGTCCAGGCGCTCATTCACATATCGATCAGAAGCGTTTCTGGAATGTGAAGCACCCGAACGCATATAAAGAACGAGTCTTTGCCGGCGAATCACCGATTAAGGATTCTGAAGTTCTCACAGATGAGCAGAAAAAATCTGAATACATCATGCTTGCAATTCGTATGCCACAGGGTGTTCGAAAGTCTGCGCTGACCGTTGCCCAATACGAGCGCACCATGGAATACATCAAGAGCGGACATGTCATTGATCTGCCAGATGCAATCGCATTGACGCCGCAGGGACGCCTGATTGCAGACAGAATCACCCAGGAGATGCTCGCTTAAGCGAGCGAAGGTAAACTCACGCCCATGACTAGCGACCGCAGACTCGAGATTCTTCGAGCCATTGTTGAGGAGTACGTCGCTACCCAAGAACCAGTCGGCTCCAAGGCAATCGCAGAGAACCACGCCCTAGGGATTTCACCAGCGACTATTCGTAACGAGATGGCGGTCCTGGAAGAAGAAGGTCTGATTGCTCAGCCTCACACCAGTGCAGGGCGCATCCCGACAGATCGCGGATATCGCATCTTCGTCGATAAGTTGGCAACGGTGAAGCCACTTTCTAATGCAGAGCGTCGCGCAATCGAAACTTTCCTACAGGGCTCGTATGACCTCGATGATTTACTCAAGCGCAGCGCAAAGATGCTCTCAGATATCACCAAGCAAGTTGCGGTTGTGAAGTATCCAATCATCGGTGATTCACAGGGGCGCGAGAAGATGGCGATCTCAGGAACAGCGCACCTAGCACGTTCTGGTGATGGCACCGACCTTTCTTCAATTCTGGAAGCGCTGGAAGAACAAGTAGTTCTATTGCGTCTGCTCGATGACGCTAATCCAACTGTCAACGTGACGATTGGAAGCGAGCAGAAAGATGCTCACTTGCAGACAACATCACTTGTCACAGTAGGTTATGGATTTGAAAATACTTCAGCAGGCGCACTCGGCGTGCTTGGTCCCACACGAATGGATTACGCTGGCTCGATGTCTGCTGTCTCAGCAGTAGCTCGCTATATCGGACGATTTATCACGGAGAGTGCTCAGTAACCATGGCTGATTTCTACCAACTGCTCAACGTTGAACGAGGGGCGACCCAAGATGAGATTAAGAAGGCATATCGCAAGATTGCACGTGAGCTTCATCCGGATGTTAATCCAGATCCTGAAGTGCAAAATAAGTTTAAAGAAGTGACTGCTGCATATGATGTTTTGAGCGATCCGAATAAGCGCCAGCAATATGACATGGGCGGCCGTGGGGGATTTAATGACTTCGGGGGTGGATTCGGCGGCGGCGGATTTAGTGACATCATGGATGCATTCTTTGGTGGTGGTGGAAACCGTGGACCGCGTCCACGTATGCGCCAAGGTCAAGATGCGCTCATTCGCATTGAAGTTGATTTACATGAAGCATGTTTTGGAACAGAACGTGATATCACTCTTGAAAGCGCTGTAGTTTGCGAAAAGTGTGAAGGTCAAGGAACTGCAAATAACTCACACCCTGAGACTTGCAAGGTCTGCGGTGGTCGCGGTGAGATGCAATATGTTCAAAAGTCTTTCCTCGGTCAGGTGATGACATCACGCCCATGTAGCAGTTGCAGTGGTTATGGAACCGTCATTACCGATCCTTGTCGCGAGTGCGCCGGCGATGGTCGCGTTCGTGCAAAGCAGAACGTCAATATCAAGGTGCCAGCAGGCGTTGAGACCGGTAACCGCATTCAGATGTCAGGTCGCGGCGAGGTCGGAGCCGGTGGCGGCCCAGCAGGTGATCTCTACGTTGAAATCGTTGAGAAAGATCATGATTTCTTATTGCGCGATGGCGAGAACCTGCATGTAGCTATCTCTGTTCCATTTGCAGCAGCAACGCTTGGCACAACAGTCTCCGTGGAAGCACTCGACGGCCCGATTGATGTCCACATCAAGGCTGGTACTCAAAGTGGAACAACAGTTTCGGTAAAGGGCAAGGGCATGACACGCCTGCGCACAACTCACCGTGGTGATTTGATTGTTCATGTTGATATCGAAACTCCACATAAGCTCAATCGAGAACAAGAGAAGTTGCTCAAAGAATTTGCTAAGGCACGCGGTGAGAAAGATGGCGATGTCACAATCAAGCGCCACCAAGATGGACTCTTCTCTAAGTTCAGAGATGCGTTCCACCGCTAATGCTGACTTTATTCTTCGTTGACGACCTTCCCACCACCGTCGGAGCAAGCTACGAATTCGATAGCGAAGATGCATTCCACGCTATCAAGGTTCTTCGCATTGCTGCCGGTGAAATCTTTAATCTCAGCGATGGCAAAGGCGCCTGGTCACGCGTAAGCGTTCTCAACGTCAATAAGAAATCGATGTCAGTGAAGGTATTAGAGACTGGTTTCGAAGCAGCGCTCACGCAACAGTTCACAATTGTGCAGGCGATTCCTAAGGGCGATCGCATCAAAGAATCAATCGAGATGTCAACTGAAGGCGGTGCCGATCGCATCGTGATGTGGAAGGCGGCGCGCAGTATTGGTCGTGCCGATGAGAAGATGGAAAAACTGCAATTAACGGCGCGCGAGGCATCAAAGCAATCACGACGTTTCCGCATCCCAACAGTCTCAGGCGTTGCAACAACCGATGCAGTCGTTGATGAGATCGCTAAAGCAGATCTCGCACTCGTATTCCATCAATCAGCAACGATGACCATTTCTCAGATAGTCACACCAAGTGCTACCAAGGTGGCAATCATCATTGGACCTGAAGGCGGGCTGACCGATGAAGAGCTTGAGACCTTTGCCGCCGCTGGCGCCAAGGTTGTTTTGATGGGAAGGCCGATTTTGCGCTCAGCCCATGCCGGATTAGCTGCACTTGCAGCAGTCAACACGGCCCTTTCTGTGTGGTGAAAACCCCACCCACCCGATACATTTTCACTCATATGGAGCGCCTCCTAGTCACCATTCCTCCGGCCATTCCGATGGTTGCTCTGCTCGGCGCGGGCGATGCAAATATTCTCGCTATCGAAGCGGCATTTCCTTCAGTTAACGTGACAGTGCGCGGCAATGAAATTACCTTGCGCGGCCCTCATGTTGATTGCATGGCACTTGAAAAACTATTTGGCGAGATGCTCGTTGTTATTCGCTCAGGTCAGGCGCTAGATGTCAACGCAGTTCTGCGCAGCATCGCGATGATTGAGGCAACACCAGCACAGAGCCCAGGTGAAGTTCTCTCACTTAATATTGTGAGCAATCGCGGCAAGACGATTCGTCCAAAGACTGCTAATCAGAAGCTCTATGTCGATGCGATTGAAGAGAACACAATTACATTTGGAATCGGCCCAGCCGGCACTGGTAAGACATACCTTGCAATGGCAAAGGCAGTTGCTGCGCTACAAGCAAAGCAAGTCAATCGCATTATCTTGTCTCGCCCTGCAGTTGAGGCAGGCGAAAAGCTCGGATTCTTGCCCGGCACACTCAATGAAAAGATTGATCCATATCTTCGCCCACTCTTTGATGCTTTGCACGACATGATCGACGGAGATTCAATTCCACGTTTGATTCAATCCGGCATCATCGAAGTAGCACCGCTTGCCTTTATGCGTGGTCGCACACTTAACGACGCTTTTGTAATTTTGGATGAAGCACAGAACACCACACCAGAGCAGATGAAGATGTTCCTTACCCGCCTTGGCTTTGGTTCAAAGATGGTCATCACAGGCGATATCACCCAGAACGATTTGCCCAATGGCCAGCGCAGCGGCTTGCAGGTCATCCGCTCAATTCTCGGCGATGTTGCAGATATCGCATTTATGGATCTGACCGCAGAAGACGTTGTCCGTCACCGTTTGATTGGTGACATTGTTAAGGCATATGACGCATACGATGCTGCAAAGCACGCGCCAGTCAGCATCCATAAGAACTCATGACAATAGAAGTTACCAATCGCTCTGGTGTTGCTGCCCCAGAGCAAGAGATTATTTCTCTACTGACATATGGCATCGACTATATGGATCTCCATCCTGAGTGCGAGCTATCAGTTACCTTTGTCGACGATAAAGAGATGGAAGAGCTTCACATCAAATGGATGGATGAGCCGGGAACTACCGATGTGCTCTCGTTTCCGATGGATATGCCAGAAGGCAAGCACGATGCAGTAACGCTGGGCGATATCGTTATTGATCCCATAGTTGCCGCACATCAAGGCGCAACTGCCGGTCACAGCACTGAGCATGAAATCTATATTCTTGCTGCGCATGGCCTGCTCCATATCTTGGGATATGACCATGCCGATAAAGATGAAGAAAAAGTGATGTTTGATCTGCAGGAGACAATCGTTAAGAAATGGGCCGCCAAGAAGTGAGCACACTCGCGAATTTATTCGCCAAAGGTTTGACCTATCTCTATAACGACGCACAGAAGCGTGGCCTGATTGAGAGCGACCTATCGCTTCTGGCCGATAATGATTTCGAGCTCGGTGATACTTTGGTGCGCGAGCTCATGGTTCCCCGCACTGAGATGGTCTGGGTTGAACGCGATAAGACTCTTCGTCAAGCGCTCTCACTTGCCCTTCGCTCTGGATATTCACGTATTCCAGTCGCAGGCGAAGACCTCGATAACATCATCGGAATTGCTTATGTGAAAGATTTAGCAAAGCGCGCACTTGATCACCATGAAGCTGAGACAACTGAAAAAGTTGAACAGCATATGCGCCCGCCGATCTTTGTTCCAGAAAACAAAGAGGCAGCTGACTTGCTGCGAGAGATGCAGCGCAATCAGATTCACCTTGCGATCGTGGTAGATGAGTACGGAGGCACTGCCGGAATCATCACCATTGAAGATATCATCGAAGAAATCGTTGGCGAGATTGCCGACGAATACGATGATGGCGTTGAAAGCTTCGCCTGGATTTCGGAAAGCAAGGCTCGTGCCAAGGCATCTCTGCATATTGAAGATCTAGCCGAAGAGCTGAAGATCACTATTGCTGAAGAAGATTACGATGGCATCGACACTATTGGCGGCCTGATGGCTCAAACACTTGGCCGTGTGCCAATTGCTGGCAGCACCATCACAGTTCAAGGTTGGTCGATCACATCAGAGCGTCCAGTAGGCCGTCGTCGTAGAATTAGCTCAGTCATGATTGAGCGAGTAGTTGAGGTAGAGGAAGACCACGAATAATGGCGATGAATAATCCAGAAGATGTAAAGCTAGTAACACTTGCGACCAACACATTGGCGCGCAGCGGCGCAGCCCAAGCTGCCGCACTTCGTGACACAACAGGTCGCACCTATGTTGCAATCAGCGTTGTATCTCCATCCTTATCCCTCGATGCCTTTGAAGCGGTTCTAACAGTTGCACTTGCATCTGGAATCACCGGAATCGAAAGCGTTGTGGCAGCTGGCGCAGAACCGAAGAATGTGAAGGCGATCAAGGATTTCGCACCGACTGCAACGGTCTTTCATCTCGATGCGCAGGGCGTGGAACACCTTCTTTAACCGTTAAGATAGGCACATGCGCGTAGTTCGATTCTCCCCATTGCCTGAGGCTGGCCTCGGCACGGATCCGCTCTACGGAATCCTCGAAGAAGACAACATGATTACCGTTATTACCGGTGATCCGATTTATCAGGGCATCCAGAAGACAGCGGCAAAGCTTGAGCTCACCAAGGCTCGCTTGCTCGCACCAGTTATTCCCCGTAGCAAGATCGTTGCCGTTGGTAAGAACTACGCCGACCACGCAGCTGAAATGGGTGGCGTGGTTCCAGAAGAACCCATCATCTTTATTAAGCCAAATACAACAGTCATTGGGCCAAGCGACACGATCGTCTGGCCGGCATCTGCGCCATCTATCGATTATGAGGCAGAGCTCGCCATTGTGATTGGTCGCATCTGTAAAGATGTTCCAAAAGAAAAGGTCAACGATGTGATCTTTGGTTACACAATGGCTAACGACGTGACATCACGCGAACATCAGAAGAAAGATGGCCAGTGGGCGCGCGCCAAGGGCTTTGATACATTCTGCCCGCTTGGTCCATGGATTGAAACCGACTTTGTTCCTGGCACTCAGCGCATCACCACCACGCTCAATGGCGAGGTAGTTCAAGATGCGCACCTTTCTGACATGATCTTTAAAGTTCCAGAAATCATCAACTTTATTTCTAGCGTAATGACACTTCTTCCAGGAGATGTCATCATCACCGGTACTCCAGCTGGAATCGGACCGATGCCAGAACGCTCTGTTGTTGCTGTTTCAATCGAAGGCCTCGGCCAACTAACAAATAAGGTGAGTGCTCGTCAATGATGTCAGCTAAGAAGGTAAAGGTTCGCTTCGCACCATCTCCAACCGGAGATTTGCACGTCGGGAATATCCGCACCGCACTCTTTGATTGGGCATTTGCTCGCCACACCGGTGGCACATTCTTATTCCGTATCGAAGATACCGATACGACTCGCGTTACCCCTGAATACATCCAAGCTGCAATCGATACTTTGAAGTGGCTTGGATTGACTTGGGATGAGGGACCAGAGGTAGGTGGACCTAACGGTCCTTACCTGCAATCACAGCGTCTTGATATCTATGCAACATGGGCGCAGAAGTTTCTTGATCAAGGCGATGCCTATCACTGCTACTGCTCACCGGATGAGCTAGAAGCAGTACGTGAAGCACAGCGCGCAGCAAATGTGGCACCTGGCTATAACGGTCACTGCCGTGATTTAACTGCTGATCAAATCGCTGCCTATAAAGCACAGGGCCGCGAAGCGGTAGTTCGCATGCGCATGCCCGATGGCACCACAACATTTACCGATGCAATTCGTGGCGATGTCACTTTCGATCACAAGTTTGTGCCTGACTTTGTTCTCGTGCGCGCAGATGGATCACCGCTCTACACACTTGCTGTTGCAGTCGATGACATCTTGATGGAAGTGACACACGTCCTTCGTGGTGAAGATTTACTCTCATCAACTCCTCGCCAGATTCGGGTCTATCAGGCGATGGGTGTGAAGGCTGAGGATTTCCCAACATTTGCCCACCTGCCATTTGTGATGGGTCAGGACAATGCAAAGCTTTCAAAGCGCAACGGCGAGGTATCAATCGCTTGGTATCGCGAGCAGGGCTACTTGCCTGAGGCAATCTGTAACTATCTGGCACTTCTTGGTTGGTCGCCAGGAGATGACCGCGAGAATGTTTCAATGCAAGAGCTCACTGAGCTCTTTACTGTGGAGAAGGTTCACTCTTCACCAGCCCGCTTTGATATGAAGAAGCTTGAAGCAATTAACGGTGACAAAATTCGCGCCCTCACGCTAGATGAGTTCCTTAAGTGGACACTTCCATTCCTTACTAAGGCTGGAATCATCACCGGCACAGATGCTGAGATTGATCTCGTCAAGCGCGCACTTCCAATTATTCAAGAGCGCATCGTCAAGCTAGATGAGACTCCAGCGCTACTGAAGTTCCTCTTTGTTAAGGAATTTGCAGTTGATGCTGAAGCAGTTTCAAAGATTGCCGATAGCGCATCAAGGGATGTCCTGAAGCGTTCGCTAAAGGAGCTCGAATCAGTTTCGACTTGGGATCACGCATCAATCGAGGCGGTGCTTCGCGCTGCGCTGATTGAAGATATGGGGCTTAAGCCACGCATCGCATTTACCGCACTTCGTATTGCAACGACCGGAAGCACGATCTCTCCGCCGCTCTTTGAGTCAATGGAGTTGCTCGGCCAAAGTACTTGTATTTCACGCATTACATCCGCTCTCAATGCGTAGCATCTGAGGCATGTAATTGGCCCTAGCCCTCTAAGGGCAGGGGGAGAAGCACCCTTTTTCTTGAGGTAAACTTTGCCCTCGCACGTGGGTTCGCAAGAGCCATCGTGGGGTATGGGGTAATTGGCAGCCCTGCTGATTCTGGTTCAGTAAGTCTAGGTTCGAGTCCTGGTACCCCAGCGCAGTACCGCAGTACCGAAGTAAAAACTTAATATGGGTCAATGGTCGAAGACCATCTGACCTAAAAAAGGAAAGGATCGATAGCTCGCTATCGATTAGTCATCTGGCCCCGTCGTCTAGCGGCCCAGGACTCTGGCTTCTCAAGTCAGCTACGAGGGTTCGAATCCCTTCGGGGCTACATCACATATAGGTAAGTGCCATCTCTCACGAAAATGGGAGGTGGCATTTTCTCTTGCACTAGGGTTTTCATATGCGCGTTATCAATACTGATCAGCTCAAGACGGTTCTAGCAAACTTGCCGAGCAACCCTCGCATCATCGCATCAGGAAACTTTGCAACGCCGAATACATTGCTCAAGGTCGCCGATGAGACGCTGCCTGAATTTAGACTCCATATGCTCAACGCCCAGCCAGGTATTCCTGATCGCGAAGGCGTTACCTATGAGACAGCTTTTGTCGGTCACGGAATGCGTCGCCATTCACGACTGAACTACATCCCTTCTCGACTTTCGCTTCTACCGGTTGTTATTCGCGATTACGCGCGCCCTGATGTGGTCTTTCTTCACACATCCGCTCAACATCACGACACAGTTTCACTCGGCACTGAAGTCAATATCCTGCCCGCAGCAATTGAATCTGCTCACGCCCACGGCGGTATTGTGATTGCGCAAGCAAATAAGCAGATGCCTTATACCTATGGTGATGCACAGATCTACGAATCAGAGATTGATTACCTAGTTGAAGTAGATGAGCCGCTGATGGTTAAGCCCGAGACTAACTTCTCTGATGAATCCCTGATGATTGGCGACCGAATCGCATCGCTGATTGAAGATAACTCAACCTTGCAGCTAGGAATTGGCGCTATCCCTGATTCAGTCCTTAACTCGCTGAAAGACCGTCGAGGGCTGCGCATCTGGACCGAGATGTTCTCAGATGGCGTTTATAACCTCCATAAATTAGGTGTGCTCGACCCTGACATCTTGATTACCGCATCTTTTATCTTCGGCACAAAGGAGCTCTATGAATGGTTGCACTTTAATCGTCGCGTGCAGATGCTGCGCACCGAGAAGACAAATAATCCAAGCCTGATTGCACGACAGGCAAGAATGACATCGATTAACGCAGCGCTTCAGATTGATCTCTACGACCAAGCAAATGCATCACATGTGCGTGGCCAGATATATAGCGGTTTTGGTGGCTCCACTGACTTTATCGTCGGCGCTCTTCATAGCCGTGGTGGACGTTCATTTATGGCGCTGCCTTCATGGCATCCAAAGGCAAAGGTCTCTTCGATTGTTCCAAGGCTCTCTGAGAACGTGACCAGCTTTCAGCATTCATTTGTTGTTACCGAACAAGGTGCGGCGGCGTGCTTTGGCCATACTCAATCAGAGCAAGCGATGAACTTGATTAATAATGCAGCTCACCCAGATGCCAAAGAGGGCTTAATCCAGTCAGCCTCTCTCTTCGGCCTTATCTAACGGGAAATAAAAAAGCCCCCGCAGATTCTGCAGGGGCTTTTTCGTAGAGATTTAACGCTCTGATTTGTGGCGATCTGCCATGGTGTCCATTAGTGCGAAGAGAACACCTGAGATCACGAATGTCATATGGATACCAATGCGCCAACCCTCACGCTTTGCATCAAATGGGCCCTCCTGCATAAAGTCCTTCAGAAGTTCGATGACAGAGATTGCTACCAATGAACCAATCAACTTGATCTTAAGTCCGCTGTAGTCAACGGTTCCCATCCAGTGTGGGCGATCCTTTGCACCTTCTGCAACTGAGATCTTCGAAACAAAGTTTTCGTATCCTGCAAATAGCACAATGATGATCAAGTTAGCGAGCAAGACAGTATCGAGAAGCTCAAGAACTTCGAGCGTGATCTCAGCTGAGGTTGCCTCTGCTACGTGCGTCATCATGTGCCAGAAAGAGTGGAAGAAGCGATAAAGAATTGGAACCAGGGTCAGCAGCAGCCCGACATAGAGGGGCGCTAAGAACCAACGTCCAGCGAAAATTAATTTCTCAAGAAATGTCTCAATTTTATCCATATAGCGATTTTATAGGTAGCGTTCTCGTATGGACCGTATTAAGGGCGTCAATCGCCGTATCGCAGAGCGAATTACTTCTGCCGTCGCGACTATGTGGGCGGCTTATATTTTCGCAGCTATCGCACTGATCTCGCTGCCACAGGCGATTCGCTCGGGTGACACCCTCACCATTGTCGATTGGATCGCACAGACCTTCTTGCAGCTCGTTCTCCTCTCCATCATCATGGTTGGTCAGCAACGTTCATCTGCAGATATTGCGAAGCAGATTGCCGAGACCCATGCCGCTTCCCTAAGTGAGTTCGAATATGCCAAGCAGGCGCGTGAGATTGCAGACCAAGAGCTAGCTGAGATTAAGAAAATGGCTGGAGAAATCCACACCATCCTTCGGGATATCGAAAAAGCAAAGTAAAGATGACTGGTCTTTTTGAATAAATAGACCGTTCTATACCGGCGTACCTTGATGTGAAGGTATGGATTGGACTCATTCTTTCGGCGCTTTCTATCACGGCAGCCCCGGCCTGGTCCGTCGAACCACAACCTAAAGTTCTGATGATTGCCGATACCGGATTTAGCGATTCAGATCCCATTATCGCCAGCCATACCGTCTTACAGATATGCATTATGGATTGGTATGCCTGCCCTAACGGCACCAATTTTCAAGAGAGTGGCACCGCTGCCTCTCTCACATCTGCACAGATGAGCACATCTGGATTTAGCCATGGGAGCAAGATGGCAAGAGGTGCCATTGCAGCAAACCCCGCAATTAAGTTAATTTTAGTGAGAATTATCGGACAGAGCTCAAATGGTTCGCGACTATCTGCCAGTGAATCCATTGTCACAAAGGTTCTCAACTGGGCAAATAAGAATGCATCTGTCTACAACATCGGTGCCGTTGCGATATCGCAGGGAAGTAGCAAGATCGGAACAAATGCACGAAAATGTTTGAGCTCTCCTGCCACCGAGAAAGAAGTCGCGCTCCTGAAAGCAAAAGGAATTTACACATTCTTTCCCGCAGGCAATGAGGGGAGAAGTGATTCCATCAATTGGCCTTCCTGTATCGCCGACTCAATAGCAGTTGGCGCTCTTGATAAGAAGGGTGAGATTGCTAGTTACAGTAACTACGCGCCTGGTCAGGTTGATCTCTATGAACCCGGTTACTCGATTGATACAACCACTCTTCCGCAATATGGAAATGAGAATGGAACCTCATATGCCGTTCAATATGCTGCTGCTCGTTGGCTTCTACTGGTGAACGAATTACCGCAGATCAGACCGACACTTATCTATTGGACGCTCTCATTCTCTGGTGAACCGGTGAGCAATGCAAAGGGCCACTTTGGTTGGAGCACCAAACTCGATGGCGCAAGAGAGGCGCTCGGAGCGTTGAAAAAAGGAATCTGACCAGTCTCAAAGATGTAATTTCACCTGCATAAATTAGGTAAAAACGTACGGTTATCTCAATGAATCTAGATACGGGAGTCATTCATGTCAGCACTGAAGCGTAAGTCGTTCCGCTCTGCAGCTACCGCCTTCATCGCACTTTCTGCGATGTTGGGTACTAGTGCACATGCTGAGGCTGCCCTGCTTGGTCCTTCCTCTGACTACATCGTACAAATCTCACCTGCAGCTCGAGCCGCCGTTGAAACTGCAATTAAGAATTCAGGTGGAACAGTCAGCTCCAAGTTCCAATATGCCTTCGATGGTTTTGTGGTCAAGCTCCCAGATATGTTGCTTCCAATTCTTAAGAAGATTCCTAATATTTTAACAATCGAGAAAGATCAACCTGTAACAGGTCTAGCAATTCAACAGAATCAAACACCAACTCCTTCGTGGGGTCTCGATCGCACAGATCAGCGCGAAGCAATTTCAACTGCCTCTGGCTACCAGGGTAGCTACGGATACCGAAGCGCTGGAGCTGGAACAACTATCTATATCGGCGATACCGGTATCTATCCACATGAAGATCTTGCAGGTCGTATCTCATCCGTCGGCTTTAGCGGAATCGCAGATGGCAATGGCACTGTCGACTGCAATGGCCACGGAACTCACGTTGCAACAACTGCTGCTGGAACTAAGTATGGAATCGCAAAGAGCGCCAAAGTTGTTCCTGTTCGAATCCTAAACTGTGCTGGATCAGGTTCCTATGCAACTGTTATTGCGGGGCTAGATTGGATTTTGTCACCGCTTAATACAAATGCAAAGACACAGTCGGTCTTGAACCTCTCTATTGGTGGCGGTGCATCATCGAGCATCAACGATGCCATTTTGCGACTTACCAATGCAGGCGTCACCGTTGTTGCAGCCGCTGGAAATGACAATGTCGATGCTTGTACTAAGTCTCCAGCAAGCGCGCCATCTGCAATCACAGTAGGTGCCACAACTATTGGCGATGCAAAAGCTTATTTCTCAAACTGGGGTAAGTGCGTAGATATTCATGCACCTGGTTCTTCAATCACAGGTGGCTGGTATGGATCTGCAACTGCCACCAACACAATCTCCGGAACATCAATGGCGACACCTCACGTCACAGGAGCTGCTGCAGTATTTCTTGGCCTCAATCCAACAGCATCGGTAGCTCAAGTAGCCGATGCACTGGGTTCACAATCAACGAAGGGCGCGGTATCTGGTCTTCCGGCCGACACCCTCAATAACTTGCTCTATGTATCACCGACTGATGGCGGACCTGCAATCGTTCCACCAGCGGTACAGATCAGCACCGTTACCGGAATTACTCATCTTCAAGCGCAGGCAAATGTTGAGATTAATCCAAATAATGCACCCACAACTGCACGAATCGAATATGCACGCGATGCTGCCTTCACATCCATCATTAAGTCCATCAATCTCACTCCAGCACCGCTAGATGGCGGAGCCTTAATTTCACTTCCTGTTATCTTCGACGGACTTGCTCCAAATACAAGCTATTACTTCCGCGCGAGTGCAGAAAATGAGAGCGGATCTTTCACAACACCAGTGGGAACATTCAAATCTCTTGCCCCGCCTGTGTCCGCACCCACTGTGGTTGCAACCGCACCCAGCGCGCTTACCGGCTGGAGTGCTCACCTGAATGGAACGGTCAATGCCAATAACGGCACTACAACTGTCTCCTTTGTCTACGGAACTGATCCAGATTTCCTCACAAACACTCAGACCGGATTGGCATCACAGCAGACCGTGAGCGGAAATGCGACAACGGTGGTTGGTCTAGATATCTCATTCCTTCAACCTTTAACTAAGTACTACGTAAAGGTGATTGGCAGCAATAGCGCCGCCTCTGTTCAATCCAATGTATTTACCTTCACAACTGCTGCAGTATCTGGCGTTGTTGCATGGGTCGAAACAATTCGTCCTTCAATGGGACTAGATACTCCGGCAACAACGGTTACTGGACGAATCAATCCAAACGGCCAAACAACTTCTGTTCGCCTGGTCTGGGACGTCAATGCATCGATGGTTGTTTCCCCAAAGTCAGTGACTCTTCCTACTCTCTATACGGGAATCGATACCGTGACAGTCAGCGCCCTCATGAGTGGCCTCACACCGGGAACTCGCTATTACTATCGCTTTGAAGCTACTAACGCAGCTGGAGAATCCAAGCCAGTTCCGCTCACCAATGTTGGCAACCCATTAATGCCAGTGGTTGTGAACACATCTGGTGGAAATCAAACTCAGACTTCGGTGGATCTTCGCACCACAATCAATGCCGGCGCATCAAATACTCGTATCTCATTTATCTGGGGAACAACTCCAACTTTGGATACAAACACCGCCACTATCAATGGCACCCCATTTGCTATCACAAGCGCTGCAAATATGGTTGTGACAGCTGCGCTCACCGGCCTCAAGCCAAATACGACTTACTACTTCCGTACAAAGATCTTGGCTTACACAGGTCCGCTCATGGATAAGGGCGGAATTATGTATGGGCCAATATCAAGCATCCAGACATTGATGCCGGCTCGCACCGCGCAAACAATCACATTTACCCTTCCAGCTTCGCGAACATTTATTGGCGAACCAACACCATTGACTGCAACCGCTTCTTCCGGGCTGCCCGTCACATACACCACGACTACGCCAACAATTTGTCAGATAGTCTCGAATGAATCAGGCACAGTATTGACTGCGGCAACACCAATCTCACCGTTGGCAGGTGCTGCTTGTGTGGTGACCGCATCTCAAGGTGGAAATGAGTCCTATGCACCAGCTGTCGGCATTGGTCGCACGATTAACTTCCTTAAAGAAGCTCAGACAATTACCTTTGTGACTCCTGCCAATAAGCAGAGTAGTGAGCTTAATCCGCTCAACATCACAACAAGTTCAGGACGCATTCCTACTGTCGTTTCAACGACACCTGCAACGTGCTCTATTGAAAAGCTCGAATCAGGTGGATTCGCTGCGAAGGCAACATCGACTGTGAGCGGAGATGGGGTTCAATGCTCCATCCAGGCATCACTTGCCGGAGATGATCGATATGCAGCAGCTTCCGCCCAAGTCCGTACCTTTACTTGGACTCGTAAGCCGCAGACAATCGCATTTGTTGCTCCAACATCACGTTTCTACGGGGGAGCGCCAACTGTCTTAACTGCAACTTCTACATCAGGGTTACCAGTTTCGATTATTAGTTCGACTCCATTGGTGTGTAAGGTTGAAAAGAATGAGAGTGCAACGGTCGTTAATTACGTGACTCCAATTGCTCTCACATCATCATCGACCTGTATCTTGAACGCAAGCCAAGCAGGAGATGGAGCTTGGTCACCTGCGACTTCAGTGATGCGCGTGATGAGCTATATGAAGGAGACAACGGCATTTCGCACAACCTTCTCTGCACCAATTACTGTAGAAGGGTCTGCGCTCAATGCTCTGGTTTACAGTGCATCACAGCCAACCCTTAATGAGTTCAATGCTGGCACAACACCGCTTGCATTTATCTCTCGTACACCGAATGTCTGCAAGGTAGTCGACCCAACCTATATTGGATCGACGGCAACTCATTCACAGGCAACAGTGAAGGCGCTGTGGAACGGAAGCTGCCAGATAGAAGTGACCTTTGTAGGCAATGGATACTGGCTAGGCGCTTCAACTCTCGTCTCATCCACAATCACTGGAATGACAACTCCGCAGCCAGGAGCTAATGCTTCTCAGTCCATCGCATTTAATTCGCTCGGAAGTTATCCATTTGGCACATCGGTTCCATTAACAGTGAGCGCGACATCAGGATTGCCTGTGACAGTGGTTTCAACTACGCCGGCAACATGTTCTGTTGAAAAGAACGTAAACGGTCAATATGTCGTTACATCAGTTGATGGTCTTGTTGGAGATACCAACACATGTTCATTGCAGGCATCACAAGCAGGAGATACACGTTGGGCACCTGCCTCTAACCAGGTCCGATCCTTTAAGTGGACCCGTTTGGCTCAATCCATCACATTTACTATGCCTAGCTCTCGTTACTATGGTGGAGCAGCAACGAAGCTCACTGCAACGTCAACTTCTGGCCTTCCAGTGACTTTCTCAACGAACACACCTACTGTCTGTCAGATTGATACCGTTGATTCAGCATCAGTGCTCTCATATGTGGCACCAATTTCTTCTAGCTCAGCTGCATATTGTTATGTGGTTGCAAGCCAGAGGGGTGATGGCAAGTACCAAGCGGCTGCGACGTTAACTCGTAGCATCTTGTGGCAGAAAGAAACCACGTTGATTAAGACAACATGGACTTCAGCGCCAACCATCGCAGGATCAGCCGTGGACTTTAATGTTACGAGCGCTGTTCAACCTTCACTCAATGAGGCACTTGCGGGATCTACTCCGCTTCTGGTTACTTCCCGAACACCGAATATATGTCTCGTTGATTCACCGACCTACATCGGTACTTCAACCAGCCATACCCGGGTAACAGTGAAGGCGCTATGGAACGGAACCTGTTCACTTTCTGTGAGCTTTGCCGGAAATAGCTACTGGTTACCGGTGACCTCAACAACTAGCTCAGTGATCTCAGGAATGGTTACTCCGCAACCTGGAGCTAACGTTTCACAGTTCATCAGCATCTCAATTCCAACCACACTTGAGATTGGTGCGTCTACCAATATCTTCCCAAGTGCAACATCGAAATTGCCGGTAACAGTTACATCACTTACCCCTCAGGTTTGTCTTGTTACTCCAAACGCAACCGGTTATGCGCTCTCTACCGCGCCAGGTGTTGCTGGAAATGGAGTTATCTGCTCATTGCAGGCTACTCAAGCAGGCAATGAAGGTTGGGCGCCAGCTCCGATCTTTACACGGACAGTGACAGTCAATAAGGCGGCAATCGCACTACGCGTCCTGCGTACCGCCTCCTATGTGACTCCAACACTTCCTGCACTCATGGTGGTGGGCACAGCTCATGTCAGCGGACCAATCAATAACGGTCTCAATAGCATCGGTAATTTCTTGACCGTAATCACCACAACACCTGCGGTCTGCTCGGTCTCTGAAACAACCCCATATGCCACAAACGTTGGTGTCTATACACAAGCAACAGTCAAGAGCATTGCCAATGGCACTTGTTCGCTCACCTGGAGCTTTGCTGAGACAGCGACTCAAAAGGCCGCGACACTCATCCAGAGTTTGGCAGTGACGGGCGTTAAGTAACAAGTTAGATTAATCCGGTGGTTAGAGCCCAGCGGATATCGATTGTTGCAATTCTTATTGCCAGCCTGGTTTCTGCGGTCTCACCTGCCTCATCTGCCGAGAAGTCATTCGTAGTTGGTGGCAACAGGCCAGTTACGGTTCACCTTCCGGCAGATACTTCTCATGCTGCACCACTTTTGATCATGTTGCATAGCGCATCCACGAGTGGGGCTCACCAAGAGAAATATATGAAGCTAGCTCCCGTTGCGATGAAGATGGGAATGATTTACATCGCCCCTGATGGCACGGTTGGCGCAGATGGTCGTCGCGTCTGGAACGCCTCAAAATCTTGCTGCCAGAAGTCAGGTGAACCAGTAGACGATATTGGATATCTCAACTCTCTCATCGATGAGATTGACGCTAAGTACCCAATCGATAGAAACCGTATTTACTTCGTTGGGCACAGCAACGGAGCATTTATGTCTCTTGCCTTTGCTTGCACCACCGGCCAAGTTGCTGCCGTTGTTTCTCTCGCCGGTGCCATGGATGTTGATGCTCAATGCGCGAGTACGCGCCCCTTCGCCCTACTGCACATTCATGGAGTCGCAGATCCCACAATCAAGATCGATGGTGGCTCCTTAAATAAGGGCACCTATACCAGCGCGCTCGAAACGATTAAGAGGGTCGCAACAATCAACAAGTGCATCGAACCAAAGTTTTCCCAAGCGTCGATCAAGAAGAAAGACTTTGACCCCACGATTCCGGGCAATGAGACAACTGTGCAATCACTTACCAAGTGTGAAGCACCGGTTGTCTACTGGCGCATCGCACGTGGTGTACACAGCCCAAAACTGCCAGCTAATTACGCTGAACAGATATTGAGCTTCGTTACCGCTGGACGATAAGCAACTTCTTACGGAGCAACTATCGCTGTTGGCAAGCTGTATGCGGTACTTGTTCCAGTGTTATTTCGAACTGATACCTGTGAGCGAACCTGATAACCAACATCTCCTGCAACGAGTGTGTAGGTGGTTGAGATTGCGCTATTGATATTTACCCATGATGCGCCGTTATCCGAAGAACGCTGCCATTGGTATTCGTAGCCTGATGAAGTATTTGGCCAAGTTCCAGTTGATGTTGTGAGCACCTGTCCGGAGGTAGACGTTCCTGTAATTGCAGGAATTACTGAGACTCGTGGCGGCGCAAATCCAGTAAGTGTTGCAGATACCGCAGTTACAGTATCAACTGCATTCGCGGCAGTAACAACAGATCGAATTCTCGAATTCGAAAGCGCATACGTTGGAATCCAAGTTTCACTGGTTGCACCTGCAATAGCGCTCCATGCAATCCCATCAGTAGAGCTCTGCCACTGGTAGGAATAAGTTGGTGCACCAAGCCATGTGCCAGTTGCAACGGTCTGAGTTTCACCGACCTGGAGAACTCCAGTAAGCGTTGGAGCTGCCGTATTAAATGGCGCACCAACTTTTGCAGTCACATTCGAATAGGCAAATCCTGTTGCAGTGCCACTCGCATTTTGCACCTTTGCACGGATATAAAGTCCGGCTTCAGCGTTAGTCAGCGTGTAGCTCGCGGCAGTGGCGCCAGCGATATCGACCCACGAAGATCCATTCGACGATGATTGCCACTGATAAGTAAACGTTCCATTTGTGCTCCAGCCTCCATTAGAGAGAGAAAGGACTTGACCAACATTCCATGTTCCTGAGATTGCCGGAAGCACTGTGTTATTGATCGTGACTGTGAGCACGGTAATAAGTGGGGTTGGCAATGAGGCAGCGGCAACCTTGTAGGTAATCGAGCTGACTGTCTTAGTCTCATAGACCTCTGAGCGAATATAGAAGCCAGCATCGCCTAGAACAGTTGTGTAGGTCGAAGCAGTTGCTCCAGGAATCGCATCCCAAGTACTCATATCTGTAGATCGCTGCCACTGATATGTGGTGCCGACCGGATTACCAATCCAAGTTCCTACGGTTGTAGTAAGAGTTGAGAATGTCTTAGCCACGCCAGTGACGACTGGAAGCTCGGTATTAGCGATTGCTGTCACCATGCTTCTTACAGCACTTGGGACAGTGAGTGAGCCCAATGGGGTAATTGCAGTTACCTGCACAGATATCCGATACCCGATATCCCCATTGACCAGCGTGTAGGCAGGTGTTTGTTCACCGGCAATTTCAGAGTTTCCTCGATACCACTGGTAGGTATAGGTCATTGGATAACGAGATGACCAGACGCCTTCAGTTGCCTGAAGAAGCTGTCCTGGAATAAGTGCACCTCGAACAATTGGGACTTGTACGTTGTAGAGAGCATCTACGACGCCGGATGAGACAGAGTTTGCAGATGTTCCACCGTTGTTATTTCGAGCTGTAACCACGACTCGAAGTTTGTACTGGTAATCGCTAGCTACGACTGCGTACTGGCTTGATACCTGACCTGGAAGATCGAACCATGAAGTTCCATTGTCGATTGAACGTTGCCATTGATATCCAAAGAACGTGATTTGAGCAGGGTCTTTCCAAGTTCCAGTCTGCGCAGTCAATACAGCACCCACAACCGGAACAGTTGCATATGGCAATTGCATATATGGAAGCGCGAGATTTACGGGGGAGAAAGATGGATCTGGATTAGGAGTACCTGTAACTCCCGAAGACATTTCACTGTATACAAGGTTCTTATTTGCATCGTAAGAAGCTACGCGCACCACAAATGAATAGGTATAGCCGGGCGTTAGCCCGGTAGCTGTGTAGCTTGTCGTAGCAGCAGTCACATTAGGTGCCACCAGTGAACCATCTCGGAAGATGTCATATTGGGCTGCGCCAGCAACGGGATTCCATGAAAGATTCACGCTTGTTGTGCTGGCTGCTACTGCAAGAAGCGACATAGATGGATTGCGCGTTGTTACGAAAGTTGTAAGGGGTGTTGATGAAGTACTTTCATCCATATTGTTTCGAATCAGGGAGACCTGATATGTCGAGGCAGGGGAAAGTCCAGTGACCACGAAAGTTCGAAGTTGTCCTGAAATCTCGTATGTGTTAACGACTGTAGTTCCCGCAGCATCAAGGACTTTGAGTGTGAAACCCTTTGAGTTGCTAGCCGACACCCAGGTGACTCGAGCAGAGGTTGTATTGAGCTCACTTACCAAGACCGCTGTGATTGTGTCGTTAATCGTCGGACCCGTGCTCACCGATTGAGTTGGAGCCTTAGTTTCGATACTAATCGAAGGCGAGAGAACGGACTCTTTGGCGCCGATCAGCGATGTGACAGCAACCTTATATGTGCTCTTTCCGGAGAGCTTTGAAATCTGGAAATTACTCGCGGAGGTAGTACCGACAAGTTTTCCATCTAAGTAGATGTTGTAAGAAGTCACACCTGCAAGTGATTGCCAAGTGATATTTGCCGACACATCAGTAACAACGCCGAGGGCAAGACCAGTAGGAGCTACCGGTGCAACGTTCTTGACGGTCGAGAAAGTGGATTTGGGGCTCCATGGGTAGAAATACTTGCCAAAGGTCAACTGAACTCGAACTTCGTATTTTGAGTTGAGTGCTAACTTTTCGAAAAGTAGTGAGGTGTTCGAAGTTGTAAGAATAACTGGCGCAATCTTTGTATTGGACACATTCTTAATTTCGACTTTATAAATCTTGTTGCTTGGAGCATTCTTTTGTGACCAGCCAAGCGAGACGGAAGAGCCTGCAACATCAACCTTATTAATTGTGATTGCACTTGGTAGCCCGGCAGCAGATGCGCTGATCTGTGGGGAAAGAATTGCTCCAAGAAGAAAGATCGAAAGGACTTTGGAAATATTGGCGATTACGTCACGTTTCATTCGAGGATAATAAAGGAGCTGACCAGTCATCTCATATCGGAATATCTTCATCTTTTCTACTATGGAACTTGTCGAAAGGAGTCACCCATGTGGGGTGCAAATAACCAGCAGAATCAAGAGCGCTTCTTCCCAGTTGAGAAAGAGAAAGTATTCGCGGCTCTCCTTAAAGTCGTGCAAGAGAAATTTAAAGTGAAAGAAGCAGATGACTTCACCATGTCAATCACATTTAGTTCCGGAGCAAGCGCATTCACCTGGGGTGAGAACTTCTCTGCACAAGTACTTCCACGAGAAGGTGGAGCAGCGATAGAGATTTATGGAGTGGGCAAGGTCGGCGGACAGATCCAGCAATCAACTCGAACCAATAAATTAATCAACCAGATCCTCTCTGACACAACAGATATCTTGAAGGCTGAACGGGGCTAAGGGTTAATTTCTGACCAGTCTTCTGGGGTTATTTCTCAAATCAGCTTTCAAAGCTGCAGACAGAGAGTGGCTGTTGGATATACCTTTTTTCACATGTTGAAACACGTGAATCCTGGTCCAAAATCTACAAAGCTCATCTTAAGGATCTCAACTCTTCTTGGAGCGCTGGTATTAGGAACCCTACTTCCAATCACAGCTTCTTACTCCGCGGATAAGTTTGTAGATATCGGAACAGGATTTCTGCACACATGTGGTCTCACCTCTGCCGGTGATGTTTACTGCTGGGGCAATAACGAAGTCGGTCAGTTGGGTAAAGGAAACGTAGGTAACCCTGAATCACTTCCGATAAAAGTTCCTGGTCTAACCGGGATTACATCCATCTCAGTTGGCCCAGCACACACCTGCGCAGTTACTAAAGCAAAGACTGTTTTATGCTGGGGTCAAAATGGAAATGGCAAGCTAGGCACAGGAGATGTCGCAGATAAGACTTCTCCAACTCTCGTAAAAGACCTGACCGGCGTAAAGCAGGTAAGTGCAAGTCGATTGGCAACCTGTGCCCTTAAAGATGATGGAACTGTCTACTGTTTCGGGGCCAATGATTTTGGTCAGCTAGGAATTGGATCAACAACTGCAGCAATTGTTCCAACTAAAGTCACTGGAGTTACAGATGTTGCCCAGATTTCACTTGGTTATATGAATGGTTGTGCAGTGACGAAGAGCCAAGCACTTTATTGCTGGGGAGATAACACGAACCTTCAACTCGGCGCCGAAGGCCCAAGTTCGACTTCTCCCGTTTTGGTCTCTGAAGTTGGAAAGATTGCAAAGATTTCAGTTGGCTCTGGCCATGTCTGCGCAAAGACTGCAGCAGGGACAGCGCTCTGCTGGGGATACGGAGAGCGCGGACAAATTGGATCTGGCACAAAAGAACTATCTGTTAAGCCAGTGGCTCCTACGGGGCTAGGCAAGATTCTTGATATTTCGGCCGGTCGTTTCCACACCTGCGCACTCAATGCAGATCGCTCAGTTTCATGTTGGGGCGCGGCAGATACAGGGCAGATAGGCAATGGAACTATTGCTGAATCCGCAGTTCCCGTGAAGGTTCTTAATATTTCAAATGTCCAAGTTCTTGGAACCATCTCCGTATATGCCGCTCATACCTGCACAATCGCCGTGACCGGAAATTACTCTTGTTGGGGGCTAGGCAATGCGGGTCAACTTGGAAATGGAACAAGCGTAAATTCAAATGCTCCTACAAACCCGGCACCCGGCACTCAAAAAGATACATCAGCGCCGACAAGCGATACAGCTCTCACAACTGTTATTAAATGCAAGAAAGGCTCAACTACTAAAGATGTAAAAGGCATTTCACCTAAGTGCCCAAGCGGATATGTGCAGGTTGTAGAGAAGAAGCCAACTCCAGTTTTCTATCTAGATATGAAAGTCGGCTGCTACTCCCTCAACTTCCCGGTGACAGATTATGTCTTTATGCACGGAACAAATAAGACTCTTTTCCCTGCTTCATGTACCAGCAGACACCATGTTCAAGTCATTTTTTCCGGCAAGATGAAGACCGCTGCCGCTAATGGTCTTGCAACCCAAGCTGAAGCTGGTGACTTCTGCAATAAGAAATACATCGAAGTGATGGGAACTCCGGCACCTCGGGAGGTAATAGCAAACGGTGTTTATATCTACTGGATGTTCCCTGATGCCGGATTCGAAGTCAGAAAGTATCCAAATAAAATTGTTTGTAATTTGATCACCACAGATAAGTCCTATAGCTATATAACTGTCCAAAGTAAGTCCGTTGCAAGGAGTTCGCTATGAAAATCTCTCCCAAAACAATCATCGCTTGGGGAGCCCTCGCAGTTCTAGCGATCTCATATATCGCAGCTGCAATTCTTGGCGGTGGGGCTGGCTATTCAACGGATGAGTTCCTTAAGGCAAGAGCAATGGATAAGGGCAGCGAAGTCGCTTTGCGAATTGATGCCAATAATGTTGACGTAAGCCGCGGTGTCTTGAGCTTTACCGCTACACCTCAGCTATCGGGAGAATTCGGTCAATCCACCGGTAATGGCGCCTTCCTTCAGCAGCCCGTGATGTATTCATTCGATGTCTTCGAGGGACCAACCAAACTCAATCCCGGGGCTGGAAATTTAGTAGGTGGACAGAACCTTGGAATCCGCATCGCCGGAGAACCTGCCAACTATCCATTTGATTCTTACTCAGGAAAGTTCTATGCCAATGGCGGCGTGAGCGGTTATAACTCAACGGTTCAACCTTTCTATATGTGGGACATTTCAACTCCACTTCCGGGATTCTCCGCAAGTTCTCGTTACCTCTCATTTTTCACAGAAAAAGTAGTGAAGAGTGAAATCAAGACGGATATTTCTCAGGGAACCGGATTAATCGAATGGCAGATCAGACGAAGCTTTAGCACCATCTTTGCGGCTTTTCTTTTTGGTGGCTTGATGTTGGTTGGTGCGATTGCAAGCTTGCTCATGAGTCTTTCAGTACTTCGCGGTCATCGCCCCCCATCGATTAACTCACTCACGTGGTTGGCGGCATTCCTCTTCGCTCTCTTCCAAGTACGAGGTCAATTGCCGGGAGATCCTCCCAGCGGAGTTCGCTTCGATATGTTTATTTTCTTCCCTGTTATTTTGCTCTTGATCTGCCTCATTATGATCAACGTTTCGCTCTGGAATAAGCGCGAAGACTGGGATATGGAAAACCCAATCGTTGCCGTGCGCGGTCGCCGAAGTGATTCAGGTCTTGATTCATGAGACCAAAATTTATGTTTGACCCAAATCGGCCATACCCACTTCCGCGCGTGGCGCTAACTATTGCAAGTCTTCTCCTGCTGTCGTATCTAGTCGGTCTAGTTTCGATGAGCGCAGGCGAGATGAACGTAACCCCACAATTGAAGAAGACTCTGGACTGTAGCGATAAGGGTTACCTAGAGCTTCCAATTGAACTTAAGTCCCCAGAACAGAAGTGCCCGAATGTGGTTGAGACGGTTGTTAACTTCAGCGAAATCAATCTCACCGAAACTCCTCGGCTCACGGGCTCATTCCGTTTGTGGCCAGCAGGTGAACTCGGAGCAGTAGTGGTCAACTCAGGAGTTGCACAACGGGCTCTCGATGTTAATTATGAAAACCTCGGTGAAACATCGTGGGAGATTGCAGCTTCAGAATTCGTTGGAAGCCGTTCCTTCACTATCCCGTTAAATAACAATGGAATCATCAATAGTTATCCGTTCGATAAGTATGAAGGCACATGGCTAATGTCAGTTGATGACTTTCAAACGAGTGGCCCATTGCCGACAACGGTGACTGTATCTAGTCGTCCAATCTACGGTTGGAGTATGAATGTTTCGCCTGAAAAACAGGTAAACGACCGAAGCTTCCAGAAAGATTTAAACCTCAATGGTGTTGAAGTACTCAAGTGGAGCGCTAGTCGTAGCTCATCTGTAAAGCTCTCTGCCTTCCTGCTCATCATCGTGATCTTGCTTGGAATTATTTCTGCAGTAATCCTCACAATCTCGATTTTCCGCAAAAAGCGTCCACCGACGTTAGGAGCTCTTGGATGGCTTGCGACTTCACTCTTTGCGATTATTGAAATCAGAAGCCGTTTCCCTGGAAACCCACCTCCCGGAATTCTGATCGACAAGCTCATTACCTATCCAGTTACTATCACTCTTCTTGGCCTCATCTTGACCCACACCTACATGTGGATTCGCCGCGATGACTGGGATATGAAGAACACGCCAAATGAACGTTCCAGTAGCTAAACACTTCTGGGTTGCAGTTGCAATCCTTGGCGTCTTCGCTTCGGGCATGATTTTTCTAGCCCCAAGTTATGAAGAAGAATCAACTTTGTCGCGTCGAGAAGTTCCCTACCTAGCTGAAGAATCTAAGAAGTTTGTCAGCGAAGAAGGCGCCGCGGCCACTCCCAAAATAATTCCTGATGGTTCTCCCCAAGGTTCAGGTGGAGTGGCGGTAACGCAAGATCAGAGAGATCAATTTCTTGGTGAGAGAGCGAAGCCAACAGCGCAGGCGCTCTGCGAAGAAATTACTCCTTATATGCTCGCATTTACTAAAGAATCCTCCTCAAACGGCACTGTGCCTTACATGGTGAGTATTAGCAATGTTAAAGCCACTGCTGATTATCGAAAGTCTTTCCCATTCCCTAATCCAGGGGAGAAGGTCGTTTATCTTCAATGTCGCGCACTCGTCGTCTATAGCATCAACCAGAGCGCTGAGACTGATTACTTTTTGATGATTGATTCAGAAGGAAATTCTCGTCTGAGATACGAACCGGATAACTCAACGGCAAAGTTTGTTAATAGGTAAGTAGTAACTTCTTTACTGGATGACCATTCACCGAAAAGTATGAATGGTCTTAATCCCAAAGAACGCTTTCAATCGTTGACTTGATCTTGCTCGAGTTTTAACATTTTCAAATGAGTAATTCACAAATGGTTGGTATCCGTATTGCATGCATAGTCATTGGTTGGGCAATTGGAGCAGCGCTCTTTGGCACAGAAACCACTTGGCTCTGGGGAATGAAGAGCTACCTGTGGTGCGGCATGGCAGGCGGCAGTATCGGCATCTTGCTGACAACACAGCAGTGATTAAGCCTTCTTGTAACCCTTAGGACAGGACTTATGACCACTATTGGTCACAATTCGCCTTCTTTACTTAGGTCTCGCGTGAGAATCTTGCCCACATGAAGTCCTGGAAAAAGACCCTTGCCGCTGCAATCATTGCAACTCTCTCAATTGGAATCGCGAGTTCTTCCGCAGCCGATATCGAGGACGAGCAGTGGCTCGTTCCTCAAGTCACAACAACGTCTTATCACGGGATAGCTCTTCAAAATTCAGGTAATGAGATTTCCCAATTCTCCTATCTATTGGCAACTTTCAGAAATGCCAATCCAAATAATTTTGATAGGTATGTCTGCAAATCAACACAAGATGCTGATTGCAAAAATGCGGACGGCGGATATTGGTACAACTCAATTCTGCCAACCTGTCTAACGGATTCCCAAGTTGATTGCGTCGAGGGATTGAGCGCTATCAATGAGGCCGGTGTTGAAATTCCTGGAAAGTTCTCTCAATACACAACAGATTCGCACCCCAATAATTTCCAAGCAGATCCTGCAAAAGACATTCCTGCAAACGCCAATCCAGGCATCTGGGAGATTTCCGGCGCAGCTCATGGATACGGCACGAAGTACACAGTTAATGTTTCCCTCGGTGGAAATTGGTGGTCAGCAGGGAGTTCAACTCAAACACTTGGTGCGCTTGTTACACCGGTTTCAGTTTTAGCTGGCGGAGCGGGGCCTAATCAAGCTAAATGTGAGAGCTGGCTTGATCCTGCACGTGGGCATTACAACAATAGGTGTAATAACTGGATTACTCCGCAAGGGGTGGCATACAAGTGTTCTGATGTTCTGGGTAATTACCTCAATGGCAAACCAGATTGCCTTGTCCCACATGCATTTCCAAAGAATTACAAATTCAAACTTTCAATTCGCCTCAAGAGCGAACCCGTCACTTGGTTCCACGGCCGTATGACCAATCCTCAAATTGCAATTGATAAGTTGGCCAGTGGCGTGCGCCTTACTGTTGCTGCAGAACCGGTCAAGGTTCCGATTGCAGCTCATGGAGATCTATGGGCAAATCTTTCACAACCCGTTAAGGATTTCTGGACTAAGTGCGAGAACACTTTCACACCGGAATTCCAATGTTCTGGAGCTGGAAACTTCTCTGATCCACTTCCACAGCGGACGGGAACTATGCAGCTCCCACCTTATGGAAATTCAGCGCTGGAAGCCATCAATGTCTTGGCAACAGTGACTGGAGATAAGGCTGTCGCAGCACCTGATTCATGGACTTTTAATACTTTGGCTAGTGGAAATAATTCCAGCCCCTGCTTCACAAAGGGGGAAGGCGTTAAGGGAATCGTGACTACGAACTCAACCGCCTATTCTGCGGGTCCTCCCGTTTTTGAAGACCAAAGCCTTAATTACAAAGTTGCATCCCTTCACTACAACCCAGATGGAACTGTTTTCAAGGGAACCTATAACTTAGTCATTCGATCTGATGTTGCACGTTGCCTCTATAGCTTTAGCTCTGCGCCAGTGCAGGCAAGCATTCAAATCGTCACAGATAGTGCGGGTGCTAGCAATGTGGCCACAACTGTTGCTAGTGAACGAAATGGTTGGCTCTATCTCAACGCAAGCAACTTCACCTTCTCATCACCAACAATTAAAGTGAAGCTGAGCCAGGAGGCACCTGCAAAAGCAGATCCAGCTCCTACTGCCATCGCTGCGCCTTCCGCAAAGAAATTAACGATTACTTGCGTAAAGGGCAAAACCAGCAAGAAAGTCACTGCCGTAAAGCCATCCTGTCCAAAGGGATATAAGAAGAAGTAATTTAAAATGAAGAAAAGCCCCTCAGGATTTGCTGAGGGGCTTTTCTTCGCACTCTTTTGACGAAGAGATTTTAAGAATATCAAATTAAAAGCTATTCACAAGTCAAATATTGTCCACAGTTATGAGAAACGCCGCGTTTCGGGAAATCAAAGAGCCCTAACTTACGAAATGCATGTGGGCGTAGCTCAGCGGATAGAGCAGTCTTTTGACGAAGGGAAAGGTCGTGGGTTCGAATCCCACCGCTCGCGTGCAAGCGTTGTAGCCCCAGGAGTTGATCACCTGGGGCTACTTTGCGTTATATGAGTTTAAATTGGGAATAGATACACTTTCCACATGCAAAACTTCCTTGATATCAACGTCGCAACGCTTAACAAGTACTTCAAAGTCGATGGCACAGCATCCCGCCTCGAGTTCTGGTACTTCGTAGCCTTCACCTGGCTTCTCAGCCTCGGTGCATCAATCCTGGATATCTTCATCCCGGGCAATCTCATTGAAGACCTTGTCTCTATCGTGCTGATCGTTCCTTCAATCACCGTAGGCATCCGCCGCATGCATGACACAAACCATGCCGGCTGGTGGTTGCTCTTTCCGATCGTAAACCTTGTCTTCTTGCTTTCACCAAGCAAGCCAAGTCGTTGGAACGTTGCTTAGTAACTTAAAGTAGTTGGCGATGTCGCCACTAAAACTATTGCTCAAAAAACTTTCCTGAGTAATATTTATAACGACGAAAGGACCGCATCAATAACGTAAGTTAAAGATGCGGACCAATCGCCAATCCAGTTACTCGGAACCGGAATTCTCGCCGTTGTCGCGGCGGGCTTTCCAAATTAAGAGCCCCGCGGCATCAAAAACCGCGGGGCTCCTTTAATTGTGGATAAGAATTAAGCCTTCTTATATCCCTTCGGACATGCAGGCTTTAATGCAGTCATCTTCTTGATCAACTTGCCCTTGGTGCATGTGATTGTCTTCAGTAAACGCGCTGCAGCCTGTCCCGAGGTAAGCGGTGCGTTCACAGTAGGCGTTGGAGTCGGCGTAGGAACAACAACCGGCTTCTCTTCACTCAACTTCACCTTGATCTGTGGTGTTGAGTAGTGGAATCCGTTGGCAGATAGTCGAAGCCAGCCATCTTTCTGACTTAACGTTGTCACAGCAACAGATGGCGAACCATCCTCTGATGCAATCTCAATCTTTGCCGAGATAGGCGCTGACCCAAATCCATAAATACAACGAGCCACCTCTGCATTCATGATCAAGCTGTAGGTGCCGTTAAAGACCTTATCGGAGGTGTCATAGTGAGGAGCGCCCACCGTGTAGTTCAGTGACTGGCTCTCTTTATCAAAAGATGGGGGACCATCTGAATAGACCGCAGCATTGGTGGTGACCAGCCCTGAGAGACCCTTTTTATTACATGACTGAATAGCCGGATCGAAGTTACCGATAGAGCGTAGTGACCAGATTGTGCGCATCGCCATCGGCTTATCAGCAAGGAGCGGGTTCCATAACTTAAAGTCATCGAGGGCTTCTTGTCCGGCAGCGCGCATTCCCACACGCAAGATGCGATTAGCTAAATCAGGCGTTGTAAAGTCATCATTTCTCGCACCTGTTCCACCAGCACCTTGTGGGTACTTAGCTTGAATTGCAGCAGGCAGATCCTTCCAACGAACCCATCCGGCAACCATCGGCACCTGCAGCGGATTGGCTGAGACGGTCATTAACTTCCCATCTCCAGCAAGATCATCGATAGTGACAGCGGGGTCATAGAGACGACCATGGAGCCACTTATTTGATTGATTGCTCAACCGAAGTTTCAAAGTAAATTGAGTATCAAGGTTAAATGATGCAGCCAAAGCGCAACGATTGAGCTCTGCAATCACACAACCTTTATCACTTGAAAAAGTGTTCTGAAATACGCCCCTACCAAGACCGCGATCTCCAATGTAGTGATTTGGCTCGATGTAGAAACCGGTGACTTCACGAATTGGCTTTAAGTTAACCTGCAGGCCACCACCATTAAAACGTGGTGTCTCACCATTCACACGCAAGTTAGTACGCCCATTGATAATCGCAGTCAGTGCATACTCCTCACTGCCACCAGGATTACTTCCTGGAATCTTCCACGTTGTTTGCGCGCCACCTTCAGGAATACCAAGTGCAGCATCTCCCGCATATGCATATGAAGTATTCCATTTACGAACCACAGTGCCCTCAGAGACTGTGCCATCAGGAAGCTTCGCACTAATCGACTGAATGCAATCAAGTTGTTCTGCCGTTACACATGGTGGCAACACCGCACGGAAATCAAAGAGATAACCATCCTTTAGACATGCCGCATCCTTAGTTGAAGTACAGATGACAGTATCCAGACCTTCATTGCTGGTGCCATTCTCTTTTCCATTATTGGCATAGAGATGGCTCGGTAGATAGTCATCAATAGCATTCTCAAATGTCATACCAATCCAGCCACCATCACCATGTTGCTTCATCTCCAAGACCTTCTGATCATCGAGATCAGTAGCAAGAGATGCTGGAATGACGGTGATAGAGAGAGCAAGGGCTGCGAGAAGGGCGATCAGGCGACGATTCATGGAGTAATCGTAGGAAGGGGGAGCGAAGGGGTTAAGGGCTAGTAGTGGGCATGGATGGTCAGAGTTGGCGTCCTGCAATAACTAACTGACTTCCACAAGGCCAAACTTTAATAAAAGTGGCTCTAATCGCTTTGGCAGCCGAGAGATAAAACGAAGTCGAGATAGTCCCAGGATTGCAAGAAGAATCAAAGCGATGGAAACATCAAAGGTAATTTCAGCAAAACTATCTTTAATTGTCTGCCACAAAGGATCAAATTGCCCAACGTAGCCATCGGAGTTTTCCTCTGCCCTCTCGCTGAAAACGACAGTCCAATCAAAGAGAGAATGCATAACAATGGCGCTGAGAATACTGCGAGTCACAATCATGATTACCGCTGCCAAAACGCCAAAACCAGCTGCACTTAAACAGTGCCAATATGCCATGTAGGGATCCCAGTCTTTGCCCGTATAAAGATTGAGATGCATTAACCCAAAGAGAACTGATGAGATAACAACTGCAACAACAGATCCGTACTTTCGAAGCACCCCGAATACAAAACCACGCGATACAAGTTCTTCTCCAGTTCCCAATGCAAAGAGATAGATGAGGCCAGTAATCGTGGGGATTACTGGAAGTGTGATTGAAGCTTCAGATGAAATTGCTGAATAAGAGTAGAAACAAACCACAATCAGCCCTGCGATTGAGGGAATCGAGAGCTCAGGCAACCGGAAATACTTCAAAGATGGCAGCTGATACTGGTGAACGAAGTAATAGAAGGAGAGCGCAATTAACATATAAGGAAGTGTTGAATCGAGATCTTCATTAGGGATATCAATCGGAACCTTAAAGAGCAGCAGCGCACCGATTGAAAACCCGATAACGGCGACTAGATCGCCAAGCTTCTTCATATCCCAGACTCTAATCCGACCTACCGACATTTCCGCTCAAGACTCTTCAACCCTTCGAACAGCCTTCACACGAATCCCAGAAGGATTGCGTTTAATCCATACTCCTTCGATCTCGGCATCCATACAGAGCCCCATGGAAAGCCTGGTGCAATTTGGACAATCAACATGGGTTCGAACAATCTTTGCCCCTTGCATCCGCGGCAATAGCTCACTCCAACTCCAACCGGGGAATCGTTCGGCAATGAACCTATGGTGCAATTGACGCACCATAGGGATGTAGAAGTTATAGAGCGAAATAGCACGAATATCTTCGATCGTTAGAAATAACAGATTTGATTCAGACATAGTGAAACCGGCCAATCTGGGCCTCACAATAAAAAAGACCCGCTACTTCCGGCGGTGTCTTTCATCGCCGGCAGGTCTTCCTTTAGGGCCACCGGACGCGAATCATGCGCGGAGGGCACTCGAGCAAGCTAAAGGGCTTAACGCTTGAGTTCTTAACCTAGGGAAAAGATAGCAGCACTATCTGACAAATATGATTCGAATCCTGATCGCAGAACGCAGAGTTCTTAATTGGATGCCTTCAGGTGGGCCAGCACCGGCTTGTAGATAAAGAATCCATAGGCGTAAATCGCAATCCATGAGATTCCCACATAAGCCGGAGCCTTACCATTTTCGCCAATCAGGGCCGTTGAAAATATCTGCCAAATCCAAAGTCCTAGATAGATATAGAAAGACTTCTTAAGTCCTTCTATCTTTCCAAGCTTCCACCACAAAAACGTAATAAGAGGATTTAAGAATCCAATTGCCACGGTAGAGACCGCAAGTGATTGTGATAAAACTACCTTCTTCTTGTAGCTCAAATCTCTAGTGGGTTTTACGTAGTAAACGATGAGGTACGGGAATAGCGCCCAACCACCTGTGAGCAGCGTCAGCACAAATATGTGTGGATACTCTCTCCACCAGTGAAGATAGCTTCCCCAGCTATTTGCCTTCTTTAATATTCCTGGCTCTTTCGCAGCATTAGGTGGCTTGGGTGCTCGCTCCTTAGCAGCTTGCTTAATCGGAGCAGGAGCAGCCGCCTGTGGCTGCGCAACATTTCGCACCTGAACTTTGACCTCTTGCACAGGCTCTGGCCGAGTGTTGTAGTAACTTTCCAAACGCTTGAGTAAAGCACGCGCATCAAGTCGGTCATTTGGATCTGAATGCACCATATCGATGACCAAGGCACGTTGCGCCACATCAAGCTTTGAAACATCTGGCGACTTGCCCTTTTGAAGCGCAGAACGAATTTCACCTGGCTTCATCTCGCCCCAAGGTTTTCCGCCGGCGGCATCAATAAGAGTCACACCAACTGCCCAAATATCCGTTTTGCCATCGACATCACGCGCACTGATCCATTGTTCCGGTGACATGTAGGTTGGTGTTCCCATAGAGACTGCTGCTTGTGTGCGAGCCGCGCCACCACCAAATTGATCCGCAATCGGCTTTGCTAATCCAAAATCAATTAGCTTGGGCTCGCCCTTTGCAATCATGATGTTGCCAGGCTTGAGATCTCTATGGATTACATCGGCATCATGAATAGAAACTAGAGCCATCAATAAATTCTGGGCCAATCTCCACCAATTGTCACCGGAGAAATTTCCAGTTGTTCGAAGCACATCAGCAAGTGACATATCTGAGATGTATTCAACTGCGTACCAAGGCTTCTTCGCCTCTAAATCGTAATCAAGCAATCGAGCGACATATGGTGTGCGCAAGAGACTGAGTGATTGAATCTCTTGGACAAAGCGTTTGCGAACATGCGGATCTTTCAAATCTTCGCTGTGAATAACTTTGATTGCAGCTGTCTTGCCAGCCTTGTTGCCCATATAGACAGCACCCATGCCGCCGGCACCCAATCGCCCTGTAAGGCTCCATCCACCTAAGCGCTTGGGATCTTTCGGTTGCAGTGCGTCCATGGCGAGAGTGTAATAGTTGCGTCAGAGATAGATAATCTAAAAATGACTGTAATATGGTCAGAAGATTAATCCGAAGGGGTGACTTTGAAACTAAGCGAAGAAGAAGCAGCTTATGCGTGGAAAGTCGCTCTTAATATTTCACAAGGCCAAGGTCAGTCAACTTTAGGGCCTAACGATTTCGCGGCACAGGCAATCGAGCAGTTATTAGCTCTTGATGAAATGCCTACAAATCTCGAAGGCTGGCTCAAGACTGTCATCGTCAATCTCTATAAAGATCGCCACCGCAACGTGCAGGTCCGAGAAAATAAATTAGGCCGACCATTCGCGGATCCCTCTGATGAAGAGATTCAAGAAGTTATCTTTAATGCGACCCCGCAATCACTCAGCACGATGATTGCCTCTGCCGACAATGCACGTCAGATCTTTGCCGCCTTCTCAGAGAAAGAGCAGAAGATTCTGATGCTCACTCACGCCGGCTACACCACTGCTGAAATCGCAATCGAATTGGGCTATGCCAACGCTCAAGTCGTAGCCACCAAACTAGGCCAGATTCGCAAGAAGCTAACCGCCGATTTCGGCACCCAGCTCTAAATTCCGCCCGCCAGCCACCCCTCTTGAGGGGTATTTACGCCTGCCAAAAAATACTTTGAAAAAGCCATTGAGATTTGCCCTCCTCAAACGTCTTACCTCATAGAGAGAGAAATAAGACGAAAAAGGAGATTCACATGAAGGTAAAAGCACTACTCGATATGGACATGGTTGCACTCGAGTCAGAGGACAAGGTCACGCTGATGCTCGACCTCACCGCACCGTCTAATCCCAAAGATTTTTCCCGCCCCGGGCAAGCCGTTCAAGTTGTTCTCGATAGAAGTGGATCCATGGAAGGCGAACCACTCGAGGCAGCTAAGTTGTCGTTGCTTAGATTAATTGAACGGCTTGCCCCGCAAGATGCATTTGGATTAGTTGCATTCGACGATACGGCGTTGGTCATTGCGCCTACTCGAAAGATGGCTGATCACGATCTCCCTTCCTTGCGTAAGGCGATTAAGAAGCTCACCACTGGTGGCTCCACAGACATTAGCGCTGGCTATCTGATGGGTCTGCGTGAACTCAATCGAGTTCAAGCGGCTGGGGGATCGACAATCTTGTTGATTTCAGATGGCCACGCTAATGCCGGTGAGAAGAACCCGCAGTTCTTCCATGACGTTGCTGCAAAATCTGCACTCGACAAAGTTTCCACCGCAACAATCGGCCTTGGAAATGGTTATGACGAATCAGTTCTCGAAGCTCTAGCTCAAGGCGGGGGAGGCGCTCATCGCTTTGCCAGTACCGTCGATGAAGCAGTCGGTGCCATCGCTGCCGAAGTTGATGATCTTCTCGATAAGACAATCGTCAATGCCGCACTACGCATCACTCCTACTGCGGTCACACAAGGCCACCCACGAATTGAAGTTCTACAACGTCTTCCCCATTGGAAGGATGGAGACACCTACGTACTACAGCTAGGTGATCTCTATAGCGGCGAGAATCGTCGTTTTGTTGTAGACATCAAAGTCCCTGGTATTGCTCAGCTGGGGCTCTGCAAGATTGCTGACATCACCATCGAATATCTGGATCTCGATCAACGTCAAGAGATCTCGGTGACGATGCCAGTCAATATCAATGTAGTTCCGGGCAGTGAAGCTGCTGCCCGGATTGCAGATCCAGTTGTTCGCGCCGAACGTCTTGTACTAGAGGCGCAGAATGAGAAGGCGTTGGCAACCGATGAAATTCGCTCTGGCAATGCAAAAGAAGCTTCACGACGCCTTAAAGGCACGGCCGAAAACCTTCGCCGACAGGCAGCCAATATTCCTGTCTCCGATCTAAGAAGCGCGGAATCACTAGAAATCATCCGAGCAGAAGCTGATGAAATCGAAGCACTTGCTGAAACAGCACTTGTTGAAGATGTGCAGTACTCATCAAAGCGCATGACGGAATCACTTTCTCGAAAGAGCCGATCACGCAATGTGCGCAATCAGCCAACTGAGAGCAATACCGACCTCGACGATTACCTCAACTAAGGAGAAATACATGTACCCAGATCTTTATTCAGAAATTGCACCAAACCTTTTCCAAGGTGGCACCGATGATCTCGATGTCATTCATGAACCGGTCAAGTACAACGCCAAGCGGAGCGACCTTCCCTTCGATGCCATTGTCACTATGTATGCCTTTGCGCAACCAGCTGATTGGCATGTGCAGGAATTTCGTTACGGAGTCCCAGATGCATCAATTTCAGATATCAACCTCGATCGACTACGTCAGGCGGTTGACTTTGGTTATGACCGCTGGAAGCAGGGCGACCGAGTCCTCATTCGTTGTCAGGCAGGCCTTAATCGTTCTGGCCTTGTGACAGCTTTGATACTTATCAAAGATGGAATGTCACCAGAGCGTGCCATCGAGATCATTCGTGAGAACCGTGGCGAGGATGCACTCTTTAATGACAGCTTCGCCGATTGGTTGCTCTTAAGCGCGAACAAGTTCCTCGGCACATCACCTTCACAACAGGCTGCGTAAGGAGAAGCACCACATGAAAGAACTACCTGATTACTTCGGACCGCTTGTAGATCTCCTCACGGCATATATCGAGCAGAAGCCAAATCACTTCACATTGCAGACTTATGTTGACGGTATCTACCAGGGGCCTTATGTGCAGGCACTTCAAGAGGATGGAAATATCTTGCTGATCGAAGCCGTCAGCAATGAGTATCTCCAGCCACCTCTCGATGAATCTGGCCATCAGGTACTTCTTTTCATGGGGTGGCGGTTCTTTCCTGAAGGCTACCTACCTAACTACACACAATTCATCAATCAAGCAGATGTAAATCCAAGAGAAATCGCTCTCAAGTTAGCAAGAGCCTTGCACTTCGCTTACGGCGTCGATCAGAGCTACTCATTTGAGATTGGTCCACAACTAGCTGGCCTTGAAGGTCACTACCAACAACTAGGAGTTATGAATGAATAAGAATCTAACCGTGTTAAATCCTTACTTCTCTGATATTTCAACGGGGCAAGGAGATACTTCATTTACTCGAGAATGGAAGCCAATGAAAGAAAAGAAGAAGGGCAAGAGAATCTTTGCCTCGCTCGTGAATAAGGAACCGCTACCGGCGGTTACTTTTGAAACTATGCAGGAGCGCAATCAATATGTGATTGCTAAGCGCGAAGAGGGTCACACCCTGCAGATGATTGCAGATTCACTCAACCTCACTCGAGAGATGATTCGATTGATCATCAAGGCCAATGAGGGCCCATCCGCCGGCACCGTCCGTATTGCACGGGAAGAGAAGAAGCGCCTCGAGGCTGTTGCTGTATTCAAGGAGCTTGGCACAGTCGATGTTGGAAAGATTGCTTATCACTTGGATGAGAACCCTGCACGTGTTCGACAGCTCTTAGGAAAGAAAGCAAAGAACTTACCTATGGGCCGAATGAACTTTGAGAAGGTCTTCTCTGATGAAGATCTACTTAACATCCTTCGCGAAGCTGCGGCCCAGGTAGATGGCCCACTCTCAAGCAACAAGTATCAGAAACTAAAGATTCAACCCACCGTTGCAATCTTTATTGGTCGCTTCGGCACCTGGAGCGCTGCCTGCGAGAAGGCTGGGATCGAGCATGGCCGCGCCATGCGCACTAATTACAAGCGAGCACATACAGAAGAAGACATGCTCGCCTTTATCGCCTCCTACCTGGCAGACCCCCGCACCAGCGGATCGGCGCAAGGATATGAAGAGTGGCAGCGCAAGGTTGAAGGTGCGCCAAGCCTGACTTTGATCCGTCAGCGTATTGGCAAGTGGAATGACATCAAGGCTCGCTTAGTTAAGGGGGAGTAAAGGCTGGATAAATCAGGCCAAGAAAGCATCGATAAGCGTTGCCCGCTAATTTGTCAGTGGCTATCGATATTTTCTGGTCATGGAGAACGAAGACCCCACATCTTGGGATGCCATTGATATTAAGATGGCAATTAAGCGGTATTTCTACAAGCTTGAGAGAAGTGATTTTTTAGAAGCAGAATTAGAAATCGAATTCATGAGATCAATTCATCGCGAGTGGAGCTATCACCCCTTGATGCGGCGCAGTGATCCTGTGGCAATAGCAATCATCGATGACTTTCTTAAGTGGTTCGAGGCTACACCTTTTGAGGAACGCTCCATTAATGACTTTACTATCCGTCGATTAATTCGAGATTAGCACTCGAAGAGATCGAGACGCATACCTACTTATTGAAACAAAACTACCGAAAGAATAGAGTTCATACGTGGCAATCAATCAAACACCTGGTGAGATTTACTTCATTCGCGAACGCGACTTTCTCTCCCATCAGATAACTAACTATGTGAAGGTTGGTTTAGTCCGCGAGAAAGATGATCGCGGAAGTGAAGAACGCCTTTTGGAACACCAGACCGGTAACCCTCGAGAACTCTTCATCGATAAGGTCGTGAAGACCCATGCCGTATCAGCTATCGAAGGACTTCTCCACGGACTATTCGCGCAACACCGCGTTAGCGGTGAATGGTTTGATTTTGCCCCTGATGTTCTTGAGAAATGCATAGCCGAAGCCGAGAGACTGGCTAAAGAGGCGGAAGCAAATATCACAACTATTGCAGAGGCTGCGCGCCTGAAAGATCTGCCTTCATCAGGGGTGGCTAAGACACCGACGCCAGAGATTGAAGAGTATTTCTCAACCTACACTGAGGCTTCATTCTGCCTTTCAGAGTGCAAGAACAAAGCCAACGCCATCAAAGAGCTCTACATCAAGGCTGCTGAAGATGATGAAGAAGAAGTTGAACACTTGGTGGAAAAGCAGGAACGTAAGGCAAGAGTGACCTTAGATAAAGAAGCACTATTTGCAGCACACCCAGATATCGTCGCCAAGTACACGACCTCAACCACATCAATCACCGGAAGAGCGACCTTTGCTTCCGTTGATCACATGGAGACTTCAATGGCACTACTAGGTCCCGATGCAGACGACTTTATGATGGAAGTACAAAAAGCAATCAATTTGGTCGAAGACGGCAAAGAGAAGGTTGACTATCTTCAGGATTACGATCTTGAGCTCACTCAACTCACAACCGCAGCAGAGTGGTTGCAAGAGATCTCAATGGCAAATATCAAGGCTTTCTGCGGAGACGCTTCTGAAGTAACGGGAATTCTCAAGTGGGCTCGAAAAGAGGTAGTGAAAGAAGCATTTAACGAGAAGCTCTTCAAGGAGAGTGAGCCAGCGCTCTATGAGGAGTTCTCATCAACGGGCGAAGGCGTGGTCGCCCACAAGGTGAAGAAGACCAAGGCCAACCCTAAGAAGGACGCTTAGCCCCTAACCACGCTCAATCCCTGACCAGTCTCTCGAACATCTGTTCGGTTTTCATGCTAAGGTTCCCCTCCTCCATTTGGGTAAGGCTTACCGCGAGTAGCCCCCAAAAACCTGCCTTAAGCCCATTTCCCAGCCCACGCAGATTTGTCAGTGACGGTCTGTAACTTCTCCACTACGTCAGAAGCACCATTGTCTATAGGAAAGGAACCGGTGAGCGCCGAAGGAAATAAGCCAGAAGCCCAAGAGCTAGAACTCTGGGATCGCATCCGCACGACTGAAGGAGCAGAGCGAGCAGAAGTTCTCGATGAACTTAGCCACTTTGCTTACAAGAAGAACAATTTCACAGAATGTCTTCAATTGATTGAAACATCGATTGAGATTTACTTTAATCTCACAGCCGAGTTTCACACAAAGCAATTGATTCATCTCTACGAAGGAAAAGCTTTCTGCCACAGCAATCTTGATCAGAGCGCTGAAGCAGCAGAGGCCTTTGAAACACTTGCAGGATATTTCTGTATCGATGAAGATCGAGAAGGATTCCTTCGAGCAAAGCGCGCAGCAGGGCGCGAGTGGTATTCAGCAGAGAACTACGAACGTAGTCTTGAATGCCACACCATCGTCAGTAAAGAACTTGATATCAACTCCAATGATTACTCAATGGGAATTGATAATCTCAACATCGGAATGGCACTTCAATGTCTTGAACGACATGAAGAAGCGGTGAAGTACTTCCTTATCGCTCGGCCGCTCTTTAAGAAGGCGAAGAACCCAGAGTTCGTAAACTGGTGCGATCGCCACTTATCTCAGTCTTACTCAGCCCTCAAGAACGGAATGGAAGCTGCATTCCACGCAAAGCATTACTTTAACTTCTCAAAGATTTCTGAAAATCTCGAAATGGAAAGTTATGCGAGATACCGCCTCGGACAGGCACATTGGTTATTGAAAGAGTATGAAGAAGCTGAAAGTCAGTTCACTCGCTCACTTGAACTACTGACACTTGAAGGCGAACGCGATTGGGAGACGATCGTTAAGGCCAACAATGAACTGGCAGCAGTTCTCTTCGCACTCGGCAAGGATGAGGAAGCTAAAGAGCGCCTCGATCGGATTGCCACTTTGGAAGAGACAATCTCGGTTGAGTAAGTCTCGTAAATTTATCGCCGCAAGTGCTTTGCTAGCCCCTTTCGCACTTGCGGCGATATTCCTTTATCCGTCCTCTAAAACCCCTGCTATTAGCCCTTCCCAGGTCTATACATGGGATTGTGAATACCCAGAGCAAAGACCACAAGCAATCACCCTTACTTGTGCTGATGGGGGCATGTATATAGATCAGATTGACTGGTCACGTTGGGGAACATCAGGCGCGTGGGGGACAGGGATATATAACGTAAATGACTGTGATCCCAATTGTGCAGAGGGAACGTTCTTGCGTGCCCAAGTCAAAATCCACCTTGCGAGATTAGATGAATATAAAGGCAAGTTCTTCTTAAGGACACTGGTAATTCGAAGCACTGACGGGAAGAATCTACCCAGTAGAAATTCGAATTCTTATGAGTGGGATGTCATGGAATTCGCTGAGATGATGGGGAAGTAAATGGGCGCAGATTCATACGAAGTTTTCAGAATGCTTATTAGGGACTACAAAAATGATGAGCTCAGTTATGACAAATTTTGTGAAATCATCGACGAGTTTGCAGTGTTAAGTTTCGATCAAGAACGAATAGTGGCAGGCATCACAAAGTATATTGAAGCACTTCCTTCGAACAATAATTCAGATGTAAGAATTTTAGATTTTGATGAAAAATCTGAGTTGTCCGAAACTATTGCAAAGTATGTTGAAGACTTCTTGGCCGGGTTATAGTTATAAGAAGTCTTCAAGAGCTTGATCCAAGGAAGCCCCATCCTCGTAGTCGACGATTCGCCAGTCATTTGCAAACTTTTTCATGATTCCAAATTGCGAGTCTGGATAAATTCGAGCAGCATCAATTCCGGGATCTTCACGAGTGTGCATTCCAACGGCGACAATTATTAACGCCTCCTGAGAGTCAGGTTTCTTGCGCAAAACACGTCCCATTCGTTGAACAATTTGTCTATATTTGCCATTTCCTGTCCCAAGGAAAATGCCAATTTGCGCACTCGGAATGTTCACACCTTCGTCGAGAATTTGCGGTGAGACAAGAGCTTTGGTCTGATTTCGTTCAAGAGCTTTAAAGGCATCCTTGCGCCCGTGCTGCTCCGTATCCGAGTCGATGTAAATTGTCGGAACACCAAGGAGCTCTAACTCATCCCTAAATTCCTTGCCTTGAACTTTAGTGTTGGAAAAAACCAGTGTTTTTCCGTGATCTCGAATTCTGGTTTTGAGTAGTTCTAGGACGCTCAACTGAGATTTGAACTGGCGAGCCAATCGGTTGTATTCGCTTCTCTCTCGTAAATATTTCTTCGCTGGGGCCATAAATTCAGGGTGTTTTGCCAAAATGACCCGATCCAAAACTTCGTCAAAGTTCTCGTCTACACCATACGGAATACCTTTTTCTGGGTCGGTAAGTTCGCCAAGTAGGACGGCAACCTTTCTCTCGGCGTCCAAGAGTTCTTCTTCAGTAACGAAATGTTCATCAGGCTTGCTTTTTGAAGTCAAATTCACGTTTTGATATGTAACACCAAAGCCACGTATTGGCATATAAGGAACTCGAATAACTAAAAGGTTATATTCACAAATAACCTTATCTCGAGTTGCTTTTCCTAAACCATAATCTGCGACTTTAACCCCACCGAAATGCGGCAGAAGTCCATAATCCTCAAGCCCACTAATAGTCGCTGACATGCCCAGTCTGCGACTGAAATTTCCATTCAGAATCTTCCAGCCGGTTGGATCGTTAAACTGGTGCACTTCATCTGCAACTAACAAACCAGGTTCATCGTATGGGAGCAAATGTGGCCGGTCAGCCAAAGATTTATCAAGAGCAATTAGAACTCTTCCCGCCCGAGCGGCAGGGGGGTCACTAGGGTTGTAATGGTCTTCGGAGCTTAGCTCAACGACATTTTCCCCCAGCTTAAAATATCTATCTTTACTTGCTAATTCATAACCATGAATATCCGCCTCCGCGATACTCATAAGTTCGTCTTTCTTCCATTGGCCTTTAATTGCTAACCTGTGAGTGAGAAGAACAACCGGCATCCCATCTTCGTATGCTTCCAAAATCGCAGCAATACCCAATCGAGATTTACCCGTTCCGGTAGCCGCGGATATTAACCCCTGGCGACCATGCGCAACCCATGACGTGAGCGCGGATTGCTGCCAGGGGAGAAGAGGTAAAGCCCCATTGCGAGTCAGAAAATTCATCGCTTTACTCGAAATACGGAATTGCCGCGATTCATATGAAAGCCTCAAGAAAGTCTGCGTTCCAAAACGATTCATCGCAAATGAGTCCGGATTGAGCGAACTTTCAATCAAGAAACTTTGAACAAATTTTCTTGCTAAGTCACCAGAGGTCGAATGAAGCGGGCAATACTTAGCTGCCCTTTCTTGAACTTTCGATATGAAGTCAGCTTTGCTCCCACTCCAAGCGCTCACCATTTCTCGGAGAATACGCACCTGCGCGTACCTACAAAGCCCTGCGTAGTAGAAATTATCTGACTGGTTGGTAAAAGCAGATATTTGGTTCTCAACTGTTTTGTTTTCAAGCCAATCTGTCGAAGCCAAGCCAAGTGTGATTTCGGGCGTCATTGTAGGGTGCTGAATTTTCACATTCAGAAATTCTCTAAACCCGAGCCATTTTTCTTGAGATTTTGGATCTGTTTCTGCTTTGGAGAACTGTTGATGAGCACGTGAGATATATTCCATGTCAACTGAATAAATCTCTTGCCACAAATCAGAAGCTTTTATGGTGTTATCACTCTTACAAATCGCAGAAATGCCCGAATGTAGCAATTTGCAGAAATCAAAACTCTTAACCAAACCAGCTTGATAGTGAAGTCTTCGCAAGTGCGGCAAAAACCTAACAGGGTCATGTCCAAAGAGATTCATTATGCTCGAAATGACTTCTTCGCTTTCAGCGAGTTCATATGCCTCAAGCATAAGTTCTTGAATTACGGAGACCTCATGCCTGCTTCTTGGTTCACAGAAGCGGTCGACGAGAGCAATGAATTCTTTATAGTCACCCGCACTTCGGGCACGCACTGCATCTGCTAACTCCTTTAAATTCAGAGCACGCCCAACATAATTAGCATCCTTTACCCCAATATTGACGAGTCCTTCAGGATCAGCATGAACGAGAATTGCCTTTACAAGAGTTCTGTACCACAAAACACTTTCGTTCAAAGCAATTCGATGTAGTAGGTCCCAAAACCATTCCTTATCCGAAATCACTTCAGCTACAGGTAGTGGTGACTCACTCTCAACATCTGTGAGGGGAAAAAGTTCCATTAACGGGTATCGAATTCGCGGAGAGGCGTGGTGCAGTCCAAGGTCGACCGCTGCTTTAAGCTGATTCAGCGTCCCTAGAAGATTGGATTCAGAGGTCACAGCAATATCCTCATAGAATCAATCCAAAATCCCATTGCGCAATCTTTCGCCTTTGATATTGTGAAGTCAATAGTGGTGACCAGTCAGGAGAGGCTTTGAAATTGTTTACGGTTTTCAGCATGAAATCCTGGGCACCTGCTAGTCAGGAAAATTCTCTGATGCGGTAAAACTTCTACGTTCTAGATTAAGCTGCAGGGGATGAGTAGACATGAGATCCTAGTCAAGTCTCTCGGTATAAAGCTGAATGAGACCGGTGTACGTTGGGTTCGAACCGGTGATAAAGATTTGCCGGAAATATTAGTTATCGATTCAAAGTATGGCTACTGGGGCGTCATGATTCTCCTGGAAGATGAACTTGTTTCTGAACAGCAAGTGCGTTCCTATGTAGGACCGCGGCAAAAAAATCTACGGGATGAAGTAGGCGATCTCACAGATGGCCTTCGCCCAAAATGGAAGTTCCTTAAATGTCGAATATCGGAACATGAAAGATATTTCGATTTCGATTTGGATTTTCTCGAAGATTCTGACGCGCCAAATTTAGCGCCTGAAGCATATGATGCAATATATACTCGCTTTAATCCAACATTTGCGTTTGAGCGAAAAAAGAGAATATCACTTGAGGATCCAGAACGTGACAACCGTGAATCGCAGCGAATACTTCTCAAGGGTGAGCAGAGGGAATATGTGGAACTTCCTCCACAAGAAGTTTTATGGATCAAAGGCCCCGCAGGTAGTGGAAAAACACTTGTTCTGCTCGCAAGAGCGAGAAGAATGTCCAAGCTTTTCCCTGCCTATCAAATTTCATTTATTACGTTTAATAGAGCACTTAAGCGTTATATTCAGGATGAGCTAATTGATTGTCCAAACATTACTGTTGAAACTTTTTATGAATTTTCCCACCGAAGAAATCATAAGTTTCATTTTTATTACAGAAGTGATAAAAATAGAAAAACCGTTTCCTTAAATCAGACCGAGATTGACTACAAAAGGGCTCGTGAAGAAGGAATTGCTAAAGACGTAGATGCAATATTCATCGATGAAGTTCAAGATTTTTTTCCAAGCTGGCTTAGATATTGCATAGATTCCCAGGCTGAGGATGGTGGTGGCGTCACATTGGCAGGCGATTCTTCTCAAGCCATCTATCGCGACAACGATTTGAACTCCGTGATAACTAGCTTCGAATACAGAATAGTTGAGCTACCAGTCGCATATCGATCTACGTATGAAATTCTTTCAGTTGTGGAATCGATAACGGGGCAGCCACAAGCAAAGGAAATGGCCCCACATGGCCCAAATCCTGATGTAATCGTTGTGGATACTAGCAAGAATTCAAACGCACTAAACGATGCTGTGATCCTGGATGTGATTGAGTTCTTAAAGAATAAGGGAATTAGAGAACGAGACATCGCCATTTTGGTTACACAGAATCACTATAGATACAAACTTAAAGAGGAATTAAGAGCAAGGCTTTCAAAAGAATTTCGCTACGAGGTTATGGTCGCTTCAATTGAAAAAGGAGCCGCAGAAGAGCTAAGCATCTCTGAAGATTCCGTGAAACTCACAACCGTACATAACGCTAAGGGCCTGGAGTTTTCAGCTGTCTTCTTGCTTGGATTAGACGCACTCGAAGATGAAATTGAAGAAGATGATGATGCGCCTTTGGTCAAGAAAGGCGAAAGGATTGCTTTAGTTGGACCTACTAGAGCTCGAGATCGATTATTCATTTACTTGGTGAAAGACAATATTTATTCAAGGAGATTGAGAGAAATATCAGAGGGTGTTATCTTTAGAACTTACCCTGAGGATTACGATGTTGGAGGCACTCTTTAAACATGACAGCTAAGACTGTGCGCCTCGGTGAATCGCAAGGCCCTAATGAAGATCGTTCATTTGAAACTCTTGCCGAGAATCTTCCGGAGGATTGGTATGTGGTCGCCAACAGGTTGTTAGACACACAGAAACACGAAGAAGTTGACTTCTTCGTGATTGGTAAAAACACCATTTTTGTCCTTGAGGAAAAGTCCTGGGGTCCAAAAGTGATTTTCGGAGATGCTAGATGGACAGTAACCAATGGCTCCGGTACGGTAACTGAAAGAGTCGCCCCTTTTCGCAATCTGTCCAATAAAGCAAAAGTAACCGCAAGTTGGCTGAGAGATTCAATTTCAGGTTTTAATAATGTAAAGGGACCATTTGTCTTTGAAATGGTTCTCCTCAGCCATCCTAGAATTGAAATTGGAATGCGGATTGGCGTAAACGACACTGGCTCTGTCTTCAAGCTCGACGAAATTTGTCAGGCGATGCTCAAGATAGATGAAAAGAATCAGGGCAACTATTTTATTGATCATCGAAACTTTGTAATCGGGAAGATTATTGATGTGCCACCACGACAAATACATCTGCCAAGAATTAAGGATTACAAAGTTACCGAGCTAGTTTCCAAAACCATAGCTGGCGATTCTGCAATACTTACTTATGCTGCAGAGCATCAAATTACTCACAAAGAATTTCACCTTCAGTGTCACCGAGAGAGCGTGCATTCAGATAATCCCGTTGACGCACAAAAACTACTCAAGAGATATTTTGAAGTTGCCGAACGCCTTTTCTATACTCAGCGGATATGGAAGCAATCGCAACCTTTCCTTGACGACGAGAATGATTTCATCGTTTATCCGTACGAAAAGCCTCAAGGGGCAATTTCTCTGGCGGAAATTGCCAATCTTGGAGCGAGTGAGTTTCTGCAAATCAGAAGCAATGCCTTAAACCTAGCAAGAGATGGTTTTTCGGCTCTATCTGAGCTTGCAAGCCATGAGATATTTCATCGAACGCTTGTGCCGTCGTGCATTTGGATTGCGCAATCGTCAAGGATTCTGTTTAGCGATTTCTTTATGGCTCACAATAACGGGACTGTGACAGTCCAACATCTTGAGGACAGCTCGGAGTACATGGAACTTCGAGCGCCAGAGTCAAGGGTCAATATTTTTCTGTCTGATGCAAAGTCGGATCTTTATACATTTGCAAAAATATTTATAGAAGCACTCAAGCTCGATGAGCAATTCTCAGATATCGAGAATTCGCTTGAAGAAGAGTCCAGAATTCAATTGTTGAGTGCACTTAAGCTCTGCATAAATGACGATCCAAGCCAACGCCCTTCTGCTTTGGAAGCGTTGGCACTCATATCTCCTCCGGAAGTTGAACAAGATGAGCCAGTAGAAGTTCTGGAAGAAATTCGAATCAGCCAGCCATTTGGCTCTGATTTTGAAGTTATCGGAAAGCTTGGCGAGGGCGGCGGCGGTGTTTCCTGGAAGGCCAACTATATAGATGCCTCCACCGGCAGTCGCAGCTTGGTTGTTATCAAATCACCTCATTCAGAGACCGCATTCACCAAGCTCAAGCTTGAATTCGCAAATGGAGAAAAGCTTAGAGAAGCTTGCAGTCGAGCTGACTTGAGAGAACGATTAACGCATTGCTCCATTGGCAAGGAAGTTCGACAGCTTCCGAATCCTGGATTTATCGTAAATTCTTATATGTCAGGGGTTAAGCTCAAGGAATATAGAGATAGAAGAAACCCTTCAATCGAACAATACACTCAACTTTTCTTGTCGGCTTTGGACATTTTGGAGGCAATTGATTCAGCCAAATGGATTCATGGAGATATCTCACCAAACAATATACTCGTAGACGAAGAAAATCTTCAGGCTCAGTTCATTGATTTTGGCGAGGCAAGAATCTTTGGAAGTTACGCATTCCATTTTGGAACTCAACTTACATACGCTCCAGAAGTTGCTCACATGAACACAGATATTGATGGAAGAGCAGATCTTTATAGCTTAGGCGCAACTTTTCTCTATATAATTCTCGGGCACCCGCACCGGAATCTTAATTCTGATACTCCTGAACATTTCAAACCCAACGAGTTAATGGATCATGAGCGTCAGCAATACCATGATTCGGACCTCAACTTCCTTCGAGTCTTATTCGAAATTGTAAACCCCAATCGCGACCTCCGTCCTTCATTTAACATGATTAGAGAGCGAATCGCTAATTACGAAGCCCGTTACATTACATATGAAACCGTTGGGCTTGAGATAAAAGTCAATAGAACTGTCGATGCAATTAGGTCCTATTACACTGCAAGTGATCTTGCATCCGCCGCGGCAATTGCTGAGCTTCCAAAATCAGAGCGAGATATTCACGATTCGACCTATGTTTCAACTTTGTTAGAAACCCGACTACTTCCAGAGATACTTAAATCCCGTGCTCGAACTTTAATGCTCACGGGAAATCCAGGAGGAGGTAAAACTGCATTCTTACTCGAGGTGAAAAGAAAGCTGCTCCTTGACGGAGGAACTTCTCTCATTAAATCAGATGACAACGGAGATAATCCAGAGTGGAAAATCAGCCACAACGGAGTCGTATTCCATGCCGTGCTGGATGCCAGTCAGTCCATTCAAGAAAGAGATGCTGATTTTGTAGTGGCAGAAGCAATACGTGGGGTAATGAATGATGGAAATGTTGCCCTTATCGCAATTAACGATGGCCGCCTCAGACAATTCACACGTAATTATGGGGAAGATTTTCCTGAGCTGCAGGACAGAATCGATGAGTATTTTTCAAATAGTGAACTTGAAATCTCTGATGACGTAATAATTGTCGACTTGAAGAACAGATCCGTGGTCGACCTGAACGGAAATGGATTCTTCAAGGAGACCGTAGAAGCATTTACACAATCTTCACTCTGGGAAACCTGCACTAGCTGTAAATTGAGAGAAATTTGTCCAATAAATCAAAATCGAAAAACGATTTCTGAACCACAAGTTCTCTCGACACTTACAGAAATGCTTCAATACACATATTTGCGTCGAATAGAGCGTCCTAACTTTCGAAGAGTTCGCTCTGCAATTGCCTTCCTCGTCACGGGAGATATGGGGTGTGTGGACATCTCCGAAAAATTACAGCGTGAAGAAGATTTGTCCTATTTAGAACTACCAAACCTACTTTTTGGGGATTTATCTCAAGAGAGCCTAATACGTGGATGGTCTGAATTTGACCCAGCACTTAGGATTTCCCCACGGCTTAAGGAATCCCTGAAATTAACAACACCTGCCCATTTGGGTTCAACCGCCACGCGTGCGCGGTACACACGCGAAGCAAGGAAGATGTATTTGTCGCAGCTAAGAGATTTTGGCAAGGATGTAAATTTGGATATCTTGCCCTATAGACACTTCACCACATTCCTTGAGTACATTCGTAAAAACGTTGACTCCCTTAAGCCCATCCTCCAAGGATTGAGCAGAATTTCCGGAGCTCATTTGGAATACCAGAATGGATTAGCGCTGACTGAGATAGTGTCTTCTAGCGGTTGGGTAATAATGAAGGTAATTCCAGAAGATTCTTTCCAACTTGAAGTCGATCAGTTGAGTAGTCAATTCTTAGAAACTACCCCTCAGTCCATAACACTCATTCATAAACCTTCAAATCGAAGATTTATGCTGACTCTTGATGTATTCGAAATCCTAATGCGTTCAGCCGCAGGGGAATTGTTTAATGATTATGCAACAAGTGCATTGCGTTTTGAAATGCAAGCCTTCGCTAGTTCCATTTTACGAAGCCCTGTCAGCGAAGTTCAGTTATTAAATCCAAGTGGCGAGAGTTTCACAATCCTGAAGGACAATAATGTGTTAGTTCTAGACCAGGGAGGTAACGGTTTTGAAAATTAAATTTCCAACCAATCCGACCTTAAAGAGACTGGCAGTCACAAGAAATAATGACATTCTGCCACTCCTCATGAATGACGTTGATATGGATAAGGTTTTCACATTGCTGATGGAACGTTGCGTTCGTCGAGGGACTGTAAGCATGGGCAGGGACAAAAAAGAATTCGATATTGATCAGGATTACAACCTGGAAACATGTTTAATCCCCAGCCTGTCAACTAGCGAGGATTTCAGAAATTTTGATTCCGAAGTAGCAAGAGAAGCAATGTTGAATTGGGCCAAGGCCTCAATTTTTAACTACACAACAGTGGGTAAAACGAAAAAAGGAGAGCAAATTGACACAATGAAATTGCTTTCCATAGCAAGTTACAGAGCAGCTCTCCCAAAAAAGGATAACCGTTCTAGTGCTCGAAGTGTCGATGAGGCCATTTACCAAGCACTCTTCCAATACGTAGGCTCTTTGCCAGGCTGCGAAAAGCCTGGCCATGAAATTCATCGCCGCGTCACCAATACCAGTCTCGCTCAGGGTGTGGATTTTGATGAAAATGGCTGGCCATGGCCCGAACCAAAATACAACAACACAGATGATGTTGATATCAACACCCTATTGCAACTGAGAATTATTGAAAGATTCGCACCAACAAAATTTGATGATCGCCCACCCAGAAAAAAGGGAACAACAGCTGAGCCTCTCGGTATTGAATTAATGAGAGACATCGCACGAGATTTCTTTGCAATTATTGAGCATTTCGGGAATAAATCTGCCTCTGAGTTGCTAATTATGCTTCGAAGCATTTTTGCTCTTCATCTTTATCGTCTTCCAATAAGACTCTCACGTAGTTTGAATGAAATAGTTGGGAATGTTCAAATTGAAGCCAGTCTTATGTTCTTTGACTTTACCCAGCAAAAAAATTCAGCCTCAGTAAACTTATCCAAAAATTCCGTTGCCGATGATTTAGCGGTTGCGTCTACTCTGATTCATAAGCAAATCTATATCGGAACTATTCTTGATTTTGTTAAGCAAAAGCCCGTGCTCTTGGCGGAGTATCTGAGTACAAATGAAGAGAATAGACTAAATTATTTGAAAGAAGTTGCCCTTTCCGAGGCGATGGAGAGGCACGCTTACGGATTGATTCAAGAATTGATAGAAACTGTTGAAAGCTGTCCAGATGATGCCGAGAAAAACGAATTGCTATTTCACATAGAAAAAGCAAGTTCGCCAACAAATTTCGAGCAATTAGTTAAAATCGTATTATTAGAAGTGCAAGATCCTGGCCTAGAAGCGCTCAAGAAGTGGCTAAAGGCTGTGGCGGGGGTTAAAAACACTCCGTGGAGCGATGTGGTTTCAGTTGTTAGCGGACAGCAGAAGAGCCCAGATCTTTGGCATTATGGAATGTCTGATGCGGTTTTGAACACACTCCTTGAATTATGTTTCATAGATGAGAATGGATATAAGAAGATTAAGAAGGAACTGTCCCTGCAAGAAGTTTTTGATACATTTAGGAATAGATGGGGAATTGTTATCAATACTTCTTTACCACAGTATGACTCCGCTGAGTTTGACCAAGCCGCCAGTGAAAATACTTTGGCCTTCAAATCTAGAATTAAGCAAATGGGATGGTTTGCAGCTCTTTCCGATGATGAAAATGCTCAATACATCGCGAAACCAGAGGGAGCCTAAATGTCCAACTTAGATTCTAGGTTTATTGAGGTTGTCGCAGACTATATCTGCAAGAATATTGTTAAAGACATTCCACAGGGGCAAAACATAGTTGTACGGGAAATGAATATATCTACGGCAGCCGCACTAGCCGCTAAATGTAATGAGATAGTAGGTGAACTTGGCTTCCCTGCATTGAGATTGTTTGCGCTTGGCTCAGAAGATAATTTAGAAAAATACATCATCTCAGCACAAAAGGCCATCGAATTCAGAAACTCAAGAGAGCCATTAGTACTAATCGCTCCTACGAGTAACGCTGAGTTAGTTGCCTCTCTTGCGGGTTTCAAGAGTTACCGAATGACCGAAATAGTTTCTGCCTTGATTCACTTCAACATAGCAGAACTGAGTAACTTGGATGTACCGAGCCTGTCTGCGGATACGTTAAAAGGGCTACTCAAAATAACAACACTTAATGATCTTCTTACGTTTCTCCTCACAGTGGTAACAGCAAACAATCCATTGGAGACTTTCGCATCAAAACTCCCTGAAATCGGATTGATTGCGGATAGCACTGTCGGGTTATTGGAACCGGGATCAATTAGCAAGAATATACAAATCAGCTCTCGTCTTAACTCAAAGAATAATCCTCTACGGGATATTGAGGATTTATTAACGAATTCAGGTCTTCTTCCCAGCAAAACTAGAGATGCGGTTAAGGAAGCAATATCTCAGGAACGAACTTCAGGTGTTGGGTGGAGTAAGCACTTAGCCCTTAAAGAGGATGAGGAATTCTTGTTAGTGAATTGGCCTCTTGTGGAGAGTTCCAAAGTAAAATTAGCCTTGCTCGAGATAAAGAGTTTCTTGGGCCCTAATGGTGAATTGAACTCGAAATGCAAGTTGAAACCCCATCCAACTAAAGATGTATTTGTTTCAACCGGTAAGGTGCAGATTGAATGGGTTGTTCTACCAAAAATCACCGGAGAAGGCATTAGATGGCAAATCGAGCTCTTAGATTCTGCTGACATTCAACTTGCAAAATCCATACAAAAATGGTCGGCCGGTCATCAGGCTCGTTCGAAAACTTTAGATTTAACTGGAATTGAAGAAGATGGTGTACCTGTTCGTTTTCAGATCACAGCGCTCACAAAAGAGGGTGCACAAGTTCTTTTTGAAGACGGAGGTGTCGCCGTAGCCTATTCGGAGTCATTCATTTTACAAGATGAAGCGGATGCAGATTTAGGAGGGGAACAAGAGTCTTCAGATAAGGTTTCACAATCTTTAGGATCCGCTCTTGTGTTAAATGCACTCCAGAATAAATCCTTAAAGAAACTTCCAGAACACTTGATTGGCCGGCCTGATAGATCCAAACAGTGCTACGAAATCGCCTTAGAAAACACAATTACAAGAATTCGATTCAGTTCTCTTATCAGAGAATTGGTCCTAAATACCATTGAAAAATCTTCAGAGTTGATTTCGTATGAAAGTTTCTATAAATTATCAGATAACGCGCTAGAGCTTAAAGACATCAGCGAAAAAGTTCTAGATTCGTCAGAAGATTTTCTGAAAGCCAGGGGAAATTTCTTACGGAGCATGAAGATTGAGCACATAACTTTGTCGCCTGAGCTAGTTTACTGGACGCAGGAGCAAGAGGAGTTGCTGGCAAAGTATTTGAATGCATATCGTTCGCTTCTCGAGGCACAAGATTTAGAATTTCGAGAATCGCTCCTTTCTATCGATCAGTTGAGACTCAAGATTTATACACCTAATGGAGAAATTGATGCTGTAATCCTTCTTCCGACCCATCCATTGAGGGCAGCTTGGCTTCTACAGCACTTCCGGACCTCATCAGAATTTGCATCTAAACTTCTCGGTGTAGATTTCAGTAAGCGAAGTGCTGAGTTCGATTTCCATCTTTTTGACGCAATTAAGCCAGAGAACTTTCCATTCATAATTCCGAGTGATAAGAAGAATTTTGTTTATGTTGATGAACTTGTATTCGGTACAGGGGTTTATTTTCCCGCTGAAGTAAGCGACATAACCTGGCAGCTTTCAGTCGTATCTCAAACACTTGGAGTGAAATCCGGGAATAAGGATTCTGACTTGATTAAAAAATTGTCTAATCACCTAATGAATTACGATTCGGGAAACTCATTCCTTCCTGGGCTCAAGATTTCCGCTGTCAATCCAGGCGATGGAAGTTTAATTTCTGGTGCGTTATCGGGATTTCTATCCTCAATTGAAGAGGAACGCCAGGGCCTCATACGACTCGAGGTATCGACTTACGCGTCGAACTATTCAATTGTAAATCCCATATCAAAGTTATCTAAGTTGCAATCGGACTTGAATATAACTGATGATCAATCTCGTCACCTCCTTCTCCCAAGGTTATCTCTCAAAGCTTTCGATGTAGATGAGCTATTCCTCTCGCAGAATCAGAATGAGTTTGTCAATCTTTCTGTTTTGCAAGCACCAGCACAGATTTCTGTTAGCACTGCTGAAGTAGAGAATGTTCATCCACGAGGTTCGCTGATGAATGGTCTGATTAATTATGTTTACGAACTCCGCCATTCTGGGGAAGCAAAATCATTATTTACCGTGAGCCTCGACGAAAATCAGGAGAATGATTTATTTTCAGGGGTACACAAGACCTATTTGTCCGCAGTCTTAGGCTCTACAGGGACGTTTAATTTCGAAATTCGCGCTACAGGAGATGTAATCAATCTTGTAAGGAACATACACAACATTTCAGATTGGGTACTCACAGCAGATAGATATCTCGGCCTCAATCTCTATGAAAACATGCTTAAAGCAGAAGATAGTAGCCCAGTCGTGCTCGATTATTCCCCAGACTTTGTCGACGGTTTTGGAGATCGTCTCACACTGACAACTACGCGACCAGATGAAGTTTCCAGAATTCTCCATAACGCTATGAGAGCACTTGGCATTGAAGAGGGTCCACAGAAAAATGCCACCACATTACTGAGAACACTTACTCAAGTTTCGGGAAGATTGGCGATGAGACTTCTTGCAGATACAAGTCTTGCAAAAGAAGCGGTAGGAATATGTGCAACGATTTCATATTTGGAAGAAATTGGAGATTTGAACAACACTATTATTATTCCTGTCGATGCTCACCAGGATATGTTTAAGTTAAGTAAATATGATTCCGATGCTGACTCCCAGAGGTGCGATCTCATATTTGTTCGATTTGAAGATGATGGCATGGTTGTAGAACTTGTAGAAGTAAAGGCGAGGTCTACCTCGGAAGTTGGTGAATTGCCTCAGGAGATGCAAAATCAACTCGACAATTCAGAGCGACTATTGAATAGACTTCTATTTGCTGAGGGCGATAAGCGAATCGACTCAATGATTCAATGGTCTCGTTGGGCATCAATTCTTCATTTCTATATCGATCGAGCTTTCCTACATAAGAGAGTCAGCAGTGAACTCGTTGATAAGTTCCATGATCTGGTTGAAATTCATATCGCAGAGCAATCCACTCCACGTTTGGAAAAATCGGGTTATATTGTTTCCGTAAATGCCCAGTCAGACGAACTCGGGGTTGAGCGGCCAGGATATAAAATTCGAGTGCTTGCGGATAGAGAACTGCAAGCATCAGGGTATTACACCATCAAGCAGCATTATCCCGAGATTCGGGTTGAAGCCCCAAGCAATGATTCACTGGTTCGAGCCACAAATAGTCAACCTTTGAATGATTCACATGCCGATGAGGGACAAAAGTCAGTGAAAGAGGAAACTGTATTGAACGAAGAGAGCGTTGCCTTCCCCGTTGAAAACAAGCTTTCTGAGGAAGTTCAGGTGATTTTGGGTAGAAGTCGAACCTCGGAGTCTTTGTCATGGAAAGTCAGCTTGAGTGGAAGTCCACATGCTGTGATTGTAGGTATTCCCGGACAAGGTAAGTCCGTTGCCACCAGAAACATATTGAGACAATTTACTGACCAAGGTTTACCAAGTATCGTTTTTGACTTCCACGGCGATATGGCAACTTCTGATGCAAGTAAAACCAACTATGTAAAGGTAGCAGCAGAGGGCTTGCCATTTAGCCCCTTCGATTTTGACAAGAATGGTGCAATTCCGATTAAGACAGCTTCCCTAGAGATATCCGAGATTTTGAAATCAATCGGATCACTTGGAGAGATTCAAGCAAATCATGTAAATCAGGCCCTTCGCTTGGCATACGCGAATTTAGGGTGGACGGACTCGGGGGACTCGGGTTCGAGATTACCGAATGTCGGCGAGTTTGTAGGCTGTTTGGAACAAGTTGAAACCCAAAACAAGGGCAAGAATGCCCTTGCCAGATTGCAATCGTTTACTGATTATGAGTTATTCCGAGATGGCAATACGCGCTCCTTTAATGTACTAGACCCAAGGGGCTACGTATTCGATGTAAGTAAGTATCGTCTTGAGGAAGTTAAAGTCACGGCTGGTGCTTTCATCCTTCGTAAAATCTATAATGAAATGTTCCAATGGAAGCCGACCAATCGACCAAGACTTGCAGTAGTTCTTGACGAAGCGCACCGTCTTGCAAAAGATCCTACAATCCCAAAAATCATGAAAGAGGGCAGAAAATTCGGAATAATCGTCGTTTTGGTTAGTCAATCAATGAAGGACTTTGCTCCCGAAGTAATTGACAATGCTGGAATGAAAATAGCATTTCGAACTAACTTCCCAGCTTCAAAAGAAGTTGCATCTTTCCTCCAGAGCAAGGACAGCAGTCAGATAGCTACAGTCATTGAAGCCTTGAACACGGGTTATGCATTGGTTTCAACTCCTGAGATGAAGAGTGTTGAAAAAGTGGAGATGCGCAGCTCAGACTAGATCTGATCTTTTCTTTCAATCAGCGTTAACGCACTCATACTTCCGCCGACAGGGTGGTCATAGTTCATACCCAGAATTTCACCGACAGGTTTACGCGAATTCGGGTTTGATCCAATTGTTCGACTCATTTGAATTTCTCTCAAAGTCAATTTCTGTCCAAATATCTCTCGCGTATGAAGCGTATCCGAATTGGATAACAACACATGCGCACCAATTTTGTCGATTTCTTCGATGGCCACTGCAAGCGCACGATGATCTTCCAAGGTGAAGCCTTCTTTTGCGTAGGAGGCGAAACTTTCTGTTGCAGACAACGGAATGTAAGGAGGATCTAAATAGACAAAGTCGCCCTCCTTTACCTTACCTAGCGCCTTACGGTAAGAGCCATGCGTGATAAGCGATCCCTCTAGTCTCTCGCTGCACGCAATCAGGTTCTCCTCATCGTAGAAATTTCCTGAACTTGACTTGTCAAACGGCACGTTGAATTCACCCTTTGAGTTCACTCTCCATAATCCGTTATAGCAAGTCTTGTTTAAATAAATAAAACGCGCAGCACGTACAACCAGGTTATCGGGCTTGGAAGAACGAATTTCATAATAGTTTTCAGCGTCCACTTTCTCAGACAAATCATCAAGAATTTCCATGAGGTCGTAAACCTGGTCACGTACAACGGTGTACGTGTTTACTAGTTCTTCATTCGAGTCGTTAAGAATGAGTTTGTGTCCAGGGATGTAACTTGGACTAGAGGGGTCTCCCGAGGCGAAAGCAACGGCACCTCCACCCAAAAAAGGTTCGAAATATCGCCCATTTGACGAGTGGTAAGTTGCTGGGAAGTTCTCAAGGAGCATTTTGGCAATTCGTCGCTTACCGCCAGCCCAACGCAGGAAGGGTTTTGGCAGTTTGCCCTCCAACTTGTATGAGCCGCTTCCTTCAATCACGGGCTAAGAGTAAAGGACTTTTGCTATCGGTTGAGGCAATTCAGGATCTATTTGAATCTGAGACCGGTCGTTATGTCACCCCAATTGCCTATAATCAACCGTCGGACGAATTGACCAAATAGCTTTCCCTGAGAGTACGACTATGAGTCGAATGGCGGTGCATCAAATGAAAAGCTATGACCGCAAATCCGCAGCGTCCATATATGAATATACCTTGCAACTCGTCGGAAAATCACTTAGGCAGGTCACAAACTTGCCAGAAGGAGTCGAGAATTCCAAGAATCGGGGGGATTTAGGAAGTCTTCTAGAGCGATACTTTTTCAAGCATATCCCGCCAAATAATCACGAACCTGATTTCCCTGAAGCCTTTTTAGAGTTAAAGACGACAGGACTAGTAAGAGGGAAAGGTGCGAAATTCCGTGCAAAGGAGCGGCTTGTTCTGTCTCTCATAAACTACTCTGATCTTGCAAAGGAAGAGTGGGAAACATCAAATTTTCTCAGGAAAAGCAAACTACTTCTTATAGTTTTCTACGAATTTGATAGAAATAAGAAGGCGGCAGATAGAGTCTTTCCTATTCCTCCAGTCATTTACGAGATTCCTCAAGAAGATCTTGCAACAATCAGACAGGATTGGGAAACTATCCGAGATAAAGTTAAGGACGGCCGCGCGCATGAACTTTCCGAGGGGGATACTTTTTATTTAGCAGCCTGTCGAAAGGGAACTGGTGGAGAGAATGAAAAGCTGAGTACGCAACCGTTCTCAGATACCAAAGCAAAATCCAGAGCTTTCTCTTTTAAGCAAAGTTATGTGAATCGAATTTTAAATTTAAGTGATTCGAAAAAAGAAAAGGATGGCGGCGTGGGTATAGAGCAAGAAATTATCAGTAAATTGAAGCCGCATATCGGAAGGACAATTGAAGAAATAGGTGATGAGTTCAACCTAAGAAGGCACGAGACTAAGCAAAAGGCCTACCATCGCAGCTTAATCCTGAAAATTCTTGCTAGAAACACCGATTCTATGGCGAAGTTGAAAGACGCAGGAATTCAGCTTAAGACAGTCAAAATTAATCGTATGAATAAACCCAAGGAGGCCATGTCATTTCCTGCCTTTGATTCTACGGAACTGACATCGCAAGTCTGGGAAGATTCAGACTTCTATCAGATAACCGAAAAAAAATTCCTGTTTGTTGTGTTCAAATCTTTCGAAGACGGGGTTGAACGTCTCCACAAAGTGGGTTTTTGGAATATGCCTTTTGCTGATCGAGAAGAAGCTAAAAGAGTTTGGGAGCTCACCAAGAGTCAAATTCTTAAGGGATCTTCTGATTTTCCTAAAGGTTCGGAGAGTGTGGTTGCGCATGTGAGACCACACGCCCGAAATGCATTAGATACCGAAACTACTCCGCTCGGGGTAGTTCAAACTAAGAAATGTTTTTGGCTTAATCGTGAATACATAGCAAGAGTTGTCGACTCATTAAATTAGTCGGCCTGCATCTCACTAGCTAGAACTTTTCCGACTTTCTCAATCAAGCCGATTACCAGCGCATTCCCCATAAAAAAAGCTCGCTTTCCATCGGCTATAACCTTTTTATTTTGGTCGAATTTCGTCCAATCATCCGGGAAGCCATTGAGGCGTTCAAGTTCTACCGGGGTCAATCTTCTCCAACCATTCTTCGTCTGAATAATATGTTTAAATCTTGAGGGAGTTGTCCCGCCTTCTCCTGTCAAAATAGTTCGGCTCGGATTGGTAAGAAGATCCGGAAATGCCATTTTACCCTCGGCGTATGTGTATTTTACTCCGGATGCTTTATGTTCACGCTCAATACTTTTCGCACCTTTCAAATACTTCCAATCTGCGAGTTTAGTTTGTGGGACCCAGTACTCATCTGGGATATCGGAATCCTTTTGGAGTACTTCCCCAAGAACTGACTTCTTGGAAACTTCAATAGCTTGGGTCTTCAGTGTGTATGCAATTCCGTCAACAAAGTAACCTGAAGTCAAGAATGGGCTTTTGCCTGAACCTTTATTAAATTTGCTCGAAATTACGTCAGCATCGTCAGACAAATCTATTTCAACGTGCTCCTCGTCAGTGTTTTGAACAGGTAGCGCTCGTGCCAAAATGCCTGACTTGAGAATTATCTGCTTTGGATTCTTCTTCCCAGATTTCTTTTTACGCGCAACGATAAACACGCGAATTCGACGCTGAGGAAATCCGTACTCAGCAGAATTGACTACACGCCACTCAATTTCATAGCCCTCTTCCCCAAGAGTGTTGAGCATTACTGCAAAGTCACGGCCTCGCTGAGAAGACGGAGACTTTAATAGACGATCGACATTTTCGAGAAAAATAAATTTTGGTTGGTGTTGTGAAACGAGTCGAAGAATCTCCCACCAGAGAACACCTTTTTTGCCTCTGAGACCTTTAGAAGTATTAAGTGTCTTTGCGACTGAATAATCTTGGCAAGGGAATCCGCCAACGAGCAGGTCCACTTTCTTCGGAAGCTTTTCAACTTTAGAAATATCTTCGTTGCTATGTCCTTCTTCTCCAAATTTGGCAACATAGACATCTGAAGCGTGTTGTACCTTTGTTGAAGGTTCCCACTGGTTAGAGAAAACTGTCTTCCAGCCAGCCGCGGCGAGACCTATGCGAAAGCCACCAACGCCTGCGAACAACTCTGCAACTGTTCCAACTGGGTTTGTTGGTTCTTTGTAAACACGCTTCTTAATAGTCATCGTTCCTCCGCGCTGAATCATAGGTAATTGCTCTGACAAATGGTGGGATCGACGCGTTTGGCGAGCTAAACCCGCACCACGCACCTAACAATCTCCTCAGCACTCGCATCCTTACCCAGCTCTGCCTCCACATTGGTAGGCACATCCCTTAAGGCGCATTGAGCCAGAACTGTCATCTGCACAGCGATATCTGCCATCCAGTAGAAGGCACCTGCTCCTAGTTCTTCAATCAGCTCTGCTGCCTCTGTGAGAATTTCATCATTGAACTTCTCTTTGCCATCGATATCTTCTTGCAAGACCTTTAAGAGGAAGTCACGTATCTGTTCTGCGCTCTCTCTGGTGCGGCGTCCTTCAATGAGAATCTGCTCGAGCTCTTTATCTATCTTTGCATTACGTAGCCATGTGAACATGATTTAAGGCTATGGGAGAGCACCGACATTTCATCAGAAGCGTGGGAAGATGGCGCACTAAGGACGAATTCTTGGGCGTCATTGGACCGATTGCTGAGGTAGTCAGATGGGCCATATCTTCGATTTTGAGGGTTTTGGGGTTATGCATACCTTCGAGAAGTACTACATCTGTTCGTACCCGCAGTTACCCCTAGAGTCAATCGATCACTTGGTTCTCGACACCATGGTGCTGAGCGATATCTACGACTTTGCGAATGGGAAAGATGGCGAGGGATATATCACTTCTGGTTTTCTGGATTTGATCAGAAATACAAGCTTGCATGTAAACACAGCTGTGGTCGAACGAAATTGGCAGCATCAAATTGACACAACGGCGCAAATTTCTGATTACGTCAAACCTAAGGCTAATTTAATGGCCGAAGGTTTAGAGCTTTTACATTTTATTAAGTTCTCGAGCAATAATGACTTTGCCAAATTCAAGAATGGCACTCTTTCTCTAAGTGACATCCCGAAGGAATTTGAATATCGCAACAAAGAAAGTCTTGCTTTTGGTTTCAATCTTGAAGAATTCATCTCAATGATTGCGCAGAACTGGTTGGGCATTGCTTTATTACTTAAACATGAAGTCGATGCCCCCTCCCGATTAACCGAACCTGGGGCTTCTGATCGCGATTTGGTGAGTAAGCAAATAGATGCATACAAGTCGTGGCAGAGAGATGTTAGAGGCTTCGGTATCGGCATCTCACTAGAACTTCGACTTCTCTCAAATTTGGCGTTCTTCGGTGGCTACATGCCGGGTCTGCATGGAAATAAAGTTACTTTTGACGTTTTTGCAAAGAAGGATGAGTGGGCAACGACAAAAAAATCTCGAATTGCTCGAAATATTGCTTTCGATTTCCAGCAATTGAGTATTGCGCGTCAGTCCAGAATGGGATTCTTTAACAATTCAGTTACTGTTCCACGTAAGTTTGCGGCAGTTCTCACACGTGACAAAGTTCTCGCGGCGACCGTCGGATTTGTTGCCCAGGAAGCACTTGCACATGGGGTTGGAATTCACGCTCCTTACAAGTGGCCTATCGATAGTGACTTCCTTAAAATCTATGAAGAGAGATTTGCATTTGCAGGTTTCTATGGACCATCTAGGGCTTCTCAAGATCTCATTGAATCAATCGATATCGTCCCTGCTCTTGAAAGAGTTCTTATGGACTTGGATGCAGATAAATAGAATGAATCTTGAGGACCATCGAAATGAGAAGATTACATATGTTTTAAAGCTTAATTAGCTTTTACTTTTTTTCGATTCAGCTTTAACAATAGGTTGACCTAAAACCTTAAGGGCTTTATTGGTGATCTCTCCGCCCCAAGAGCCTTTCTTTGGTGCAGTGAGGTAACGCTCTTCCATTGCAAGAGCTACGGCCTCACCGACGAATTCAAATGAGATCATTAACTTCATGCCCATCTCGATGACCGGTTCATGTGTTCCTGTTCGAACTATCTGGTCATAGAGGTAGGCAACTTCTGCTAGAAACTCTGGAGATTGCCACTCAGTGGCCCAGATCTGACGGATCCGAATGACGCTAAATTCAATGTGGTTCATGGATTGAAGGCTATGGGGGTGCACCGACAAGTTGCAGGGTGCCCGATTCTCTAATTCACTTACGCCTATGCCAGAGCTACCTGAGGTCGAGACTGTTCGTAGGGGACTGGCGCACTTTGCATCTGGGTTCACGTTTGCAGCGGCAGAAAATCTTCATCCGCGGTTGTTGAAAGCGGCATCTATTGCGCCTTTGGATGCGGTGGTGGGTGGAAAGATTCGAGAGGTCAATCGCCGAGGTAAGTTCCTTTGGTTTGTTTTAGATAGAGATCTTGCGCTGGTGGCGCACTTGGGGATGTCGGGGCAGTTTCTCTTTCCCCGTAAAGATCGGCCAGATCCGGGTCATGTGCGGGCAAGGTTTGCCTTAAAGCGAGGCTTGAAGAGGCAAGAGCTGGTCTATAGCGATCAAAGAACATTTGGTTGGTTATCGGTGGAAGATCTCCATGACGGTGTTCCCACATCAGCGCTGCATATTGCGGTCGATCCCTTTGATGCTGCCTTTGATAGAGATGCAGTGATTGCAAAGATGAGATCACGGAAGGCTGCAATTAAATCGGTGATTCTCAATCAAGAGATCATGAGCGGTGTGGGAAATATCTATGCCGACGAATCGCTGTGGCGCGCTCGGATACATCCTGAAGTACCGGCCAATGAGTTAAGCGTGAAGAAGGTTGGCGCGTTAGTGGATGCGGCAACGCAGGTGATGGCAGAGGCGGTTGAGGTGGGTGGCACATCCTTTGATGCGATGTATATCAACGTCAATGGCGAGAGCGGATTCTTTGAGACGTCACTCGCCGCCTATGGGCAAGAGGGCGAGCCATGTCCACGGTGCGGGCGGCAGATCAGGCGCATTGCATTTGGAAATCGCTCTTCGCACTTCTGTCCCAAGTGTCAGATTAGGTAGAGCTCCTAGAAAACAAAAACCCGCAGATTGCTCTGCGGGTTTTTCTGTAGCTCTCTATTACGAGAGCGGCACTCCGACGAGTCTCAAGATTATCACCACGAGATTGGTTCCAGTGCTTATTCGTTATCCACAACTTCAAATCGGTTCTATATTCCTCAATCTTTTGCAAACTATCTTTCGCAGGTGTCCGGCTGTAGCTCAGCGGATAGAGCGGCGCTCCGACGAAAGTGCAGGCGCGGGTTCGAATCCTGCCAGTCGGACCACACCTGAATGGCCCTGGAGTTCGTCGCCCGGGGCCATTCTGTTTTCTAGAGTTTGTCGCAACTGGAAGATAGAGTTAACGCATGAGCCTTCGTTTTCGCAGATCAATGAAGTTGATGCCCGGGGTCCGTTTGAATTTTGGTAAAGATAGCGTGGGCATGTCCTTTGGCGTGCGCGGTGCGCGCTACACGGTCAATAGCAAGGGTCGTCGCACTGTCTCAGTTGGCGTGCCAGGCACGGGGCTCTATGACGTAACAACGTTATCGAGCGGGCGATCATCTCGTAGCAGAGCTGCTAGTACTTCTGAAAGTAGCTTTGAACGCTCTGAAGATTTCTGGGATAAAACTTCAAGCGGCACGGAACCTCGTCCGGGTCTCTTTGCATCAAAGGCAGAGCGAGCTTTCCATGCATTTATGCGAGATATCTATGGGGCAGATGATTCGGTTAATACGCCGGTGGAAGTAGTGGGGCAGGCGCGTGCTCTTGCTGCGCAATATCCAAAGCTCGGCTCAGCGCTAGAACTCATTGCAATCTTGCATGGCATCACTGAAAAGGGAACCAGTGATGAGGCAACTGCGCGCGCTTTGAAGGCGTGGGAGAAACGTGGCGAGCTATTTAATGATCGGATAGTTCGTAAATACTTTCGTGGCATCTATCCGCAGGTGCCGATAACTCAAGGAATTTCATCATCTGGTTACTACGATGCTCAATGCCTTGGATTTATCGTCTCTGAGGTGCTTCAGAAAGAGGGTAAGTATGACGATGCTGTTGCGGTGTTAACTGCAATGATGGCAACACAGCTGGTGGGTATTTCACTTGCAGATATCGAGATTACCTCAGGTGATTTTGATGGCGCACTTGAGACGACAGAAGATATTGAAAATGTTGATGATGCCACCGCGATGATGTTGGTGCTGCGCGGGATTGCCTTCCGCGAGAAGGGGCTTGATGATGCCGCCCTCGAATGCTTTAAGCGATCGATTGCAAAGAAGGACCGTGCCGAAGGCGTTATCCATCGCGGGCTCTTTGAACGTGCAATGACATATAAGAAGGTTGGCAAGAAGGCTGCGGCAAAGAAGGATCTCGAGAAGATTCTTGTTGATGATCCAAAAGCTGCCGGCGTGAATGAGGCTTTAGGGGATTTGTAGAATAAATTTATAAAGCAAAAGCCCGCAGATTACTCTGCGGGCTTTTCTGTAGCTAATGCAATCCACCGACTATCAGAGAATATCAGGCGGGCATATCTGAATGGCCTCGGGGATAGTCGCCCGGGGCCATTTTGTTCTAGTCAGCAAAGTCATGTTTTTCTGACTGGGCAATTGGTAGAGGTTGTCAGTACTCAGGTCTACAGTGATTGTCATGAAGCAAAACTATGCTCGTATAACAATTGGACTTCTAGCCGCACTCTTTCTTTCGGTTGCGCCTATGGCAACAGCGGAAGAAGATCCATATCCAGGCGTTTCCCTAGGGGCGGAAGTTGGACCGCATCAATTGGTTTCGTCTTCGACGGGAAATCCTCTCGATGGCTCTGCTCCAATTACATGTTCTGCCGGAGCCGGTCTTTCAGCTGTCGCTAATGGAACTACGCGAGAAAATTATCTTGTCTGTGTGAAGACATGGAGACCAAGTGCGGATGTAAATGCCGATGCGGCATTTCAACAGGCACAACGTGATGCCACAGCTGCAGCTGAAGCCGAGTCAAAGGCTTGGGCAGAGGCGCATCCAGGTCAGCAAAAATGCATTCAATGGGGACCGATAGTTCACGCAAACGGAGTTTCAACTTCATCTGGAGGTGTTTGCGCCAACCCAGTTCCAGTTCCAGCAGGCGCTGTTGCAGAGAGCATTACTGTTGTGAGTTCACCGACTCCATCATCTTCAAGTGAAAGTTCAACACCTGTTTCTTCTCCAACACCAACTCCTTCTGCCTCACCATCACCGGCGCCAGTAAACACAAATGGTTTCGGAGGGTATGCAGTAGTCCACCCTGATGGACATGTCTGCGGTGTAATTGTTTCGGGATCGAGCGATCCATTTAATAATGGTGGAGTAATGCCGCAGGAATACATGGGCTGCCCATCGGGCTCTCGCATAGTCTTCCAATCAGCGCCATCAGCTGATGGCAATGTTGCCGGTTGGCATGGCCAGGATGTTGTTCTCTCGGGAGATACCTACCGCTTGCCGGGTGGAAGCACAATTAATAGTGGAATCGTGACCGACACCAATGGTCGTACGTGGAATTCAGGAACAGGTGCAGTGATCTCACCAGGGATTGTTGAGACAACAACTGTTCGAAGCGATACCAGCACCGTTCTAAGTGAAACTTCAACCGTCATTGTTTCTGAAACTTCTACTGTCTTGGCCGCACCTTTAGCTATCGCTCCTCTCCTGTCAGGTGCTGATCCAGCAACTCCAATAGATGACCTTGATGGATTGCCAGAAGTCGAGGCAGTTGAAGAAGTAAGTAACACAGTTGAGGCAAAGATTGTCAGCGGAAAAACACGAATTGAGATCTCTACTGAATGGGTTGATACCAGGCTGACCATTGTTGCGACCAAGAAAGGTTCAAAGAAGAAGTACACCTATAAAGTGACTACGAATAAAGAAGGTAACTACCTCTTCAAATCGAGCGTCAATTTAAAGGGCTTTACTTTGGTTCTCTTAAAGGGCAGCGAAGAGTTAGATCGCGAAATTGTGTAGGAAAGCAATTGCCTCTTAATACACCGTAGCATTGAGTGCGCGTGCGACTATTAGCTATGGATAATCGCAAGCTCGGTCGGTTGATGGGATACCTGCTCGTAGGTGCAGGTGTGGGTCACTTTATATTTCCATCGGGACTTGATTCGATTGTGCCGGCTGCGTTGCCAGGAGATCCTCGTATTTACACATACTTAAGCGGTGTGGCAGAGATTGCAATTGGTCTGGCACTTCTTGCGCCGTTATCTAAATCTGTTCTGGGCAAGCCGGTGAAGCTATGGGGCGCATACGGTGCCTTCGCATTGTTCTTGGCTGTCTATCCCGCCAATATCAATATGGCGATTCAATGGAGCGACAGGCCAATGCCAGAGCCACTCTTTGCCTATGCGCGTCTGCCATTTCAGTTCTATTTCCTTTATGCGGCATGGCAAATAATTAAAGCTATTAGGCGTAGAACTGCCTAAAACCTGCGGGTTTCACCTTTGGTGGAAAATGACCTCTCTGGCGAGATTAAGTAGACTGCCGCTGTGAAGAGAGCCAGCGCTTGGGTTGTCTGCATTCTTGCAGCAACCTTTCTCTCAGCCATACCTCAAAGTGCACATGCAATTGTCGGCCCAACGATTTCCTGTTCAGGTGCGACGTGTACAGCAACCTTCTCTGACACCAGCTCTGTTTATTCATGGAGTGTTCCAGCAGGCGTCACATCTATCTCTGTCGTACTCAAAGGTGGCAAGGGTGGAAATGGATATGGTGGAGGAAGTTTTCAAGCTGCCGATGTTGGGGGAAATGGAGGTCGTGTTAGCGGAGCGATCAATGTTTCCGGAGTGAGTTCACTTCAAATATATGTTGGGGCAGCGGGCGAGAATGCTGCGCTCAGCATTGCAAGAACAGTAAAAGGCGGCGTCAGTGGTGGCACTGCCTCTGGTGGAGATGCGTTGTATAACGGCAATGGGTATGTGGGCGGCGGCGGTGGTGGTCTGAGCCGAATCGTTAATTCTGCAACTTCCGAATCCATCATTGTTGCTGCAGGTGGTGGAGGAAGTGGAAGTTATTCAGGTAATGCAGGTGGCACGGGTGGCTCAGCTTCCTGGAGTTCAAATGTAGCCAACGGTGGATCTGTTGGGTATGCAGGCTCTGGCGGAAGTTACGGCGGCGGCGGTGGATCTACAACTGGTGGCGCAGGCGGTTCGGCAAATGGATCTGGAACTGCAGGTACAAGTGGAAGCGCCCTCCGCGGTGGAAATGGCGGTGGTGCGCCTAACAATGCTGGCGGCGGCGGCGGTGGCGGTGGCTGGTTTGGCGGTGGCGGCGGCGGTGGTGATACCGACAGCAGCGGAAGCGATGCCGCTGGCGGCGGTGGTGGTTCGAATTATTACAACAGTGCGTACTTCTCAACAACGCCATCTACATTCGCTGCTGATACAACGGGTAGTGGATCTGTCACAATCACCTATCCAAATTCTGTATCAATTACTTCAAGTGCGACCGGGCCATTTACCTATCGCAGCGCATCGCCATTAACGTATTCAACAAATTCAATCGCCGGCAAGATGACATTTAGGTTTCAATCCACACCAATCGCTGGATGCAAGAATCGCCAGCTCAATGCGGGAAATAGTTATGCAGTTACATGCTCATGGTCTCCTTCACTGATGGGGCCTGTAACTATCACGATGACTTTCACGCCGACTGATTCTCAAGTCGCTACTCCATCGCCAACGGTGTATCAGGTATTTGTAAATAGACGAACCACGCTGAGATAGGCGAGAATGCGTCATGAGTAAAACCCCCAATGAAATAATTGTTCTCACCGATGGTGAATGCCGCTTCTGTGAAGCAACGCTGGGGTGGATGCAGAAAAAGTTAGTGGTTGATGCAACGCCATTTCAAAAAGCAGATCTTGCAAAGCATGGCCTTACATATGAAGAATGTTCGAAGGCGCTGCATGTGGTGCATGCCGGCAAGGTTTATGTGGGCGCAGATGCAATTGCGTATCTGCTCGGTCGTCGCGGTAATTGGGTGCAGGGATTTATCGTGCGGGCATCGGGGCCGCTAGGACGTTATGGATATAAGTGGGTGGCAGGACATCGCAATTCCTGGGTGATTCGCCTGGCGACAAAGGTCATCGAACGCACGCTCTAGGTGACCAGTCAGACCTTGCCCTATTGGGCTGATATGAACGCAAATGTCTAGATATTTAGGCGTGCTTACTTCAGGATTGGCGCGAGGGAAACCCCAGCACAAATCAATCTGCTGAGGTTCTTCCGATAGCGCTCGGAGGAAATTGTCGTGTCTTATGACGTCGATTATTCGGCAGGTGCCATTAGTGGCACACCGAAGAGCGCGTCAAAGATTCCAGTCATCCTCTCGCTGATCAGCACCATTGCAAGTGTTGCTATCTACTTTGCGTTTCCCCATGACTCACTGACAGCCGGAATAGTTGGTTACCTCTTCACGCCGATTGGCGTGACACTTGCGCTGGCGCTGGGACAGAGCCTTGATGTCAGCGGACGTAGGTCGGTCTGGTATTCACCGTCACGATCATTGATCACTGCGCTCAAGGTTTTAGCGATTCTCGGCTTTCTCATCGGTGGTTTACATATGTGGGATATCGCCACGATTGTTGCGGCGAGCTAATGAAGAAGTTCATTGCACTCGTTGGCGTTGCAATTCTTGCTCTGCTCTCACTTGGTAGCAGCGTTGGTGCGCAGGCAGCGGCATTCTTTCCAACTGAGTTAACCGCGCAAGGCCAGAAGGCGGTCCAACAAATTGGTGACTGCGTTAATTCAAAGCGAGACCTGCAGGTCTATTACCTGATTGATGGCTCAGGCAGCTTGCTCAATACCGATCCTGAGAATTTACGTGCAGAGGTATTAGCAACTTCTCTTGAACAATTAGCACCTCGCGACACATCGCTGAAAGTCAGCTACGCCGTGGGCACATTTGGCTCCAAGTTTCGTCCGCTGCGAAATGATAAGTGGACTGAGGTAACGCAAGAGAATGCTGCATCAGAGGCAGATTGGTTTAGAAAGACCATCCCTGGCTTGGTGAAAGAGGGCAATACCAACTGGCAGGCTGGTATTGAGGGCGCAGTAAAAGCGTTAGCTGCAGCAAAGAAGAAAGATCCTGGAGCTTGTCAGGTTGCAGTCTGGTTAACCGATGGCGGTATTGATTTAGGTGGATCTAGAACTGACTACAGCCAAGAAGCTACTTCGCTTGGCAAGATTTGTGGTGCAAATCCAGCTTCTGGCTCCAATGGTGGCGACGCCCTGATTAACCAATTGCGCAGCGCTAAGGTCAATGTGATTGGTGTTCTTCTCCGTAATGAAGAAGTGATGCAAGATCTTTATGACAATAGTCGATCTGAATTTAATGGTCTTAACTCAACGATGTCATTTATGTTGCCAATCATCGAGGGCAATGGTGGCGTTGATGGAAGCGCCTTTGATTACAAAGCTGATTCTTTCCGCTGTGGTTCAACCGGTAGCGCAATGGCAGCAGGTGCTGAACTTGTGGCATCAGATGCACTTCAATTAGGACTTCAATTTGCTCGTGTAGTTGCCCGTTCTAATAACGGTGCATCAACAAACGTCTATGGCGATAATCCAGCTCACTTCAAGATTGATAAGGGCGTTGCATATTTCGATGCTTTGATTTCATCGAAGAACTGGAAGTTGGTTAATCCCAAGGGCGATGTGGTTTCAACGCCAACGTCAGGTATTGATGCATCTGTTTCTGCTGGTGCATATCTGGTGCGGGTGCCAATAAAATCCGAGAGCGATCGCGGTGAGTGGAGTATCGAGAACACCCGTCATACCCAGGCAGATGTATTCCTCTATAGCGGGCTACAGATGAAAGTCTCCGTGAAGAACATTGAGGCTGGAAAGCCGGTTGGAATTAGCGGACAGGTTGTTGATAAGGCAGGCAATCTAGCTGATTTAAGCGTTTATAAGAGCTCAACAATCGAGCTCACCACATTTAACAGCACCGCTGGCGTTGATGCCGAGGTTCCACTGCAACTCAATCCAGCATCAGGAACATTTACCGGAACCTTTACCCCGCCAAAGGGAATGTCACGTGCAACATTTGATGTCTCACTTGCGCTGGTCACAACATCAGGAACAAAGCTCTCACCGTTGACCTTGCAGGTGGATGCTCGCGTGGCTCTTCCACCAGAGTATCCGCATATTCAAGGAAGTGGACTAGAGCTCAGTACTTTGCAAGGTGTTGACGCTGTTGCTGAAGGAACTTTGATTCTTGAAGGCTCTAATCTCAATGATGGTCAGGTCTGCCTTGATGCACCAATCATTAACATTGATCCGACCCCGTCTCGCATTGATGGATTTGTCTGGAGCAAAGCCGGCAAGGGATGCATCAACGTCCCACAGGGCCAGGTTGTGGAAGTTCAATATGAAGTTTCAAATAAGAAGCAATCAACTGGCCTCACAACTGGTGTGATCCCTGGAGTCTTTAAGGCAAATGTTGCCGGACTTGAACCGATTGCACAGAACGTTTCACTCTCCTTTAACTCAATAATGGTTGTGAACGAAACTATTCGCTGGCTCTTTCTTGCTGCTTTGATGTTGCTCGGGCTCTTACTTCCACTGGCAATCTTGTATTTCTTTGGCTGGCTTAACTCTCGCATCATGTGGGGAGAAGGAATTCAGCGAGTAGCAACACCGGTCTGGATTGCAGCCGATGGATCTCTCTCTCGCCGCGATGGAAAGCCAGCTGATGGAATCGGTCCAGGTTCTGCGAAGGGCGAATATGACTGGAGCGCACAAGCCACAGAGCGCGTTCGCTCATTTACTGATTCTTATAGCGATGGCATCAATAGCGGCACGATTGAAGTAAAGGGTCGCGCTTCACGAAATCCATTTGGTGACCCTGTTGTGATTGCCACCGCTAGCGCCGGTACTCGTTTGATCTCATCTCTCGGCGGACATACTCATGGCGGTCGTGAAGGTCGGATGGGCGTTGATATTGGCCAGGCGTGGTTTATCGCAATCCCAGAAAGTTCCATTATTAATTCTGAGAACGGTCCATATGAAGCAACTGCAATCTCTTACCTTCGCCACGATGCAAGTAAGGGCAATGCGCAAGCAACAGATCGCAATGCAGTGATTGGAAGTAATTCAGGTCTTGCCCTGATTGAAAATATTGCCGCAGATGTTCGCAACCCTGCGCCAACTGGAAAAGAGAAGAAGGCTCGTAAGAAAAAGAAAGCAGCGCCAAATACTGAGAGCGTTCAGCCAGTTGTGAATAATGATCCATTTAGTGGGGGCTATACACGCCACGGTTACTCATCTTCAACCGATCTCCCACCTGCAGCGCCAAGTGCGCCAGCAACACCGTATTCAGCTCCAACAGATCCGACGCCTCCAGCTGGTGGCGATAGTTCCAATCCATTTAGCGGTAATTACTAATGAAGTCATCGAAGTAAGGGGAGAAAGATGCTACGTCCATTTCTATTGGTAGGTATCGGTGGATCCGGTGGTAAGACTTTGCGTGCTCTTCGCGTCGCATTGGAACGTCGCCTCCTTGAGATACCAGAGTGGGATGGCGGCTGGCCTGATGCATGGCAGATGCTTCACTTTGATACACCAGTTGCACAAGACGGACCAGAATTTCCAGCACCGTTCCTTGATGGCGATCTCTATCAAGGAATGGTTCCGCAGAACGTTCCTTATGAGGCACTTGTTGCTGGCATGGTCGGACAGCCACATCAGAACATTAAGCTCAATAAAGATGAGATGAATAAATACGCGGGATGGATTCCAAACCCTTCTGCAGTGGTAGTTCCAGTTTCACAAGGCGCAGGTCAGTTTCGTTCTATCGGAAAGACTTTGACCGTTGCACGACTAGATAATGTGCAAGGAGCGATTAAGAACTCATTGATCAAGATTGGCAGTAGCGGGGGAGAACTCAGCCGTCTTGCACAATTACTCGGTGCCAAATCAACCAACTTAGATGAACCTTCGGTCATGGTTGTTTCATCAATCGCAGGCGGTTCGGGTGCCGGTGCATTTATCGACATCATTGAGGCAATCAAATCTGCAGATAGCTCAAAGGCATGGCTGCAGAAAGTTGTAACTTGGCTCTACACGCCAGAGGTCTTTGCAAGTGTGAAGGGCAATGACGGCACAGCTCCTAACGCACTTGGTGCAATCTCAGAAGCGATGGCAGGACTCTGGGTCGGGGCTGCTTCTCCAGAAACAGTTGCGCTCTATAAGGGCATGAAGATCACTCCATCTTCAGGCTCTGCCTACACGTTAGGTGCGCGCTATACATTCCTTATCGGTCGCAGCAATAGTGGTGGCGTTGATTTCGGTGGTCAATCAGAGGTCTATAGCGCAGTTGCTAGCTCACTCTCAGCGATGATTACAGATGATGCGGCGCAGACAGAGTTCTTTAACTATTACCTCAACAACATTGATTCAACTGGTGCCAGCGCAACAACGCTTCCAGATATGACTAACCTTTTTGATCGCTCCATCGATGCCAGCGGCAATAATCGCCCACCGTTTCTATCTGGCGGTTTTGCGCGTCTCTCACTTGGTCGCGATCGTTTCCGCGAGTACTCATCAGAGCGCTTAGCTCGCGATGTTGTTGAGCGTTTGTTATTCCAGCACCTTCGCACATTGCCTCCGACAGATACACGCCCCGATGCAGAGAAGCTCGATGATGCAGTAAAAAACACTTGGGTTCAGTTCTTAAGTAATTCAGGGTTGAACGAGCGCAACCCTGCCAATGACATCATCAACGCACTGCGCCCGGCAGATCGCAAGGCACGCGCATCACAGTTCAAGCAAGATGCACTTGCAAAAGCTGGTGGCGGTGTCGGCAGCGATGGATTAGAAGCTGCTGCATGGCAAACCCGTTTCCTTACATTCTGGACCGCAGAGAAGGGCACCTTCCTCATTAAAGAGCAGGCTGCTCGTTATGAAGCAGCACGTGAATGGGTTCTGAAAATCTCGGAATCATTCCCAGCTCACGTATCTCGCTCCATTGCACAATGGGGCCTACCGGTTGTGGTTCGCTTGCTAGAAGAACTCGATAACGAGATGGAGTTCTTCAATGCTGAAATTAAGAGCGAGATTGCTGAGAAGGAGCGAATCCTTGCCAGCTTGCAGGGAAGTATTCACCAGGCGCTGACCAAGAGCGGTCAGGCAAAGATGCCACTGGCACATCCTGACGTGGAGGCGGCTGCAAATACTTTGGCCGGAGCAATCGATCTCTTTGCATCTGAAATCGAACTTCGTCAGGCAGCAATTGATGTCATCAACGATTTGCGTCGCAATCTTTTGCGTCCACTACGTGAGGCAACGAGCAATGGCTGGCAGGCACTCCAGGCACGTATTAAGGCCAATGAGTTGGCAGATGGTCGCGAGAATCCTTTCTTCACCTGGCCAGATCCACTCACCGGCGGTCTGCCAGGTCGCTTCACGCCACCACCTAATGAGCGTTTGCTCGTTGATGTAAAGGCGTTCCCAACTGAATTTATGGAGCTAGTAACAAATACGCTTCCTACAAATCTGCGTCAGGGTCCAGCTAATGACATGGACAAGATTGCAGGGTTGGCCATGTTGGGCGATCTCGCAATCACCGATGGCTCACCAAAGGTGGGTTACAACCTGCTTGGCACCGATGCAATCTGGATTCCATCAGATCACTTGCTGCAATCGGGTGCGCTCTCAGGTTCTGCATCATCTGCTCGCTTCTCCTTTAGCGATGACATTGAGGTCTATCTCGATCGTTGCCGCAAGTGGTTAAGCCGCGACGGTAGCGCCTTCGGTAATTACCTCAAGATTTCACTCGGTGAATACCTTGGAGATAACGGTGCTGCGCAAGGAGAACTTGCTGCTCGTCGTCAGGCATTTACCGAGAACATGTCTGAAATCCTTAAGCGAAGTGCGCCATTGATTCAGATCAACGCATCAATTCTCGCTTCAATTCACCCAGGTGTGGGTCAGAACGACAACCGTCTGATTTTTAGCACCGTTCCATTTGAGGCAGATAGCACAATGGCAGATCGCTTTAAGGCGGCGCTGAGTGCTTACGGCATCAAGGATGCAAAGCTCGATGCTGCGATGAAGTCTTTGGGACAGACTCGTGCACAGAACATCGACATCTTTACCTTCCAAGATAATCCACTTCAGCCAATGGTCTTCGATTCAATTATGAAGCCGATTGCCAATGGTTGGGCAGGAGCTTCAGAGAACATCTCTCAGCGCACCGCTTTCTGGAAGTATCGTCGCGCACGAGCACTTCGTGAGTTCATTCCTGCAGATCCGACTCGTATCCGCGAGATGGTGCAAGGTTGGTTTGTAGCAACAGCTATGGGTTATTACCGCGCATCTAAATCTGTTGACCTTGGCCCAAAGATTGAGGTCTGGTCTGAGCGTTATGAATGGGTTTCATTCCCTTATCCATTGCTCTATCCAGGAAATGCACCGGAGAAGGAGTACCTCGGTTCGGTTCTCGAATCACTTGCAATTGCTATCGCTAATTGCAATATCTCACCGAACGAACCATTGGCGCCACTTGCTCCGTATCACCGCTTGATGGAGCTTGGTAATACAACAGAGAGCTCTGCACTCATTGCATGGGTAAAAGATGGAGTTCTGCCAGATGGTGCACCAGAGCCACAGGCAGATCGCGCCGGTACTCGTGGCGGGGGAGCGCTAGAGCGAAAGACTGCTTTAGTGAACTTCTTTGATAAGCAGCTCGCTAACTACTCCGAACTCTTTGCCGAGTATGAGAAGAACGGTAATCCTTATATCGCCCAGCGAAATTGGGAGATTGCAAGTTACATCACCAATAGCTTGAACTTGCTCAAGCAATCTGTTGAGCAGATAGAGCTGGAGTCATTTAACTAAAATGGCACGCAACCCCTGGCCTGGGCAGGCTGCATCGGTCATCGTCTTACCTTCAGGTAAGCGCGGTGAGACTCTGCTTGCGATGGCACAAAGTTGGAGCCATTCCGGAATTCTTGGACAAGCATTATGGGTATTGCCGCAAGATAATTTGGCAGCATCACATGGCTTGGCGATAGGTGCCAAGATATTTGGAAAAGAACAAGCAATTGATGTTGATCTCTTTCAGCAGCTTGCCCAAAATCCACTGACAACTTTGCGCATCATCGCCGTGCGATTGTTAGTCGATCACACTGATGCCGATGAGATTCAAGATAATGTGGTTGAGGCCCTTGATCAGTTAGCAAATATCGGTGTTCCAGTCGTTGTTGGTGCCACGGGTGGTTCTGGCGTGAGCGGTACCGAAATCTTCCGCATCAATATGATCATGGCGCCAAGCTGGGTAGATGAGGTGAAGCACCGTTCTTTAACTGAGAAGCGATGGACACATAACGTTGTTATTTCACCGGAAGATCGGACTTCGCCATGGGGAATCGATGCCTTTGTGCGGGAAGAGACCAATCTCTTTGGAATTACTCTGGCAAATATCGCATCTGCCGGTGGGCTCTGGATGGGCGTGCCAAAGGGAAGTTTTGAATTCTCACATCACAATCGCAGCGGACAACCAGGGCAAATCTGGTTACAGCGCACCTTTGCTCGTGGAGTTCTCACTGAAGGACTTGCCACTGAGATGGCTGTGAAAGCGATGGAGGCGGCTGGAAATCCTGACTCCAATAATCTGCGACCTGAATATGGTTTGCAGCCTTCTGGTATTGCGCTGCTTCCAGATAGTCAGATTCAAGAGCGAATTAAGTGGATGGTCGATCAGATCTTTGAATTTGAAGATAAAGCACTTGCATTCCATCCGTTTGCGGGAGCGAAGAAGACTGAGAAGGTTTCTTGGGGCCTTGGCCAACAGGTAGTTGAGTTTTTTAAATTCGCTTGGGATAAGACGAAGATGATTCCAGTCTGGACCTTTGATGCCATTGTCGGCTGGGTCAGCCGTAAGTTTACGAAGATTTTCCAAGGTGCAGATGGCAATGCTGAAGTCGACGGTCGTATTGATTTTAATCGTCCACTCGATAATGCAGATCAAGCAATTGAAGATTCGGTCTTTGATTTAGATCGCATCAAGAATGAGGCGCTTAATCCATCACAAACCTTTGAAACATCATCGTATGTCAGGGCAACGCCGCGACTGTGGGAACAACAGCGCACTTTGCTCTTTGGCATGCTCGATGGTTCGCAAGGGCCAGCCGGTGTTGAAATGCCGCAGAAAGAAGATCGCCAATTAATCTTCGGCCGACTTCATGACCTGCTCTTTGATGCCGATAACAATTGGCACCTCCAAGGGGGAGTTGTTGCACCAGATGGCTTTGATGGCACCTTCCTGCGCGATCACAATGTGATTGATTGGGATAACTTGCTATCGGCAGAAGAACTTCTTGCTCGGACTAAGGCAGAAATTGTTGCCGTCAAAGCAGCCATCACGACATCAGTTGCAGCCGAAGCGGCAGAGAAATTAGCTGCAGCGGCAAAGGCAGAGGCTGAAGCAAAGGCGGCAGAGGCGGCCAAGATTGCCGAAGCTGCAAAGAAGGCAGAGGAAGCAAAGGCAGCTGAAGTTGCGAAAGCTGCAGCGCTAGCTGCTGAGAAAGCAGCAGCTACAACACCTGCGGAAGTTGCCCCGGTTACAGAGGGAGGTGCATCTGATGTCAGCAAGTGATGATCTCAAGAAATATCTTCACGAACTCAATGAGGTCGAGAAAACTCTGACACCGTGGATTGAAAGTCGTAAACCGACGCTCTTCTGGAAGATTCGCCAACGCATCTCTGATGAGGCAAAGAAAGCGGTTGAGGGTCAGCAAGTAGCGAGCCAACGTCTGCAGGCTATTACCTTGCCGACTCCTTCGACAATCCATGAGATTCGTAAGACATTTACATCTGCGGTCCGCAATGTGACTTTGGTGTTGATTGCAATCGTAGGTACTTACTTCCTGATCAGAAATTACAACCAAGATGCTCGTTCATGGCTCGATCGCAATGATCTAGGCCCAGCTCGGATTGCAACCTGGGCAATCTCTTTCTATCTCACCTTCTACATCAGTGCGCTCTTGGTCTATTACAGATCTTGGTCGAGCTATTACAAGAAGGTACGCATCGCCAACAATGAAGTCGTTGCACATATCGAAGAGCTTGCACACCTGAAAGATGAGAGCCAAAGACTTGCCTCAGTGCACGAGCAGGCTAATTCTTGGTATCGACTCTTGAGCTTGACGCTGCTTGAGCCATGGGAGATTGCTTCACGTTGGCACTCTGATCCATCAGAGAAGCTCAATGTTGATCAGATTCCATTGGCGGTTCGATTTGGACAGGCACATGCAGGTGGCCGCGCAATTCAAACAATTCTTGAGCGCACCACTTTAGAGAGTGTTCTCCGTAAAGGCTGGCGCACAGAGGCGCTCAATCTCTTAATTGAAGAGTCCGCACTCGACCTTGGCTTGGATCCACAAGGATTTAATATCCGCACACTCGATAGCGATCTGCCTGAGGCATCTAATGGTGGTCGGAAAGCATTTGCGTTGCAGTTGGGTAAGAACGTTCGCGAGAGCGCAGGTAGCCGAAAGGTGCGCCAGATTTCACGATATGTGCGCGAATCAATTATTCCAAAGCTGGCAACACCGGTTCGTTCAATGCATGCCGATGCTTTAGAAAATCTCGACTGGACCTATGGTGGCGCCGAAGACGATAACTGGTCGGGCTTCTACTCAGAGATTTACGGCAAGGGCCCAAAGAAGGCGCCGGCATTTAGTACTCAGCCACTTACTGCAGAGGGAATGTCAAAGGCGATTCACACAGCCTTCGATAGCTATGCGCTGATGCCGGTCAATACAACGGTTGATGAAGAAGGCGTGCAGATTATTCCAATCGATCCTGAATCACCACGGTGGATTGAGCTATCTGTTCGCGTTGATCTTGCAGGGCCACATCCGGCATCATCGTTCAAGATTGTGCGCAGTGATGGCGCTGAACCTGGTGTGGCGACTGCGCCGCCAGTTCAGCAAGAATCAAAGCCGGTAGAGAACCTCGAATGGAACGTGAGCTTTGATACGAGTGAAGATGGAAAGTTTAATTAACTGAACGAAGCACAGCGGTGACTTTGGCAAGGATCTGGCGATGAAAAGCTAAAAGATTGACCATCAAAGCTATTGAAGATAGTTTCACATAGACCTACTTTTCTGAGATGAGATCTCGCTCCGTTGCGCTAAGTGCAGTCCTGGTGATCTCGTTTACCACCCTTTTCATTGGCGCAACTGGCGCTGGAGCAGCCGTGAAACCAGGCAGTGCTTGTAAGAAATTAGGCGCAAGTGAAATTACAGGAGGGAAGAAATACTCCTGTATCCGTTCATTCAATAAATTAATCTGGAGTAACGGAGTCTCTCTCAAAAAAGCAACAGGATCTCGTGGTGGCGATAAACCTTTTGTGCTTCCAAAGATTGAGTCACCGGTGAATCCAAGCCCGAGCGCTACTCCAGCACCCGTGGTTGCAGAGAAGACGATTTACGAAAAGTGGCGCGACGCTGGATCTAACGCTTATGCAGTCTATGAAATATGGAGAAAGAACTTATCCTCCGGAAAGCCTTCGACACCAATAAGTTTCTGGTTCAGCCCAAGCGTTCCTGCCGATATTACTCAAGCAAGTAGATCCCGGATGGAAAATGCAGTCTTGCAGTGGGAGCGTTTTTATTCACTGAAACGCTCAAAGGTCTATTTTGATTTATCAACCAAGGATGAGATCGCGCTGCGGTGTGCCCAACTAGCTCCTCGGTCGGTTTACTTTCCTACGAGTTGGTGTATCCCGCTTGCGGAAGAAGAGCTAGCTAGATTCTTCTATGCTGCAACATCTTTTGAAAGTGAGGGTGGGTGGAGACCCATACTTGATCCGAATCTCTCCAGTAACGCTTCGGTTTCACATTCATACTCTCTCTACAGCAATGAGGTTTTCTATACAGACTCATTCTTCCCGCGGATAGAACATGAGTGGTTTCATCAGATTCAATATGATTTAACGGGCAATAACGCTCTCCGCGAATACCCTGTCTGGTTTACAGAGGGCTCTGCTGAGTATTTTGGGCTACTTGCAGCGGCAGCTAAGGACCCTGACCGTTTTATCCGCCATCGCGCTATGCTCTGGTATCCACAAGTCAATGATTATTCAGTGAGTTATTTTGAGAACTGGATAGCAGAGAACTCCAAACCCCGACTTTCTTACAACAGCACTGCGCAATATTTTCCGAACGATCAATCTCCATATCAAACTGGTGCGATCCTCACCGAATGGCTCACGCAGAAGATCGGAATTACAGGGGTCATTGACCTGATGCGAGATACAGAGAAGCTTGGATGGACAAAAGCATTCGAGAAGAACGCAGGAAAGAGCCAAGAGTCCTTCAGAAGTGAAATGGCTGAGTACCTTTACCGAGAATTTAAGATCACAGATCAGAACCGAAACCTTGTTTCTCTGCCAAACTGCAAGTCGCTGGCGAGCTCTGGGTATGTAGAAGCAAATCCCGGAGTCTGCATATCCAGTGATGGAATGGTGAAGCGATAAGAGTTATAAGTCTTAGCGAACTGAACGAAGAACTGCGGTGACCTTGCCGAGGATCTCACAATGAGTTCCATCGATAGGTTCGAATGCATCGTTTGCTGGCAAGAGCCAGACCTTGCCGCTCTTCTTCTGGAAAGTCTTCACAGTCGCTTCGCCATCAATCATCGCCGCAACAACGTCGCCATTGTTGGCATCCTTCTGCTGACGGATGACAACGTAATCGCCATCGCAGATAGCTGCATCAATCATTGATTCGCCCTTGACCTTCAACATAAAGAGATCACCAGAACCCACAAGGGATTCAGGGAGCGGCATTGTTTCTTCAACCATCTGATCTGCCGTGATGGGAACACCGGCTGCAATAGAGCCGACAAGTGGGATGTATCGAGTCTTATCAACTGGGGTAGTAGTGCCAAGTTCAGAGTCTGGGATAACGACCTCAAGGGCGCGGCCAGAGTTATCGCCGCGGCGGATCAAGCCTTTCTCTTCGAGGATATCGAGCTGGTATTTGACCGATGCTGATGAGGTCAGGCCGACGGCGGCACCGATTTCACGCATGGTGGGGGCATAGCCCTGGCTGTCGACAGAGGATTTGATGAAGTCGAGGATCTCGACCTGGCGGCCGGTGAGCTCGCCATCTGGGGATATCTTTTTGGCCATACACAGATGGTTCCACAGGCTGTGGAAAAAATCAAACATATGTTCGAATTTATCTTGCACTTGTCGGTGGTGGGGTATATCTTTCTCTTATCGAACAAGTGTTCGAAAACCTTCCCCAAGGTTGTTAATGGCAGGAGCAAGACCATGAGCACAATGACGATCACTTCAATTAACAGTGGCATCTCTAAAGTGAGTGATTTGCAAGGCTTTCAGGCCAATCCGTCCGGACGAATCACTTTGAATCGCCGTGGCCGTTTAGCTCGTACCCTCGTGGTTCTTTCTCTCGCTATCGTGGCAGCATCTGTTGCAGGCGGACAGGCAGGTGCTTCTACAAGCGCTAAAGCCAGTGCTGCACACTCATTTATCACCGTCACAGTCGCTCCTGGCGACACAGTCTGGTCACTTGCCAACCGCGTTGGTGGTGGCCACGATGTAGGTTCATTGGTCTCTGACATCATCGAGATCAACAGCCTTGGCGCAGGCGATCTCACAGCCGGCGAGAAGATCCGCATCCCGCTTTAAGCAGTTCAGGCGCATTCAGGCGCTCGCTCCAACCGTTGATCAGCGTGGCAGAGGCCCCTAAAAAACCTTCGGGCGTGTCGCTATGCATTGAACGAGAAAACTCTCGAGATTTGGTTTACAGTTCCCACTATATGTAGGGGTTGGAACGGCGAAAACTTCCATTACTAGTGTTTCTAGTGTAGTTTTCGCAATTCCCCACTATATGTAGTTGGATGAAAAACTGAGTATTTCGAGAGGAGACACGCCGCATGATTTGCCCATTCTGCCGACATGACGATTCACGCGTGATCGACTCTCGCCCAGTTGAAGATGGAACACAGATCCGTCGTCGCCGCGAGTGCCCACAGTGCTCACAGCGATTCTCAACTCAAGAGGTTGCCCTCCTGAACATCATTAAGCGATCAGGTGCAACAGAACCATTTAGCCGCGAGAAGGTCTTAGTGGGTGTGCGTAAGGCATGCCAGGGACGTCCGGTTAATGAAGATGATTTGGTCTTGCTGGCCCAGCGAGTAGAAGAGACCCTTCGCTCAACAGGTCAGGCCGAGATCGAAGCTCACGAGGTCGGAATGGCAATTCTTGCGCCACTCCGTGAACTCGATGAGGTGGCTTACCTGCGATATGCCTCGGTCTATCGTAACTTTGCCTCCTTAGAAGATTTTGAAGGAGAGATCGCACTTCTCCGCGCTCTACCTTCAAACGCCGTCAATGGCACAAGTTCTAAAAGCAGCACCCCTTCCTCCGCCAGCAAGAAAACAGAAAGTTCTGTAAAGAACTAACTGGATTTTTGCGCCCCAAAACTAAATAAGTACGACCAGATGTACCACCAGAAATAAAAAACCAGAATATTCACATTAAGAGAAGACGGGAAAATAACTATGTCAGATACGGTCATCAATCGACCATCATCGAAGGTTAAGGGCGGAAAAGGCTTAACTATCGAACGCATTTACACAAACGAAGGCATCCACCCTTATGACGAGGTCACATGGGATCGCCGCGATGTTGTGCAGCAGAACTGGAAGACAGGCGAAGTTGTTTTCGAACAACGCGGCGTCGAGTACCCAGATTTCTGGTCTGTTAACGCATCAACCATCGTTACAACTAAGTATTTCCGTGGCGCAGTCGGTGCTGAAAACCGCGAGTGGTCACTCAAGCAGGTAATCGATCGCGTAGTTCTTACATATGTAAAGGCTGGCCGCGAGAACGGTTACTTCGCAACAGATGCAGATGCAACAATCTTCGAGCACGAGCTCACACACATGCTCTTGCATCAGATCTTCTCATTCAACTCACCAGTGTGGTTCAACGTTGGAACAGCAGCACCTCAGCAGGTTTCTGCATGCTTCATCTTGTCTGTTGACGACACAATGGATTCAATCCTTAACTGGTACCGCGAAGAAGGAATGATCTTTAAGGGCGGTTCTGGTGCCGGTCTTAACCTTTCACGTATTCGTTCATCAAAGGAACTTCTCAAGTCAGGTGGAACAGCTTCTGGTCCTGTTTCATTTATGCGTGGTGCTGATGCATCTGCAGGAACAATCAAATCTGGTGGCGCAACCCGTCGCGCTGCAAAGATGGTTGTTCTAGATGTTGATCACCCAGATATCGAAGAATTCATCGAGACAAAGGTTTCAGAAGAAGACAAGATTCGCGCACTCCGCGATGCTGGCTTCGATATGGACCTCGGTGGCAAGGACATCATCTCTGTTCAGTATCAGAACGCTAACAACTCAGTCCGTGTTTCAGATGAGTTCATGCGCGCATACGAGAACGGAACAGAGTTCGGTCTTAAAGCTCGCTCAACTGGCGAAGTAATCGAGACAACAGATGCAAAGAAGCTCTTCCGCAAGATGGCAGAAGCTGCATGGGCATGTGCTGATCCTGGTATCCAGTACGACGACACCATCAATGATTGGCACACAAACCCAGAGAGCGGTCGCATCAATGCGTCTAACCCTTGCTCTGAGTACATGTCACTCGATAACTCATCATGTAACTTGGCTTCACTTAACTTGATGAAGTTCCTCAAGGCTGATGGCTCATTCGATGCAAAGACATTCGGTCGCGCAGCAGAGCTCATCATCACAGCGATGGATATCTCAATCTGTTTCGCAGACTTCCCAACTGAGGCAATTGGCGTGACAACACGTGCATATCGTCAGCTCGGAATCGGTTACGCAAACCTCGGTGCACTTCTTATGGCATCAGGCCTTGCATATGACTCAGAGGGTGGACGCGCACTTGCTGGTGCAATCACATCATTGATGTCAGGTATCACTTACAAGCGCTCAGCAGAACTCGCTGGCATTGTTGGTCCATACGAAGGCTTCGCACCAAACGCTGCAGCACATGCACGCGTAATGCGTAAGCACGCAGCTGCTTCATCTGCAGCACAACACCAGACCACACTCGATATCGATGTATGGGCTGAGGCAAACAAGGCGTGGGATGCATGTCTTTCAACAGGCGATAAGAACGGATGGCGCAACGCGCAGATCTCAGTTCTTGCACCAACAGGAACAATCGGTTTGATGATGGATTGCGATACAACAGGTATCGAGCCAGACTTCTCACTCGTTAAGTTCAAGAAGCTCGTCGGTGGCGGTTCAATGCAGATCGTGAACCAGACAGTCCCACAGGCGCTTCGCAAGCTTGGTTACACAGAAGAGACAATCGAAGCAATCGTCGAGTTCATCGCAGCAAATGGCCATGTCATTGATGCACCAGGACTCAAGCACGAGCACTACGACGTATTCGATTGCGCACTCGGTGCACGATCAATCGCTCCAATGGGCCACGTCCGCATGATGGCTGCATGCCAGCCATTCTTGTCAGGCGCTATCTCAAAGACAGTGAACCTCCCAGAGGATGCAACTGTTGAAGAGGTGGAAGAGGTTTACTACCAGGGTTGGAAGCTCGGCCTTAAGGCGCTCGCTGTTTACCGCGATAACTGCAAGGTTGGTCAGCCACTCTCTGATGGCAAGGCGAAGAAGAAGGACGCTCCAGTTGCAGAAGCAGCGAAGCCAGTTCGTAAGCGTCTACCAAAGGCACGTCCTGCAACAACAACTTCATTCTCAGTTGGTGGCGCAGAGGGTTACATGACAGCTGGAGCATATGAAGATGGCGCACTTGGCGAAGTCTTCTTGAAGCTCGGTAAGCAGGGTTCAACTCTTGCTGGTGTTATGGATGCATTCTCGATCGCGGTATCTATTGGACTCCAGTATGGCGTTCCACTAGAGACATTCGTAGAGAAGTTCACAAACCTTCGCTTCGAGCCAGCAGGTATGACAGATGATAAGGACATCCGCATGGCACAGTCCATGATGGATTACATCTTCCGTCGCCTCGCACTCGATTACCTACCATTTGAAGAGCGTTCAGCAATGGGCCTCTACACAGTCGCAGAGCGCGAAGCAGCACTGAACAATGGTGGCGAGTACGCACCAATTGCGAGTGTTGATACCCCAAAAGCACCTGTAGCTGCGGCGGCTCCTGTGGCTGCTCCAAAGGCTGAAGTTAAGATCGAAGCAAAGCCTGTTGCTGCAGCACCAGCTGTTGCTCCAACAATCGGATCTTCATCTGACCTTCTCGAATCAATGGGAATCAAATCAGATGCTCCACTCTGTATGACATGTGGTGTGAAGATGCGTATGTCAGGTGCATGCTTCGTATGCGAAGGTTGCGGCAACACATCAGGTTGCAGCTAATCACTAGCTACAGATAAGTGACAAAGGCCCCGTCTGGTTCTCCAGGCGGGGTTTTTGCATTGAATTGGCTTGAAATGGCCTTGAGGTAATATCCTTAAGGCATTGTTATCGGGGTCGATGTAATTTCGAACCGGCGGTTATAGTCCGCGACCCGCACACAGCCAGTGTGCGGTTGACTCAGTGAAACTCTGGGACCGACGGTTAAAGTCCGGATGAGAGATAACAACAAAGTTCGGCGTACCCAATGTTGGGTCTGCTGGCCTTTGCCTTTGCTTACCCCCGATAACTCGTGCAACACCAAACGAGAATGGGGGATGTGATGATCAATATCGACGATGCATATGCGCGTCTTGCATCTCTCTCTGCCGCCCACCTTGGAAAGACAGCTCCTAACCCCAACGTTGCTGCAGCAATTTATGGTGCAGATGGAGCACTGATTGCAGAGGGTGCACATAACCGTTTGGTCTCACCTGAACATGCAGAAGTAGTTGCGCTCAAGAAAGCTGGCGAGGCTGCACGAGGTGCAACGATTATTGTTTCGCTCGAACCTTGTAACCACACGGGAACTACAGGCCCATGTGTTGATGCCATTATCGAAGCCGGTATTGCAAAAGTTATTTACGCGGTCAAGGACCCTAACCCGATTGCTGCAGGTGGCGCTGATCGCTTGAAGAGCGCCGGCATTGAGGTTGAATGTATTGAGAGCAAGCAGTTGCTTGCAACCCAAGGCGCATGGCTTCATCGCATCACAACTGGTCGCCCGTACTTTATTTGGAAGATCGCTGCCACAGTTGATGGACGAATCGCTGCCAGTGATGGAACTTCACAATGGATTTCATCTCCGGAAAGTCGCGAAGATGTTCAGTATTTACGTGCACAATCAGATGCAATTCTGATTGGCACCGGTACTGCGCTTGCCGATAATCCAACACTTCGCCCACGTATTGATGGCGCAACAGCTCCACTTCGAATTGTCATGGGAAATCGCGAAGTTCCTGCAGATTTCAATCTCAATGATGGCAAGAGCCAGACCGTATTTTTAAAGAGCCACTCGACCGATGAACTTATAAAGGCGCTTGATTACTTGCCGGTGAATCAAGTGCTCGTTGAAGCAGGATCAGAGCTCGGAAGTGCGCTCTTTGCCGCGGGCATCATCAATGAAATCGTTCTCTATCAGGCGCCAATCCTGCTTGGCTCAGGTAAGAGCTGGCTTGAAGATATCGGCGTGAGAACCATGAAAGATGCCTATGCGCTATCGGCACCGAGTATGACGATGTGTGGTCCAGATTTTAAATTCCGTTACAGAGTGGAGAAGCGCTGATGTTTACAGGTCTGGTGGCAGAGCTAGGAAAGATCACCAATATTTCGCGCGGTGAGACATCATCGGTTCTCACAATCCATGCGCCGCTGCTGACACCTGAGCTTTCCATCGGTGACTCAATCGCAGTCAATGGCACCTGTTTAACAGCTACCTCACTGACAGCAGATTCATTCACGGCAGATGTGATGGTGCAGACGCTCTCACTTACTTCACTTGGAAAGCTTGAGACCGGTTCTGCCGTTAATCTCGAGCTGGCAGCGCAGATGGATATGCGTATGGGCGGTCACATAGTTCAAGGCCATGTTGATGGCATTGCTTCTGTGGTCTCGCGCACCCCTGGTGAGAAGTGGGAGCAATTTGTTATCGAAGTTCCAGCAGATCTCTCGCGTTACATTGTCAATCAAGGATCTATCTGCGTTGACGGCGTATCGCTGACAGTTGGTGAAATCAATGATGCCAATAACCAGGTGACGCTATGGCTGATTCCAGAGACTCTTGCCAAGACCAATCTCTCACTGAAAGCAGCGGGGGATATTGTCAATATTGAGGTGGATATCTTGGCCAAATATGTTGAGCGCCTGATTTCAAAAGGTGGTCGCAATGTCAATTAAGCAAGCGCTAGCAGAATTTGCTGCCGGTAAATTCCTTATCGTTACCGATAACGAATCACGTGAAAATGAAGGCGACCTCATTGTTCTTGCAGAGAAGGTAACGATAGAGCAGACAGCTTTTATGGTTCGCCACACAACTGGCATTCTCTGTGTGGCAATTGATAAAGCTACAGCTCGTCGCCTTGATCTGCCGATGATGTATGAAAGCAATCAAGATAAGCGTAAGACAGCTTTTACGGTCACAGTTGATTTGGCAGAAGGAATCACAACTGGCGTCAGCGCAACAGAGCGCACCGCAACAATCAATGCTCTTACTAATCCTCAACTGACATCGCAGGATCTAATTCGTCCTGGACACATCTTTCCTTTGGTTGCACATGATGAAGGCCTGGCAGCTCGCGGTGGACATACCGAAGCTGGTCTTGCACTTGCACAGCTCGTTGGAGCACAGCCTGCGGCGCTCCTTTCCGAGATTGTTAATGATGATGGATCTATGGCGCGTGGAGAATCTTTAACTGCCTTTGCAGACGCACATCAGATCACCACAATTACCATTGATGAACTGACAATGTATTGGCAAGAGAATTTCCGGCAAGAGAAGTCTGCGCTCACTCTCAACTGGAGTTCCGTGCAACTTCCTGAAGGAGCATGGGAGCTTGCTACTTATCCAGCGCTGAAGGCACGTGATCATGTCATTGCGCGCTTTGGTAAGGGTGGAAAGACTCCGATGATTCGCGTGCACTCTGAATGTTTTACCGGTGATGTCCTGGGCTCATTGCGCTGTGATTGTGGCGAACAGCTAGCTCTCTCAAAGCGATTGATTGCAGAGCATGGCTTTGGATACATCATCTATATCCGTGACCATGAAGGTCGCGGGGTGGGGCTGGCCGAAAAACTGAAGGCATACCAATTGCAAGATCAAGGTCTTGATACGGTTGAGGCAAATGAGAAGCTCGGTCATCCGATTGATGCCCGCGACTGGAGCGATGTGATTGAAATTCTCACAACCTTAGAGATTACGGATTTAACTCTGCTCACAAATAACCCTGAGAAGGTTGCTGCGCTCACAACTGCCGGATTTAATGTGACGCAAAAAAATCTCGTGACAGAGATTCACCAATTTAATCAAAAATATATCGAGACAAAGCGAGCAAAACTCGGACACGAAAGAGGTAATGCATAATGGCCGGACACGCACCTGAGATCGAAATCCAGAAGTTCCCACATGCCAAGGTTGCAATCATCTCTTCTTCCTGGCATCCAGAGCTCTGCAACGATTTAATTGAAGGCGCAAAGCGCGCACTTGCTCAAGCAGAAATTACCGACATTGAGGTCAGCTACGTACCGGGCTCATTTGAACTTCCACTTGCAGCCCATCGTGCATTCGCTCATGGCTTCGATGCCGTCGTTGCGGTTGGTCTCATCCTTCAAGGTGAAACACCACACTTTGATTACATCTGCCAGGGCGTTACAGAAGGCGTGATGGATGTTCAATTGAAGTGGTCACGTCCTATCGGATATGGCGTTTTGATGTGTAATAACTTGGAACAAGCGATTGCCCGCTCTGGTGTTCCAGGTTCAAAGGAAGATAAGGGTTATGACGCAGCAGTTGCTGCCATAGCTTTCCTATAGTTTTCCTGTAGCCCCTACTTTCCTGCCAAAGGTTCTTTTCTTTCTCTCAATTGGCACTTAGCATTTTCGCTATGAGCCAATCAACAGTTGAGACCTTCGGCGTCGACACAATTCCCGAGTCAGAGCGCACCGCCAAACCTGCAAGCATCGTCCCGATTTTCCTCGGTTCTAATATGGCCTTATCTGTAATGGTCTTTGGGTGGCTAGCAGTCCTCTATGGACTTAGCTGGTGGCAATCCGTCTCTGCAATTCTTGTCGGTACTATCGTTGCAGCGCTCTTCGTCTCATCTTCCGCTCTCCTCGGATGGACGGGGGCGACAAATAACTCTGTTGCATCAGGAGCAATCTTTGGTGTTCGTGGACGTCTGGTTGCATCCTTCGTGGGACTTCTGCTCTGCATCCAATATGTTGCGCTGACGGTCTGGACCGGGGGAGAGATCATCTCTTCAGGGTGGGCTCGTATTTCTGATGGCAAAGTAACCGATGGCCTTCTGGTCTTTGGATATCTCGTAATCGCAGTTGCCATCGTTGCCTTTGCAATTCTCGGCTACAAGTATTTGGTCAAGCTCAATAACATCATTGTTTATGCCATGTATGGACTTGCTCTGCTCTCGATCATCGCCCTCAGCGGATCATTTGATTTCAATTATGCCGGCACGCCAGATCTCTACGCTCTCGGCACATTCTGGCCAACTTGGTTCCTTGCGGTTCTTACCTGCGGGGCAGCTGGACCCGTCTCACTTGTGACGCAGACAGGCGACTGGACTCGTTATGTCTCAGGTAACGCAAAGAAATCTCAAGTTGTGCGTAGCTCATTTATTGCAATGTCCGTAGGACTTGCCGTCCCGACGTTGTTTGGAGCTTTTATTGCTGTTGCCGCATTTGATGAAAATTCATTTGTTGCCGGGTACGTTGCAGGTGCACCGACGTGGTTGTTGATTCCGCTATTGCTCGTTGGTTTTATCGGATCACTTGGTCAAGGTTCAGTAAATCTCTACTCCATGGGTCTTGATATGGATGCAATCCTTCCTCGCCTCAGCCGCTTGCAATCAACTCTTCTGGTTTCAGGAATTGCAACCGGATTAGTTTTCATCGGTAAATTCATTTATGACGCAGAAGCTGCTGTAACTAATGCATGTCTTTTCCTTACGGCGCTCGGTACGGCGTGGATAGCAATTGCCCTCTTTGGTTATTACCGAATGGGTGGCACCTTCCATAAGGAAGATCTGCAGGTCTTTAATAAGCGAACCCAGGGCGGTTTGTATTGGTATCAAGCAGGATGGTCGATCAAAGCCACAACTGCTTGGGTAATCGGCAGTATCTGCGGAGTGCTCGGTATCTCAAGCGTTGATTACACCGGACCTATTGCAAATGCACTCGGCGGAGTAGATGTCTCTGTCATCGCGCCAGCAGTCGTCGGTATTGCGATCTACTGGATCTGGGATTTCATCGAATCTAAGTAATCAGGCGACGAGAAGAGATCGCTTAGATAAACCCATCCAGAAGCCTTCAATAAGAGTCTCGGGAGCAGCATCGATATCGTTTCCTGCGCCGAGTGCAACAAAAAGCGGAGTGAAGTGCTCAACTGTGGGATGGGCGTAATGAACAGCAGGTGCTAGATCTTTATAGGCAGCAAGTGAATCAATGTCGCCCTTTGCAAGACGCTCTGCTGCCCAGGCATCAAACTCTGAAGACCATTCTGGAGCTTTCGCATCAAAAGACCAATCGCGAATAAAGGGAAGTCCGTGGGTCATAAATCCGGAACCAATAATGAGAACGCCTTCATCGCGAAGTGGCGCAAGGCGACGACCGATTTCAATCAATTTTCCTGGATCAGATGTTGGCATCGACATTTGAAGAACGGGAATATCGTGATCTGGATACATCACGCGCAACGGAACCCAAGCACCATGATCGAGACCGCGGCGAGATTGATGAAGAGGCTCTGATTTAGGCATCATCGCGGCGATGCGCGTTGCTAGTGCTGTGGCATCAGGAGTCTCGTATGTCATCTCAAAGAACTTCTGCGCAAAGCCACCGAAGTCATAGACCAGGGGAGTGCCTGCATGAGGGCTCGTGATTGCAATCGGAGCTGATTCCCAGTGAGCCGAGATAATCAGAATTGCTTTTGGCTTTTCAAACTTTGTGGTGATGGCAGCAAGCTCAGAGCTCCAGATTGGATCATCGAGCAACAACGGTGCACCGTGGCCGATATAGAGGGCTGGCATCTTTTCCATAAAGACAGGATAGCAGAAGTAGTTGAAATTTCAACTACTTAATACTAGGTGATTAGAGGCGTGAAGTAAGGATTCCCTCTACCTCGCCAGCGCTTGGCGCGATTGGGTTATTGCCAGTGACTGAGTCTGCGAGAACTGTCTTTGCAATATCACCGACCATTGCCTGGGTGACTCCGTAATGTGAGAGCGAGTTACGAATATTGATCGAGTCAGAGAGATCTCGAACTGCAGCAATAGCTGTATCTGAGTTTGCAGAGACACCCATATCGTTTCCGACGGTTGCGTAGATATCGCTTACTTCGCGGGCGTTAAATTGCATGACCTCAGGGAGAACTGTTGCCAGAGCTTCTCCATGTGCTGCACCGACGTGAGCAGAGACAGAGTGTGCGATTCCGTGAACGAGTCCAAGGCCTGACAAAGTCAGAGCGAGACCTGCGAGGTGTGCTCCCATCAACATGTCGCCACGTGCATCTACGTTCTGACCATCTTTAACTGCAATCGGCAGAGCGCGAGAGATTAACTTCACCGCTTGGTGAGCATAAGCTTCAGAGACAGGTGAGCTTCCCTTTGATGTCAACGATTCAATTGCATGAGTCAGCGCATCAATACCTGTTCCAGCTGTTGGGCGAGGTGGCAGGCCAAGTGTGAGCTCTGGATCGAGAATTGCCACGACCGGAGTTGTGCTTGCATCTCCTACATAGAACTTACATTGACGAATCGGGTCATCGATGACGCCCCAGTTATTTGTCTCAGAACCTGTTCCTGATGTTGTTGGAATCGCGATGATTGGAACTGCTGGACGATCAGGTGTAATTGAGTAATCAAACTTTGCAGAAGAAAATGTTGGGTTAGCGACAACGAGTGCGATTCCTTTTGATGAATCGAGTGATGAGCCACCACCGAGAGCAACGATGCAATCTGCGCCAAATGCGACACCGGCCTTAGCGGCAGCATCGATAAGGGTTGTTGTTGGGTTGGGCTTAATGTCAGTGTAGGACGCTGTTTCTATGCCAGCCGAAGCAAGGATTGCTTCAACCTTTGCGAGCACACCTGCAGAGGCGACTCCGGGATCTGTGACGATGAAGACCTTCTTCTTATTCAGACCAGCCACAACTTCTGGCAGCTGTGAAACAGATCCAGCTCCGAAACGGATATTAACTGAACCTGGTGTGAGTGTGAATGTGTTCATCGTCTGCCTTTTATCTCGTGGTTGTTATGGTGCTATTACTTTATATGGGTAAGTTTTTCGGTGATGCGTTCGGAAGCCGCCTTCATCTCTTTTGCTGCTGCAATGAGATTGCTTTCGAATCTTGCCTTTGGTGCAGCAACGTTAATCGCCGCCACAATTGAACCACTGAAATCACGAATTGGCACAGAGGCACCGACTAGTCCAGGTTCATATTCTTCATTGACCGTCGCAAAGCCATCTTTGCGAATTTTATGAATAGCGCTAATCAATTGTTCGCCGGTCTTGGTCAAACAGAGCGCTGGCGCACCTTCAATCTTTTTCTTCAGTGGATAGATGCGTTCAATCTGATCATCATCAAGGCCAGATAAAAGCACTCGACCAGAAGAAGTCATATATGAGGGTGCGGTCACGCCCATCCAACTTAAGGCGCGGAATCCATGTGCGGGTGATTCAGAGTGAATGGTGACTACTTCTAACCCCTGCAGAACTGTCATATGAACTGTCTCACCGAGCTTATTGACTAAGCCGTGCAGCTCACCACGCGCTGCTGTAACGAGTTGAGCTTCAAATGTATAACGTGCGATTGCATAGAGGCGAGGGCCAACGATGACACCTGCACCCTGTCTTAATAACAGTCCGTTATCTAAAAGGCGGGAAACTGCGCGTGAAATCTGGCTTTTCTCGCGGTTGGTGGCTTCGGCGAGATCGCCATTGCGCTGTGGCACCGGAGAAGCGGCAGCAACAGCCTCAATAATCTCTAAATCACGCTCAAGCCCGTTATTACGCACGAGTGAATTGGTCACGTTGCAAATAATACAACTCTCGGTGCGCCTATTGCAACAGTTAAATCTCAGGAGCAAGATGCTCCACATGAAGATGGAAGATTATTTGGTGCCGTTGTCGCCACCGAATCTTTTGCAATTCATTTCGATACAACGCGAAAAAATTATTCACGATGTCATCGCACAGATTGAATTAGTTCTTCTCGTGATGACTTTAGTTTCAATCACTGCAATTATCACCGGGTTACTCGTATGGAGATCTGCAGCAATATCTGAAGTTGTTACTGGTTTCTGGTCGATTGTTTTCACAATCCCATCTCTTGCAATGTTTATCTTCTTTATCGGTCCTTTCGGTTTGGGTTGGTTACCAGCGGTGATTGCACTTGTTCTCTATGGACAGTTGCCAGTAGTACGTAACACCATCGTGGGACTTCGCTCAGTTGAACCAGCAATCATGGAATCAGCTGCAGCGATGGGAATGCGACCATTGACTATTCTGCGCAAGATTCAATTTCCACTTGCTTGGCCAGTCATCATTGTCGGAATCCGAGTATCAGCAATGTTGATCTTCGGAATTTCTGCCATCGCCGCCTATGTTGGTGGACCTGGGCTCGGCGATTACCTCTTTAGCGGTCTTGCAAATCTTGGTTCATTTAACTCAATGAATCAGACTCTGGTCGGAGCATTCGGTATCACATTGCTAGCACTGATCTTTGATGGTTTCTTTGTTCTCGTTCGTCGCGTTACTACTCCTAGGGGGCTTCGTGTCTAATTCAACTCACGGTCAAGAAATTCGTCTTGAAAAGTTGACGAAGCGATATCCGAATACACAGAAGGATGCCGTCTCCGAATTTAACCTGGTGATACCAGCGGGCGAGTGCGTTGTCTTTGTAGGACCATCAGGCTGTGGCAAGACCACCACGATGAAGATGATTAACCGCATTATTGAGCCATCTTCAGGTCGCATTGTGATTGGTGGCGAGGATGTAACAAAGACTCCAGCTCACGAATTACGTCGCAATATTGGTTATGTAATCCAGCAAATTGGACTCTTCCCACATATGACAATCGCAGATAACGTGGCGACTGTTCCACAACTATTGGGCTGGGATAAGACAAAGACCAGAGCTCGTGTCAATGAACTTCTTGAACTTGTTGGCCTTGATCCATCTGAATACGGCTCACGCTATCCAAAGCAACTCTCTGGTGGACAACAACAGCGTGTTGGCGTTGCGCGCGCACTTGCAGCTGACCCAGCAGTTCTCTTGATGGATGAACCATTTGGCGCAACAGATCCGATTACTCGTGTTCGACTCCAAAAAGAATTCCGCGCATTGCAGCGCGAATTGAAGAAGACAGTGGTCTTCGTTACACACGACTTCGAAGAAGCTCTTCTGCTCGGAGATCGCATCGCAGTTCTCTCTGAGCAATCAAAGGTCGAGCAGTACGGAACGCCACTTGAAATTCTCTCTGCACCTGCAACCAAGAAGGTTGAAAGTTTTGTTGGCGAAGCAGCTAGTGTTCGTATGCTCGGTCTAGTCTCACTTGCAAGCGTTAGCCTTGCATCCGGAACAGTTGATGGTCCAACTCTGGCTGAAACTGCCACTCTGCGCGAGGCGATGGAGGGCTTCATTACTGGTGCAAAGGCAATCAACGTGGGCAACAAGGGTCACCTGACATTTGAAGCTCTTCAGAGCGCTATCTCGCATACACGAGCAGGAGCTCGCTAACCATGGCAAAGTCGCTCGCTAAACCAAACCTGACTGCGGGATCTCTCTACTCGCAATCTGCTCGTTTGATTTTCAAGCGCCATCGTTCATTGATCATTCAACCAATTTTGATTGCAGTACTTTCGCTCATCCTTGCAATTTCATTGAGCCGCGCTCATCTCGATGTAATCGAGAAAGTGACGATTAATAAGGCCTTTATCTTCCGCGCAATTAGCGATCACCTCATCCTTTCCTTTGCATCTGCTGCAGTTATTCTCGTTGTAGCTGTTCCTGCTGGAATTCTCTTGACCCGCCGCCGCTATAAGAAGTTCACGCCAATCGTTCTTATCTTGGCAAATATCGGTCAGGCATTTCCTGCAGTTGGTGTACTCATCATCGCCGGTATTCTCTTTGGCTTCGGTAAGCCAATCGCAATCTTCTCTTTTGCCGCCTTTGGAATTCTTCCAATCCTTCGAAACACAATCGTTGGCTTGCAAGAGATTGATCCATTTATTATCGAATCAGCGTTGGGTATGGGCATGACACCGAAGCAAGCGCTTCGTCAGATTGAACTCCCACTCGCAGTGCCAGTCATTCTGGCCGGTGTTCGCACCACACTCATTCTTACCGTTGGCATCGCCACACTCGGTGTCTTTGTTAACGGGGGAGGCCTAGGGACGTTGATCATCCCTGGTCTAAAGCTCAATCGGGAGCTTGTACTAGTCACCGGAGGAGTGCTCACAGTTATTGTGGCATTCACAATGGATTGGCTAGCACGTGCTGCTGAGGAACTCCTTCGACCACGAGGGATTTAATACCTAGGAAGGGTAAAAAATGCAGGTAAAAAGCCACAAAGTAGTTGCTATTGCAGCTGCAATTGCTCTCGCAGTTGTCGGAACAGTAGCAACATCAACATCAGCTAACGCAGCTGGAAAGTCCCTCAAGGGAGTTAAGGTCATTGTTGGTTCGAAGGACTTCACAGAGTCAATCGTTCTTTCAAAGATTGTTAAGCAGTTCATCATTGCAAACGGTGGAACTGTTGTTGATAAGACAAACATCAAGGGTTCATCTACAACTCGTGAAGCAATGCTCAGCGGTGATATCAACCTTTACTGGGAATACACAGGAACAGCATGGCTCGTTTATCAGAAGCAGACTGATGTAAACATCGCACCAGCAACTCTTTACACAAAGGTTGCAGCTGCTGATAAGAAGAACAAGGTCACCTGGCTTCCAATGACATCATTCAACGATACATACGCATGGGCAATCACAAAGGCAAATGCAACTAAGTACGGCATCAAGACATACTCAGATCTCGCTAAGAAGCTTCCTGCAGGTTCTGCATGGTGCGTAGAGTCAGAGTTCCAGAGCCGTCCAGATGGATGGGCAGGCTTCAAGAAGGCTTACTCAATCTCTGATTCAAACATCACAACTAAGGTCCTTGATACTGGTGCTATCTACCAGGCAACAAAGGATGGACAGTGCATGGTTGGTGAAGTATTCGCAACTGACGGACGCATCGGAGCTCTTGGCTTGATGGTTCCATCAGAAGATATTTCTTACTTCCCTCCTTACAACGCTGCAATCACAATGACTGATGCAACTGCAAAGAAGTACCCACAGCTTGCAAAGGCTTTGGCTCCAATTGCAGCAAAGATCAGCAATGCAACAATGCAGAACCTCAATGCTCGCATTGACGTTCTCGGAGAAGATGCAGACACAGTTGCGAAGAGCTTCTTGTCAGCATCAGGATTGGTGAAGTAAAGAAGATGATTGAAATCCAGATCGGAGAAGGCTTTGTAGGTTCTGGGCCAAATGCGGCACATACCAACACAATTCTCGGAGCCCGATCTGGGCCCGCTGGAGTGGCATGGGCAACTGCCCTTGCCACTCCTCGCGCGGGTCACGTGCCATTTATGGTCGTGGCTCAACCCGGAGTCGCAGTAACGCCACCAACGCTCTTTGTTAACAAGGCAGCAGTTGAAGGAGATCAACACGGTCTCTTTACGTGGGGTGCAGCTCAGGCAGGTGTTGCAGCAGGAGTCGGAGAGGCTCTGCGCACCGGTGTTATTGATGTGAATTCAACCGATGACCTCGTCATTATTGCTGCTGTGTGGCTTAACCCAAGCGCCAATGATGAAGAAGAGGTTTACCAAAATCAGCGCCAAGCGATGATTGATGCACTTACCAACGGCAAGAATGGAAAACCCACTGCAGCTGATGTCATGAAGGCATCCGAGAACGTTGCAAATCCTTTCTTCCGCCAGAAGTAATTTCCACTACTACATAGATTTGAGTACGCCTTGAAGATTACTAACGTTCGCTTTGAACGCACCTCTCTACAACTCGATCCACCATTCTGCCCGAACTGGGACCCAACACCACGTCGCACATTTGGTGCGACGCTGACGATCATCGAAACCGATGGTGGCGTAACTGGTTACGGTGCCGGTGATGATATGGGCGGCTTCGATGGATATGAGAAGTACTTCATCGGCAAGGACCTCTTCGATATTGAAGAGCATGTTCGCACTCTCGAAACAATTACTTTCCACGCAGGTCGCTACTGGCCGATCGAAGCTGCAATCTGGGATGCAATTGGAAAAGCAAAGAACCAGACAGTTGCTCAACTATTCGGTGGCGCTGAAACTTCAATCCCTGCCTATGCATCAACTGGCGCGGTAATGACAGCGCCGGAGCGCGCTGAAAGTGCTCGCGCTCTTCGTGATGCTGGATTTAAGGCGATGAAGATTCGCGTTCCACAGACTCAGCTAGACCTCGGAATTGAGACACTCAAACTTATTCGCGAAGCAGTCGGCAACGATTTAGAACTGATGGTTGATCTCAATCAGGCCTGGCGTATGCCGGGGGATACTCGCAAATCAATTGATCGCAAGACGGCAATGAACTTTGTAGATGCCGCTGTTGATTACGGCGTTTACTGGATTGAAGAGCCACTTCCAATGGAAGATATTGAAGGCCTTAAGTCACTTCGCGGTCGCGGCACAAAGATTGCAGGCGGCGAGATGGTTCGCACTATTCATGAAATCTTTACCTTGGTTGAAAATGATGCGCTCGATGTGATTCAGGCAGATGTTGTTCTCGCAGCTGGCATGCATCACTCGATTGAGATTGCCAAGCGCGCAAATGCACGCGGACATATCTTCACACCACACACCTGGTCAAATGGTTATGGTCTTGCGGCCAATCTTCATGTGACCGCTGGAATCGGCGGCGCACCATTTATCGAATTCCCATTTGATCCACCAACCTGGACAGCTGAACGCCGTGACTTCCTGATGTCAGAAGCAATGACAGTTGGAAGTGATGGATTACTCCATGTACCTGCAACACCAGGGCTAGGAATTGAGCCAAACTGGTCCCTCTTTAAGAAGTCTGTAGCGTAAGGAGCTCACTGTGGCATTAGATAAAGATGCATGGGTCAAGCGTGCCCTCGAACTTAAGCCAGAGGCACGTATGTATATCAATGGTGCATATGTTGATTCTGCATCAGGCAAGACCTTTGATGACATTTCACCCCGCGATCAACGCGTTATTGCAAAGATTGCAGCGGGTGACACTGAAGATGTTAATCGCGCAGTAGCTGCAGCAAAGGCAGCATTTGATTCTGGCGTATGGCGCGAGATGAATCCACGCGATAAGAAAGCAATTATGCTTAAGTGGGCAGATCTCATCCGTGAACACCAAGAAGAGCTCGCTCTCTTAGAAACACTCGATGTTGGAAAGCCAATCTCTGATTCACTCAATGTAGATGTAATGGGCTGTGCTCGCACAGTGCAGTGGTATGGCGAAGCAATTGATAAGACATATGATGAAATCGCACCAGCACCACGTAACGCACTTGCAATGATTACTCGCGAACCACTTGGTGTTATCGGCGCCGTAGTGCCTTGGAACTATCCAATGATCATTGCATCATGGAAAGTCGCACCAGCACTTGCTATGGGCAATAGCGTTGTCTTAAAGCCAGCAGAACAATCTTCACTCTCGGCAATTCTCCTTGCGCGTCTTGCAACTGAAGCTGGAATCCCTAATGGAGTCTTTAACGTTGTTACTGGGCTTGGACCAGAGGCTGGACAAGCGCTTGCCCGTCATATGGATGTGGCCAAGTTGGCATTTACTGGAAGCGGACCAACTGGTCGCAAGATGCTTCAATATGCAGCTGAATCAAATTTGAAGCAGGTTGCACTTGAACTTGGCGGAAAGAGCCCACAGGTTGTACTCGATGATGTGAAAGACCTCGATGCATGTGCTTCAACTCTTGCCTGGGGTATTTATTACAACGCCGGACAGACCTGCAACGCTGGATCTCGCGTTATTGTTCAAGGTCAGAAGATCAAAGAGCAGCTCTTCGAGAAGATGTCAGCTTTTGTTGAGACCTTCCCAGTCGGAGATTGCCTCGATCCAAGCGTATATATGGGGCCGATTGTCTCTACCCAGCAGCGCGATCGCGTCAACCACTACCTCGATATGGTCGGTCAGAACGGCGAGTCATTTGTCTTTGGTGGAGAGCAACCACAAGGTGGAGACACTCTTATCAAGCCAACGCTCATTGATGGCGTTAAGCATGATTCAGTTCTCTCTCAGGAAGAAATCTTTGGTCCAGTAATTGTTGCAGTCGATGCCACTGATGAAGCAGATGCGCTAGCAAAGGCAAATGGAACCGAATACGGGCTCGCCGCATCTGTCTGGTCCGGAAATATTTCACGTGCCCATAACTTTGCACGCAAACTTCGTGCCGGCACTGTCTGGGTCAACACCTTTGATGCATCTGATGTCATTACTCCATTTGGTGGCTTTAATGGTTCTGGTGCCGGTCGCGATAAGTCGCTCCATGCACTCGAAAATTACAGCGCACTTAAGACAACCTGGATTGATCTCTCTTAATTCACTCACCACAACCCTAAGGAGCACAAGTGAAGGTCGCATTTATTGGTACAGGCAGCATGGGCGGAAGCATGTCTCGCAACTTGGCTGCAGCCGGCGTTGATATCACTGTCTTTGATCTCAATACCGAGAGCATGCAGAAGCCAATTGCAGCTGGAGCTAAAGCTGCATCATCTGGAGTCGATTGCGTAACTGGTGCAGATGTTCTCATCACGATGCTTCCAACACCGCAAGCAATTGAAGGATGCATGATTGCTGGTGGAGTTGCAGCTGCCATGAAGCCAGGTTCAATGTGGATTGATATGTCTACCTCGGTACCAGAGACAGCGAAGGCAGTTGAAAAGGCGCTCGATAAATCAGTGCGCATTATTGATGCACCAGTTGCAGGTATGTCTGTCGGTGCCGATAAAGGCACGATGTCGATCTTTGCCGGTGGAGCGCCAGCGGACTTTGCATATGCAAAGCCACTCTTTGACATCATGGGAGATCCAGATAAGTTCTTTAATTGTGGAGATCGCGGCACCGGATATGCGGTAAAGCTTGTTCTCAATATGTTGTGGTTTAACTCTTTCGTTGCAACAACTGAGGCGCTCCTTCTTGGAGTCAAAGCGGGTGTGGACCTTGAGGTTCTTCGCCAGTCTCTGATTGGCTCTCCTTGTAACTCAATTCTGCTAGAGCGCGACATTGTCGGCATGCTCAAGGATGGCGATTACGACGAAGGATTCGCAGTTGCACTTGCGTGTAAGGATCTTCGCTTAGCGGGAGATTTAGCTCGCTCTGTTGGAGTCCCAATGGAGGTTGGCGCAACTGTTGAGAACGTTTACCGCCGCGCACGCGCACGTTATGGCGACAAGGCGGGCGAGATGATTCCAGCCAAGATGTACGAAGACGATACAAATACTCCGCTTCGCTTTAAGTAGTAGTTGATGCGCAACCACATGAGCCGTTCGACCATCTTTGGTCTTGCGGTGATGTGGTTGGTGGGCGGTGGAATTTATCCATTTCTTTCCCATGCTGCCGAAACGATTGATCCCATCAATATCGTCTTCATCCGCGCATGGGGTGCAGCGCTCATTTTATTCCTTGCCGTTATTGTCTTGGCGCCTGGCTCTATCAAGGAATTGAAATTCGATAAATCTCTGATTCCCATTGTTATCTCTTCGCTGATGTACTCACCGCTATGCAGCATGACTCTCGCCTGGTCCAGCTCGCGTGTGCCAGGTGCAATTACTGCCTTGATTTACTCAACACTTCCAGCGATGTCGATTATCTATATCGCCATTAAAGGTCAAAGACCATCTCAACTAGCTATGTCAGGTATTGCCGTTGCATCGGTAGCAGTAATTTTTCTGATCGGCGCACCGCAAGGTTCGGTTCAAATCGTTGGAATCCTCGGCGCACTCATCTCGACATTTGCGTGGTTTGCTGCGACCGAAATATGGATTAAATATGAGAGCGGTTACACGCTTATTTTGGCAATCTTCTTACAGGTTTTTATCGGCGCACTTGGAACTACGTTGGTTCACTTCTTCAGTAGTGCGCCGCAAGTAAGTCGTGAAGATGTACTCAATCCTTCGATGCTCTTCTTGGTGATTGCTCTTGCCTCGCAATACTGGGCTTACCTTGGGATATCGCGAAGGGTCTCACCTGCACTTCTGACATCTTTCGCCTTTGTAAATCCACTTGTAGCTGGACTTATTGGCTACCTCGCCTTTAATCAACGCCTCGGTGGAATACAGCTCATTGCTGGCGCAATATTGCTCGTTGGCGTCTATCTTGTGGTCAAGAGCGAAGCGGCTGCCTAAATCGCTAGAGTGCGCACCATGAGTGAGCTTTCCGCCCAGGTGCGAGCGGCGTTAGATGCCGCAGTATCTGCCATTGGTGGAAAGCCGCGCGATGGTCAGATTGAGATGGCAGAAGCGGTCGCAAATGCTCTGACAGATCGCCACCACTTAATGGTTCAAGCTGGAACTGGCACTGGAAAATCACTCGCCTATTTAATTCCGGCACTTGTGCATGGACGAAAAGTCTTAGTTGCAACTGCAACTCTTGCCCTCCAACGCCAACTTGTTGAGCGCGATTTACCTGCGGTGGTTCCAGCGTTAGAGAAACAATTAGGTCGCGAGATTACATATGCAATCTATAAAGGTGTCGGAAATTATGTCTGCCTGGCAAAGATGAATTCAGAGGAACCAGATCCCGATAGTGAACTTCTCTTAGAAGCTTCATATTTGGAGAAGGATGCAAAGCGGCTTCATGCATGGGCTCGAACAAAGGGTGTCTCTGGCGATCGTGATGATGCACCCGAGGTAGACCGTCGAGTCTGGGCAGCAAATTCGCTCTCTGGCCGCGAATGTGTGGGCGCTGATTCTTGCGCATACGGTTCACAATGTTTTGCCGCAAAAGCAAAGGCAAAGGCGCAAGATGCTGATGTTGTTGTCACTAACCACACCTTGCTTGCAATCGAAATTGTCGATAGCCATCCAATCTTGCCTGAGCGCGATGCGGTAATTCTCGATGAGGCACATGAGTTTATGGATCGCACAACCCAAGCTGTGACCGAAGAGCTGACATCAGCTCGCGTGCAGCGAGCGGCAGCTATGGCACGCAAGTACATGCCGGGCAAACTCTCAGAGGCATTTACCAATGCGGCAGATTCTTTCTACGATGCGATGAATGATTACGGCGCAGATGTGAAGGGCGATTTCTCCAAGCAAGGCCGACTAGAAGAAATTCCACAATCGCTTGAACATCCTGTCCGCAAGGTGAAGGAAACAGCCACTTCATTGGTGCAGTCACTGGCATCTGATGAAGAAATTCTTGATTCAGATGCTCTTGCTGAACGTGCCCGTGTGAAAGGTGCAGTGCAAGAGATTGCAACGACCGCCGGCAAGTTACTTAAGATGGGCGATACCCATGTGCTTTGGTATGAACCAACTTTCTCAACACTTCATTTAGCACCGCTCTCGGTCTCGCATATCTTGCGGAGCAATTTGCTAACCCAAAGCCCAGTCATTGCAACTTCTGCAACGCTCACAGTCGGCAATGGTTTTGATGCGATGGCAAAGAGCATTGGTTTTGTAGTTGGCAACGAGGCCGATGAAGAAGTCGCCAAACTCGATGAATCTAGGGATGAGATTGATCCAGGTAATGTGCAGTTCCTTGATGTGGGATCACCTTTTGATTTCGCCAATCAAGGAATGCTCTACCTACCCAAGCATCTACCAGAACCAACGCGTGATGGAACATCGCCGCAGGTTCTAGAAGAACTCGGTGAACTCATCGATGCAGCTGGTGGTCGCACCCTTGCGCTCTTTAGCTCTTGGCGAGGAGTAGAGGCGGCAGATGCGCATCTGCGCAACGTTTTGAAAGAGCGTCCGATTTCAATCATCACCCAAAAACGTGGCGATGCAGTCGCGCCACTGGTCGAACGTTTTGCTAAAGATGAAACTTCAGTATTGCTCGGCACCATGTCTCTCTGGCAGGGCGTAGATGTTCCAGGTAACTCTTGCATCTTGGTTGTCATTGATCGACTTCCATTTCCGCGACCTGATGAGCCAGTTCTGGCAGCACGTTCGGCGCTAGCTGATAATGCAGGTGGCAGCGGCTTTATGCAGGTCTCAGTTCCTCGAGCAGCGCTGCTCTTAGCTCAGGGCGCTGGACGATTAATCCGCAGTATCGACGATCGTGGCGTTGTAGCGATTATGGATTCTCGTATCGTGACCAAGCGATACGGAAATATCTTGCTCAACTCCATGCCGCCGCTCTGGCGCACCAACGACAAACAGGTGGTTCGAGATTCACTGAGCAGACTCGCTCAGAGCATGAAATCATAGAACTATGCCCAAGATTGAGACTCACACTCTCGCCGAGCACCGCGATTGGCGACGCAATCAGCTGATTGAAGCTGCTGCTGCGATCGCTCTCGAATCTGGCGGGGAAGCTATTACCGTTGCTGCCGTTGCTGCGCGAGCCGGACTATCTCGAACATCTGTCTACGAATATTTTGCCAGCAGTGCAGATCTTGCAGCAGATCTCATTATTGAAGAGCTCAAGAGCTTTGGCGATGAATTAGCCACAATCTCGGCTCGCGGTGATGGTGCTATCGATGCAATTGATCTCTGGATCCAAGGTTCACTCCAATACATTGCAGATGGTCGCCACTTACTTGCTAAGGCGCTCAATGCAATTGATCTTCCCCGAAATCGCAGCGCAGCAATAGGTGCGGCCCACGGCGCGCTCTTAGCTCCACTCAAGAGCAAGCTCGCTGAGATGGGCGTGAAAGATATTAGCTTTGCCTTGACTTTGATTCAGAGCATAACGGATGGAGCATCACGCCGTATTGAAAGCGGCGACGATGCAGAGCTTGTAATTAAAACTACTCGCGAATTCTGCATCGCCGGCCTTACTGCGCTCGTGCGCTAACTACTTAAGCTTCACCGCAATCGTGCTCTTAAGCGCGCTCCACATACCCGCCTTCGCAGGTGCTGTTGCCGTCAAAGTACATGGACCCTTGATCTCAACGAGATTGGATTCAACGCGACAGTTCTTTGAGTTCGACTTGTAAGAAACCGCTTGCCCGAAGTTGCTCTCAGCCGGCAGCGCCTTTGTCTTGTTCTTGGCGATAGCAAGTGACTTCAGAGTGATCTTCTGAACTCCTGGGGTCAAGATGAATGGGAAGTTCCCGGTTGCGGCAGCGGTAGTCGCAGTTGCCACAGTTGAATACGCAAGTGCGCATTGTCCTTCGCCCTTGAGCGCTGTGAAAACTCCATTTGCATAGCTGCAATCTGGAGTCAATGAGGTGAAAGTGACTGCGGCACCTGACTTGGCAACGGCAACAATTGTGGCCGCTGCACGGTATGCGAGATTACTTGGAACATTGCGAACCAGCGCTTTTCCATTGAGCGTTACAGTTATTTCATCTGCGGCAAGAACTGGTGCAACTGGACCTTCCCTAAATGTGATTGGCAGGAACTTATCTTCCGAGAGGTCTGCAGGTGCAGTGTGATCAAGACGGAAGAAGAGACCACATTGAACTTTGGTGCAATCAACTACAACACCTCGACCAGAGATGGTTCCTGAAACCTTCATCGCAATTCCACCTGTTGGACTCGTTGTTCCCTGTCCGCCTGCAGGAGTAACCCAGAGCTGCAAGGTATCGCTACAGGTTGCAGGGCGCGCTGTTCCAACAGGTGCGATGCACTGCTGGATATACATGCCTGCCTTTGTTGGAAACTTGGTGAATCCACCATTGATGGTGGCTCCCGCAGGATCAAGATTGGTCAATGGCGCACTTGCCCAGACGAAGGTTTCGGCATTGGCTTGTGGAGCAAAAGCCAATGAGGAGATGGCAATAGCAAGCGAAGCGATTACTGAACGAGTTTTCATCTTTATCCTTTTTTGTTGAGAGCTATTTAATAGAGATTGGAATATAAATATCGTGGCTGCGATCGCCTTCATGAAGATGATCGGAGCGAACCGTTATTGCACACTTAACTTTGCGGCAGTCGTACTTGCCGATTTTTCGAGTGATGGCCACGGACTCTTTAAAGCGACCACCAGGGGCAAAGGGAATTGCTAGTCCAACGCCATAGGGTGGGGGATTCGAGGAGATCCAGTAAGAAGCTTCGCCTGTGCCATTCTTATTTACTCCTCCACCGCAAGGAGAAGGCAAGGTGCCCTTCTTTGGAACCACGCAGTAGGCGAGATAGATACCAACGGTTTCATCGAAGTTTCTGCCAGAAACGATGATCTTCGTTTCTTTTGTAAATTTTGATTGCGGGATAGAGATTGATGCGCCATTGGATCCGGATGATGTCACCGCTGCATGAGCAGATGCTGGCAAGAGCAGCGACAGTGCTATTGCTGAGACAACGGATTTGAACATGGATATAGGTTAGAGAAGGGACCTAGGCGCGTTATCCGACAACACGTAGCGATATGTCGGGAGCATCTCTGCCAGAATCCCACCCATGAGAATTCGAGTCTTCGCTGTTGTGCTCGTCACAGCGTTTGCTCTCAGTGGATGTTCGCAACAATCTTCACATGTGATTGAAATCCAAGCAGGCGATGTTGTGACTTCTCGAGTTGTCGCCAATGAAACACCACGTTATTCGAGAGTCATCGCCCTCGCCAATGGATCTGCAGAGATTATTGATTCTTTAGGGTTGAAAGAAATATTGATTGGTAGAGATATCGCAAGTACTGAGCCTGCGCTCAAGTCGATTCCGATAGTTACCTCAGGACACCAAGTCGTTGCTGAGAAGATTCTGGCACTTAATCCTGATCTGGTGATTATTGATGCATCGGTTGGGCCGACAAGTGCCATAGAAACTTTAAAGAAATCGAATATCAATGTCGAGTTAATTAATGAAGTCTGGACTGTCGATGCAATTTCTCAGAAGGTGGAAGATCTTGCAGATGTTTTAGGCGTTCCTGCAACAGGTGCTGCTTTGGTGAAGAAATTAGAATCGACAACGGATTCGGCTTCACAGCAGGTGGAGGGCTCACCAAAGGTCCTCTTCCTCTATCTCCGCGGCGGCAATTCCATCTATCTCGTTGGCGGAAAAGGTTCTGGAGCCGATTCACTCTTTAGCTCTATCGGAGCAATTGATGTGGGTGCACAGAACTCAGCGAAGCCATTTGCATCCTTGACGGCAGAGTCACTGATCTCTATGAATCCCGATGTGATTGTGGTGATGATTAAGGGACTTGAATCTGTTGGGGGAGCATCAGGACTTATTAATTTACCGGGTGTGGCTCAAACCTCTGCTGGCAAACTATCGCGCGTAATTGCTGTTGATGATTCTTTGTTGCTCTCTTTTGGAACTCGCACACCGTCGCTGCTGAGTAAGTTAGCTCTCGCTTTTAACGAGGTGCGCCGATGATGAGCGTGAAAGGGCGCAGACTCTTACTTCTTGCAATCCTAGGTGCCATTGGGATTACTTTCTTATTTGCGTTAAGCGTTGGCGCCGCAAATGTGAGCGACCCGTGGAAGTATATTTTTAATCCACAGTTATCTGGACTAGATCACGAAATTATCTGGCAGATTCGCTTCCCACGTATTCTGGCGGCGCTCTTAATTGGTATGGCGCTGGGAGTTGCCGGTGCGCTTTCACAATCTGCGACCAATAATCCGCTTGCCGATCCATCCATCATCGGAACTACGGCAGGCGCTTCACTTGGGGCAACTATTGCAATCGTTCTAAATTTTGCTTCAATCGGAACTATCGGCGTCTGCATAGCTGCCGTAGTTGGCGCGCTAGCGGCATCAATGGTGACAATCGCACTCTCTCGAAGCGCGCTCCAATTAGTCATTATCGGCATTGCCACATCAGCGGTGACAACTTCTGCCGTAGGTGTGGCTATTTCAATAGCTGATAAGCCAGAGGCGAGGTCTATCTCTTTCTGGTCTCTTGGTTCACTTTCGCTGGTAACGATGGATAGCGTCAAACTTCTCGCACCAATCATTCTCATTACCTCTATTGCTGGCTGGTATTACTCGCAACAGATGGATCTCTTGGCGCTAGGAGATCGTGAAGTAACTCATCTAGGAATCAATCCGCAACGCATGCGACTGATTGCCTTTCTCATTATTTCAATTTTGATTGCAACTTCAGTCAGCATGGTCGGAAGCATCGCATTTTTGGCACTTGCCGCACCTCATATCACTCGCTACTTAATCGGCCCTCAAAATCGTCCCCTGATGATTGGTTCTGCCGTTATCGGTGCAGGGCTATTACTCATTGCCGATACTGCTGCGCGCACTATTGCGCCACCGATAGAACTTCCGATTGGACTGATTACCTCTTTGGTAGGCGCACCAATCCTGATTCTCATCCTTCGCAAGAGCGGGGAGGTGTGGCGATGATTTCTTGTCGAAATATTTCGCTTCATTATGGAGAACGAGAGGTATTCTCGAACTTTTCACTTGATATTGCGGCTCACTCAATTACAGCAATTATTGGTGCAAACGGATGTGGAAAATCAACGCTCTTGGCAGCACTTGCCGGAGATCTCAAACCAAGTGCTGGAGAAATCTCTCTTCAAGGTGCGCCAATTCACCAGTATTCAATCCGTGAGTTAGCCAGCATTCGATCAGTTGCGCAACAGAGCCATCAATACTGGATGGCATATAAGACAATCGACATTTTAAAGTTAGGTCATGAAGATATCTCGGATGAGAGATTTTCAAAGATCATCGCCCAACTAGGGATGGATAGCTTTCTTCACCAGAGCGTGACAACTCTCTCTGGCGGAGAGCTGCAACGAATTGAGATTGCCCGGGCATTCCTTCGGGAACTTCCCCTTGTTTTATTGGATGAACCCTTTGCTTCACAAGATTTGGTGTCGATTGCATCGCTGCAGGAGTTCTTTATCGCAGAGGTCAAGACAGGACGGACCATCGTTCTTGTTGCTCACCAACGCCGTGAAGAACTCACGTGGTGCAATCAGATTGTCGAGATAGGCGCTAGATAGCCCGTTCAATTGCATCGACGGCAGCTAGTCGAAGTGCCGGCCAGCTTGCCGCAAAACTTGGATGCAAGGGCAATCGTCCGACATCATCAAAATCAACCCAGCAGACTTCATGTGATTCATCGTTGAGTTCGTGTGCTTCTAGGCGATTGCTTGCGATTGCAATCACGGTGGAGTAACTCCACACACCGTGATCATCTGTAAATGTAGTCAATGGCGTGACATCGTCAGGATTAATTCCGGTCTCTTCTACCGCTTCACGTAGCGCAGCTTCAACTGTAGTTTCGTGTGAATCACGAGCTCCGCCTGGAATTCCCCAGGTATCTCCGTTATGCACCCATGGTGCGCGATGCTGCAAGAAAATAGCGCCATCTCGAATCAGCAGAATGCCGGCGGCGCCAAATTTTCCCCAGTGCTTTGAGCCACAGGTGCATTCAATCCAACCATCACCGTCGCGCGCGCTCATGCGCTAACTCTCCCATATCTATCCACAGATATCTCTAGGACGGCTCAAAGTGAAGATCTTCAAACCTAATCTTCCGCGGATGAAACCACTATTGATTCTCTTCACTCTTCTATTTCTTGCGCCCACAATTCCGGTTAGCGCTGCCGACTGCTTAGAGAAAGCTTGCATCGAGGTCTATACCCAAGATGGCCATATCGTGATTGAAGGAAGAAAGGGGAGCGGTCCTAAATCAACAAAGGTTGCTGTACCGGCAGCGACTAAGAGCGCAGTGGCAAAACCGAAAGCGAGAAAGACGGCCGCTAATCCGCAGATTCCCGCGATAAAGACAACCCGCAAACCAACTGTGAAGAAGCCAGTTAAGAAGGTCGCAACGAAGAAACCAACTGCCAAGAAGAACTCAACAACTGCTACATCGTTAGAAGATAAATTGATTGAATCTATTCCCACCGCAGGAATTTCCTATCAACCTTCATTTTCGCCGTTAGTTCAAACACCGGTTTTCTTCTGGTCTGACATTCCAACAGTTGTTACCAAGCGGGTTGAGATTGTCGGTGAGATGGTCGATGTGAAACTCAAGCCAACATTTATCTGGCATTACGGCGATGGCGTTATCTATGTAACGCGCAAAGTTGGCGCCCCATTTCCCGATGGCGAGATCCGCCATACATATTCAAAACCTGGTCACTATCTGATTGAGCTGATCACGCGCTGGGATGGCGAGTTCACAGTCGGCGGTGTTTCGACACCAATTCCTGGAGAAATCACGACCGTTTCGGTCCTTCCCATCACCGTTGTTGCCGCCCCTATCCGCTTTATGAATTGAGAGAAAATGCCTACATTAACTTCAGCCCATGACCTGATTACTGCCGTCCCATTCTTAATAGGTTTCCATCCGACAAATTCGATCGTCCTGGTTTCAGTTAAAGATGAAGCGATTGGGTTAGCGATGAGAATTGACCTACCTCCAACTCTAGATTCTGATGCGATTGATTTACTCGCACATCACTTCATTCGCGAGAAAGCTGAATCAGCTTTAATTTTGGCTTATATGCCAGATGATCGCGATGATGGTGATTCTTTATTGATTTCACTCGGAGCGGGATTGATTCGCAATGGAGTTAGTGTTCAAGAATCAATTCTTATCCGCAACGGTAGATATCGCTCAATAATCTGCCGGGATAGCACCTGCTGTCCGCCAATTGGAAAAGAAATGCCCGAGATAGAAAATTCCGAGATTGCGGCAGAACATGTAGTCGCTGGAATCCCAATGCCCTATGCAAATATCTCGGATCTGATCGATACCTTGTCGGCTGATGCGCAATCCCTCGATATTGCGTGGTCAGATGAAGTCAACAGTTTCTACATTGCAGAAGATTCAGAAACTATCGATGAGCTTCGCCGTGATGGGGTAGAGACAATGGATCTCCTGCTCGATGAATACCGAATCGGATATGGACCTCGGGATCGCGCATTGGTTGCCCGAATGATTGGCCGGATGAGTGATGTGCAAGTCCGAGATTATGCCCTCGGTGTTCACGACGAAGATTCATATGACCTCTACTTTGCTATGTGGCGAGAACTCTTGCGTCTTGCACCACGCGGATTTGTCTCACCGATTGCCTGCATCGTTGCCGCTATGGCATACGAAAGTGGAGATGGCGCACTCGCACAGAAGGCGCTCGATCGTGCACTTGAAGATGATGAGAAATACCCACTGGCACAACTCTTACGTCGAGTCTTTAGCGCGGGCTGGCCACCTGAGTCATTTGCGCAGATGCGAGCCGAACTACACCCCAAGGTCATCGCCACCATTTTCCCTCCCGCCAATATGGGTTAGAATTTGCGACAGGTCACGAGTTCTAGCGCATAGCCCCGGCTTGCTAGACGGCAACCCTCCACCGCGGTGGGGTGCTCCGGGTGACGACCAGGCAGGTCATCGAAGATCGGTGTGCTGCAAGTGCGTGAAGGAAGTTGTCATGAGTAGAACCATTAATCACGAGGTCACAGGTGCCTGGCTTGAGGGCGATGATCCTGGTGCGCGTCAATTTATAAAAATTGGTTTCTTGCTTTTAGAAAATGGCGAAGTTCTTCCCGACATCACAATTGCCTACCAAACCTGGGGCACACTCAACGCAGCTAAAGACAATGCAATTCTCATTAATCATGCGATGACTGGATGGTCTGATGTTCCTGAGTGGTGGCCACAGATGGTCGGCCCTGGTCTGCCATTTGATACCGATAAATATTTCATCGTCTGCCCTAATGTCATCGGCGGGTGTCAAGGGTCAACAGGTCCGGCAAGTATTGCCCCCGATGGAAAACGATACGGATCTCGCTTTCCAATTATCACCATCCGCGACATGGTCAACGCCGAGGTCGCCTTTTCAGATGCACTCGGAATCGAAAAATACTTATTAGCAGTTGGCCCATCACTGGGTGGAATGCGCGCTCTCGAATGGGCGATTCAATTGCCGCATCGCATCGGAGCTATCTGCACCATCGGATCTTCAGCTGTTGCAACTGGCGATCAAATCGGAACAGCGTCGATTCAGATTCGTGCAATTAAATCTGACCCAAACTTCAACAAAGGCGATTATTACGAGCAGGCAGTGGGGCCAGTTGAGGGCATGGGAATTGCTCGTCGGATTGCCCACCTGACCTATCGAACCGAGTCCGAGATGGATGTGCGCTTCGGTCGCCAATTACAGGGAGATGAGACCGGTCGCTACGCCGTTGAGTCTTACCTTGACCATCAGGCAAATAAGTTGGCCAAGCGCTTTGATGCCAATACCTATATCGCCCTGACCGATGCCATGAACTCACATGATGTGGGTCGAGATCGCGGGGGAGTCGTAGAGGCCCTGGAATCCATCACGGTGCCGGTGGTGGTGGTCTCCATCGATACCGACCGCCTCTTCCCACCTCGACTTCAGGTTGAGATATCTGAGCTTGTACCGACTGCGCAGCCGCTTATCTCCATTAATTCTGACTTTGGTCATGATGGATTCTTAGTAGAGGCTGAATCAGTGGGGGCTGCAGTACGCCACGCCCTCGCCACTGCCCAAAATTCACGCTGAAAAGGCGATTTCGTCTGAGTATAATATGCCTATCACTTCGAGCAGTTCGAAATAAAAGTTTCGAAATTAGTTCGAAAAAACCAAAGGACAATTGTGGCTGTATTTAGTGCGCTCAAAAACAAGGCAACAGCGAAGAAGACTGTGGCTAAGAAGGCAACTCCAACTAAAAAAGCTGTCGCCAAGAAGGCGGTAGCAAAGAAAGCTGCACCCGCTAAGAAAGCAGTTGCTAAAAAGGCAGCTCCAGCTAAAAAGGTTGTCGCAAAGAAGGCAGCACCTGTTAAGAAGGCAGCACCTGTTAAGAAGGCAGCACCTGTTAAGAAGGCAGCACCTGTTAAGAAGGCAGCACCTGTTAAGAAGGTTGCAGCCAAGCCAGTAAAGATTGAATTAAAGAAAGATCTCAGTGCAAAAGAAGTACAGCAGCTGGTAGATCTCAAGACTGCCGTTGAGCGCCAAAAAGAGATCCTCGCATCACTTGAGGCTTCAGGAATTACAAATATCAATAAGATTGTAAAGAAAGAGTTCCAGCCTCTCGTCCTTGAGGCACGTGCGCTAGCTATCTCGATTCCAGTTGATACCGAGAAGGCACGTAAAGCAGGTCTCGGTGGTCCAAACCGTATTCTCTCAAAGGCACAGCTCGCTCTCATCGCTCCAGCTCCAGAACCTGTAAAGGCTCCAGAGGTTGGCGCAGATGGAAAAGCAGCAAAGGCTGTTGTTCTCGATGAAGATGGCAACGAGATTGTTGTTGAAGAAGTTGAACTTGAAGATGTAGATACTCTGATTGCAGAAGCTGCTGAAATCATTGATGCAGAATCAGATGGCACAAAGCCACGCGTTGTTGATGTCACCGAAGAGAAGAACAAGTTTGAAGAAGGTTCATTCTTACTTCTAGATTCTGAATCAGATGATGATGAAGAAGATAAGAACGAGCGCGAAAAGCATAAGAAGGACCTCAAGAACATTCACATGATTATTGAGGCAATTAACTTCAAGAGCCAAGGTCGCGAGATTGCTGCAAAGCACAATATCGATCAAGCAGAAGCTAAGGCGCTGACTTTCAAGCAGATTCAGCAGATGTTCGCGATGAACACATTTACTGACAAGTCAGCGAAGATCATCACTGAAGCCATTAATCAGGGATACCTCAAGAATCTTGAAGATCTTGGTTACTTCTTTAACGAGCAAGCTCGTTTCGTACAGACTGAAATCAAGCGCCTCCCACCAGAGCAGACTGTTCTTACTGCAGGTGCGACAGCTGACCCAGTAAAGGATTACCTCAAGCAGATCGGTCGCGTGGCACTCCTTAACGCAGAGCTTGAAGTAGAGCTGGCGACACGTGTTGAAGCTGGTCTCTTTGCAGAAGAGAAGCTCAAGAACGATAAGAAGATTGATAAGAAGCTCAAGCGCGAACTCGAGTGGATTGTTGAAGATGGAAAGCGCGCAAAGAACCACTTGCTCGAGGCGAACCTTCGTCTCGTTGTATCTCTTGCAAAGCGTTACACCGGTCGCGGAATGTTGTTCTTGGACTTGATCCAGGAAGGTAACCTCGGTCTTATCCGTGCAGTTGAGAAGTTCGACTACACAAAGGGTTACAAGTTCTCGACCTATGCAACATGGTGGATCCGTCAGGCGATTACTCGTGCGATGGCTGACCAGGCTCGTACGATTCGTATTCCCGTTCACATGGTGGAAGTCATTAACAAGCTTGCACGTGTTCAGCGCCAGATGCTTCAGGATCTCGGTCGCGAACCGACCCCAGAAGAGCTCGCTAAGGAACTCGATATGACACCTGAAAAGGTTGTTGAAGTTCAGAAGTACGGCCGCGAGCCAATCTCATTGCACACACCTCTCGGTGAAGAAGGCGATTCCGAGTTCGGTGATCTCATCGAAGACTCAGAGGCAATCAAGCCAGAAGAGTCTGTGACGTTTACTATCTTGCAGGAGCAGTTGATGCAGGTTCTCGGTGGGCTTACCAACCGAGAAGCTGATGTCATCAAGGCTCGCTATGGACTTACAGATGGACAGCCAAAGACACTTGATGAGATCGGAAAGGTTCACGGTGTTACACGTGAACGTATTCGTCAGATTGAATCAAAGACAATGTCGAAGCTGCGTCACCCATCTCGTTCGCAGGCACTTCGCGATTACCTCGACTAAGCCGTAACTATGAGCGACCATTCAATGGCTGATCGGGTCAAAGTATTCGTTAATCCAAAGAGCGGATCAATTCGCATTACTGGAACTGTCGATTTCGTCGATGCTGATGGCAATGTCACCAGCACTGTTGAGAATCCAAAGTTCTGTGGCTGCAGCCTCTCAAAAGATAAGCCGTTCTGCGATGGCTCGCATAAGGAATTCACGCAGAAATAAAAGTAGATTAAAAAAGGCACTCACATAATGTGAGTGCCTTTTTTATTGAAAAGTTTTACTTAGTCTCAACCAAACGCTCGGTCTCGTCCTGAATCTTGACTGCAATAGCAGCTAGCTTCTCTGCGTATTCCTTGCCATGGTGAGCACAGAACATGAGTTCGCCACCTGTTGCCAATACGGCACGGACATATGCCTGTGCGCCGCAGCGATCGCAGCGGTCGAGGGCATTGAGGGGTGTGGATTCGAGTAGTACTTGCTCGGTCATCGCGCTCTCCGTTCGGTCCAGTTCTCTTATAAAGAGAATCAGAGGGTATTGATTCCCTCTGACATTGGAACATCATGCCATCCTCTTTTATTCCCCGCTCGTTAAATAGCGAGTTAATTTGATGGAAATCGAAGTATTTGAGCCTTGATTTTCGCCCACTATCACTATATGAGATACATCTCGGCGCGCTTAAGTGATTGCGAACCATTCGCTGGCTAATCTTTGCCACCGTGACTGCCAATGATGAGTTGAATTTCGACGCTTCCGTAACCGAAGCCGGTTCTAAAGATAGCTATACCGCAAAGGACCTAGCTGTCCTTGAGGGCCTTGATGCTGTTCGTAAGCGCCCAGGTATGTATATCGGTTCTACGGATTCACGCGGTCTGATGCACTGCCTCTGGGAGATCATCGATAACTCTGTCGACGAAGCACTAGCTGGCCATTGCAAGAAGATCGAAATCAATCTTGAGGCAGATGGTTCTATCGAAGTTCATGATGATGGACGTGGAATTCCAATCGATAAAGAACCTAAAACTGGACTTACCGGTGTTGAAGTTGTTATGACAAAGTTGCACGCAGGCGGAAAGTTCGGCGGCGGCTCATATGCAGCATCTGGCGGTCTCCACGGTGTTGGTGCATCTGTTGTTAATGCTCTTGCTGAGCGCCTTGATGTTGAGGTCGATCGCAACGGCAAGATTCATTGGATGTCATTTAAGCGCGGCGTTCCAGGTATCTTCGATGGCGACGGACCAAAGGCTGAGTTCACTGAGCATTCAGGTCTTCGCACCATCGGCAAGATTTCATCAAAGATTACGGGTACACGCACCAAGTGGTGGGCAGATCGTCAGATCTTCCTTAAAGATGCATCACTTGATATCGAAGATATTTATGCACGTGCTCGTCAGACATCATTCCTAGTCCCAGGGCTTTCTCTTACTGTTAACGATAACCGTTCAAAAGAGAAGACAACCCAGACTTTCTTTCATAAGGGCGGAATCTCCGAATACTGTGATTTTTTGCAGCCTGATCAGCCAGTAGGCGATGTCATTCGTATCTACGGCACCGGCCACTACCAAGAGACAGTTCCCGTTCTTGACGATAAGGGCCATATGGTTTCGACTGAGGTCGAGCGCGATATGGAAGTTGATATCGCAATGAAGTGGGGCGATGGATTCGATTCAACGATCCGCTCATTCGTAAACATCATTGCAACTCCTAAGGGTGGAACGCACCTTCAAGGCTTTGAGCGCGCAATCACCAAATCATTTAACGAGGCAATGCGCAGTGCAGGTATCTTGAAGAAGAACGAGGCAGATGTCATTAAAGATGATGTCATGGAAGGCATTACCGCGGTTGTCACAGTCCGTATGTCGGAGCCACAGTTCGAAGGTCAGACCAAAGAGGTTCTCGGAACAGCTGCTGCAACAAAGATTGTCAGCGCAGTCGTGGCCGATAAATTAAAGGAATTCTTTGCAACCACTCGTCGCATCGACAAGGCCAATGGCAAGTTGATCATGGAGAAGGTTGCAGGTGCATCACGTACACGTATCAGCGCCCGTACCCATAAGGACTTGCAGCGTCGCAAGAACGCGCTTGAATCTTCAGCGCTTCCAACAAAGCTCTCTGATTGTCGTTCAGAAGATGTCACTCGTACTGAGCTCTTTATCGTTGAGGGAGATTCTGCGCTGGGCACGACTAAGGCAGCTCGCAACTCTGAATTCCAGGCAATCCTGCCTATCCGCGGAAAGATCTTGAATGTTCAGAAGGCATCTCTTTCACAGATGCTCGATGATAAAGAGTGCGGGTCAATCATTCAGGTGATTGGTGCTGGTTCAGGTAAGTCATTTGAACTCGATGATGCGCGCTATGGTCGCGTGATTTTGATGTCTGATGCTGACGTTGACGGCGCACATATTCGCTGTTTGCTCCTTACTTTGATGTATCGCTATATGCGCCCACTGATTGATGCCGGTCGTGTATTTGCTGCTATTCCACCGTTGCACCGCATTGAGGTCATGGGTGGCGGCGGCAAGAAGGGCAATTACATCTACACATACTCAGATGATGAGATGAAGAAGGTAACTGCTGATCTTTCAAAGAATGGCAAGCGTTGGAAAGAGCCAATTCAGCGCTACAAGGGTCTTGGTGAGATGGATGCAGATCAGCTCCGCGAAACCACGATGGACCCAGATGTGCGCACACTTCGTCGCATCACAGTGACAGATGCTGCAGCAGCTGAAGCAATGTTTGAACTTCTTATGGGTTCAGAGGTTGCTCCTCGTAAGGAATTCATCGCAAACGCTGAGATTGATCGCGATTCAATCGACGCATAAGTATTAAATAAGAAAAGCCCCGCCATATTCGGCCGGGGCTTTTCTTTTTGCTAGAGCAATTATTAATCGATAGAGACGAGATCGAAGTACTCGTCCTTCCAGATATCTTCATCGCCATCAGGCAGCAAGATCACACGCTCTGGCTTGAGCGCCTGAACTGCACCTTCATCGTGCGAGACCATCACAACTGAACCTTGGTATTCGCTCAGCGCGGCAAGAATTTCTTCACGAGATGCTGGATCAAGGTTGTTTGTTGGCTCATCGAGCAAGAGCACGTTGGCGCCAGAAACAACGATTGTTGCTAAGGCAAGACGTGTGCGCTCTCCACCGGAGAGAACCTTGACCGGCTTATGTACATCATCGCCAGCAAAGAGGAATGAACCAAGGACGTTACGAGCTTCAGGCTCACGAATCTCAGCGGTTGCAGACATCATGTTCTCGAGGATGGTGCGCTCGAAGTCGAGTGACTCGTGCTCCTGGGCGTAGTACCCAATCTTGAGACCATGTCCGTGTTCAACATTTCCGGTATCTGATTCAAGTTCACCAGCAAGAATGCGAAGCAGTGTTGTCTTACCGGCGCCGTTAAGACCAAGGATCACAACACGTGAACCCTTATCAATCACACAAGAAACGTCGGTAAAGATTTCAAGCGAACCGTAGTTCTTAGATAGTTCTTCACCAGAAAGGGGAGTCTTGCCACATGGGGCCGGGGTAGGAAAGCGCAGCTTCGCGACCTTATCTGAGACACGAACATCTTCAAGTGATGAACGGAGTTTCTCAGCGCGACGCAACATACCTTGCGCAGCAGTTGCTTTAGAAGCTTTAGCGCGCATCTTCTCGCCCTGCTTCTGCAAGATCTCGGCGCGCTTTTCGGCATTGGCGCGCTCCTTCTTACGACGATGTTCATCTGCTTCGCGCTGCAAGAGATACTGCTTCCAACCCATGTTGTATACATCGATAACGTTTCGATTGGCATCAATGTAGAAAACCTTATTCACAACAGTCTCAATCAAATTAACATCGTGAGAGATGATGACAAGCCCACCTGAATAGTTAGTCAGGTACTGACGCAACCAGATAATCGAATCTGCATCAAGGTGGTTGGTAGGCTCATCGAGTAAAAGAGTCTCTGCACCAGAGAAGAGAATTCGAGCAAGTTCAATACGACGACGCTGACCACCTGAGAGCGTTGCAATTTCATTATGGAAAACATCTTCTGAAACACCGAGAGAGGAAGCGATTGCTTCTGCCTCAGATGTTGCTGCATATCCACCAGCCGCATTGAACTCAGCATCTACACGGGTGTAGCGCTCGAGCGCCTTCTCGAGCTCTTCGCCTTCAGTGGTAGAAAGTTCTAGCTCGACTGCAGTCATGCGCTTTGCAATCTCATCGAGACCGCGTGCAGAGAGGATGCGATCTAAAGCTGTTCCTTGATCTTCACCAGTGCGAGGATCTTGGGGGAGATAACCAATCTTTCCGGTGCGCTGAACGCCGCCACCTGCCGGAAGAGTCTCACCTGCAAGAACTTTTGCCAGGGTTGATTTACCCGCACCGTTACGACCAACAAAGCCGACGCGGTCACCGCTATTGACGCGAATGTTGACGCCGCTGACAAGCAGGCGGGCGCCAGCGCGGAGCTCGAGGGCAGAGGTAGAAATCATTTGGCGTATCTTCCCACAGTATTCCTCTGAAGCTGCAATCGTTCTAGAATCATCAGATGTATAGCGCTATTAGCTTAATTACATCGCTTCTCATACTTGCAGCGGTTGCATATCAAATAAGAACTCTCCGCAGGGTCAATGAGAAATTGATCAAACTAGTTTCGCCAGAGCGCGACGCTAGAAAGCTATTGAAAGAGAATGAGCGAGCTGCGCGCGAGAACTATCGTCAGAGTGAGTTCTATATCCAGCTCATTCACCTACTTAATTTGAAAGCTCCAATTCCCTCGACGAGAAGTTGGGCAGCCTCTCCTGATTTACTCCTCACCCTTCTGCAACTTGCTCGTTCTTCTAGCCCAAGAGTTATCGTGGATTTGGGTTCAGGTATGTCTACTTTGGTACTTGCCAAGGGTGCACCGCAGGCCAAGATTTTCAGTATTGATAATTCAGAAGAGTTCGCAGCTAAAACACAACTCGTGCTTAGTAACCATGATGTTACAAATGTTGATTTGCGAGTTGCGCCACTTACGCCTCACAGCAGCGGAGTTGATTGGTATGACTTATCGAAATTTGGAGATATTTCAAATATCGATCTCCTCTTCATCGATGGACCTCCAGGTTCAAAAAATCCTGAAGCTCGCCACCCTGCGATCACAGAGTGCATCACGAAACTTTCTCCTCAAGCAATAATCGTTATCGATGATGTGGCAAGAGCTGGAGAACGTGCGATGGCAGAGGAGTTTGCACGGTTGCTTCCAAGTCACAGCCTTGAGTACTTAGATCACGAAAAGGGAAGCGCGGTACTTCGTCCGAGGTAAGAGGGCTATGAAGTTGCTAGACGAGTGCGACGCGGTACCGCATACGCCTTCGATACTGCAGTAAGTTCATCAGAGACCTGCTTGCGCATCGCTTCTTCTGATTTCAAAAGTGTGGTCAAAGCAGCGATTGTTGCCTTGAGTTCCTTGGATTCAGTCTCAAGTTCAAGCTTGCTCATCTTGGTCAGACGTCGAAGCGGCATATCAAGAATGTATGTCGCCTGCTCTTCATTGAGTTTGAAGCCCTTGATCAGCGCTTCCTTAGCTGCAGCTGCATCATCTGAGCCACGAATAATCTTGATGACCTTATCGATATCGATAATTGCCTTAAGAAGTCCATCTACCAATGAGAGGCGATCTTCTGCCTTTGCCTTACGGAACTCAGAGCGACGACGAACCACCTCAATGCGGTGTTCGATAAAGACTTGCAGAAGCTCCTTCAGGCCAAGTGTCTGTGGGCGACCCTTTACAAGTGCCACTGCGTTGATCGCAAAGCCATCTTCCATTGGAGTCAGCTTGTATAACTGCTCGAGGACTGCCTCTGGTTCAAAGCCGTTCTTTAATTCGATAACAACATTTGTGCCGGTCTGGCCATCTGTCAGGTCGACGATGTCAGAGATTCCCTGAATCTTCTTCGCCTTTGCAAGATCTGCAATACGTTCAACAACTTTTTCCGGACCAATATTAAATGGAAGCTCCTTGATGACGATTCCCATCTTGCGAGAAGTCACCTTGCTAATCTCAACAGTTGCACGGACCTTAAAAGATCCCTTACCTGTTGCATAAGCCTCACGGATACCTTCTACACCAACGAGCTCGCCGCCGGTTGGGAAGTCAGGACCTGGAACATGCTTCATCAACTGATTCAAAGTTGCCTTTGGATTGTCGATTAGAAACTTTGTAGCGGCAATAACTTCACCCAAGTTGTGGGGAGCCATGTTGGTTGCCATACCGACCGCAATACCCGATGAACCGTTAACGAGTAAGTTGGGGAATGCAGCTGGCAATACGAGTGGCTCTTGCAACTGACCGTCGTAGTTTGGACCGAAGTCGACCGTGTTCTCATCTGATTCAGCAACCATTGTCATGGCGGCTGCTGCAAGACGAGCTTCGGTGTAACGCATTGCAGCAGGACCTGCATCGAGTGAACCAAAGTTTCCGTGGCCATCAATTAAAGGCAGCTGCATTGAGAATGATTGCGCCATACGTACAAGCGCATCGTAAATTGCAGAGTCACCGTGAGGGTGCAACTTACCCATTACTTCACCGACTACACGTGCAGACTTAACGTGGCCACGATCAGGGCGAAGACCCATATCTGCCATCTGATGCAGGATGCGACGGTGAACTGGCTTAAGTCCATCTCGCGCATCAGGAAGTGCACGTGAATAAATTACTGAGTATGCGTATTCAAGGAAAGATTCAGACATCTCTGATGAGACGTCGATATCGATGATCTTGCCTGGGAATTCTCCCGGCTTAGGACCTGTCGCTTTACCTTTTGCGGTCTTAGTGGTTGCCGCGGCTTTCTTCGTTGCCATGGCGCGTATTCTGCCGTGGGAAGTGGCTAAATGACGGTACCTACACGCGGACGAGCCCCAACGATTGCAACACAGCGAGCTGCAACCTTTGCCCCTGCCTCAAGGCCATGCTGCATATTCTTGGTAGTGGCGTAATGGGCAATAAATCCGGCAGCAAATGAGTCTCCGGCGCCTGTTGTATCAACAACCTCAGTTGAGATTGCAGGCACCGAGATGAGAATCGAACCGCGAGATTTGCCGATTGCCCCTTGTGAACCACGTTTAATGACAACTGTTTCACAATCTTCGAGAAGTATCTCAATTGCCTTCTCTGGATTGGTTTCACCAGTGAGGTAGATCGCCTCTTCTTCATTGAGCAAGAGAACATCCATTAATTTGATCCATGATTTAACGAGATCGAGTGGAACTTCCATCATTCCACCGACTGATGCAGGGTCAAAGTAGAGAGGAAGGCCTGCCGTCTTAATCTTTGCAATCATCGCCATCACGCCCGGACGAGAGAGTGGGTCGAGCGGTGAATATCCAGAGAGATATACAGCGTTATATTCATCAAGTTCGGGAAGATCTCCGATGTGCAGACCAGAGTTAGCGCCATTATCCGGAAACATTGTTCGCTCGCCGGTTGGATCGACGAGAACCACAACCACACCTGATGAACCCTTATCAACCATCAAATTACTGTGGCGAACGCCGAGCGCATCAAATTCACTCATCAAGGCAGAGCCGGCAGCATCATCACCTACATGGCCAACAATCGTGGCGCGTGCTTCCGTACGAGTAAGCCACGAGGCAACATTGCCAGCTGCGCCTCCACCATGAGTCGAAATCTTTGAAGGAGTATCGCTGCCGTAGTTAATTTTATCGGGCATTACCGAAATCTTGGTGATGACATCGAGCATCACATCACCAATACAGAGAACCCGTGCTGTCATGATTATTTCTTCTGTGAAGCGACTGCAATATCGGCAGCGAGAGCAGAGTTGGATTTAATGATGTCGATATTGACCTTAAGTGATTCACCTTCTGATGCAGTGTGGAAGTGCTCTAGCAAGAATGGAGTGACGTACTTGCCGTGGATGCCAGCCTTCTCAGCGCCTTCAAGTCCGCTCTTCAAAATTGCATCGTGACGTGTGCGATCCATTTCTTTCTCGACGGGATTGGCAACGACTAATCCGTTATTGGTCTTAAGTCCAACGCGCTGCTTGATGACAGCTGCAATTTCATCCGCGCTATTGACCTGATGCTCAATCGTGTAACCAGAATCAGTGAGATAGAAACCAGGAAAGGCTGTTGTTTTAAAGCCAACAACACCAATTGCAAGTGTCTCTAAACGCTCAAGTGTTGCCGCAACATCGAGAATTGATTTAACACCAGCACAAACGATGGTGATATCTAATTGAGAGAGAGCAGTTAAATCGGCTGACTCATCGAATGTCTCGTTTGCGCCACGGTGGACACCGCCGAGACCGCCAGTTGCAAATACATGAATTCCGGCAAGAACTGCGAGGTGAGCTGTTGCGGCAACTGTGGTCGCAGCTGACTTACCACTTGCTGCAATTATTGCTAGGTCGCGACTAGATGCCTTCGCAATGTCATCACGATTTGCGATATCAACGAGCTGATCATCGGTAAGACCGATGTGAACTATTCCGTCGAGCAAAGCGATAGTTGCAGGCACCGCACCACGTGAGCGAACAATCTCTTCTACTTCACGGGCCACCGTAAGGTTTGAAGGGCGTGGCAGACCATGGCTAATAATCGTCGATTCGAGGGCGACGATGGGCTTGCCTGACTTAAGAGCTTCGGCGACCTCAGGTGATGTGCGGAAATTTTGCTGTGACATGTCCCCAACAATACTCGTGGGATGATTGCCCTGTGCACCTATCGCAGATTCTGCCGTCGATCTTTTCCGGCCTCAATCTTCTCGATACGCACGATTTCGTAGGATGTGGCGAAAGTCCCACGGGCCGTGAATTACTTTTTCTTATCGATGGCTTCGGCGCAGATGTCTTAACTCAATATGCAGAGCACGCACCAACTCTCGCCTCTCTCACACTGGCGAAAACTGTTGAAACTTCATTTCCGTCAACAACTTCGACCAGCTTGGCAACATTGACGACCGGTGCCATGCCCGGTGCCCACGGAATGATGGGATACACAGTTCGTGTTCCACGTAGCAGCGGTCGTGTACTAAATTCTTTGAAGTGGGATGAACGCGTTGATCCACAGATTTGGCAACCAGTTCCAACTCTCTTTGAACGCGCAACCAGCGCTGGAATCACCGTGACACACGTTGCGGCAAAACGTTATGAGGACACAGGTTTCACGCGCGCTGTTTTCCGTGGCGCTCACTACCGCGGTGCAAATATCACCAGCGATTTAGTAGGCGAGACAGTTACAGCGCTTAAAGGGAGACCATCTTTTGTCTATCTCTACGTCAACGATCTCGACTCTGCTGGCCACTCGGATGGAGTCGGATCAGAGAAGTGGATTGCCGCTTTATCTAATATCGATGCCATGGTCGCGCAATTACTAGAAAAGCTTCCAAAGGGCGTCCGGATTTGGATAACTGCAGATCACGGCATGATCAATGTCGACGAGAAGATTGTGATGGGCCTAGAGAACTCACTGCTTGAAGGAATTGCGACGATTGCCGGCGAACCACGTATGCGCCATCTCTATCTTCCACAGGATGCAGATTTAGCGCCATGCGCAGATGTGATTTCTCGTTGGGAAGAGACGCTTGGCGAAAAGGTGAAGATGCACACCCGCGAAAGCGCGATTGCAGCAGGTCTCTTTGGTGGAGATGTCACGCTCGATGCATCAGAGCGCATTGGTGACATCATCGCAATTGCACAAGGAAATCTAGTCTTACTCGATCCAGAACGCGCAGAAAAAGAAGGCGCGATGGTGGGACACCACGGTGGAGATAGCGCTACCGAATCCACAGTGCCGTTGCTTAATTCGGTGACACGCTCATAGCGCTAAGGATTGCAGCTCAAGCATTGTGCAGCGTCTATAAAGGTTTTTAGAACTTCCCCCAGCTCTTTGAAGTCACATCCCGAGCATCCCAATATTTCCTGTCGAATTCTCTCGGGACTAATTTCGCCACATTCAGAGCATTCGACGCCCTTGATGTAATCCACTCGCCCCCACCCGGGTACGTTGCATTCTGGGCAGAGCGAAGCGACTCTCTTGGCGAGGCGATCAGCCACCTGTGAAATATTTGATTGTCTGCTGGGGGAGTGCAGCGCTCGGAAATCGGATTCAATTCTCACCAACCCTGTCTTCGACTCCAGTGAGCATCTTTCAACTGCACTCGCTAGCGAAGCCAAATCAGAAATGCCCTTAACGATAAGCGAGCCCATATTCGACTCTGGGCGGACAATCAGGTGATGACGAGGAAAATCTGCTCGAAGTAGAAACTCGGAAAGATCATCGCCTATGCGTCCACTGATGGTGGCTGCGGCTATGTCATGAGATGTAATTGATTCCGAGATTACAAGACCACTTTCCTCATCGAGAAAAACGGCAAGCTCATAATCACATTGAATCCAAGGAATGACAGGATCTGCCCCAATTGAACCTTCAGAGGCAATCCCTAATGGGATTCCGGTCGCTTGAATGCCCATGCGCGCTTTCTTAATTGCCGCCTCCCGCGGTGAGTCAACGCGTTCGATCTCTCCAGAGAAGGTGCCGAGGAGATCTGTATCAAGCGGGAGTTCTCTTACATTCATTTCTAGTTGAGATTGAAAGTGTGGACGAAATAGATCAAGTTTTTGATGCTTGCTAGTCAGCACTACATCGCGACCAAGGTAGGGGTGTTGGCTGAGACCGGGCACGGTTATGAAAAAATCCTGAGTAACGCGCTAATGGGTTTATTCGCTTCAGCTGGATGTCGGAACTTCATCTTGCTATTGAGCGTGTAGATATTTCTACGTCCCTCTTTGGTCGTTGTTATATACCCAGACTCTTCTAGGTCAGCCAGAATCATCTGAGCGCTGCGCTCGGTGATTCCAACATCGCTGGCGATATCTCTTATGAGACATTCGGAGTTACGACTGAGATAAACCAGAACATGGCCATGATTGGAGAGGAAAGTCCATTGGCGCATCGGAGTGCTCTTCTTGCTCATATCTAAAATATACCAGAAATGCAATACAGGAAATGTATTTCATGTAATATACGCGGCGAGCCGAAGGAGTCCGCGTGAGCGAGAATTCAATTGTGATATCAAACCTTACTTCCGTACCAGTTCTGGTATTTCTCTTGGGGTTTATCGCCGCCCTTTTTAAAAGCGATGTGAAACTTCCCGATCAGGTGTATCAGGCAATTTCGGTCTTTCTCCTCTTCGGCATAGGTCTCAAAGGTGGTCATTCGCTCAAAGGAGTCGATGTTCAATCTTTTATCGTCCCCGCGTTAGCAACGATATTCCTTGGCGCAACCATTCCGCTTTTTGCCTACATGGCTCTGGGACTGGGTGGAAAGTTATCGATAGAAGATCGCGGCTCCTTCGCGGCACATTACGGCTCAACATCACTAGTGACATTTACCGCTGCACTTTTATTCTTAGAAAATAGTGAAATTTCAGTTGAACCATTTGCAACCGCGCTCCTTACGATTATGGAAGTCCCCGGAATCATCGTCGGCATTTATCTTGGTTCGCGTCGTACTAAAACGGGCGCACCTTGGGCCCACACTTTGCGAGAAGTCATCACCGGAAAGACAATTACGATGCTAATCGGAGGTATGGCAATCGGGTTTGTCACAACCGGCTCTGGTTATGATCGAGTGTCGCCATTCTTTGTTGATATTCAATACGGCGTCTTGGCGCTCTTCCTGCTTCATCTAGGCTGCCTTGCTGGCGGAAATTTAAGTCAGATTAGCCACGTAGGTTTCACCATTGCAATCTTTGCAGTGACCTTTCCTATTCTCACTGGAGCGCTCGGTGTATTTGCCGGTACCGCTGTTGGGTTATCTGTGGGCGGGGCAACAATTCTCGGCGTGCTCTGCGCGAGTGCTTCCTATATCGCGGCGCCTGCGGCGGTAAACCTTGCCTTACCGAATGCAAATAGCTCATCAGCATTGATATCTAGCATTGGCGTGACATTCCCATTTAACTTAATTATTGGAATCCCACTGATACTGGAAGTTGCGAAGTTCCTTAATTAATCGTTGCAGAATAGAAGCTAATTGTTGTCGTAATCTTCTTCTGATTCAGGTTCGGCAACAGGTGCCTTTGAACCAAACATAATTTCATCCCATGAAGGAATCTTTGCCCGAGCGACAACGCCATCTTCGGCATCGGCTGCTGAAGGTGTATCGCGAATGGCAACTAGACGTGGCGTCTCTGGCTTTTCTTCCTCAACAACAACGGGGGAGAAGAGTGAGCTTGCACCAGGTAGATCAATGGGCGCAGGTGTTTCAATGCGAGATGGATGTGATGGCTCAGCGTTGATGAAACCTGGATCGATGATGCGAGCTGGTGCTTCTTCACCAATCAACCATGCGCCATTGTCATCAGTTGGATTGATGGTGCGACGTGATGTATCAAAGTTCCAGGTTGCTATTCCATTGCCATCGCGGTTGGGATAGTGAAGTTCGATATGCCATGTTGTATCTGGCAAGCGCCAGGTGTTCCATGAAAGATCATCTGCATCAACACCACGTGGAACTAACTTGCCAACGACTGCATCGAGAAATGAAATATCTAAACGAGTGGCATCTTTGCGCAGTCCTGCCGAGCGCGCCTGAGAGAGAATGTATTCGCGCTCTTGCAAGATGGGACCTGAGAAGCGAGCGACCTTATCGACTGTTGTGTTGCCTTCACGTGCAATTACCTCTGGTGCATCTCCAGCACGAAGGCGACGTTGAATCTCTTTAACGCTGATAGTTGTCTCTTCATCACTGGATGGGACTGAGGTCAGACGTGGCTGATTAACAGTTGCGCGGAGAGTGTCGCTGATGCGCAGTGAGAATTCGGTTCCATCGTTATCTACCAAGGTGAGATGGGTGCCTTCATTGTTCTTGCCATTTAAACGGAGCTCACTCATGGGGGTGAGAATAACTGATGAGACAGGTAGAATCACGGCTATGACTGCTCACAACCCAGATCAAGTTTCGACTGCTGAACTGCTCGAACTTGCCAAGCGCGTGGGCCAAGAAGCTGCCGCAATGCTGAGCAACCGACCAGCAGAGCTTGAGGTCAACACCAAGTCCACGGCTATCGATGTCGTAACTCAGATGGATATCGCCGTTGAAAAATTTATTGTCGAGCAACTCTTGGCTGCCCGCCCCAACGATGGGCTGATTGGCGAAGAAGGTGCAGAGCGCGCCAGCACTTCAGGAATTACCTGGGTGATCGATCCACTTGATGGAACCGTGAACTACCTCTATGACTTGCCAGGCTGGAACGTATCCATCGCCGCCAAGGATAAAGATGGCCAGTTGATTGGCGTAGTCACTGCACCAAGCATTAACTCAACCTGGTGGGCCGTTCGTGGGGAGGGCGCCTTCCATAATGGCAAGCGCATCTCTTGCAACCATCCGATTGAACTCAATCGAGCAATGCTGGCCACCGGATTTCAATATGACACCGCCCATCGCGGGGCTCAGATCGAACATGTCTCCAACCTCTTGCCGGTCATTCGCGACCTGCGCCGAAATGGAGCCGCTGCAGTCGACCTCTGCCATGTGGCGATGGGTCGGGTCGATGGCTACTTTGAACACGGCCTAAAAGAGTGGGATTGGGCGGCAGGAGGGCTGATAGCCCGTGAGGCAGGCGCTCGCTTCGGTCTCTACGGCCAAGCTCCCTACATGATGACCCTGGCAGCTGGCCCTGCCCTTTATTCCGAGCTCGAAACCTTCCTCGGCCTCGCCTAAATCAGCCTGACCTTCGATTCTTGGCCCTGACCAATTTTTCGGTATGGGGTCACCTGTGGCAAGATACGCAGTCTGTACGGCAATCCGTACTTATTACATGGTTACCTAAAGGACAGATAATGAACATTCTCGACGTCGTAGATGCAGCATCACTTCGCAAGGACATCCCACAGTTCCGTGCCGGAGATGAGCTCAAGATTCACGTCCGTGTTATCGAAGGTAACAAGTCACGTCTTCAGGTTTTCCAGGGTGTAGTCATCCGCCGTCAGGGCGATGGCGTCCGCGAGACATTCACAATCCGTAAGGTCTCTTACGGCGTTGGCGTTGAGCGTACATTCCCAGTTCACACACCAGTGATCGAGAAGATTGAACTCGTACAAAAGGGTGACGTTCGCCGCGCAAAGCTTTACTACCTCCGCGACCTTCGCGGTAAGGCTGCAAAGATTCGCGAAAAGCGCGATGGCATCGTTGGTTACGGTGATGGAATCCTTTCAACACCAGAACCAATCGTAGAAGCAGTCGTAGAAGCTCCAGCGGTTGTCGAAGAGGCTCCAGTAGTAGAAGCAGTTGTTGAGGCTCCAGTAGCTGAAGCAGTTGTTGAAGCGCCTGCTGCTGAAGACAAGCCAGCAGAGTAATTTCTAAGTACCTGCCTCGTAAGGGCTCGTTCTTTCGCGAGTTCCCTTTACTTGTCATAGTCGCGCTCGCTGTCTCTCTTGTTATCAAGACTTTCTTAGTGCAGTTCTTCTATATTCCTTCCGGTTCCATGCAGAACACTTTGCAGATTAATGACCGCGTTGCCGTAAATAAAATCCCATTCTTAGCAAAATCAATTAAGCGTGGAGATGTTGTTGTATTCCGCGATCCAGCTAATTGGCTGCCGCAGCCGATGGAAGAAGCAACTGGAAATAAAGTTATAGCAAAGGCGAAAGAAGTCCTTGTCTTCTCCGGTGTACTTCCCAATCCAGCGAAGCAATTTTTAGTAAAGCGCGTAATTGGTGTATCTGGCGACAAGATTATTTGCTGCGATAAAGAAGGCGGACTCACAATTAACGGCAAAAAAACCAATGAGCCATACATCTTTGCTGGCAACAAGCCGTCAGAACTTGAATTCAATGTGACTGTTCCAGAAGGCAAGATTTGGGTTATGGGAGATCACCGCGGTGCATCTGCAGACTCTCGCTATCACCAAGATGATGTCAATAATGGAATGGTCCCAATCTCAAAGGTGACCGGCCGAGTCTTTGGAATTATCTGGCCTTTTGAAAATTTCGGCTTCGTTTCATCTCACGATCCACTCGCAACAAAATAATTCTTAGGTAGTTCAATGTCTACATCACCCAAGCGCATCGAAGAGATGTTGCGGGATGCAGGCATATCTCCCATCGCCGGTGTAGATGAAGCCGGTCGCGGACCATGTGCTGGACCACTTGTTATTGCATCGGTAATTCTCGATGATCCATTTGCCGAGTTGTGGGCAGAGATGCGGGATTCGAAAGAGATATCAGAGAAGAAACGTGAAGTTCTCTTCGATGTTGTGATGACGAATGCAGCAGCGGTAAGTGTCATTGAAGTTTCACCAGCAGAAATCGATCTTCGCGGCGTCCATGCAGCAAACCTTGATGGAATGCGCCGTGCAGTAAATGGACTATCTATTACGCCAGGTTATGTGCTTACTGATGGTTACGCCATCGAAGGATTAGCTGTTCCTAACGTAGCGGTATGGAAGGGCGATCAAGTAGTTACCGCAATTAGCGCAGCTTCAATTATTGCCAAGGTGACTCGCGATCGCATTATGCGTGAGATGGATGAGCTCTATCCCGGATATGGTTTTGCTGGTCATAAGGGCTACATCACAGCTGCTCATACCAAGGCGATTACAGAGTTAGGCGTACTGCCAATTCATCGTAAATCTTTTTCAAATATTGCAGCGCTGATTTAATCCACAGATAGGCCCGGTGTTCCGTTTTACTCCAATGAACCTCTCTATTTTTCGCGGATGGTTCTTAAGCGCAGCAAAAATCAAGCAATAGGTTTATTTGGCGAAACGCGAGTAGCTGAATATCGCTCTCTTCAAGGCGATGAAATCATCGATCGAAATTGGCGGGTACGTGAGGGCGAGATAGATCTAGTTACCTTGGATAAAGCAGGAGCATTTCACTTCATCGAGGTGAAAACTCGCAGCTCGCTCTCCTTTGGACATCCCTTCGAGGCAATATCTCAAGTAAAACTGCTTCGGATGCAGCGATTAGCGATGGGTTGGCTTGTTACCCATGATTGCTTCGGGTGTGAGTACTTCATCGATATCGCCTCAGTTCTCATCAGCCCTGACGGCACACATAGTCTCGAATATCGTGCAGGCGTTCTATGACAATAGGACGAACACAGGCAGTTGTATTGCAAGGTCTTCTGGGTTCATTGATTGATATCGAATGTGATATCGCAGATGGAATCCCTACTTATTCCCTCTTAGGTTTGCCTGATGCATCCTTGCAAGAATCACGAGACCGGGTCAGAGCAGCCCTAGTTAACACAGGTCAGAGATGGCCCAATAAAAAGGTAACAGTCTCGCTTTCTCCTGCATGGATTCCAAAGAGCGGACCAGGGTTCGACCTTGCGATTGCACTGGCGTTACTTGTTGCAGATGGAGTACTGCCACAAGCACCGCTCGACGGGGCAATTATTTTAGGAGAGCTCTCACTCGATGGTGGAATCAGATCTGTTCGTGGAGTTCTTCCATCTCTCATTGCAGCGCTCAACAACGGCATCACACGCGCGATAGTTCCCCGCGCAAATCTTCATGAAGCAGAGTTAATGGAGCAGATGGAGATACTTTCCTTCGACCATATTTTTGAGATTTATCGTTGGTTACTAACCGGCGAATACCCATTTAACGAACCTTTGGATTTAGAGATTCCGCCACGAGGTGAGCTGCTTGATTTTGCAGATGTTGCGGGGCAGGCAAAATCTCGATTTGCAGCAGAGGTTGCTGCAACGGGCGGGCATCACTTGCTACTTATCGGACCACCAGGTGCCGGAAAGACGATGATTGCATCGCGAATTCCATCGATACTGCCACCGCTGACGATAGAAGAAGCACTGGAAGTTACTGCGATTCACTCGATTGCAGGAACGCTCACTCAACGTTCTCCAATGTCGCGCATAGCGCCGATTGTTGCACCACATCACACTGCAAGCAGGGCATCAATTGTTGGGGGAGGCGGACGATCTATTCAGCCGGGCGCTATTTCGATGTCTCACCATGGTGTTCTCTTTATTGATGAAGCACCAGAATGTGCAGCTGGAATATTGGATTCGCTTAGACAGCCACTGGAATCAGGAACAATCACAATTGCCAGACAAATTGGCAGCGTTACCTTCCCAGCCCAATTTTTATTGGTCCTCGCCGCAAATCCATGTCCATGCGGAAAATATTCACGTCGCGGATTGGGATGCACCTGCACTTCACTGCAGGTCCGTCGATATCTAGGAAAACTCTCTGGTCCGTTGATGGATCGCATTGATATCCGGGTTGATGTTGATCCGGTTGGGCGGGTAGAGCTGGCATCACAAGATCTCGGTGAATCTTCTTCAGATATTCGCGCTCGAGTGATTGCTGCTCGTGCCAGAGCCGCAAAACGCTTTGCAGAGCAACCCTGGAGATTAAATTCAGAGATACCGGCTCGCGCCCTGAGACTTCAGTATCAACCTGAGAAATCTGCCATGAACTTTCTCCATGACGAACTCGATAAAGAAATGATTACAGCGCGAGGACTCCATAAAGTTATTCGACTCTCCTGGACGTTAGCTGATTTAGCAGAGCGCCCAGTGCCAACTTTGAGCGATGTAAAGAATGCCTACCAATTGAGAGATGGTGGTTTCTAATGGAACTTCGCGATATGAGGTTGGCTATTGCTGCGCACTTCGAACCAGGCACTCTAAAGATTTCACGTCAGATGACAGAAGTTGGCGTTGAAGATACCTATCGAGCAATTCCCGTGAGCGAACGAATTGATATTAGCGCGACATATAAAGCAATCGCAGATTGCGGGGGAGTATTCATAACCCCGGAGGAGCCGCTCTGGCCATCAGCGCTCAATGATTTAGAGGTTCCACCTTTAGCAATTGTTGTGAAGGGAAATCCTGAGACCCTTGCCATGAAGTCGCTCTCGATTGTCGGAACCCGTAATCCAACGTCTTATGGAATTCGTGCCGCCCAAGAATTTGCGGCAGGTTTCGTAGATCGCGAGTGGGCAATCGTTAGCGGTGGCGCGTACGGAATTGATTCAGCTGCGCATAAAGGCGCATTGATAGCGGAAGGAGTCACAGTGGCAGTTACCGCATCAGGACTCGATAGTGTTTATCCAGCAGGCAACCAGAGGCTCTTTGAAGAGATCATCGAAAATGGCGCCATTGTTACGGAGTATCTACCGGGCACGATTGCTCGACCTCATCGCTTCTTAGTGCGCAATCGAATCATTGCAGCACTTTCGCAGGGCACTTTGGTAGTTGAGGCGGCATTTAGAAGTGGATCACTTCGAACGGCACGAGATGCAGCCGATTTAATGCGTCCGGTGATGGCGATTCCGGGGCCGATTACTGCTCCAACTTCTGAAGGATGTCATCGCTTAATCGGTGAGAGAAGTGCCGAGTTAGTTACATCGATTCCAGATGCGCTCGAACTGCTGACTTCTTTGGCGTAGCAACTCTTGAAGTAATGAGAGAATAAGCCTATGAGTGATTTCCGTTCGGGCTTCGTTGCCATTGTTGGCCGCCCTAATACCGGAAAATCCACCTTGATCAATGCTTTGGTTGGCAGCAAGATTGCGATTACATCACACCACCCGAACACCACCCGACATGCGATTCGTGGAATTATCAATAATGAAAACTTCCAAGCAGTTCTCGTTGATACTCCAGGTGTTCATAAGCCTCGGACATTGCTCGGACATCACCTCAACAAGGTAGTCAATGAGAACCTCGACTCAGTAGATGTCATCATGATGTGTCTTCCTGCCAATGAAGCTACCGGTGCTGGTGATCAATTTATCGCCGCCGAAATAGCAAAGCATCCACGGGCTAAGAAGTTCGCACTCGTTACCAAGACTGACACAGTCAACAAGAAGAGCCTCGCTGATCGCTTAATGACCATCAGTGACCTTGCCGAAGGATTCACCTGGGATGAAATAATTCCAGTCTCAGCTGTGATCCATGATCAAATCGAACTGCTCGAAAAAATCATTGGTGAAAATATTCCGGTTGGCCCTGCCTTCTATCCAGAAGATCAGAAGAGCGATCAAGGTACTGAGCAACTTATCTGCGAACTCATTCGCGAAGCGGCTATGCGCGATGCACTGCAAGAACTTCCACATTCAATTATGGTTACTATCGACGAAATGTCAGAGCGCGAACCAAACGGCACACGTCCTTTCTATGACATTCACGCCAGCATTCACGTTGAGCGCGATTCACAGACCGGAATCATCTTGGGGCACCAAGGCCAGCGCCTGAAAGATATTGGAATGCGCGCCCGTAAAGATATTGAGCGCGAGCTAGGCGCACGAATATTCCTTGGACTACATGTGAAAGTCTCTAAAGAGTGGCAGCGCGATCCTAAGTTACTAGAACGCCTGGGCTTCTCAGATAAGAAGCATTAAGCGCTGATTGCGCCAGTTGCCAGAGCAATCAGAAGAGCTGTGCCGAGCACAATTCGATAAATAACAAATGGCGTAAATGATTTAGTTGAGATGTATCGCATCAACCAAGCAATTACTGCATAGCCCACTAAGAATGCGACAAAAGTTGCGGCAAGAGTCTCTGGCATTGTGAAAACCTGATTACCTGGTTCATCGATTGCCTTCTTGAGTTGATAGAGACCGCTACCAAATACCGCTGGCAGTGCCAATAAGAATGAGTAACGCAGCGCAGACTCGCGGCGATAGCCAAGGATTCGCCCCATCGCAATAGTTGCACCCGAGCGAGAAACGCCTGGAATCAGCGCAAGAGATTGAGCGAGACCATACAAGATTCCGTGGCCACCAGAGAGCTGATCGAGTGTGCGTTCGTTGCGCCCCATGTAATCAAGGAAGCCGAGTAAGAATCCGAAGATGATCAAGGTTGAGGCAATAACCCAAAGTGAGCGAAGTTCATTTTCAATATAACTCTGTCCAAGGAAGCCAAGCACCACGATAGGAACAGTGCCGATTCCGATAAGCCACGCCAATCGAGCATCGCTGCGTTGATGGTGAGTCAGATGTGCTTTACGTTTGAGTGATTTAAGCCAGGCAGAGATGATCGAGAAAATATCTTTTCGGAAGTAGAGCAAGACCGCTAGTTCTGTGCCGATTTGAGTAATCGCTACAAACGTAGCCCCAGGATCTTCGGCAGATGGCATCAGCTTTCCGATAATAGCCAGGTGCGCATTTGAAGAGATTGGAAGAAATTCGGTGAGACCTTGAACAATTCCTAGAAATATTGCACTAAGCATTGGCGGCAACCTCGCTCTTTCGACTTGCAAAATAGGAGCCAATCAAAACGAGTGGCAATCCAAGAATGATTCCAATTGTAAGAGGCTCACCTAAAATTAAGACGCCAAGAACCACCGCAAATGCGGTATTCAGATATGTCACAAGCGAAGCTCGAGCTACGTCGATGATAGAAATCAAGGTGAAGAAGATTGCAAAGGCAACTCCTGTTGAAAGAACCCCGAGGCCAATTACTGCTTGAATTGCCGATGCAGAAATGTGGTGTGTAGGCCATTGGGTAACGGCTACAGGAAGATAGAAGAGTGAAGTAATGGCCATGGCAACAGCATTGATAGCAACACCAGAAACGCCAGGAAGTCCGCTTTGTACAAACATTACGGCGTAGGCATATCCAATAGATGCGAGCAGAACCATTCCGATAGAGAGTGGATCTGCGCTTCCCTTGATACTTTCAATTCCGACAACTGCAATGAGACCGATAAATCCAATCACCAGCCCGAAGAGACGTTTGTGGTGCCAGACGGTTTTGTCGCCACGAAGGGAGGCGAAGATTGTCGCCCAGATTGGAACCGATGCAACCAATAGACCAGCTAGACCCGATGAGATTTTCTGTTCTGCGGTTCCGATAAGAATCCAAGGGCCAATCATTTCTAGAAGCGCATAAGGAGCGACGTACTTGATGCCGCGCAGCGCTGACATCAAAGATTTCTCTCGAATCGCCCATGGAATCAAGATGGCAGCACCAATTGCAGTGCGAAGGCAGACGACTATTGCGGGGCTAAATCCATTATCGGGATCGACGGCAATTTTTATAAAGAGGTAAGGAATACCCCAAAGAAGTCCGGTTAAAAGAAATAGAACCCAGCCGCGACGCGACATCACATCTCCGATACTTCTCTGCGCGTTATGAGTTAACGCTAAATGGTTATCTGTTAATTACTGATCGATAGAGCGCAAGTGTAGTTGCAGCGACGGCATCCCATCCGAATTCAGAAATTGCGCGTTGGCGCCCAGCTTTTCCGTATTGCTTGAGAAGTTCTGGATCACCCATGAGACGGGTGATAGCGGCCGATATCGCTGATTCAAATCGAGGGATGTCGTTTTCGGTGTAATCCACGAGCTCGCCTGTGTTTGCATGGCTAACAACCTCAGGTATTCCACCCACGCGAGATGCAAGAACAGCAGTCTCGCAGCCCATCGCTTCGAGATTAACAATTCCAAGAGGTTCATAGATAGATGGGCAGAGGAAAAGATCTGCATGGGTGAGTGCAGCTGTGAGCTTGTCGTGGGGGAGCATCTCTTTGATCCACCAGACATTGCTCCGGGTCTTTTGAAGTTCTGCAATGAGATCGGCTACTTCGTTTCCAATTGTTGGTTCATCGGGGCTGCCAGCTGCAAGAACCAAACCATATTCGGTCGGAACATCGCGCCATGCACGAAGCAAGTGAGCAAGACCCTTTTGGCGAGTGATGCGACCGACGAACATCGCGTAACGTCCGGTGATTCCAAATTCTTTAAGAACGGAGTCATCTAGATTTGGTGCAAAGCGAGCAGTGTCGACTCCATTGCGGATTGTGACAACCTTTGCAGGATCAACATTGGGATAAGACTTTAAAACATCGGCGCGCATTCCATCGCTGACGGCGATAATTGCTGCCGCTGACTCATATGCAGTTTTCTCTGCCCATGAAGAAATCTTGTAACCACCACCGAGTTGTTCCGCCTTCCATGGGCGCAACGGTTCGAGTGAATGTGCGCTGACGATATGCGGAGTTCCATAGAGCATTGAGGCTGTATGTCCAGCCATGTTGGCATACCAAGTGTGTGAATGAATGACATCAACATCGCCGAGGTTATCTGCAATTGCGAGGTCGGTTGCGATTGCCTGCAGCGCTGGATTGGCATCAACAAATTCTGCTGGAGTCGAATAGCCATGTGAGCCATCGTCCCGAGGACCACCGAAGCAATGGACATCAACCTCAACATCGCTCAGAGATCGAAGCGCTTCTGTCAGTTGAACAACATGGACGCCTGCGCCACCATAAACAGCTGGCGGCCACTCTTTAGTGACAATACCGATTCGCGTCTTGGCCATTGAGAAAGAGTAACGGTGACTATGGCTTCTTCGTAGGTAGTTGAGTAACCTTTCTCCATGGCACGCTTTGAAGTTCCACTTGGAATCGTCCTCGCCGGTGGCGAAGGTAAGCGACTTATGCCGTTAACCGCAGATCGCGCAAAGCCTGCAGTCCCATTTGGTGGTTCTTATCGCCTCATCGATTTCGTTCTCTCAAATCTTGTAAATGCAGATATGCGCAAGATTGCAGTTCTTACTCAATACAAATCGCATTCGCTCGACCGTCACATCACAACAACATGGCGCATGTCTACCCTGCTTGAGAATTACGTGACCCCAGTTCCAGCGCAGCAGCGCCTTGGTCCACGTTGGTATACCGGCTCTGCCGATGCAATCTTGCAGAACTTCAATTTAATTCATGATGAAAATCCAAAGCATGTTGTCGTATTCGGTGCCGACCACGTTTATCGTATGGATCCAAGCCAGATGTATGACCAGCACCTGAGCACTGGTGCAGGTGTAACAATCGCCGCGATTCGTATGCCTCGTTCTGAAGCGCATGACTTTGGAGTAATCGAACTTGCAGATGATGGCATCACAATTAAGAAATTCCATGAGAAGCCATCTGATCCACCGGCAATGCCTGGCCACCCTGATCTCTCGCTCGTTTCAATGGGTAACTACATTTTCAAGCGCGATGTCATGGAAGAAGCTCTGATTCTTGATTCTGAAGATCTTGAGTCTCGTCATGACCTCGGTGGAAATATCATCCCAATGCTCACTGCTGCCGGCCAGGCAAAGGTCTACGACTTTGAACATAATGTTGTTCCTGGTGCGACCGAGCGCGATAAGGGTTACTGGCGTGATGTGGGTTCAATTGATGCTTATTACGACGCACATATGGATCTCGTTTCAATCCATCCAATCTTTAATCTCTATAACCGTGAATGGCCTTTGCTCACAAATCCACCATCACTTCCACCAGCAAAGTTTTCCGAGAACGGAATCGCACAGGATTCGATTGTTGGCGCAGGTTCAATTATCTCTGGCGGTCACGTCAGTCGCACTGTCGCTTCATACGATGTTCATGTCGGTACTGGCGCATTTGTTGATAGCTCAGTCTTGATGCCCAGCGTAAAAATTGGTGATCGCGCAGTTATTCGCAAGGCAATTATCGATAAAGGTGTTGTGGTCGAACCCGGTGCTCAAATTGGCGTTGACCTTGAGCGAGATCGTCAGCGCTTTACCGTTACTGACTCTGGAATCGTAGTTGTCGGTAAGGGTATTCGCGTCACCCCTTAATTAATCAGCTTCTTCAATTCATCTGCAACAAAATCAATCGCCACTTGTGCGGTAGGTGTGACTGCCATATTGGTAAAGAAGCCATGAATCATTCCATCGAATTGGCGATAGAGAACAGGCACTTTATCTCGGTGTAAGAGCGCTGCATATTGCTCGCCATCGCTTAAGAGTGGGTCATATTGGGCAGTGAGAATAATGGCAGGTGCAAGACCGGTGAAATCTTTCGCAGTCATCGGAACTGCATAGGGGTTATTGTCATGATCTGTTCCTTGAAGATATTGCTCCCAGAACCACTTCATTGCTTGGGTAGTTAAGCCATATCCGGTTGCCATATTTTCGTATGAATCAGTAGTGAAACGTCGACCATTGCATGGATAGACGAGAACTTGGAACTTAAGTGCAATGTGATTATCGCGAGCTTTGATTGCAACTGCACTGGCAAGTGTGGCGCCAGCGCTGTCGCCGGCAACACCAATCGCATCGATATCAATCTTTAATTCTTCGGCATGTTCTCGCACCCAGAGCAAAGTCGCATAGCAATCATCGAATGGAATCGGAAATGGATGCTCGGGCGCTTTCTGGTAATGCACACCAATAATTGTGAAGCCTGATTGATTTGCAAGTCGCGTCATCGATGCGTCATACATATCGAGATAATTAAGTACGAAACCTCCACCGTGGAAATGAACAATTGCGGGCGCAGCTGGATTATTAGTCGGACGATAAATTCGAATCGGAAGATCTGCAGTCGGACCTGGGATGAATCGATTGACAGTCTCAAATATTGGTTCGACAGCTCCTGAAGTTGCCATGCGACCTTGGGTATTTGCTCGAATCACAGCAAGCGGTGCATCCCAAACGGCTGGCGCACCTGTAGCGGCCTGCATTTCAAGGAAAGCTTTGATTTCTGGGGCGAGGCTCATGTTCACAGTAAATCATGAGCAATGTAGACTTCAGCTAGGTCAACGTTGACATACAGGCTTACTTTTTAGCCTCATCAAATTCTAAATTTGGAGTTCAAGATGCGTTTTGGTGTTCTTACAGGTGGCGGAGATTGTCCAGGACTTAACGGCGTAATCCGTGGAGTCGTTACAAAGGGAATCAAGGATTACGGATACGAGTTCGTAGGATTCCGTGATGGCTGGAAGGGTCCACTTGAGGGCCTGACAATGCCTTTGGATCTTGCAACTGTGAAGCCAATTCTGACTAAGGGCGGAACGATTCTTGGTTCATCACGTACCAATCCATTTAAGATCGATGGCGGCGTTGAGCGCATCAAGGCAAATCTTGAGGCACATGGTGTCGATGCTCTTATTGCAATCGGCGGCGAGGACACACTTGGCGTTGCTACAAAGCTCCATGCCCTTGGCGTGAAGGTCATTGGAGTCCCAAAGACAATCGATAACGACCTTAACAACACAGATTTCACATTTGGTTTTGATACATCAGTCAATATCGCAATGGAGGCAATTGATCGCCTTCACACCACAGCAGAGTCACACCACCGCCCACTCATCGTTGAAGTTATGGGCCGCCATGCAGGTTGGATTGCTCTTCACTCAGGAATCGCAGGAGATGCTGCATGCATCCTGATTCCAGAGGTGAAGTTCTCTGTAGATAAGGTCTGCGAGTACGTGAAGTCACGTTTCGAAACCGGAACAGCTCCAATCATCGTTATTGCAGAGGGTGCAATTCCACAAGATGGCGACATGATCGTTAAGGATCAAGAGCTCGATGCATTTGGTCACGTCAAGCTTTCAGGTATCGGTGAATGGCTCGCACAGGAAATTGAGAAGAAGACTGGCTACGAGACACGTTGCACAGTTCTCGGTCACATCCAGCGCGGTGGAACACCAACAGCATTTGACCGCGTCTTGTCATCACGCTTTGGACTTGAAGCCATCACAGCGGCACACCAAGGTGACTGGGGAACAATGATGGCCCTTCACGGCACAGATATCGTCCACGTCCCATTGGCATCTGCAACAGATGTCTTGAAGACGGTTCCGGTCTCACGCTACGAAGAGATCTTCTCTTTCTTCGGCTAAGCAATAAGAAGAGATAAATACCCCGCATCAATTCCCTACGAGACTTTAGGCTAACGACATGACATCACTTGATTCGCTCTTTGACGAAAAGGCTGTTGCTGCGCAACAACCTAACTGGCCAGGCGGACCAACTGGTGAGCCGTTAGCTAAGGCTGTGGCAGAGCTGAAAACTCTGCCACCGCTTGTCTTCGCAGGAGAGTGCGACGAACTCAAGGAACGTATCGCCGAAGCAGCAGCAGGGCGCGCATTCTGGCTGCAAGGTGGAGATTGTGCAGAGACATTTGGATCTGCAACTGCCGATTCCATTCGCAATCGCATCAAGACTATTTTGCAGATGGCAGCAGTCCTTCAGTACCAGTCATCTCTTCCTGTCATCAAGGTCGGACGTATGGCAGGCCAATTCGCAAAGCCACGTTCGAATGACACCGAGACTCGAAATGGCGTAACACTTCCGGCATACCGCGGTGATGCTGTTAACGGTCTTGATTTCACAGAAGAGTCACGTACTCCAGATCCACAGCGCCTCGTAAAGGTTTACAACACATCAGCTGCAACGCTTAACTTGGTTCGCGCATTTACCCAGGGTGGTTTTGCAGACCTTCGTCGCGTACACGAATGGAATAAAGGCTTTATCAAAGATTCAACATTTGGCGAGAAGTACGAGCAGGTTGCAAATGAGATTGGTCGCGCACTCTCATTCATGGAATCTGCCGGCGTAGATCCCAATGAATTCAAGGCTGTTGATTTCTATGCCAGCCATGAAGCTCTCATCATTGAATATGAGAAGGCTCTGACACGTATCGATTCACGTACAGATCTTCCTTACGATGTATCAGGTCACTTCATCTGGATTGGTGAGCGCACTCGTCAGATGGATGGTGCACATGTTGATTTTGCTGCGAAGGTCCGCAACCCAATCGGTGTGAAGCTCGGTCCTAAGACAACTGTTGAAGATGCTCTCGCTTTAATTGAAAAGCTTGATCCCAACCGCGAACCAGGTCGACTTACCTTCATTACCCGCATGGGCGCATCAAAGATTCGCGAAATCCTGCCGGCGCTTGTTGAAGGTGTAACAAAGAGCGGTGCACAGGTTCTCTGGGTCTGCGACCCAATGCATGGCAATACATTTGAGACTTCTAACGGCTACAAGACTCGTCAATTTGAAGATGTGCTTGATGAAGTCCGTGGCTTCTTTGAGGTTCATAAGAAGCTCGGCACCCATCCAGGCGGAATCCATATCGAGCTCACCGGTGACGATGTCACTGAATGCCTCGGTGGTGGTAATCAGATTTCTGAGAAGGATCTCGAGTCACGTTATGAGACAGCGTGTGATCCACGTTTGAATCACTCACAATCTCTAGAGCTCGCATTCCTCGTTGCAGAGATGCTTCGCAATCGCTAAATCGCTATGGCGCAGCTTCTCTCTACAACACTTGCTTCACCAATTGGAAAGCTCTACCTCTTAAGCCGCGGCGAGACTGTGCTCGGGCTCAATCTCTCTGGATTTCAAGATTTACTCTCATCTCTATCGCAAGATGAGTTGGGGGAGAAGATCGGCAAGAGCTCCAAGGTCAAAGGAATTACAGATAAGTTAGAAGATTACTTTGATGGCGACTTAAAGGCGATCAATTCAATTAAGGTAAAACAGCCTGGTGGAGATTTTTCACAAGCTGCCTGGGCTGCCATGCGAAAGATCAAAATTGGCACCACTGAGTCATACGCAGATCTTGCCTATCGCGCTGGTAGCCCGGCCGCAGTTCGCGCAGCAGGAAGTGCATGTGCCAAGAACAAGATTGCCGTGATTATTCCTTGCCATCGGATCATTAAGACCGGTGGGGCAATCGGAGCCTATGGCTGGGGAGTCAGTAAGAAGATCTGGCTACTAGAGCACGAAGGCGCGATGAAGTAAAACTTAGCCAAGTGATTTGATCATGGCGGTAATTGCTTCATCGCATTGCGCATCGTCAAAATCAAGGTGGGTAACAAGGCGCGCATATGTCTTACCAAGTGCGCTAATCCAAAGACCATTCTCTTTACAACGTGCAGCAAAGTCTGCAGCGGAAATACCAGCGTGAGTTAGATCGAGGCCGACGATATTGGTATCTACAGTTGCTGGATCAATCAACGTTGAATCATGTGCGGCAAGTGCAAGAGCCATCTTCTTTGCTCGTGCATGATCTTCCGCCAGGCGATCAATATTGTGATCAAGTGCGTAATGACCAGCTGCTGCAAGCAGGCCAATTTGACGCATTCCTCCGCCATAACGCTTACGCCAGATACGGCACTCGGCAATCGTTTCTTTACTTCCTAAGGATATTGAACCAACAGGCGCACCTAATCCCTTAGAGAGACAGACGCTGATGGTGTCGAAGTGCTTTCCGAATTCGTTGAAGGCGACGCCAGATGCGACATGTGCATTCCAGATGCGAGCACCGTCTAGGTGCATTGAAATTCCACGTGCGCGCGCCTCAGAGCTAAGGCGTGCAATCTCTGAAATAGGTTGAACAGTTCCGCCGCCAAAGTTATGTGTGTTCTCAACAGCAATCGCTGTTGTTGAAACGAGGTATGGACCTGCATTCTCATGGGCCAAGGCAAGGGGTGCATCAGCATTAAGGAGACCTCGATCAGATTTCCACGTACGAGTTGTGATTCCGCTAAAGACGGCGCCAGCACCGAGTTCGGCGCGAACAATATGGGCACGCTCTTCAGTAAGCAGTTCTTCGCCTGGCTTTACCAAAGTGCGAATAAGGAGTTGATTTGCAAGAGATCCAGTGGGAGAGAAGAGCCCGGCTTCCATGCCGAACATCTCTGCCACGCGCGCCTCAAGCGAATTAACCGTTGGATCATCGCCGTAGACATCATCACCAACGGCTGCTGATGCAATCGCATCGCGCATTCCTGGTGAAGGTTTGGTTACCGTGTCCGAGCGAAGATCAATTGCCATTCTTTACTTCCACCTCTCGTGGCTTGACGATTGCAAACATCGCTGCGAGAACGAGTGCCCCACCAGCTAGTGCCTGAAGTCTAATTGTCTCGCCGCCGAAGATCACAGCAAAGAGAGCGGCAAAGACGACTTCCATCGTCAAAATAACTGCAACTTTCGTTGATGAAATATGAGCCTGCGACCAGGTCTGAACCATAAATGCGATTGCAGTTGCAAAGATTGCCGTGAAGAAGACAACCGGCCAGCCGGAGCGACCGGATGGAAGTTCATACCCCTGTGCAAAGGCGAGAATGCCGGTAAGAAAGGCGCAGCCGGCTAGCTGCACGACTGTCATTGCATAGCTATCGAGACCATTGCTCCAACGACCGAGGGCAACAATATGTGCGCCGAATGCAATTGCGCTGACAAGCACAAGTCCTTCACCATAGCCGACAGACCAGCCATGAAGTGAAAGCAGAGCTAGTCCAATCGTCGCTGTTATGACGCAGCCCCAGGTGTAGCGATCAATTTTTTGCCGAAGAAATATAAGAGCGATGAGGGGAGTGGCAACAACGTAGAGCCCAGTAATAAAACCTGTAATTGCGGCACCTGCAATGGCAAGGCCTAAAGTTTGAAATATGTAACCGGTTCCCAAGAAGAGTCCGGCAAGAAAACCCTTACGGATAATTTCGGGGGTAATCATCTTTAACACCGATGGCTTCAGCGCAATCATGGCAATCACGGCCACGCTAAAGCGAGTGAAGAGGAAGCTATTTACATTCTGCTTAGCAATGGGGTCTTTCATGACCACAAAGGACATTCCCCACACCGCGGCTACGCCGAGCAGGGCCCATGGGGCTAGTGCAACTCGACGGTGATGAGTAGCACTCATCCGCGGAGTTTCTTCAAGAGAGCGATTTCTTCGCCGTGCTCTGGCTCCATTCCTGGAGTTTCTAGGATGAGCGGAGCGTTGACGACTGCAGGGTGCTTCAGAAGTTCCTTAAATGGAGCTTCTCCAATAAAACCTTTACCGATATTTTGGTGGCGATCTTTGAGCGCACCACAAACATCCATCGAATCGTTTGCGTGAATTAATTGAATGCGTTCGATGCCCGCGACTTCAACGAGCAGATCGAGGGTTTCTTTCATGCCGCCCTTTTTGGCGATGTCATGGCCAGCTGCAAAGACGTGACAGGTGTCGAGACAGATACCAACCTTTGGGTGGTACTCGAGCGCCTTCAAATACTTTTCTAAATCTTCTAGCCGCTTAACAAGGGATTGGCCTTGGCCAGCAGTTGGTTCGAGCAATAGCATCGGTGCATCATCGCCCAGTTTCTCCAAAATCGGCATCATGCCTTTATTAATCTGCTTCCATGCTTGGTCAACGAACTCTTCTTTTACGGCAGAGCCGGTGTGGACAACGACTCCGAGCGCACCAATCTCTTGGCCGCGCTTGAGTGAGAAAGCGGTAGATGCCAATGAATTCTTATAGGTATCTTCGGTAGGAGATCCGAGGTTAATGAGAAAGGGAGCATGAACATAGACTTCAAGGTCGAGTGCATCCGCTTTCTCACGAAAGAGGGCATCGGCTTCATGATTGGTCTCAGGCATCGCCCAACCACGTGGATTAGAGGTGAAGACTTGAATCGCTTCAGCACCAGTTAATTCAGCATAGGCGATAGATCGTTTAGCCATTCCTCCTGATGTAGGAGTATGAGCACCGATACGTGGACGAGAATTCTTAGTTGCAGGCACCGGCCTACCCTACTGTGATGGTTACCGTACTGCCACGTTTTACCTTCGCTCCGACCTTCGGCGCGATATTTGTGACCTTCTTGACCGTCTTTTTGCCAATCTTCTTCACTACAACCTTGAGTCCTAGATCCTGAAGTGCCTTGACCGCTTTGGCTTCTTCAATGGAGTAAAGGTTAGGGATGTATGCGTATTGAGTTCCCTTTGAAATAACGAGCGCTACCGCACCACCCTTATTAAATGATGCGCCGCCAGCCGGAGTTTGTGAGATGACTTCACCGATAAGTTTGGTTTCACTAAATGAATATGTCGCTGTAACTTTAAATCCAGCATCAGTTAACTCATTGAGCGCCTGTTCTCCACTCTTGCCAAGGTAGGAAGCGAGTGCAACTTGCTCAATTCCCTTTGAAATCGTCAAAGTTACGATTGCATCTCGCTTTACCTTAGTGCCGACTTCTGGTGTTACCGAGAGCACAAATCCTTTAGGAACTGTTGAATCGAAGACTTCGATATTTGCAGCTAATTTCAATGGAGATTTTGAAATCAGCTTAGCTGCAGCCTCCGGTGTCAATCCATTCACCATTGGAATGACATAGCGTTCTGGGCCCTTAGATAAAACCAGCTTTACAGTTCCGCCTTGATCAACTTTTCCGCCACCAGCTGGAATTGATTCAATGACGCGATCTGCTTCGATCTCTTCGCTATAACGTCGTTCAACAACAATTGACGTTAACCCGAGCGGAGTAAGAGATGCAGAGACTTCACTTTGGGTTGCTCCCACTGTTGAGGGAACAACAACGCGAGAACCAGGACCAATGAGAACCCACCAGCCAGTTACACCAAGAGCCACAGCAAGCAGCGCTGCAATCTTTCGGTTACGTCGCACACGCTTACTGGCTTTCTTGCGTTTAGCAATCTCTTTTGTGGTTTCTCTTTCAACTACAACTGGTGCAGTCAGCTCAGCAGGCACAGGAACTTGAGTCGTCATCTCCTTAAAGCGCTTGCGGAGTGACTTCTGCTTCACTTGAGGACGCATCGGTTTAATCGGAATATCTAGCTCTAGGCTGAGCTGATTCTCTTTTGGATTTAAACGCAGATTAATTGCTGAAAGCTGTGAGTGAAATTCTGCAGCGTCACGTGGACGCTCATCTGGATCTGCCGAAGTTGCCTTGTAAATCAAATCATCAAGATCAGTTGGAAAATCTGAGATAAGAGATGACACACGCGGCACGCGTTCATTGACGTGCATGTATGCAATTTGAATCGGCTCTGCGCCATCAAATGGTTTCTTGCCAGTAAATAATTCAAAGGCGGTAATTCCAACTGCATATACATCAGAACGCGAATCTGCGACCCCACGTTGAACTTGTTCGGGGGAGAGGTAAGAAACGCTTCCAAGAATGACGCTAGATTCTGCCGTCATGGTCGTTCCGAGAAGTGGCCCCTTAGCTAAACCAAAATCAGCGATTTTGATTCGCCCTTCTTTAGAGACCAAGATATTTTCTGGCTTGATATCCCTATGGACGATTCCTTGCTTATGGGCGGCAGCAAGTGCGCTTAAGACAGGCAATAAGAATTTAATTCCATCCCGGTAGGAAAGTCGACCTTGTTCATGAAGATATTCACGAAGCGTGTGACCTTCCACCATCTCCATCACAATAAAGACTGCAGGAGCGCCGCTCTGGTTCCATCCTTGATCTTGCACGGCAACGATATTGGGGTGCGAAAGTGCAGCGGCAGCCTTCGCTTCACGAATAAAACGTTCAACGAATTGTTCATCTTGCGCCAAATGTGAGTGCATGATCTTGACTGCAACTTTGCGATCGAGGCGAGTATCGAAACCTTCATAGATACTGGCCATACCACCAGTGGCTACTTGGCGAAGGAGCTGATAGCGCCCATCAATGAGTTCGCCGGTGAGATCTGACACGGGGGAATTCTAGTTAGTCAGTACGAAATCAGCTGCGTTCTGAGAGTCGTTAGCGAGAAAATGTTGCTCTTGCAGATCGAGCCAATTCTGCATGGGATGTGAAATAGCTTCTCCATCACGTGCAATAACTCGCTCCAGCCCTTTATTTGCATCGATATCAATCCAGATTGAAGCCGATAGGTAAGGGCGCACCATTAATTGTGATGAACCTACTCCTTCGAGAATCAGCAATTCCGCCTGTGGTATTTCCATCGCCGGGCGGTATTCATTTCTTGCCCAATCAAAAAATGAGAGTGAAAACTTTTGATTCTTGTGATGCGCAGCTGCAGCACCAATGAGGGCATCAGTCAGATGATGATCAAAGGCGTTATTCCAACCGTTATAAAGGTCATCCATGTGAATCGTGAGGCACTTGTACTTGAGTGAGAGCGCCGCGCTGAGATGTTCGGCCAGGGTCGTCTTTCCTGCTCCGGCTGGCCCATCAATGGCGATGATGGGGCGCGGATTGCCTTTACAAAGATCGAATAGCGCGTCGGTGAGTTCCATACCAAGCACTCCATCCCATGGCAGCCATGATTGTGAAAGCGATATAGAGAAGAGTTGTAAAGAGGAGGCCTTGTGAGGCATAGAGAGCTACGTATCCGGCATCGACTACAAGCCAGAGAGGCCAGCTGTCGTACTTTTCATAGACCATCAAGATTTGTGCAGCCAAACTTCCGAATAAGAGCAGAGTGTCTGGAAGTGCGGCAGCTGCTCCGATATCTTTCAGGACCGGCGCAAGAATAAGAGTTGCAACGACAATCGCAGCAAGTGTTGCGATGCGGTACTTATTCTTAAATGGACCCGGCTTTGCTCCTGTTGGCTCCCAACCAAACCAGCCGACAATAGCTGCAGCGATAAAGACTAATTGCAGCATGGCACTTGCGAATAGATCCCATTGCAAGAAGAGGAAGAGATAGAGAGCGCTGCTGATAGCCCACCAAGGCCAGGTGATTCGCTTTCCGGTGATTCCAAGTCCAACGCCGATAAATGATGCAACCGATGCGATGAATTCGAGATAGGAGACTTCGTAGCTCCAGGCGGTAAAGAAGATGGATGACATAAATAACCTCAAACATTCTCAGTTCGCATTACCGAACTGGTCTAACGGTCGGACTCGAATGTGAGCCCCTCTCAGCCACCGTGGCTCCCGTGCAAAGAAACTTTAGCGCATGCGGATGAAAAGTGTCTGAATAAAGGCCCATCCAGCAACGCGCGCTCGTCGCCAGGTTGAGGTGCTGGCGCGCTTTCCAAATACGTCATAGCCATTAGCTTCAATCTCATCAACAATTCCGCAGTAGAGCTCACTTGCTGCGCGGATGCATGGGCGTGAGATTGGATCCAAGAATTGAATGCCGGCTTCGGCTCGATCTTGAAGTTCGCGCACTCGATCAATTTGATACTTAATTGCTTCAATAATTTCTGGTGTGAGCTCTCGCTTAAGTAGCATCTCTTCTGTAACACCGAAGCGAGCTAGGTCATCGAGTGGCATATAGATGCGCCCGCGATCGATATCTTCGCCGATATCGCGAATGAAGTTCGCCAGTTGAAATGCAGTACCGAGCGCTGTGGCAGCTTCGATTGCTCGTGGGTCGCTATATCCAAGAATCGGCAGCATCTCAAGACCAATAACAACTGCTGAACCGTAGACATATGTCATGAGATCCTCATATGTCTTGTAGCGAGTGACGGTGAGGTCCATCTCCATTGAAGTCATAAATGCATCGAAGTAATCAAGCGGAATCGAATATTTCTTTACTGTGTCGACGAGTGCTCGTCCAATGAGGTCGTTGCTCTCACCTTTGCGAAGATCTGCCAGAACGGTATCGCCCCATGTTCGCAGAGCATCAGCTTTCTCTTCTGGTGAAAGTGTTGATGCTAAATCATCGACGATTTCATCGGCGTAGCGAGCGAAACCATAGAGCGCATGAACAGGCGGACGTTTAGCTGCTGGCAATAACAAAGTTGCCAAGTAATACGTCTTTCCGTGCAGAGCATTGAGGCGCTTGCACTCTTCATACGATTGTTGAAGCAGATCTGACATTTACTTTACTGGCCCCACAATGCGCTCTGCCGCTAGGCGTCCTGAAATCAGAACCATTGGAACGCCAACTCCAGGTTGAGTTCCACTGCCAGCAAATACAACATTGTCGAAACCTGCTGCAATATTGCGCGGACGGAAAGGTCCGGTCTGGAAGAAGGTATGGGCGCTAGCAAAAGGTGCACCGCGTTCCATGCCCTGTGCCTGCCAATCAAGTGGAGTTGTCATATGTTCGGTTTCAATTGCATCACCGAAACCTTCATAACCTCGGGCTTCAAGCACACGAATCATTTCATCGCGATAGCGAGATTTCTCTTTGGTCCAATCGATATCTGCATCCAGATTTGGGGTAGGGAAGAGGACGTAATACGACTCTTTCCCGGCTGGTGCCAATGACTTGTCATCATGCGATGGCACGGTCACGAGCACAGAAGGGTCTGTCATGAGAACCTTCTTATTGATGAGCTCATCGAAGACGCCATCCCATGATTCACCGAAGTGAATATTGTGGTGTGCAATGTGGTCGTAATGCTTTGATGAACCAACAAGCAAAGTCACGCACGATGGTGAGTACTTCAAGCGCTTAATTGAAAGTGGTTCCTTATCAAGCAAATCTTTCCAAACAACCGGAAGGTCTGGGTTCATCACAATGGCGTCGCACTCGTAGCGCTCACCCTTATCGGTGATTGCTGCAGTAACGCGCGAACCATTCTTCTCAAGCGAAGTCACAGATGAGCCATAGACAAATTTCACTCCATGCTTCTCTGCAGCTGCAGCCAATGCGCGGGGAACTGCATGCATTCCGCCCTTAGGGAAGAAGACACCGTTTACCGAATCCATGTAAGCAATCACTGCATAGATTGCAAGTGCTTGCTGTGGACTAACACCGGCATACATTGCCTGAAATGAGTACACCTTCTGCAAGCGAGGATCCTTCAGGAACTGATTGACCTTAGGCTGAAGATGTCTAAATCCACCGAGGGCGATTAAGCGGGCCAGGTTTGGTGTCAACAAATTGAGAGGTGAATCGATATTGCGATCAATGAAGTCATTCATCTCATACTTGTAGAGCTTGGTGACGAAATCAACGTAGTTACGGTAGCCGGCGGCTTCAGTTGCAGATACCTTTTCACGAATTTCTTGCTCCATCGCTGCGGTATCGGCATGGACATCAATCTGTGATCCATCTGCATAGAAGGCACGATAGAGAGGCGAGACCGGCATCAGCTCTAGCCAATCCTTCATATCTTCACCGACTGCTGAGAATGCATCCTGGATAAGTGATGGCATCGTCAAAACCGTTGGGCCGGTATCAAATGCGTAGCCATCTTTATTGAGCAGACCGTTACGGCCACCAGGTACTAATTCGCGTTCGATGACAGTGACATCGCGTCCTGCTCCGGCAAGGCGCAGTGCAGCGCTAAGACCAGCGAGACCAGCTCCGACTACGACGATCTTCTGTGATGGACCTTTGATGCGTTTTGCCATTAGGCGCTCCGTTTTACCGCGCTAAGCGCGATGTAGGTGAGAAATTCTCTCGAGGATGGGTGGATTGATGGATCTTCAATTGCAGTCAGTGATTCATTGGTGAGTTTTTCAATCAGCGCTTCAACTTGAGCAACTGCACCAGAAGCGGTAATGAGTGCGCGTAATTCTTCAACCTTCGCTGGAGATATATCTATCTTGCCAAGATGGCTCAGAAGTTCTGATTTATCTTCTTCATTGAGCGCTTCTAGGGTCATGGCAATCAAGACGGTGCGCTTTCCTTCACGAAGGTCATCCCCAGCAGGCTTACCGGTGACAGCGGGATCTCCGAAGATACCGAGCAGGTCATCGCGCAACTGGAACGCTTCACCAAGTGGAAGTCCGTAGCGTGAAAGTGCATCGAGCAGGGGCGCATGTGCTTCTGGCTTACCAATCACAGCGCCAATATGAAGTGGGCGTTCAATTGTGTACTTACCTGATTTGTAACGAGCAATACGAAGCGAACGTTCTGCGCTGTAGGTGTTTTCGCCAGCTTCGCGAACATCGAGATATTGACCTGCCATCAGCTCAACGCGCATCTCGTCGTGAATGCGATGAGCGGCGAGAAGTGATGGAGTTGGAATTGCAGATGTGTTGAGCATTTGATCGGACCAGACGAGTGCGAGATCCCCAAGAAGAACTGCGGCGGATTCTCCGAACTGGGTTGCCAGGCCATTCATTGCCTGTGACTGATGAAGATTTTCAAAGTGGCGATGAATTGCTGGCTTTCCGCGACGAGTATCGGAGCGATCCATGAGGTCATCGTGAATGAGCGCACATGCCTGAAGTAGTTCAAGGCTAGAAATCGCACGGATGATTTCCTTCGTTGGTTGCGCACCGGATGCAAGCAGGCCTGCATATGCAAAGAGCGGACGAAGGCGCTTGCCACCATCGAGCAAGAATTCATCGAGGGCATCACAAACCGGAACAAGCTCTGAGGCAATGGATGTCAGATAGCTGCGCTGGCCTGCTAAATACTCAGCAAGTGCAGCACGAATCTCTGCTCGAACGCTCTCGATTGTTGTCTTGACCTCGGTAACCACGCGGCAACGGTACCCTGACACCGTGGAGATGCGCATGACGAACGTAAGCGATGGCAGTAAGCCAACCTTCTCCTTTGAGTTTTTCCCGCCTAAAGATGCAGAGGGTGAAGCCCGTCTCTGGTCAGCTATTGAAGGCCTTGAATCTATCGCCCCCGATTTCATCTCTGTGACCTATGGCGCTGGTGGCTCAACTCGTGATCGCACAATTCGCATCACCTCTGAAATCACAGCTCATGCGAAGATTCCAACCGTTGCTCACTTAACCTGTGTTGGTTCAACCCGTGATGAACTCATTGAGATTCTTGGAAAATATCGTGAAGCTGGAATTCACAACATTCTCGCTCTTCGCGGAGATCCCGTTGGTGGACCACGCGCGCCTTGGGTGACAACTCCAGGCGGATTCGATCATGCTGATCAATTAGTTTCTTTAGCGAACGAACTCGGTGGATTTACGATCGGAGTCGCAGCCTTCCCAGATGGCCATCCTGCATCTGATGGAAACATCGATAAAGATATTGAAGTTTTGCTTGAGAAAGAACGACGCGGTGCAACATTTGCAACGACTCAATTCTTCTTTGAAGCGCAGAAGTGGATTTCACTGGTGGAGAAGCTAGCCGCAAAAGGTTCTTCACTTCCGATCATCCCGGGAATTTTGCCGGTCACAAATGTGAAGCAGCTCAATCGCATGGCTGAGCTCAGTGGAACACCCATTCCTACTGCAGTATCTGATGCATTTGAAAAGGTGGGCGAGAACCCAGAAGATGTCCGTAAGTTGGGCGTTGATATTGCTACTGAACTTTCACAGCAGCTCATTGATGCAGGAGCACCAGGTATTCACTTCTACACAATGAATACTTCAACTGCCACCCGAGAAATCTTCGAACGTATTAAAGGTGCTCGTGCATGAATCGCATCGAATTCAATCGCCGCTGGAGTGACCTCCATGGCGGAGTAGAAATCCAAGGTGTGATTGCACTCTGGCTTCGAATTTCTTACTTTCTCGCACGAGTTCTTGCTTTCTTCCGTCTTACTCCAAATATTGTCACCACAATTGGTCTGCTCGCATCAATCGCAATTTGGTTCACCAGTTACACAAGCCAGCTGTTGGCACTAGTCATCTTTTCGCTTATTTGTGATGGCGTAGATGGATCATTGGCAATTTATCGAAGTAGTGCAAGCAGGTTCGGCGAGCTCTATGACTCAGTTGCAGATCGTATTTCAGAGGCACTTTGGCTGATGGGTGCAACATTTGTTGGGGTGCCAGTCCGATGGGCGATTGCAATCTGGGTATTAAGTGCGACTCAGGAATATGCACGTGCACGCCTTGCATCACTGGGCTATACCGAAATTGGCGTTGTGACTCCAACCGAGCGACCAGTTCGCGCAATATTTGTATGCGCAGTTACGATTTTATTCTGGCTTGGTTATGACCTTGCGACTGAAGTAGCTATTGCCTTCACTGTCTTGCAAGCAATAAGTGTGCTGATTGTGATGCGGATGGCTCGAACTATTCTGCGCTAGGCATTATTGCGTTAGCAACAATTTCAGCACTTAGGCCCACCAGTGGCAGCCCTCCACCTGGATGGGATGAACCCCCAACCAGATAGAGATTCTTTAGCGGCGAACGATTACGCGCGCGCAAGAAAGCAGCTCGAGGACCGTTACTTGAAGTGCCATAGATTGAGCCGCCAGGTGCATTGACTGAGTTCTGTAAATCAAGTGGTGTGCGAATCTCTAAGAGATCAAGACGATCGCGGATTGAAATTCCTTGTGATTCAATCTGATCGATAATGATGTTTGCGTACTCTTGAGCAAAGTCACGATTGCTCCAATCAAATCCTTCTGATGAATCAAGGCTGTGACGGGGAGCGTTGACCAAGACAAAGAGCGCTTCATGTCCTTCGCTCTTAACCATTGTTGCATCATCGGGTGCACAGATGTAGATAGTTGGCTTCTCAACCGGCTTCTTCTTCGTGAAGATGGAATCGAATTCAGCATCGTAATTATCTGGAAAGAGAATTGTGTGATGCGAAAGCTTTTCGCCATTGCCAGGTCTCAGGCCGATGAGAAGAGAGAAACCAGCCAGTGATGGCTCAAGGCGAGAGAGTTGCTTACGAACCTTCTTCACCTTGCGCGTCTTGGTAGCAATCAGAGTGTTATAGGTGAAACCCGCATCAGCATTTGAAATCACAATATCTGCTTCAATCTGCTGACCATCGAGCAAAGTAATCCCAGTCGCCTTATTACCTTGCATATCAATGGATTTCACAGGTGCGCCGTAGTGCATCTGCACGCCAACCTTCTCACAACGAGCTGCGATGTGCTGGGAAAGCGTTCCGATGCCACCCTTGATATGCCAGGCACCAAATGACTCTTCAATGAAAGCGATAGTCGAGAGAACTGCAGGTGCTTTACGCGGATCTGAGCCGCTATATGTTGCATAGCGATCCATAATCTTGGCCAGATGAGGATTGCTCAATCCGAAATCTCGCAGCGTTGCACGAGGGGCAATGATGCGAAGATCGCGCAAAATGTGACGACGCTTGAGTAATGAAAGCGGAGAGCGAAGCTCGGATTCTACAAATGGCTCACGGGATACATCCCACATTCGTTCTGCTCGCTGAAGAATTGAGTCCCATTGAGATGCAGCTTCTTCGCCAAAAGAATCAGTGATTGCGGCAAGAGTCTTCTTACGAGAAAGATTGGCAAATTGAACGGCCTTGCCATCATGAAAGCGGTAATCAAAGGATGGATCTACCGGCATCAGCTCCATCTCAAGGCCCATTTGTTTGCCGGTGCGCTGAAAGAAATCGCGATAAACAGCGGGGATTGTTAGAAGTGAAGGACCGGTATCGAATGCGTATCGGCCTATCCATTCAGTGCGGCACTTTCCACCTGGAATATCAGATGCCTCATAGAGTGAAACGTTATGTCCGGCTCGCGCCAATCGAGCTGCCGCGCACATGCCTCCAACTCCAGCACCAATGACAACGATCTTCTTGGGCTCTTTCACTTTGCCGACTTGTCCGGTCACAGTGTTCGCCCCTTCCATTGTGTCTTTCCACGATTGCGCCATGAGAAGTAAAGTAGATAGATAAAGAGAGCAGATGAGAGGGGATGGAGAATTGAGTCACGTAGGCGAGTAGATGAAGCAGCTGCACTTATGAATCGGGTTCCGATAATTGCTATCAGGGCTGCAATGGCGAGGATGTTTCCATCGAGACTGTAGAGAAGCGGCAGAATTCCAGTGGCTGCGATAAAGAGCGCAGCAAAGATGGAACCGGCAATCGAACCGAATGCCGTGTGGAGTGATTTTCCGTATCCACTTTTGATTTCTGCGAAAGATGAATACATGCGCGTTGACGAAATCTCCGATCCGTCGATAACGGAACCGCGAAATCCAGCTGCCACAAATGAACGACCTAGTTCGATGTCATCAAGAACTTTATGAGCAACTGTTTCGAATCCGCCGATAGCTTTAAGGGAGGAGCCTTTCATCGCCAAGAACTGTCCATTGCAGATAACGGTAGATGCCATCGGAAATTTCTCAGCCCCACGTAGCAAGACGGTGCTCATCCAAGACCATTGCAATAGCGGCTGAATCAATCGTTCCGCCCATGTCATTGCAATCTGCCGTGGGTATGGCGAAATGAAATCCAATCCGGAAGAATTCAATGTAGTGACGGCACGGGCAATCGCATCTGCTTCAAAGTGAACGTCGGCATCAATCGAGATAACAACATCTGGAACATCGCCGTTAAGTGAGTTAAATCCTGCCTGCAATGCACTGACTTTCCCGATCCATCCTGGAGCGGGAGGAGGTGCTTTGATGATTGAGACTCGTGCGGATTCAAAGCGCTTGGCAAGCTCGTAAGTTCGATCTTCTGAGTTGTCATCAATCACAAGGATTCTGTATTGAGTGAGATATTCCTGGGTAAAGAGCTCGGTCAGAATCCGCTCGATATTCTCTTCCTCATTGCGTACTGGGAGCAGAACGAGTACTGATTCTTGAATATCTTCAACTGTGCGCGGATGGCGAATCGTTGCAAAGTTAATGAGCGCTAAGGCAAAGAGGGTTGCATTGATAAGGAAGAGTACAAAAATCATGGCCTTTAGGCTTCGCCGAGCCAGCTCTTAAAGATAAATGGAGTAGCAAAGGCGCCGAATACTGCAGCACCTAAGAAAGCAAGTCCTGGACGATCAAAGAAGAAGAGATTGCCAATAAATCCAGAGAAGAGGACCCAAGTCAAGAGAATTGTTACGGCGCGAAGGCTGGCACTTTCCTTACGTCGTTCAAAGGGAAGAACGACATTAAGCAGAGCAACGATGGCGCAGCCAGCCAGCAACCAACCAAAGAAATTTGATAGTGGAACATCTGGAACAAATGGAATATGCGCGCCCGTTACTTCCCACGTCCAACGACCAGCAGCAACCATCTGTGGATCTAAGAAGAGATCCCAACCTGCAAGAAGTGCGCCACCGTAGATGAATGTCCACTTTGTAGTGACTCGACGAGCGGCAACGAGTGCTGGATGCACCATCATCACCCAAGCAAATGGAACAACTAATGGAACACCAAAGAGTGCGAATCCAAGAGATTGGTCATAGCTATATATTCCAAATGGCCAACCGCTGTGAACGCCAAGCAATTCGATGAAATAACCAAAGAGACCAGCAAGGATGAGATAGCGAGATGCGTATTTCATTCCAAATGAAAGGTATGCATGGAGCAGCATTGCCACGGCACCGATATAGACAGTCGCAATGGTGATGTATTGCAGAACAGTTCCATTCACGAGGGGATAGAGCATCTGCAAAAGAATTGTTGTCGCCAAAGTGCCACCCAATACAACACGAGCGCGCTGAGATATTCCGCGACGTCGTCTGCGAGGGGTGTAGTGCCTAATGGACATGGGGGAAGTCTGCCGTATTGATGAGGTCGAAGCGGGCAAAGAGCTCTTCGCTATACCAATCAAAGCGCTTGGTATCTTCGATTACCGCACGATGTGGGGCGTTCTTGTATGCGAAATCACGCAGCGCACCCGCTGATTCCCAGAGCGAGAAGGTGCCCTGCAATCCAATTGGAGCTTCGCCGATACCAATCGAGAAGAGAAGACCAGGGGATTGGTGGAGATCGACAACTACAGGGGGAATTGAGCGCCAGAATCGAATAGATTGCGACCACTTCAAACGAGCGCGAGTAATTGCAACAACAGGTCCGCCGCTATGTTTCTTGCCAGATACTTCGAATGGTTCGCGCTTTGACCATTGACCATGCGACGAAATCGGATCGAGCAGGTATTTATCAAATGAAGTTGATCGTGATTTCCAACGCTGAATGAACGGTGATTTATCAATCAGGTCTAGATTATCTGCAACAAATAGAATCGCCCATTGCTTTAAGTCTGCATCTGTTGGCGTGAATGTCTTACCGGTGCCGGTGCCCATCAACTTTGCAAATGTGACACCAGGAATATTGCGTGCAATGCGGCGACCAATAGCCATGTGGAGAAAGGCAAAAGGAATCGAAATTCTTTTCATCTTAAAAAGATAGATGACAACGGGTCTCGTCATTGTTTTCTATTTTCGATTAAGTCCCACTTGTTGCCGTATTTATCTTTAAAGACGACGACCTGTCCGAAAGTTTCACTGCGAGGTGTCTCGGTAAATTCGATGCCTTTGGCGATAAATCTTTCATAGGTTTCAGTGAAGTTATCTGTGTAGAGGAAGAAACCGACCCGTCCACCGGTTGAATTACCGATAGCAGCTTCCTGTGCAGCATTTGATGCCTTAGCTAAAAGAATCTGAGCACCTTTCGTGCTTGGGGCGATAACGACCCATCGCTTCTCAGGTGTGAGCTCGGTATCTTCAATAAGAGCAAAACCTAAATCGTTGACGTAATGCGCAATCGCTTCATCGTAATCAGGAATGACAATCGCAATCATTCCAAGTGTGGTTGCCATTACGCGCCCACCTGCATTGGAGTTGCGCCGGTAGCGGCAATCAGTTCAGTAAAGGTTGTGGGATAGACGCCGTGGGGGTGTCCGGCAGCTGCCCAGACAACTGGGTAATCATTGAGCGCTTCATCGATCAAGGTGATGTCAGGTGAATTACTCCAACCAATGGGACTTACGCCGCCGATGGAGAAGCCAGAGAATTCTTTGACGAAGTTGGCATCGACTCGACCGAGTTCGTTATATCCAAGGTTCTTAGCAACGAGATCTGTATCAACGCGATGACGTCCACTTGTAATAATGAGAAGAACCTCATCGTCAGGAGTTTGAAAGATGAGTGAGGATGCGATCTGTCCGACTTCAATGCCGAGAGCCGATGCTGCATCCTGTGCGGTGCGAGCTGATTCTCCTAAGACTGTGATCGGACCGGCTATTGAGAGTTCTTGCATCGCTGCAGCAACTCGTTTAACGGCCGACTTCTCGAGGATATGCTCCATAAGAGAGAAGGTTAGGGGATAGGTTTCTCTGGTGACTACAGCCTTTGCACGTGGAATCAGAGCTCGTAACTCGCTCTGGGCATCTTTCTTCATTATGGGAGTCGCCTCGATGGCATGGGTAGCTCGCATTCCAGAGATCAAAGATGCAGTCGGTGTGAGCAACGGTGAATTTGGATTTGTCTTCCTTGGCGCAACGATTGGCGCAGTCCTAGGTGCACAGGTTGCAGGGCGAGCAATTCACACCTTCGGCTCTCGTCCAGTAGTTAATCTCTCATCTTTCTTGCTACCGGTCGGGCTCGTCGCAATGGCGTATTCCAATTCAGCTAGCAAACTTTTCTTTGCCCTCATGTTGATGGGCTTTGGTTATGCGCTCACCGATATGTCAGTGAATACTCAAGCCGTAGTCGTTGAAAAAATTCTTGATCAAAAGTGGATGTCGTCTTTTCACGGCATGTGGAGCCTTGGCTCATTTGTGACAACAGTTTTCGGTGGAATCATGATCTCTTTTCTCACGCCAAAAGAGAATCTGATTGCAGTTGCAGTTGTATCGCTAATTGCATTTATTCCGGCAAATCTCTATCTGCTCAATCCACGCGAAGATGAACATGCCGGCGATGGTCAAGAAGTAACTGAAGCAAAGATTCCATTCTTCGGAAAGTCAGTCTTGCCACTTTGGGCTATTGGACTCGGGCTTATTGCTGGAATGGTCTCGGAAGGTGCTGCTAGCGATTGGGGCGCAATCTTGCTCCGCGAGAACATGGGAATTCCAAAGGGTGTTTATGCATCTGCCTTTGCCTCATTTGCGTTAGCGATGATCACAAGCCGCTTCCTTGGTGATAAGGCGCTTGAAAAGTTTGGGGCACGAAATACAGTTCGTTATGGCGGTGTTTACGGTGGAATTGGCTGGGGGCTTTGTTTAGCAATTGCGATTCCACTTTCAAGTGTGGCAATGATTCCCGCGCTCATCATCGTCAATATTGGTTTTATCTTTGCCGGGTTAGGAATCGGTCCGATGTTCCCAGCATTTATTTTGGCAGCAAGTCGCCTGAAAGGAATTGCACCTGCTGTTGCAATATCGCGCGTGGGTGTAATCGGCATTGCCGGATTCTTTATCGGTCCTACAGTTACCGGAATACTCGCTGAAGCTACTTCGCTTTCATGGGCGATGGCCTACCCAGTTGGAATGATGATTCTGGCTGGTTATATGTCTCGATCAATTAACGAAGATTAAATAAACCAGGTTTGCGCAAGGGTAAAGAGCGAAACCGAAAAGAGAAGCGCGGCAAATGTACGTCGCATCATTATCGGTGAGGCAAAAGATCCAGCCCGTGAAGCTACGTTAGCCACAATCACCGCAGCAAGAGCAATGGCAGCGGGAATAAGCCAATCCACTTGCTCCCACATTCGGTAATGGGCAAGAAGTGCCGTGAGCGAGTTAAGGGCGATGATTAACATCGAAGTTCCGGCGGCGATGTTCTGCGGTGTCCCGAAGAAGAGCACTAAAGCAGGAATTGCTAGGAAGCCACCACCAATGCCAAAGATGCCGGTCACTGCTCCGATGAGAAGGGCGAAAAGTATTAACGTGCGCAGCGGCATTCTCTTATGTTCATCACTGAGTGAAGGTCGAAGTGATGAAATTCCTGCAGCAATTAGGACGAGTGCAAAACCGGTTGTAATAAATTTCTCAGGGAAACGATCCGAGATGCTGGAAAAACCAAGGTTGGTTACCAGCCCAATAGACCAGATTGCTAATGCATCGCGATAGAGAACTTCTTTACTTCTAATCTTCGCTGCCACACCTGATGAGGCAGCGAGGAAAACCACGGCAAGAGAAGCTGTCGTTGCATGATGGGGAGTGAAGGCAAAGATATACATCAAAATTGGAACTGTGAGCATCGCTCCACCGGCTCCGATAAATCCGAGCACTGCGCCGATAAACGCTCCGGCAATGAGCGCGGCGAGAATCTCCATGGCGCAATACTCTCATCGAAAAAGAAGAAAGCCCCCTGATTTCTCAGGAGGCTTTCTGCGTAGAGCTTGATTAATCAGAATTTAGCCAAAGAGTGCGAGTGTTCCCACGCTTGGACCGAAATCAGTCACGAGGCCACCTGCAACGAGTGCGAACAAGATAAGAGCTGCGCCACCAAGTGCGATGTCCTTATTAAATGCCATGGTCTCTTGCATCTTTGTATTTGCATCTGTCTCTTTCCAGTACTGGTGGAAGATGAGTGCTGCAAGAATTACTGTGATAGCGATCAAGAGCGCGCCAAGGTCAACCCATGTTCCAAGAACAATGAGGATTCCACCGATAAGGAAGGTCAGGCCAGAACCAAGTACTCCGAGCTTTGCAGCAGGAAGCTTCTTGTACTTTGCATAACCTGTCATTGCTTCGAGGTTCTTAAAGTGTGCAAAGCCAGCGCCGATCCAGAGGACGCCAAAGAAGATACGGCCGATAATAAGTAGTGCGTTCAATTCATTCTCCTTGTGTGTTCGCCCAGCGATTTCCGCTGAGTACATAGAAAAGGGTAGGGGATGTAGTTGAACTTTCAACTAATTTGAGCCTAGAACACGCCGTGAACTCTCAACCTGACCTCGAGCGTTGCCCTTGTCGGTGGGGTGGGCTATTTTTCGAACATCTGTTCGAAAATCTCTACCTGTCTCTATTGGTAGATCGCAAAAGGAGACTTACATGGCGAGCGAAGTAATCCCCGCAGGGGAGGTCCTTATTGATGGACCTACTACACCTATCGAATTCACATTCCGTGGAAAACGTTTTCGTATCCATGCAGTTCTCTCGCGATGGTGCGAGAGCGGTGGCTGGTGGAACCGCGTCAGTGATGGAAAGTATCGCCCCGATGATCAAGCGCGCGCGCTATGGCGAGTAGAAGCTGCACCGATTGGTGCACTCACAACATTCCAACTCGAACGCGATGAAACAACCGGACAATGGATTGTCACAACGATCTAATTCGTTAACTCACCATGAGCTTTATCCATCTGCGCACCACTAGCGCCTATTCATTTAAGTACGGCACAACAATGCCGCATGACTTAGTCGCGCGCGCCGCCGAGTTCGAGATGCCAGCGCTTGGATTGACCGATCGCGATTCATTTGCCGGCACAATCCGTTTTGCAAAGAGCGCTCTTCAATATGGCATCGCACCGATTGTTGGCATCAATCTGCAGATTGATCTCGTTAACTCTGAGAGCGTCGGTGTTAAATCAGATCGCAAGAACTTTCCGCGCGTGAGCATCCTTGCTGGCAGTGATGGGGGATACCGCCACCTGATGCACCTCTATCGCGGCATCACTTTTCACTCACCTGATCGCATCCCTGTCATCACCATGGACATCCTAGAAAAATTTGCCGAACATAGCTCACAGCTTTATTTATTGCATGGCCCCGAATCTCCGGTATCGCAAGCAATCGGCCTCCATCGCTTTGATATCGCGATGGATATCTTTAATAAGACTCGACCATATTTTGCCGACCACGCTATTGAATGCGTTTCGCATTTAGTTGCCGGCAATGGCCCGCGCTCTACTGCGCATGCTGCCCGGTCTCTGGTCTTTGCACGCGAACACGATATCGATGCAGTAATTACCAACGCGGTCCGCATGCGCGATCGCAGCGATGGGCCAGTGGCCGACGTGCTTGATTGTGCTCGCCAATTAGTTCCATTAGATCGTCGCCACCTCGAACGTCGCAATGCAGAGGCGTTTTTAAAAGATAGCGGTGAGATGCAACGGTTGGCGGCAGAGATTGCACAGGCAGCTGGTGAAGGCTCACCGCGCTTATTACTCAAGAGCACTCGCGAATGGGCAGAGCGTTCACTGCTATCACCACAGCGCGATATTGGTTTAGGCGATGTTCATTTGCCTGAGGCTGATGTTGTCGGCGCGGCAAACGCTGCAGATATGCGTCGGGTACTGCGCGAACGCACTGAATCAGGGCTGCATTGGCGCTACACCGATAGCGATCGCATCCGTGTTGCACGAGCACGGCTCGATGATGAACTCGCAACCGTTGCCACCCTTGGCTTCGAGTCTTACTTTCTCACCGTCGCCGATATCACCGATATGGCGCGCGAGAAAGGTATTCGCGTTGCAGCTCGTGGTTCAGGTGCTGGTTCACTGATTTGTCATTTGCTTGGCATCTCCGGCGTTGATCCAATTGAACATGGTTTATTGATGGAACGCTTCTGTTCACCACTTCGTCGCGCACTTCCTGATATCGATATCGATGTTGAATCTGCGCGCCGGCTAGAAATCTACGATGCCACCTTCGCTCGATATGGCGCGCCATCTTTTACTGCACCCAACGCAATCTCAAGATGTGCCACAGTTGCAATGATTGAGACCTACCGCGCCCGCCATGCAATTCGTGATGCTGGTGCAGCACTGGGCTTGCCGGCGGTAGAAATCGATCTCCTGGCAAAATCTATGCCCCATGTGCGCGCTGCCAATATTGAGGCAGCGTTGGCATCGCTGCCTGAACTCAAATCCTTGAATACATCGGCGCCACTGATGGCGATGACTATTGCTATGGCCCAACGCCTTGATGGCTTGCCACGTCATATTGCAATGCACCCATGTGCGATTGCGCTATCGGATGCCACCTTGCTCGATCGCACACCGCTACAAATCAACGCCGGTGGATATCCAATGCTCGAATTCGATAAAGATGATGTTGAAGATATTGGGTTGCTTAAACTCGATGTACTTGGTGTGCGGATGCAATCTGCAATTGCCCATGCAGTTGAAGAGATTAAACGCACTGCAGATCCCGATTTTGATATCGATGCCGTTCCGCTCGATGACCCTGATACATATAAGTTAATTCAATCGACGCAGACGCTCGGTCTCTTTCAGATTGAAAGCCCCGGTCAACGCGAACTCGTCGGCAAATTACAACCGCGTACCTTTAACGATCTCGTTATCGATATCTCGCTCTTTCGCCCTGGGCCAGTTAAAAGCGACATGATTCGCCCCTTTCTTGAGGCCCGTGGTGGCTTTACTGCGCCGCAACTTATCCACCCCACACTGGCACCGATTTTGGCTGAGACCGAAGGCGTTGTTGTCTTCCATGAACAAGTCATCTCGATTATCTCTGTCATGACAGGTATCTCGTTGGCGGCAGCTGACGAGAAACGTCGCGCGCTCGGTAGCAAAGAGGGGCAACAACAAGTCTGCGATTGGTTCTTTCCTGCCGCCACCGAAAACGGATATGAACTTTCGACGATTACAACAATCTGGGATGTGTTGCGCGCCTTTGCCTCTTTTGGTTTCTGCAAGGCACATGCTGCAGCATTTGCGCTACCTACCTATCAATCAGCATGGCTTAAGACGCATTACCCAGCTGCATTTATCTCAGGTGTGTTGACACATGATCCGGGGATGTATCCCAAGCGGTTGATGATTGATGAGGCGCGTCAGATGGGCGTACCACTTGCACCGCTCGATATTAATTTCTCATCTGGTGACTACCGAGTTGAGATGGGGGAGAAGCCGGCAATCCGCATTGCGCTCTCTGCAGTCAGCGGTGCCAGTGAGAAAGAGATCACAAGTATCGCCGCCGGTCAGCCTTATATCGACCTCGCAGATTTCTACCGCCGCTCTGGCGCATCAGCGCCAACCATCGAAACACTTATTCTTACCGGTGCATTCGATGCAGTACATATCAATAACGAGATCACTCATCGTGATTTGTTATTGCATCTGGCTGACCTACAGAAAACTTCATCACCATCGTTATCTGGTGCGCAGATGTCGCTCGGTCTTGCCCCTCCGGTACTTGAGGCGAGCGGGCTACCTGCAATGAGCAGCGGTGAAAAAATGGCTAACGAACTCTCTCGCTTAGGTATGGATATCTCCGAACACATCTTGTCGCCCTATGCCGAATTCCTTAATGCAATCGGTGCTACGCGCTCCTGTGATCTACTGCAGCAACGTAGCAATAGCACCGTCCTTGTTGCCGGAGTCAAAGTTGCGCTCCAATCACCACCGGTACGTTCTGGAAAACGGGTTCTCTTCCTCTCCCTCGATGACGGTTATGGATGTAGCGATGCCACCTTCTTCCCTGATGTCCTGCAATCGCGCGCTGGTGAATACGCTCAAACCCTCTATGCCACCTCACTTTTCTTAGTACGCGGCGTTACTCGTCGCACCGGCGAACGCGGAATATCGATTCGAGCAACCGGTGTCTGGGATCTACGTAGCGCCTATCAAGAATGGAATCTCAAGAAAGGTAGTGTGGCGATATGAGCACGATTCTGCATGTAGATATGGATGCCTTCTACGCATCTGTGGCAGAGCTCGATCACCCCGAACTCCGGGGCAAAGCTGTCGTTGTTGGCGCCGGTGCGCGAGGTGTAGTTCTCTCGGCAAATTACGCAGCACGTAAATTTGGAATCAGGGCTGCGATGCCGGTAGGACGTGCACAGAGAATGGCGCCACAAGCAATCTTTATTGCACCTGAACATCATCGTTACTCTGAGATCTCCGAGCGCGTGATGACAATTTTCTCTACCTACACACCGAAGGTAGAACCCATCTCACTTGATGAAGCATTTCTTGATGTCACTGGTGCGCTCAAGTTGCTCGGAACGGGTCGCGAAATTGCGCAGAAGATTCGCGAAGAGGTGCAGGCAAAAGAAGGCATCACATGTTCTGTAGGCATTGCATCCAATAAATTTATTGCAAAGTTGGCATCACAACATTGCAAACCTAATGGCATGCTGGAAATTCTCGATGAACGTTTACTTGAATTCCTGCACCCGCTACCGGTTGGCGCAATGTGGGGAGTCGGACCCAAGACCGGTGAGGCACTTGATCGATTAGGACTTCACACCATTGGAGATATCGCCAATACTCCGCGATCTACATTGATTCGCGCGCTAGGAGATGCAACCGGTGCATCGCTATATGAACTCGCATGGGGCCGCGATATGCGCGATGTCAGCAACGACGAACCCGATAAGAGCATCAGTAATGCTGAGACATTTGCCTACGACCTTGATAATCCAGAAGAGATTTTGCGTGAATTCCTGCGGATGACCGAGAAGGCAACGGCTCGTCTGCGTGACCGTGGCCTCTTTGCCAAGACGGTAGGTATCAAGGTCCGCTTTGCCGATTTCACCACTATCAATAGGAGCAAGACCCTGCCGCTACCTATCGATAGCACGCAAGATATCTATGAGGTCGTTCGCACCCTCTACTTGGCGCTCAAGATCAATGGTGCTCGCCTGCGCCTAGTTGCCGTTTCGCTAGAGAACCTTCACGAGGGGGCTCACGAACAGATGCTCCTTGGTTCACGCGAGAAGGGATGGAGAGATGCCGATACCGCTATCGATAAGGCTCGCGCCCGCTTTGGGAGCGCGAGCGTACGCCCGGGAAGGTTGATTAAACCGGCTGCCGATGAGGTAGAAGGTGACGGATAGTCACAACTGTTCTATTGTGTGCATATGGCACTTTCAGATCGTGAACGCCGCTTATTAGCGGAGATGGAGGCAGCACTTGCCTCTGATGATCCACGCCTGCAATCAACTTTGGCAGGTAGCGATACAGCTACCTTGGCCCGCAGAGCCCCAGGCTCAGCTATCGCCGGTATCGCCCTCATCCTCGGTGGCATCTCAATTCTCTTCGGTGGGTTGATCTCACAGATAACACCGCTTGGAATCGCCGGCTTTATCGTCGCTCTCGGTGGCCTCTTAATGGTCCTTCGTACAATCGGCCAGAAAGGCCTTCCTTCAGCTCCTCGCCGTAAAGGCGGCCAGGGCAATTTCAGCGCTCGCCTTCAGCAGCGCTGGGATCAACGCAACTTCGATAACTAAACCCCAATAAGCTAAACCGCAAGAAGCTCAACCCAACCCAGTCGACTCGGCTGGGTTTTTTTCTGCCATTTTCCGGGGTGGGGGAGGGTGGAGGAAAAGTAATTAATTTTGGGGCAGAGTGGTGTGAAAAGGGGGAAAGTGGTGTAAAGTGGGGAATTGAGCGTGGAAAACACGCTCAGACCTTGGGGAAGGTGGTGAAAATCAATGTTCTTAGGCACTCATGAACCTCGTCTCGACGAGAAGGGCCGATTGATTCTTCCTGCCAAATTCCGTGAAGAGCTATCGCCAGGCCTTGTTATTACCAAAGGTCAAGAGCGATGCCTCTACGTCTTTCCCACTACTGAATTTGCCCACATCACAGAGACCCTGCGCCAAGCGCCAGTGACTGCAAAAGCTGCTCGTGATTACCAGCGCGTGATGTTTGCCGGCGCGCACGATGAAATTCCTGATCGCCAAGGCCGCATCACGATTCCACAAGGACTTCGTACATATGCAGGTCTTGAAAAAGAGTGCGTCGTTATTGGCGCAAATACCCGAGTTGAAATCTGGGATAGCGGTGCGTGGGCTGAGTACCTCGCAGATCGCGAAAAGAGTTTTGCTGATGTCTCTGAAGAAGTTTTTCCGGGACTTTTCTAGAACATCAGCAAAAAATATTTATAACTGAATAGCAACAAAGTAAAAACTAAATAGCAAGAAAAAAACTTAATAGGCCTCACTCATCTGTGGCCACCGCCGACCTGAATCGCTCATTCAATGGCTTGCCATTGAAATTGACGACCTAGTGCCGATAGCGGCGTCTCTTCCCCGACGCCGCTATCGATGAACGACAAATCCGTCGGCCGGCGGTGACCAGAGATGAGTGCGCAGCGCAAGCCAAGCAATGAATCAAGTGACGCAAATAGTAATGAACGAGAAGAAGTGGGGGAGTTGATGCAACACATATCTGTGATGCGCGATCGATGTGTCGATCTTCTTGCGCCCTCCATTCTTGCAACAGAGAATCCAGTTGTTGTTGATGCAACGTTAGGCCTTGGCGGTCACACAGAAGCAATGCTTCAACGATTTGAGAATTTAACTGTAATTGGTATCGATCGAGACACTGATGCAATTGCAAAGGCCGAAGCTCGTTTAGCTATCTTTGGAAATCGCTTCAAGTCAGCACATTCAGTCTTCGATGAGTTTTCAGAGGTAATTGAATCTTTCGGTATTAGCCAAGTAAATGGCGTTCTCTTTGATCTTGGCGTTTCGTCAATGCAACTTGATGAAGGAACTCGTGGTTTCTCCTACTCACACGATGCACCACTTGATATGCGCATGGATCAGAGCCGCGGAATCACTGCGAGCGAAATCATCAATTCATATGAGCCCGGCGAGCTCGTTCGAATTCTTCGCGTCTATGGTGAAGAGAAGTTTGCAACACGTATCGTTGAAAATATTGTGAAAGAGCGAGCTAAAGCTCCTATGAACTCGACAATTCAATTAGCGGCCCTTGTTAAAGAGAGCATTCCAGCTGCTACTCGACGTACTGGTGGCAACCCTTCCAAGCGAACTTTTCAGGCGCTGCGCATTGCGGTCAATGACGAACTGGGTGCGATTGAGCGTGCAATCCCGCAAGCACTTGATCGAATCATTATTGGTGGCCGTGTAGTTGTCATGTCTTTCCAGTCGCTAGAAGACAAGATTGTTAAAGAAAAGTTCGCTGAAGCATCGACCTCAAAGAGTCCTCGCGAACTTCCTATCGAACTTCCTGAGTATGCAGCGAAGTTCAAACTCGTATTTAACTCGAGTGAAAAGCCAAGCGAAGCAGAGATTGCCGAGAATTCTCGTGCTGCCTCAACCCGTCTTCGCGCGATTGAAAGGGTGGCCGCATAATGTCGACGGCAGCTGCTCGTAAATCCGTATCAACAACATTGACATCTGGCCTCACTCGTCAGTTAGTTGAAACTTCAGCAAAAGTTATCCATGCAACATTCCCGCAAGTTTCAAAGGCGCAGCAAGCTAGTACTAAGTACTTTGCAATCTTCGTTACTTCAGTCAGTGTTGCGGGTTTTATGGCCCTCCTTGGAGTTAATACATTGCTGGCACAGGATGCCTTTACTCTCTCGAATTTAAAGCTAGAGGCGAAGCTCGTTGCAGACCAGCGTGATGCAATCAATCGTCGAATTGATTCACATTCAGCACCTGAGTCACTTGCCCGAGCCGCCGCTGCGCTTGGCATGAAGCCCTCTGAGACTCCAATATTTCTCAACCTCACAGCTACGGGGGAGGTGAAGAATGGGTGATCTCGCGCTAGCAAAGAAGAGAATTCAGATTCTCGCCCTTGTCTTCACCATTGCGATTTCTTTATTGAGCCTTCAGCTCTTCCGAGTTCAGATTTTCGAAGCTGCAAATTACAAATTGCGTGCAGTCGATGAGATGGAGACAACTCGCACAGTGCAGGCTCCTCGCGGTGAAATCACAGATGTCAACGGTGTTGCCTTTGCTCGAAGCGTCTCTGCCATCAGCATTGTTGTCGATCAAACTCTCATCAATAATCCTGCTCGAACAGCGGCATTTGTTGCGCCGATCATCGGCCTTACTGTGGCTGAGGTTCAATCAAGCATTACCGGCACGCGCAAGTATTCGATGGTGTTGAAGAACGGTCGACCTGCCCTATGGCAGAAGCTCAGCGCAGCCATGGATTCTTATAACGCAGCCCTTGATAACAGTGACCTCGATAAGCGCGTTATTGGTTTCTTCCCAGAGCGCTCATATATTCGCGAATACCCATCAGGAAAATTGATCTCATCACTTGTTGGCTTCGTTCGCGCCGATGGTGTGGGAGCAACAGGTATTGAATCAAGTATGAACTCCACTATTACAGGCACAGCGGGTCGATATTCATATGCGCGTGCCAATGGAGCGGAAATTCCTGGCTCGCAGAGTGAAATCGTTGCACCTAAGGCTGGAACTACAGTGCGACTGACAATTGATCGTGATGTTCAGTGGGTAGCTGCAAAGGCTATTGCAGAGGCCGTGAAGAGCACGGGTGCTGTCAATGGAACTGTGATCGTGATGGATCCAAAGACTGGCGCAATCATCGCTCATGCAACTGCTCCAACTTTCGATCCAAATAATACAAAAGGCGTTTCACTTGATTTGATGCGAAACCCTTCAGTGCAAGATGTCTACGAACCTGGCTCTACTGGAAAAGTAATGACCATGGCAGCAGCGCTAGAAGAAAAGACTGTAACTCCTACAACTGTATTTACAGTTCCTTATGGCCTCTATCGTGCAGGCAAGACTTTCCATGATCACGAAAAACATGGCATTCAGAAACTCACCACAGCTGGAATTCTCGCAGTTTCAAGTAATACCGGATCTATCAAAGTGGGAGAGACTCTCGGCAGCGAGCGACTCTACGATTACCTCACCAAGTTTGGAATAGGAACAAAGACAGGCTCTGGCCTACCTGGTGAATCTGCTGGAATTTTGCGTCCGGTAAAAACCTGGTCAGGTACAACTGCACCAACTGTTGCTTTTGGACAGGGCTACTCAGTTACTGCAATGCAAGCAACAAGTGTCTTTGCAACAATTGCAAATGGTGGCGTTCGTGTTTCACCAACAGTGATTGCTGGAACAAGTGATTCATCCGGTCACTTCACGCCAGCCGGCAATCGTGAATCAGTTCGTGTTATTGGCGAAGAGACGGCAGCGAAACTTCGTATCATGATGGAAGGCGTTGTATCCGCCAATGGAACTGCGCCAAGTGCTGCTATTGCTGGATATCGAGTGGCAGGTAAGACTGGTACTGCTCAGCGCGTTGATCCGATAACTGGAAAATACAGTGGATACACAGCTTCATTTATTGGCTTTGCTCCTGCAGATAGCCCTCGCTACGTAATCAACGTAACGCTTCAGCGCCCACGTAATGGTCACTATGGAGGATCTCTCTGCGGTCCAGTCTTCAAGAAGGTTATGACATTCGTTCTTCAATCAGAACATGTTGCGCCAACAGGAACAAAAATTCAGCCCGTGGCTTTAACTCAGGCACAACTCAATACATTTAAAGCATCTCAGGTGAGCGTAAAGAACTAATGATCCGCCCATATGCGCCTTTCACATACTCGCTGAGCGCGGCAGCAGAGCTGCTTGGCGCAGAGTTGGTAAATGAGGCAGAGATTTCATTTACTGGGCTTACACATAAAGATTCAGAAATCCAACCGGGCGATATTTTCTTTGCATTTCCCGGAGCACGGGTACACGGAGCCGAGTTCATCGCAAAGGCGAAGCAGGCTGGAGCAGTCGCGGTCTTGACTGACAGCGAAGGAGCAAAACTTTCAACAGAATTACCGACACTTGTGGTTTCTCACCCGCGTGAAGCGGGAGCAACTTTGGCGGCGAGTTTCTACCGCGCACCGATTCGCGATATGCAGAGTATCGGCATTACCGGCACAAACGGAAAGACAACAGTCACGACCTTGCTCTTTCAGATATTTGAAAAAGTCGGTCGCGAGAGCGGTCTGATCGGAACCGTTGAAACTCGAATTGGCAGCGAGGTGATCAAGAGCGACCGAACCACTCCAGAAGCTGCAGATTTGCAAGCCCTTGCCGCCACGATGCGCGAGCGTCATATGCGCCATTTGGTGATGGAGGTATCTAGTCACTCACTCGACCTGAAGCGCATGGTTGGTTCACACTTTGCGATTGTTGGATTTACAAATCTTACGCAGGATCATTTGGATTATCACAAGGATATGGAGAGTTACTTTCAAGCTAAGTCTCGACTCTTTACCCATGAATATGCCGATCTTGGTTTTATTAATATTGATGACGCATACGGCTTACATTTATTTGAAATCTCTGAGATCGCAAATATTTCTCTCTCTCGACTCAATGTGAAAGCCACCTGGCATTTCACATCAATTACCCCAACAACTGACGGATATGAATTTACGGTTCGAGGCAAAGACGGAGTTCTCATCGAATCCTGCACACCAATGCATGGTGGCTATAACCTCGACAACTTGCTCCTTGCAGTTGCCATCGCCTATGAGTGCGGCATAGACCCACTGGAACTTGCAACGATTCTTCCTCAGATTGCGGGTGCACCTGGCCGCCTAGAGGCGGTATCCCTTGGCCAAAATTTCACCGCCCTTGTTGATTATGCACATTCACCAGATGCCGTAAGCAATGTGCTTTCCGCAGTTCGAGAGTTCACGACCGGACGCATCATTGCCGTTCTTGGTTGCGGTGGAGACCGTGATGCATCTAAGCGCCCACTAATGGGAGAGGCGCTTTATCAAGGCTCAGATATCGCCGTCTTTACCAGCGATAACCCCCGCAGTGAGAGCGCCGTTGAAATCTTAAATCAGATGGTTGGAGCGATTAACGTTTCAGAAGATTCTCGTGTGATCGAAGATCGTGCAGCAGCTATTACATATGCCGTATCGCTAGCTCAACCTGGAGATTCTGTGATTATTCTCGGCAAGGGTCACGAAGTCGGTCAAGAGATAAAGGGTGTTGTAACGCCTTTCGATGATCGTTTGCAATTAGCGCAAGCGATTGAGGCGCGTCCATGATTTCAATGAAGGCGAGCAAAATCGCGGAAGTTATTGGCGGAACGCTTAAAGGTAGTGATGTTGATGTCACAGCACCGGCTTTCCTTTCATCTGCCGATTGCGTTCCGGGTTCGCTCTTCCTTGCGATCAAAGGCGAGAAAGTCGATGGTCATAACTTTATTGGTGATGCTTTTGCGCATGGAGCGGTATTGGCGCTCACAACAGCGGATGTTGCTGAGAATGCAGTTGTAGTCGACGATGTCACTCAGGCAATCGGTAAGTTAGCTGGATATGTTCGTGACCAACTCACCGAACTCTCAGTTATCGGAATTACTGGCTCACAAGGAAAGACAACGACAAAGGAATTGCTACTTGCAATTTTGAGCGCTGAAGGAAATACCATCGCCACCAAGGGAAATAATAATAATGAACTTGGTGTTCCGCTCACTCTTCTGCGATGTGCAACAGATACTAGATATTGCATTGTTGAAATTGGAGCCCGTCATCTAGGTGATATCGCAGCCCTTGCGAAAATTGCAAAACCAGATATCGGCGTAGTACTACGAGTTGCAGAAGCCCACCTTGGCGAATTCGGTTCTATTGAAAAGATCGCAGAGACAAAATCCGAGATGATCTCTTCTCTTTCCCGTGATGGAATCGCAATTCTCGGAGAATATGATCCATTTACGACAGCCATGCGCAAACTTCATCAAGGAGAAGTTCTCACATTTGGCGAGACCTCAACTGCCTCTATTCGCGCTACGGATATCGAACTTCGCGAAGGTCGTGCGTACTTTGATCTGGTTACGCCAGAAGGTCGTAGCACCGTTGCACTTCGCCTCTATGGATTGCATCAAATTAGTAATGCCCTAGCAGCAGCTGCGGTGGCCCACGCACTCGGAATCTCAACAGATCACATCGCTGGCCAACTTTCCATTGCAGAGATGGGTGCGAAATGGCGAATGGACGTTCGCGACCTGAACGATCTGATTTTGATCAATGATGCTTACAACGCAAGCCCCGATTCAATGGCGGCAGCGCTCACAACATTGGCTCATCTCTCGCAAGAACGCGGGGGAGAGTCATGGGCATTCCTCGGAAATATGCGCGAGCTCGGCGAGTCTGGCGCACAAGCCCATGCAGAAATTGGCAGGCTTGCCTCAGATCTTGGAATCGACCATCTAGTTACCGTGGGGGCTTCGGATTACAGAGATGGAGTCGGGGCATCAACAGTTCTCCATCAATGTGCGGATCGATCTGAAGCTCTTGCGGTTGCTGAGCACATCAACCGTGGGGATGTAGTCCTCTGCAAAGCATCTCGCTCCGATCGATTAGAGCTTTTGGCAGATGAGATTGAAGTGATGTGGAGTAAGAAGATTTCTAGTGAAAGCGAAGAGGGAGTGAAGTAATGAAAGAGATTCTGATTGCGGGCGGACTCGCTCTCTTCTTCTCGCTCTTTGGCACCCCTGTGCTGATCAAGATGTTAGAGCGACGTGGCTTCGGTCAATTCATCCGTGACGATGGACCTTCTTCTCATCATACAAAACGCGGAACGCCCACAATGGGCGGCATCATCATTATCTTCTCAGTTATCGCGGCATATTTGATTGCTCACCTCATCTCAGGAAACACAATCAGTGTCTCAGCTCTCTTGGTGATTGGACTTGTCCTCGCAATTGGAATCGTCGGTTTTCTCGATGATTACATGAAAATCTCCCGCCAAAACTCAGGCGGAATTAGCGGCAAACAGAAGATCCTCGGCCAAGTAGTAGCTGCTTCAATCTTTGGATATCTGGGTCTTCAATTTGCGGATAAAGATGGATTCACACCAATTAGCCTCCAACTCTCTACGGTTCGTGACACTTCAATCACACTCGGCGTCGTCGCAGTCGTTATCTGGGTTGCATTTATGGTGACTGCAACTAGTAACGGCGTAAATCTCACAGATGGACTTGATGGTTTAGCTACTGGTGCTGCCGTGATGACCTTTATCTCGTTTGTTCTTATCGGAGTATGGGAGTTCGGACAAAGCTGTGCACTAGCAACTGCTACTAGCAATTGTTATCAGGTGCGCGATCCATTAGACCTTGCAGTTCTCTCAGCAGCCTTTGCCGGCTCTTGCACTGGTTTTCTTTGGTGGAACGCCTCACCCGCGAAGATCTTCATGGGAGATACCGGATCACTTGCCCTTGGTGCTGCATTAGCGGGAATTGCGACCTCGTTGAGAATTCAACTTCTCTTGATCCCACTCGGTGGACTCTTTGTCATCATCACTCTCTCAGTGGCGCTTCAAGTTATTTACTTTAAGTTAACTGGCGGAAAACGTCTCTTTAAAATGGCCCCACTGCATCACCACTTTGAGCTTATGGGCTGGGGTCAAGTAACTGTTGTACTTCGTTTTTGGATCATCGCTGGGCTCTGTGTTGCCATGGGACTTGGACTTTTCTACACCGAATGGGTCGCTAGTTAATTCTAGGAAAGACAATGGCAATCGATAATCCTTATTCCTCACTCAGCGAGCGACGCATTGTTGTTGCTGGAGCTGGCGTTACGGGAATGTCGGTCGCTCGTGCACTCGTTGAACGAGGTGCGGATGTAATTTTCGCAGATGAGAAAGTTCTTGAAGTCGAAGGTTTTTTAGTTAAGAAACCCGAGCTCATCTCTGCAGATAGTTTTGACTACCTTATGGTCTCGCCAGGCTGGCGAGAGGATCATCCACTTGTAATAACCGCTCGATCTGCGGGAAAGATTATTCTCAATGAGGTTGATTTTGCATGGTCTCTTAAAGTCGAGAAGAATCCATCACAAAAGTGGCTTGCACTTACCGGAACCAATGGAAAGACAACCACAGTTGAGATGGTTGCTCACATCATGACTCAGGCCGGAATGAAAGTGCAAGCGTGTGGAAACGTTGGCACAACTGTCATCGATTCAGTTCTGAGTCCAGAGAATTTCGATTATTTAGTACTTGAACTCTCTTCATTTCAGCTGCACTGGTTAAAAGATGCGCAATTCATCTCCTCAGCAATTCTTAATATTGCCGATGATCATGTCGACTGGCACGGATCTTTTGACGCCTACGCAAGTGACAAAATATCAATTCTTGATAAATCTACGACTGCCATCCTTAACGGGGATGATGGAGAAGTTGTCGGCCGAACTTCCCATTGGTTGGGTCGCAAGATTTTTTACTCACTGGATACACCGGGTCCCGGTGAAATTGGAGTTGTTGAAGAACTGTTAGTAGATCGTGCATTCGTCGCAGATACTCAGGAAGCAAGTTTGATTGCAGAACTTACCGAGATTGTTCCAACAGTTCCGCATCACGTATCTAATTCGTTAGCCGCAGCAGGGTTGGCATCGACAGTTGGAGTTTCTCGCGAAGTGATTAGAGAAGCGCTCAAGACATTTAAACCTGGGCGACACCGCATCGAATTAGTGCTCGAACGCGATGGAATTACCTGGATTGATGATTCAAAGGCAACTAATCCACATGCAGCTGCAGCCTCAATCATGTCTCACTTCTCGGTCATTTGGATTGCTGGAGGGTTGGCAAAGGGTGCACAAATGCCGCCCCTGATCAATCGAAGCTGGAGTCGACTCAAGGCCGCGCTCCTGATTGGCGAAGATCGCAATTTAATTGCCGATGCCCTATCGAACTCAGCGCCAACGCTTCCAGTAAAGATGATTGATCCTCCGATTGGCTACAGCAAGGGGAGTGAATCGAATGAGTTTATGGAATCCATCGTTCGCGCTGCCCTGGAAATAGCTGAGCCTGGGGATGTAGTTCTGCTCGCTCCAGCGTGCGCATCAATGGACCAATTCAACTCGTACTCTGACCGAGGAAATCGATTCGCAGCGGCGGTAAAGAAAGTAGTAGGAAATGACAACTAAATCAGCATCACGTACGAGATTTCTCAATAACCCGGTCAATCATTTTTACATGATGATGGTCAGTACTTCGATTCTTGTTGTGCTCGGATTGGTGATGGTCTTCTCGGCTTCATCAATTCATGCAATCGACACTAAGGGATATGCATTCGCTGTTGCGCTTCGTCAATTTGTCTTCTTACTCGTGGGCGTCCCACTTGCTATCTGGTTGGCACGATTGCCACTTCAGCACTGGAAACTTCTTGGGCGATTCGGACTCATTCTTTCTCTCATGCTGGTCATTGTGGTAATGATTCCGGGAATCGGTAAAGAGGTAAATGGAAATAGAAACTGGATTGATCTCAAGGTAATTGATATTCAGCCAGGTGAATTTACAAAGTTCTTACTTATTCTCTGGGCTTCTTTCCTGCTCGCAAAGAAAGAGTCGCTCCAAAAAGTCCAATTCAATGTTATTGCGCTGCTAGCTCCAGGTTTTGCGCTTGTGATTCTTGGAATTTTACGAGGACGTGACCTTGGCACTGCAGCCGTTGTTGCAGCAATCTTTTCTGGCCTGCTCTTTGTCTCCGGTGTCGATCTGCGCAAAATGGGAAGCGTTGCGGCCATCTTATTTGCGGGTCTTGCAATTGGAATCGTCACCTCCGATTATCGTAGAGCGCGCTTCCTCGTCTTCCTTAACCCATTTGCACCTGAGGATTACAAAAATATTGGCTGGCAACCTGCTCATAGCTTGCTCGGTCTGGCAACTGGTGGAGTTTTTGGAGTTGGGCTTGGCGGAAGTCGGCAGAAGTGGGGCAATCTTCCTGAAGCGCATACAGATTTTATTTACTCTGTCATTGGCGAAGAGCTTGGACTTGTAGGGACGCTAGGCGTTTTGCTACTCCTCGGCACCCTTGTCTATTCCATCTTTAGAATCGCACTCCGCGCGCGTGACCCTTTCTCTCGTTATGTCTGTGCTGGGATCGCCTGCTGGATTGGAGTCCAGGCCATTCTCAATATCGGTACCGCAATCAGCGTGCTCCCCGTTGTTGGAGTCACCCTGCCGCTGGTGTCGTATGGCGGATCTGCGCTACTGACAACGATTTGCGCCTTAGGCTTCGTCGCAGGTGTCGCGCTACGCGATAAAGATGTATCTCGAGAACTTGTACGCCGTTTTGTAAAGAAATAATAGGAGGGCCTCTTCAATGAAACTCCTCCTCGCTGGCGGTGGTACTGCAGGGCACGTTGAGCCCGCACTCGCTGTTGCAAGGGCATGGAAGCTCGTTCATCCTGAATCAGAGATTATCTTTCTTGGAACCGCAAACGGACTTGAGAATTCACTTGTCCCTGCGGCTGGATTTACCTTGGCACACATTCCGAAAGTAAGCATTGCTCGCTCCCTATCACCGTCGCTCCTGCTCGTTCCATTTCGTTTGGCGCAATCAATAGCGGCCACACTGAAACTTCTTCGTAACGTGGATTGCGCCATCGGATTCGGGGGATATGTATCTGGCCCGCTCTATCTTGCGGCAGCGCTCAAGCGAATTCCCTTTGTTATTCACGAACAGAATGCGCGTCCTGGATGGGCTAACCGTTTAGGTGCACGCCTCACTCCATTTACCGCGATCAGTTATCCGGTCGCCGTTGGTGCGCTATCCAAGGCTGAACTCACAGGCTTACCCCTGCGAGCAGATGTAGTCTCCGCTCTTGATTCTGCAGCCGGTGATGGCGTGCAAGCACGCGCATTGGCTAAGCGCGAAGTTGCTCGGAAGCACGGGCTTGATGCGAACCTTCCTTTGGTCTTTATCTTTGGTGGCTCACAGGGTTCACAAGCTATCAATAAAGTGATTTCAGATTTTCGCAAAAATGTAATGGGCATTTCTATCCTGCATGGAGTGGGCCGGAAAAACGGGATAGCGGAAAGTACATCTTCCTATAAAGCCCTTGATTACATCGACGATATGGCGAATTGCTACTTAGCAGCTGACCTTCTTATCGCGCGCAGTGGTGCAGTCACATGTGCTGAGGCAACAGCCCTGGCAAAGTTTTCGCTCTTTATCCCGCTTCCAATTGGCAATGGAGAACAAGAGCTCAATGCTCAATCACTAGTAAGTGATGGTCGGGCTGAGGTTCTTCCACAATCTGAATTCACCGCGCAATGGCTGGGTGCGAACCTAGATCGCCTACTGAAGAAAAGCAGTCAGCAATCGAGCGAGGTCAAGGTCGAAGGACGGGCGGCTGTCGATAAGATAGTGAAAATTATTGAGAGAGCCGCAGGAGTCTAATGACAGTCGCAAGTAGTGCACCATTTGCGGGGGAGTCCTTTATCGGAAAGAAGATTCACTTTATCGGAATCGGTGGCTCCGGCATGAGCGGCCTTGCTCGGATTGCACTCGCTGATGGAATTACCGTTTCTGGATCTGATGCTAAGGATTCTTCTGTACTCACTGCGCTCTCTGCACTCGGGGCTAAAGTCTTTAGTAACCACGACGCTTCCCATGTCGATGGCGCAGATGTAGTTATTTATTCCACTGCAATTTCTCCGACTAACCCAGAGATAGTTCGAGCGATCGAGCGATCAATCCCAATTATGACTCGCGCGAAAGCGCTTGCCATGTTGATGCATGGATTGACCAGCATTGCTATCGCAGGCACACATGGAAAGACAACTACATCTTCCATGGCCACCGTCGCATTCCAAGCATGTGGCGCAGATCCATCATTTGCTATTGGCGGAACCCTCACAGCTTCCGGTTCAAATGCGCATCGCGGATCTGGTCAATTTTTTATTGCAGAAGCTGATGAATCCGACGGTTCATTTGTCGCCTATCATCCGATGGCTGCGATTGTGACAAATGTAGAACACGATCACGTCGACTTCTTTTCAACACCAGAGGAAGTTGTAAAGGTATTCGCAGATTTCGCCGAGACAATCCCAGCTTCTGGACTACTTATCTATTGCAACGATGATCCAGGATCAAAAGCCCTCGGAGAGTCAGTTACACATTGCACCGTGTACTCATACGGAGTCGAGCAGTCCTCAGACCTCAAAATTGATCAGATAGAACTCACCGCTCAGGGATCTAGAGCAAGAGCAATCTGGAAGGGCAGAGTTGTTGGCACAATCGAATTGCAAGTACCAGGTCATCACAATCTGCTCAATGCAGCTGGAACACTTGCCCTCGGTATGGCGCTAGACCTCAACCCAGTAGCGCTATTACGCGGACTGCACTCTTTCCGTGGCGCGGGTCGCCGTTTCGAATTGAAGGCTACAGTTAACGGCATTCGCATTATCGATGATTATGGCCACCACCCAACTGAGATTTCAGTGACGCTTGATGCGGCGAGACGTTATGCAGATACCGGCCGAGTGCTTGTTATTTTTCAACCTCATCGATATAGCCGAACCCAAGCGTTCTTAGATCAATTTGCTACATCGCTGGATAAAGCCGATGACGTTACGCTGCTTGAGATTTATGCGGCAAGTGAAAAACCAATTCCTGGAATAAGCGCTCAACTGATTGCAGAGAAGATGGTGCACGGACATTTTCTGCCCAATTTCATCGAGGCATCCGATCGTGTTGTTGAAATAGCTAAGCCAGGAGATGTAATCCTCACCCTTGGTGCCGGAGATGTAAATTCTCTCGCCCCAATTATCGCTGACGGTCTCTCACGTCGCTTTGGTTAAATTCTTATGAATTCACGCGCACGAGCGATTGCTATCGCAACTCTTATTTTTTCGGGACTCATCTATCTCTTTGCCTGGTCACCACTTCTGACCGTTAAATCAATAGAAACATCAGGAATTCCCGATGCGGTTGCAGAGTCAGTAGTAATTTCCAAATCAGAGATTGTGCTAGCGCAACGTTTGGCAAGAATTGAGCCACGGTCTGCCGAGAATTCTCTACGTGAATTTTCATGGATCAAAGAGGTAAATGTTTCGCGGGATTGGCTCAAAGGGAAGGTCTCGATTGCGATTACCCCTCGAGTTCCGGTGGCACTTTATAAAGGCAAGGCCCTTGATTCCGCTGGTGAAATTTTTGTGATTGCCGGAAATACTCCATCCGGGCTTCCGACCGTCACTGCTTCAACCCCCGAGCTCGGCCTACTTGCGATTGAACTCTTTACCGCCCTGCCCGATGAAATGCGAAGCTCGTTGATATCTCTCAGTGCATCACAATCTTCTGCGATCTCTTCATGGCAGCAGGTTGGCTCCAGAAAAGTAAAGGTGATGTGGGGCTCTGCAGAACAAGTGGATCTTAAAGTCAGTGTCTATCAGGCGCTATTGGCGCTACCTGAAAATAAATCGATTAAAAGAGTCGATCTTTCCGCTCCACATGCACCGATTGTGAAGTGAGAATTAAGGAAAAAACCCTCTACGGAAGGTAGAGGTATTTCCTCGTGTTGGTTTTTGATTCAGTACGCACAAACACATACCTTGCCACCATCAAAGTGAATAGAAATGTAACTCTCAATCGGGGGTTTACAGTTCTTAAGGAGGCTCCAGGTGGCTGCACCACAGAATTATCTCGCCGTAATTAAAGTCGTCGGTATCGGCGGTGGCGGAGTTAATGCGATCAATCGCATGATTGAAGTTGGACTCAAAGGTGTTGAGTTCATCGCAATCAATACAGATGCACAACATCTCTTGATGAGTGATGCAGATGTAAAGCTTGATATCGGTCGCGCTTCAACAAAGGGTCTCGGTGCAGGTGCTGCGCCGGAAAAGGGTCGACAAGCAGCAATCGATCACACAGAAGAGATTGAAGAAATTCTTCGTGGCGCAGATATGGTTTTTGTAACTGCAGGTGAAGGCGGCGGAACTGGCACTGGTGGCGCACCAATCGTTGCAAAGATTGCACGCGATCTTGGCGCACTCACTATCGGTGTTGTTACTCGCCCATTCTCGTTCGAGGGAAAGATTCGTACTCGTCAAGCAGAAGAAGGCATCGAAGCACTTCGCGAACACGTTGATACTTTGATTGTAATTCCAAATGATCGCCTCCTTGCTATCTCTGATCGCAACATCACTGCAATGGATGCATTTAAGAGCGCTGATCAAGTTCTACTTTCAGGCGTACAAGGAATTACCGAAATCATTACTCAGCCAGGTTTGATTAACCTCGACTTTGCAGATGTGAAGACAGTAATGACAGATGCTGGTTCAGCGCTGATGGGAATTGGTTCTGCTCGTGGAGATAACCGCGCATCACGCGCTGCCGAGCTTGCAATCTCTAGCCCACTTCTTGAAGCATCAATCGACGGCGCCATGGGAGTTCTTCTATCAGTTGCAGGTGGCTCTGATCTCGGTCTCTTTGAAATTAACGAGGCTTGTGAGCTAGTCCAAGCAGCAGCTCACCCTGATGCTCGCATTATCTTTGGAACAACAATTGATGATGCGCTAGGTGATGAGGTTCGTATCACCGTTATCGCGGCAGGCTTTGCCGGCGGCGAACCTAAAAAGGTGGAGATGCCAACAATTAACGCGGCAACTCTCGGTGGCGTAGCTGACCCAATTCCATCTAATGATCCACTCTCTGTGGCATTAGACCTTGACTCATCTGCTCCACGCAAGCGCATTACGTTCGAAGAACTCGTCACAGAGGATGAGATCGACGTTCCTGACTTTATGAAATAAGCAATAACAACTTCATGTCAGCTCGCTTTACCAAACGCACCGGAGGCGTAAGCCACGGTGCGTTTGCATCTCTCAACCTAGGTACCCATGTGGGGGATGAGCTCAGTGATGTCTTGGAAAACAGAGCGATAGTTGCAGCAAAGTATGGACCTACCCAATACATGAATCAGGTTCATGGCGATCGCATCGCGCTGATCGAAGAAGTAACAGAGGAAGTGCCGACTGCTGATGCGCTAGTAACTGGAATACCCGGAATCACATTGGCGGTCATGGTCGCAGATTGCATTCCATTACTTTTGAGCTCCAATGAATCTGTCGCCGCCGTTCACGTTGGTCGCAGAGGGCTGGTTAATGAGATCACGAGAAAAACTCTCTCGGTAATGCGCGATATGGGAGCGACTGAGATCACGGCAATTATAGGTCCGGCAATTTGTGGAAGTTGCTACGAAGTTTCGGAAGAGATTTTTAACGAAGTAGTTGCGCTTCATCCTGCTGCTAAGTCGCTGACTCCAGCAGGAACTTTCGCACTTGACTTACCAGCAGCTCTACGAGAAGTACTGAGCGATGAAGGCGTTTCACTCGTAGATAAGTTTGAGTGCACAGTTGAGCATGAAGAATATTTCTCTTATCGTCGCGATGGTGTTACTGGGCGACAAGCTGGTGTTATCTCACTATGACATCGCGAAGCGAAGAACTGGCGAGAAACCTTAATCTCGTCAATGAGGAAATTGCCTCGTATTCACCAACGTTGATAGTTGTCACTAAAACTTATCCCGTCAGTGATGTGGAGATTCTCTACAAGTTAGGCGTTAGAAATTTTGGCGAGAATCGCAGCTCTGAAGGCGAGGAGAAGGCAGCAGTTGTTGATGCCCTCTGGAACTATCAAGGGGCGATTCAAAGTAAGAAGATTCGAGAGATTCTTGGTTGGGCAGATTGCATCCATTCCCTTGATCAGCAAGGCCATGCAGAGAAGATTGATCGTATTTTGCAAGAGGACGGTAGAAATGTTGATGCATTTCTGCAGCTCTCACTCGATGGCGATCCTGAACGTGGGGGATTGATTGAGAGCGACTTATTTGCCTTGGCAGCCAAGATCAGCGAATTTCCATCTATTTCGCTTTTGGGATTAATGTCGGTACCTCCCGTGGAGATGGCACCAGAGAAGGCATTTGCAACGATTAAATCTATCCATCAACGATTTACTTCAGAATTTCCGCGCTCTCCATATCTCTCTGCCGGGATGAGTGGGGACTATTTGATAGCCCTCGACCATGGTGCGACACATATTCGGGTAGGGAGCAAAATCCTCGGCTCTCGCGAGTACCACTAGTAACCTAGAGCCATGTCAGCACTCAATAAGATGATGGGCTTCCTCGGCCTGGTAGATACAGAAGACGAGACAGAAGTTCCTGCGGCTCCCGTTAAGAAGGTTGAGCCACGTCCAATCACTTCACGTCGTAGCGAACCAACGGGTGTCACTGTTGTTCGTACACATCATGAAGCAGTTGAAGAGCCATTTATCGAAGAGAGCGCTTCATACAACATCGTGACACTTCAGCCACGTTCATATTCAGAGGCACGCAAGGTTGGCGAGTATTACCGCGAAGGCAATCCTGTGATCATCAACCTTGATGATATGGAAGAGAGCGAGCGTAAACGCCTCGTTGACTTCGCATCTGGCTTGGTCTTTGGTCTCCATGGACGCATTGAACGCATCAGCTTGAAGGTCTTCCTTCTCTCTCCTGCAAATGTCAATGTCAGCAATGAAGATCGCACTGCTGCTCAGGCAACTTTCTACAACCAGAGCTGATCTCACTTATGTTCTTGCAGAACGCCCTACTTCAGCTTCTCTCACTCTTTAAGATCGCGCTCTTCTTGCGCATCATAATCGATTATGTGCGCATGTTTGCACGCTCATGGCGCCCCAACACATTTGTGCTTGCAATCTTTGAAGTGATTTACACCGTAACAGAACCACCAATGGCTTTTGTTCGTCGCTTCATCCCACCACTTCGTATCGGTGGAGTTGCATTGGACCTTTCGTTTATCGTGCTCTTGATTGCAATCAACCTGCTCCAGGCAGTTGTTGTTGCAGTTCTCTAAGCTTTAGATATTTCGAAGTTCAGCCCTAATTCAAAATCACTTGCTCCAAGAGAGCCATCGCGCACCATGGCAGTCGCAAGTACTTCCTCTGAGATATGTGCTGCACCATCTTCAATGGTCTTCACATGTTCATCGAGAGAATTCCACTTAATGGTGATGCGATCTGAGATATCAAAGCCATCGCTCTTGCGACGCTCTTGAATTGCACGGATTACCTCTCGGATATTTCCTGAGGCAATTAAGGCAGGTGTGAGCTCAAGATCAAGAGCTACGCTCTCGCCATCATGGCTGGCAACCATCCAGCCGCTCTTTGGCACCTCTGTCACTACCAAATCTTCGAGGGTGATTTCATATTCGCCCAAAGTCGTCGATGGATTTGAGCGGAGATTCTTCACCAGAGAAACGGCATCGGCTGCGCCAATTAACTTGGCAACTCCCTGTACCGACTTACCGTATTTAGCACCGAGTGATTTGAAGTTTGCCTTGATAGAAACATCGACGAGATCACCATCGGCATCTGCAATATCTGCCAGATCTAGAACATTGAGTTCATCGGAAATCTGTTCCTTCATCTCTTGCGGAAGAGTCGACCAACCGGTCGCTGAGATGAGCGCGCGCTGCAGCGGCTGACGAATCTTGACACCCGATTCTGCACGAGCAGAACGACCAAGCTCAACAACGCGTCGAGTCATTGCAACCTGCTTATTAAGTTCATTATTAATCAGAGCTGAATCTGCAACAGGGAAGTCAGTGAGATGGACAGAAACTGGCGCATCGGGATTAGCAACGCGTATCAACTCTTGCCATGTTTGCTCTGCAATGAAGGGAACCATTGGTGCCAGAAGTTGAGTTAATACTTCGATGCACTCATGGAGCGTGGCTAGTGCTGCCACATCGCCATCCCAGAAACGGCGACGCGAACGACGCACGTACCAGTTAGAGAGATCGTCGATAAATGTCGCAAGCGCCTTTCCGGCTGCCTGAGAATCAAATCCGTTATAGGCATTATCAACTTCCACAATCAGCGCATTGAGTTCACTGAGTATCCACTTATCCATTGTTGAGCGTTCTGCAATCGCAGGACTTTGATCGATAGTGAAGTCAGATGCCTTGGCATAGAGAGCGTGGAAAGAGATTGTGTTCCAGTAGGTTAACAATGTCTTGCGGATAACATCGGAGATTGCATCGTGGCCTACACGTCGTGATGCCCACGGTGAGCCAGCTGCCAACATGTACCAACGAACTGCATCTGCGCCATGTTGATCCATCAATGCCATAGGTTCGAGCACATTTCCAAGGTGCTTACTCATCTTGCGACCATCTTTATCCAAAATATGACCAAGGCAGAGAACGTTCTCATACGAACTTTGATCAAAGACCAAAGTTCCAATTGTCATCAATGTATAGAACCAACCACGTGTTTGGTCGATTGCTTCACAGATGAAGTCAGCAGGGTAGGCAGCTTTAAACTTTTCGACCGAGCCTTCCTTATGTGGATAGCCCCACTGTGCAAATGGCATCGAACCAGAGTCATACCAGCAATCGATAACTTCAGGAATACGAGTCATTGTCAGATCACACTCTGCGCAACCAAAGGTAATGTCATCGACAAATGGACGATGTGGATCAAGGTTGGAAAGTTCTTGACCTGCAAGTGCGCCAAGCTCCTTCAGTGACGAGATACAAATTTCATGCTTATTTTCGCAACGCCAGATAGGCAGGGGAGTGCCCCAATAACGGTTGCGAGAGAGCGCCCAGTCAATATTGTTGGTAAGCCAATCTCCATAGCGGCCAGTTTTAATTGTCTCCGGGTACCAGTTGGTCTTCTCATTTTCGCGAAGCAACGCATCCTTGATGGAAGTTGTGCGGATATACCAAGAAGGTTGTGCGTAATAGATCAACGCAGTGTGACAGCGCCAGCAATGTGGATAAGAGTGCTCATACGGTTGATTCTTGTAGAGCGCTCCATTGGCTTTCAGCTCTTTTACTAGCGGCTTATCGGCATCCTTAAAGAAGAGTCCGCCAACTACTGGAACATCTGCCAGGAAGTGCCCATCGGCAGCAACCGGATTTACGACCGGCAGCCCATATGAACGACAGACCTGTAGATCGTCTGCGCCAAATGCAGGTGCCTGGTGGACCAACCCAGAACCATCTTCAGTAGTTACGTAGGTCGCAAGAACTACAAAGTGCGAATCAGGAATTTCAATGTAATCAAATGGGCGCTTATATGTGACGCGCTCAAGAGTTGACCCCTTAAATCGCTTGAGAATCTCATGTTCACCAGCAACTGCTGAGAGCAGAGCTTCGGAGACAACAAGAACTTCTGAGCTCTTGACTTCATCTTTTTCGACAGTAGCGCGAACAGCAACGTAATCAACGTCAGGGTGAGCGGCTACGGCAGTGTTAGATACCAATGTCCACGGTGTTGTTGTCCATACCAGAAGTGATGCATCGAGCTCTGCTAATTCACCACTGGTAATCGGAAATCGAACGTAGACAGAAGGATCGACAACTGTTTCATATCCCTGTGCAAGTTCGTGATCTGAAAGTCCGGTTCCGCAACGTGGACAATATGGAGCAACACGATGGTCTTGAACAAGCAGACCTTTCTTCCAGATTTCAGAGAGGGACCACCAGACCGATTCAACATATTCTGGTGCCATCGTCCAATATGCCTGATCGAAATCAACCCAGAAGCCCATGCGCTCTGTCATCTTTGTAAAAGCATCTACGTGACGAGTAACGGATGTCTTGCACTTCTCATTAAATTCCGCGATACCAAACTTTTCAATATCACCCTTGCCTGAGAAGCCAAGTTCTTTCTCAACTGCAATTTCAACTGGAAGACCGTGGCAATCCCAGCCAGCTTTACGAGATACGTACTTACCCTTCATTGTCTGATAACGAGGGAAGACATCTTTAAATACGCGTGCTTCGATGTGGTGTGTACCTGGCATGCCATTTGCTGTTGGTGGACCTTCATAGAATGTCCATGGCTCACCTTGCGCTCGAGCTGCCATGCTCTTTTCAAAGATATTCTCTGCTTGCCAAAATTTTAAAATGGAGTGCTCCATCGCCGGCAAATCAATCTGCGGTGCGATTGCATTGAACTTACGTGAATCGGTCATATGTCCATCTCCATGTCATCGTGCTCCATGGAGGGACGAGCTATTCGCTCGCGGTACCACCCGCCTTGCCGGAGATCTCAAGGATCTCTAGCCACTTATCTCTTCCCACGTATCGGCTTTACGCACTCAAGCCTTGGCTCAAGCTTCCTCCGATTGGCTCGTGAGGTGATAGCCCCGTCTTAGCCACTTTCGTGTGAATCTTTCGCGTAAGTCTAAACCATCAAGGGGTATTGACCGCCCGCTACGCGTGGCGCAGTTGGCGGGGAGGGTGAAATAGGCATAAGGTGCGCGGCGTGTCAGCAAAGAAAATCGCCCAGAAGCTCTTGAAGAAGGCTGCTCCTGCAAAGAAGTCGGCCCCGGCAAAGAAGTCGGCCCCGGTAAAGAAGTCGGCTCCGGCGAAGAAAGTTGCTGCAAAGAAGGCACCAGCTAAGAAAGTAGCTCCAGTAAAGAAAGTTGCGGCAAAGAAAGCGCCAGCTAAGAAGGCTGCTCCCGCAAAAAAAGCAGCACCTGCAAAGAAAGCTGCTGCGGCTAAAAAGATTACTGAAGTAAAGAAGGCCCCTGGTCGCCCATTTCCATCAAAGGTCGGTAAGACAACTCTTACCGTTGATGAAAAATCCCAAACAGTTTCAGTAGCAACAGTTGTTGCACCTACCGCAGCGCCAGTTGTAGAAGAGCGCCGCTTGGTAATGCCACCTCCACCACGTCCAGTAAAGAGTGGAAAGAAAGTTGCACCACTTAAGCCGCTCAAGGCAGCTCCAACACCAGTATTGGCGGCAGAGGGTGAAGCAGCGTGGAGCGCATCAGAACTCAAATCAATTCGCACTGAACTTTCTAAAGATCTCATCCGCCTGCAAGCAGAGCTCGCATCTGTTGAAGCTGAGATGGATGAGTTAATTGCAGATGCTGGCGATGGCGCTGGCGATGATCAGGCTGATTCAGGCACAAAGACTTTTGAACGCGAACATGAAATGTCACTCGTTATCAATGCGCGCGACATGGTTCTTCAGACCGAACGCGCACTCAGCCGAATTGATAATAAGACTTATGGAAATTGCGAAGTCTGCGGTTCGCCAATTGGTAAAGCTCGCCTTCAGGTTTTCCCACGCGCAACCCTCTGCATGATTTGTAAGCAGAAGGAAGAGCGGCGCTAAGGTGCGCCGATCTTCACTCGTTCAGCGCCTCTTCTCACTTGCCCTGGTTATTTGGGGAATTGATTTCCTAACCAAGAACTGGGCAATCGAAAATCTCTCTTCATCATCGCGCCAGATAATTGGATCTTTTCTGCAACTGACATTACTTCGCAATCCCGGAGCTGCCTTCAGTATGGCAACTGGTTTCACCATTGTCTTCACCTCAATCTCTATCGCGGTAGTCATCTTTATCGCTCGATATGCCTCACGCATTACATCGACCTGGTGGGCTTACGTCGGAGGGCTCGTTCTCGGTGGTGTTCTTGGAAATCTCACTGATCGCATATTCCGCGAACCAGGATTTCTCTATGGCCATGTCATTGATTGGATTGAGCTCCCACATTGGCCAATCTTTAATGTTGCAGATTCATCGATTTTTATCGCCGCTGGAATCGCTATCCTTCTCACCATCAAGAATATTTCCCCAACAGCAAAGTCAGGAAGCGATGAATAGAGAGCACCGCACGTTAATCGTGCCGGAAGCGGTGGCAGGAGAGCGTATTGATAGCGCAATTACTCGCGTTCTCGGTCTCTCACGTACCTCTATCGTGAAGCTCCTTGAAGATGGCGATATTCGAAGCAATGGCAAGACGCTCTCAAAATCAGATCGCGTAGTAGCTGGCCAGCAATTAGATGTCTTGATGCCAGAGCAACTCAATGAAGATCCGATTCCACTCACTCCGCTAGCGGGTCTTTCGATTGTTTACAACGATGAAGAAATTGTCGTTGTCGATAAGCCAGTGGGTTGCGCTGCACACCCGGCTCCAGGATGGACTGGTCCAACCGTTATCGGTGCACTTCTTGCAGCTGGATACACAATTTCAACGAGTGGACCTGCAGAGCGCTCAGGAATCGTTCACCGCCTCGACGCTGGAACCAGTGGACTCATGATTGTTGCAAAGACGGATCGTGCTTACTTGAAATTGAAAGATATGTTCCGCGATCACGATGTGGAAAAAACTTATCACGCACTTGTGCAGGGGCATATGGATCCATCTGAGGGAACGATTGATGCGCCAATTGATCGCCACCCCACACAAGATCACCGCTTCGCAGTAGTTGCAGATGGCAAAGAGAGCATTACTCATTACGAGGTAATCGAGTACTACCGTTCGGTCTCAATGGTGAAGGTAGAACTTGAGACAGGTCGCACGCACCAAATTCGCGTCCACTTCTCGGCGCTCGGCCACCCACTTGTAGGCGACACGACATATGGCGCAGATCCAGTATTAGGTAAATCACTTGCGATGCGTCGTCCCTGGCTGCATGCACTTGAACTTCGCTTTAACCATCCGGTAAGCGGAGAGCCACTAGTTCTATGCGCTCCATATCCACCTGACCTTCAGGGTTCTCTCGCGTTGCTATCGGAGGCGGTTCTCCCATAAAGGGATAACTACGGGATAAGGTGCTCCCATAATGTCATCTGAAGATCAATCAGCTTCACGGGCATCGACGCAAGACTCGTTTGTACATTTACATGTGCATACCGAGTACTCGATGCTCGATGGTGCCGCGCGCGTAAGCGAGCTCGTGAAAGAAGTTGCCCGCCAAGAGATGCCGGCAATCGCGATGACAGATCATGGAAATGTCTTCGGCGCTTTTGATTTCTATAAGCAGGCCACCAAAGCGGGCGTTAAACCAATTATTGGAATCGAAGCTTATGTAGCCCCTGAATCCCGTCACGATAAGAAGCGCGTCCAATGGGGCGATGGCGGCGAAGATGATGTTTCCGGCGGTGGCGCATATACCCACATGACCATTCTTGCCGAGAACAATCAAGGACTCGGAAATCTCTTCAAACTTTCGTCACTTGCTTCGCTTGAGGGCTATTACTACAAGCCGCGTATGGATCGCGAACTGCTCAGCAAGTATGCCGATGGCTTAATCGCAACCACAGGTTGTCCAGGTGGAGAGATTCAAACTCGACTTCGTATGGGTAAATATAGAGAAGCACTTCGAGCAGCAAGTGATTACCGAGATATCTTCGGTGCGCAGAATTTCTTCCTGGAATTAATGGATCACGATATCGATATTGAAAATCGCGTTAAAGCAGATTTGATGAAACTCGGTAAAGAATTAAAGCTGCCATTGCTTGCGACAAACGACCTTCACTACACCCATCATGAAGATGCCGATGCTCACGCTGCACTGCTCTGCGTGCAATCAGGTTCGACTTTGGCAGATCCAAAGCGCTTCAAGTTTGATAACTCTGAGTTCTATGTAAAGACAGCGGCGCAGATGCGTGAACTCTTTAAAGAGACCCCAGAAGCTTGCGATAACACCTTGCTTATTGCCGAGCGCTGCAACGTCACGCTGCGCGAAGGTGAAAACCTCATGCCTCGCTTTGATGTACCGAAGGGCGAGAGCGAAGATTCATGGTTACGTTCCGAATCAATTCGAGGCTTGGCGGAGAAATTGGGGGAGAAGTTAACTCCCGCTCACACTGATCGCCTGAACTATGAACTCGATGTCATGATAAAGATGGGCTTTCCTGGTTACTTCCTTGTTGTTGCTGACCTTTGCAACCATGCGAGAAAAGTTGGTATCCGCGTTGGACCAGGTCGCGGTTCTGCAGCGGGCTCACTTGTTGCATATGCACTTGGTATCACCGGTCTTGATCCGATTGAACATGGTTTGCTCTTTGAGCGATTCCTCAATCCAGAACGTATCTCAATGCCCGATATCGATCTCGACTTCGATGAACGTCGTCGCTCGGAAATGATCCGTTACGCAACGGAAAAATATGGCGAAGATCGAGTTGCCCAGATCATTACCTACGGAACGATTAAATCTAAGCAAGCCTTGAAGGACTCTACTCGTGTTCTCGGTTACCCCTATGCAATTGGTGAGAAACTGACTAAAGCGCTTCCACCTTCTGTCATGGGCAAGGACATCACCCTCGGCGGAGCCTTTGATTCAAAAGATTCTCGTTATGGTGAAGCCGGTGAATTCCGCCAGCTCTATGAAACAGATGTTGATTCCAAGCGTGTTGTTGATTTAGCACGAGGACTTGAAGGCTTGAAGCGTCAATGGGGCGTCCACGCTGCCGGAGTAATTCTCTCGCGCGATCCATTGCTCGATGTCATTCCTATTCATCGTCGTGAATCAGATGGTTCGATTATTACCCAATTCGATATGGGTGCTTGTGAAGCAACCGGTCTACTTAAGATGGACTTCCTTGGTTTACGTAACCTCTCAGTCCTTGATGACACTTTGCTTAACATCAAAGAGAATCAAAATATTGATGTAGTTCTCGAAGATCTTCCACTGGCAGATCAGAAGACATTTGAGCTCCTCTCTCGCGGTGACACGCTCGGCGTTTTCCAGCTCGATGGTGGCGGAATGCGATCTCTGCTTCGCGCAATGTCACCAGACTCTTTTGAAGATATCTCTGCGGTTATTGCGCTCTATCGTCCGGGGCCGATGGGCGAGAACTCGCATAACGATTACGCCGACCGTAAGAATGGTCGTAAGAAAGTCGAGCCAATTCACCCAGAGCTCTCTGAGGCGCTGCAAGATATCTTGGGTGATACATACGGTTTGATTGTGTATCAAGAGCAGGTAATGGCGATTGCCCAAAAGGTTGCCGGCTTTACTCTTGGACGCGCAGACCTTTTGCGTAAGGCGATGGGTAAGAAGAATAAAGAGATTCTCGATAAGGAATACGTTCCATTCGAGGCGGGCATGAAAGCAAATGGATTCTCTGAAGTTGCAATTAAACGGCTTTGGGAAGTTCTTATCCCGTTCTCTGACTACGCATTTAACCGGGCACACTCAGCCGGCTATGGAGTTGTTTCATTCTGGACCGCTTATCTCAAGGCGAATTTCCCAACTGAATACATGGCAGCGCTGCTGACATCTGTGCGTGATGATAAAGATAAGTCAGCGCTCTATCTCTCTGAATGTCGCCGCATGGGTATCAAGGTTCTTCCACCTGATGTCAATGAATCTAATGCTGAATACACTCCGCGTGGTCGAGATATCCGCTTCGGATTAGCAGCTATTCGAAATGTTGGTGAAGGCGTTGTTGCTTCGATCAAGTCCTCTCGCGAAACGAAAGGCAACTTCACATCGTTTACCGATTTCCTGGCAAAAGTGGATGCACAGGTATGCAACAAGAAGACAATTGAATCTCTCATCAAGGGCGGTGCATTTGACGAACTCAAACACCCACGTAAGGGCTTGATGACAATTCACCTCGAAGCGATTGATTCGGTGATTGAGACAAAGCGCGCAGAGGCGATTGGTCAGTTCGATCTCTTCGGCGGAGAGACCTCATCTGATATTGCAGGGCTCGAGATCGAAATCCCTCAGACCGAATGGGATAAAGGAACGCTCCTGGCATTCGAACGCGAAATGCTCGGTCTCTATGTGTCTGATCATCCACTTCTTGGAGTAGAGCACGTTCTCCGTTCGCATACAGATATGTCTATCAGCGCTCTTCTGGATGAAGGTGTTCCAGATGGAATGGTGACCGTTGGTGGATTGATTACCGGAGTTCAGCGAAAAGTCTCTCGTAATGGAGATTCGTGGGCGGTAGTAAATATTGAAGATCTGGAAGGCTCAATTGAGGCGCTCTTCTTTTCAAAAACTTATAATCAATATGCGCTCTCATTGACCGAAGATCGAGTTGTTGTAATTCGCGGTCGCTTTGCGCGTACTGATGAGCAGGTGAGATTCACGGCGATGGAGATGACAATGCCGGATATCACTAGTGGTCCGACTGGGCCGCTGCTGATTTCACTGCCGGCAGCACAGGTAACACCGCCAATTGTTGAGCGGATGAAAGAGATTCTTAAATCCCACCCAGGTAAACGAGAAGTTCACCTCCATGTCGTCGATACGCAAAAATCGACTGTCCTCAAGGTTGATGCTCATGTCACAGCTTCGCCGAGTTTGAGTGCTGACCTCAAGGCAATTCTTGGTCCAGATTGCATCGTGCGCGGCTAATCGCGTCGCATCTGAAGCTATCTGCAACGTAGAATACGAGCATGTTGCGTCGCGTAGATCTACGAGGAAAGTCCCTTTCCAAGGATCAATATCAGCGCGAACTTCCACGTGCGACACTTGATGTTGCAGCTGCCATGGTGGCAATCGAGCCAATTCTTTACCGAGTAAAAAATGGAACTGAATCAGACCTCATCTCGCTCGGTGAACAGTTCGATGGTGTTCGTCCGCCATCAATTAGAGTTCCACAAAGTGCACTTGATTTAGCCCTGGCTCAATTAGACCCAGAGATTCGTGCGGCGCTAGAACTTTCAGCAGAGCGCATTCGTAAAGTGCATGCATCGCAATCCCGAGAAGAGAAATCAGTAACTGTCGTTGATGGCGGCACCGTGAGCGAACGATGGATACCTGTCGATCGAGTCGGTCTATATGTACCGGGTGGGCGCGCGGTCTATCCAAGTTCGGTTTTGATGAATGTTATTCCCGCTCAAATTGCCCAGGTACCGAGCATTGCAGTGGCATCGCCGCCACAAGTTGAAAATGGCGGATTGCCGCACCCAACAATCTTGGCTGCATGTGCGCTCCTTGGAATCACCGAGGTGTATGCAATTGGCGGAGCACAAGCAGTTGCCCTCTTTGCATATGGAATGGAAGGCGTCGCAGCAAAGTGTGACCTTGTTACCGGTCCTGGAAATATCTATGTTGCGGCAGCAAAGCGCGCGCTTCGCGGAATCATTGGAATCGATTCTGAGGCCGGCCCAACAGAGATTGCGATTCTTGCTGACCAGAGCGCGATTGCTGCTGACGTTGCAACAGATTTAATAAGCCAAGCTGAGCATGATGTGATTGCAGCAGCAGTGTTAGTAACAGATTCTTCAGAACTTATCGATGCGGTCCATCTTGAACTAGAAAAGCGAGTCCCAGCTACACGTCACGCAGATCGAATTCGTACCGCACTGACCGGGATTCAATCTGCTGCAGTATTAGTAGACTCAATTGAGCAGGGTCTTGATGTCGTAAACGCCTATGCTGCTGAGCACTTAGAAATTCAGACCGTAAATGCGCGCAAGGATGCAGATTCAATCCGTAATGCAGGCGCCGTATTTATTGGACGTTTTTCACCGGTATCACTTGGAGATTACTCGGCTGGATCAAATCACGTATTGCCTACAGGTGGTTGTGCTTGTCACAGTAGCGGTCTCTCAGTGCAATCATTTCTTAAGGGTCTTCACTACATTGAATATGCGCAACAAGCTTTCACTGACATTGCGGCAACGGTAATCACGTTGGCAAATGCAGAGGACCTTCCTGCTCATGGTGAGGCTATCTCCGCACGATTTGAGTCACTATGAGTTCCTGGCCAGATTGGTTGCCACTGAGCGAAAGACTTCGACCGTTATCACCTTACGGTGCCCCGCAACTTCCAGCGGAAGCTGTTCTCAATACGAACGAAAGCCCATTTTCACTTTCACCTGAACTTACTCGCGCAATTGCGCAGCGCATCGAAGGCGTTGCTGCAAATCTCAATCGTTATCCCGATCGTGATGCAAATATTCTTCGTGGCGAATTGGCTGGTTTTATTAATTCGCTATCAGGTACGAATTTCACAGCCGAGAATGTTTGGGCAGCAAACGGCAGCAACGAGATAATCCAATCGCTATTTCTCGCATTCGGAGATGGGGGAGCGCTCGGCTTTACGCCCTCCTATTCAATGCATCCGCTAATTGCCAGAGTAACCAACACTGCCTGGACTGATGGTCAGCGCCGTGCAGATTTCTCACTTGATATCGAATTGACAAAGGCAGAGATTGGAAAGGTCGCGCCATCTCTTACCTTTATTACCACCCCAAATAACCCGACTGGTAGCTCAGTCACTATCGCAGAGATAGAAGAATTAGCACAGGTGGTTCCTGGCCTTCTAGTTGTAGATGAAGCTTATGCAGAGTTCTCAGATGAAGAGTCAGCTACAACTCTGATCAAGAAGTATCCGCGGGTTGTTGTGATTCGCACAATGAGCAAAGCATTCTCATTTGCTGGCGTACGTCTTGGATATCTTCTCGCAGATCCCGCAGTGATCGATGCGCTCTTTCTCGTGCGACTTCCATATCACCTCAGCGCCATCACACAGGCTGCAGCAGAAGTCGCGCTCGAATATCGTGAAGAGTTGCTTGGAAATGTCGCGACCTTAATTGCTCACCGCGAAACTGTTCGTAGCAAGTTGGAAGAGCTTGGCCTGACGGTGATTCCAAGTAAGGCAAACTTCCTCTTGTTCTCAGGATTTGATATTCCTGCGCCAATTCTCTGGAAATCACTCTTGGATGCCGGTGTGCTCATTCGCGATGTGGGATTATCAGGGTACTTACGAGTGACCATCGGCAGCGAAGCCGAGAATAAACTTTTCATTGATGCGCTGACATCAATTATCAAGCCAGCTTAGTAAATCTCAATAGATATCAAGAACGAAGGAGTCAGAATGAGACATGCACGAGTCGAACGCACCACGAAAGAGTCGAGCGTTCTTGTAGACCTTACTCTCGATGGCACCGGCGAAATCTCTGTCGATACCGGAGTCCCGTTCTTTGATCACATGATGTCTCAGCTTGGAAAGCACTCAGGTTTCAATCTCACCATTAAGACAACCGGTGACATTGATGTTGATTCACACCACACTGTTGAAGATTCCTCTTTAGCATTTGGTCAGGCGCTACGTGAGGCGCTCGGAGATAAGGCTGGCATCCGTCGCTTCGGTGATGCCATGGTTCCACTCGATGAAGTTCTCGTTCAGGCGGCGGTAGATCTTTCTGGTCGACCATATTTGATTCACCGCCAACCAGAGATCGTTGAACTAATTGGAACATTCGATACGACTCTCGGTCGCCACATTTGGGAATCCATAGTTGCTGAAGCGCGCATCGCTCTTCACGTACGAGTTCTCGAAGGTCGCAATGCTCACCACGTATTTGAAGCGCAGTTTAAGGCAGTAGCTCGCGCGCTCCGCGATGCTGTTGCTATCGATGGGCGCACAGCGGGAATTCCTTCAACTAAGGGCTCGCTCTAACTTTCGATGATTGCAATTCTCGATTACGGTTCCGGAAATTTACGTTCGGCGCTCCGTGCATTCGAGCAGGCGGGAAAAGAAGTTGTACTGACATCTGATTACAAAGTTGCGTTGGAAGCCGAAGGGCTTGTAGTCCCAGGTGTGGGTGCATTCGGTGCTTGCATGAAAGGACTTACTTCAGTTCGCGGCGATGAACTCGTTCGTGAACGTGCAGCGCTCTCTCGCCCCACCATTGGGATCTGCGTCGGTATGCAGATCTTCTTCGAACGTGGAGTCGAACATGGAGATCATGCAGGGGTTGGAATCTGGCCAGCAACGGTAGAGAAGTTAGCGGCAAAAGTCTTGCCTCATATGGGTTGGAATACTGTCGAGAGTGCACCGAATAGCCAACTCTTCAAAGGCGTTGAAGGCGAATCGTTCTACTTCGTTCATTCTTACGCAGTAACACAATCTGCATCAAGCGTTGCACTCGAATCGTGGACACAGTACGACAGCAAATTTTTAGCAGCCATCGAAGATGGTGTTATTTCAGCAACGCAATTTCATCCAGAAAAATCAGGCGATGCAGGTTTGCATCTGATCAAGAATTGGGTATCGACGCTATGAGCTACTTAGAACTTCTACCTGCAGTCGATGTCAAAGATGGTCGCGCAGTACGTCTTGTGCAAGGTGAGCTCGATGCAGAAACTGCTTATGGTTCACCGCTTGATGCAGCTCTAGATTTCCAGTCATCTGGAGCAGAGTGGATTCACCTCGTCGATCTTGATGCGGCATTTGGTCGCGGCGAAAACAGCGCACTTCTGGCCGAGGTCGTTGGAAGACTTGATATCAAAGTCGAACTTTCCGGCGGAATTCGCGACGATCAATCGCTTCAGCGCGCACTCGCAACTGGGTGCCGACGTGTCAATCTTGGAACTGCGGCCCTTGAAAATCCGGAATGGACTTCTAAGGTAATTGCAGAGTTTGGCGATCGAATCGCAGTTGGTCTTGACGTTCGCGGACACACTTTGGCCGCGCGTGGCTGGACCGAAGAAGGTGGCAACCTCTTTGAAACTATTGAGCGCCTAGAACGTGATGGTTGCTCCCGTTATGTAGTTACAGATGTCACCAAGGATGGAACGCTCAAAGGACCAAACCTCGAACTATTGCGTGAAGTATGCGCGGCAACGAAGAAGCCTGTCATTGCCAGCGGGGGGATTTCTTCGCTCGATGACATCGCAGCGCTGAGCGCTCTTCGCGGCATTGGAGTTGAGGGCGCAATCGTCGGCAAGGCTCTCTATGCCGGAGCATTTACTTTGGAAGAAGCTCTGGAGCTAACTCAGAAGTGAGCCTTTCAGTCCGCATCATTCCCTGCCTCGATGTCACAGATGGTCGAGTTGTAAAGGGCGTCAATTTCACAAATCTCGTTGATGCCGGCGACCCTGTTGAAATGGCTTCTCTCTATAACTCAGAGGGAGCAGATGAACTTACCTTCCTCGATATTTCGGCATCTGTGGCAGGTCGTGAAACAACTCTTGATGTTGTTCGCAAAACAGCGGAACAAGTTTTTATTCCATTGACAGTCGGAGGTGGAATTCGCACCGTTGATGATGTTGATCGCTTATTGCGCGCTGGTGCGGATAAGGTTTCAATCAATACTGCTGCGATTGCGCGACCAGAGTTAATTGCCGAGATTGCCGATCGCTTTGGATCGCAAGTATTGGTTCTCTCTGTTGATGCGCGTCGCGCTCGTACTGAATCTGGCTTTGAAGTAACCACCCACGGTGGCCGCGAAAGCGCTGGACTAGATGCACTCGCTTGGGTAGAGAAAGCTTGCGCTTTAGGCGTCGGTGAAATTCTCTTGAACTCAATGGATGCCGATGGCACTCGTGCGGGATATGACATCGGCATGATCACCGCAGTTCGCGCAATCTCACGCGTTCCACTGATTGCTAGCGGGGGAGCAGGAAGCCAAGAAGATTTTGCAGCCGCTTTGGATGCCGGTGCCGACGCGCTACTTGCAGCCTCTATCTTTCACTTCGGGGTCCACCGCATCGCAGATATCAAGCAGTATCTTGATCGCAGCGGTTATCCAGTGCGCAAGGTTGCCCGCCGCTAAGGCAGAATACGACCATGAGCATCGAATTAAAGGCTGCGGTTGCAGAGCTCCTCAAAGCTGGAGTCGATCTCATTCCGGCAATTGCGCAAGATTCCAGCACGGGAGAAGTCTTGATGCTCGCCTATATGAACCGCGAATCTCTGGCTATTACCCTCGAGAGCGGACGTGCCACATATTGGTCTCGCAGTCGCAATGAACTTTGGGAGAAAGGCGCGACATCTGGCCACACTCAGAAAGTGATTTCAATCGATATTGATTGCGATGGAGATGCCTTGCTTCTGAAAGTAGAACAAGTTGGCGCCGCATGTCATACCGGAGATCGAAGCTGTTTCCACAGAAGTATTGAGCTGTAATTTTATGAAGCTGGAAGAGTTTCGTGAATACGCCCGTAACAACAATGTCATTCCCGTCTATCGCCGTGTACTTGCCGATGGTGAAACACCGCTAGGCATCTATAAAAAATTAGCAAAGAACAATCCAGGGACTTTTCTTCTTGAATCTGCCGAACACGGGGGAGCATGGTCTCGCTACTCATTTATCGGCGTTCGTAGTAAAACAACGTTAACTGAGCGCGATGGCGTAGCCGAATGGTTGGGAACGCCGCCTGCCGGAGTTCCACGCGATATGGATCCGCTTCAAGCGTTGAAGCAATCTGTGGCACATCTGAAAACCCCATTAATTCCAGGGCTGCCACCACTGACCGGTGGCCTCGTGGGTTATATGGGCTACGACGCAGTGCGTCGCTTAGAGACTCTTCCAGAAATAGCAGATGACGATTTAAATCTGCCAGAGATCGCCTTTATGCTCACGAGCGATCTTGCGGTGATGGACCATAGCAACGGAACTGTCACGCTCATTGCAAATGCAATTAACTGGGATGGATCTGATAATCGCGTTGATGAAGCATTCGCCGAATCGGTGGAACGTTTAGATCGTATGTATGAAGATCTTCAAAGCGCACTGCCTGGTGACGTCAGCGAGATTCCAGATTTCAATAAACCTCATTTCGAGAGCAATATTGCAGCTGATGAGTTCCGCGCCAAAGTTGATATTGCAAAAGAAGAGATTTGCGCTGGTGAAGCATTTCAAATTGTCATCTCGCAGCGTTTCAAGACACCGGCGACAGCTGACTCGCTTGATATTTACCGAGCACTGCGCCTAAGCAATCCAAGTCCATATATGTACATCTTCCGCTTTGAAAGTGGCTTCGATGTAGTGGGCTCAAGTCCAGAAGCACTGGTGAAAGTCACTGGGCGTGAAGTGATGGTTCATCCGATTGCCGGCACCCGTAAGCGATCTGCTTCGTTCGAAGAAGATGTGCGTCTCGGTGAAGAGTTATTGGCAGATCCAAAGGAACGAGCTGAACACCTCATGCTGGTGGACCTTGGCCGTAATGATGTAGGTCGCGTCTGTACCCCAGGCTCAGTTGAAGTAATTGATTTCATGCATATCGAGAGATATTCACACGTCATGCATATTGTTTCGACCGTGGTTGGAGAGCTCTCAGAAAGTGCCGCACCGATTGACGCGCTCTTCTCGGTATTTCCGGCCGGCACATTATCGGGTGCGCCAAAGCCTCGCGCCATGGAAATTATTGAGCGCCTCGAACCGACTCGTCGCGGTCTCTACGGTGGAGCGATTGGATACTTCGATTTCACCGGAAATATTGATACCTGTATCGCAATCCGTACCGCTTTGATAAAAGATGGTTACGCCTACGTGCAAGCAGGAGCTGGCGTAGTTGCAGATTCCGATCCAGAGTCTGAGTACCAAGAGACCATCAATAAGGCGGCAGCTGTGCTCACTGCAGTCAATACTGCGAATGCGATGCGTCATTAATATGTGGAAACTCAATATTTCATTGGTTCTCGTTCTAGTTGCTGCGATTTCAATTAGTCGCCGCATGCGTTTGTCAGGAAAGTACGAACGTAACGATAAGAAAGCCCGGGAAATTTCAGATTGGAAGAAGCTCGATCGAGGAATCGACCCAACGATAAGGGACGAAAAGTAATGAGCGTTTTAGATTCCATCATTGAAGGTGTTCGCGAAGATTTAGCAGCGCGCCGCCTTCCGCTTTCGCAACTTCACGAACAGCTTGAATCAGCGCCGGCTGTAATTGATGCGCATCCTCGTTTATTGGCAGAGCCAATGACGATTATCGCTGAGGTGAAACGTTCCTCACCAAGTAAAGGCTCGCTCGCTGAGATTTCTCATCCTGCAGTCCTGGCGGAGAAATATCAAGAAGCAGGAGCAGCTGTTGTAAGCGTTCTAACTGAACGTCGTCGATTCGGCGGTTCACTTGAAGATTTGATTGCTGTGCGATCTGCGATTGAGATTCCTATCCTGCGTAAGGACTTCATGGTTGATGAGTATCAGTTCTTAGAGGCACGAGCGGCCGGTGCCGATGTTGTTCTCTTGATCGTGGCAGCACTATCTAAGAACCAACTGAAGGATTATTACGATTTAGCGACAGAACTCGGAATGGCCGTTCTGGTAGAGACTCATACTCGACAAGAAATCGAAGATGCCATGGAGATAGAACCGCGCATCATCGGAGTCAATGCACGCAATCTGAAGACCCTCGAGATTGATCTCAGCGCCTTTACTGAGCTGATCCCCGAGATCCCATCTTCAATAATTCGCGTTGCCGAATCAGGCATTTCTCAACGTAATGAAGTCGAGTCCGCAGCCGCCGCCGGAGCAAATGCAATCTTGGTAGGCGAGACGTTGGTCCGCGCAAGTACGCCGCAAGTAGCTATTAATCAACTTCTGGGTCGCACGCTTTAACCCTATAAAGGTAGCCTTCCTCCATGAGTTCGATTGAGCAATCAGAGATTCTCGGCCACTTCGGTCCTTACGGAGGTCGCTTTGTTCCAGAAGCTCTCATTGCAGCTCTAGAAGAACTCGATGCAGCTCACCAAGCCGCGCTCAAAGATCCTGAATTTCAAAATGAATTAGCTGAACTTCATCGCACCTACACCGGTCGCCCTTCAATCTTGACTGAGGCGCATCGATTTGCAGAACACGCCGGGGGAGCGCGCATTCTGCTCAAGCGCGAAGATCTCAATCACACCGGAAGTCATAAAATTAATAACGTACTTGGACAAGCGCTACTCACAAAGAAGATGGGTAAGAAGCGCATCATCGCAGAAACGGGCGCAGGTCAGCATGGCGTTGCATCAGCTACGGCCGCAGCGTTGATGGGACTCGAATGCGTTGTCTATATGGGCGAAGAAGATACTCGTCGCCAGGCGCTCAACGTGGCTCGGATGAAATTGTTAGGTGCAGAGGTCGTTCCAGTTACTTCAGGTTCTCGCACACTGAAAGATGCCATCAATGAAGCGATGCGTGATTGGGTAACTAATGTTGAAGATACTCATTACCTACTAGGTACAGTCGCTGGCCCACATCCATTCCCAACCATGGTTCGTGATTTCCATAAAATCATTGGCGAAGAAGCGCGCGAACAAGTTCTCGCACTCACCGGCAGACTTCCAGATGCCGTACTTGCCTGTGTTGGTGGTGGATCTAATGCGATCGGAATATTCCATCGTTTTATCAGTGATACGGGCGTGCGATTAATTGGCCTAGAAGCAGGCGGCGATGGAGTTGAAACTGGTCGCCATGCAGCGACCATTACCGGTGGTTCACCGGGAGTGCTTCATGGCACTCGTTCATATGTCTTGCAAGATGCCAATGGACAGACCGTCGAATCGCATTCAATTTCTGCTGGTTTGGATTATCCAGGAGTCGGCCCAGAGCACGCTTATCTTCACGATATTGGTCGCGCTGAATATCGAGCAATTACCGATAAAGAAGCGATGGATGCTTTCTCTCTTCTTTCAAAGACAGAAGGAATCATTCCTGCGATTGAAACTGCACACGCACTCGCCGGTGCAATCAAGGTCGGTAAAGAACTAGGTCCCGATGCAATTCTTCTCATCAATCTCTCTGGTCGCGGTGATAAAGATGTTCAAACTGCTGCCGCATACTTCGGCATCCCACTCGGAGATAATTGATGAGTACTCCATTAGATCTACTCTTTGAAAAGACGCGAGCAGAAAAGCGGGCAGCGCTGATTGCTTATATTCCAGCTGGCTTTCCGACTGTGAAAGATTGCCACCGCGTAATTCAGGCATTTGTTGATGGTGGGGTAGATGCAATCGAGATTGGTTTTCCATATAGCGATCCGGTGATGGATGGACCTACGATTCAAGCAGCAGCGGTTACCGCGCTCAATAATGGAACGAGCGCCGAAGATGTTCTCGATGCGCTTGAGGTTGCAGTGACTGCCGGCGTTCCTTCGTTGGTCATGACATATTGGAATCCGATTGAAAAATATGGTGTCTCTGAATTTGCCGCGGCTATCGCATCACGTGGAGGCTCAGGAGTAATCCATCCAGATTTAACGATTGAAGAGTCAGGTCGCTGGCAGGCGGCGGTGAAAGAGTCTGCAATCAATCCCATCTATGTGGTCGCACTCAGCACATCCGATAAGCGTCTTGCAGATGTCACTGCTCAATGCGGAGGCTTTGTTTACGCAGCGAGCATCATGGGGGTCACTGGAGCACGTGCATCGATTTCATCAGGTGCGCAAGGGCTAGTTGAACGCGTGCGCAAGACGAGCAATCTGCCAGTTGCAGTTGGCCTCGGAGTTTCTACCCGCGAGCAGGCCAAGGGCGTTGCTCAATATGCCGATGGAGTCATCGTTGGTTCAGCATTTGTTAAGGCAATTCTCGATGCACCATCGATTGACGCTGGACTGGCGGCAGTTACTGCGCTGGCGCGCGAGCTTTCCCTCGGCGTTCGAGGCCAGTAGCCCATATATTTACCCCGGTAACCATCAGCTTCGAAAGAGGAAAAGACATGTCAGGAAAGAACGAAAAGCCAGGCAAAGATAACTTCACTCGCTATCTCGTAATTGGCGTTGTAACTGCGGTTCTAGCGATCATGGTCGTGCCCACTGTTATCTCCAAGAACAAGTCTGTCTCTCAGGAAATTCCAGCAACTGTCTCAGCTGATAATGGCTATGCAATTTCATTCAACACAGAGATCAAGGGACTTCCAGTCGTTGATATCTACGAAGACTTTCAGTGCCCAATCTGTCAGCAGTTTGAAGGCCTCAATGGTCAATACATCAACTCACTCATCACTGAGAAGAAGGCCATCGTTAAATTCCATGCGCTCTCATTTATCGGCCCTGAATCAGTTCGCGCAGCAAATGCGGCAGCGTGCGCAAATGATGAGAACAAGTTTGTTGATTTCCACCTCGGTCTATATGCAAACCAACCTTCGGCTGAAAATTCAGGCGTCTGGACTAGCGATCGAATCATTGCCATTGCAGAAGGTTCCGGAATCACAAGTGATGCATTTAAGAGCTGCGTGAAGGATATGAAGTACGAAGGTTGGGTCGGTAAGGTCGCAGAAGCTGGATCAAAGGCTGGCGTGAACTCAACACCAACTGTCTTCGTCAACGGTAAAGAGATTGATCGCAATACCGAGTACTTCAGCGCAGATAAATTTAAAGCAGCTGTAGAGCGCGGCTAATATGCGCGCCTTCATTCCAACGCCGACTCTTTCGGTATTGGAATTCGGTCCATTCTCAGTTCACATCTACGCACTTTGCATCATCGCAGGTGTTGCGATTGCAATCTGGCTTAGTACTAAACGATTCACATCTGCCTTCCCAAATACCAGTGGCATTGTCAGCGATGTAGCAATTGTTGCGGTGCCGGCGGGAGTATTAGGTGGGCGTCTCTATCACGTGCTCACAACGTCAGAGAGATTCTTCGGAAGCAGCGGTCACCCAGAAGATATTTTGAAGATTTGGGAGGGCGGACTAGGTATTTGGGGAGCAATTTCCCTTGGGGGAGTCGGCGCATTTCTTACCTATCGTTTTCTCGCTCGCAACCGTGATCTTCCACGTTTTAGATATTTTGCAGATGCGCTGGCTCCAGGAATCATCTTCGCGCAAGCGCTTGGACGTTGGGGCAATTGGTTTAATGCAGAACTTTTTGGCAAGCCTTCCGAGCTTCCTTGGGCGCTGGAGATTCCTCGCTGGGCACGACCGTCCGGATATGCCAACTTTGAGACTTTCCATCCAACATTTCTCTATGAATCACTCTGGTGTGCACTCGTTGGCCTGCTGCTCTTGCGCTATGGCAAGAGTTTGAAGGGCGGTCAGACTTTTGCGCTCTATGTATTTGCCTACTGTGTTGGACGCCTTGGCTTCGAATTACTACGTATCGACGAGGCTAATCTAATTCTAGGTATCCGCATCAATGTTCTGGTCAGCCTCGCTGTAGGCGGAATATCTCTCGTCATCTTCCGAGGTTTTTCACGCAATCCAAGGTAAGGTAGAAATATGGGTCTGGAAGATGTCTACCTTCGCAATCGCGAACATAAAGCGCACCGAGCAGGATGGTTACGCGCTGCAGTTCTCGGAATCAATGATGGATTGGTTTCCACCGCATCCTTGATGGTCGGCGTCGCCGCAGCTAGCGCATCGCTCGATAATGCAAAATCAATCATTATCTCTACCGGTGTCGCAGGCATTGCAGCTGGCGCTCTCTCGATGGCAGTTGGCGAATATATTTCAGTGAGCTCACAGACAGATATTGAAGAATCTGATCGTCAGCTCGAGATTCAACACCTTGCCATCGATCCAGAAGGCGAACTCGAAGAGCTGGTGCATATTTATAAAGAACGAGGTCTCGACGAGCCACTTGCTCGTCAGGTTGCAATTCAATTGACAGAAAAGGATGCGCTCAATGCGCACCTTCGCGATGAGCTCGGCCATCACCCACATAGCAAGGCGCGTCCGGTCCAAGCATCGATCGCATCTGCTTCATCATTTGCAATCGGCGGCTTCATTCCTTTTGTTGGTGCATTTGCGCCAACGGTGGGAACCATCTCCTTCTCCATCGTCTCCTTCACCATTGTCGGATTGATCATCGCTGGCGCGGTAGGGGCAAAGACAGCCGGCTCCAAGCTCCTCATCCCGACCTTGCGCGTGCTTATTGGTGGCTGCCTAGGTATGGCAATCACCGCTGGCATAGGTCAAATTTTCCACGCCTCAGTCGTCTAAAACACTGAATTAGAGTGGTCAGACCGCCCCTCTGGTTGCTACCCTTCGTGACTTAATACGGGCCATCGTTGTCCCCGCAGCTTTTTTATTGAGCATCGGAGAAATCAAGATGGCGCTTCAATCTAACTTTCCAACCCCACAGGGTCTCTACGATCCTGCCAACGAGCATGATGCTTGCGGCGTTGCAATGGTTGCCACTCTCAATAAAGTTGCCACACACGAAATTGTTGCAAAGGCGCTGACCGCACTCCGCAATCTTGAACACCGCGGTGCATCAGGGGCAGAACCTGACTCAGGTGATGGCGCAGGAATTTTGATTCGCGTGCCTGATGCTTTCTACCGTGCCGAAGTGAAGTTCACACTTCCCGCTGAAGGTTCATATGCAACCGGAATCGCATTTATTGCTCAAGGCAAGGATCTCAAAGGCGAGATTGAAAAGCTGGCAAACGAAGAAGGCCTCACCGTTCTCGGTTGGCGCGAACTTCCCATTAACTCATCTTCTTTAGGTAAGACCGCGCTCTCAGTGATGCCAGATTTCCAGCAGATCTTCCTCGCCGGAAATAAAGGCGAATCCGGAATCGCACTTGATCGCAAAGTTTTCTGTCTGCGCAAGCGCGCTGAGCACGATCTCGATCTCTACTTCCCATCACTTTCTTCACAGACAGTTGTATACAAGGGAATGCTTACAACAGGCCAGCTAGAAGAGTTCTTCCCAGACCTCAGCGATGAGCGAGTTGTATCTCCACTCGCACTCGTTCACTCACGTTTTTCTACAAATACTTTTCCATCATGGCCGCTAGCTCACCCCTATCGCTACATCGCGCACAACGGCGAAATCAATACAGTTAAGGGAAACCGTAACTGGATGCGCGCACGCGAGTCATTGCTCAAGAGCGAGTACTTCGGTGAAGACCTCGAACGAATCTTCCCAATCGTTGAAATGTCTGGCTCTGACTCAGCATCATTTGATGAAGTACTTGAACTTCTCTATCTCGGCGGGCGCTCACTTCCACATGCAGTCTTGATGATGATCCCGGAAGCATGGGAGAACCACGCGACAATGTCACAGAAGCGTCGCGACTTCTACGCATTCCATGCATCAATGATGGAGCCATGGGATGGTCCAGCGTGTGTGACATTTACAAACGGTCATCAAGTTGGCGCGGTTCTAGACCGTAACGGTCTACGTCCTTCTCGTTATTGGGTAACAGATGATGGTTTAGTTGTCCTTGCATCTGAGGTTGGCGTGCTTGATTTCCCGGCAGAGAAGATTGTCCGCAAGGGTCGCTTGCAACCAGGAAAGATGTTCTTAGTTGATATCGAATCAGGTCGCATCATTGAAGATGATGAGATCAAGGATGAACTTGCCGATGCTGCGCCATATGGCCAGTGGCTTAAAGATGGAATGATCAAGCTCTCTGATCTTCCTTCACGTGAGCACATTATCTATCCACACAAATCAGTTGTCCGTCGCCAGAAAGCATTCGGTTACACTGAAGAAGAACTCAAAATAATCATTGCCCCAATGGCAAAGTCCGGGGGAGAAGCACTTGGTTCAATGGGAACCGATTCACCAATTGCTGCACTTTCCAATAAGCCACGACTGCTCTTCGATTACTTCACACAGCTCTTTGCGCAGGTAACGAATCCACCTTTGGATGCAATTCGGGAAGAACTAGTGACAAGTCTTGGTGGATCTATTGGGCCAGAGCACAACTTGCTCGATCCAGGTCCAGATTCTTGTAAGCAGATTTCACTGGCTTTCCCAGTCATCGATAATGATGAGCTGGCAAAGATCATCAACATCAACGTTGATGACGAATACCCAGAACTAGCTGCACATGTTGTGCGTGGTCTCTTTCCAGTAACAGGCGATGGCAACACACTTCGCAACCGTTTGGAAGAGATCAAGCTTGAAGTTTCACAAGCAATTAAGGATGGCGCACATGTCATCGTTCTCTCTGACCGAGATGGCGATGCGGAAGATTGCCCAATTCCTTCATTACTTCTCACAGCGGCGGTGCACCATCACCTCATCCGCGAAAAGACTCGTACTCAAGTTGGTTTGATTGTGGAAGCCGGAGATGTTCGCGAAGTGCACCATGTCGCGCTCCTTGTTGGATATGGCGCAGCTGCTGTTAACCCATACCTTGTGATGGAGTCAGCAGAAGATTTAGTTCGCCAAGGTGTTATCACTGGAATCTCACCAGAGAAGGCAGTTCGCAACACTATTAAGGCGCTCGGCAAAGGTGTCCTCAAGGTGATGTCCAAGATGGGTATCTCGACAATCTCGTCATACACCGGAGCTCAGGTCTTTGAAGCAATTGGTATTGCTCAAGAAGTTGTTGACGAATTCTTCGTTGGAACAACTTCACGTCTTGGCGGCGTTGATCTCGATGTCATTGCAGAAGAGACAATCAAGCGCCACTTCTTGGCCTATCCAGTTGGCGGTGAAATCCCGGGTGCCAAGAAACTTGCAGTCGGCGGTGAATATCAATGGCGTCGCGATGGCGAACCACATTTGTTCAACCCAGAGACAGTCTTTGCGCTCCAGCACTCAACTCGCAATAAGCGATATGACATCTTTAAGCGATACACATCGAAGGTCAATGATCAGAGTAAGGCGCTGATGACACTTCGTGGCCTCTTTGAATTTACAGAGCGCACACCAATCTCAATCGATGAAGTCGAACCAATCTCTGAGATTGTTAAGCGCTTCTCAACCGGTGCGATGTCATATGGATCAGTTTCGCAGGAAGTACATGAGACACTCGCAATCGCGATGAACCGTCTCGGCGCAAAGTCCAACACTGGCGAAGGCGGAGAAGATCCTGCGCGCTTTGTGCGAATGGATAATGGTGACTCGAAGCGCTCTGCTATCAAGCAGGTTGCCTCTGGTCGCTTTGGTGTGACAAGTAACTATCTAGTCAATGCCGATGATATTCAGATCAAGATTGCCCAAGGTGCAAAGCCTGGTGAGGGCGGTCAGCTACCTGGCAACAAGGTCTATCCATGGGTTGCAAAGGCTCGTTACTCAACACCAGGTGTTGGTCTTATTTCACCGCCACCTCATCACGATATTTACTCGATTGAAGATCTTGCACAATTGATTCACGATCTTAAGAACGCCAATAAGAATGCTCGTGTTCACGTCAAGCTTGTGGCAGAAGTTGGCGTTGGAACAGTTGCTGCAGGTGTTTCTAAGGCACATGCAGATGTTGTTCTCATCTCCGGTCACGATGGTGGAACTGGTGCATCACCACTGACATCGCTCAAGCACGCTGGTGCTCCATGGGAGCTCGGACTTGCTGAAACACAGCAGACACTTCTCCTCAATGGATTACGTGATCGCATCGTCGTCCAGGCAGATGGTCAGCTCAAGACAGGTCGCGATGTTGTAATTGCGGCGCTGCTCGGTGCAGAAGAGTATGGATTTGCAACTGCGCCACTTGTGGTCTCCGGCTGCATCATGATGCGAGTCTGTCACTTGGATACATGTCCAGTAGGCGTTGCAACGCAGAACCCAGAACTCCGCGCACGATTTACTGGAAAGCCAGAGTTCGTAGAAACGTTCTTCGAATACATTGCCGAAGAAGTTCGCGAAATCTTGGCATCCCTCGGCTTCCGCACATTGCAGGATGCAATTGGCCACGTTGAATATCTTGAAACAAAGAGAGCGGTTGATCACTGGAAGAGCGCAGGCCTTGATTTGTCACCACTTCTGGTACGTCCAGATGTGCAATCATCTCTCTACTGCACCACAACCCAGGATCACGGTTTAGCTGCTGCCCTCGATAACACTCTTATCGAGAAGTCTGCTGCAGCACTTACTAAGGGCGAGAAAGTCTCGATTGATCTTCCAGTTCGAAATGTAAACCGCACCGTCGGCACGATGTTGGGCGCAGAGATCACTCGCAAGTACGGCGCTGAAGGACTTCCTGCTGGAACCATCAACATCACATTGCGTGGTTCAGCTGGACAATCACTTGGCGCATTTACCCCTCGTGGCATGGTTATTCGTCTCTTCGGTGATTCCAATGACTATGTCGGCAAGGGAATCTCAGGTGGGCGAGTAGTTGTTCGTCCTGATGAGAGGGCAACATTTGCATCGCAAGAGAATGTGATTGCCGGAAACGTGATCGGCTACGGGGCAACTGCCGGTGAAATCTATATTCGCGGCTTAGTGGGGGAGCGCTTCTGTGTACGTAACTCAGGAGCTACCGCTGTTGTGGAGGGCGTGGGAGACCATGCGCTCGAATACATGACCGGCGGAACGGTAATCATCCTCGGTCGCACCGGACGCAATATTGCGGCGGGCATGTCAGGTGGTCGAGCCTTCGTACTTGATCTCAATGCCGATCTCGTCAACACAGATATGGTCGATGTTCTTGCAGTGCCCGCAGATCAGAAAGAGAATCTGCGCGCATCTATCACAGAGTTCCAGAAAGAGACCGGCTCTGAGATTGCAGCAGCTCTTCTTGCTGATTGGGATGCATCACTTACTCGCTTCTCGCTCATCATGCCGCGTGACTATGCACGTGTGCTCGCATCGATGAAGCGCGCTACTGATGAAGGTTTACCAGCAGATCACTATGTAATGGAGGTTGCAGCAAATGGCTGATCCAAAGGGCTTTATGACAACTCCACGAGAAACGCCAAAGCGTCGACCAGTTGATGTGCGTATCAAAGATTGGCGTGAAGTCTACGAACCGCAGAGTTTCGACCACTTGCAGAAGCAAGCTGGTCGTTGCATGGATTGCGGTATCCCTTTCTGTCATAACGGTTGCCCACTCGGAAACTTGATTCCAGAGTGGAACGATTTGATGTATCGCGGATATAAATCAGATGCGATTGATCGCTTGCATGCAACCAACAACTTCCCAGAGTTCACTGGTCGTCTCTGTCCAGCACCTTGCGAGACAGCATGTGTCGTTGGAATCAATCGTGATGCAGTAACAATCAAGCAGGTTGAACTTCGCACAGTTGAAGAAGCCTTTGGTTTCGGTGCAGTAAAGCCGATGATTCCAGATCGCCTGACAGGTAAGACTGTTGCCGTAATCGGTTCTGGTCCTGCAGGACTTGCAGCAGCTCAGCAACTCACACGCGCCGGACATACAGTCGCGGTATTTGAGCGCGCAGATAAAATCGGAGGACTCCTTCGTTATGGAATTCCTGAGTTCAAGATGGAGAAGAACATTCTCGATCGTCGTTTGGCGCAGATGGAGCAAGAAGGAACACGTTTCCGTCCCGGAGTAGCAGCTGGTGTTGATATCACTGGTCAAGCACTTCGTACTCGCTATGACGCAGTTCTGATTGCAATTGGTGCAACCCAGTGGCGCGATCTCAACGTTAAGGGACGTGACCTTAAGGGCATTTATCAAGCGATGGAATTCTTGCCATGGGGCAATAAGCAGGCACTGGGTGAAGTTGAGACTCCACCCATTAACGTTGCTGGTAAGCACGTCGTCATCTTGGGTGGCGGAGATACCGGTGCAGATTGCCTGGGAACTTCGATTCGCCAAGGGGCTGCAAGTGTTACGCAACTTGAAATCATGCCGCAGCCTTCTGAAGAGCGTCCTGCTGGTCAACCATGGCCTACATATCCAATGATCTTCCGTGTCTCAAGTGCGCATGAAGAGCTCGACAATCGCATCTTCGGTGTTTCCACGGAGGAATTTCTTGGTGATGAAAATGGAAATCTCCGTGCACTTAAGATTGTTGAGACCAAGTTCGTCAATGGAAAGTTTGAATCTGTTCCAGGATCAGAGCGTGAACTTCCAGCCGACTTTGCATTCCTAGCGATGGGCTTTACCGGTCCAGAAAAGTCTGTCTTGATTGATCAACTTGAAGTTGAACTCGATGATCGCGGAAATATCAATCGCAACGATGATTTCCAGACTAATCAAGAAGATGTATTCGTTGCTGGCGATGCCGGCCGCGGTCAATCTCTCATTGTCTGGGCGATTGCAGAAGGTCGCTCTGCTGCAGCTGCGGTAGATCGATACTTGATGGGGGAGACACAACTGCCTTCACCAATCGAACCAACTACTCGTCAGATGCTGGTCTAAAGCCAGATAAATCACAGGTGAAAACCGGCCAGTAATGACCGGCTCCATTTATTAGAAGATAAGGTACGAACATGCGCCGCGCGAAAATTGTATGCACAATGGGTCCTGCTGTTGAATCTCCAGAGAAGGTGCGAGAACTCATCGCAGCTGGAATGAATATGGCACGCCTGAACCTCTCACATGGTTCCTATGAAGAGCACCAGGGACGCCTTGATCGCGTCCGGGAAGCTGCCAAGGAGGCAGGTAAGGCAGTAGCAATTCTCGTAGACCTACAAGGTCCAAAGATCCGCTTGGCACGTTTTGAAAATGGTCCACATGAGCTCGCTCGTGGAGATATCTTCACGATTACAACTGATGAAGTTCCTGGCACAAAGGAGCGCGTTGGTACGACTTACAAAGGCCTTCCAGGAGATTGCAAAGCTGGCGATTTCATCATGATCGACGATGGCAAGGTCACCGTTGAAGTGATTGAAGTTAAGGGCAATGACGTCATCACCAAGTGCATTTTCCCGGGTGCTGTCAGCAATAACAAGGGAATCAATCTTCCTGGTGTTGCTGTATCTGTTCCTGCTATGTCAGAGAAAGATGCAGATGATCTTCGTTGGGGACTTCGTGCTGGTGCAGATTTCATCGCGCTCTCATTTGTTCGTAATGCCGCGGATATTAAAGATGTGCATGCGATTATGGATGAGGTTGGAATTCACGTTCCTGTGATTGCAAAAATCGAGAAGCCGCAGGCAGTCGATAATCTTCAAGAAATCGTTGATGCATTCGATGGCATCATGGTTGCACGTGGTGACCTTGGTGTTGAAATGCCGATTGAAGATGTCCCAATGGTTCAGAAGCGTTGCGTTGAACTCGCTCGCGATGCTGCTAAGCCAGTCATCGTTGCGACTCAGATGCTTGATTCAATGATTACAAATTCGCGTCCAACACGCGCTGAGGCAACTGACTGTGCAAATGCAGTTCTCGATGGCGCAGATGCGCTCATGCTCTCTGGCGAAACATCTGTGGGTGATTTCGCAATTGAAGCTGTCGAAACAATGGCGCGCATTATTGAAAAGACTGAGCAAGAAGGTCTTGATCGAATTCGTCCTTTGATTCATGCACCTCGCACAAAGGGTGGCGCAATTACAAAGGCAGCAGCTGAAGTTGGAGAAGTTCTTGGTGCGAAGTACCTCGTAACATTTACACAATCTGGTGATTCGGCTCGACGAATCTCTCGTCTTCGTTCTCGCCTACCAATTCTTGCTATCACTCCAGAAGTAGGCACCTACAACCGCCTAGCGCTCTCATGGGGAATCGAACCAATGATCTCGCCAATGGTGAAGCACACAGATGACATGGTTCTTCAGGCAGATCGCATTCTTATCGATTCTAAGCGCGCTGCAATCGGCGAGCAGGTCATGATTATCGCTGGTGCACCTCCAGGAATTCCAGGTTCTACCAACGCTATGCGTGTTCACACCGTGGGCGATGCCGTCAATGGCGTCGTTCCTGCTTACAAGTAACGCAGGAGAGGGCGTCGTTCCTGCTTACAAGTAACGCAGGAGAAGGCGTCGTTCCTGCTTACAAGTAACGCAGGAGAAGGCGTCGTTCCTGCTTACAAGTAACCCTTTTTCTTCGGGTAGGATTGGCGCAGAAGCCTCGGTACTCCAACGGTAGAGAGGGCAGTCTCAAACACTGCATAGTGTCGGTTCGAATCCGACTCGGGGCACTCTAGATATGTCATTCTGGAAATTTTGATTGAATATTCCGATTCGGAAGAGGATGATTCACCTATGAGCGTGCGTATCCTCGTTGCCGAAGATGAAGCTCTCATCCGCATGGATCTCATAGAGATGCTTCAGGAAGCTGGATATACAGTCTGCGCAGAGGCAACCAATGGTGAAGAAGCGATTGCTTTAGCTACCGAACATAAGCCAGATCTTTGTATTCTCGATGTAAAGATGCCTGTTCTCGATGGAATTTCAGCGGCAGAAAAGATCATCTCAATCGCACCGGTTTTAATGTTGACCGCCTTTAGCCAACGAGAGCTGGTAGAACGCGCACGAGATGCTGGCGTAATGGCATATGTTGTAAAGCCATTCTCAATTGGGGACCTCGTTCCCGCGATTGAGATTGCGATGAGTCGACACACCCAGATGAAATCGCTGGCAGATGAAGTTGCTGACCTTCACGAACGCTTAGAGACTCGAAAGGTCATAGATCGCGCCAAGGGAATTTTGATGAAGGCGCTCAATCTCTCTGAGCCAGAGGCTTTTACCTGGATTCAGCGGGCAGCAATGGATCGCCGTCTCACAATGAAAGAGGTAGCGATGGCTGTTATCTCTCCCGAGGCCGCTCTCGACCGCTAATCCAGGCGTGGGATTGACATCTTAAATAATGAGATTGAGTATCTCTTCGTAATCAAAAAGTAATGACCATATGCGTGTATTTAACCCATTCCACCTTGTCTGGGCTCACCCCCGCCCACTACCCTTCAACCCTCCCTGTCCCGGGATAAAAACAGGAAAGGCTCCACATGAAGAAGATTATTTCTCTTGCAGCCGCAGCAGCAATGGTTCTTGGCGTTTCAGTAACAGTTGCGCCAGCAGCTAACGCAGCATGCTCAGGCAAGTTGAAGATTGCATACCAGGGTCCACTTACAGGTCCTGAGGCTGCACTCGGCATTAACGAACTTAACGGCGTTAAGTTCGCACTTAAGAAGTTCCTTGCAGCAAACAAGGGCGCAAACGTTGATCCAGTTGTCTACGAAGTAGATGACCAGGGAGATCCAGCAGTTGCTGCTCCAATCGCTCCTAAGGTTGCAGCTGAAGAGTGCGTAGTTGCTCTCGTCGGTCCTGCATACTCAGGCGCATCAAAGGTTTCACTTCCTGTGTACCTTTCAGCAGGTCTTTCAGTAATCACACCATCTGCAACAAACCCAACACTTCCATCATTCGGTAAGGGAATCTTCCACCGCGCAGTGTTGACAGATGATTACCAGGGTCCAGCAGCAGCACGTTTGATCGTTTCAAAGAACAAGAATGCAACAGTATTCCTTGTTAACGATGCATCAGACTATGCAGTTGGTCTCCAGAAGACTGTTGACATCACACTTGCTGGCCGCGTTGTCGGTAAGGATGTAACACCAACAGGTACAACTGATTTCTCTGCAACAATTGCAAAGATCAAGAAGTCAAAGGCAACAGCCGTCTTCTACTCAGGCTACTTCTCACAGGCTGCAGTATTCGTAAAGCAGCTTCGTGACTCTGGCTCAAAGGTTACTTTCGCTTCAGGCGACGGAACACTTGATGCTCAGTTCGTAAAGCTTGCACGTAAGGCAGCTGAAGGCGTACTTCTTACAGCTCCAGCAATCCCATTCGAGACAGCATCTCCAAAGCTTGCTGCTGAGATGGTAAAGGCTGGTTGGACTCCTGGTGTTTACACAACAGAGTCATACGATGCAGCTAACTTCTTCCTTGAGGCTATCAAGGCAGGAAACACAGACCGCGCATCAATCAACAAGTACGTTTCAACAAAGTCATCAAAGGGTCTTTCAAAGACACTTAAGTTTGACGCTGAGGGTGAAGTTTCTGGCGCAGATGTCAACGGCTTCATCATCAAGAACGGCAAGATCGTACTTCTTGGCGCAATCAAGTAATCTTTGATTATTAGGTTGTAATAAGTAAGTAGGAAAGCAGTTCATCATTAAAACGGAGGGAGACGGTGTTACGGCACCGTCTCCCTCCCTTATGAAATATCGAGGTGTTTTGTGGATTTTGCACTCTTAAGAGATGCATTCTGGATGCTGACCTTTGATGGTCTAGCTCTGGGCGCGATCTACGCGCTCATATCGTTGGGATATACGTTGGTCTATGGCGTACTTCGCCTCATCAACTTCGCCCACTCAGAAGTATTTATGATCGGAACTTTTGGTTCTCTCTTTGCAACTGGTCTCATCGGCGTGAAGGTCGAAGATGAACCACTTACCGGTGGCAAGATGATTCTCACTCTTCTCTTTGCACTTGTTATTGCAATGCTCTCCTCAGCAATTGCAGCAGTGCTCGTCGAGTTCGTGGCTTACCGTCGTCTGCGCAAGCGTGGCGCGACAAAGCTTGCGACTTTGATTTCAGCAATTGGTGTCTCAATCTCACTCGTTGAAGCTTTCCGCATCGCGACTGATTCACTTCCGCGCGAATTTCCACGCATCATGGATAAGACATTCTTAGTTTCATATGCAGGTGCAGATATCCGCAATGACAAGGTTATTGTTATTGTCGCAGCTGGCTTGATGATGGTTGCCCTCGATCAATTCATCTCAAAGACTCGCCTCGGCAAGGGAATCCGCGCAGTATCAATGGATGAAAACACAGCAACGCTGATGGGCGTTAATATCAACCGCGTTATTACAGTGACATTCTTTGCTGGCGGATTGATGGCAGGGGCTGCAGCGTTCTTCTACATTCTTGTATACGAGAACACTTCATTTAAGGTCGGCTTCTTCCTTGGCATCAGCGCATTTACTGCAGCTGTGCTCGGCGGAATCGGTAACCTTCGCGGTGCACTTTTCGGAGGTTTTGTGCTCGGTCTGATGGAGACATATACATCAGCTGTCTTCGGTACTGCCTGGAAAGCAGTTATCTCCTTCATCATCTTGGTACTCGTTCTTCTGATCAAGCCGACCGGCTTGTTTGGTGAGTCAATTACGCAGGCGAGGGTCTAATGTCAAAAGTATCTTTTAACCTCCGCGATAAAGGTGCCGACTTCTGGGATCGTTCCCCACGTTGGCGCCGCGTTCTGCTCTCAGTAATCTTTATTGGATTCTGTTACGCGCTTCCATTCCTCAACAACCCACTGATTAATACACCGGGTTCTGACTTCCAATCAGTTCTCTTCTACCCAGTGGGCATGTATGTGATGATGGCAATCGGCCTCAATATTGTGGTTGGAAAGTCAGGTCTGCTCGACCTTGGCTATGTTGCATTCTTTGCCATCGGCGCCTACACAATGGCGATTCTTGGAACTAAGACTGACCTCAACTTCTGGGAGATCCTTCCAATTGGTGTTGGACTTGCGATGCTCTCAGGTGTTCTTCTTGGAACTCCAACCCTTCGTCTTCGCGGTGACTATCTCGCAATCGTGACTCTTGGCTTCGGTGAAATCGTCCGTATCTTTGCGGTTAATACAGATGCAATCGGTGGCTCCCGCGGTATCGCAGGCATTCCAACGCCGCCAGATATCTTTAAGGCGAAGTTCACCATCTTGGATCCAAAGCCTTACTACTGGCTTCTTCTTACATTTACCTTGCTGATTATCTGGATGGTTCGTCGCCTCGCAGCGCGTCGCCCAGGTCGTGCTTGGGATGCAATCCGTCAAGATGACGATGTTGCTCAGTTGATGGGAATCAACACTCGCCGTTCAAAGGTGTGGGCATTCGTACTCGGCGCAGCTGTTGCTGGCGTTGGCGGCGTTATCTACGCGTCACAGATTCTTTCGATTGTTCCGGATCAATTTAACTTGAACGTTTCAATCTTGATTCTTGCTTGCGTTGTATTCGGTGGAATCGGAAATATCTGGGGAGTAATCCTCGGAGCTGTTCTCTTGGCCTTTACGCCAGAGCGCATCCGCTTCTTGAGCCAGCCACGTATCCTCGTATTCGGTATTGCACTTGTTGTCATGATGAACCTTCGTCCTGACGGCATCTTGCCAAAGAAGAAGCGTGAACACCTTGAACCAGATTGGGATCATGTTGAAGAGTCCGGAGAAGGAGAAATCAAATAATGTCTGAAGTACTTCTCGAACTCAAAAATGTCACGATGAAATTCGGTGGCGTTACAGCTCTCAACGATGTAAACCTGCAAGTGAAGAAGGGCGAGATCCTTGCTCTCATCGGCCCTAACGGCGCCGGTAAGACAACAATCTTCAACGTCATCACTGGCGTTTATAAGCCAACCTCAGGTGAGATTAACTTTGATGGTCAATCTCTCATAGGTAAGAAGCGCCACCAGGTTACTAAGACCGGAGTTGCTCGTACCTTCCAGAACATTCGCCTCTTCGGTGAGTCATCTGCGCTAGAAAACGTTGTGACCGGTGCAGATATTCACTCAAAGACAGGTGTGATTGGTTCTATTTTCGGAACTCCACGATCACGTCGCGAAGAGAAGGCTGCTCTTGAGCGCTCTCTCGAACTTCTTGATTTCATGGGTCTTCGCAAGCATGCAGGTCGCCTTGCAAAGAACCTTCCATATGGAGATCAGCGCCGCCTTGAAATTGCTCGCGCTCTCGCGACAAATCCAAAGCTCGTTCTTCTCGATGAGCCTGCCGCTGGCTTTAACCCAGCTGAAAAGGTTGCACTTGCAGAGACAATCAAGAAGATTCGCGATGCTGGTTACACCGTCTTGCTCATCGAACACGATATGTCGCTCATCATGGGAATCTCGGATCGCGTTGTCGTTATCGACTTCGGTACAAAGATTGCAGATGACCTACCTTCTGTTGTTCAAAACGACCCTCGAGTTATTGAGGCTTACCTAGGAGCACCCGCAGATGCGTCTTGAAGTTAAGGATCTCCACGTTCACTATGGCAAGATTGAAGCGATTAAAGGCGTATCAATCGTTGTCAACGAAGGTGAAATCGTCACACTCATTGGCGCTAACGGCGCAGGCAAGACAACAATGCTCAAGACAATCTCAGGTCTGCGCCCAGTCTCATCTGGTCAGATTCTCTTTGATGGCAAAGACATCTCAAAGATGGCAGCGCACGATCGCGTAGAGCTTGGTCTTTCACAGGCACCAGAAGGCCGCGGAATCTTCCCTGGTATGACAGTGCTTGAGAACCTTGAGATGGGTAAGTACCACCGCAAGGATCGTAAGTCAGAGATGAAGGAAGATCTGGAAAAGGTTTACCACCTCTTTCCACGTCTGCTCGAGCGCGTTAACCAAGCTGGCGGAACTCTCTCTGGTGGAGAACAGCAGATGCTCGCAATTGGTCGCGCATTGATGGCACGTCCAAAGGTTCTGCTCCTTGATGAGCCTTCTATGGGTCTTGCGCCGTTGATGATTGCAAATATCTTCCGCATCATTACAGAGATCAATAACCTCGGAACAACAATCCTTCTCGTCGAGCAGAATGCACAACAGGCACTTCAACGTGCTCACCGTGCCTATGTTCTAGAGACAGGAAACGTTGTTAAGGAAGCGAAGGCTTCAGATCTTCTTAATGATCCAGCAGTGCGTGCTGCCTACCTCGGTGTAGGAGCTCACTAACTCGTAATAACTATTTACGATCTGCAAGAATTAGGCAGGTGATACGGGCAGTGCATGTGCGCTGCCCGTCTTCATTTTCAATCACAATCTCGTAGCTACACATCGTCTTTCCAAGGCTAATTGCAGTCGCAGTGCCAGTTACATAGCCTGAGGTTGCAGATTTGTGATGAGTTGCATTGATATCGACTCCGACAATCTTGCGATCAGGGCCGGCATGAAGCTGAGTTCCTACCGAACCGAGAGATTCAGCGAGCACGACATTTGCGCCGCCATGCAATAACCCGAGAGGTTGGGTATTTCCCGCCACTGGCATACGTCCCACGAGACGTTGCGGGGAGGCTTCAATGATTTCAATGCCCATCTTCTGATCTAGATGTCCAGCACCGCGTTCGCGAAGAATTGCCAAGTAATCAGGTTGCGTCATAGTTCGAAATCTTAACTTGTTACATAGGATGTGCGCCATGAGCGCGCCTAAGAAACTGCTGTTGATTGATGGCCATTCAATGGCCTATCGCGCTTTCTATGCGTTGCCGGTTGAAAACTTCACTACTGCAATGGGGCAGCACACCAATGCAATCTATGGCTTTGCCACCATGCTCATCTCTCTGATTAAAGAAGAGAAACCAACGCATGTTGCCGTCGCCTTCGACGTTTCTCGGAAGACATTCCGTTCCGATATTTTTCCCGAGTACAAAGCCAATCGAGCTTCCACGCCAGATGAGTTCCGGTCTCAGATGTCCTACCTCCATGAATTCATTGATGGCTGCGGAATTGAGCACTTTCAGCTTGAGGGCTATGAAGCCGATGACCTGATTGCCACGATCTCAAAGAAGGCCGAGAAGGATGGCTTTGAGATCCTGATCTGTACTGGTGATCGCGATAGCTTCCAGTTGGTCAATGAGAAGACAACAGTTCTCTATCCCAAGCGCGGTGTCAGCGAGATGGCGCGTATGACACCGGATGCTGTTATTGAAAAGTATGGAATGACGCCGGCGCAGTATCCAGATTTTGCAGCACTTCGTGGCGACCCAAGCGATAACTTGCCTTCCATTCCTGGCGTCGGAGAAAAGACGGCGGCTAAGTGGGTTGTTGAATACGGATCTCTGAAAGAACTGCTTTCAGAGGTGGATAAGGTCGGCGGCAAGGTTGGTCAATCACTTCGTGACAACATTGACAATGTGATTCGTAATCGCGAACTCACACAACTCGTGCACGATGCGCCGATTACCTTCGCGCTTGATGCGATGGAGTGGAAAGGCATCGACCTCGAGAAGATTGATCCGCTTCTCACAACACTTGAATTTAAAACTCTAAAAGATCGCTTCAAGCCGATTGCAGCGGCAGGAACAGCTCCTGCCAAGGGGAAGAAATCTGCAACGAGCGAATTGCAAGGCGACCTCTTTGGCGCCCCAGTAAAGGCTGATTTCATCTCAGCGGCCGAGCTATCAAAGAAGATTGGTGCGCATGGCGGCGAAATCGCTGTCGCATTTACTCTCTCTGGCGACTCTGTCGATGAGCAGCTCGTGCGATATGCGGTAGCGCTTAACGCAACAGATGTATTCCTAGTTGAAGGTTCCACGATGGGGGAGTGGGCGACAGATACGTCTTGCCCAAAGATTGTCTACGATGGAAAATCACTTGCGCGCATCAATGGCTTTTCAGGTTTCACTTTCGATATTGATCTAGCGGCATATTTGGTTAATCCCGGAGTTCGCGCATCGTCGATAGCTGATGTTGCCGATAAGTGGGGACATCCACTCGATAGCTCTTCGGCTGAGAACTTACTCGCTTCTCAGGCAGTTTCCTTCTTTGAATTAAAGAAGAACCTAGAAGCTGACCTCACAGAGCGCGGTTTAAATGATCTCTTTACCAAACTAGAGCTTCCTATTGCCGAGCTCTTGGCGGTGATGGAGAACCGCGGCGTCGCCGTCGATATTAGAGAACTTAACCGCTTACTAGAACTCTTTGAGAGCGAAGTTGCAGAAGAAACAGCCAAGGCCCATAAATCTGTCGGACATGAATTTAATGTGGCATCACCAAAGCAGCTGCAGGTTGTGCTCTTTGAAGAACTTGGCCTGCCAAAGACAAAGAAGATTAAGACAGGTTTCACAACAGATGCCGATTCACTTAACTGGCTCTTTGAAAAGACGGCACACCCTGTTCTTGCTTCGCTCTTACGTATCCGCGAGGTAAAGAAGCTTGCAACCACTATTGATGGATTGGTTGCAGAAGTTGCAGGGGATAAGCGAATCCATACGCACTTCGCCCAGACCGTTGCTGCAACTGGTCGACTCTCATCGGTTGGCCCAAACTTACAAAACATTCCGGTTCGCACTGAAGATGGCCGAAAGATTCGCGCCACCTTTATCGCAGGAAAAGGTTATGACGCTCTACTTACGGCGGATTACAGCCAAATTGAAATGCGCATCATGGCTCATCTATCTCATGATGCCAATCTCATTAAGGCTTTTGAGTCCGGTGAAGACCTGCACGCATCTATTGCTGGTGAAGTCTTTGGCGTAAAGCCAGGTGATGTCGATCCAGAGATGCGCCGTCAAATAAAGGCGATGTCGTATGGCCTTGCCTATGGCTTAAGTTCTTACGGCCTTGCAGCCCAACTAGATCTTTCACCGCCTGCTGCGCAAGATTTGATGGACCGATACTTCGAACGCTTTGGTGGAATCCGCGATTACTTAAAGACTGTTGTGGAAGAGGCGCGCAAGGTTGGCTATACCGAGACCGTTATGGGGCGTCGTCGCTATCTCCCTGATTTGATGAGCGATAACCGTCAACGTAGAGAGGTAGCAGAGCGTATGGCGCTCAATGCACCTATCCAAGGTTCAGCTGCGGACATTATTAAACTAGCAATGCTCAATGTGCAGAAAGCTCTTGTAGAAGGTGGGTTCACCTCACGCTTACTTCTACAAGTTCACGATGAACTCATTCTTGAAATAATCGCCAAGGAAGAAGTGGCAGTCACAGAGTTGGTTCGACGCGAGATGGGAAGTGCCTTCCCACTGAAGGCGCCACTTAACGTTGGAATCGGTGTTGGCAAGAATTGGAACATTGCCGCTCACTGATTTGTAGTGGCGTTATCTTTCATAGCGGCGAGATCTTCTTCATCGGTAGGAAGCTTGTTCGCATCAGCAAGTCGACCTCTGCCGATGGTAAGAATTGTGTAGCCAATTCCGATGCAGACTGTTGTAATTCCTAAAGCGAAATTAGGCGAGATCTTCTCGGAGATTACTCCGCCTGATGCAGACCCAATCGACATCAGCGTTCCTTCAATAGTCCAGAGCCAACCCATCATTCCGGTCGGTGATCCTTGCGGCCTGACAGCTTCCATGACTTCCCAATAGAAGACTTGAATCGCTCCACCAACGAGACCCATGAATGCGCCACCGATCACCATCGACCAATCTGGATATAAAAATGCCAGCGGGAGAGAGACGATAAACCAAGCGAAATATGTTTTACGAAGTGCGCCAAGGGGAGTGGTCTTCTTCGAGACTAATCCGCCGAGCAGGCCACCGATGATGTTTGCAATTCCCATCGCGGTAAAGATCCAAGCCGTGCGATGTGGGACATCTTCTAGAGTTGCGAATGCGGGGACTGCGACATCAAACACGCCCCAACCAAAACCAATGAAGCAACCTTCGACTACTAATAACTGAAGCGGACGATGGCGCCACATGGAAACCTTCACCGCAGGCTTTTCCTCTGGGATCCAATTACGTGCAATCTTTGTTAGTGCAAGAGAGCCACCACCGATGAGCATAAATGCAGCACATACGTAGAGGGCGCTCTTTGGAACAGATGAAAGCGCGAGTGATGTAACGATGACCGGACCAATAACTCCAGCAGTGCTCATCACTGCGGTATCAACTGCATAAGCAGTTCGTAGCCAATCATCAGAAACGGCATCACGCCATAAAGGTCGCACCGATAAGTTAATCGGAGGAGCGGTGAGTCCAAGAATGAGCGAATAAATCAAAAGTGAAGATTTATCGGTTGCGCCATTGAGAGCAATCAGCATGATTGCATATCCAGGAACTTGAATTCGAAGTGGCCACTTCATGCTGTAGCGATCGATGATTGTTCCGCGAATCCCGGCAGTTGCCGCACCTGCTGCAGCATTCATACCAACTGCAAGGCCAGCAAGTGCAACAGAGTTGAGCTCTTGTTCGACCTTAAAGAAGATTCCGAGGCTGACCATTCCGTAAGCGACGCGAGCCGGAAATGCGCTGAGAACTAAGACCCAGACATTCGGGAATCGGAAGAGTTCTCTATAGCGCTTCATTGCCTGGTCATCATATGCCGATTGAGCGTGATTTTGAAGGCGATTTGCCCCTTCCACGCGGGCAGACGTAAAATTCGACTTCGCTCATTGAGCGATATAACTTCATAAGAACTGTCCCTACTACTTTCTATCCCTACGGAGCATCTTGACTACACAAATCGCAGTAAACGACATCGGATCAGCAGCAGACTTTCTTGCAGCAATCGAAGGCACAATCAGAAATTTTTCAGACGGCGACCTAGTAACAGGTACTGTCGTTCAGGTAGACCGCGAAGAAGTACTTCTTGACGTCGGCTACAAGACTGAAGGCGTAATCCCTTCACGTGAACTCTCAATCCGCCACGATGCAGATCCAAACGACATTGTTAAGGTCGGCGATAAGGTCGAAGCTCTTGTTCTTCAGAAGGAAGACAAGGAAGGCCGTCTCATTCTCTCTAAGAAGCGTGCTCAGTATGAGCGTGCATGGGGCGAAATCGAAGGCAAGAAGGAGCGCGACGAAGTTGTTGTCGGTACAGTTATTGAAGTTGTTAAGGGTGGTCTCATCGTAGACATCGGACTTCGTGGCTTCCTTCCAGCATCACTCGTTGAAATGCGTCGCGTACGCGATCTCACTCCTTACATCGGTAAGCAGGTTGAGGCTCGCATCATCGAGCTCGATAAGAACCGCAACAATGTTGTTCTCTCACGTCGTGCATTCCTCGAGCAGACACAGTCACAGTCACGCACAGAGTTCCTTAACCAGCTCCAAAAGGGTCAGGTTCGCTCAGGTGTTGTCTCATCAATCGTTAACTTCGGTGCATTCGTTGACCTTGGTGGCGTAGATGGTCTCGTACACGTTTCAGAGCTTTCATGGAAGCACATCGATCACCCAGCAGAGGTTGTTGAAGTTGGCGATGAAGTAACTGTTGAAGTTCTTGAAGTTGATTTCGAGCGTGAGCGCGTATCACTCTCACTCAAGGCAACACAGGAAGACCCATGGCAGGCATTTGCTCGTACACACACAATTAACACAGTTGTTCCAGGTGTTGTGACAAAGCTTGTTCCATTCGGTGCATTCATTCGTGTTCACGAAGGAATTGAAGGACTTGTTCACATCTCAGAGCTCGCAGAGCGCCACGTTGAGATCCCAGAGCAGGTTGTTGCAGTAGATGACGAACTCTTCGTCAAGATCATCGATATCGATCTTGAGCGTCGTCGTATCTCACTCTCATTGAAGCAGGCTAATGAAGGACAAGATGTTGAGGTCGAAGCATTCGATCCAACACAGTACGGAATGGCTGCTCGCTACGATGCAGATGGAAACTTCATCTACCCAGAAGGCTTTGATCCTGATTCACAGGAATGGAAGCCAGGCTTCGAGACACAGCGCGAAGAGTGGGAGCGTCAGTACGCTGAAGCTCAGACACGCTTCCTTGCTCACAAGAAGCAGAAAGCTGAAGCACAGGCAGCAGAGGCTGCAGCAACTCCAGCTGAATAATCTTCACCGAGAAAGCCCCTCGAATAACTTCGGGGGGCTTTTCTCATTCCCTAAGAGGATTCAAAAGGTGAGTTACGGCGATGTGCGGACAGATTGCCACCTAACGCAGTGCACCGATTCTTAACATCGCCTTTCAACTCACACTTTTCAATCTTCTAGGTAAGGTAAGCCCATGTTAATCGTCGGGCTTACTGGTGGAATCGGAGCTGGAAAGTCAACCGTTGCCAATATGTTTGCTCAACTCGGTGCGCTGACAATTGATGCGGACCAACTAGCGCGTCAAGCGATCGAACCGGGTAGCTCCGGATTCGATGAAGTTGTTGCTGAATTCTCAGCAAAGATTTTGACTGATGGGGATATTGACCGTCAGAAGCTAGGCAAGATTGTTTTCAAAGATGCCGATAAGCGCAAGAGACTTGAAGCAATCATCCACCCAAGAGTGCAAGCAGCGCTGGCAGCAAAGATCAAGAGCCTGAGCCCCGGCGATATTTTGGTTTACGAGATTCCGCTGCTTGTTGAAACAGGGGCAGCAGATAAGTTTGATTACATCATCACCGTTGAGAGCGATATCGAAAATCGCCTCTTTGAGCGAGGTATGGATGAGGATGAAGCCGAGCGCCGGATTGCCGCGCAGGCATCACAGGCTCAACGAGAGGCTGTTGCAGATCGTGTGATTGTTAACGATGGAGACCGTGCCGAGCTATTTGCTGAGTGTGCACGTATTTGGGAGAGCGAACTCAATGCGCCCCGTCAGTGAAGTTCAACGGAAGGTTGCCCCTTTTCAAGTAATTAGCGATTACGTTCCAGCTGGAGATCAGCCAGCTGCAATCGAAGAGATTGCACGACGTATTAACGCAGGGGAGAAAGACGTGGTCCTGCTCGGTGCAACGGGTACCGGTAAATCCGCAACAACAGCGTGGCTGGTAGAAAAACTTCAGCGACCAACATTGGTTTTGGCTCCCAATAAAACTTTGGCAGCTCAGTTGGCAAATGAATTTCGCGAACTCTTGCCGAACAATGCAGTCGAGTACTTCGTTTCATATTACGACTACTACCAGCCAGAAGCCTATGTTCCGCAGACGGATACCTTTATCGAGAAGGATTCAAGTGTTAACGATGAGGTAGAGCGACTGCGTCACTCTGCAACCAACTCACTCTTAACTCGTCGAGACGTAATTGTGGTTGCGACCGTCTCATGTATTTATGGTTTGGGAACTCCACAGGAGTACATAGACCGCATGATTCATCTCAAGGTTGGAGATGAGATCGAGCGCAATGCACTCTTACGTCGTTTTGTTGATGTGCAATACAAACGCAACGATGTTGCCTTCGAGCGCGGAACCTTCCGAGTACGCGGTGACACCGTTGAGATTATTCCTATGTATGAAGAGCTTGCTATTCGCATTGAGATGTTTGGTGACGAGATTGAAAAGATCACGACTCTCAATCCTTTAACAGGTGAAATCGTTCGCGATGAAGAAGAGATGTATATCTTCCCGGCAACTCACTATGCAGCTGGCCCAGAAACCATGAAGCGCGCAATGAGCGACATTCAAGATGAGCTCCAGATTCAACTTAATACTTTCACCAAACAGAACAAGCTGCTGGAAGAACAACGACTTCGCATGCGCACGACCTTTGACCTGGAAATGATGGAACAACTCGGATTCTGTTCCGGCATCGAGAATTATTCGCGCCACCTTGATGGTCGCGAACCGGGGTCTGCTCCAAACTGCTTACTCGATTACTTCCCAGAAGATTTCCTCTGCGTTATCGATGAAAGCCACGTCACCGTTCCGCAGATTGGTGCGATGTATGAAGGCGATGCCTCACGAAAGCGAACACTTGTGGAACACGGCTTCCGACTGCCCAGTGCTCTCGATAACCGCCCGCTGAAGTGGCCAGAGTTCCAAGAGCGGGTAGGTCAGACGGTTTACCTTTCGGCTACACCAGGAAAATACGAGATGGCTAAGGTCAATAACGATGTCGTCGAACAGGTCATTCGCCCGACCGGCCTGATTGATCCGAAGATTGTGATCAAACCAATTAAGGGTCAGATTGATGATTTGCTAGAAGAGATCAACATTCGCGCAGAGAGAAATGAACGCGTTCTTGTCACAACTCTGACGAAGAAGATGTCGGAAGATCTGACTGACTACTTACAAGAGCGTGGTGTTCGAGTTCGCTACCTGCACTCTGAGGTCGACACGCTTCGTCGCGTTGAACTCTTGCGTGAGCTTCGCTCCGGTGATTACGACGTTTTAATTGGAATTAACCTGCTTCGTGAAGGACTTGATCTTCCTGAGGTTTCACTTGTGGCAATTCTCGATGCAGATAAAGAAGGATTCCTGCGTTCTGCGACATCTCTGATCCAAACAATTGGTCGCGCTGCTCGAAATGTCTCGGGTGAGGTCCATATGTATGCCGACAACATCACGGCTTCTATGGAGAAGGCAATTGATGAGACAAATCGTCGTCGTGCAAAGCAAGTTGCATACAACCTAGAGAAGGGCGTAGACCCTCAGCCACTTCGTAAGAAGATCGCCGACATCACCGACATGATTGCGCGAGAGAGCGACGATACCGATGAACTCATCGCCGGAATTAAGGGCGCTAAGAGCTCGGTTCCATTTGTTGAACGTGGCAAGGGCTCTCTAGCGCGCCAAGAACTCGCCTCGTTGATAGGCTCCCTCACCGAGCAGATGCGTGGCGCTGCCGATGAGCTTGCCTTCGAACTTGCGGGACGTCTGCGAGATGAGATTAAAGAGCTCAAGCGTGAACTTCGATCTATGGATGAGGCGGGTCATTAAGAGTGAGCATTGAGAAACTAGTCGTACGCGGTGCTCGCGAACACAATCTCAAGGATGTCTCACTCGAACTTCCACGCGATGCGCTCATTGTCTTCACTGGTCTTTCTGGTTCTGGTAAATCTTCGCTCGCCTTCGACACTATCTTCGCTGAAGGTCAACGTCGTTATGTTGAATCTCTCTCAGCCTACGCCCGTCAGTTCTTGGGGCAGATGGATAAGCCCGATGTTGATTTCATTGAAGGACTTTCACCTGCGGTATCTATTGACCAGAAATCCACGAACCGAAATCCTCGTTCAACTGTAGGAACAATCACTGAGGTCTATGACTATCTGCGATTGCTCTTTGCACGTGCTGGTCGTCCGCATTGCCCAAGCTGCGGCAAAGCTGTATCTCGCCAATCACCACAACAGATTGTCGATCAAATTCTGACCATGCCGGCAACCACAAAGTTCCAGGTATTGGCTCCCGTTGTCCGCGAACGCAAGGGCGAATTCGTCGATCTCTTTAGCGACCTTGTCACGCAGGGCTATTCACGTGCCCGCGTTGATGGCGAGACTATTCAATTAGCTGAACCACCAAAGTTGAAGAAGCAAGAGAAGCACACCATTGAAGTTGTCGTCGATCGTCTCACCGCTAAAGCTGAGAGCAAGTCTCGTCTGACAGATTCGATTGAGACTGCGCTCAAGCTCGCCAGTGGATTAGTAATTCTTGATTTTGTTGATGCCAAAGTTGACGAGAAAGAGCGCACCTATAGCGAGCACCTTGCCTGTCACGATTGCAACCTCTCCTTCGAAGAACTTGAACCCCGTTCATTCTCATTTAACTCACCATTCGGTGCCTGCGCAGAATGTTCAGGAATTGGTACCAAGCTTGAGGTTGATGAGGATCTCATCATTCCCGATGACTCAATCTCAATCGAAGAAGGCGCAATTGCTCCATGGGCGGGCGGCCAATCATCTGAGTACTTCCTTCGTTTGCTTGATGCATTATCGACCGAACTTAAATTTAAGTTAGATACGCCATGGAAGAAACTTCCAGCTAAGGCGAAAGATGCCGTCATCAACGGATTCGATTACGAAGTACATGTGAAGTACAAGAACCGATATGGACGTGTCCGCAATTACTCAACTGGCTTTGAAGGCGTGATTCCTTTTATTCATCGCCGTCACTCTGAAACAGATAGTGACTTCAGCCGCGAAAAGTACGAGGCATACATGCGCGAAACACCATGTCCTGCATGTAAGGGCGCACGTCTCAAGCCAGAAGTTCTTGCTGTCACAATTGGTGGAAAATCGATCGCTGAAGTTTGCCTTCTTTCTATCGACGATTGCGCAACTTTCCTTAAGGGGATTGAACTCAATGCGCGCGAAGCTCAGATTGCTGAGCGCGTGATGAAGGAAGTTCATGCTCGTCTTGGGTTCTTGCTCGATGTTGGCCTGGACTATTTATCTCTCGATCGACCAGCTGCAACGCTCTCTGGTGGTGAGGCGCAACGAATTCGCCTAGCAACTCAGATTGGTTCTGGCCTAGTGGGTGTCCTCTATGTTCTCGACGAGCCAAGTATTGGTTTGCACCAACGCGATAACCGCCGTCTGATTGACACGCTTACCCGTCTGCGCAATCTCGGAAACACTCTGATTGTTGTAGAACATGATGAAGAGACAATTCGCACCGCTGACTGGGTGGTAGATATCGGACCTGGCGCGGGAGAACACGGGGGACATGTTGTTGTTTCGGGCTCCTATGAGGATCTCATCAACTCCAAGGAATCGATTACCGGCGCATACCTTTCCGGTCGTAAATCGATTGAGATTCCATCAGAACGTCGCCCGGTAGATCCAAAGCGCAAACTTGTTGTTAAAGGCGCTAAAGAGAATAACTTAAAGGATATCGAAGTAGAGATTCCACTCGGTCTCTTCGTTTCAGTCACCGGTGTCTCTGGCTCAGGTAAGTCAACACTGGTCAACGATATTTTGTATACGACACTTGCCAATAAGCTCAACGGTGCTCGTCTTGTTCCTGGTCGCCACCGGACCGTTACTGGCGTTGATCAACTAGACAAAGTTGTTCACGTTGATCAATCTCCAATTGGTCGCACACCGCGTTCAAATCCAGCAACCTATACAGGTGTCTTCGACAAGGTTCGTGCGCTCTTTGCCGAGACTACTGAGGCAAAGGTTCGCGGATATCAGCAAGGTAGATTCTCCTTCAATGTGAAGGGCGGTCGCTGCGAGAACTGCTCTGGTGATGGAACCATCACAATCGAGATGAACTTCTTGCCGGATGTTTATGTGCCCTGTGAAGTCTGCCATGGCGCCCGATATAACCGCGAGACTCTTGAGGTTCACTACAAGGGCAAGACCATTGCAGAAGTTCTCGATATGCCAATTGAGATTGCGCATCAATTCTTTGAGTCAGTTCCAACGATTGCTCGATATCTCAAGACGCTCTGTGATGTAGGTCTTGGCTATGTTCGTCTCGGCCAATCTGCCCCAACACTTTCTGGTGGAGAGGCGCAGCGCGTCAAACTTGCCACTGAACTTCAACGTCGATCAACTGGGCGCACAATTTATGTTCTCGATGAGCCAACTACCGGCCTTCACTTCGAAGATGTCAACAAATTATTAGGCGTGCTCAAACGCCTCGTTGAAACCGGAAATACAGTCGTTGTCATCGAGCATAATCTCGATGTCATCAAATCTTCTGACTGGGTTATCGATATGGGGCCAGAAGGTGGTTTCCGCGGCGGAACTGTGGTTGCCGAAGGCACCCCAGAACAAGTTTCAAAGGTAAAGTCCAGCTACACCGGACAATTCCTTGCCGAAATTCTCGCTAATAATCGAGCGACAACGACATCTGTAAAGAAAACTCCCGCCAAGAAACCTGTTGCAGCAAAGAGCAAGTAACAATGGCAGATCCAGCCAGCTATCGTCCTACCGAGATTCCGGAAGAGCCCGGTGTCTATCGCTTCTACAACAAGAGCGATAAGGTCATTTACGTTGGCAAAGCCAAGAACTTAAAGAACCGACTCAGTTCATATTTCGGTTCTAATCTTGCGCAGAAAACCTACCGCATGGTTCACGAGGCGGTTCGTGTTGATTGGACAATCGTCAACACCGAACTCGAAGCACTCGCTCTCGAATTTTCATGGATTAAGCAGTACCACCCAACTTATAACGTCCAATTTAAAGATGATAAGTCTTATCCATATCTTGCAATCTCACTTGAAGATGAATTCCCGCGAATCTTCATTACGCGTAAAGAGAAGCGTTCTGGGCTTAAATATTTCGGACCTTACACAAATGCTTGGGCACTTCGAAATACCTATGAAGTTCTCCTCAAGGTTTTCCCGGTTCGCTCATGTAGTGCAGGAAATTTTGCACGTGCCCAAAGGTCAAAGCGCCAATGCCTCCTTGGGGATATTGGTAAATGCGCAGCGCCATGTGTGGGTTGGGTAACACCAGAGGAACATAAGGAGATTGCCTACAAGCTCGATGCATTTATGGAAGCCGGCATGGAAGATCTTGTTCCAACCATGCGTAGCGAGATGGAGCTCGCTTCATCGCGTGAAGAGTTTGAACGCGCTGCCCGCATTCGAGATCAGATTGAATCTTTTGAAAAGGCACAGCGCTCGACCCAAGGAAATCTTTCGGATGATCTAGATGGCGACTTCATCGCAATCCATGAAGAGGGGCTTCACGCTGCGGGTTCAATCTTTATGGTGCGTCGTGGATCAATCAAAGGTTCTCGATCATGGATTGTCGATCAAGAGCGCAGTTTGGAGGGTGACGACCAGTATGCATCTTTGCTCTTCTCAATTTACGGTGATGGCACAACTGAGATTCCATCTGTTATTCATATCAACGGTGAACCTGCCGATCGGGAAGCGCTAGGGGAGTGGCTCTCATCTTTAGCTGGTCATAAAGTCACAATTAAGGTTCCGCAACGAGGCGAAAAAGTTGAGTTACTCGAGACAGTTGAACGGAACGCACATTACGCACTTGTTCAATTTATGAGTAAGCGAGCGACTGATGCTGCCGTATCGGGTAAAGCGTTAATTGAATTAGAGGAGCATTTAGAGCTTCCCCGCACACCGTTGCGCATTGAATGTTATGACATCTCAAATATTTCTGGAACATCTGTTGTTGCCTCAATGGTGGTATTTGAAGATGGATTGGCGAAGAAGAGCGAATATCGTCGCTTTGCCATCGATACCTCTACCGCCACCGATGACACGCGTGCCATGCACCAAGTGATCACTCGTCGCATGAAACGCTTATTAGCTGACCGTCAGGTCAACCACAGTGAAGTGGCCGAGACCGGCGGAAGGCTCTCGAAATTCTCTTATCCACCACAGTTGATTGTTGTCGACGGTGGTGCGCCGCAAGTAGCGGCAGCACAACGCGCACTGGATGAACTCGGCATCACAGATATCGCACTCGTTGGCTTGGCTAAGCGACTAGAGGAAGTCTGGCTTCCACATTCTTCAGATCCATTAATTCTTCCACGCACAAGTGAAGGTATGTACTTGTTACAACGAATCCGAGATGAAGCTCACCGTTTCGCCATTACTTTCCATAGATCTAAGAGATCAAAGGTGATGCTTGAATCCCTTTTAGATGAGATTCCACAGCTTGGTGAATCACGACGGAAGGCTTTACTCGATCGCTTTGGATCTGTCACTGCTATTCGCAAAGCAACTCTGGCTGAACTTGAGACTACGCCGGGGATTGGTTCGACTATCGCCGGTGTTATCTACTCCCATCTTGAGAAGCTCAGCGCGCCTGCGGTGGATATGGAGACCGGAGAAATTCAGGGGTAGTTGACTGATGGTGCAGAATGAGGCCATGAGTAATCGCGAGCTCCTTATTCTTACCGGAATGTCAGGCGCCGGTCGTTCGACAGTAGCGCACGCACTGGAAGATCTGGGCTGGCACGTCGTTGATAACTTGCCACCTGCTCTCCTGCCAGAACTCGCGACTGAGATGGAGAAGACTGAATCATCTGTTGCGGTTGTCGTGGATGTCCGAGGCGGTAAATTCTTTGATGCCTTAGCCAGTGCGCTCGAAGCGCTCGGAAAAACAGATATTAAGTATCGATTGCTCTTTCTCGATGCCAGCGACCAAGCGTTGGTGCAGCGCTTTGAATCCACACGTCGTCCCCACCCACTGCAGTCGACAGATCGAATTGTTGACGGAATCGAACGCGAACGCGCAAAGTTAGAAGATCTTCGCGCACAGGCAGATGTTGTGATTGATACTTCTAATCTCAATGTTCATCAATTAGAGAAGCGCACGGCAGAGATATTCGCCGCTGGCATGGCGAAGGCGCTTCGCATCAATGTTCTCTCATTCGGATATAAATACGGAATTCCGGTCGATGCCGATCTCGTTTTAGACTGTCGATTCATTCCCAATCCACATTGGATTCCAGAACTCCGCCCACTGTCTGGATTAGATGATGCAGTTTTTTCTCACGTGCTTGCAACGGATGGAGTCGCTGATTTCGTTAAGTCATATGTTGCCGTTGTCGAAAAGATGATTCCGGGTTACCTCCAAGAAGGTAAGAAATATGTGACTATTGCAATTGGATGCACGGGTGGTAAGCATCGCTCGGTTTCGATTGCTCGAGAAATTGCTGCGCAACTCAATCGCGAACACGGAGACTTCGCAGTCTCTGCACATGCCACCCATCGAGATGTTGGTCGTGAATGATTGCACATCCAAAAGTTGTTGCACTCGGTGGGGGACATGGGTTAGCTGCCACCCTTACCGCACTTAGATCCATTACCGAAGAGATCACAGCGGTAGTCACAGTTGCCGATAATGGTGGCTCAAGTGGCAGGCTTCGCGAAGAATTTCCCATCATGCCTCCTGGTGATTTGCGAATGGCGCTTGCTGCACTCTGCGCCGATGATGCATGGGGACGAAATTGGGCAGAGATTATGCAATACCGATTCACCAGTGATGGAGCAATGAATGGACATGCGCTCGGGAACCTCTTGCTTGCCGCTCTCTGGGATCGTGATGAAGATGTTGTCACGGGGCTTGATCAAGTTGGTGCGCTGCTTAAGGTTGTAGGACGTGTTCTCCCGATGACTGCCGAACCACTTGATATTGAAGCAACTTTCGATAACAATGGAAAAAAGATTGAAGCAGTGGGTCAGGTAGCAGTAGCTACAACACCGGGTCGCCTGATTGAACTTCGCATGAAGCCAGAAAATCCAACAACCAGACTTGAGGTACTGGCTGCACTTGCAGATGCAGATTGGATAACAATGGGACCAGGATCGTGGTTCTCGAGCGTTCTCCCACATTTACTCGTTCCATCTTTGCGAAGAGCTATCGTTGAATCACCAGCGAAGAAAATTCTCCTGCTTAACTTAGACTCCAATAAAGATCAGGCTACTGCTGGTGAATATGCTGGCTACTCGCCTCGAGAGCATTGTGAAATATTGAGCCGCTATGCACCGGACCTTCGCTTTGACCTTGTCGTCGCCGATAGTCATCTCGCTGGTCGGCAAGAGCTGCAGGATTATTTGTCAGAGCGTGGATCTGCCTATCTCGAAGCCGATTTACGCGATGAATCTATGACCATTCACCATGATGGCCAGAAATTAGCTTCAACTTTCGCTCACATAGCTCGAGAATTGCTGGTTTGATAGCCCCATGGCAATGACCTCGGCAGTCAAGGACGAACTCAGCCGACTCACGATTACCAAACCGTGTTGTCGTAAGGCTGAAGTGTCATCACTGCTGCGCTTTGCTGGGGGTCTCCATATCGCCTCAGGCAAGGTCGTGATTGAAGTCGAACTCGATACCTCTCAATCTGCCCGCCGCCTCAAGAAAGATATTGCAGATATCTACGGACACGATTCCGATCTCGCCGTGCTCTCTTCCAGCGGATTACGCAAAGGCTCTCGTTATGTAGTTCGAGTCATTGAATCAGGTGAAGCTCTTGCTCGCCAAACGGGATTGATTGATGCCAATGGTCGCCCAATTCGCGGATTGCCACCTCAAGTTGTTGCAGCAAATGTCTGCGATGCAGAGGCTGCTTGGCGTGGCGCATTTATTGCACATGGCTCACTCACCGAACCAGGTCGTTCATCATCGTTAGAGATTACCTGCCCTGGCCCAGAGGCTGCACTTGCACTCGTTGGAGCAGCTCGCAGGTTGAATATTGCTGCCAAAGCTCGTGAGGTTCGCGGAGTAGATCGGGTAGTTATACGTGATGGCGATGCGATCGGATCACTTCTTACTCGTCTTGGTGCGCACGAAAGCGTCCTTGCTTGGGAAGAACGACGGATGCGCCGTGAAGTCCGAGCGACTGCAAACCGCCTTGCAAATTTTGATGATGCAAATCTTCGTCGATCTGCGCGCGCAGCAGTTGCTGCTGCAGCTCGTGTTCAACGTGCAATGGAGATTCTTGGTCCAACTATTCCTGACCACCTGAAAGAGGCGGGGGAGTTACGAATCGCACATGGTCAAGCATCGCTGGAAGAGTTAGGTTCTCTTGCAACTCCGCCAATGACAAAGGATGCAATTGCTGGCCGTATCCGTCGACTCTTGGCGATGGCTGATAAGCGTGCGGCAGAGCTTGGAATTCCCGATACCGAGGCTGGTCTCTCGCCAGATTTACTCGGCGAATAAACTCCTTAAGTTCGCCTGCTCCGAGCCATAGAACCTGCCGGTAGGTATACGGCTGGTATCCTTCACCCAAGTCCCAATGTTGTGGCGCAAGTAAAGCCACCTATTTTTTGGGCTTTTAACGGTAAATCACCTTTCTAAGAACGAGGTTTAATAATGATTAATGTCGGAATCAACGGCTTTGGACGTATCGGACGTAACTTCTTCCGCGCAGCCCTTACAAACCCAAATATCAACATTGTGGGTATCAACGACCTCACAGATAACGCAACCCTTGCTCACCTTTTGAAGTACGACTCAATCCTTGGTCGCCTCGGCCTCGAGGTAACACACACTGATGACACAATCACAGTGGGCGGAAAGACAATTAAGGTATTCGCAGATCGCGACCCAGCAAACCTTCCATGGGCTTCAGTCGGCGCAGATATCGTTATCGAATCAACTGGCCACTTCACAAAGGCTGCAGATGCAAAGAAGCACATCTCAGCTGGTGCGAAGAAGGTCATCATCTCAGCACCTGCAACAGATGAAGACATCACAGTTGTAATGGGCGTTAACCATGAGAAGTACGACCCAGCTAACCACCACGTCATCTCAAATGCATCATGTACAACTAACTGCCTTGCACCAATGGCAAAGGTTCTTGATGAAGAGTTCGGAATCGTCCGCGGCTTGATGACAACAATCCACGCTTACACAAACGACCAGGTCATTCTTGACTTCCCACATAAGGATCTTCGTCGTGCTCGTGCAGCTGCAACAAATATCATCCCAAGCTCAACCGGTGCTGCTAAGGCGATCTCACTCGTACTTCCACAGCTCAAGGGCAAGCTCGATGGTTTTGCAATGCGCGTTCCAGTCCCAACAGGTTCTGCAACAGACCTCACAGTTGAACTTGCTAAGGAAGCTACTGCAGAGGAGATCAACGCTGCAATGAAGAAGGCAGCCGAAGGTTCACTCAAGGGCTTCCTCTCATACACAGAAGATCCAATCGTTTCATCAGATATCGTGACAGATCCTTCATCATGTATCTTCGATGCACAGCTCACAAAGGCAATCGGAACAACCGTCAAGGTTGTCGGTTGGTATGACAACGAGTGGGGCTACTCAAACCGCCTCGTCGATCTCGTTGGTTATGTAGGAAAGAGCCTCTAATTTAATGACTACTTTGGCTGACCTAGATGTAGCAGGCAAGCGTGTATTCCTTCGCTGTGATCTCAATGTTCCTTTGAAAGAAGGAAAGATCACAGATGATGGACGTATCCGTGCTTCACTTCCAACAATTAACGCGCTCCTTGCAAAAGGCGCATCACTCGTTATTGCTGCACATCTAGGTCGTCCAAAGGGTGAGGCAAAGCCAGAGCTTTCACTTGCTCCGATCGCACTTCGTTTATCCGAACTTCTAGGAAAGCCAGTGAAATTTGCAGGAGCAATTACCGGTGACGATGTCACCGCTCAGGCAAGTGCTCTCGCTACAGGTGAAGTACTCCTGCTTGAGAATATTCGTTTCAGTGCGGCAGAGACTTCAAAGGAAGAATCTGAGCGCGCTGCATTTGCGGCAGATCTTGCCAAGCTTGCCGATGTTTATGTAGGTGATGGCTTCGGCGCAGTTCACCGCAAGCACGCATCAGTCTTTGATCTTCCTAAACTCCTTCCACATGCGGCCGGAACCCTCGTGGCAGCAGAAGTTGAAGTATTGAAAAAGCTCACCACAGATCCAGCTCGTCCATATGGTGTGGTTCTTGGTGGAGCAAAGGTTTCCGACAAGCTCGGAGTTATCTCTAACTTGCTTGGCAAGGTAGATGTCATGGCAATCGGTGGCGGAATGGTCTTTACCTTCCTCGCCGCACAGGGCCACGAAATCGGTAAGTCACTAGTTGAGGCGGAGATGCTCGACACTGTTCGCGGCCTTATCAAGGAAGCATCCGACAAGGGTGTTCGCCTCGTTCTTCCAACGGATATCGTCGTAGCTCCAGCATTTGCTGCAGATTCTCCGGCAACGATTGTTGCCGCAGATGCAATTCCAGCAGATCAGATGGGCCTCGATATCGGACCTGATTCAGCAGCTGCATTTGCAACAGCAATCCGTGAATGCAAGACAGTCTTCTGGAATGGCCCAATGGGTGTCTTTGAATTCGCAGCATTCTCTAACGGAACAAAGGTTGTAGCGCAGGCGCTGACCGAAGTTTCTGGAATCTCTGTCGTAGGCGGCGGTGATTCAGCAGCTGCAGTTCGCGCACTTGGTTTCAAGGATGATCAATTCGGTTACATCTCAACTGGCGGTGGCGCTTCTCTTGAGTACCTCGAAGGAAAAGAACTTCCTGGCCTTAAGGCACTCGATCTCTAATTTGTTTTTTAAACAACAATTGCAACAGAACTGAAGGAGTAATAAATGCGTAAGCCACTAATGGCCGGTAACTGGAAGATGAACCTCAACCACCTTGAGGCAATTGCAGTTGCACAGAAGCTCGTCTACTCACTTTCAGATGCTGATTACGACGCTGTAGATGTTGCGGTTATTCCACCATTTACAGATATTCGCTCAATTCAGACTATGGTCGATGGCGATCGCCTTCGACTTCAGTACGGAGCGCAGGATCTTTCGCCCGAGTCATCAGGTGCATTCACTGGTGATATCTCAGGTTCAATGCTTGCAAAGCTTGGCTGCACCTTTGTAGTCATCGGTCACTCCGAACGTCGCGCCATCCACCACGAAGATGATGCGCTCGTAAACCGTAAGATTAAAGCAGCTCTTGCAAACGAGCTGACACCAATCTTCTGTGTTGGTGAAGAGCTCGCAATCCGCGAATCCGGCACTCATGTATCTCATGTGATCCGTCAGGTGCGCGCAGGGCTCGAAGGTTTCACAAAGCCAGAGCTGAAGAAGATTGTGATTGCATACGAACCAGTCTGGGCAATCGGAACTGGTAAGACTGCTACACCTGAGGATGCACAAGAGGTATGTGCGGCAATCCGCGAGGAAATTGAACAGATCGGTTCAGCTGAGATTGCATCAAATATGCGTATCCTCTACGGCGGTTCAGTGAAGTCATCGAATATCGTCGAAATCATGAAGCAAGAGGATGTCGACGGCGCCCTAATTGGGGGAGCGAGCCTAGATCCTGAGGAATTGGCGAAAATCGCCAAGTTCTACGCGGTCACCGAGTAAGACCTCGCACCCTTTATTCGCTATCCTTTCCCCTTAATCACGCCAGTTCGTCTTCTTGAAGGAGTTATCCGTGGCTTTAGCACTATCAATCTTCCTAGTGATCACCAGCGTGCTGATGATCCTCCTCGTCCTGCTCCATAAGGGCAAGGGCTCAGGACTATCGGATCTCTTCGGTGGCGGAATCTCATCTAACTATGGCGGATCTTCTGTTGTAGAGCGCAACCTCGACCGTATCACCATCGTTGTTGGTGGTCTCTGGTTCGCAGGCGTTGTCGCACTCTCACTCGTTTTGAAGGGTTAATCCATGGCAAGTGCAATTCGCGGTAGCCGTGTCGGCGCTGGCCCAATGGGCGAAGCAGAACGCGGTGATCAGATTGAACGCGCAACAGTTTCATACTGGTGTGCCAATGGACATGAAGTACGTCCATCATTTGCTGTTGAAGAGACTGTAGAAATTCCAGCACAGTGGGATTGCCCTAAGTGCGGCCTTCCAGCTGGTCGCGATCGCAATAATCCACCTAGTGCTGTTGTGAACGTTCCATACAAGACTCACCTTGCATATGTGAAGGAACGTCGCTCTGATACAGAGGGTGCAAAGATTCTAGAAGATGCGCTTCGCAAACTTCGCGGAGATGACATCGATTAATTAGTCAAAGTCACATGGCCAAGGCCATTGACTAGAAAGTCAGATTGGCTAAAGAGCTCTTGCTGCTTTAAGTATTTCCTCAATACCCGCACTGCGGTTCTTCAGATGAAGACGCAGGAGCGGGTATTGACGTTTTGCTAGTGCTTTTCCATCCCCAAGACCTTGCGCCGCAACAAGTGTGGCAAATGTGACGTCACGACCAGGAATTTCAAAGTCACAATCAACTTCACCGGTAATCTGAATAAATGTTCCATTAGGTTGGCCGGCTTTGTGGAACTGACCAGTGGAGTGCATAAATCGAGGTCCCCATCCGAAAGATGTTGGCTTACCAGATGCATCTGCAATCAATGCACGTAGTTCTTCCAGCGCGACATCATCTTTGCGATCAAGGTAAGCCATGATGGCGATGTATCCACCATCTACGCACTTCGAAATGATTTCACGTAGCGCGGCTTCAATCGAGTTTCCTAGACCGAAGATTTCAACGTCGCCTTCGCTTGCATCAGGGGAGAGGTGAGGTGCAACTGTTTTGCCGGATGCTTTCCACTCTGAAAGGAGAGCGAGGGTCTGCTCTTTAGCCTCAGTAACATTGGGTTGATTGAAAGGATCAATCGCAAGCGCTGCGCCAAGAATCGCAGTGACCCATTCCCAGAAGATGAAATGTGCACCAAGTGGTGCGACCACATTGAGATCTGCATCTTCGCTGGCAAAAGAAATCGTAAATGGATTTCCCATCTCAGCGGCTTTCACTGACTCGGCAACAATAGGGAGGCGACCTTTGCCATCTTTACCAGTTGATTCTGCGATGAGCTGTTCAATCCAATCGGATATTCCAGGAACGGCAGAGCCATGGTCTGTAAAACCGATGTATTGGCCGGCAATCTCACTGAGAAGATATGAGACATCAAGTATCTGTTCATCTGCGGCGAGAAAGTTCTGCTTGGCAGTCGATGCATCAGCAAGCACGCCCCAGATATCGATTCCTGCGAGCACAGCAGGGACTACGCCAAATGCACTGAGCGCACTAAAGCGTCCACCAACATTGGGATCAGCGTTGATAACCGTAAAGCCTGCCGCACGGGATTCGATATCTAGCGGTGAACCAGGGTCGGTAACAAAGACGATGTGATCGATAGGGTTGAGTCCTGCCTCTACCACCTTTGATTGAAAGAGCGCGCGTTGAGAAGATGTTTCAATTGTTGATCCCGATTTTGAACTCACAACAAAGACCATCTTGGATAGATCGCCGTTGAGCGCGTGGGCTATGTAGTTTGGATCGGTTGAATCGACGATGAAAATCTCTCGCTGATAGGTTTTTGAGAGAACCTCAGGTGCAAGCGAAGATCCACCCATGCCCGAGAGCACGACCCGAGTCTTATCTGCGAACTTAGCTGCTAGGTGAGTAACTTCTTCCCGAAGTGCCATCGAGCTTTCCGGTAGGTCCACCCAATTCAGACGAATCGCTGCTTCCTCTGCAGCATCTGTGCCCCAAGTGTTCGCATCTTTTGCTGCGATGCGATGATGAACCTCACGCAAGAAGGCATAGCGAGGGGAGTTGCGATCTACTCGCGCAAGAGATGCTCCCGAAAGTGCGATGGTCATATCGTGCTCCTTACTTGAGGGCAGATTGAATATCGTTCACAATGCGATCAACGGTAAAGCCAAACTCGGTGAAGAGCTTGGAGGCACCCGCTGATGCACCGAAGTGATCGATTGAAATAATGACTCCATTGTCACCGACATATTCACGCCAACCCTGAGCGATTCCAGCCTCAACGCTAACGCGAAGTTTTGCACTCTTTGGAAGTACTGATTCGCGGTAGGTGAGTGGTTGTTCGTTAAACCACTCAAGACATGGTGCGCTCACGACGCGAGTTGAGATGCCCTTTGCCTCAAGTGCAACCTGTGAATCAAGTGCGAGAGAAACCTCTGAACCAGTTGCAATAATGACGACATCGGCATTACCAGATGCCTCTTTGAGAATGTATGCACCCTTATCCACGCCTGATGCAGCGCCATGAGTTGTGCGGTCTACAGTGCGAAGGTTCTGACGTGAGAGGAAGAGGCCAGCTGGCTTCTTGCGGAGAAGAACCGATTTCCACGCTTCGCGAGTTTCATTTCCATCTGCAGGACGAATCACAGCAAAGTTAGGAATTGCACGCATTGCTGCTAGATGTTCGATTGGCTGGTGCGTTGGACCATCTTCACCAAGACCAATTGAATCGTGGGTCCAGACGAAAGTGGTTGGGATATCCATTAACGCAGCAAGACGAGCCGACGGACGCATGTAATCGCTAAATACTGCAAAAGTTCCACCAAATGTACGAGTCAAACCGTGCAGAGTGATTCCGTTGAGAATTGATCCCATTGCGTGTTCACGGATTCCGAAGTGAATGATCCGACCATATGGATTGGCATCCTTCATCTCACTTGTTGTCGGTAGGAAAGATTTCCCACCTTCGATTGTGGTGTTGTTGGACTCTGCAAGATCTGCAGAGCCACCCCAGAATTCTGGAAGCGCCTTTGCGATCGCATTAATGACATGGCCTGATGCAGCGCGCGTTGCTACATCTTTTCCAACTTCAAATTCAGGGAGCGCGCTATCCCACCCTGCTGGAAGTTCACGCTTTACCAGGCGCTCTAGCAGTGCAGCCTTCTCAGCATTGGCTGACTTCCATGTATCAAACTTCTTGTTCCATTCAGCATGTGTTGCAGCTCCACGACCCTTGACTGCACGAACATGGGCAAAGACATCTGCCGGAAGTGCAAACTTCTCTTCTGGATTGAGACCGAGTTCAAGCTTTGTTGCTGCAATCTCTTCATCACCTAAGGCGGAGCCATGTGACTTTGCAGTTCCGCGAAGCTTTGGCGCTGGCCAAGCGATCACTGAGTGCATACGAATAATGGAAGGCTTGTTGCGCTCCGCTTTTGCCGCAATGATTGCAGCATCAAGTGCAGCGAGATCAATATTGCCATCGGCAAGTGCTGCAACTTCTTGAACATGCCAACCATAGGCACGGTAACGCGCTGCAACATCTTCCGTAAATGAAACATGAGTGTCGCCCTCAATTGAGATGCGGTTATCGTCATAAATCATATTGAGATTGCCGAGCGCTTGTGTTCCGGCGAGGGAAGATGCTTCTGCACTAACACCTTCTTGTAGATCTCCATCAGAGCAGAGCACCCAGATATCGTGATCAAAGATTGATGCACCTTCTGGCGCAGTTGGATCAAGTAATCCGCGCTCATAACGTGCAGCCATCGCCATGCCAACAGCTGTTGCAACGCCGGCACCAAGTGGGCCAGTCGTTGTTTCTACGCCGGCAGTGTGTCCGAACTCTGGGTGACCTGGAGTCAATGAGCCCCAGGTACGGAAAGACTGCATATCTTCCATCTCTAGTCCGTAACCGCTAAAGAAGAGCTGGGTATAGAGAGTCAGAGATGAGTGACCACAAGAGAGTACAAAGCGATCTCGACCGAGCCACTGTGGGTCTGCCGGGTCATGCTTGAGATGACGTTGAAAAAGATTGTAAGCAACAGGCGCGAGAGCCATCGCAGTTCCTGGGTGGCCATTACCAACCTTCTGTACCGCATCCATTGCAAGTGCACGAGCATATGCAACTGCGCGATCGTCTAGCTCTGTCCATCCGGTCATGGTTGTCATATTTCTCTCTATTTCTCTTGTTTACTGAATATCTTTAAATGTATAGAACTGAGTAAGTCGGACTCGCCACGCTGCGATCCATAAAATTGCCGAACCAAGTAAGTGTGCTGCCACCAGACCTTCTGGTACGCCGAGCAAATATTGGGCATAACCGATTACGCCCTGGGCGAGGGCAAGAGCCAAAAAGATTATTAAGTATCGCTGCGTATTGTCTGCAAAATTACCGAATCGTTTGTAAATACCTGTGATCGTAATCAAGATCAGCAGAACGACAAGATATCCATGAATTGCCGCGACGGTGGGAACCGGAATATCGAGGCGTGGAGTTTCGGAATCACCCGCATGAGGACCTGCCCCTGTTACCAGAGTTCCGGCAGCGATAACCGCAAAGGTAAGTAACGTGTGAAACGTCAGATAGCGAGAACGTTGTGGATCTTTGATTCGCGCGGCTTCGGAGCGAATCAAGAGCGAGTGCGAAGCGGCGATCAAGACGATGGAGAGAATAAAGTGCGATGCAACTGCGAATGGATTGAGCTTGGTCAGCACGGTGATTCCGCCGAGAATCGCTTGCCCAAAAATTCCCGCAATCTGCGATAAAGCGAGTAGGCGCAAATCTTTACGACCGGCACGAATTACGACAATCACCATAGCTAGCGCAGCAAAGAAAAGTAAGAAGGTGAGAAGTCGATTTCCGAATTCGATCCACGCATGGAGCGCGCCCTCTGCCTGTCCGGCGACTGGGGTATATGAATCAACGGTGCACTCTGGCCATGTTGGACAGCCAAGACCTGATCCAGTAACGCGAACTGCGCCACCGGTAAGCACCAAGAGCGCCTGGAGGGCGAGTAAGAGACGAGCTACCGGAGTGAGGAGGCGGGTAGCTGACATGTCCCTAGCCTACGACAGGGGTGGCTTGCGAGCGTGCCAAGTGGCGAGGTGAGGCTAATTACGACACAATACTGTTGTGAAAATCGATGAACTCAGCACCCGCAATGCGGTTGCCCGCTCAGTCCTTGAGAACGGGCCATCGACAGCTGTAGTCATCGGCGAACGCCTTGGCCTGACTCCTGCCGGAGTTCGCCGACACCTCGATCACTTAATTGAGGATGGGATTTTGGAAGCCCGTGAGCCTCATAGCGCTCTACTGCGAGGCAGAGGACGTCCCTCCAAAGTTTTCATTATGACCGATGCCGGTCGTGAAAAGTTCGAACATTCATATGACGATCTAGCGGTTGCGGCGCTGAAATTCATCACCGCACAGGCAGGTCCACATCTAGTCAACATCTTTGCAAAGTTCCGCGCTGATGAGATGGGCCGTAGAGCTGAACCGCTACTTTCAAAGAGTAAGAATAGAAGCGAGACGTTGGCACAATTCCTAACAAAAGAAGGCTATGCAACCTCGGTTGAATCAAAAGGATTAGGTGAAGAGCTTTGCCAACACCACTGCCCGATTGCACACGTAGCTGCTGAATTCCCACAACTATGCGAGGCCGAGACAGAGCTCTTCTCAAAGCTACTAGGTACGCACGTTCAGAGATTGGCGACCATCGCTCACGGCGATGGCGTCTGTACGACCTTTGTTCCAAAAAATTCGGAGAATAAAACACTAACGTCTGGAAAGGCGCGATCATGACAACTGCACACCCAGAACTCGAAGGACTCGGAAATTACGAGTACGGCTGGTCTGATGGAAATGATGCTGGTACCAATGCAAAGCGTGGTCTCAATGAGGATGTCGTTCGCGACATTAGCTCAAAGAAATCTGAACCGCAGTGGATGTTAGATCTTCGCCTTAAGGGCTTGAGCCTCTTTGAAAAGAAGCCGATGCCGTCATGGGGTTCTGACCTCACAGGTATCTTCTTCGACACCATCAAGTACTTTGTTCGTTCAACAGAGAAGCAGGCAACAACCTGGGATGACCTGCCAGATGAAATTAAGAACACATACGATCGTCTAGGTATCCCAGAGGCAGAGAAGCAGCGCCTCGTTTCAGGTGTAGCGGCGCAATATGAATCAGAGGTTGTTTACCACTCAATTCGTGAAGACCTCGAGAAGCAGGGCGTTATCTTCCTCGATACCGATTCAGCGCTGAAGCAGCACCCAGAGCTCTTCAAAGAGTACTTTGCAACGGTAATCCCAGTAGGAGATAACAAGTTTGCCGCTCTCAATACAGCAACATGGTCTGGCGGTTCATTCATCTATGTTCCAAAGGGCGTACACGTTGATATTCCTTTGCAGGCATACTTCCGAATCAACACAGAGAACATGGGTCAATTCGAACGTACATTGATCATTGCAGATGAAGATTCTTACATTCACTATGTAGAAGGCTGTACTGCGCCTATCTACAAGTCAGATTCACTTCATTCTGCTGTCGTAGAGATCATCGTGAAGAAGGGTGCACGCGTTCGTTACACCACGATTCAAAACTGGTCTAACAACGTTTACAACCTTGTAACCAAGCGTGCTATCTGTGAAGAAGGCGCAACCATGGAATGGGTCGATGGAAATATCGGTTCAAAGGTAACGATGAAGTACCCAGCTGTGATGTTGATGGGTCCACATGCAAAGGGTGAGACTCTTTCACTTGCTTTTGCCGGCCCTGGCCAGCATCAAGATTCTGGCGCAAAGATGGTTCACGCTGCGCCATACACATCTTCTTCAGTTATCTCCAAGTCTGTTGCTCGCGGTGGAGGACGTACCTCATATCGCGGATTGGTTCAGATTAACGAAGGCGCACATCACTCAGCATCAACTGTAAAGTGCGATGCTCTCTTAGTAGACACCATCTCTCGCTCAGATACCTACCCATATGTTGATATCCGCGAAGATGATGTATCCATGGGACATGAAGCAACAGTTTCTAAGATCTCAGATGACCAGCTCTTCTATTTGATGTCACGTGGACTCAATGAAGATGAAGCAATGGCGATGATTGTTCGTGGATTTATCGAGCCAATTGCGCGCGAACTTCCAATGGAATATGCGCTCGAACTCAACCGTCTGATTGAACTTCAGATGGAAGGAGCAGTCGGCTAAATGACAACCCTTCAATCCAATATTCTAGAAAATCACACGCCGACAGGTCGTGAAGAAGCATGGCGCTTCACACCGCTCAAGCGTCTTGCTGGTCTTCACGATGGAAGTGCGAAGCCGGAGGCACGTGATTCACTCGCACTCAATGGCATCGCTTCTCCAGGAGTTTCATTTACCCGTGGTCCAATTACTGCAGCTGTCGCAAGCGAAGATGCAATTGTTAATCGCATTCGTAACTACACCTCTGAGGGCGCAATTCTTGCCATCGAAAAAGATACAGTTGTTGCTAATCCAATCTTCCTCAACCGTTGTTGCGGTGGAGTAGAGACCGCAGAGCTTTCACGAGTTCAGATTCGCTTGGGCGCACATGCAAAAGCAACTGTCATCCTAGAAAATACAGGTGACACTCATCTCGCGGAAGATCTTGAAATCGTACTTGCTCCGGGTTCTGATCTCACTTTCATCTCACTTCAAGAGTGGGATTCAAAGGCCGTCTATGCAGCTACTCATAATGCGATTATCGATCGTGATGCAACGTTTAAGGCCATCCACGTCACTGTTGGAGGAGATGTCGTTCGTCTCTTGCCTAAGGTGGAATTCGTTGGTCCAGGTGCATCAGCTGACCTTCAAGGCGTTTACTTTGCAACTGCGGGGCAGTTCTTCGAGCATCGCATGCATGTTGACCACGCCGTTCCACATGCAAAGTCAAATGTGAACTACAAGGGCGCACTCGCTGGAGACAAGGCACACACTGTCTGGATTGGCGACGTGTATATCCGTGCAGCAGCTGAAGGAACAGATACTTACGAGCTCAACCGTAACCTTCTCCTGACAGATGGTGCACGCGCTGACTCAGTTCCTAACCTCGAGATCGAAACCGGTGAGATTGTTGGCGCAGGACATGCATCAACAACAGGACGCTTCGACGATGAACAGCTTTTCTACTTAATGTCACGCGGCATCCAAGAAGCAGATGCACGTCGTCTCGTTGTTCGTGGATTCTTCAACGAAGTAATTTCTCTCATCGGAAATGAAGAGATTCAAGAGCGCCTCATGACACGAATCGATAACGAGCTAGAAAGAGCAGGTAAGTAATGTCTGACCTCTCTTTTGCATCACTTGTCTCAGGCAAGCCAGTGCGCATTGAAAAAGATGGAGAAGCCATCTGTGTTGCGCGCATTGGCGATGAGGTCTTTGCCATTGGCGATACCTGTAGCCATTCAGATGCATCACTCTCCGAGGGTGACATCACTGACTTTAAGATCGAATGCTGGCTCCACGGAGCAGAGTTTGATCTTCGCTCTGGTGAAGCGCTCACGCCACCAGCTGTAATGCCTGTTCAGAAATATTCAGTACGCGTTGACGGAGACTCCGTCACGATTGAGAAGTAATGGAGTCCGCAATGAGCACACTTGAAATTCGTGGTTTAAAGGTAACTGTCGATACAGAGCAGGGCGTGAAGGAGATTCTTAAGGGAGTCGACCTCACAATCAAATCTGGCGAAACACACGCAATCATGGGTCCTAACGGTTCAGGTAAGTCGACGCTTGCTTACTCAATCGCTGGCCACCCGAAGTACACAATCACAGGTGGCACGGTGACACTCGATGGCGCTGATGTACTTGAGATGTCGGTTGATGAGCGCGCAAAGGCCGGTCTCTTCCTTGCAATGCAGTACCCAGTTGAAGTTCCAGGCGTATCTGTCTCTAACTTCCTCCGTACAGCGGCGACGGCACTTCGTGGTGAAGCACCAAAGCTTCGCGAATGGGTTGGTGAAGTGAAGTCAGCAATGGAAGGCCTCAAGATGGATCCTTCATTTGCACAACGTAACGTCAACGAAGGTTTCTCTGGTGGTGAGAAGAAGCGCCACGAAATCATGCAGCTTGAACTCTTAAAGCCAAAGTTTGCAATCCTCGACGAAACAGATTCAGGTCTTGACGTCGATGCGCTTCGGATTGTTTCAGAAGGCGTAGTTCGTGCAAAGGAAGCTAATAACCTCGGCGTACTTTTGATTACTCACTACACCCGCATCTTGCGTTACATCCAGCCAGATTTCGTTCACGTTTTTGCTGCTGGCAAGGTAGTTGAACAGGGTGGACCAGAGCTTGCTGAGAAGCTTGAAGCAAACGGGTATGCGGAGTACGTAGGCGCATAACAATGTCATTTGACCCTGTAGCGATCCGTCGCGATTTTCCGATCTTTGAACGGACTATTCGCGACGGAAAACGCCTTGTCTACCTAGATTCCGGAGCGACAAGTCAGAAGCCACAGGTTGTCATTGATGCAGAGAGCGATTTCTATCGCCTTCATAACGCAGCCGTTCATCGTGGTGCACATCAGTTGGCAGAGGAAGCAACCGATATCTTCGAAGGTGCAAGAGAAACGGTTGCTTCATTCATCAATGCCGAAGCAGATGAAGTTGTATTCACAAAGAGCGCTACTGAATCCTTAAATCTCGTTGCCTATGCAATGGGAAATGCACCTGCGGGCAATCGTTTCCATCTCAAGAGCGGCGATGGAATCGTTGTTACGGAGATGGAACACCATGCCAATCTCATTCCTTGGCAGCAATTGGCAGCACGTACTGGCGCGCAACTCTCTTGGTTCGAGGTTACGCCTGAAGGTCGCTTAGATCTCTCAAATATCAACGCAATTATTACTGAGAAGACAAAGGTTGTTTCCTTAACTCATCAATCAAATGTGCTGGGAACTATCAATCCACTCGACGCAATTATCAAACGCGCTCATGAAGTTGGTGCGGTAGTCATTCTCGATGCGTGCCAATCTGTTCCACATATGAGCGTTGACGTAAAAGCGCTTGACATCGACTTCCTGGCATTCTCTGGCCATAAGGCGGTGGGTCCAACTGGCGTTGGAATCTTCTGGGGTAAGGGATCACTTCTTGCAGAACTTCCACCATTCCTCACCGGTGGTTCGATGATTGAAACGGTAACGATGACAGGCGCAACCTGGGCACCAGCTCCTCGTAAATTTGAAGCGGGCGTTCCAAATATGGCGCAAGCAGCAGGATTAGCTGAAGCTTTGAGATACCTTTCAAAAATCGGTCTAACGAATATTCATAAACATGAAATTGCATTAACTGGTTACCTACTCGAGAAGTTCTCTGAGATTAAGGACCTTCGCATCATTGGTCCTGCTAACTCCGATTCTCGCGGCGGTTCAATCTCATTTACTTTCGGTGATATTCACCCACACGATCTCGGACAGTTTCTTGATAGTCAAGGGATTGCAGTCCGCACCGGACACCATTGCGCGTGGCCACTTAATCGCAAGATGGGTGTTCCGGCAACCACCCGAGCTTCCCTCTATCTTTATAACACTCTCGAAGATTGCGATGCGCTTGTTGCTGGCATTCTCGACGCACAGAAATACTTCGGCCGCTAATGCAACTAGACAATCTCTATCAAGAAGTCATTCTTGATCACTACAAGAACCCACAGAATAAGAAACTGGCAACTGATAACGATGCACAGGTACATCACGTCAACCCAAGTTGCGGTGACGAGATTACGCTCGGCGTAAAGCTGGATGGTTCAACTATTGCCTCTATCAACTGGGAGGGCGTTGGTTGCTCGATCTCACAGGCCAGCACCTCCATCATGAGCGACCTTTTGATGGGTAAATCGCTAGCTGATGCAGAGATCATCGCAGAAGACTTTCTTCACCTCATGCAGAGCAAGGGAACCGAAGAAGGAAACCCTGATCTTCTAGAGGATGCAGTGGCTCTAGCCGGAGTATCGCAATATCCAGCCCGCATTAAATGCGCGCTCCTTGGGTGGATGGCTTTTAAAGATGCAAGCGTTCAAGCATTAGCAAACGAAAAGAACTAGGATACGAACATGACCGCAAAAGTAGATGATGTAACAGAGGCGATGAAAGATGTCGTTGATCCAGAACTTGGAATTAACGTAGTAGACCTAGGGCTCATCTACGACGCCATGGTCGACGAAAACAACATTGCTGTCCTCAATATGACTCTAACCTCAGCTGCATGCCCTCTTCAAGATGTGATTGAAGATCAAACACGTCAAGCACTTGCACCTCTTGTCGATGATGTACGAATCAACTGGGTATGGATGCCGCCTTGGGGCCCAGATAAGATTTCAGATGATGGTCGCGAACAACTTCGCGCACTTGGTTTTACTGTCTAATTAGTAAAGAGGTTTAAGCATGAGTCAACATCAAGTATGGATGACCATGCGGTCAATGACAGCTGACCCTTCGGTAAAGTCACAGAAGCTCAAAGCTGGCACGCTCAAGCGAATCTTTACCTACGCAACTCCGTATAAAAAGAACATCGTCCTCTTCCTTGCGACCGTTGTTGTCGATGCGGTTCTTATCGTCTCAACGCCTCTTCTTCTACGTAAACTCATCGATGATGGCGTGATTCCAAAAAATGGAACTTTAATCACTCAGCTCGCTCTTCTTGTTGGGGGATTAGCTGTCCTAGATGCGCTCTTTAATATAGTTGGACGCTGGTTCTCATCCCGAATAGGCGAAGGCCTCATCTTCGATCTTCGCAGCCAGCTCTTTACCCACGTCCAGCGTCAATCGGTTGCTTTCTTCACCCGCACCCAGACGGGTTCTTTGATCTCTCGCTTGAACTCAGATGTAATGGGTGCGCAACAAGCATTTACCGCAACCCTTTCTGGAGTTGTCAGCAATGTAATCAGCTTGATTCTTGTCGCCGGAACAATGATGTTCCTGTCGTGGCAAATTACATTGATTTCGCTCGTTCTTCTTCCACTCTTTATCTACCCAACGAAATGGGTGGGCAAGAAGATTCAGGCGCTCACCAGAGAATCATTTGATCTCAATGCAAAGATGTCGAGCACCATGACGGAGCGCTTCAATGTCTCAGGTGCAATGCTGGTTTCACTCTATGGAAAGCCCGAGAGCGAGTCCACGCTCTTTAGATCTCGCGCGCGCAGGGTTGCAGATATGGGAATAGAAGTTGCAATGCTCAATCGCCTCTTCTTTATCTCGCTCACCAGTGTTGCATCGGTTGCGACAGCATTTGCATACGGTTTCGGCGGACACCTCGCAGTCTCTGGTTCGATTTCAGTCGGAACGCTGCTCGCTCTTACCGCACTCTTGGCCCGCCTCTATGGCCCTTTGACAGCGCTCTCTAATGTGCGCGTTGATGTGATGTCATCGCTAGTCTCATTTGAACGCATCTTTGAAGTTCTCGATCTCCAGCCTATGGTGAATGAGAAAGTTGGCGCACAAGTAATGAGACCAGGTAGCGCTGAAATTGAAGTACAGGATGTGCGTTTCTCATATCCCAAAGCTGATGAAATCTCACTCGCATCTCTTGAATCAGTTGCTAAGAAAGAGATTATTGAAAGCGGTGAGATTCTCAAGGGAATCACATTTACCGCTAAAGCAGGAACCCTCACTGCGATTGTTGGGCCATCCGGTGCTGGCAAGACTACGTTATCTGCACTCTTGCCACGTCTCTATGATGTGACTGGCGGATCCATCTCGATTAACGGCACTGATATCCGTGATTTCACCCTTCAATCCCTACGTGATCAGATTGGTGTTGTGGCTCAAGATCCGCACCTCTTCCACGAATCAATAGCTGAGAACCTCCGCTATGCAAAGAGCGATGCCACTGATGAAGAGCTTGCAACTGCATGCAAAGCAGCGCAGATCTGGAGCTTGATTGAATCTCTACCGAATGGCTTAGACACAATGGTGGGAGAGCGCGGTCATCGACTTTCTGGAGGCGAGAAGCAACGACTTGCAATTGCACGTATGTTGCTCAAAGCGCCAGCGATTGTCATTCTCGATGAAGCCACAGCGCACTTGGATTCTGAGAACGAAGATTTGGTACAGGCAGCGCTCAAGAGCGCTCTGGTTGGACGTACTTCACTTGTGATTGCCCATCGCCTTAGCACTGTGATGGATGCGGATCAGATTCTGGTGGTCAGCGACGGTCAAATTGTGGAACGTGGAACACATATTGAATTGATGAACAACTCAGGACTTTACTCAGAGCTCTTCTCGCGTCAAGACCTCACGGCGAATTAAGAAGCGACCGTAAACGACTAAGCCAGCGAAGATTATCCATTGCAGGGCATAGGCAAGGTGTGGACCATCGGATAGTTCAGGAAGCTCTGCCGCAACTTCTGGCGTTAATAGTTCGCTATCGCCAGTGAGTAAGTCAATATAAAATGGCGAATCAATTCCTTGATCTGTATTTGATGCTTGCGCATTCGCTTCCGAGATTAATCCACCACTCTTGCCGGTAGGAATAGCAAAGAATTTGCCTTGCGGAAGTGAACGGTCGAGCCGCAATCTTCCCGTGATAGAAACATCACCTTCAGGCGTATCAGGGAGCTCAGGCTGAACGGTTGCCGTTGCACCCGCCTGCACCCATCCTCTATCTACCCAAAATAACTTTCCGTCGAAAGATTGAAATGCAGTAAGTACTTCAAATCCATACTTACCTTCGAAGTAGCGATTACGAAGCAGGATTTGTCGCGATGAATCAAAAGTTCCTGAAGTATTAATCGTGCGCCACTCATTGGCGACAGGGGATAGTGATGCCGTCTCTATATCAATGGCAGGTAGATCAATCCTTGAGGAAATCTGATTGTTTCTTTCATGTCGATCCATACCTCGGTGATACTGCCACTGTGAGGCCCAGAGACAACCTGCAATTAAGGCTAGGGCTAGCGCGCTCTTCAGGTAAGCAAAATCTTCCTTCTTATTCAATTCCGCGCGGCCTCTTATTTAAGATATTTGCGCCGGGCAGAACTGTCTCGCGACCTGCATTGGCGATGACCACTGCGATGTAAGGCAAGAACATTGCGCCAGCAAGTGCGAACCAACGATATGGGCTAGGCAGTACAACTGTTAAGAGAAAACAGAGAGTTCGGATAATCATCGAAATCAGATAGCGACGTTGCCTGCCCGCGAGATCGCTCTTTAAGCTCTTGGGGGCAGATGTGATTGAGAAACTCTCATCGCCTTGCGAACCGGACTTGCGTGATGACTTCATGGGTCAAGAGTATGAGGCGCGGAGCGTAAAGGCACTCTCAAAATCGTACTTACGCGGAAGTAACGAGTAAGTTAGCGCTCATGAGCGAATCTCCATCTATCGCACTCGTCACAGGCGGAAATCGTGGCATCGGTCTTGCAATCGCCAAGAATCTCAAGGCAGCTGGCCATCGCGTAGTCATCACCTACCGCAGCGGGACTCCACCTGAGGGCTTCGATGCGATTCAGATGGATGTCACATCCTCTGAATCCGTAGATGCCGGCTTTGCCAAGATAGAGGCAGAGATCGGGCAGCCAGAGATCATCGTTGCTAATGCCGGAATAACTAAAGACACCTTGGTAATGCGTATGAGCGATGAAGATTTTGAGAGCGTTATCAATGCAAATTTAACCGGTGCATTTCGAGTCAGCAAGCGTGCCACTAAGGGTCTCTTAAAACTCAAGCGCGGGCGCCTTATCTTTATCGGCTCGGTTGTCGGGGGAGTAGGAGCCGCCGGTCAAGTTAATTACTCTGCATCGAAGTCTGGCCTCGTAGGAATGGCGAGATCTTTCGCGCGTGAACTAGGAAGCCGTGGAATCACCGCCAATGTAATTGCTCCGGGTTTTGTAGAAACAGATATGACCGCAGATTTAGATGAGAAGCGCCGCACCGATATTGCCGCACAAGTTCCGTTGGGGCGTTTCTGTAGCGCAGATGAAATCGCCGATGTCGTAACATTTATTGCATCACCACAAGCGAGCTACATTACCGGTGCAATTATTCCGGTAGATGGCGGATTAGGAATGGGTCATTAATATGGGAATCCTTCAAGGAAAGAACATCTTGGTAACTGGAGTTCTCACAGATGGCTCGATCGCTTTTCATATCGCAAAGATTGCACAGGAAGAAGGCGCGAATGTCGTGCTCACCGGTTTCGGTCGCGGCCTTAGTCTGACCACTCGTATTGCAGGACGTTTGCCACAGATGCCACCAATCATTGAACTCGATGTGACAAATCAAGAACATCTCGATGGATTGGCTGCACAAGTTCTCAAGCACGTTCCACATCTTGATGGCGTTGTTCACTCCATTGGTTTCGCACCTGAATCGGCACTCGGTGGAAATTTCCTCAATACCGAATGGCCTGATGTCTCAACTGCCGTTCAAATTTCTGCATACTCGTTGAAATCATTGACTCTTGCCTGCCGCCCACTCATGAAGAATGGCGGCTCTGTTGTAGGCCTTGATTTTGATGCGCAAGTGGCATGGCCGCTTTACGACTGGATGGGTATTGCAAAGGCAGCTCTCGAATCAACGAGCCGCTATCTAGCAAAGTACCTTGGCCCTGAGAATATCCGCATCAATCTCGTTGCCGCAGGTCCAATCAGCACTGTGGCAGCAAAATCGATTCCAGGATTTGCTCGCTTCAAAGAGCTTTGGGATGAGCGCAGTCCTTTGACCTGGGATGTGACAGATCCAGTTCCAGCAGCTCAGGCAAGTGTTGCGCTGCTCAGTGATTGGTTCCCAAAGACGACCGCGGAAATCATCCATGTAGATGGTGGATTCCATGCAATGGGTGGCTAAGAAACACTTACCCATCGCTGCGATTGTTACATCGCTTGCTATTGGAATTTTCTCGGCGATTTTTCCCGAGGAAATTGGGTTAGAAGCTCCGGTGCCTCCTACGTTGACATGTTTTGAACCCGTGAGCGCAACACTTCGAGTCACAACCGCAGCTCAATGTCTCTCGCCTTTAATTTCGTTAGGAGATTCAGCACTCATTGAGAGCGCCACTGCAGGCGGAGCTGTTGAAGAAATTCATCCAATTCTGCAGAACCGTTTTGACGCCGCATTCTCAGCTGCGTCACTTGAGGGAATCCATCTCTACATCACATCGGGATTTAGATCCGAAGATCGCCAAGCAACACTTTTTGCAAATGCAATCAAGAAATATGGAAGTGAGACTGAAGCCGCGAAGTGGGTTCTCCCTGCCCGCTTCTCACACCATCCGGATGGACTTGCTATTGATGTGAATTACCCAGGAGATCGGGCTGGAGCACAATGGCTGGAAGAAAATGGTTCTCGCTTTGGACTTTGTCGGGTCTATGCCAACGAATGGTGGCATTTTGAAGGTGTCATCGCGCCAGGGGATAGCTGCCCGGCGATGGCGGCCAATGCCCTGGTTGATATGCGGTAAATCGCCTCAATTTCGCATCTGAGCGCCCATCCTTTAGAATTCCCTCAGACCAGTAGCCCTAGGGCCGCTGCAAGAGGAGTTCGCACTCCCACCTCCACTGCTACGGCGGGTTGGTTAGTCAGGTAAAGCCCATTATGGGTTTTCTTGTTCGGTGCGCGCTTTCTTTCAGCGCTAGAGCTACATCACCAATGATTCAATGGCTAGCCATTGAATCTGAAACCGAACAAAGGAACAAACATCACCACTGACCCACGCATCAATGATCGAATCCGCACACCACAGGTTCGTCTGATTAATTACACAGGCGAGCAAGTTGGAGTAGTAGATATCGAGGCTGCTTTGGCGATGGCGGATGAAATCGGACTCGATCTCGTTGAGATCGCAGCTGAAGCCAATCCACCCGTATGCAAGATCATGGACTTCGGAAAGTACAAGTACGAAGTTGCACAGAAGGCACGCGAAGCTCGTCAGAACCAGACACACATCGTTGTGAAGGAAGTACGTCTAACACCGAAGATTGAAAATCACGATTACGAGACGAAGCGCTCTGCAGTCGAGAAGTTCCTCAAAGGTGGCGACAAGGTGAAGATCACGATGAAGTTCCGAGGTCGTGAGCAAACACGTCCAGAGCTCGGCTTCAAACTCTTGCAACGTCTTGCAGAAGATGTGAAAGAGATTGCCTTCGTTGAATTCGCCCCAAAGCAAGAGGGACGAAATATGACGATGGTTCTCGGTCCGACAAAGAAGAAGACCGAGGCAGTTGCTGAGCAGAAGGCGGCGCGAGCTGCCAAAGCAAAGGCTGCTGAAGAAGCAGCAGAGTAATTAATTTTTCGCTAACGACGCAGTATCAAGTAATAGGAGAATGAAATGCCAAAGATGAAGACCCACAGTGGCGCGAAGAAGACTTTTCGCGTTACAGGTTCAGGAAAGATCATGCATGAGCGTGCAGGCAAGCGCCACCTTTTGGAGCACAAGTCATCACGTGTTACTCGTCGTATGAGCCAGGAACAGTCCGCAAAGCCAACCGTCACAATGACAGCCAAGCGCATGCTTGGTTTGAAGTAAGGGGGATAACCGATGAGAGTAAAGCGCGGAGTACACGCAGCTAAGAAGCGTCGCACCACCCTCGAGCGTGCCAGCGGATACCGCGGACAGCGCTCACGTCTTTTCACAAAGGCGAAAGAGCAAGTCACGCACTCAATGGTTTATGCATTCAATGACCGCAAGGATAAGAAGGGCGACTTCCGTCAGCTCTGGATCCAGCGCATTAATGCAGCAGCTCGCGAGAATGGCATGACATACAACCGTCTTATCCAGGGACTCAAGCTCTCTGGCCTTGAGGTTGATCGTCGCGTTCTTTCAGATATGGCAACAAATGATCCAGCTGCATTCAAGGTTCTTGTTGAGGTTGCACGTACACACGTTGCAGCAGCATCAAAGTAATCTGAACGCATAGATACAGACCAATGATTGAGAGCCTTCACTCGCCACATGTTGCGCGAGTGAAGGCTCTAATTGGTTCTCGAGGCGTTAAAGAACGTCGCGATGCAGGACTCTTTGTTGCAGAGGGGTTACAAGCAGCACGTGAAGCGCTTACATCAGGTTGCGCACCATTTATCAAGAATTTGTATCTCACCGAATCCGGATTACTTAAACTTTCCGACTTTGATCTCAACGAAGTTGATGTATTTGAAGTAACCGATGCTGTCATGAGTGAGATGGCGTCGACCGTGACCCCACAAGGAATCCTTGCGCTCTGCACAGTTCCTCGTCGTCAGCTTTCAGAGCTCACACCACTGGCACAGAAGCAATCAGCCCGAATCGTTTATCTCCATGAAATTCAAGATCCCGGAAATGCTGGAACAATTCTTCGTACCGCGGATGCGATGGGTGTTGATGCGGTTATTACTTCACCTGGAAGCGTCGATATGTATTCGCCTAAGGTGGTTCGAGCAACAGCCGGCTCGCTCTGGCACCTACCGTTATATGAGTCAGTTTCATTTCCTGAATTAGCGACACTTCTTCCAAATGCACATCCGCTACTAATGTCATCGCATGCAAAGAAATCAATTTTGGATCTCGCGCTAGAAGATTCTTATATCTCGGTATTTGGAAATGAAGCGAGAGGTGTCAGCGCAGAATCTTTGGGCGTTCCAGACTCAACAATCACGTCGGTCACTATCCCGATGGGCGGTCGTGCTGAGAGCCTCAATCTTTCAGCTGCAGCCTCGATAGTTATCTTCACCCTTTCCAGAGGGCTCGCAGGTTAGACTGCGCTCCATGAATCCACAGGAAATTCAAGGCTGGGTTAGCGATGCGGCTAAGGCATTCGCCGCAGCGAGCAACCTTGATGAACTCAAAGTGGCTCGTCTGGCTCATGTTGGCGATAAGGCTCCGGTTTCACTAGCCAGTCGTGCACTCGGATCGCTCTCTCCTGAAGAAAAGGCATCAGCAGGTAAAGTCATTGGCGAAGCAAAGGCAGAACTTGGTCGTTTATTGGCAGAGGCGACTGCAAAGTTGGAGGCAGAGCGTGATGCTCGCGTCCTGATTGATGAAGTCGTGGACATCACTTTGCCGGTGCAGCGCAGTCATCGCGGTGGTCTTCATCCGATTTCGATTATCAAAAATGAAGTCTCAGATTTCTTTATTGAACAAGGATTCTCTGTAGAAGAAGGTCCAGAGCTTGAATCCGGTTGGCTCAACTTCGATGCGCTCAATATTCCGGCAGATCATCCAGCGCGCACAATGCAAGATACTTTCTATATCGAGCCAGTTGAATCTGGAATGGTTCTTCGCACTCAGACTTCACCAGTGCAGATTCGCACCATGCTCACACAACAGCCACCTATCTATGTGATTAGCCCGGGACGCACCTTCCGCGCTGATGAGCTCGATGCCACACATAGCCCGGTCTTCCATCAGGTTGAAGGTCTCGTTGTAGATAAGGGCATCACGATGGCCCACCTCAAGGGAACGCTCGATAACTTTGCTCGCCATATGTTCGGAGAAGATGTAACAACTCGTCTTCGCCCATCGTTCTTTCCTTTCACCGAGCCAAGCGCAGAAGTAGATATCTTCTTCAATGATCGCTGGATCGAATGGGGCGGCTGCGGAATGGTTAATCCAAAGGTTCTCGCAACCTGCGGAATTGATACCACCCAATATTCTGGCTTCGCATTTGGTATGGGACTTGAGCGCACCTTGATGGTTCGCCATGGGATCACAGATATGCATGACATCGTCGAGGGCGACCTTCGCTTCACACGTCAGTTTGGAGTAGGACTCTAAATGCGCGCACCATTATCGTGGATTAAAGAATTCGTTGAAATTCCCGAATCAATTTCTGCAGAGAACATCTCAGATGCGCTGATCCGTGTCGGTTTTGAAGTTGAAGAAATCATTACCCAGGGCGCAGACCTAACTGGACCACTAAAGTTTGGAAAAGTTCTCTCCATTGAAGAGATTACTGAATTTAAGAAGCCAATCCGCTATGTGGGCCTTGATTGCGGCGAAGGTGAAATTCGTTATGTAATCTGTGGAGCAACAAACTTTGCCGTCGGAGATATCGTCTGTGTTGCAATCCCAGGTGCGATTCTGCCTGGCAACTTCGTAATTTCAGCTCGTGAGACATATGGCAAGACCTCCAATGGAATGATCTGCTCAGGCCGCGAACTCGGTATCAGCGAAGATCACTCCGGAATCATGACTTTCGCTGAGGGCTCAGTTGAAATCGGCGGCGATGCAATTGAAGAACTCGAGATTAACGATGTGATCTTTGATATTGCGGTTAACCCAGATCGTGGTTACGCACTCAGTATTCGCGGAGTTGTCCGTGAGGTTGCTGCAGCTCTCGGCTTGAAATACACCGATCCGGTCAATGCACTGCGCTCTCTTTCTTTCACAAATACCGGTAAGGGTGTTACGGCAAAGATTGTTGATGCCGATGCGGCGAGCGTTTTCTACCTTCGTACACTGAGCAATTTCGATCAGTCTGCTAAGACGCCAATCTGGATGCAGCGTCGTATTGAAAAGATGGGCATGCGTTCAATCTCTCTTGTTGTCGATATCACCAACTATGTGATGCTTGAACTTGGTCAACCGCTGCATGCATTCGATGCCGATAAGATTTCAGGTGGGCTCTCAATCAAGCGCGCAGGTGCGAAACTGAAGTTCACAACCCTCGATGGCCAAGAGCGCACTCTCGATAGTGATGATCTAATGGTGTGGGATGATACAAAGCCACTTGCTCTCGCCGGAACCATGGGTGGTCTTGAATCAGAAATCACCGAGACAACTTCTCGAATCGCAGTGGAAGCAGTTCGATTTAACCCGATTGCTATTGCTAAGAACTCTCGTCGCCACAAACTTTCCTCTGAAGCATCACGCCGTCTAGAACGAAGCGTCGATCCCTCCTTGGCAGAGTTCTCGTCTGCTCGCTTCGTTCAGCTTCTCACCGAACTTTCTTCTGCGCAACATGTAGAGACTGTGATCGATGGCGAACCTCGCTACGCACCGGTGGTCAAGGTAGATCCAGCTTATGTGGCATCGGTACTCGGAATCGAAATCGCACCTGCAGAGATCGCAACGCATCTGCGCTCTGTTGGATGCGATGTAAATGAACAAACTTTTGAAGTGGATCCACCTTCATGGCGGTCAGATTTAATTCAACAGGCTGATTTTGTTGAAGAAGTAGCTCGTATGGTGGGTTACGACAAGATTCCTTCAATCTTGCCACCACGTCCAAAGCACGCATCTCTTACTCCGACCCAGAAACGTCGCCGCGCAATTGCATCAATGCTTGCGAGCCGTGGCTTTGCAGAAGTTCAGACATTCCCATTTACAAACCAAGAGACCATCGATTCAATGGGATTTGTGGGGGAGCGAGCAGCTACCTATCGCATCGCTAACCCGATGTCAGAAGAATTTCCATTGATGCGCGTACACCTCGTTCCGGGACTCATTGAAGTTGCGCAGCGCAATATCAGTCGTGGCGCCAAAGATTTCGCAATCTTTGAGATGGGTTCAATCTTCCGTAGCGCACAAAAGTTAGTGCCTGCCATCTCCCCAGAACTTGGATCACGTCCAGAACAATCAATAATTGATGCAATCACGGCAAGCGTGCCACCGCAGGCTTATCACGTTGCTGGTTTGCTCGTAGGTAAAACTGAGAGTTCGGATTGGCAAGGCCCTGCACGTTCATACACTTGGCAAGATGCAATTGCTTATGCACAGGATATTTTGCAACTATGTAATCTCAATTGGTCCGTTAAGCGTTCAGATTTTGCGCCATGGCACCCAGGTCGTTGCGCCGAATTAATCGTAGACGGCAAGGCAGTCGCTCACGCCGGAGAACTCCATCCGCGCATTGTTGCTGCCTATGGTCTACCGGAGCGCTCAGTTGCATTCGCTGTTGGCTTAAGTGCACTTCCAGAGACGAAACTAGTTCGCCCATTCTCTGTTGGTACCATGCCTGCAGCTTTGCAAGATGTAGCTCTCATCGTTGATGCATCAGTTGCGGCCGGAGATGTGGAGGCGGCTCTTCGCGCTGGGGCTGGAAATCTCTTGGAATCCATCACCCTCTTCGATCGTTACGACAAGATTGGTGATGGCAAGATTTCACTCGCCTTCTCACTTGTTTTCCGCGCTAACGACCGCACCCTCACCGGCGCCGAAATCACCGAAGCTCGTGAAGCTGCTGTTGCGCACGCTGAGAAGTTGACCGGGGCAGTTCTCCGAACAATCTAAACCGCATATTTATGCGTATCAATGCATAAATATGCTATTCTGATGCCATGAAAATTGGCTTGGTAGGTGGAAGTGGTTACGCCGGCGGAGAGCTCCTACGTTTGCTCGCGCAGCACCCGCATTTCTCTGTGGAAGCGATCTCGGCGCACTCCAATGCAGGGGAGGAGATCACATCGATCCACCCGCAATTGCAGAGCTATGCAGGTCTCAAGTTCACCACCTTCTCAGTTGCTGATTTCCAGCAATGTGATCTTGTCTTCTTGGCACTTCCACATGGTGAATCAGCAAAGGTGATTGCTCAGCTTCCAACCGAAATCAAGATTGTTGACCTAGGCGCTGACTTTAGATTGAGGTCTGAAGACTCTTGGAAGAAGTATTACGGCGGAGAATACGCCGGTTCCTGGGTCTACGGATTAGCAGATCTTCCTGGCAAGAGCGATGAGGTCAAAGCAGCGAAGAGAGTTGCTAATCCAGGCTGCTACGCCACATCTATCGCATTGGGCTCAGCTCCTGCAGCAAACTTTGCAGATCTCAGCGATGTCGTTGTAGTAGCGGCTTCCGGAACTACCGGTGCGGGCAGGTCAGCGAAGATTAATCTCATTGCAAGTGAAGTCTCAGGCTCTCTCACATCTTACAAATTCGGGGGAGTTCACCAACACACACCAGAGATTGAAGAGACACTTTCTGCAATCAGTGGTGCGAAGGTAAAGGTTTCCTTCACTCCGATACTTGCTCCTATGCCTCGTGGCATTCTCTCAACAATCACAATGAAGTTATCAAAGACGACCTCGCTTGCCGATGTGCGCGCGCAATATCAATCTTATTTCTCCGATTCACCATTTGTGCATCTTTTGCCAGAGGGACAAATGCCTAAGACTGCATCTGTTATCGGAAGCAACTTCGCACAGATTCAAGTTGCGATCGATGAACATACACAACGCCTCGTGGTCTCAGTTGCAATAGATAATCTCGGTAAAGGTGCTGCGGCGCAAGCGATACATAACGCAAATTTGATTGCAGGCTTCGATCCGACAGCAGGTTTGCTCGGTAATGGACTAGGCGCGTGAATAACTCACTCCCACGTGGCTTTCGTGCTGCTGGAATGCATGCCGGGCTGAAGAGTTCTGGTGCATTCGACCTTGCCCTGATTGAGAACACTGGCCCATGTTTTGATGCCGCCGCGGTCTACACAACAAATCAAGTTGTTGCAGCGCCCGTAATTTGGTCTCGCGAGGTCACGAAAGGCCAAATTGTCAGAGCCGCGATCCTTAACTCGGGTGGCGCAAATGCATGTACAGGACCTGAGGGTTTTTTCGATACCCATAGAACAGCTGAGAAGGTTGGCGAATTACTAGAGATTTCATCGGGCGAGGTTGTGGTTTGTTCAACTGGCCTTATCGGCGAACGCCTTCCAATGGAGAAGATTTTGAGTGGGGCGCAGGAACTTACAGTGGCGATGAAGAACGAATCGTTAGAAGACGTTGCGCGTTCCATCATGACCACAGACACCGTTCCTAAGATCGCTGAGCGCGAACTCGATGGCACACGGTCAGTTGGTGTTGCAAAGGGTGCTGGGATGCTTGCACCAGCACTTGCAACGATGTTGTCAGTCGTAATGACAGATGCAATCTTGCCTGCAGATGCACAGAATATTTTCGCGCGAGTCTGCGATCGCACCTACAACCGAATTGATTCAGATGGATGCATGTCTACCAATGACACCGTTCTTCTTATGGGCTCAGGTGCAAGCGGGATTGAGCTTGGCGGCGAGAAGCTTGAAGAAGTTCTCATGGAGATTTGTTCGTCCCTCTCTGCGCAACTCATTGCAGATGCCGAAGGTTCAACAAAAACTGTGGCAATCACAGTGACCGGGGCGGATAGCGAGTCGGATGCCGTTGAAGTTGCTCGAGCATGTGCGCGAAATAATCTCTTGAAGTGTGCCATCTTCGGAGGAGACCCAAACTGGGGTCGCGTTCTAGCAGCGGTTGGAACTGCACCCGCGAAGATGGATCCGCTCTCAATCGACGTCACCCTCAATGGGGTTCAGGTGGCTAAGAACTCAGCTCCGTTTGAAGATAAGAACGGAGTCTCTTTCGAAAATCGACTAGTAGAACTCGTAATCAATCTCAATGTGGGTGCTAGCGCTGCAACAGTTCGCACCAATGACCTTTCACATGATTACGTCCACGAGAATTCGGCGTACTCAACATGATGGCTAGTCAGATTCTGGTCGTTAAGTTTGGCGGCCATGCGATGAGCGATAACGATGGAACATTCGGCAAGAAGCTATCCGCTGCGATCGCACAGGGACTCAAGGTTGTAGTTGTGCATGGGGGCGGACCGCAGATTAATAAGGCGCTAGCAGCCGCAGAGATCGAATCCACCTTTGTCGGCGGTTTTCGTGTCACCACTCCAGAGATATTTGAAATTGTCGAGCAGGTGTTATCGAACGAAGTTGGTCCCGAAGTAGCTAAGACCTTGACTCAATCAGGTGTGGCAGCGCTTGCAATTTCGGGCCGACACTCCGGAACCATCTTCGCTCGAAAGCAGCGAACGCTTGTCAATGGAGAGAATGCAGATCTTGGTCTCGTCGGTGAAGTCGACAAGATTGACCCGGAAGCGATTCTGGTTCTCTTGGAGAAGGGTGTCACTCCGGTGATTTCGCCGATTGCAAATGAAACCGGAAGCGAAGACGGGCTCAACGTCAACGCCGATATTGCTGCAGCTGCGATTGCCGGAGCGCTACACGCAAATGAACTTATTGTGATGACTGATGTTCCTGGCATTTATCGAAATTGGCCCGATCAGGATTCTTTGATTGAGATTATTTCTTCAGCTGAATTATCGGCAATCAAAGGAACGTTTGCAGAAGGTATGGCGCCGAAGGTGCAGGCATGTCTTGATGCAATCGCCGCAGGCGCATCGGCGGTACGAATTATCGATGGTAGAAATCCAGAGGCTTTCGCAGAGGCGTTAGCTCACAACGGGGGAACCTTGGTGGTCGCATGAAGGCATGGACAAAGTCACTTCAATCAAATTACGGAACCCCAGTTCTCGAACTGGTATCGGGAAAAGGCGCAAACGTTGTCGATAGTAAAGGCGATCAGTATCTCGATTTCCTCGCTGGTATCGCTACCAATGTTTTAGGCCATGCACACCCCGCGATTGTTAAAGCCGTCTCGAAACAGATAGCAACACTGGGTCATGTGAGCAATTTCTACGCCCATCCCAATGTGCTCGCGCTAGCCGAAAAATTGGTGAAGATAACTGGAGATAAGAGTGCGAGAGTCTTCTTCTGTAATTCAGGCGCTGAAGCAAACGAGGCAGCGTTGAAGTTATCTCGTAAAACAGGTCGCACGCGTATCGTTGCGACGAAAGACTCTTTTCACGGTCGCACCATGGGTGCTCTATCTCTGACTGGACAGCCAGCGAAAAGCAAAGCATTCAAACCACTTATTAAAGGAATCACGCATGTTGCCTATGGCGATATGGGAGCGATGTTGAAAAAGGTCAATAAGAAAACAGCGATGGTAATAGTTGAACCCATAATGGGAGAGGCTGGTGTGATTGTTCCTCCGCACGGATATTTGCAGGCGTTGCGTGAACTCTGCGACGAAACTGGCGCACTGCTTGTTTTTGATTGCGTACAGACCGGAATGGGACGAACCGGGGATTGGTTTGGCTACGAATATTCTGGAATCAAGCCAGATGTCATCACCTTGGCGAAGGGTTTAGGTGGCGGTCTTCCTCTCGGTGGGATGATTGCTCTTGGAAAAGCGGCAGAATTATTTCAACCTGGAGATCACGGTTCAACATTTGGTGGAAACCCGGTTGCAACTGCAGCAGGTTTAGCAGTGATCGACACTATTGAATCCAAGAAGCTGTTAGCTCGGGTAGGAGATATTGGGTTGGAGCTGATGGCAGATCTCGCTCTGATTGAGGGAGTGAAATCCGTTCGTGGGGCAGGATTGTTAATCGGAATCGAATTTTCAGAGCTGATCGCCAAGAAAGTCGCCGCGCAGTGTCAAAAGAATGGTGTGCTCGTCAACGGAAATAGCGAAACCGTAATCCGCATCGCTCCGCCATTGACCATCACCGATAAAGATCTCTCGAAATTTCTCAAAGTATTCACTGAAAGCGTTCATGAGGTGACCCAATAATGTCGACCGTCGTAGCTCGTCGCTCAAAGGCGATTGCACTTATTAAAGCTGGAAAGATTGCTTCACAGAGCGATCTCGTCAAGGAGCTCAAGAAGGCTGGATTCTCAGTCACGCAAACGACAGCAAGTCGCGATCTCGACGAGATTGGTGCAGTCCGGGGACGAAATGGTTACACCATTGCTGAGAGTGATAACGATTCAATGGCGCGATCTCTGCCATTGCCGGGTGACTTAATTCTCTCGGTCGAAGCAAGTGGAAATCTCGCTGTTGTCAGAACGCCACCTGGGGGAGCGCAGTTCTTAGCCAGTTCGCTCGACCACTCTGGAATCTCATCAATTATCGGCACTATCGCCGGTGACGACACGGTTTTGGTTGTCTCTCGAAAAGCCAGCGGTGGAGCACAACTCGCGAAAGAATTACTCACTTATAGAGGCAGTAAGAAGGGTAGAAAGTAATGGCGCTATGGGGCGGTCGTTTCTCTGATGGACCGGCAGATGCCGTCTTTGCTCTCTCTCGCAGCGTGCATTTCGATTGGCGCCTAGCCCCTTATGACTTGCGTTCCTCTCTCGCTCACCTTGAGATCTTGCAATCTAGCGGGCTGCTTACCGATGATGTTGCTAACCAGATTCGAAAAGGGCTCGAAGAGCTCATTGCTGAAGTCGCTTCTGGGAAGTTTGCGGCTATCGATAGCGATGAAGATGTACATAGCGCCCTCGAGCGTGGATTAACTGCGAAGCTTGGCGATATTGGCGGCTCACTGCGTGCTGGTCGTTCACGAAATGATCAGGTTACGACAGATCTTCGCCTCTACGCTCTAGATCACATGCTTGAGGTAGCTACCGAGATCCTGCATCTTCAGGGTGCACTCATAGCTAAAGCAAACGAATATGGCGAGGCGCCAGCTCCGGGATTTACCCATCTGCAACATGCGCAACCAATTCTCTTCGGTCATGAGATTGCAAAGCATGCACATGCATTTGCGCGTGATTTAGATCGAATTTCTGATTGGATTACTCGCACATCAGTAAGCCCACTCGGTTCAGGTGCACTCGCGGGTTCATCTTTGCCGCTTGCGCCAGAGAAAACTGCAGCAGCACTGGGTTTCACTTCATCGGCTGGAAATAGCATCGATGGCGTATCCGATCGCGACTTTGTTGCTGAAGCACTCTTTATTCTTGCCATGGTCGGAAGTCACCTCTCTCGAATAGGGGAGGAGTGGTGCATCTGGGCCACAACCGAATTTGGTTGGGCAAAAGTTGCCGATGCATATTCGACCGGATCGTCGATCATGCCACAAAAGAAGAATCCAGATATGGCAGAGCTCGCGCGCGGTAAGGCTGGTCGATTGGTCGGTAACCTCACCGGATTGCTCACAACTCTTAAGGGACTTCCGTTTGCTTACAATCGCGATCTTCAAGAAGATAAAGAACCGCTCTTTGATTCAATTGACACCGTCTTGTTGGTACTTCCTGCAGTAACAGGGATGGTTGCAACTACCGATTTCGATCGCGAGAAGATGGCACTAGCGGCGCCGCTTGGATTCTCTCTTGCAACTGAGATTGCCGATTATCTTGTGCGCGCACATATTCCATTCGCTCATGCACATGAAGCTGCTGGCAAGTGTGTAGCCCTCTGCGAATCTTCAGGTCGACAGTTGCACCAGCTCACAGATACTGAGCTTGCTCATATTCATCCATCGCTATTACCTGATGTGAGAGATGTTCTCACTGTGCATGGAGCGTTAGCTTCTCGGACAACAATCGGAGGTACATCACCGACCTCCTTCGCATCGCAAATTACTTCTCTCAAGGCGCTCGTTCAGAGAGATACTGAGAAATTCAACGACAAGAAGCGGGCCTTCTCGGCCATGATGGGGCAATGATGACAGCGGTAAATAACGACCTATTAGATGATCTCAAGTGGCGCGGTTTAATTGCCCAAACAACCGATGAGGCAGCCCTTCGTGAGTCTTTAAAGAAACCAATTACTCTCTATCTTGGAACTGATCCGACCGCGCCTAGCATCCATGTTGGAAACCTCGTCCCACTTCTCGTCATGCGCCGCTTTCAACTCGCTGGGCATAATCCAATACTTCTCGTTGGCGGAGCGACTGGCTTAGTTGGCGATCCCAGCGGTCGCAACGATGAGCGCTCTCTCAATGATTCAACAATCGTTGAGCAATGGGTAAACCGAATCAAGATTCAGCTCTCAAAGTTTATGGATTTCGAAACCTCCGCAAACCCAGCCACCATGGCAAATAATCTTGATTGGACTGCGCCACTTTCCACTATTGCATTCTTACGAGATATCGGAAAGCACTTCAGCGTCAATCAGATGCTCAACAAGGATTCTGTTTCTTCGCGTCTTGAAAAAGACGGAATCTCGTATACAGAGTTCTCATACCAAGTTCTTCAATCAATGGATTATTTAGAACTGTTCCGTCGCAATAATTGCACTTTGCAGATCGGCGGTTCTGATCAATGGGGAAATATTACTGCTGGCCTTGATTTGATTCGTCGCGCAGAAGGCGGAAGTGCGCATGCACTAACCGTTCCACTTCTCACAAAGGCTGATGGAACAAAGTTTGGAAAGACTGCAGGTGGTTCTGTCTGGCTTGATCCAGAGATGACATCACCGTATGCGTTCTTCCAATACTGGCTGAACTCTGATGATGCAGATGTAATAAAGTTTATTAAAACTTTCTCTTTCAAAACACGTGAAGAGATTGAAGCTCTCGAGAAAACTCATAATGAAAACCCAGGAGCACGTGAAGCACATCGTGCGCTTGCACGTGAACTTACTTCGCTTGTTCACTCACCACTTATTGCAGAGCGAGTTGAAGTTGCTGCACGTGCATTATTTGGTCAAGCGGATCTTGCAGAACTTGATGAAGCAACACTTGCATCAGCAATTGCAGAACTTCCACGTACAACTGTTTCCGCTGGTGAAGAGATGCCAACATGGGTCGATCTCTTAGCTGCAACGGGAGTTGTTGATTCAAAATCAGCAGCCCGACGCATCGTTAAGGAGAGTGGCGCATATCTCAATAACGAAAAGGTCCCAACTGAGGATTTCCGCCTCGAAAAGAGCCACTTTTTATGCGGAAAATATGCACTTTTACGTAAGGGCAAGCGCGATCTAGCGGCGGTAGAGCTGATTTAACAATTGCAATACCCTCAAAAACCTCACTTTTTAAGCATAAATAGTGAGGTTTTTGCTATTTCGGGGCCATGAGAGCCATCTCACCTTAGATAGGGGGCAAATGGTCATGAGGCGATTTGACCTGTCAGGGGGAGAGACCTATAGTTACGCTCCTTGCTGTGGAACGTACAGATTTACGCGTAAAAACGTATAAATGGCCGTACAGCAGAAGTACCTATGATCTAGCCGATTTGACCTGCGAAGGTTCGATGGACTAGGTTTTGCGGTCTGCCCTGAAAAGTGGAAGAAATTCTACGAAGCAGTGCGCATCCGTACCTTGAGAACTCAACAGCGTGCCATAAGTCAATGCCATTGAATGGCTTTAATTAGTCATTCAATAAATAAATACTTCAATGAAGTATGGATACTTCGGTATCAATACTCGTTGATTTCCTTTGGTAATAAGACTAAATAAACGACAGTTTGTTTGTCTCGTAAAGCTAAAGATCAAACATTTCTATGGAGAGTTTGATCCTGGCTCAGGACGAACGCTGGCGGCGTGCTTAACACATGCAAGTCGAGCGATGAAGCACCTTCGGGTGTGAATTAGCGGCGAACGGGTGAGGAACACGTGAGAAATCTGCCTTCAACTCTGGGATAACTCCGGGAAACCGGGGCTAATACCGGATATGAGCCTTGATCGCATGATCGGGGCTGGAAAGTTTTTCGGTTGAAGATGATCTCGCGGCCTATCAGCTTGTTGGTGAGGTAATGGCTCACCAAGGCGACGACGGGTAGCCGGCCTGAGAGGGCGACCGGCCACACTGGGACTGAGACACGGCCCAGACTCCTACGGGAGGCAGCAGTGGGGAATATTGGGCAATGGAGGAAACTCTGACCCAGCGACGCCGCGTGAGGGATGAAGGCCTTCGGGTTGTAAACCTCTTTCAGTAGGGAAGAAGCGAAAGTGACGGTACCTACAGAAGAAGCACCGGCTAACTATGTGCCAGCAGCCGCGGTAATACATAGGGTGCAAGCGTTGTCCGGAATTATTGGGCGTAAAGAGCTCGTAGGTGGTTAGATACGTCGGATGTGAAAATCAGGGGCTCAACCCCTGACCTGCATTCGATACGGTCTAGCTAGAGTGTGGTAGGGGAGACTGGAATTCCTGGTGTAGCGGTGGAATGCGCAGATATCAGGAGGAACACCGATGGCGAAGGCAGGTCTCTGGGCCATTACTGACACTGAGGAGCGAAAGCGTGGGGAGCGAACAGGATTAGATACCCTGGTAGTCCACGCCGTAAACGGTGGGCGCTAGTTGTGCGAACCTTCCACGGTTTGTGCGACGCAGCTAACGCATTAAGCGCCCCGCCTGGGGAGTACGATCGCAAGATTAAAACTCAAAGGAATTGACGGGGCCCCGCACAAGCAGCGGAGCATGCGGCTTAATTCGACGCAACGCGAAGAACCTTACCAAGGCTTGACATATACAGGAATACGGCAGAGATGTCGTAGCCGCAAGGTCTGTATACAGGTGGTGCATGGTTGTCGTCAGCTCGTGTCGTGAGATGTTGGGTTAAGTCCCGCAACGAGCGCAACCCTCGTTCTGTGTTGCCAGCATTTAGTTGGGGACTCACAGGAGACTGCCGGGGTTAACTCGGAGGAAGGTGGGGATGACGTCAAATCATCATGCCCCTTATGTCTTGGGCTGCACGCATGCTACAATGGCTGGTACAAACGGCTGCAATACCGCAAGGTGGAGCGAATCCGAGAAAGCCAGTCTCAGTTCGGATTGGGGTCTGCAACTCGACCCCATGAAGTCGGAGTTGCTAGTAATCGTAGATCAGCAACGCTACGGTGAATACGTTCCCGGGGCTTGTACACACCGCCCGTCACGTCACGAAAGTCGGTAACACCCAAAGTCAGTGGCCCAACCGCAAGGAGGGAGCTGCCAAAGGTGGGATCGGTGATTGGGACGAAGTCGTAACAAGGTAGCCGTACCGGAAGGTGCGGCTGGATCACCTCCTTTCTAAGGAGCATCGTGTGGAGAACTTCGAGTGAAGTTCAATAACCCACACGGCTCATAAGTGGAGCATTGACTTAGGTTTTTTAACTTTCAAAATTACGTTAGTACAAGCAGCTTGTCTGCAGTGGAAAGCCTCTAACTTGAATTACTGAACTAGGCACGTTGTTGGGTCCTGAGGGGACGGCTAGCGCCACCCTTCTTGGACTTAATAAGCAGAGAAAGTGCGATTTCATCGTAACTCTCAAGGCTTGTTGAGTACCGCCCGTATTTTGAGAACTACACAGTGGACGCGAGCATCTTTGTGGTCAAATTATTAAGTGCACATGGTGGATGCCTTGGCATCAGAAGCCGATGAAGGACGTAGTAGGCTGCGATAAGCCTGGGGGAGCTGTCAAACGAGCTTTGATCCCAGGATTTCCGAATGGGGAAACCTGGCTGGAGTAATGTCCAGTTATTCCCACCTGAATATATAGGGTGGGTAAAGGGAACTCGGGGAAGTGAAACATCTCAGTACCCGAAGGAAGAGAAAACAACCGTGATTCCGTTAGTAGTGGCGAGCGAAAGCGGAAGAGGCCAAACCTAAAACGTGTCAAGCCAGCAGGCGTTGCGTTTTGGGTGTTGTGGGACCAGTTCGATCATTCTGCTGAGTGATCAAAGAGTCAGAAACTAGCTAAGTAGATGAATGGCGTGGGAAAGCCAATCACAGAGGGTGAGAATCCCGTAGTCGAAACTTAGTTAACTCTTTACTGTTATCCCAAGTAATACCGAACTCGAGGAATTCGGTATGAATCTGGCGGGACCACCCGCTAAGCCTAAATACTCTCTGATGACCGATAGCGGACTAGTACCGTGAGGGAAAGGTGAAAAGAACCCCGCAAGGGGAGTGAAATAGAATCTGAAACCGTGTGCATACAAGCCGTTGGAGCGACGAAAGTTGTGACAGCGTGCCTTTTGAAGAATGAGTCTACGAGTTAGTGTCGTGTAGCAAGGTTAACCCGTCGAGGGGAAGCCGTAGCGAAAGCGAGTCTGAATAGGGCGCTTGAGTTGCACGATCTAGACCCGAAGCGAGGTGATCTACGCATGGCCAGGTTGAAGCGCGGGTAAGACCGCGTGGAGGACCGAACCCACTAATGTTGAAAAATTAGGGGATGAGCTGTGTGTAGGGGTGAAAGGCCAATCAAACTTCGTGATAGCTGGTTCTCTCCGAAATGCATTTAGGTGCAGCGTTGCGTGTTTCTTACCGGAGGTAGAGCTACTGGATGGTCGAGGGGTCCTACAAGATTACCAACATCAGCCAAACTCCGAATGCCGGTAAGTGAGAGCGCAGCAGTGAGACTGTGGGGGATAAGCTTCATGGTCGAGAGGGAAACAACCCAGAATAGCAACTAAGGTCCCAAAGCCTGTGCTAAGTGGAAAAGGATGTGAAGTCGCATAGACAACCAGGAGGTTGGCTTAGAAGCAGCCACCCTTAAAAGAGTGCGTAATAGCTCACTGGTCAAGTGATTTCGCGCCGACAATGTAACGGGGCTCAAGCACAGCACCGAAGTTCTATCATTCAAGCATTACCCCGATCGCAAGATCCAGGGGCTTGGATGGGTAGGAGAGCGTTGTGTGGCTGGTGAAGCGGCAGAGGAATCTAGCCGTGGAAGCCACACAAGTGAGAATGTAGACATGAGTAGCGAGAGAGGGGTGAGAAACCCCTCCGCCGAAAGACCAAGGGTTCCTGGGCCAGGCTAATCCGCCCAGGGTAAGTCGGGACCTAAGGCGAGGCCGTCAGGCGTAGTCGATGGACAACTGGTTGATATTCCAGTACTCGCTTATATTCGCCCAAGACGAATCAGATAATGCTAAGGCCGAGAAGCTTGTTGGACGTAAGTTCAATGGGTGGATCCGCTGACCCGGTTCTGTAGTAGTTTAGCAATGGTGTGACACAGGAAGGCAGTCCAGCCCGGGCGATGGTTGTCCCGGGGTAAGGTCGTAGGGCGTTACGTAGGCAAATCCGCGTAACACATGCCTGAGAACTGATGCCGAGCCGTAAGGCGAAGTGGATGATCCTATGCTGTCAAGAAAAGCATCTAGCGAGAATATGAGTGACCCGTACCCGAAACCGACACAGGTGGTCAGGTAGAGAATACCAAGGCGATCGAGATAATTATGGATAAGGAACTCGGCAAAATGCCCCCGTAACTTCGGGAGAAGGGGGGCCCTTTAGCGTGTAGGAGTTTTCCTCCGAAGCGCTGGAAGGCCGCAGAGACCAGGCTCAAGCGACTGTTTACCAAAAACACAGGTCCGTGCGAAGTAGCAATACGATGTATACGGACTGACGCCTGCCCGGTGCTGGAAGGTTAAGGGGACTGGTTAGCCGCAAGGCGAAGCTGAGAACTTAAGCCCCAGTAAACGGCGGTGGTAACTATAACCATCCTAAGGTAGCGAAATTCCTTGTCGGGTAAGTTCCGACCTGCACGAATGGCGTAACGACTTGAGCGCTGTCTCATCCGTAAACTCGGCGAAATTGCATTACGAGTAAAGATGCTCGTTACGCGCAGAAAGACGGAAAGACCCCGGGACCTTTACTATATCTTGATATTGGTGTTCGGAACGGTTTGTGTAGCATAGGTGGGAGACTTTGAAGCGGGCACGCCAGTGTTTGTGGAGTCATCGTTGAAATACCACTCTGATCGTTTTGAACTTCTAACCTCGGTCCGTAATCCGGATCAGGGACAGTGTCTGGTGGGTAGTTTGACTGGGGCGGTCGCCTCCTAAAAAGTAACGGAGGCGCTCAAAGGTTCCCTCAACCTGGTTGGCAATCAGGTGTCGAGTGTAAGTGCACAAGGGAGCTTAACTGTGAGACAGACATGTCGAGCAGGTACGAAAGTAGGAACTAGTGATCCGGCGGTGGCTTGTGGAAGCGCCGTCGCTCAACGGATAAAAGGTACCCCGGGGATAACAGGCTGATCTTGCCCAAGAGTCCATATCGACGGCAAGGTTTGGCACCTCGATGTCGGCTCGTCTCATCCTGGGGCTGGAGTAGGTCCCAAGGGTTGGGCTGTTCGCCCATTAAAGAGGCACGCGAGCTGGGTTCAGAACGTCGTGAGACAGTTCGGTCCCTATCTTCTGTGCGCGTAAGAAACTTGAGAAGGGCTGACCCTAGTACGAGAGGACCGGGTCGGACGAACCTCTGGTGTGTCGGTTGTTCCGCCAGGAGCACCGCCGATTAGCTACGTTCGGAAGGGATAACCGCTGAAAGCATCTAAGCGGGAAGCTCGCTTCAAGATTAGGTTTCTCATTGGTTTACCAAGTAAGGCCCCCAGCTAGACTACTGGGTTGATAGGGTGGAAGTGGAAGAGCCGTAAGGCTTGGAGCTGACCACTACTAATAGGCCGAGGATTTAACTACAAAGTTGCTACGCGTCCACTGTGTGGCTCTCGAGATACGGTCGAGAGCTGCTAATAAAGAAGATCAGATTAATTTCTGATCAGACTTACTTAGTAAGCTTGCGTCCAATAACTCAATAGCGTTTCGGCATCCATAGCGTGAGGGAAACACCCGGTCCCATTCCGAACCCGGAAGTTAAGCCTCACAGCGTCGATGGTACTGCACGGGTGACCTTGTGGGAGAGTAGAACGATGCCGGACTTAAATTATAAAAAGGGCGCTGAGCAATCAGCGCCCTTTTTGTTTTTCTTTATTGATTTTTTACCTCGTTGGGAGAGAGTAAATGAACGATCGAAACGAACGTCCAAGTCGTCCAGATAGCGGTCGACCAAGCGGCAGTGGTCGTCCTTCTTCAGGGCGTCCATCCAGTTCACGTCCCGGAGATCGTCCATCACGTCCCGGAGATCGTCCATCACGTCCCGGAGATCGTCCATCACGTCCCGGAGATCGTCCATCACGTCCCGGAGATCGTCCATCACGTCCCGGAGATCGTCCATCACGTCCCGGAGATCGGACTGAATCACGCCCAGGTCGTGGAGGTCGCGATGATCGCGCCGGCGCAACGCGAAATGTTTCAGATGGTCGTTCAGTAAGCGATCCACGTGGATTCCGTCCGGCTCCTATGGAGCGCGACCCATCACGTGTACGTCCACGAATCTTTGAACCAGATATTCCTGAGCATGTAACTGGTGAAGAGCTTGAGAAGAGCGTCCGCGCAGAGTTGCTAAGCCTTTCTGCAGAGAATGCGAAGGTAGTTGCGCGACATATGGTCTGCGTCAATCTCTACATGGATATTGATCCAGAGTTAGCTCATAAACATGCAACAGCTGCTGCATATCACGCAGGTCGCCTTGCAGTTGTTCGCGAGACAGCAGGATATGCCGCATACAGAGCTGGTCATTTTGAAATTGCGTTGAAGGAACTTCGTGCAGCAAATCGAATCTCTGGTGATGTCACTTCATGGCCAGTGATGGCTGACTGTGAACGCGGGCTTGGAAACCCTCTAAAAGCCCTGAAAATGGCTGGTTCTCCAGAGGTTTCACGTTTGGAGAAGCCTGAGGAAATTGAGATGCGTATCGTTGCAGCAGGTGCACGTCGTGACCTTGGTGAATTCGATGCAGCTGTAGTTACCCTTCAGTGTCGCGAACTTCAAAACGATCGGGAACCTTGGTCGCTTCGAATTCGTTATGCATATGCAGATGCTCTTCATGCATCAGGTCGATTTGAAGAAGCTCGTGAATGGTTTAGCAAGTGTGCTCTCCTCGATGAGGATGAAGAGACAGATGCTGCAGAACGTGCTGAGCAATAGGTTCATCCACAACTTCTAATTTCTTAGGTTTCAGGGATTTTTCCTATCCAATAATCGCGCCTTCATTTAATACTGGAGGTTATGAGGATGTCGAAGAAGAAGATTGAAGTCGAAGAAGAGATTGATTACTCTCTCAATGACTGCCTGCTCCGAGGACGTGTTTCAGCCGTAGCGACAGATCGAGAACTTCCGAGCGGTGAGCACGTGGTTGAATTCCGATTGATTATCACTCGGCAAGAACGTGAAGGCGTGGATACTCTCGATATTGCAGCCTGGAGCGCAAAATCCCGACGCAGCGCCTTGAGTCTTAAAGCAGGGGAGTGGATTGAGGTTTCCGGCTCTATCAATCGTCGCTTCTGGCAGGGACCGGCTGGATTGGCTAGTCGTTGGCAGATTCAAGCCGATAGCATCACACGCTTATAAGTAGCGTTCCATGGGCACTTGCGAGCTTCAAAGGGTTACTCTTGCTCTATGGCGAAGACTCCTACCAGCGAACTCTTCTCGACCCTTAAGGGCTATCTCAATCAGCTCTCCGAAGGCGAGAGGACTCCGACCGAGGTTGCATCGGCACTGAATGATTGGGCGCGCGAGAGCGCAGAGTCAGTTAAGGCGAAGATTGCAGAAGAGGTAGAAGCAACCGTCTCGAAGATGGGTTTTGTAAAGCGCGAAGAGTATGACAAGTTGGTTGCTCGCGTTGCTTCTCTGGAGAAGAAGACCGTGAAGAAGTCCACGGCAAAACCTGCGGCAAAGATTGTGAAAAAGTCGGCTGCAAAACAAGTTTCTAAAAAAATAAAGAAGGCGAGTAAGTAATGAGCGAAGATTTTAATAACCAGAACGCAGCGGAATCCCAAGATGAAACAATTGTCGACGGTGTACGCCGCGAACTCGAAGAGATTGATTCTACGGACATCTCTGAGCATGCCGCACGCTTTGACGCGCTACACAAGAAACTTCAAGATTCGCTCAACTCGATTGATGGGCTCTAATCTCTAGCGAGATTTCTCAATGAAGACACGTTTAGATGCAGAGCTGGTTCGTCGCGAACTTGCGCGTTCTCGCGAACAAGCAGCCGACCTTATTGAGTCACGCTCAGTGTTGGTTAACGGTATCCCTGCTACGAAGCCAGCTACTCAGGTAGATGCGGAGACTTCAATCGTTCTCCAGGGCGATCGTGATGATTTCGTTTCTCGCGGTGGACATAAGCTCGCCGGCGCTCTTGATGTTTTCACAGATGTAGTCGTCGAAGGAAAGATTTGTCTCGATGCCGGTGCGTCCACTGGTGGTTTCACCGATGTTCTTCTACGTCGCGGTGCCCAGAAGGTAGTTGCAGTAGATGTTGGATATGGCCAATTAGCTTGGGAACTTCGCACTGATGATCGCGTCAAGGTTCTTGATCGCACAAACATTCGACACCTTACTGGAGATCAAGTCGGTGAAGAGATTTCTCTCGTTGTAGCTGACCTCTCATTCATTTCACTCTCACTAGTTCTTCCAGCGCTTGCCGCAGTCTCCCGATCTGATGCAGATTTTGTTCTTATGGTGAAGCCTCAATTTGAGGTTGGTAGAGAAAAACTTGGTGCTGGAGGGGTCGTTCGCGATCCGGAGCTTCGTAAATCTGCAGTGCTCGATGTTGCAGATTCAGCTTACGATGTTGGTCTAGGCACTATGGGCATTGCTGCCAGCCCACTTCCAGGCCCTGCGGGAAATGTTGAATATTTCCTCTGGTTACGTCGAGGCGCTCCAGCAATTAGCGAAGGCGATTTAGATCGCGCGATTGCAGATGGTCCCGCATGAGCATCCGTCGCGCCGTTGTCTTTATTAACCTATCACGCGAAGAGGCAGTAAGCGCTGCTCGCGATCTAGCAAAGCTTTTGATTGCAGAGAACTTCGAGCTGGTATCGCCGACCGAAGTTGTCATCGAAAACATTAAATCTGTGGCAAGTGATGCAATTGGTGAAGTAGAGGTGGCCATTGTTCTAGGTGGCGATGGCACAATTCTTCGCGGCGCAGAGGTGACACTGGATCGAGATATTCCTCTCTTGGGTATCAACTTGGGTCATGTGGGTTTCTTGGCCGAGGTTTCAAAGCCAGCACTTACCGATATCGCAGCGAGCATCGTCGGCAAGACATATGTTTACGAAAATCGGATGGTTCTGGGATATTCGGTCCATCGAAATGGCGTTGAGATTTCTCAAGGATGGGCGCTCAATGAAATCACTGTAGAGCGTGATAGCACCACCATGGTTGAGCTCTTCGTAGAGATCGATCATCGCCCACTTTCTCATTGGGGCTGCGATGGTCTCATCTGTTCGACTCCAACTGGATCAACAGCTTATGCATTTAGCGCCGGTGGCCCAGTTCTATGGCCAGAGATTGATGCGCTACTCCTTCTTCCAATCTCGGCACATGCACTTTTCTCGCGTCCAATGGTGGTTTCTACCAAATCTGAAATTGTCGTAACGGTGGAATCGCCAGTTGCACTGCTCTCGGCAGATGCCCTTCGCAAGCTTCCTTTGGTCGCAGGAGATCGAGTCACAATCACGCGCAACCCGCACACAATTAAGTTAGCTCACATCAACCCGACGCTCTTTACCGATCGACTTGTCGCGAAGTTCAAGCTTCCCGTCGAAGGATGGCGTGGTGAGTGAACGAACTTATTTAGAAGAGATTTCAATCCGTAATCTTGGAATCATCGAAGAATCACATCTCGAATTAGGCAACGGGCTCAATGTATTAACCGGTGAAACGGGTGCCGGAAAGACGATGATTCTCACCGCCCTCAATCTGGTGCTTGGTGGAAAATCGGATAGTTCACTTGTTCGTTCAGGTTCTGATCGACTTACGACAACCGCAACTTTTGCTGCTTCGACTAAGCCGTCTCATGAGCTAGCGACTGCACTTGAATCCAGCGATCTCTCTATCGAAGATTCCCAAATCATTTTCTCTCGATCAGTTACCGCCGAGGGCAAGAGCAAAGCGCTCTGCAATGGCACGACTGTTCCAGCCAGCGTACTCTCAGATTTATCTGTACACCTGATTGAAATTCATGGACAGTCAGCAAACACCCAATTAGTTAAGAGCGCGCGTCAGCGTGAACTCCTCGATCGTTTTGGTGGAACTTCAATTGCTTCACAACTGGCAACTTATTCGGAGAATTACGGTACCTACCTCGAGCTCAAGAATCGAATCAAGGCGATGCAGAGCGCTTCCTCTGCCAGGGATAAAGAGATTGCCGACTTAGAGGATTTCCTCAGTGAATGGAGCAAGCTCAAGCCAACTCGCGGCGAATATGCGGCAACGGTAGATGAGATATCACGACTTTCTAGCGTTGAGGATCTGCGGGTAGCTGCCGCAGGCGCCGCTGAAGCAGCATCTGATGAAGAATCCGGTGCGCTCACTGCTCTTGGCGCCGCAAAGCGCTTCCTTGAAAATGCGAAGGGACGCGATTCACGTCTCGATGCAATCAGTGATCAAGTGTCCGAAAGTTTCTACGCACTCGATGAAGCTGCGCGAGATTTATCGTCCTATCTATCCTCGCTTGAAGCCGATCCCGATCGCCTCAATGCCTTACAAGAACGACGTGCTCAGCTGAGCGCATTTGTAAAGAAGTGGGGAAGCGGCGCCGATCCCGATGTGGCCATGGTGGATCTTGCAGCTCGAGCTAAAAGCGGTCGCGAGAATATCGCAGATCTCCGCGGAGGAGATGAAAGGGTAAAAGAGCTCGAGGGTGAACTCAGTGCCATTAAGAAAGATTTAGTTGCAGCAGCAGAGAAACTTTCTGATGCCCGACGTGGCGCAGCAAGGGAGCTCTCACTTCAAGTATCTGTCGAACTAAAGCAATTATCAATGCCGCATACCGAGTTGATTATTGATATTGAAACTCCAGATTTAAGCGGTGCTCTGAAAGAAAGTGATTTCAATATCCATGGATGTGATGAAGTTTCAATTTCAATAAAGGCACATGCAACAGCGGCGAAAGTTCCAATCGGTAAAGGTGCATCAGGTGGAGAAATGTCTCGCATCATTCTTGCGTTAGAAGTTGTGATTGCTAAGACTCATCCCGTTGGAACATACATATTTGATGAAGTAGATGCCGGAGTAGGCGGTAAAGCTGCCATAGAAGTCGGTCGCAGATTGCACTTACTCGCGCAGAGCGCACAGGTGATCGTAGTTACCCATTTACCTCAGGTTGCGGCATGGGCCGACACTCACTTCCGCGTTGAGAAGCGAAGTGACGGCTCAATAGTGGAATCAGGGGTAGAGAAGCTCTCAGAATCTCAAAGAGTGGAAGAGATTGCCCGCATGCTAGCCGGACTGGAAGAGTCGACAAGTGCCCTAGAACACGCGGCCGAACTCCTTTCGATGCGGGGCTCAGCGCCAAAACGATGATAGGTTCGACTTCCATGAGCCAAAAAGACAGTAGCCATGGACACGTCACCAAACACATCTTCGTTACAGGTGGAGTCGCCTCCAGTTTAGGTAAAGGGCTCACAGCATCCAGCCTTGGTCGTCTTTTAGTCGCACGCGGCATCCGCGTCACAATGCAGAAGCTCGATCCATATCTCAACGTTGATCCGGGCACGATGAACCCATTTCAACATGGCGAGGTCTTCGTTACCGATGATGGAGCAGAAACAGACCTCGATATCGGTCACTATGAGCGCTTCTTGGATCGCAACCTAGAGGGATCAGCAAATGTCACAACAGGTCAAGTTTATTCCCGTGTGATTGCTCGCGAACGCCGTGGTGAATATCTTGGTGAAACCGTTCAAGTTATTCCACATATCACCAATGAGATCAAAGAGCGCATGCTCGGCAACGACTCACCTGAGATTGATGTTGTTATTACCGAAATTGGCGGAACAGTCGGAGATATCGAATCCCAGCCGTTCCTCGAGGCAGCGCGGCAGATTCGTCAAGAAGTAGGTCGCGATAATGTTTTCTATTTACATATCTCTTTGGTTCCATATATCGGTCCATCGGGTGAATTAAAGACAAAGCCCACGCAGCACAGTATTGCCGCCTTACGAAGCATCGGTATTGCGCCAGATGGAATCGTTCTCCGTTGTGATCGCCCAATTCCAGAGGGAATTAAGAAGAAGATCTCGCTCATGTGCGATGTTGATATTGAAGCGGTGGTTGCTGCAGTGGACGCGCCTTCAATTTACGACATTCCAAAGGTGCTCAATCACGAAGGTCTTGATTCATATATTGTCCAACGCCTTGGACTTGGCGGCCATGATGTTCAATGGGGCGAATGGGATGCGTTACTAGAGAAGGTTCACAATCCGGCTCACCATGTTCGCGTTGGCCTGGTTGGAAAGTACATTGATCTTCCAGATGCATACTTATCAGTTTCAGAGGCGCTGCGCGCTGGTGGCTTTGCAAATAATGCGAAGGTGGAGATTGTTTGGATTCCAAGCGATAACTGCGAAACTCCAGAGGGTGCAAAGAAAGAACTTTCGTCACTTGATGCAATCTGTGTTCCAGGTGGATTTGGAATTCGCGGTATTGAAGGAAAGCTTGGCGCGTTGAAGTTTGCACGTGAGAATAAGATTCCAACGCTTGGTCTCTGTCTCGGATTGCAATGTATGGTGATTGAAGCTGCTCGAAATCTTGCCGGAATTACTGATGCTAGCTCTGCAGAGTTCACACCGGAGAGCGGAACACATGTGATCGCAACGATGGCAGAGCAGATGGATATCGTCGCTGGTGAAGCAGATATGGGCGGAACTATGCGCCTCGGCCTCTATCAGGCAGAGCTCACACCAGGTTCGATTGTTGCGGAGGTGTATGGTGCGACTTCGATTTCTGAGCGCCATCGCCATCGTTACGAAGTTAACAACAAGTATCGCGATCAAATCGCTGCTGCAGGAATTAACTTCTCGGGCATTTTCGCCGAAAAGAATCTTGTTGAATTCGTTGAACTTCCACGCGAGGTTCATCCATACTATGTAGGAACACAGGCTCACCCAGAGCTTCGTTCCCGACCAACTCGTCCACATCCATTGTTTAGCGGACTTATTGCAGCTGCAATTGCGAAGAAAGGCTAGCCATGCTTGTAGGAGTTCCGAAAGAGATCAAAGTTCTCGAAGCTCGAGTCGCACTTACTCCGGAGGGGGCTTCTGAATTCATTCGCGCTGGTCACCAGGTTGTAGTCGAAAAAGGCGCCGGCCTTGGATCAGCAATTACCGATGATCAGTACATCTCAGCTGGCGCAACGATTGAATCTGACGTCGAAAAGATTTGGCGCGATGCAGATATGATTTTGAAGGTTAAGGAACCGATTGAGGCCGAGTATCCACGCCTTCGTGCAGGTCAGATTCTCTTCACATACCTCCATCTTGCGGCAAGCAAGCCATGTACCGATGCGTTATTGGCTAGCGGTACAACTGCTATTGCATATGAGACTGTAGAACTTAACGGAACGCTACCTTTACTCGCACCAATGTCTGAAGTTGCTGGACGTCTTGCAACCCAGGTAGGAGCAACAGCGCTCCAAAAGCCACACGGTGGCCGCGGTGTATTGCTTGGGGGAGTGCCAGGTGTTGCTCCAGGTAAGGTCGTGGTTATTGGTGGCGGAGTCGCCGGACTCAATGCGGCTGTAATCGCACTCGGGATGGGCGCAGATGTCACAGTTCTTGATCGTTCTCTTCCACGCCTTGCATATATCGACACTATTTATCAGGGCCGTATTAAGACCCTTGCATCTACTTTTGGCGCTATTGATCGCGAAGTGAAGTCAGCAGATCTCGTCGTTGGTGCAGTTCTCGTTCACGGTGCAAAGGCGCCGAAGCTTGTCACTAACGAACAGGTTAAGGGTATGAAACCTGGTGCGGTTTTAGTTGATATCGCAATTGATCAAGGTGGATGCTTTGAGGATTCGCGTGCAACAACTCACGCAGAGCCAACTTTCAAGGTTCACGATGCGATTTTCTACTGTGTGGCAAATATGCCTGGCGCGGTTCCAGTCGCTTCGACCTACGCACTTACCAATGCGACTCTTCCCTATGCGTTATCGCTTGCAAATAACGGTTGGGAAGCGGCGATTGCAAAGGATTCTGCACTAGCTAAGGGACTCAACGTTCATGCAGGCAAGGTCTGTTATGAAGCAGTTGCGGTAGCCCATGGCTATTCAATGTAACGTTGCAATTGCAACGTACCTAGATCACTTACGTATTGAGCGTGGTCTTTCTAGTAACTCAGTCGAGAGTTACAGCAGAGACCTTCTCAAATTTTCCGATTATCTCTCGCAACATGGTCACTCGTTCGAATCCATCACTGAATCAGATATATCGTCTTTGATTGGATTTCTCACTAGCGGGGGATTGGCTGCAAGTTCAGTTAATCGATTCCTATCTTCGCTCAAAGGTTTCTATAAATATTGCTCTCTAGAGTATTCAGTCAGCAATCCGATGGTGGATATCAGCCAATTTAAGATTGCTAGAAAATTACCGAAGGCGCTCTCAGTAGAAGAAATTTCGAGATTAATCGAGTCAACGGATAATCCGTTAGATGTTTCATTGCTTCGAGATCGAGTAATTCTCGAAATTCTCTATGGCACGGGAGCGCGCGTTGCCGAACTAGTTGGAATCGACATCACTGATATATCAAAGGACACATTTGATGGTGAAGAGATTACGATTTTAAAACTCCGTGGAAAGGGCTCAAAGGAGAGACTTGTTCCGCTTGGAAAGTTCGCAGTAGAGGCTATTGAAAACTATCTGGTTCGTTTGCGGCCCGTTCTTCTAGCTAAGAATTCCCAGAGCGAGCGTGCACTGCTTCTTAATGCGCGTGGAACGCGTTTGACGCGACAATCGGCCTGGACGACAGTGCTTCGCGCAGCCAAGGCAACCGGTTTAGATGGACGAGTTTCACCGCACGTATTTAGACATAGTTACGCCACACACCTGCTGGATGGGGGTGCAGATATCAGAGTTGTACAAGAGTTATTGGGGCATGCATCTGTCACAACGACTCAGATTTATACGCTGATAACAATAGATAAGGTGCGCGAGAGTTATACCCTCGCGCACCCTCGATCTAAATAACTGTTAGAGGCCGCGAAGACGGCGAGCAAGAATGCTCTGTTCTCCCTTTGATTCTAAGTCAGCAATGATCACTGCGATTGATTCACGAACGATGCGACCGCGATCGACTGCAAGACCTAAATCGCCACGTAACATCAAGCGAGCTTGATCAAGATCGAAGAGTTCATCTGGTGATAAGTAGACAGTGATCTTCTCATCGTGACGTTCGCGACCTGATGGAGATTTATCAGCTTGCGTCACTCGACGGCGCGGAATAGAGCGAACACCTTTCTTCGCCTTGGGAGCAGAAGAAGTAACGGGTGCCGAAGTTGTCTGTGTCGTGATTGTTGGTTCAACTACAACTTCGCGAACTGCAGATAGCGCTGGCGCAGTGTTACGGAAAAGTTCATCAGCTCCAGGCAAGCTAGCTCTACGTGTCATCGTGCGCCTCCTCGTGAAATAAGTTCTCGTGCTAAACGTCGGTAAGACTGAGCGCCGGCTGAAGAAGTTGCATAGGCAGTAATTGGCTCTCCTGCAACTGTGGCTTCAGAGAAACGAATTGATTTTGAAATGAGAGTGTCAAAAACCATTCCTGGGTGACCTTCAATGATGCGTGAAATTACCTCACGGTTATGGAGAGTTTTCTTATCGAACATCGTGGCGATAATTCCAATCAGATTTAAATCAGGATTGTAAACTTCGCGAACTTTTCCGATGTTCTCTGATAATTCGATAAATCCGTGCATCGCAAAATTCTCACACTGCATTGGAACAATGATTTCATCGGATGCAACGAGTGCATTGATTGCAAGGCGTCCCATAGTTGGCTGACAGTCAATTAAAATTACGTCGTATTCATTACGTAGGGGAGCGAGCGCCTTCTTAAGATACAAGTGACCTGAAATATCGCTTGAGAGCTTCATTTCAATTCCGACAAGATCTTTATTTGCTGGCAAGAAATCAAGATTTGCGACAGATGATTTCAAAACAATCTCATCGATATTTGCATCAGGTGCAAGGAGCGCGTAGTAAACAGTGTTCTCCAGTGGCAATCGATGGGCGTTAACACCAAGACCGAGTGAGAGACCGCCTTGAGGATCGAAGTCAACGAGCAGAACTCGACGACCGAGCTCTGCAAGAGCTGCACCGAGACTAATTGTCGTAGTTGTCTTTCCGACTCCACCCTTTTGGTTGAAGATAGAGATGACCTTTGCCTGTCCATGTTCTGTTATTGGGGCGGGAACAGGGAAGTTCTGGGGAGTTCCCCCGAAGAGAGCGGTAGCGGTAACTACATCATCTTCAAATGTCGATTTAGCGTTCAAGCGTCAAACCTCTTTCTCAATTGGCGCGACTCTAGCCCCGATATACGCGTGGATGCAACTAAACCAAGTATGGTTCGCGCGTGGATATTCTCGAGACGAGCTCAGAACAGGTGCCTGAACCTGTGCTTGAGCCGGCCGCCGAACCGGTCAAGGAGACCGGATTTAGCGTTCACCTCGACAATTTCGATGGGCCATTCGATCTCCTGCTCCAACTGATCTCCAAACATAAGCTCGATATCACCGAAGTCTCGCTGAGCCTGGTGACCGATGAATTTATCTCCTTCATCCGTGCGCTAGAGGCCTCGGGCGAAGGCTGGCGCTTAGATCAAGCCACTGAGTTTCTAGTTATCGCAGCTACCTTGCTTGACCTGAAGGCGGCAAGGCTCTTGCCTAGCGGTGAGATTGAGGATGAGGAAGACCTAGCCCTACTTGAGGCACGAGATATCCTCTTTGCCCGCCTGTTGCAGTATCGCGCCTTCAAGGAGATCGCCTCAAACTTCCAGGAGGCGATAGCAGCAGCAGATAAGTCCTTCCCACGTGTGGTTGCCCTTGATGCAGCGCTCTCAAACCTCCTTCCTGAGGTCTTGATTGGGGTAGGACCCGAGCGCTTTGCCGCCATCGCAGATCGGGTCCTGACACCCAAGGTCGCCCCAGTGGTAGCCGTTGAGCACCTCCATAGCGCCCTTGTGAGCGTATCCGAGGAGTCAAAGCTGGTAGTCGAGGCCCTTCGCAAGGGGCGCACCTTGAGCTTCCGCTCCCTGATTCAAGAGGCTGATTCGACCCTAGTTGTTGTGGCCCGATTCCTAGCCTTGCTTGACCTCTATCGCCAAGGCGCTCTTCGCTTCGAGCAGGTGGTCGCCCTCGGCGAGCTCCAAATTAGCTGGGTCGGCTCCGATGAAGGCGAAATACTTGCATCCTCCGAGTTCGATATCCCAGTGAGCGAGCAATACCCTGAAGCAGAGGTTGAGGGTTTAGAGGGTGAAAACCCTCAAGTAGAAGTTGAGTATTTGAGCGTAGATGAGCAAGTAGAAGAGGATGAAGACGATGAGTGATCAGAGCCCAGTTGAAGTCGAAAATCTTGAGAGCGTCACCGAGCCAAGTGAAGGTCAACTCTCACATGTCTACGATGAAGCAACGCTAGGTCGTTCAATTGAGGCTATTTTGATGGTAGTCGATGAGCCAGTGACAGAGTTGACTCTCGCATCAGTCCTCGAAGTCACCGTTGACCAGGTCGTAGATGCACTTGAGCGCCTAGCTCACTCCTACGAAGATCGCGGTTTTACCCTCAAGGCAATCAATGGGGGATGGCGCTTCTACAGCTCACCTGAGTTCAGCTCAGTTGTTGAAAAGTTCGTCCTCGATGGCCAGCAGAACCGACTTACTCAGGCAGCTCTCGAGACACTTGCTGTTATCGCCTATCGTCAGCCGGTTTCACGTGCCCGCGTCTCTGCCATCCGTGGCGTTAACGTAGAAGCGGTGATGAAGACTCTTATTACCCGTGGTCTAGTTGACGAATACGGCATCGAGAACGAGACCGGTGCGATTCTCTATAAGACCACCAGCTATTTCCTTGAGCGCCTCGGCCTCAATAAATTAGAGGATCTGCCACCCCTAGCGCCTCATCTGCCTGATATCGATGGCTTGGATGAGATTCTCGATTCGCTCACAGACTAACCTCTGAGTTACACTTCTTCCAATGGCTCTGCAACCTAGAGCCTTCTTACGCTGACTGTCGTTAATGGATAGCCGCAGAATGGAAGATCGCCATGGCAGAAATTCGCCTCAATAAAATCATCGCCGATGCTGGAGTGACCTCTCGTAGGGGAGCCGACGATTTGATCATCTCAGGAAGAGTTATGGTCGATGGTCGAGTTGTTCGCGAACTTGGGGCGAAATTTGACCCAGAAAAAGTTCATGTAGAAGTTGATAGTGAGACAATTACGCATCAAGTGACTAAGACTTATCTTGCACTTCATAAACCAAGAGGCGTTTTGTCTACCATGTACGACCCGGAGGGACGCCCTTCACTCGCCGACTTTATCGATCTTCGCACCGAAAGACTCTTTCACGTAGGTCGCCTCGATAAGGACTCTGAAGGCCTGATTTTGCTCACCAACGATGGAGATCTGACCTTCCGAGCTACCCACCCCTCTTTTGGGCTTGAAAAGACCTACATTATTGAGTTTGAAGGCAAGCTGCCTCAGGGGATTGAAAAGAGCTTACGCAATGGCGTTGAGCTCGAAGATGGTATGGCGCGTGTCTTGGACTACAAGCAGCTCTCCCCAACCTGGCTTGAGGTCACAATCCATGAGGGTCGTTATCACATCATCCGCCGCTTGATGGAGGCTATGGGGGTTGAAGTCTTGCGTTTGATCCGCACCAAGTTTGGCCCGATATCTCTTGGCGAAACACTTGAAGGGCGTTGGCGAGATCTCAATGACGGTGAACTTCTTAATCTTCAAAGAGCTTTAGATTTAAGTTGACAAATCGATTCACTATCTATTCGACGCTTAACATATAAATCGACATCAATGAAGTTTGACTTTTCTAGTATAGATATATCGATAATTACACGCTCAGATGGGTACTCTAAATATTAATTTATTGATATTTTACGATTCGGGAACCAAGTCATTTAATCAGAGCTTTCGTTTGCAGATGATCAGGCAACTTGAATAACAGTAAAAGGTTTTAACGACAAATAGTTATAAATATATAAGCAAGAAAGGGGAGTAACGCTATGATTTCGTCTATGTCAGTTCGCGCAATTCGTGGAGCAATCCAGGTCGAGGCAAATACCCCTGAAGCGATAGCGGCAGGGACTAAAGAACTCCTGGCTGAAATCCTGAAGGCCAACTCACTACCTGTATCTGACGTTATCTCGGTCTTGCTCACTGCAACTCCTGATCTCAACGCAGCCTTCCCGGCAGCAGCTGCTAGGGAAGTTGGCTTTGAATCCACCCCACTACTCTGCGCGGTTGAAATTGATGTTCCGGGCGCCCTTCCTCGAGTTGTGCGAGCGATGGCCACCGTTGAAACTTCTCTCAAGGCTGATGAAATCTCCCATATCTACCTCGGCGGAGCTAAAGCCTTGCGCCGCGATATAGCTCAATAAGGGCGCAAGATATGGCCCTTTCACACATTCGGATTATCGGCTCAGGCCTGATTGGTTCTTCTATTGGATTGGCACTGACAGCTAGAGGCATCAAAGTGACGATGGTCGATATAGATGAGAAGAGCGCCGTGTTAGCTCAGGATCTCATGGGCCACCTTCCTCCGGCGCTCCCATACGACCTCACGGTTATCGCCTCGCCCCTTTCGACGGTTGCTCAAGTCATAAACGATGTAAAAGGACAAAGTTTTAACCTAGGCTTTATAGATATCTCCTCCGTTAAAAATAATCCTAAAGTAGAGGTTTCAACATTGGGATTTGATATGACGAGGTTCCTACCCACCCACCCAATGGCAGGGCGAGAGGTAGGGGGAGCGGAATCCGCTCGAGCAGATCTCTTCCAGAGCCGACCTTGGATTATTGATTCTTCAGGGGTCAGCGCGGATCTTCTTGCAGCAGGAAGAGAACTCGTTGAGTTATGCGGAGGTCATATCGTGGAGATGGGCTCTCTAGAACATGATCGCGCAGTCGCCCTTGTCTCGCATCTACCTCAGATTCTGAGCTCAGCGTTGGCTGCCCAACTAGAAGGAGCCCCAGCCCAATGGCTCGATCTCGCCGGTAGCGGGTTGCGAGATACCACTCGCATTGCCGCCTCCAACTCTGGACTGTGGCGAGAAATTATTGTGGCAAATCAAGAAGCGCTAACCCCTTTACTCGCAAAGATAATTGAAGATTTGGAAGAGCTTCAAAAATCTTTGAATAAGGCAGAGGCGGTAGAAGAATTTATAAAGAGCGGAAACCGCGGCAGATCGATGATTCCTGGAAAGCATGGCGGAGTTGCTCGTAACTACACGTTTTTACCAGTGGTGATTGAAGATAAGCCGGGACAACTTGCTGCTCTCTTTGATGAATGTGCAAGTGCTGGGGTAAACGTTGAAGATCTTTCGATTGAACATTCCCCAGAGCAATACACCGGATTGATTACTCTCGCACTTTCACAAAGTGATGCCGAAAAGTTGTATGAGCACTTATTACAACGTGGTTGGAGCGCTCATTCACCGCGTTAATGGTGAATCAAATCAATTAAGTGCGCGATAATAGACGCAGTATTTATAAGTCGACTTGTAAACAGAAAGGTTTGGGTTAGACATGATTGTTGTTGCACTTGATGGCCCAAGCGGAGCTGGTAAGTCTTCTACTTCAAAAGGAATCGCTATACGGGCGGGATGGAATTATCTCGACACAGGTGCGCTCTACCGCGCCGCAGCGTTAACAGCTCTGGAAATCAAGAGCGATGACGCTAAAGATATTCTCGCGCACCTTGCAGTCAATCGCATCACTTTTAATTCCGATCCAAAGAAGCCTGAAATCTTCTTAGGGGAGCGTAATATCTCGGAAGAAATTCGCACACTCAATGTCACGAACAAAGTATCTCTCGTAGCCGCAGATCCGGCGATTCGCGCAGAACTACTCGTGTTGCAAAGAACAATCATTAATAATTGCGAGCGCGGAATTGTTGTTGAGGGACGAGATATTGGAACGGTTGTCTGTCCTGATGCTGCCCTTAAGGTGTATCTCACCGCTGATATCGATGCGCGAACAAATCGACGAGAGACCGAATTTGCGGATGCAAGCATTTCTACAGCCGATGTTGCCGATTCTCTGACTTCACGTGATGAGCTAGATTCAACGCGTAAAACAAGCCCTTTAGCGATGGCTTCAGATGCAGTTCATGTAGACAGCACTGAACTCAATTTGGAAGAAACAATTGAACGCATCTGGGAACTTCTAGTTGAGCGTTCATTACTAGGCCTTCCCATCGTTGCAATTTTGGGCCGTCCGAATGTTGGCAAATCAACTTTGATTAATCGGTTCATCGGTCGACGTGAAGCAATTGTTGAAGATACTCCGGGCGTCACTCGAGATCGCGTTCAATACGAATGCGAATGGGGCGGTCGTCGTTTTATTGTGATGGACACTGGCGGTTGGGAATCTAAGCCAGATGGAATCTCAGTTGCAATCTCAGCCGGCGCAGAACTTGCGATGGAAGAAGCAGATATCCTCGCTTTCGTTGTTGATGCGCAAGTTGGCGCTCTCGATGAAGATGATGTGATGGTGCAAGAGCTTCGCAAAGCTAAGAAACCAACTCTTTTGATTGCAAATAAAGTTGATGGAGATCATGACGAGGCGGATGCGCATGCGCTATGGAATCTCGGATTAGGTGAACCACATTTTGTCTCGGGTCTTCATGGACGAGGTTCCGGAGATCTACTCGATAATATTGTTAATTTGTTGCCTGAAGTTGGGCGCGCGCAAACACAAGATGGATATCGTCGCATCGCACTGATTGGTCGCCCCAATGTTGGTAAATCAAGCTTGCTCAATGCACTTGCTGGCGAAAATCGTTCGATTGTTGATGACGTTGCCGGAACAACGCGAGATCCTGTCGATTCGCTGATCGAGATCGGTGATCAAATTTGGCGTTTTGTTGATACAGCTGGAATTAAAAAGCGCGCAAATCAAGCAAGTGGAACGGATTACTACGCAACGCTTCGTACACAGACAGCGCTAGAGCGTTCTGAATGTGTTGCGTTGGTTCTGGATGCTTCTGTTCCGATTTCAGAGCAAGATTTACGAATCATCTCGATGGTTGAAGAATCAGGTAAGGCGATGGTGCTGGTCCTCAATAAGTGGGATCTCGTTGATGAAGACCGACGCGACCAATTGGACAAGGAACTCGATCGCCACCTCGGTCATATCGAATGGGTTCAACGGGTAAATGTTGCGGCAAAGACCGGCTGGCACCGCGACCGTCTCGCCCCGGCTCTTCGTACCGCTCTCTCTTCCTGGGAGAAGCGAGTTCCAACTTCAAAGCTCAACTCTTTCCTTGGCGCGCTGATCGGGGCCACTCCGCCTCCGGTTCGTGGCGGGAAGCAGCCAAAGGTCTACTACGCAACACAGGCTGGTATTGCCCCTCCTAAGTTTGTCGTTTTCTCATCCGGCTGGATTGAAGCCTCATATCGCCGCTTTATCGAACGTCGCCTCCGGGAAGAGTTCGGTTTCCCAGGCACTCCGGTCCAGGTCGCAATCCGAGTTAAGGAGCGCGATAAGGAGTGAGGAGCTACCTGACGATTCCCAATGCCCTGACAGCGTTGCGAGGGCTCGGTGTTCCGCTTTTTATCTGGCTCGCCCTCGATCTCGAGGCTGATGGATGGGCAATTCTCGTCCTGGCTATCGGTGGATTAACCGATTATCTCGATGGAAAACTCGCTCGCGCATGGAACCAGACCTCGCGATTTGGCGAGCTCGCCGATCCGGCAATAGATCGCGTATATATCTTGGCCACACTCATCGTTCTCTACCTTCGCGATGCGCTTCCGCTCTGGGTAATTGTTCTTCTCTTGGGACGAGACTTCATTCTGGGGCTCGTAACAATCGCACTCACCCGTAAAGGTCTACCTCCACTACAGGTTAGTTATATTGGAAAAGCTGCGACCTTCAATCTTCTATATGCATTTCCGTTGCTGCTCTTAGCGTTGAGCGATTCGGTGGCAGGCGAGGCTGCCTTTATCTTCGGTTGGGCCTTTGCAATCTGGGGGATTGCGCTCTACCTCTTTACCGGTGTTTCATATTTCCGCACGGCGGTTAAAAGTATTAGAGTGCAGCCAGCGAATCGCATCATTGAGATTCAAGAGTAGAAGAGGACGTTATGTCACAGATTCCAGCAGAGCTCCAATACACAAAAGAGCACGAGTGGGTTGCTCAAACATCTGCTGCCGGAACGATTCGTATGGGCATTACTGATTTTGCCCAAGGCGCACTCGGTGACATTGTCTATGTGCAGATGCCGAAGGTTGGCGAAGCTGTTGTGGCAGACAAAGTCTGCGGCGAAGTCGAATCAACAAAGTCTGTTTCGGAAATTTTCTCTCCAGTCACAGGAACAGTTGTTGCGGTAAATGATTCTTTAACGAACGCTCCAGAACTTGTCAACTCTGATCCATATGGAGCTGGTTGGTTGGCTGAGATTTCCATCAGTGGTGAGCCTGCTGCACTATTAAGCGCAGCTGATTACGCAGCAATTACTGGCTGATTTCGGCAATCTCTCCGGCTTGATAATTTTTCAGTAACTCTCTACTGTCAGCCTCAAGTTGAAGGTGAGTCGATTTTACCGGCCTCACTCTTCTAGATAGCTCGAGGGGAGTCGCCATGGAGAATCCAGTTCCGTCCCATGAATTAACGACCACCCTCCACCTTGGACTTCGCTCGGTGGCAGATTCTTCCCCAATCGCCCTGATCGAAAAGCTCATTGCAGAGTCATCTGCCGAAGAGCAAGAGGTGCTTCAATCTGTAATGAATGGTGCCGGAGATAACGCAATGGTCTTTATCCATCGCGGACCTTCACGAGGCGCCCGCTTTCTCATTACTGCAGAAGGTTCATCAATCGGCCGGGCACCAGCAAGCGATATTTTCCTTGATGATGTCACAGTCTCAAGATCGCATGCAACCATCAAGCGCGAAGGTTCAGAGTTCATCTTCACTGATTCTGGCAGCCTCAATGGTTCGTATATTAATAACCAACAAACTTCATCACACCACTTGGTAACAGGTGATGAGATTCAAATTGGAAAATTCCATATGCTCTTTATTAGCGGCAAGTCAACATCAGGGGAGAAATAAGTGAGCGTTCCAGCACGTGCATATTTAAGTATCGGTGAAGTGTTAACAAAGCTTCGTGGCGACTTTCCTGACATCACAATCTCTAAGATTCGTTTCCTTGAATCTGAAGGTTTGATTGAGCCACAGCGCACACCCTCTGGCTATCGCAAATTCACAAGCAATGACCTTGATCGACTTCGCTACGTTCTTCTCGCTCAACGTGATCAATATCTTCCCCTGAAGGTAATCAAGGAGAACCTTGATGCCCTCGATCGCGGCCTACAGCCAACTCCGCAAGGGCTCGCTGTTCCGCGCCCCACTCTCGGTTTAGCAACTGTAGACGGCGAGATTGCCCCATCTACCTTTGGTGAGCAGTCAGAGATGCGCCTCTCACGAGATGAACTCATCAACGCATCTGGACTTGATGATTCACAGCTCGTCGAGCTCGAATCTTTTGGCCTCATCACACTTCGCGGTCGTCATTACGATGCTGATGCGCTCTCAGTGGCAAAGGCAGTAGCTGAGATGGCATCCTTCGGAATCGAAGCGCGTCACCTACGTTCATTTAAGACCGCCGCCGATCGTGAGATTGGTTTAATTGAACAAGTCATCACACCGTTTACTCGCCAGAAATCTTCTGAGGCAAAAGCTCGTGCAGAGGAAGTTCAGAAGGAGATCGCAGCGCTCTCTGTTCGACTCCATGCATCGCTCGTACGTAGCGGTCTTAACCGCCCTCGCTAATGTTTACCTTGGTTGAAGTTGTAGGCGTCCGCATTGAGATGCCTTCTAATCAGCCCATCGTTCTACTCAAAGAGATGGAAGGCACGACCTTTCTTCCAATCTGGGTTGGCTCAGTAGAGGCAACGGCGATTGCATTTGCCCAACAAGATCTACGGCCACAGCGCCCCTTGACCCATGATTTGATTGTGGAGCTACTTGATGCCAGTGGCATGACCCTGACCGCCGTTCACATTACCGAGATGCGTGATGGGGTCTTCTATGCCGAGATGCAACTTCGTAACGAAGCCGGGGAAGTGACCCCACTTTCAGCGCGACCATCTGATGCGATCGCAGTAGCCTTGCGGACTAAGACAAATATTCTCGTCAACCAGGATCTCCTCAACGCCTCCGGAATTCAGATTCCAGCTGCCGGAACGGGCGAGAGCGAGCAAGAGGTCGAGGCTTTCCGTGAGTTTCTGGACCAGATCAACCCTGAAGATTTCGCCTAGCTAGGCGGAATAACCATAAACCTCTAGTTGAGGTTTCGAGCGTGTCGCTCAACGGTCTAAGACCCTTGGCTCGGTACTCTTTACGAATTCCACCCCCTTGGAATCTTCATTGGAAAGCGAGCCCCCTCTCGTGACAGAACAAGAACTTCAGATCGGCTATCGCGGCGCAACTGCCTGCTCTGCTGCAGGTATTACATATCGCCAGCTCGATTACTGGGCACGTACTGGTCTCGTTGAGCCATCAATTCGCACAGCGCATGGTTCTGGGTCTGCGCGTCTCTATGGTTTTCGCGACATCTTGGTTCTCAAGATTGTTAAGCGTCTGCTCGATGCCGGCGTATCACTTCAAAATATTCGCACCGCAGTAGATCACCTTCGCAACCGCGGTGTTACTGAACTCGAACGCATCACCTTAATGAGCGATGGTTCTTCAATCTACGAGTGCGCAAGTGCTGATGAGATTGTTGACCTTCTTGCTGGGGGACAGGGCGTCTTTGGAATCGCTGTTGGCAAGGTCTGGCATGAAGTTGAGGGCACACTCTCAACCTTGGCTGGAGAGTTTGATGGCGAGACAGTTGGTGGTGAAGGTAACGACGAACTCTCACTCCGTCGCAAGGCAAAAGGCGCGTAACCGGCAATATATTTCACCCCTGACTATTAATGAGGTAATTAATAACTAGGGGAGTCCTGTGAGCCGTTCATTTCAAGATCGCCATATCGGTCCAACACATACCGATGAAATCGCGATGCTATCGGCACTCGGCTACAAAGATATTAAAAGTTTTATCGCAGATGTAGTTCCCTCAAATATCGCGATTAATGGATTGCTCCAAGAGAGGCTAGATTCCGGAAAGAGCGAAGTTGATGTAATCGCAGAGCTTCGCTCGATTGCATCTGAGAACAAAGTCTTTCGTTCTTTAATCGGAACTGGTTATTACGGAACAATTGTTCCTCCTGTTATCAAGAGAAACGTTCTAGAAAATCCAGCTTGGTATACCGCGTACACACCATATCAACCTGAAATCTCGCAAGGTCGCTTAGAATCACTCTTTGCATTTCAAACAATGGTCTGCGAACTCACTGGACTCGATATCTCAAATGCATCGATGCTCGATGAAGGTACCGCCGCTGCAGAGGCGATGACACTTGCTCGCCGAGCTTCAAAGTTGAGCGATGATGCAGTCTTCTTAATTGAAGAACATCTCCATCCTCAGACCAAGGCTGTCGTGATTACTCGCGCAAAGCCGCTTGGTATCACGGTGGTTGAAATCGATACGGGACACATTGCACGTGATGGTTATCAAGGCGAATTCTTCGGTGCGCTACTTCAGTATCCAGATACCACCGGTGAAATTCTCGACTATTCAAAGTTTACTGAATACGCGCACTCCCAAAATGCCTTGGTTATTGCTGCCACTGATCTCCTCGCCTTAACACTGATCAAGGCGCCAGGGGAGTGGGGCGCAGATATCGCAGTCGGTACCTCACAACGCTTCGGTGTTCCAATGGGATTTGGTGGGCCACATGCTGGTTTCCTTGCAGTGCGCAACGGACTAGAGCGTTCGATGCCAGGTCGATTGGTTGGCCAGAGTATCGATTCAACTGGCAAGCCGGCATTTCGTTTAGCGCTGCAAACGCGTGAGCAACATATTCGTCGCGATAAAGCGACATCGAATATTTGTACCGCCCAGGTCCTGCTGGCAAATATGAGCGCCTTCTATGCGATGTATCACGGACCCGCTGGGCTTCGTGCAATAGCTGAAAGAGTCAATGATTTTGCTTCACGACTCAGAGTTGCTTCAGCTTCACGTAACGGAATTGTTTTCGACACCGTCACTGTTGACGTGAAGGATTCCGCGGTGATTCACAAGGCGGCGGTTGCAAAGGGAATTAACTTTGCGAAGGTAAGTGCCACCGAAGTCAGAATTTCTTTCGATGAAGAGACAACTGAAGAGCTTTTCGCAAATGTGCTCAACATTTTGGGCTTAAAGGATGTAGCAGGGGAGAAGCTTCCAGCGCCAGTTTTGCGAACAAGCTCTTACTTAACTCATCCTGTTTTCAATACAAATCATAGTGAAACCGGAATGATGCGATATCTGCGCAACTTGGCAGATCGCGACCTAGCCCTTGATCGCACAATGATTCCACTCGGTTCATGCACAATGAAGTTGAACTCTGTCACCGAGATGGAAGCGGTAACCTGGCCAGAGTTCGCATCGCTTCATCCATTTGCCCCAGCAGATCAAACTCAGGGCTCACGAAAGTTGATTTCACAGCTATCGCAGTGGCTGGTGACTATCACCGGGTATGACGCAGTTTCTTTGCAACCAAATGCTGGTAGCCAAGGTGAATTCGCAGGTTTGCTCGCTATCCGCAATTATCACGATTCACGTGGCGATCATTCTCGTAACATCTGCCTGATCCCTTCAAGTGCCCACGGTACAAATGCAGCATCTGCAGTAATGGCGGGAATGAAGGTAGTAGTTGTTGAGTGTGATGAAAATGGAAACGTTTCTGTCGAAGATATCAAAGCAAAAATTGCCGATCATCGTGATGTATTGGCCGCTTTGATGATCACTTATCCATCTACTCATGGAGTTTTTGAAACTGCAGTTTCTGAAATTTGCGCGATGGTTCATGATGCCGGGGGACAGGTCTACGTTGATGGCGCAAATCTCAACGCACTCGTGGGTCTTGCGCAACCAGGAAAGTTCGGCGCCGATGTTTCACACTTGAACTTACATAAGACTTTTGCGATTCCACATGGTGGCGGGGGACCAGGTGTTGGTCCAGTAATTTCGCGCGCCCATCTTGCTCCGTTCTTGCCAAACCATCCGCTCGATGATTTAGCTGGACCGGCAACCGGTCCTGGACCTATTTCGGCAGCGCCTTTTGGATCTGCGAGCATCTTGCCGATTTCTTGGGCATATATTCGTCTGCTCGGTGGGGAAGGAGTCACTCACTCCACTGAAGTAGCGATCCTTTCCGCCAACTACATGGCCTCACGTCTTGCGGACTCTTACCCTGTTCTCTACACCGGAGAAAATGGTCGAGTTGCCCATGAGTGCATCCTTGATATTCGTGGCATCACAAAGGATTCTGGCGTCACTGTCGATGACATCGCAAAGCGGTTGATGGACTTTGGCTTCCATGCGCCAACGATGTCTTTCCCAGTCGCTGGAACACTGATGATTGAGCCAACTGAATCTGAAGATATCGCTGAAATCGAACGCTTTATCGCCGCGATGGTCGCCATCCGTGGTGAAATTCAAGAGATTATCGATGGCAAGGTCTCCGTAGAGGCATCAGCTCTTCGCCATGCCCCGCATACCGCTTTAGCTCTCACAGCGAGCGAGTGGGATAGGGCTTACCCCAGAGAGAAGGGTGGCTATCCAAAGCCTTTGGAGGGCTTTATAAGCGGGGAAATCATCGGTTCTCGAATGAAGTACTGGCCACCGGTTGGTCGCATTGATGGCGCACATGGAGATAGAAACTTGATCTGCTCATGTGCACCGCTCGATGATTTTCGATAGGAGCTGATTTAAGCCTCTGAGCGGGGGCGGGTCAGATTACTCTGATTTTACATAATGTAACTTATCGGCACTAGGCTTAAGCGTGCGTGAGAGACCCCAGAGCGTGGTCTGCCATAACGCCTCAATGACTATTGCCTTGCTCATCTTTGAAACTCCGTTGATACGTTCTACAAATGTAATGGGAACTTCAACCTTTGATGCGCCAGCGAGATCGCTCGCCATCGCCATTTCAATTTGAAAACAATATCCAGTAGCTGTCATTTGGCTTAAATTGAGTTTTCGAAGCAAAGGCAGCGAGTAGATACGAAAACCACCGGTGAGGTCATGTAGCGGAATTCGTAGCGCGATTCGGGCATAGGCAGTACCTGCTCGAGATAACAATTGACGGGTAATTGGCCAATTAACGACTGATCCGCCAGGAATCCAACGCGTTCCTAGGGTGATTGAGATTTCAGATGTATGTGCAGCATCCAACATTGCCGGCAAATCATCGACGCGATGAGAACCATCAGCATCCATGGTTACTACATGTGTGTAGTTAGAATTGTTGAGAACTTCAGCGAAACCTGCTCGGTAAGCAGCACCAAGTCCAGCCTTACCTGGCCTGCGCAAGACTCGAACCCATGAAAGCTTTAATGAGTCGACAATATCTGCTGTCTTATCTGGAGAGTTGTCATCTAAAACGATCACATCGAAGTCTCGAGAATTATGTAAAGTCGATAATTGGTGGAGGAGTTCAACAATTGCAATTGATTCGTTATAGGTAGGGATAAGAATTACTGGTTTCACTTCTTACGCCCCTTTCGTAACGAGAAAAGCGCCCACAGTGCGCAGGAAAATAATACAACGAGCTCTGCAAATCCCCCGAGACGCATCGATAAAGTCTGATTGTTTAGAGTTGGAATAACGGATGCGAGTGATCCCACTTCCCCATCTTGTAGTTTCTCTAAGACCTCTCCCCTGGCGTCAATAATCGCTGAAGGACCTGTCGTGGAAATACTGACAATCATTTTCTTGGATTCCATAGCTCGCAAGCGAGTGATGGCCAGCTGTTGCTCGCCCTCTGCACTTCCGGAGAAAGTTGCGCTATTTGTATGTACAACGAGCAGAGATGATTCTCTGGCTACCTCTCTCACTAGGCCGTCATTGAGGATTTCGTAACAGATGATTGAGCCAATAGAGGTGCCGTTCACTTTATGGACAACGAGATTTTCTCCCGGAGAAAAATCGGTGACTCGATTAGCATCGCTTGAAATTACTTGCGCGATAGAGCGAAGCGGGATGTACTCACCGAATGGGGTGAGATATCTCTTTATATAGATGCTCGTTGGCTTACCAGCCTCATCGAAAAGAATCGTTGAGTTAAGCAACTCCTTATCATCGAGAATTGCGCCAGCGAGTAAAGGAATTCCGGTCTGTTCCGCTAATGACGTAATCTTCTGGGCAACGATTTGGTTCTGTAGCGGATCTACATCAATCGCGTTCTCGGGCCAAATGATGAGTTCTTCTTCCCCATTCACATCATCGAGAGTTTTCTTAACGTGATTATCAAGGACTGCCATAGCTCGCGCATTGAAATCTAAACCACGTTCAGGCACTCCCCCTTGGATCGCTCGAACGTAAATTGATGTACTACTCAATGGTTGAACATTGACGAAGTGTGCAATAACAATGAAACTGATGAGGACGAGGGCAAGCGTCTTGCTTCTTAATATTAATGTGTACGAAATCAGTAGAGTGAGAAGCGAAAGTGTCGCGATTCCGAAAGTTGAAACTAATGGTGCAAGTGGTGAATCCACCTGCGAGAAAGCGACCTTGGTCCAAGAGAAGCCACCGAAGGGAAATCTCGCCTTCAGAGATTCGCTTGCTAAGGTGATAAAGATAAAAACAGGAACGCTTCTTATGAAGTGAGCAGCGATTCCAAGTGGAAGAAAATAGAGCGCTTGCAGAAGTACAAGCAATAGCCACGGGATGGAACCAACGAAGGTACTAGTCCACGAGAGGATCACCAGATTTGCGACAAATGCAAAGAGAAGCGAGTGCGCAAGCGGATGCGACTTTGTTCGTAATTGGTGGAAGAGAATGGCAAAGGCTATGGGTGCTGCAAACCATAAACCGAATGGTTTAAAGCTGACAGCGAAGAAAAGGCCAGCGATGGCGGTGTAGAGAAACGGTGCGATTACCATCCAAGGGCAGAGATGAGGCGATCGACACTTGCCCCAAGTCCGTACTCTTCCTTCATTTGATAAATCAACGATAGATCTGAAGGCTTCTTTGGCATTGCGATATCTAATTTTGGCAGCGCAACATCGCGTGCACAGTGAACTAGCGTGGGAGCGATCTTCAAATAATCTTCACCGGCAATAATCTTCTTTGCAAGTGCAGGAGGAAGGGCAGGGTGACCGGCGCGTGCCGCGGCCAGAGATTCATCGACAGTTGCAAAATGGTTGGCAATCAACGCCGCCCCTTTTTCACCGATGCCCTTCACTCCTGGAAGTCCGTCAGAGGGATCGCCACGGAACATGGCAAAGAGCGCATAGCGATCTCCTGGAATTGAATACTTTTCAGCAACCCATTTGATGTCCACCAAATCATGTTGCGAGATTCCACGTGCAAGGTAGACGACCTTTATATCTCGCTTATCATCGACTAACTGAAAGAGATCGCGATCACCGGTAACAACGCGAATCGGGCCTTTTTCGTTGGTTGCGAAGGTGGCCATAACATCATCTGCTTCATAATCATCAACACCAACCATTGGTATGCCGAATGCATCGAGGAGATCAAGCAATACCGGAATCTGAGGTGTGAGCGTCTCTGGCTCTTCTTCTTCATCGCTATCTTCTTCCAAACGATTAGCTTTATATTCTGGAAAGAGATCAACTCTCCAGGATGGTCGCCAATCTCCTTCGATACAAGCGACTATTCGACTCGGTGAATACATGGTTATTAACCGTGCAGTCATATCAAGATAGCCACGAATTGCATTGACTGGCATTCCAGTTGGAGAGAGCAAAGTGTCTGGCATGCCGTAATAGGCGCGATACCAAAGTGAAGCGCTGTCAAGGAGCATCAACGTCATAGTTCACCGACCATATACGAGACCACTCCCCTATCAATCTTCTTAATTGCTTCCTTACATGTAGGGCGTAACTTATCTGAGGCACCGGAGATTTGAGTTAAGAGATCGATAAGTTGCTTGATATTTCGAACGAAGTCCCCAACAGTCATATCGCTACCTTTCAGAACACTACTTAATGAGTGACCACTGGCCCAACGATATGAGGCGTAACAGAAACCAAAATCAGGTTCGCTCTGGGTTTGTACACCGAAGTCCTCTTCAATGCTCTCGAGTTGCGACCAGATTGATGTGATTGATGCCAGGGCTGCAGCAACATTCTGATGAGGCATCTTCGGTGACATATTCTCGCTGCCACGACTCTCATAGATGACGCTTGAAATCACGGAGATCAGTTCTGGCGCGGAGAGATTGTCGAGAACACCATTTCGAATCGTTTCAGTGAGCAACAGATCCGATTCGGCGTAGATCTTTGCCAGAATCTTTCCTTGCTCAAGCGGCTTCTCCCCTTCGATATAACCGAGATGAATCAGTACATCGCAGATTCGGTCAAAGGTCTTTGCGATAACGTGGGTTCGATTCTCGACCCGCTCGCGCAATCCGGCGGATTCTCGATTTAATCGCGAAGCTCGCTCAGCAAAGCGAGCATGAGTCTCGCGGTCATTGCAGGAGTGACATTCATGTTGACGAAGCTGGCGACGCATCTTGTCGAGCTCATTCTCCATATGCTGTCTCTGGCGATTATCAAATGTACGTCGACCATCCCGCTTGCTGAGCAAACGTTCAATCTCTTTTATCTCCATCCGAATTGATGCGTATTCGGTGAAATTGCCAAGGTGACAAACGGCTGATTCAAGTTGTTCGGCCGCAGCCAAATCATTCTTTCTGATCTGCTTCACCAAACCTACAACGGCGCGATCGGCCTGGAACTGGGCAAAAGATGATTCAAGACTTGTTCTCGCTCGCTCTTTACCGAATCGTGCAATTAAATTGATTGACATGTTGTAAGAAGGCGTGAAAGAGGAGCGAAGCGGATAAGTACGAGTAGATGCAAGACCTGCTGCAGTTGCCGAATCCACCGTAGGAGACCAGAGAACGACTGCGTTTCCTTCAATATCAATTCCCCGTCGACCTGCTCGACCTGTTAACTGGGTGTATTCACCAGGTGTGATTGATACATGTCCTTCGCCATTCCACTTGGTTAATTTTTCGAGCACGACGGTTCGTGCTGGCATATTGATACCAAGGGCAAGAGTTTCGGTTGCAAAGACTGCTTTGACTAAACCTCGCTTAAAAAGATCTTCCACTGCCGCCTTAAAGCTTGGTAAGAGCCCAGCATGGTGAGCTGCAATGCCACGTTCAAGAGCTAATAACCAGTCGCGATACCCGAGAACTTCAAGGTCTTCCTCAGCTATGTTCTGCGTGTACTGCGTTGCGGTATTAATAATCTGGAGACGCTCTTCGGCATTAGTAAGTTTGATTCCCGCGTTCAAACATTGCTTTACCGCAGCGTCGCATCCAGCTCTAGAGAAGATAAAGGTAATTGCGGGCAGAAGGTTCTCGCGCTGAAGTTTCTCAATCACCTCATCACGTGAAAGTCGCTCTTCATCGTTGCCGAAGCGATCGCGACGATGACGAGGAGTACGTACTCGCTTCAGGGCTTGACGTTCTAGTCCCAAAATTTCTGGATTAACTCTTCCGGGTTCACTGAAGAGATCGATGAGACGGTTGCCGATAATTACATGCTGGTAGAGCGGGATTGGACGAACCTCGCTCACAATTACATCGGTGCGCCCACGGATTTCACCAAGCCACTCCCCGAACTCTTCCGCGTTGCTGACTGTGGCAGATAAAGAGACTACTTGAACGCTCTCCATAAGATGGATCAGAACTTCTTCCCATACTGCGCCGCGAAACTTATCGGCTAAGTAATGAACTTCATCCATTACTACTGCTCCTAAATTCAACAACGTTGAAGAATTCGCATACAACATATTGCGTAGAACTTCAGTTGTCATGACCATGATCTCGGCATCAGAATTGATATTGGTATCGCCAGTGAGAAGCCCAACACGCTCTTCTCCGAAGCGCTCAACAAATTCGTGATACTTCTGATTTGAGAGGGCCTTGATTGGTGTTGTGTAGAAACATTTCTTGCCCTTGGCTAGAGAACTAAAGGCGGCGAATTCACCGACGACAGTTTTACCGGCACCAGTAGGAGCTGCGACGAGGACTCCCCTGCCTTCTTCAACTGCGTGGCAAGCAGCAACCTGAAACTCATCGAAACCGAAATCAAATTGGGCGATAAAGTCATTTGTAAGAGGATGTGAAGTTCGCTTCTTTGCGGCGGCGTATGCCTCTGCCGGGCTCAGAGAATCCATGTTAAACCCGCATCCTTAATACATTCTGCAGATACCGGGGCCGGACCAATACGCTCGCCATCTGCATAGGCAACTGCATCGGCGCTGATAGTAACCTTTTTCGCCCTCAAAGTTTTCACCGCTGGATGTGAAAGATGCGACCCGGAATAAACTTTTGGAAAAACTCTCAGAAATTCAAATTTGCTCACAGGTTCGAGAATGACGATATCAAAGAGCCCATCGTGCATTTGTGCGGTTGGACAGACATTCATCCCACCTCCATATGACTTGCCGTTTCCCACAGCTACCAACATCGCCTCGGTCACCATAGTCACGCCATCGCAAGTGATTTCGTATTGAATGGGCTTGAACCTTGCCAACTCCATCGCTATCGCAACGTTATATCGCTGGGGTCCCATAGGCCACGTAAGTTGATTGGCTCGCTCATTAACCACAGAGTCAAAGCCAGTAGAAAGAATCGCACCAAACCATTCGGAATCAACGTTTCCGAGATCTATAGGCGAAGGACTGGAAGAAATAACGCGATCAAGCAATGGTTCAACATTCTCAAGTGACCATCCAAGAGAGCGCACAAAATCATTACCGGTACCAGCTGGAATGATTGCAAAGGCTATTTGGCGAGGAACGGTAACTTGCATGACCAGATGAGCCAAACCATCTCCGCCGACTGCAATGACGCCAGAATATTTCTTTGAATCAAGTTCCGACGCTAATTGCCTGGAAAGATCTACTGCATTTTCGGCCGCTATCGCATGAAAAGCCACATACTTTTGATGAAGTATGGATTTCACTCTTGCGGCGACAGTTGATCCTCTTCCATTTCCAGAGTGAGGATTAATCGCAACGAGCCAGAGTGCCACAATTCCACCTTAGGTATCTGGTTGATCTATCGGTGCCGCAGATTCAATTGGCGCTGCAGGTAATAATTCGCCTTCGCCGCCCTCGCTTGACTTGAACTTCTTCGCTCTACGGCGATCGTTAAGCAGAGCGATTCCACCTGCTGCAAAGTAGAGCGAAATCAGCGGTACCGCCAAAAGAATCATTGAGAGGGGGTCGGCGCTAGGTGTAAAACCCGCGATGAAGAGCGTGATTCCAAAGATCCAAATTCGCCACGGTCTTAAGATTGCCATGCCACTTAAGAAGCCAATTGCATTAAAGGTGACGAGGAAGACTGGTAGTTCAAATGCGATACCGAAGAGCAGAATGATTCGCAGGACGAAATCTAGATAGTCATCAAACTTCACCAAGTTTGAGAGCGCACTTGGAGTAAATCCAAAGAGAACACGGATCGCGATGGGCAAGATGACATATCCCAGGGTTGCACCCGCTGCAAAAAATGGAGTTGCCGCCACGAAGAAAGCGATTGAATTTCGCTTCTCTTTTCGGTGAAGTGCCGGTGCGATAAATGCCCAAAGTTGATAGAGCCAGATTGGCGCCATCATGATTACTCCGGCAAGTAACGCAACTTTAATTTGCAGATTGAGTGGACCTAGAACACCATTGATATAGAGTGAACCGCAACTATCTGCACCCTCCGCCTGAGCTTTCTTGAGATCACAGACAGGCTCAGCAAGCTTGGCAATAATCGGGTTGTAGAAAGTCCAGCCCACGCCAAATCCCACCATCACTGCGATGGATGATTTAACTACTCGTCGGCGCAGCTCGCGTAGATGTTCGATAAGCGGCATGCGACCGCCCTTGGGGGTCGCCACGTGAGATTACTTCTCTGAAGAGTCTTCGTTCTTGCCCTTTGTATCAGGCTCATCGCTCTTCATCTCTTTCATCTCTGACTTGAAGATACGCATTGAACGTCCCAATGAACGTGCAGAATCAGGAAGACGCTTAGCACCAAAGAGGACTGTAACGACGATGAGAAGCAAGAGGATATGGCTTGGCTCGCGTAGGAATGGCATGTGATTCTCCTTGGAATAATAGTTTTACCACCGAGGTGGCGCGCTGTACGGGTAAACGCTATCGCATCCCCCGAGACTATTCAGCGGTAAAGGGCGAGAATATTCTCGAGCGAGCTCTTAATGGCTGCTCTACCCGCGGCCGGGCTTATCAAAGCGAGATCCGGTGAATAGGCAAGGACCGAGCGTTCCACCCACGCCAGTGAATAGACCTCCACCCCAATCTCCCCCGAGGTCGGAATTGAGTCCAGGCTCAGTAACTCAGCGATTGCCCGCTTACGACCTAGCACCTTCAAAGTGACGTTGTATTTTTCTGATGGAGAGTCGGTCACCTCAGGCGCAGGTTGAGTCTTACTACGAATGATGGATGAAATTCGATCCGATCTAAAGTTTCGAATCGCCTGGGCGGCATGACAGTAAGCCTGAACATAGGTGTGTAGACCTTGACGGTAAATCGAAAGCGGAGAGATATCTCGCTCATGGCTTCCATCGCGTAAAGGTGAGGCATACGAGATGGTGAAGGTGGCGCGCTCAGCAATGCCCCGTGAGAGCTCTGCTAGATGTGAAATGTCGGGATCGGCCTCAACTTCAATGCGTGCTCCAAGAAGTTCATTCAACTTTGCTGAAAGGCTCTCAATCCGATTGGCCACCTGAGGCTGGTTATTCTCCGGAAGATCTTTAAGGAGTTGAAGGCCGATGAGAAGTGATGCAACCTCAAGCTTGGTAAGCGCTCGCGGTATATCCAGCGCCTCATGATTATTAATCGTGACAAAACCAGATTCGAAATAGATTTCAATGAGTTCATAGGGCGTGTAACCAGGAAGACCGCACATTGATAGAGCGGTGAGTTCATTGGCCATCGCCTTTTCCGTTACTCCGAATTCAGCTGCGAGCTCCTTGAGCGAGATATGAGAGTGTGTAGAAAGATAGGGAACAAGGTCGAGAAGACGTGCAACTTCTTGAATAGGTGCGCTCTGTTTAGCCATGTTGCGCCAAAACTTTCTCTAATCTCTCAATAGCAAGTTCGCGTAGCGATTCTGGCGAAAGGATGTACGCGTTCTCTGCCTGCCAGAAAACCTCTTGGAGTAGCTCATCCTCGCTCTGATACTGGATTTCAACTGCATCCCACTCGTCATCAATTTCGGTGATCACACCGGTGCTTCGTAGGTTTACCGAGGTTCCTTTTCGAATTGCAACGCTCGCAACCTTCGTTGAATCCAAGTATGAAGCTTCGATCTCATCAAGAAGCCGCGGATCTACATTAAACGCATTGGAATTGCCCTTCAGCGAGATGGCAGAAGCAATACGATCTAATCTAAAGGTTCGCAGTGCACCTCTATCGAGGTCGTTTCCAATGAGGTACCAGAAGCCGCGGGCGTTAGATAGCCGATAAGGCTCGACCTGCCTGAGTTTTGTCTTGAGTTCCTCATCTAGATACTCAAAATTAATCTTTGTTTTCTCAGTAATTGCTTCAATCAAATCAGGTAGTTGCTCCGGAGTGGCATGCACCTGTGGGTTGAGGTCCACAAAAGAATCTATGTCGGAATCAATCCCTAAAGCCTTTAACTTGCGTAGTCCTGTCTGGGCAGCACTACCCAACGCTGCCTCCCGCCACAATTTAGAAGCTTGGGATAACAATGCAAGATCAGTTGTATCTAGATTCTCGAGTTGTAGTGCGTAATTCTCGGGTTTAATCCGATAACCCGCTTCATCTTCAAAGAGTGGATCAAATGTTCCCAACTCGATAGTGATACCAAGAGATCTCAAATCATCTTTGTCTCGCTCGAACATTCGATCCTTGGCTTCGGTATCACCGTCATAGCCAGCAACCGTCTTAAAGATTTCAGCCTTGGTCAGATACCGTTTCGTAGCTAACAATGCGATTGTGAGATTTACTAAACGCTCACTCTTCCGTGACACCGTAGGCACCCTTTGCCGGCCGACGACGACGAGGAAGAACATCAACACCAGGAGCCATGCGGCGGCTCTGAATCAAGAAACCTGTGTGTCCAATCATGCGTTGCTGCGGACGAACCGCCAGTCCCTCATGATGCCAACCTCGCACCATGGTCTCTGAGCTCTCTGGTTCGGTAAATCGGCCATCATCTTTGAGTGCCTCTGCGGTAGCTGATAGTTGTGTTGTTGTTGCAACGTAGGCGAGAAAAACACCACCGGGACGGAGCACGTCGGCAGCCATCGCGACGCACTCCCATGGAGCGAGCATGTCTAAAACAACGCGATCGTATGTTCCATCGAAAGTCTGATCTTGGACCGAACCAACGTCTAGACGCCAATTAGCTGGCAGCCCTCCGAAGTAATTCTCAACATTAGATGATGCATTCTTTGCGAAATCTTCTCGACGCTCAACGCTATGCACAGTGCCGGTGCTTCCTACTGCGCGAAGCAGTGAGAGCGTTAAAGCTCCGCTTCCAACTCCTGCCTCAAGAACTCGTGCACCAGGATAAATATCAGCGACTCCAACAATCATCGCCGCATCTTTTGGATAGACAATCGTTGCACCGCGCGGCATCGAAAGCACATAGTCAGCCAGTAATGGAATGAATGCAGTGAACTTTAAGCCAGCAGTGGTGCTGACAACTGATCCTTCTGGGAGGCCAATTAATTCGTCGTGAACAATCCAACCTTTGTGCGTGTGCCACTCTTTTCCAGGGGTAATAGTGAAGCTATATAGCTTGCCTTTGGGATCGGTAAGCTGGATGCGATCTCCCGCTTTGAAATAGCCGCTGCCAGTAGTTGATTCAGTAGACACGGGGAGCATCTTATGTGAGATATCGCCAAGCGGATGACTTATGACCGATAAGGTCAATGTTATGGACCAGTTGCGCCTATCTCCGAGCAGAGTCAATGACTTCACCAATTGTCCGCAGCTCTATAAGTATCGCGCAATCCTTAACCTGCCCGAGAAAATAAGCCTTGATGCAGAACGTGGGAAATTGGTTCACGCTGTTCTCGAAGATCTCTTTGAACTTCCCCGACCAGAACGAAACCATCAATCCGCTCTCTCTATTCTTCCGGGCGCCTGGCAGAAGCAGTTAGCAGATAAACCTGAGTTAGCCGAGCTCGTGACCAGTGAGAACGAGTGGATGGAGCGTGCTGATTCTTTGTTGCAGAGTTACTTTGGATTGGAAGATCCAACTTCGTTCGACTCAACATTTCGTGAGCTTCATTTGGAAAAGAACTTCACTGATCAGATTTATCTCCATGGTTATGTGGACCGTCTTGACGTTGCACCTACCGGCGAAGTCCGTATCGTTGATTACAAGACAGGAAAATCGCCTAAACCAGGATGGGAAGAGAAAGCCCTCTTCCAGCTACGCGTCTACGCACTGCTTTACTGGCGTAACGAAGGTGTACTCCCCCGACTTTTGCAGCTGCTCTATCTCGGCGATGGCAAAACAGTAAAGAGTTCTCCCACCGAGAAAGAACTGGAAGCAACTGAGCGAATCCTGCGCAATATCGGTGACGAAATTCTTACCGCGATCGATACCGATTTCTTTCCCACTAAAAAGAGCAGACTTTGTGACTGGTGCTCATTTAAGAACATCTGCCCCGCACATAATTAATTTGCGTTGAAGTACTTCGCCTCTGGGTGGTGCACGATAATCGCAGATGTCGATTGTTCGGGATGAAGCTGGAACTCCTCTGAAAGCTTTACGCCAATTCGTTCTGGTTCGAGTAGCTCACAGAGTTGCACCTGCTGCTCTATATCAGGGCATGCTGGATAACCGAATGAGTAACGAGAACCGCGGTAGCCCTGATCAAGAATCCCTTGAAGATCTGGAGCATCCTTATCGCGAACCGAAAATTCTTCACGAACACGTGAATGCCAATGTTCGGCCAGAGCTTCAGTTAACTGCACGGAGAGTCCATGGAGTTCGAGATATTCTCGATAATTATTAGCCTCGAATAATTTGTTGGCAGCTTGGCTCACTGTATTTCCCATAGTGACAACATGGAATGCAACCACGTCAATTTTTCCTGATTCCTTGCTCGCAAAGAAATCAGAGATGCAGAGACGACGATCGCGACGTTGACGTGGGAATGAGAATCTTGTCCGCTCTTGACCTTCGAGAGGCCCCTCATGATGCAAGATGAGAAGATCATTTCCATCTGCATAACAAGGGAAATATCCGTAGACAACGGCTGCTTCTAACCATCCCTGTGATTGAACTTCGTTGAGCAATGAGCGAAGACGTGGTCGACCTTCTTCTTCAACCATTTTCTCGTATTCACCGCGTGCGCCCTTAAGTCCCCACTGCCCCACAAAGAGTGCGCGCTCATCGAGCATTCCGACGTAGTCAGCAAGTGGAATGCCTTTGACGATACGTGATCCGAAGAATGGCGCTTTCGGAATATCGATATCAATTGCAACATCGCTGCGAGTTGTATCGGTAGTCTCAATCTCGGCGTTGCGCGAAATTGGTTTTACTCGACGCTGGCGAAGTTCTGGCAGGGCCGCACCTGGTTCGCCACGCTTAACGGCCATGATTGCATCCATCAAACGCAGACCTTCAAATGCATCTCGGGCATAGCGAACTTCTCCTGGAAAGATTGAAGATAAATCTTCCTCAACGAATGCACGGGTGAGAGCGGCTCCACCAAGAACTATTGGCCACTTCTGGTCAAGGCCACGAGCTGTGAGTTCCTCGAGGTTCTCCTTCATCACAACGGTGGACTTCACGAGCAAGCCGCTCATTCCAATTGCATCAACGTTATTCTCGAGCGCAGCATCAATGATCTGATTGACAGTCTGTTTGATTCCGATATTGACGACGCGATACCCATTGTTGGAGAGAATGATGTCAACGAGGTTCTTACCGATGTCGTGGACATCACCCTTGACCGTGGCAAGAAGCATTGTGCCTCGTCCACCTTCTTCGGCCTTCTCCATAAACTGTTCTAGATAAGCAACAGCGGTTTTCATTACTTCGGCACTTTGGAGCACGAACGGCAACTGCATCTCGCCCTTGCCGAAGAGCTCGCCCACAACCTTCATACCCTCTAAGAGATGGTCGTTAATAATCGCAAGTGCAGCAATTCCTTGAGCCATGGCCGTGTCGAGATCTTCATTGAGGCCAACTTTCTCGCCATCAATGATGCGACGTTGCAGACGCTCTTCCAAGGGAAGTGCTGCCAGTTCAGCTGCTCTAGTCTGACGAGTAGCGGCAAGTTCTACGCCTTCAAAGAGTTGTAGGAACTCAGAGAGTGGATCATAAGTACATTGATCACCATCGAATTTGCGGCGGTCATAGATGAGATCAAGAGCTACCTCTAGCTGACGAGGTTCGATACGCGCAATTGGCATGATCTTTGATGGATGAACGATCGCTGAGGTAAGCCCCACCTGCGCGCACTCATGAAGGAAAACGGAATTGAGAACAACACGAGCGGCTGGATTAAGACCGAACGAAACATTGCTTACGCCGAGAGTTGTTTGTACAAGTGGGTACTTTTCTTTTAATGTGCGAATCGCGCTGATGGTCTCTAGGCCATCTCGACGAGTCTCTTCCTGTCCAGTTGCGATCGGGAAAGTTAAAGTATCAATCATGATGTCGCCAACTTCGACACCCCAGTTAGCCGTTAAATCAGCAATTAAACGTTCTGCTACGCGCAGCTTCCATTCAGCTGTACGCGCTTGACCTTCTTCATCAATCGTCAATGCGACAACAGCTGAACCATGCTCCTTTATCAAAGGCATGATGCGTGCAAATCGAGATGTAGGTCCATCTCCATCTTCATAATTAACGGAGTTGATGACACATCGGCCACCAAGTGACTCGAGACCAGCTTGCAAAACGTTGGGTTCAGTTGAATCAAGCATGATTGGCAATGTTGACGAAGTTGCAAAACGTGATGCAATCTCGCGCATATCGCGAGCACCATCGCGTCCTACATAGTCAACGCTGAGATCGAGCAGATGCGCACCATCGCGAATTTGATCACGAGCGATTTCTACACAAGTTTGCCAATCTTCAACAACAAGTGCCTCCCGAAATGCTTTTGAACCATTGGCATTGGTTCGCTCACCGATTGCTAGATAGGCAGAATCTTGATTAAAGGGTACGAATTGGTAGAGAGAGGAAACTCCAGGCTCATTGCTTAGTGAACGGACCTTTGGTGGACGACCGGAAATCTTCTTCACTACAGCAGCTAGATGTGCCGGAGTTGTTCCGCAACATCCACCAATGAGTGAAAGTCCATAATCATCTACGAAGGTACTAAGCGCTACAGCTAGCTCATCAGCAGAGAGTGGATACGAAGCTCCATCGGGTCCAAGGATTGGTAAACCCGCATTTGGCATCACAGAGATTCCCACGCGTGAATTCTTTGAAAGGTAACGCAGGTGTTCCGACATCTCAGCTGGACCGGTGGCGCAATTCAAGCCGATGAGATCTATATCTAGTGGCTCCAGCGCATTGAGCGCTGCGCCAATCTCACTACCAAGCAACATCGTGCCGGTTGTTTCGACTGTTACTTGGGCAATCAGCATCACATCGCGATTGAGTGAATCTAGAACTTCACGAGCACCATTGACTGCGGCCTTTGCCTGAAGCAAATCCTGTGTTGTTTCAATCAGGAGCGCATCTGCGCCGCCATCAACTAACCCCTGCGATGCGATCCGGTACGCATCCTTCAAATGTGCGTATGTTGTGTGTCCGAGGGTAGGAAGTTTCGTTCCTGGACCTAGTGAACCGAGTACGAAGCGAGGCTTATCGGTTGTAGAAAAAGCGTCGGCTGCCTCGCGTGCAATCTTTGCTCCAGCAAATGCCAGTTCGTAGATGCGATCTTCGATTCCATATTCAGCGAGGTTGGCCCAGTTCGCTCCAAAAGTATTTGTTTCAATGGCATCTACCCCGGCTTCGAGATAAGCATCATGAACAGAGCGCACTACATCAGGGCGAGTTATATTGAGAATCTCATTGCAACCCTCATGGTTCTGAAAATCCTCGAGGGAAGGGTCTGCTGCTTGCAGCATTGTGCCCATTGCGCCGTCGGCGATGATGATGCGGCTAGCCATTGTGGCTCGCATCAGTCCATCACGTTTGCGCTTTGATTTCGAGGAACTCGTCACGGAGAGGAGGTTACCGTAAGGTGTCACTCGTGGAGATTCATAGCATTCCGAGCCTGCGCTCTCCGATAGCGCTGGTTGCCTTTGGTGGTTGGAGCGATGCCGGAGAAGCTGCAACCGGCGTGATTACTCACTTGCTCGCAACTTTAGCCGGTAATGATGGCTCCGAAACACATACTGCGGAGCTGATTGCCGAGATAGATTCGGAAGATTTCTATGATTTCCAAGTAAACCGCCCACTTATCTTCGTTGATGATTCAATGATTCGCAGTCTCACCTGGCCGGGAACTCAAGTTTTTGGATTGCGCAACCCAGCGGGTGAGCGAGATTTCGTTGTAATTCGAGGTGTTGAGCCATCTATGAAGTGGCGAACTTTCGCCAATGAGTTACTTGATCTCTTTGAAGACTTAGAGGTTGAACTTGTCATAACTTTAGGATCGATGCTCGCCGATACCCCACATACAAGAGCGATTCCAGTCTCAGGAACTGGCGCACATCCAGAGATTGCACAACGTTTGGGCGTCGAAGTAAGTCGTTATGAAGGACCCACTGGAATCCTTGCTGTGATTCAAGATGGATGTGTACGACGCGGTATCGATGCAATAGCGCTCTGGGCAGCAATCCCCCACTATGCAAATGGAACGCCATCACCAAAAGCAACTCTTGCACTCCTTAATGGCTTAGAAGATTTCTGTGAAATTTCATTACCTCAAGGCGAACTTCCTGCTCTTTCAGTTCATTGGGAGGAAGCTGTCAACGAGATGGTGAAGGAAGATTCTGATATTGAGGAATACATCAAATCTCTTGAAGAGTCTAAAGATTCTGCAGAACTCTCAGATGATTCTGGCGAAGAGCTCGCTCGCGAAGTTGAGCGTTTCTTACGCAGGCAGAATAATTCAAACGAAAGTTAAATCGCTATTCCCAAAATTGCATCGATGGCTCGCGAGAGTTCACCGGCTACTCCTCCGCTTGATCCGGATTCGCTCTCGTTAACCCATTCTTTAAGAATCGCAAGCGACTTTGCGGTATCGAGATTATTTGCCTGAGCGGCGATTATCTCCTCGATGACACCATCTGTTGGAGCAACTTCCATCATCGAGAGTGCGCGCTGCAGACGGATAATCCACTCGGATGATTCAGCCAAAATCTGATCGGTCCAAGATCTATCAGCCGAGTAATGGCTCTCCATCAACGCCCAGCGAATCGCCATCGGATTGGTTCCAGATGCTACGAGTTTCGATACAAAGACAAGATTCCCAAGTGACTTGCTCATCTTCACACCGTCAAGACCAATCATTCCGGCATGAACATAGTGGGAAGCGAATTCTCGACCTTCTAGGATTTTTCCTTGAGCGGCCGACATCTCATGGTGAGGGAAAATAAGGTCGCTTCCTCCCCCTTGAATATCGATTGAGGTATCACTTGTCTTATCGGGTGCAAGAAAATGAAGTGCAATGGCACAACATTCGATATGCCACCCAGGACGACCGTCGCCTTGGGAGCTCTTCCACGCTGGTTCACCTTCGCGATGAGAGAGCCAGAGCAAGGCATCGAGCGGATCTCTCTTACCTGCGCGAGTTGGATCTCCGCCACGCTCTGAGAAAATCTCTAACATCTCCGCTTGCGAATAGTGAGAGCGAGAACCGAATTCAGGATCGGCATGAACAGAAAAATAGAGATCGTTATCTACCTTATAAGTGCTCTGTTTTTCGCTTAGCTTATCTACTGCGGCAGTCACCAAATCCATAGCCTCAACAACGCCGATGTAGTGATCTGGAGGAAGAATATGAAGATTGACCATATCTCCACGGAAGAGTTCAATCTGTGAGGCGGCAAGCGCCTTCCAATCAACGCCATCGCGCTCTGCACGTTCAAGTAGTGGATCATCGATATCGGTGATGTTCTGCACGAAACGAACTTGTGAACCGTTCAATCGGAGAAAGCGATTGATCAAATCGAAGGTCAAATAAGTCGCTGCATGACCGAGATGGGTTGCATCATATGGAGTTATGCCGCAGACATAGATTCGATAGAGATCTTTCTTTTCAACTGGTTTTGCTTGCTGCGACGCGGTATCCCACAAGCGAATCGATGGAATAGAAAACTTCTTATCTAATGGCGGAATAGAGACCGAAGCCCACGAGTTCATGGTTGAAGAGTATCTCTTAGAACGGCGGCCACGGGATATGAGGCCAATCAGGGTTGGGATGCGGGAACTTTGCTTCTGCAATAAGTAGATTGACTCGATCTCTCAGCGCCGCGATTTCTTCCTCGGTAATTAACGTATGTATCTCCATCTGATTTTCAATGCTTACAGATTCTGAGAGCCTCCTTAAGTTCATGAGCTCGACTGAATTTAGCTCATGACCGGCCCATTGCCAGAGAACAGTTCGCAACTTATCGTCAATATGGAAGGTCACGCCGTGGTCGCAGACAAAGAGTTTCCCCTCTGTCGAAGGAAGTAAGTGCCCGATCTTTCTATCAGTGTTATTGATAACCGCGTCAAAGAGCGCTACCGCTCGCAGTTCAGGAAGGTCTTCACGGAAGTACATCTCTAAATCAATATCCTCATCAATATCAATCCACTGCTGAACCATTCCTAGACCAAAGGGGCCATCTCGTAAGATCGTGATTGGTACACAATGGACCCCCATTGCTTCACTAATCAGATATGCGGCGCGTTCACGAGAGGCAAGATTTCCATCTGGAAAATCCCATAGCGGTCGCTCTCCTGCGACTGGCTTATAAATCGCATTAATCGATTCTCCTTTGTGAGAGACCGAAACGAATAAAGTTGCGTTTGAGGCATCTACTAACCTGCCTTCAACGCTCATTTCTCCATTGGTGAGAATTTCTTCAATCATCGTTTATATCCGTTGGCTCGGGCGCAGATATGCCCTTGTGGATCAATTGGAAATGAGCAGAATGGGCAAGGTTGTCTTCCTGCTGCTATGACAAGTTCGGCTCGATCGTGAAAAACCTTTGCTTGACTTGGTGAGATGAAGAGTCGAATGATTTGAATATCATCAAGGATGGGTGAGTCATCCTCAAGATCGTCATCATCTATGTTGAGTTCCCTTAAATCAATTTGAATCTTTGACGTTGTTTCATCGAAGAAAATAGCCATTGAACCCACTCGAAACTCATCGAGGACTGGCATTTCTAGGGGCAACGAGTCACGAATCAAATCTGGACGCGGAACCAATGGATGCGCAAGTCGTATTTCTTTCAACATAAAGCTCAGTCGCTCCGACAGGGCTGCAACTTGAGATTTTTCCAGGGATGTCGAAATCGTCGTATTCCCGCTACGCATCTGGAGATAAAAGGTTCGCTCACCAGGAAGTCCTACGGTGCCAACGGTGAAGCGTTCTATCTCGGTATAGGTGCGGAGCATTAACCAATCAACTCCTTAAGAGTCTGATTGCTATTGATAACCGGAATCGAAATGCCTGATTTTCCGGTTCTTAGAATCGAAAAGGATGCGGGAGATACGTGCAAACTTTGGAAGGCATCAAGTTTCATCTGGAGGTAATGAGCAATGACTAATTTAATGGTGTCGGAATGGGAGACAATTAAGTGCATCTTCTCGCCCCTCATCGATTGGATTTCCTCTACCGCCGCAACCGCCCGCTTCTGAGCTTTCCTAAACGACTCGCCATCAGGGAAGGTCACCTGTGATGGTCGTTTCTGCACATCTTTCCACAATGGTTCACGACGCAGCGATGAGAGCTTGCGACCACTCCAGCTTCCAAAATCAATTTCAGAGATTCCATCAACAATCTCTAAACGCGTGAGCGATGATGAATTCTTGGACCGCAGCCATGGATCTACAGTGAGCTGACAACGTTCGATGGGGCTGATATGAAGATAATCAATCCGCCCTTTACCGATTCGCTCTACCAATCCAAGCGCCTGCTTCTTGCCCTGTGGCGAAAGGCCAACGCCGGGAAGCTGACCGGTGAGAAGGTCCTTCGCATTTGCAGCGGAGTGTCCATGACGAAGAAAGATCAAGGTGCTCATCAAAACTCCTGTCAGGTTGTAACTGCAACACGCGAGCCTAAGGTTATCGAGTTATTGAGGTTCAGTCTTGCTAAGGTCGCGCTCATGGAAATGCGCCGTGCGGGAAAAAGTGGTTTAACTCTCTCTCGCCTCGGGCTTGGAACCATGACGTGGGGTCGCGACACTGACACTCACGAAGCTGCAGATCAGTGCCGCGCATTTATCGATGCCGGCGGAAATCTGATTGATACCTCACCCATCTATGGCGATGGAGATGCCGAGCGAGTCATAGGCGGAATGATCGGAACGCTCTTTGAGCGCGATGAAGTGGTCATTGCAACCAAAGCGGGAATTCAATTGATAGATGGACAGCGTGTTGTAAGCAATACTCGGCAAGCTTTGATCTCAGAGTTAGATAAATCTTTGCAACGTCTTGGAACTGATTATGTTGACCTATGGCAACTGCATTGCTGGGATGCGAACACTCCACTGGAAGATACGCTCTCCGCACTTGATTATGCCTATTCAACGGGCAAGGCACGTTACGTAGGAATCTCGAATTTCAGTGGCTGGCAGAGTGCGCGTGCAACAACGTTGCAGGAACTCCATAGCATGAAGGCTCCAATAGTCACGATGCAGAATGAATATTCACTCTTAAATCGACGAGTGGAAGATGAACTACTCCCCTGCGCCGATGAACTCAATTTGGGTTTCCTTGCTTGGGCGCCGCTTGGACGCGGAGTACTTACCGGGAAATATCGAAACGGAATTCCAAGTGACTCACGTGGAGCTGCTCCACATTTTGTAAAACATGTTGAGCCGTATCTCAATCCCAATTCTGCCCGCATTGTTGAAGCGGTGAGCGTGGCAGCAGAAGGACTTGGTTTCGCACCACTCGAGGTAGCACTTGCATGGGTCCGTGATAATCCATTGGTAACTTCTTCTATCGTTGGTGCGCGAACAGGCGCTCAACTTCGCGGCATCCTTAAATCTGAAGAGATAGTCCTTCCTCAGACAATTAGAGATGTTTTAGACGAGGTCTCAGCAGTTTTCTAAGAAGTCATTCAAGACTTTAACGCCGAACTTAAGCCCATCGATAGGTACTCGCTCATCAACTCCGTGAAATAGCGCCATAAAGTCGAGATCAGCAGGCAATTGAAGTGGGCTAAATCCATATCCAATAATGCCTAGCTCAGAGAGCGCCTTATTATCCGTTCCACCGCTCATTGTGTAAGGAACAGGAATCCCTTCTGGATCTTCACGGACAATCGCAGCGCACATTGCATCGACGAGCGGGCCACCGAACTCAACCTCTAGCGCTATGTCATGGGTCAATGTTTCAATGCGGATATCAGGACCAACAATCTCGCGGATTGTGGCATTGAGTTCCTCTTCGTACCCTGGCAAGAAACGACCATCAACGGTCGCACTCGCACTGCCTGGAATTACGTTCGCCTTATAACCTGCTTCGAGAATTGTTGGATTTGCGGTGTTCTGCAGAGTTGCACCAATCATGCGCGCAGTTGGACCGATCTCTGAAAGCAATGGACGAAGATCATTCTCGTCATAAGGTTTTCCGGTAGCTTCCGCAATCTTCTTAAAGAGAAGTTTGACCGTCTTTGTATAACGTTGTGGCCACTGGTACCTACCAATTTTTGCCACAGCTTCAGAGAGCGCTGTCAGCGCATTCTCATCGTTCATCATCGAACCATGTCCTGCTCGACCTTCAGCGGTGAGCTTCATCCAATGGATTCCCTTTTGCGCGGCTTCAACGAAGTAGAGACGCTTTCCATCGCCTACTGTGACCGAGAATCCTCCAACTTCGGAGATAGCTTCTGTACATCCTGCAAAGACCTCTGGATGATGTGCGGTCATGTAGCGAGACCCGTAGCTGCTTCCCGCTTCTTCATCAGCAAAGAATGCAAGCACGATATTGCGCGGTGGCTTATATCCAGTGCGTGCCCAACGGCGAACTATTGCAAGAAGCATTGCGTCTACATTCTTCATATCAACTGCGCCACGACCCCAGATCATTCCATCCTTAATCACAGCGCCAAATGGATCAACGCTCCAATCGTCGGCATTGGCAGGAACCACATCGATATGTCCATGTACTACAAGACCCGGACGAGATGAATCAGAACCCTCAATATTTGCGATGACATTGCATCGATTCGGAGCTGATTCATAAATCTTCGCCGCAATTCCAACTTCAGCCAGAGATGCAACGACATATTCGGCTACCGCCTTCTCGTCTCCCTTGCCTTCACCATAGTTAACGGAAGGAATTCGGATGAGATCCTGGCAGATCGAGATGGTCTCTTCTTCAAGGGTTGCAAAGTCGTTGCTCATGGAGACATTCTCTACCATTCTTAGCCAAGAGCCTCTATTTTGCGTGTGAGGCAGGGCATTGCTATCCTTCAACTCGTAATTCAACCCCATCACATAGGCTTTGCTTATTCGTGGCGGGGACACTCGTCCGGGTGGCGGAATTGGCAGACGCGCTAGCTTGAGGTGCTAGTTCTCGCAAGGGATTAGGGGTTCAAGTCCCCTTTCGGACACGTGAAATGGAGCAGTGCATGCAACTCTCAGAGGCGCTCACACTGATACGAGATATCCCCGACTTTCCATCGTCGGGGATTCTCTTTAGGGATATCACTCCCGTTCTCGCAAACCCACAAGCCTTCTCAGTAGTCACAGAGCACCTAGCTCAGAGCGCCCTCCCATACACCCATGTTGTTGGTATCGAAGCTCGAGGTTTCATTCTCGGCTCAGCTATCTCTCATCACACTCAGACCGGATTTGTGCCGATTCGAAAAGCGGGAAAATTACCCCACCAGACGATCTCTCGTAGCTACGGTCTCGAGTACGGGGTCGACGTCATTGAAGCGCACATTGATGCACTCACCGCAGCCGATTCAGTCCTTGTGGTTGACGATGTGCTTGCAACCGGAGGAACACTTCTCGCGGCTCTGGAAATTATTGCTGAACTCGGAGCGAAAGTTTCTGAGGTGGTTGTTCTCTTTGAGATTGAGGACCTTGGTGGCAGAAGAAGAATTTCTCAAGAATTCCCCGAGATCGAAATTCGCTCTTTGGTCAAGGCATAATAAATGAGAATCCCCCAGATACAGGCGTTGAGAGCTTTAGCGGCAATCCTGGTTTTACTCTTCCATGCGGAATTAGTTGGTGGGGGCTATATCGGCGTAGATATCTTCTACGTTATCTCCGGTTATTTAATTACCGGGCTTATTGTTCGCGAGATTGAAGAAGCTGGGAAACTCAATTTTAAAGCGTTTTATCTTCGCCGAATTAAGCGTTTGCTCCCGACCTCTTTCACTATTTTGATGGTGACAGCGCTGACGGCCTGGTATTTCTATCCGGGAACGATGCGAGATGAACTCGGTCGCCATATCTTTGCGGCAGCGGTATATGTATCTAACTTTCTCTTTGCCTTTTGGCAGATGGACTATCAGAATCTCAATGCCATTCCCCCTGTCGTTGTTCATTTCTGGTCGCTGGCAGTTGAAGAACAGTTCTACATCTTCTGGCCAGTAATCGTTCTCATTGCATTTAGATTCGGCGGACGAAAGAATCTCTTCAAGATCATTGGGCTCATCTCCGCAATCTCATTCATCTTTAGCCTCTATCTCACTGAAGCATCGCCAATTTGGGCTTTCTATTCACTGCCAACACGCGCCTGGGAACTCGGTGCCGGAGCTCTCTTACTTGCGATTCCTAAAAAATATAAACTCTCTGTTGCATATCCATGGATTGCTCTTACGTTGATCATCTATGCCAGCTTCTTCTATACCGATAAAACCCCTTTCCCAGGAACAGCTGCGATCGCGCCCGTTCTTGGCACTGCCGCTGCCATTGCTTCGATCTCTTCCTGGCCACGAATTCTTAATTTCTTCTCAAACCTCCGCTTTACTCAGTGGCTCGGTGAGATTTCATATCCTCTCTATCTCTGGCATTGGCCACTGCTGGTAATTCCAATGGTCTATCTTGGACGTGGGCTACATATCTATGAGCGAGCATTCGCGATTCTCGGAACTCTACTTTTAGCTGACTTGACTCATCGCTATATAGAACAGCCACTTCGCCATATCTCGTTATCACCGAAGAAAATCATTATTGGTGCGATCACTGCATCTTTGATTGCAACAGGAACAGGCCTTGCAATATCCGCTAGTGCAAATAACACGATCACCCTCAGCACCGGCGAGAGTTACTCGCTCGAAGAAATTATGGTCAAACCTCAGGTCTATCTCGACGACTGCCATGTAAATAATGGTGAGACCGTTTCTAATGATTGCACCTATGGCCCGGCAAGTGAAAGAAAAATTGTTCTCTTTGGAGATTCACATGCGGCGCAGTGGATGCCAGTTCTGGAAGCACTCGCCTATGAGAAGAAATTCCAACTGATTTCACTCACTAAATCTGCATGTCCCGCTGCAGCTGTCGTAAAAGTTGAATCGGGAGAATATAAGAACGCTGATTGCGCAAAATGGCGCGCCAACTCAATTGCACGTATTCAGTCACTTAAGCCAATGGCGGTCATTGTGAGCGGCATGCAGCATTTTGAAATGCCGTCTGGATACTCAAGTCGAGCAGATTGGTGGCGCGAGGGTCAAGCAAAGACCTTCGCCGGACTTCGAGGATCTTCCAATCACATCATCTATATTTCAGATACTCCTCATCCATTGCGAGATATCCCAAGTTGCATCGCCGCCGGTCGGATTGATAAGTGCAATTCAACGGAACCATCGGAAGCAATCTTCTCCCCCGGATGGCAGCAGATCAATCCAACTTCTTGGTTCTGCTCGTCAACCTGCCCGGCAATCATTGATGGAGTTGTTGCTTATCGGGACACATCACACATAAGTGTTCTGATGTCGAAGAAAGTAAAGCCAGAACTCTTAAGCACCTTGATTTCACTCGGCGTATTTGAGTCGAATTGAGTATTTCCAGGCTCGTAATGGCAGGATGCAACCATGGCTGAGCTCATCTATTACTGCGGAACAATGGATAGCGGCAAGTCCACGCTCGCACTCCAGACTGCCCATAATCATCAGAGCCGGGGTCGCGGCGGTCTCATCTTCACCAGTCACGATCGCGCAGGTGCCGGAGTCATCTCTTCTCGTCTTGGCTTGCAGAGCCCAGCAATCGAAGTCAATCCTGGATTTGATATTCACAAATTAGTTGTTGAGAAGCTCTCCATAGGCGAACGAATTGATTACATCATCTGCGATGAAGCTCAATTCTACGAACCAGATCAGATAGATGGATTGGCACGAATCGTTGATGGCCTTGGCATCGATGTCTATGCTTTTGGAATTCTCGCAGACTTTAGAACCAAACTCTTTCCAGGTTCAGCACGCCTAGTTGAACTTGCCGATCGCGTAAACACTCTTCAAGTAGAAGCTCTTTGTTGGTGTGGCTCACGTGCCACTCACAACGCTCGAACCATCAATGGCACAATGGTCATTGAAGGTGAACAAGTTGTTGTTGGCGATGTAGGAAAGAGCGATGAAGTCGCTTACGAAGTACTCTGCCGCAGACACCATATGCGTCAAGTAACGGCGCGCGCTTCTCGCGCCGGTCATATCTCGACCGATCCTCTGCCATTTGGCGATCAATAAAATTTAGAAAGAATGTGCGATTGTGGCAACAATCGGCGCAAGAAATAGCGCAGGTAGCAAATTAGCAACAGCAATCTTCTTAATATCGAGCAGACGCAAGCCAATTCCTACCAACATCAACCCACCACAGATTGTCATCGCATCAATTTGGTACTGCTCGAGAACATTTCCGGCAATCCATCCAACTGCAGTCCAGGAACCTTGATAAATTCCGAGCGGGATGATCGATGCCGCAACTCCCCACCCGAGAGTTGATGCAAAGGCCATTGCTGCAAAGAAGTCTAGGGAAGACTTTAAGAGCAGTTGGTCAATTCCCTGTGACATGCCATCGCTGATACTTCCGAGGATGGCCAAAGGGCCAATCAAGAAGAGCAAAGAGGCAGTAACGAACCCTTCTACAAATGGGCTTTCCTCGGAGGCACGAAACTTCTTTCGCAACGTTTCACCGAAGATATCTAGTCGACTTTCAAGCTTGAGTGCAGTGCCGATAAAACCCCCGACCAACATCGTCAAGAGAATCACGAGTAGTGGAACTCCCTGTGGAAGGGCGTTATTGAATCCTTTCGACCAGAGCGGAATGAGAGCGCTGACGGCTCCAAGCAAGGTGATAAGTCCAAGCACGTCAGTGATTGATCTCTGTGAATCCGTCTTAAGTCTATGTCCGGCAGCGATTCCGATTCCAGCTCCGCCGACTATTGCTACGAGATTTATCACTGTGCCTAAGCCAATAAACATGTGCCCACTATAGACTCTGCAAATGCGTTCGCTACTTAAATTTATCGCCCCACATAAGACAATTCCCGTGACACCGTGGCGAGCAGATCATCGTTGGCAACTCTCCCCTACTCGTATCGCAATCCTTTTCTTTGGATTAGCAATATTCGGCTTTGGAGATTCGTTGCTCGTTCAAGGAAATGTGGGTAACGCTCCTTGGACAGTCTTTGCGCAAGGTTTCTCATTGAAGACGGGTCTCCCGCTTGGAGTGTCAACCTTCATCATTTCGGTCTGCGTGCTGCTGATGTGGATTCCAATCAAGGAACGCCCAGGTTTTGGAACTCTCGCAAATATCGTATTGATTGCATCTTTCATTCAAATAGGAATATCGATCGTCCCGCTCCAAGATTCATTTGCGATCGGTGTGCTCTTTGACATCGTTGGAATCCTGCTTGTAGGCATTGGCTCAGCTCTCTACATCACCTGCGGTTTAGGTCCAGGGCCACGTGATGGAATGATGACGGGTCTTCATAAGGCAACCGGTGTCCGAGTCGGCCGAGTCCGCCTCGGTATCGAGGTGACTGTGCTTGGCATTGGTTGGCTGATGGGTGGCACGGTAGGGGTGGGAACGCTCCTTTTTGCGATTCTGATCGGCGAATCCATTGCAATTTCCCTTGGGGTCGTGGCGCGCCTGACTAGTCGGTAACCACCCCGCCTTTTAAACTAGCAACCTTCTCTCGGTCTGTGAGCCGTCATTTCACACGGGGTCGCAAACACCCCCGTTAACAAAATCAGGAAGGTCGACCATGCTCGATAGTTTCTTCAAAATATCAGAACGTGGATCCACTGTGGCTCGTGAAGTACGTGGCGGTCTCGTCACATTCTTCACCATGGCCTACATCGTGGTCCTAAACCCACTCATCATTGGTTACACACCAGATAAGTACGGCAATTTCATTGGTGGTACAAAAGAGCCTCAGATCGCTCTTATCGCCGCTGCTACTGCTCTAGTAGCAGGTGTTCTCACAATCCTTATGGGTGTCGTCGGACGTTATCCACTTGCACTTGCAACTGGTCTCGGCCTTAACACTTTCGTTGCAGTCGTCATTGCAAAGCAGATGTCATGGGCAGATGCGATGGGACTCATCGTTCTCGAAGGTTTGATCATCACCGTTCTCGTTCTCACAGGTTTCCGCACCGCGGTATTTAAGGCTGTCCCAAGTCAGCTCAAGATCGCAATCTCAGTCGGTATCGGTCTCTTCATCGCACTTATCGGTCTCGTTGATGCCGGCTTCGTTCGCAAGACTCCGGGTACAGGACCAGTTCCTGTCACTCTCGGCTATGACGGACAGCTCGTCGGTTGGCCAGTAGTGATTTTCGCGCTCGGTCTTTTCTTGATGATCGCACTTATGGTCAAGAAGACTAAGGGCGCGCTTCTTATCGGCATCTCAGTAGCAACTGTTGCTGCTGTAATCGCTGAGAAGGCCTTCAAGATTGGTCCTAACTTCATTCCAGGTGGAAACGCTGATGGAAGTAACTTTGTAAACCCAAAGGGTTGGGGACTCAATGTTCCTGCACTTCCAAAGGAAGTTATCGCAACTCCTGACTTTAGTCTTCTCGGACAGTTCAGCCTCTTCGGTGGCTTCGCAGAGATCAGCATCATCGCTGCATCGCTCTTGGTCTTCACACTCCTTCTCTCTGACTTCTTTGACACAGTAGGAACAGTCACTGCAATCGGACACGAAGGTGGTTTGATTGATAAGGATGGAAACATCCCTTACAACGAGCAGATCTTGCTTGTTGACTCATTGGCAGCAGTTGCAGGTGGTGCGGCAAGCATCTCTTCTAACACAAGCTATATCGAGTCAGCTTCTGGTGTTGGCGAAGGCGCACGCACAGGTCTTGCATCTGTCGTAACTGGCGTTTGCTTCCTTCTTACTACTCTCTTCGCTCCACTTGTTGCGATGATTCCTTACGAAGCAGCAACACCAGCGCTTATTGTTGTTGGTTTCTTGATGATGACACAAATCAGCGGTATCGATTGGTCAGATTACGGAATTGCGATTCCTGCATTCCTTACAATCATCTTGATGCCTTTCACATACAACATCACAGTTGGTATCGGTGCAGGATTCATTACACACGTAGTGGTACGCGCACTTCAGGGACGTCGCAAGGAAATCCACCCACTACTTCTCTTGGTAGCAGGTCTCTTTGTGGTCTACTTCCTACAATCTCCGATTGATACTTGGATCGGCTAAATCCAAAAGAATAAAGAAAACCCCCGGTTTCTGCCGGGGGTTTTCTTTTACCTATAAAGTCCAATCAACCTCTAGCCTGCCGATCTCCCTCAAAATTGAATTTGAGGTAGAGAATGGTCTACTACCAAAGAAACCACGTCTAGCTGAGAGTGGGCTCGGATGTGCACTTTCAATTGAAAATTGGAAATACTCAGCGAGTTCTCTTGCGTAATTACCCCAAAGAATTGCCACCACCGATCGCGTACCTAAATATTTGGCCACATCTTCGGTAAAGCTCTTCCACCGCAGACCTAGATGTGCGTTTCTCTCTCCTACGACCGTCGTTAAAGATCTATTGAGAAGCAGAACTCCACGCTCACTCCATATTGATAGGTCAGGTGAGATAGGTACTGGCAGAGAAAGATCTTCTGCATACTCTTTGAAGATGTTACGTAGTGAGGCCGGAATCGTCTGAGATGATGGCGAAGAGAAGGCCAAGCCATCTGCTACGCCATCGCCCGGATACGGGTCTTGACCGAAAATCACGATTCGCACTTCTGACAATGGTTGTCGGAAAGCGCGGAAAATATTCTCTCGGGCAGGCGTGTAGCTCTCGGAGGAAATCTCGCCGAGGATTTCATTAAGAAGAGCTAAATGGGATTGAAAGAATGGATGCCACGATGAATCAACTTCATCGAGCGCAAATTGCATTTAGAGTGAACGAGCGAAGAACCTATCGCCCTCGTGTGCAACGGTAATGGGAAGATTGAAGATTGCCGAGATGTGTTCACTTGTTATGACATCAGCAATAGGACCAGAGACGGCAATCGCCCCATCCTTGAGAATGAGCGCATGGGTTGTGCCAGCTGGAATCTCTTCGATGTGATGAGTGACCAAGATAGACGCTGGCGCTAACGGATCGCTGGCAAAACGGGTGAAACGCTGCAGCAGATCTTCACGCCCACCTAAATCTAGCCCGGCAGCTGGTTCATCAAGGAGCAAAAGTTCAGGATCTGCCATGAGCGCACGTGAGATTTGAACTCGCTTACGTTCGCCTTCGCTAAGGGTTCCATATTTTCGATCTGCTAAATCTCGAACACCAAAAGTTGTCAGTAACGCGACCGCACGAGATTCATCCCACAAATCGTAATCTTCATTCCAGCGGCCTAAGATTGCATACGCGGCGGTGAGAACTACATCTCGAACAATCTCGCTCTCCGGAATATCTTCTGAGATTAGTGCTCCACATATTCCGATGCGAGTACGAAGCTCTGAGAGATCTACCTTCCCCATCTCTTTATCAAGGACTGTCACGTTTCCGGAAGAGGGGAAATATCGAGTAGCAAGAATCTGCAACAAGGTAGATTTTCCAGCGCCATTTGGACCTAAGACCACCCAGCGCTCATGAGGACGAATTGCAAATGTAATGGGGCCCAAAATCGTTCGTCCTCCGCGATTGACTGATACATCGCGAAGCTCTAGAACATACTCGCCGGCCATGGAGGCACGATATATCTTTCATAGTGAAATCCGCGCCACAAATCACCTGGGTTAAAGGTGATTCGTACTAACCTAGCCCCATGAGTAACGAGAAGAGTCAATTTACAGGGCTCATTCTCCTCTCCGGCGTAGATACCCCAGGTATCACACAGGCGCTCTTTGAGACTCTCTCCCCTTTTGCAATCACGATTCTCGATATCGAGCAGGTTGTTGCACGCGATCGCGTCATCCTCACAGTCCTCATTGCGCTCAATCCAGATCACCGGGAAGCTATTGATGAAGATCTCAATGCTTGTGCCGAGAAGTTGGGGGTTGATATAGCGACCTCTTTTCAGAGCCAAGAAAGCAGCACAATTGCGGCAAAGACCGGCTTAATGCATGTAGTCGCTCTCGGCAATCCACTCGCACCTGCTGCAATTAGCGCGATCGCAGCCGAGATCGCTGAACATGGCGGAAACATTGAGCGCATCCATCGCACTGCGAGTTATCCAGTTACTGCCATCGAGTTCGTTGTATCCGATGTTGATCAGAACTGCATTCGTACCTCACTTGCCCATGTTGCAAATTCCCAAGCAGTAGATATCGCCGTCTCCCCTGGTGGTTTGATGCGCTGGGCAAAGAAGTTAGTAGTGATGGATGTTGATTCCACTTTGATTCAGCAAGAAGTCATCGAGTTGCTCGGCGCAAAAGCAGGAAAAGAAAGTGAAATTAAAGCTGTCACCGAGCAGGCGATGCGCGGAGAACTTGATTTCGAAGCTAGCCTCAGAGCCCGGGTTGCACTTCTCGCCGGCCTTCCTGATTCAGTTATCGAAGAAGTGCGTTCTGAAATAGTACTTACTCCCGGGGCCCGGACCTTGGTCTCCACATTGCACAAACTCGGACATAGCGTTGCTGTTGTCTCAGGCGGTTTCACCGCGGTTATCGAACCCATTATTCAAGAATTAGGAATTTCACATTATCGAGCAAATACTCTCGAAGTAATCGACGGCAAGCTCACCGGTCAAGTCCTTGGAAAAGTTATCGATAGGGCCGCAAAGGCAGAGGCGCTACGTGACTTTGCAAATATTGAGGGCGTTTCTCTGGAACAAACGATTGCAATAGGTGATGGCGCAAATGATCTCGACATGATTGCCGCCGCAGGACTCGGTATCGCATTCAATGCAAAGCCGGCCGTTAAGGCAGCTGCCGATAGCTCTTTGACCGCCCCGTTTTTAGATTCGGTTCTCTACCTTCTTGGTATTACCCGCGAAGAAGTTGAAGAAGCTGGCGCTTCTCGTAAATAGCTTATAGTCGACAGGCGTGTATATCGGTAACGAGGATTCCTCGCGCACCGAGTGCCCATAGCTCATCCATCAAGCGATTTGTCTCGGTACGTAACACCATTGCACGAACTGCAACCCAATCATCTTTCTGCAACGGTGAAATTGTTGGAGATTCAAGTCCAGGTGTGATTGCACATGCTTCGTCAATAGATGCTTTCGGAACGTCGTAATCCAAGAGCACATATTGACGAGCCGTAACAACGCCTTGAAGTCGTCGAATCAGAATATCGAGACCAGCTGGAATATCAGAACCGGGGCGCTTAATGAGAATCGCCTCAGAGGTAAGGATGGGATCTCCAAATACTTCTAACCCCGCTTGTCGCAAAGTGTTTCCAGTGCTGACAACGTCGGCAATAAGATCAGCGACGCCGAGACGGACTGAACTCTCAACTGCACCATCAAGACGTACGACCGTTGCAGTTAATGAGTGAGAAGAAAGGTAGTTCTCAACCAAGCCTGGATAAGCGGTTGCTACTCGCTTTCCAGCAATTGCTGTAAGCGAAAGTGATGAACCTGCAGGGCCTGCGAAACGGAAGGTCGATCCTCCAAAATCAAGTGGTAAAACTTCTTCGGCGCCGGCACCTGAATCAATAAGAAGATCTCGCCCGGTTATTCCTGCCTCGAGTTCGCCCGAACCAACATAGATAGCGATATCTCTTGGACGCAAGTAGTAGAACTCAACGCCGTTTGCCGCATCAGTTAAGACGAGGTCTCGAGAATCCGTGCGCTGGCGATACCCCGCCTCTTTGAGAATGGCTATCGAAGACTCTGCAAGTGAGCCTTTATTAGGAACGGCGATCTTAAGCATTTTTCTCTTCTCCTAAAGGTACTTGTAAATATCGTTTGGCGTTAAGCCTCGGGCAAGCATTAATGTCTGTAGATGGTAGATGAGCTGACTGATCTCTTCTGCGAGTGCCTCATCGCTCTCATGTTCGGCAGCTAACCAAACTTCGCCTGCCTCTTCGAGGATTTTCTTACCAATTGTATGAACGCCGGCATCAACTGCCGCAACTGTTCCGGAACCTTCGCTACGAGTCTCTAACTTCTCAACGAGTTCAAGCCAGAGCGCATCGAATGATTTCATGGCTAGATTCTACTAGAAGCTGTTCAATCTCTTCTCGGAAATATAGCTAGAGAGTGAGATTCGTTACCGCGTTACGAAGTGATTTAATCATCAGGGATGGATCTTCTGCCTTAAATACAGCACTTCCGGCAACGAAGGTATCGGCGCCGGCCTCGGCGGCTCTCTCGATAGTTTCGAGGGATATACCGCCATCAACCTGTAACCAGATTGGTCGATCCCCGATTATCTTTCGAGTTTGAATAATCTTAGGCAGCATTTCTTCCATAAATGCTTGGCCACCAAAACCTGGTTCAACTGTCATGATCAAGACCATATCTATTTCATCAAGATACTGCCGATAATCATCAATTGGAGTTGCTGGCTTTAACGCTAGCGATGCCCTGGACCCTGCTTGGCGTATTCCGCGAGCTGTATGCCTAATATCTTTCACTGCTTCCACATGAAATGTAACGCTGGCACTTCCTGCCTGCGCGTAGGCAATCGCAATCTCATCAACTTCTGCAACCATCAAGTGAGTGTCAACCGGAATCGTTGTTTCATTGATGATTTTCGTTGCAGCATCGAAGTCAAAGGTGAAATTTGGAACAAAGATATTGTCCATCACATCAAGGTGAATAAAGTCGGAATCAGCCGATATTCTAGAAATCTCGTCGGCCAGATTCTCCCGATCAGCATTGAGAATGCTTGGAGTAATACGAATATCCCGGGCCATGGCTACAGATTAAGCCTTCTTCTTAAATAGCGCCAAGAACATTGAATCTGTGCCGTGTTTGTGGCCCCAGAGTGACAAAGCGCCATCCCTTATTGCTGATTCAAGGTTGGACGGTAGATAGGCGTCGATGTCGATTAACTCTAGTTCTGGATGCTTCTTAAGAATCTGCTTAACCTGGCCAGTTGTCTCAGCAAAGTGGGGCGAGCAGGTTGCATATCCAAATATGCCGCCGACGTTTAAGACAGATATTGCTGCATCGCTCAATTCGAGTTGAAGTTGGAGCAAAGGCGCAAGGTCCTTAATCGTCCGGCGCCAACGAACCTCAGGACGGCGTCGAAGCGCACCGAGACCGGTGCAAGGAACATCGGCAAGGATTGCATCAAAGGTTCTGCCATGTGTAGCTATCTCGCGTCCATCACCGACGATGACACCAAATTTTCCGATGACATTCTTAACCAATTTGGCACGCGGCTCAGAAATTTCGTTGGCGACGAAATCTCGTTCGCTAAGAGCGACGATATGGGAAAGCAAGGCAGCCTTTCCTCCGGGACCAGCACATAGATCAAGGGTGGCTTGTGCATCACTGGTCGCTCGGGCGAAAATATCTGCAACTAACTGCGATCCTTCATCCTGAACTCCAGCCTTGCGGTGTCGCACTAATTCAAGCGCACCAGGTGCACCACTGAGCTTTGCTCCATATGGGGAATAAGGCGTGGCAACGCCACCTAGAGCAATCAAATCTTCTTGCGTTGAATCCCCAGGCCATGAAACGAGAATTGGTTGTGCCGGTGTGTTATTAGAAATCAACTCTTTTTCAACAAGTGAAAGATCTTTCAGTAGGTCAAAGTAGGCGGAGACAATCCACTCTGGATGTGAATGCTGAATCGAAAGTCTCTCTACATCATCACGAATCTGAGATACGGGCTCTAGCCATTCCTCGATAGTCTTCGCACTCGCCTTACGCATCAGGGCATTAACGAAACTTCCCTTTGACTCCCCTAATTGCTTACGAGCAACATCGACTGTCGCAGAGACCGCCGCATGGAGCGGTGTACGCATCGTAAATATCTGATGGGCTCCCATGCGAGCGAGGTCGACAATATCTGCATCTACTTGGCCCCAGGGGCGATCGCTTATCTGCGCGAAGATGTGGTCATACAAACCTTGCATGCGGATGGTGCCGTAGACGAGCTCTGTAGTGAAACCGCGATCACGTTCATCCAGACTTGATGCGCCAAGTGCTTGCGGCAAAAGCAGGTTGGAGTAACCGTTTCTCTGATTGACTTCCGAGATGATGTCATAAGCAAGTAAGCGCGGCGCATCAGGACGAGGTTTGGTGAACTTCTTTGGTGGGAAGTTACTCACAGACTTCTCCTGGCGCCAATCGCGCCCCATTTGCCCATGCGGCTGCATCCGATTGTTGCTTACCTGCGCTGGTGATGAAACCAATTTCTAAAGCGAAGGTGCCGGTACCAATAAATAGTCTCTTCGATTCGAAAAGAATTTCTCCGGGTTGGAGCTTTTGAACAGAAATCTTCGGTTGCGCGATCTTGATTGCAGATCCTCGGAACTCGGTCCACGCACCAGGTGCTGAGGTAAATGCTCGAATCTTTGCACTTACCTGCTCGGCAGATTTGCTCCAGTCAATGCGAGCTTCATCTCTGGAGAGTTTAAATGCTCTTGTTGTGCCGTCGCCTTTCTGCGGAACAGGTCGCTCTCCACGAGCAATCTTCTCTAATGTCTCCAAGATTGCTCCTACGCCTAACTCACCGAGCTCGATAAAGAGTTCATCGCTAGAAATATCGTCATCGAGAGCGAATCTATGGACAGTGTAAATAGGGCCCGTATCCATTCCCGCATCTAGCTTGAAGACGGTTACACCGGTGACGGGATCGCCGGCCTCAATGGCACGCTGAACCGGGGCCGCACCGCGCCAACGGGGAAGCAGGGAGAAATGAAGGTTCAAAAAACCGTATTGAGGAATTGAGAGAATTTCTTCAGGAAGCAATACGCCGTAGCCAATCGTTACGACACAATCAACATCTGTGATTGCTGCCTTAATCTCCTCGACACCCTCCGGGCGCGCAAGCTCGATGCCGTTATCTATCGCCCATTGCGAAACTGGTGTTGGTGTGAGCGTCTTTCCGCGACCTGCCGGACGATCTGGTTGAGAGATTACTCGAACTAGTTCGTGGTCACTTTCAAGAATTGCCTTCAGTGAAGGAATTGCAACCTCAGGAGAGGCCGCTATCGCAAGACGCATTAAGCGCCTCGGCCGAATGGACTATGTGGAGAAACCTTAATCTGTGGTGTCATTCCTAGATCTGTAGCCATGCCAAACCATTCGGAATCGCGTATCTCCTTCATAGCTGCCTTTCGATCCTCCTCATTGAGGCGATCGATAAAAAGAATTCCATCGAGATGATCCGTCTCATGTTGGAGGGCCCGAGCAAGTAGTTCAGTTCCTTCGACCACTAGAGGTTCTCCATGCATATTAAAACCCTTTGCCACTGCACGAAGAGATCTCGGTGTTGGATAGACCAAGTCAGGAAAACTCAAACAACCTTCATCACCATCTTGCATCTCGCTGCTGAGATCAAGTGATGGATTAATGAGGTGTCCTAACTCGCCATCGACATCCCAGACAAATACACGCAACGGAACGCCGATTTGCGGTGCAGCAAGTCCTGCTCCTGGCGCATTCAACATAGTCTCGGTGAGATCTTTGACCAAGAGACGGAGTTCTTTATCGAAATCAGTTACCTCAGAGGCAGGAGTAACCAAAACAGGGTCACCAAAGTGGCGAATCGGTTTGATTGACATGTGCGAAGTCTATCTAACGAGAGAGTGAATACGGGTCAATTCGTAAGCTCGGGAGCTCTTTCTTGGCCGCACTTCGACGACGCATAAATTCATGGAGCGTCGTTATCAACTCTTCCCCGTCAAGTAGATCCGCGGTAAGTATGAGCGCAGATTTATCACCAGCGGGAATCGGACCCAAAATCTTAGTTGAAGCAGGAATGCGACCTTCTTCCTGAGAGCTCAATAATGCGTTCTTAAGGCGAGTGATTTCTTTCGTCTCCATTGTCATCAATGCGCTACGTACATACGGGGGCAAATTAAGGTTGCGTCGTTCTTCGAGGTCGCGCTGAATTGCGATTGTAGGATTCCACGTTGTAATTGCTGTAGCTATCGAATGTCCCTCATCTTGAACGAGTAAAACCGGAGCATTAGGCGCCGCAAGAGCTGCATGAGCGAAGAATATTTCCCGGACTCGTTCACTTGCTCGCATATCAGGTTGATTCAGGAATCGGTTTCCCTCTAAGAGAACTACAGCTGCATAACCTTGAGAAACTCTTGGCGCCATTCCTGGTGTTGCAATGATCAGCGCAGAACCGTTGATCTCTGGAATCGGATGATCTGCAGTTGAGAGTTGGACTGGCACACTTGGAAAGAGAAGACCAAGTTCATGTTGGTGTCGATCGGCGCCCCGAGCCGCTAACGAGGCAACTGGATGCTGGCACCAAACACAGGCCCACGATGGCGAGATAGAACCGCAATGACTACACGAGATAGGTGATGTGGCAGAGTTTTTTATATGCGAGCCTCCGCATGTGCACCGAGAAAGTGTTCGACATTTCGCACAACGGATAGCTTGTGCATAACCTTTAAGAGGCACAAGAAAAAGCACTGGACCAGTTTTGAGTGCAGCGCGAATAGGTGGAATTGCTCGAGATGGGAGAAGTTCACCATGTGATTGAACGAAAACCGAAGTTCTCACCTTGGAGCGAACCTTCTTGAAATCGCACTCGTTCGCGTCTATGAGGCGCGAGATATCGGTGCTCGGAGAATAGCCGGCAAAGAATAGATTGACGCCCTCAAGCTCGGAACGCATCAGCGCAATATCTCGAACATTCCACCCGGGAGCGCGTCTCTCATAAAAGTTCTCTGAGCCTTCGTTATAGATAAGGATTGATCGAAGATTTGATACTGGTGCAAAAATCGCAGAACGTGTTCCTATGACGACATCAGTCTTTCCTAATCGAGTTGCGAGAAAATTTGAGTAAAACTCTGATTTAGCTAGTGATGTGTCAAGAATCGCTGGCGTAATCCCCTGGCTCAGGAGCTCTGCACACAATTCTGTTACCTCACGGTGATCAGGAAGAATTGCTAAGACCGCTCCTTCGCGACGAAGCGACGAAATCTTCTGCGCCATCAGGCCAGATCGTGAACGACCGGGTGGGAGCTGAAGATAGTGCTTGGAACTGTCACCCGATGCAGGGCGGAGTACGACCTCTCCATCATCAAAATTCTTCTCAACCGCTGCAACCCGTTCAGGAATGGCGGAACGAACAAGATCAAGCGGGTGCGCCGCATAACGTCGAGCGGCGACAATGACAAGATCGATGATTTCCTGCGTCAGAAGCGGGTAACGTCCAATCACCTTATGAATGCTCTTGAGACCCACTAGTGATGCAGGTGCGTCGAGTCCTATGACGAAGCCAGTGATATCTCGACCGTGAAACGGAACCGATACCAACGATCCCACTTGGACTAAATCGGAAAGGTTTCCCGGAATGAGATAGGAAAAGGCCGAATCAAGATGAAATACCGATGAATCAACCCACACCTGTGCGACTGTGAATGGCCCACGTGGTTCTTCAGCAATACGGGGGGCGAGCTCTCGCTTGAGCTTAAGTCCGCCCTTAACTATCACGTTCGCCTGCTGCGAAGTTTACTTAACAGCAGCTTGAAGAGCAGCTACGCGATCAGTCTTCTCCCAAGAGAAGTCAGGAAGTTCTCGGCCGAAGTGACCGTAAGAAGCTGTCTGTGAGTAAATCGGGCGAAGAAGATTGAGGTCTCGAATGATTGCAGCTGGTCGCAGATCGAAGACAGCAGTCACTGCTTCTTGAATCTTTGCAATTGCAACAGTTTCAGTTCCAAAGGTCTCAACAAAGACACCGACTGGTTGTGCCTTACCGATTGCATAAGCAACCTGTACTTCACATCGGCGGGCAAGCCCTGCTGCCACAACATTCTTTGCCACCCAACGCATTGCATACGCGGCTGAACGATCAACCTTCGATGGATCTTTACCTGAGAAAGCGCCACCGCCATGGCGAGCCATTCCTCCGTAAGTATCAACAATAATCTTGCGTCCGGTAAGTCCGGCATCACCCATTGGACCACCAACAACAAATCGACCTGTTGGGTTAATCAGGGTACGAAGATCCTTGCGAGGAAGATCAATCTTCTCAAGAATCGGATCGATTACGTACTTAATGATCTCTGGAGTGAGCTGCTTGGCAACATCAACTTCTTCAGCATGCTGACTTGAGATAACCACGGTATCGAGCGCAACAGCCTTATCGCCGTCATATTCGATTGTTACCTGAGTCTTGCCATCGGGACGAAGGTATGGGAGCTGACCTGATTTACGAACTTGTGAGAGCTGTTGCGAAAGTTGGTGTGCTAAATAGATAGGAAGAGGCATGAGCTCCTTCGTATCATCGCATGCATAACCGAACATGAGACCTTGGTCTCCTGCGCCTTGTAGGTCGAGTGGATCGCTCGCAGAAGCCACGCGATGCTCAAATGCATCATCAACGCCTTGTGCGATATCAGGTGACTGCTGGCCGATAGAGATCGATACTCCACAGCTATTGCCATCAAAGCCCTTCACGGATGAGTCATAACCGATTCCGATAACGGTATCTCGAACGATTCCCATGACATCTGCATAACCAGATGTGGTCACTTCACCGGCAACGTGAACTTGACCTGTTGTAATCAGCGTTTCAACTGCGACACGGCTGGTTGGATCTTGGGTAAGTAATGAATCAAGGATTGCATCAGAGATCTGATCTGCGATCTTATCTGGATGACCTTCAGTTACGGATTCTGATGTGAAGAGGCGCTTTGACATTGGGTTAGCCTAACTGATGAGCACGCTTGATGGCGTGATTGATGAGCGAGTGTGCCAGTTTTTCCTTCGAGATATCGGTGAAGGATTCGATGACGCCACTGTCATCGATGATAGTTCCGGATGTCTGTGATGAGCCGAAGATAGCTCCCCCAGAAACATTATTGAGATAGATAAGGTCGGCGCCTTTTCGACGCATCTTCTCTTGTGCCAGTCCGATTGAGTTTCCGTCGGTCTCAGCAGCAAAGGCAACGACGAATTGTTGCGACTTATTTGCAGTCAGCGTTGAAAGTAAATCGGGGTTTTCAATGAGCTCTATAGATTTCAAATCCTGCTTCTTTATCTTCTCAGAAGATTGATGCGCAGGTCTTGCATCAGATATAGCAGCTGACATAAAGAGGATATCGGTATCAGAAAATGTCTTATTGAGAGCTGCTTGCATCTGGCTCACAGACTGGACATCTATCCTGGTTACTTTGCTGTGCACCGGGAGTTCGCTATTTGCAATAATAAGAGTTACGTCAGCGCCACGTGCAGCGGCAGCCTCTGCAATTGCGATTCCTTGCTTACCGGTAGAAAGATTTCCAATGAAGCGAACTGGATCTATCGCCTCACGAGTTCCGCCCGCGGTAACCGTGACCTTCTTACCTGCAAGATCTTGAGGAGCTAAAGTCTGATTGGTAAATCTCTCGATAATCTGATGGGTCTCAGGGAAACGACCCTTTCCAACATCTCCGCTGGTTAAGGCGCCTTCAACCGGTTCTAAAACTTCAAAGCCACGATTCTTTAGGGTTTGAATATTGGCTTGAGTTGCTGCGTTAAACCACATATTGGGATGCATCGCAGGAACGATCAAAATAGGAGCATCACTTGCTAAGACGACATTTGTAAGCAAGTCATCTGCCCGCCCTTGGGCAATACGTGCGATTAAATCTGCAGTTGCCGGCGCGATGATGATTGCATTTGCAAGCTTCGCTAGCGATACATGCCTTACCTGATCTACTGATTCAAAGACCTGTGTAGTCACTGGGCGCCCGGAGAGCGCTTCCCAGGTTGCCGAGCCGATGAAATTAAGACTGGAAGGTGTCGGAACAACAGTCACCGCAAACCCAGAATCCTGAAGGCGTCGCAGTAAGTCGCAAGCTTTATAAGCAGCAATGCCGCCTCCGACTCCGAGAATTACCTCACGAGTTGGGGCGGCCATAGCTAATTAAAAGAAATTAAGCGTTGTTTGTCTCAAGATTTTCGATGGTCAAGAGACCTTCGTTGATTTCACGGAGCGCAATAGAAAGTGGCTTCTCGTGAACATAAGTATCAACTAGCGGACCTACGTATTCGAGGAGTCCTTCATTGAGCTGTGAGTAGTACGCATTGATCTGACGTGCACGCTTTGCCGCATAAAGGACGAGCGCGTACTTTGAACCGCTCTTATCGAGAAGTTCGTCGATTGGTGGATTGGTGATTCCGTCGACGTGTCCGCTCATGGGGTTCTCCTTCTATAGGTGTAACTAAAATTACCTCTTACGAGGTTGCCAATCTTATCAGGGCTTGAACGACCTCGTTTACCTCAGTATTGACGATCACAGAGTCGAAGAACGAGGCCGCCGCAAGCTCTTCTTGGGCAAGAGCCAGCCGAGCCGCTCTACGCTCAGGTGAATCGGTTCCGCGACCTTCGAGACGGCTGACGAGCTCTTCCCATGATGGAGGTTCAAGGAAAACCAGCTGGGCCTCAGAAGAATGTGCTCGTACTTGTTTTGCCCCCGAGATTTCAATTTCGAGAAGAACATGGGTTCCAGCAGCGAGTGCGCTTTCGACCGCCTTACGTGGTGTTCCATAGCGATTTCCCGCGAACTCAGCCCACTCAAGGAATTCATCGCCGGCAATCGCCCGATCAAAATCTTCATTGCTATAGAAGAAGTAGTCAACACCGTTTACTTCGTTAAATCGCGGTGCCCGAGTTGTCGCAGAAACACTCACCCAAAATCCGGAAACATTACGGAGCGCCTTGGCCACCGTGCTCTTACCGACTCCCCCTGGACCCGAAAGAACTAGGAGACGACCGCGCGGATCTGGCGATGGAATATCGAACTCCTTTAATAACGAACTTCTCTGATGGCGTCCAAGACCTTGAACTCTGCGAGTCGGGGAGATATTAAATCTCTCCATCACTGCTTGGGCACGAATCTTGCCATATCCGGGTAGAGATTCGAGTAACTCTGCGACTCGCATTTTGGCGAGTACAGGATTGATATCTGCTGCTGTTAGAAATTGAGCGAAAGTAATGGCACCTTTATGAAGCTCGCTCTTCATGAGCGCCCGTTCTTGCCGGGATCTTTTGGCTATCTCAAGGGCTCGTCGTTGCTCCTCAGGTGTGAGCTTTGGAGGGAGCGCCATGAGGTAATTCTAGCCAGTAATCTCCAGTGCAATCGTCGCGGCAGCTTCGCTCATAGCAGCAGGGCCCTTGCTCCATGCGCCGGTAATAGGACGTCCAATCACGACAAAGTTTGCACCGGCAGAAATTGCAGCGCTTGGCGTCATAGTTCGCACTTGATCATCGCTACCAGCTGAACCTGCAGGACGAACGCCAGGCGTAATAATGATTGGTTCTGGTCCTACCGAATTGCGAATCGCTGCGATCTCAAGTGGTGAAGAAACAATTGCCCTAGCGCCTGCACGTACTGCAAGATCTGCCAAAGCGACAGCGCTTTCTAGCGCAGGGTTTGCGTATCCAATTTCAAAGAGGTCTTCCTCTGAGAGTGAAGTCAAAATAGTTACCGCCGTAATATCAATATGAGGAACAGCGGAAACTGCAGCCTTAACCATCTCGCTACCACCGGATGCATGAACGGTGAGAAAACGTGGATTGATAGCAGAGACAGCTGTTGCAGCCATTCCCACTGTGTTTGGAATATCGTGCAACTTAAGATCGAGGAAGATGTCAACACCATGATTTTGCTTTATGGTGTTAACGCCTTCTGCCCCAAATGTCAGGAAGAACTCGAGGCCAAGCTTGTAAACGGAGACGCTCTCACGAGTTGCCTCGATCCAGCGTTGCGCAGTATCAAAATCACGCGTATCTACCGCCAAGATAATAGGTGCAGTCATTTCTCTCCTTTAGCGGTGGGCGTAGCCAACAGCTTGTTTCAGTGATGTGAATCCGCGTTGTGCAAGTAAATCGCGTAATTCATTTTGAATCGAGATAAGTGCTGTCGGGTTTCCAAAGCTTGCAGTGCCTACGGAAACACCTGAAGCGCCAGCAAGGATAAGTTCGAGCGCGTCGCGACCCGTCGAAACTCCACCCATTCCAAGAATAGGAACATTTGGGAGTGCTTCACGAACTTGATAGATCGCGCGAACAGCAACCGGGCGAATTGCAGGCCCCGAAAGTCCACCCGTCTTTCCGCCAAGATGTGGCTTCATGGTGTCAAGATTGATAACCATTCCCAGAACGGTATTGATAAGCGCTAATCCATCTGCGCCTGCTTCAACCACACCGCGTGCGACATCAGCAATATTGGTGACATCCGGAGTTAATTTGGCGAGGATTGGAATCTCTCCCCCAATAACTTTCCGAACGCTCTCAATAACTCGACACGATGTCTCTCGATCTGTTGCGAAGACTAATCCTCGATTTTCAACATTGGGACATGAGATATTGACTTCAATTGCAGAGATTCCTGCAGTGGATCGAATCTTTCGAGCAAGTACCGCATACTCATCCGCGGTTTCACCTGCGATGGAGACAATAACTCGGGAACCTTGTTCTAGTAGCCAAGGAACATCATTGGCGAGGAAGGCATCGATTCCTGGACCTTGAAGACCAATGGAGTTGAGCATTCCGGAAGGAGTCTCCGCCATTCTCGGCGTAGGACGACCGTGACGAGGTTTATTCATAACTGATTTAGTTACAACTGCCCCAATATCTTTGAGCGGGAAGAATTGTGCTAACTCTTTTCCACTGCTGGCGCAGCCACTGGCGGTAAAGACCGGAGATGGGAACCAAGCATTGCCCAGTGTCGTCGATAGATCTACTTGGGCGCTCATTAGAAGCCCTCCGTACTCTTACCGACTAAATCCCAACATACAGCTGAGCCATCCATCACTGGTCCATCGATACATGAACGCTTCATCGAAATATTGCCTTCGCTATCCTTGACCGGCAAGACGCAAGTCATGCAGATACCAATTCCACAGGCCATTGATTCTTCAACTGATGCCTGATGGATGACACCGTGCTCATCTGCAATCTCTGTAATTGCTTTAAGCATCGCCATCGGTCCGCATGAATAGATAATTTCAATCTCACGTTCAGCGATGATTGCTGCCAATTGCGAAGTAACGCGGCCAGTCTCGCCCATAGACCCATCTTCGGTGAATATCTTGAGCGAATTCACCGACCTCTTACCCTCCATAGGCGCGTAAATCTTGCTCCCATTACTTGCGCCAAGAATCATATCTACCTTGCAACCACGGCCCTTAAGAACATCGGCAAGACCAAAGAGCGGTGCAGATCCATATCCACCGCCGATAAGTAGCGCGTTAGCTGGCTCTGTTGGAATTCCAAATGCTCTCCCGAGAGGTGTAACAACATTTACCTCACTGCCTTCGATCTGGGAACAGAGCCACTTAGAGCCACTGCCATGCGGTGCAACGATGAGTTCAACAGTGCCACCAAATTGTGCGCTCTCAGATGTGCGAGAGATTGCAAAGGCGCGACGTAGCACCATACGAGAGGAATCTCCGCCTACCGAGATTGCGATGAAATTTCCAGGCTTGCAGTGTCTGACAACTTCACCGACGCTCAAGATAATTTGGTGATAAGCGCCAATCCTTTTATTTGCAACGATGGTTGCTTGAACTTGGGCAGCAGCCTTGTTGATTGTGCTCATGCAAGCCACTCTTGAATAGATTGCACTCCGAGATCGCCTTGACGAAGAACGCGAATACCTTCGACAGCTGCGCTGAAGCCAGGTGTGGTTGTAATGATTGGAATGCTTCGCTGCACAGCAGCGGTGCGAATCGCCCAGCCATCTGCGCGAGTACCGCGACCGACTGGAGTATTGATGACTAGATCGATTTCGCCGGCATTGAGAATATCTACGATTGTCGGCTCACCCAATGGACCGCGACCTTCTGAATACTTTCTCACCTGTGATGTCGAAACACCGTGGCCAGCCATAAATGTTGCAGTTCCCTCAGTGGTAAGAACTCGGAATCCAAGTTCGATTAACGCACGCGCCGAATCAATACCTGCGCTCTTATCCTTGTCGGCAAGTGAGAGAAAAACGGTTCCTGACTTCGGCAGAGGTCCAAATGAACTGATCTGGCTCTTGGCATACGCTCCACCAAAACTGGATGAGATACCCATAACTTCACCAGTGGATCTCATCTCTGGTCCAAGTACAGCATCTACGCCACGACCATCTGTGCGACGGAAACGATTCCATGGCAAGACAGCCTCTTTCACGCTGATTCCACGTGGAATATTTCGATCTGTTTCAGGGAGCATTCCTTCAGCTTTGAGTTCTGCGATCGTTGCCCCGACTGAGATTCGAGCAGCGGCCTTTGCTAGTGGCACTCCAGTTGCCTTACTTACAAATGGCACAGTACGAGATGCACGGGGATTAGCCTCTAGGACATAGAGAATGTTGCCGGCCATTGCGAATTGAATATTAATCAGACCTCGAACTCCAACGCCTTCGGCAATTGCTAAAGTGGCTCTTCGCACTTCTTCACGAGAATTATCTGAGATAGTCATCGCTGGCAGGACGCAGGCTGAATCACCGGAGTGAATTCCCGCCTCTTCAATATGCTCCATGATTCCGCCCAAAAAGAGCTCAAGTCCATCATAGAGAGCATCAACATCGAGTTCGATCGCGGAGTCTAAGAAGCGATCTACGAGAACTGGATGATCAGGAGTGATATCTGTAGCTCGCGTAATAAAGCCGGAGAGTGAACTATCGTCATAAACAATTTCCATGCCTCGACCGCCCAGAACAAAGGATGGGCGGACCAGAACTGGGTAACCAATGCGCTGGGCGATTGCGATAGCTTCTGATTCAGATGATGCCATTCCGAATTCAGGCGCTGTCAGGTTCTTAGATTTAAGAACATCACCGAAAGCTCCGCGTTCTTCAGCGAGGTTGATTGCATCAGGGCTTGTTCCAAGAATTGTCACGCCCGCAGCCTTAAGTCCAGCTGCTAACCCAAGCGGGGTCTGTCCACCTAATTGCGTGATCACGCCGAGAACTGGACCTGCCAGCGTTTCAGCGTGGATGACCTCAAGAACATCCTCGAGCGTGAGTGGTTCAAAGTAGAGGCGATCACTTGTGTCGTAATCTGTCGAGACAGTCTCAGGATTGCAGTTAATCATGATCGTTTCGAAATTAGCTTCACGAAGTGTGAAAGCCGCATGAACGCATGAATAATCGAATTCAATTCCTTGACCAATACGGTTTGGTCCCGACCCTAGGATGATGACAGCTGGCTTGGTTCGTGGTCGAACTTCGCTCTCTTCTTCATAACTTGAGTAGTGATAGGGAGTATGTGCTTCGAACTCAGCAGCACATGTATCAACTGTCTTATAGACAGGATGAAGATTGAGATGGTGGCGAGCCTTGCGAATATCTTCCTCTGTCATTCCGCGGAGATCCGCGATTTGCTTATCAGAGAAACCAAATGACTTAGCAAACTTCAGCGCATCAAATGTCAGCTCACCTGGCTCGGCTATTTGTCGAGCAGCGTCATTTATTTCTTGAAGTTGCTTCAAGTACCAGCGGTCGATCTTTGTTGCTGCGAAAACATCTTCAATATCCGCTCCTGCCCATAGCGCACGGTGTACTTGCTGCAGGCGGTACTCGGTAGGCATACGCATCGCTTCGAGAAGTTCTGGAACATTGATTCCTGAGATATCAGCAGGGAAAGCGAAGATCGCTTCTTTGCGCTCGAGTGAACGTAGGGCTTTCATGAGCGCCTCCGGGAAGGAGCGACCAATCGCCATAGCTTCACCAACGCTCTTCATCGTTGTGGTCAAACGAGGATCGGCATCTTGGAACTTCTCAAATGCAAATCTCGGCGTCTTTACGACGATGTAGTCAAGAGTTGGCTCGAATGATGCCGGTGTTACTTGAGTAATGTCATTCTTGATTTCATCGAGGGTATAACCAATTGCCAACTTGGTGGCAATTTTTGCGATTGGGAAGCCAGTCGCCTTTGATGCAAGGGCTGATGAGCGTGAAACTCGTGGATTCATCTCAATCACAATGATGCGCCCATTATCTGGGTTGACTGCGAATTGAATATTACATCCACCAGTATCAACACCAACTTCGCGGATAATATCAATCGAGAGATTTCGGAGTTTCTGATACTCGACATCGGTTAACGTCAGCGCAGGTGCGACGGTAATTGAGTCACCGGTGTGAACACCCATTGGATCGATATTTTCAATAGAACAGACAATCACGACGTTATCCGCTCGGTCACGCATTACTTCAAGTTCATACTCTTTCCAGCCAATGATGGATTCTTCAATAAGAACCTCAGAAGTTGGCGAATGTCGAAGTCCAGCACCTGCGATCTGGCGCAATGTATCTTCATCATGAGCGATACCGGAACCAAGTCCACCCATCGTAAATGAAGGACGAATGACACATGGGTAATTGAGTATCGATGCAGCTGCGAGGACTTCCTCCATCGTGTGGCAGATAATCGATTTTGCCGACTCTCCCCCAACCTTTTCCACAATTCCGCGGAATAGTTCACGATTTTCACCGCGTTGGATCGCATCAACATCTGCGCCGATCAAACGGACATTGTGTCGAGCGAGGATTCCTGCTTCGAACATCCCAATCGCTGCATTCAATGCGGTCTGTCCACCGAGTGTGGCGAGGACTGCATCTGGCTTTTCCTTGATGATGATGCGTTCAATAAATTCAGGGGTAATAGGTTCGATATATGTGGCATCGGCAAATTCAGGGTCGGTCATAATCGTGGCTGGATTTGAATTCACCAGGATGACGCGAATGCCCTCTGCCTTGAGTACTCGGCATGCCTGTGTGCCCGAGTAGTCGAATTCGCATGCCTGGCCAATAACAATTGGGCCAGAACCAATAACGAGAACGCTCTTAATTGATGTGTCGAGAGCCATTATGAGTTGACCGCCTTTCGTGGGTACTTCTCCATTAAGGCAGTGAATCGATCAAAGAGATAACTTGCATCATGTGGGCCAGCTGCTGCCTCTGGGTGGTACTGAACGCTGAATGCACCGCGTTCTAGGAGCTCCAGGCCTTCAACTACACCGTCATTGAGGCAGATATGCGTTACCTGACCCGGGCCAAAGACAGTTGAAAATACCGAATCCGTTGGCGCCTTGAGAGCGAAGCCATGGTTATGCGCAGTGATTTCAACCTTACCGGTCTTACGGTCGAGAACCGGTTGGTTGATACCTCTATGTCCGAATTGCAATTTGTAAGTTTCAAAACCGAGTGCACGTCCAAGAATCTGATGACCGAAACAGATTCCAAATACTGGAATTTCTTCAATCAATATATCTCGCACGAGTGAAACGGTCTCGGTCATAGTTGATGGATCGCCAGGTCCATTTGAGAGGAAGACGCCATCTGGCTGATAAGCGAGAATTTCTTCCATGGAAGAGTTATATGGAAGTACATGTACCTCGATACCGCGTTCAGCCATATTTCGTGGCGTTGCAGCCTTAATGCCGAGATCGAGGGCGACCACAGTGAACTTCTTCTCACCAATAGCAGGTACTAGGTATGGAACTTCAGTAGATACATCTCCACAGAGGTATGAACCTGACATTGGGCTCTGCTTGCGAACTTCAATCACCATCTCTTCTCGAGTCAGCTCAGTATCCGAAAAAATTCCGACTCGCATTGCGCCGCGATCTCTCAAGTGACGAGTAATTGCTCGTGTATCAACACCAGAAATACCAACAACACCCTGGCGAATTAGCTCTTCTTCAAGATCAGAGGTGCTGCGCCAATTACTGGTGATAGAGGAAGGGTTTCTCACGACAAAACCCGCGACCCAAATCTTTGAAGATTCGTTATCTTCGAGATTGACGCCAGTATTTCCGATATGAGGCGCAGTCATCACAACAACCTGTCGGTGATAAGACGGATCGGTGAGCGTCTCTTGGTATCCGGTCATTCCGGTCTGGAAGACCGCTTCACCAAAGGTCTTACCAAGGGCGCCCCAAGAGCGACCTTCAAAGATACGTCCATCGTCGAGGACTAGATATGCCTTACTCATCAATTTCCGACCTTATGGGTTAGGTGGCCATTAAAGACAGTCGCCACAACGGTTCCTTCAAATTCCATTCCGTGGAATGGAGTGTTCTTACTTTTCGAGGCTAATTGAGCGCGATCTACGACCAACTTTCCTGTGGGGTTAATCACGGTGATGTGGGCTGGTTCCCCAACGGCCAGTGGGCGGCCATGGTTTTCGTAACCGGCGATTGCAGCCGGTGCCGAGCTCATCACCTCAACTGCTCGCTTCCAAGAGATTCGGCCAGTTTTAATCAGGGTTGAATAGAGAATTGGAAAGGCTGTTTCTAAACCGACCATTCCGAATGCTGCGTTCTGCCACTCACATTCTTTACTTTCAACAGGATGCGGTGCGTGATCTGTTCCGATGATGTCGATAGTTCCATCAGCAACTGCTTCACGAAGTGCTTCTACATCATTTGCGGTTCTCAATGGTGGATTCACTTTATAAATCGGATCGTAGCTTTGGGCAGTTTCATCCGTCAGAAGCAAATGGTGCGGAGTAACTTCTGCGGTTACCTTCATACCTTGAGATTTAGCCCAACGAATAATTTCGACGCCACCACGAGTGGTCACATGGCAGATGTGCAGTCGTGCTCCAACCATATTGGCAAGCAAGATATCTCTGGCAATGATGGATTCTTCGGCAACCGCTGGCCAACCCTTTAGGCCCAGAGTTGATGCAACGATTCCTTCGTTCATTTGGGAACCTTCAGTAAGGCGTGGATCTTGCGCATGTTGAGCGATGACTCCATCGAATTGCTTTACATATTCGAGCGCTCGACGCATCAAGAGCGGATCTGAAACGCAATTCCCATCATCGCTAAATACTCGAACGTGGGCCTTTGAATGCGCCATCGACCCTAAGTCAGCGAGCTCATGTCCCTCCAGTCCCTTGGTAACTGCACCAATCGGAAAGACATCAACGAGGCCAACTGATTTTCCGATCGAGGCTACTTGCTCAACGATCGCTGCGCTATCTGCAACTGGAAGTGTGTTTGCCATCGCACTGACTGCTACATAGCCACCTCGAGCTGCAGCAAGTGATCCCGTAGCAATGGTCTCGGAATTCTCGCGACCTGGCTCGCGTAAATGAGTATGGAGATCAACAAAGCCGGGCAGTACAACAGAATCAGTCGCGTCTATTACTTCATCTGCCGCCGATGTAATCGAAGCAGCAATCTCGGAAATCTTGCCATCACGGATGAGAATATCTGCGACGGTATCTCCAAGAATCGAGCCACCTTTGATGAGAATTGATTTATGCATTCTGTGACTCCTGACTACCTGCGATGAATAAATAAAGGATGGCCATTCGAATAGAAACACCGTTAGCTACCTGTTCGACCACAACTGACTGCTCACTATCAGCAGCTTCTGCACTGATCTCTAACCCGCGATTCATAGGCCCTGGGTGCATCAGGATTGAACCTGACTTTGTTAGGGCAAGACGCTCTGAATCAATTCCGAAGAGTGTTGAATACTCACGTTCGGATGGGAAGTAAAGATCGCTCATGCGTTCTTGTTGAATGCGTAACATGATGACAGCATCAACAGTCGGAAGAACGGCATTAAAATCGTAAGAAATCTTGACCGGCCATGATTCAACTTGGAATGGGAGCAGAGTTGGCGGTGCAACCAGTGTTACTGAGGCACCTAGTTTGGTCAGTAACAGAACATTTGAGCGAGCAACTCGTGAGTGGAGAATATCGCCAACAATTGCGACGTGAATGCCCCTTAGATCGCCTTTCCCGCCTGCGAGATGCTTTCGAATTGTGTATGCATCAAGAAGTGCCTGGCTTGGATGCTCGTGCGTTCCATCACCGGCGTTGATTACCGTTCCGTTAATCCATTTACCTTGGGCTAATTGATGTGCTGCCCCCGATGCCGGGTGGCGAATAACAACCGCATCTGCGCCGAGCGCTTGCAAGGTAAGCGCGGTGTCCTTTAGAGATTCACCTTTACTGATACTTGAACCCTTGGCGGTGAAGTTGATGACATCGGCTGAAAGGCGCTTCGCTGCTGCTTCAAAAGAAATTCGAGTACGAGTTGAATCTTCCGCAAAGAGATTGACGACAGTCTTCCCTCGCAAAGTTGGCAACTTCTTTACTGGACCATCTGAGACCTTCGCCATCTCGGCAGCTGTATCCAAGATTGTGATGGCGAATTCTTTGGTGATGTCATTGATCGAGAGAAGATGCTTCATGCGTTCTCCCCCTCAATCGAAACTTCATCTCGGCCATCATGTTCACGCAGATAGACCTTCACGCTCTGATTTCGCGAGGTAGGAAGATTCTTTCCGACAAAGTCAGCCTTAATAGGCAATTCACGGTGTCCACGATCTACTAGGACAGCTAATTGAACGCGTTCTGGTCGACCAATCTCTCCAAGAGCATCGAGTGCTGAGCGAATTGTGCGTCCAGAGAAGAGGACATCATCGACCAGGACGACTGTTCGCCCTTCAACACCGAGAGATGGAATCACTGTCTCCATCAGTGGACGAGGTGCGCGTATCCGCAAATCATCACGATGGAGGGTGATATCGAGAGTTCCCACCTGAACCGGCGTTCCCTCGATTGACTCAATGATTGTCGCCAGCCGATGGGCTAGATGGGTGCCACGGGTTGGGATACCCAGAATGGTGATATGTGTTGATCCAGAATTTCGCTCAAGAATCTCATGGGAGATTCGAGTCAGGGCACGAGATATATCGGCCTCTTGCAGAGCAGCGCTCATGTACTTCTCCTTTCCTGCCTCTCTGGACAGGTCGTTAAAGGAACGTGAGCGAACCTTACCACCGGTTGAGCGGCCTCTGTGGATAGCCGCGACCAAGCCTGGCAAGCCCAAAATACCCTGCCTACCCACAATCATGAGGAGAAGAGATGGCTACAGGTTTAGAGATCCAATGTTCAGCCCTGCTACGAGAGCTGCGCCGGAAGAAGGGTTACACCTTGGAGCAGTTTGAAAAGCTCAGCAACGGTGCCGTGAAGGCGGTAGTTCTGGGTTCCTATGAGCGAGGCACAAGAGCGATTTCCCTTGCTCGAATCGAACAACTGGCCGAGCTCTACGAAGTTCCAGTTGAATATTTCTTTTCACACTCAACATTTAGTCAGAAAGATTCGCGGAGCTCATTTATCTTCGATCTACGTAGAATCAAAAAGATGGAGACTCTCGATGAAACACTCGAGCCGGTTACCAAATTCATTTCCTACATCTGCCAGCAACGCCGAGATTGGAATGGCGAAGTGATCTCATTGCGAGAATGCGATAGCCAAACGCTTTCGCTGATGACTTCCCTTGAGATTGAGAAGCTTGTCACGCACCTGCGATTAGCCGGCGCAATATTCGCTTCAGAAGTCAGCGGGAAACGCTCTCTTTAATGGAGGAAATCTTGCCCAGAAGGCCATGAATAAATGTCGCAGAATCATCGGTCGAAAGATCCTTTGCCAAAGTGATTGCCTCATCAATGGCGATTCCATCGGCTAACTCATCGCTCCAGATGATTTCATAGATACCTAAACGCAAGATATTTCTATCTACCGCTGCTAGGCGATCCATATCCCAGCCCTGCGCATAGGTGGCAATCAGCTCATCAATCTTTCGCTTATTGCTAGCTACGCCAGAGATGAGTTCTCGAGTAAAGTCACGAATTGGGCGAGCATCGGGGCCTTCTTCAACAACATCACGTGATTCCAAGATGGACAACGCATCAGCGCTGCGGATATCGGATTCGTAAAGAATATCTAGAGCTTGTTTACGAGCCTTACTGCGGGCCGACACTTCTACTTACTCAAATTCATATGATGAGTCATCGAATTAATTAGCGCGACCCTGGTATGAACCATCACGAGTATCAACCATGACAACTTCATCCTGCTTAATAAAAAGTGGCACCTGAATCTGAATACCTGTCTCTACCGTTGCAGGCTTTGTTCCGCCTGAAGAACGATCACCCTGAAGGCCTGGCTCTGTATATGTAATTTTGAGAGCAACTGATGCAGGAAGTTCGATAAAGAGTGGATTGCCTTCGTGGATGGCAACGATAGCGCCGGTATTTTCAAGCATGTAGTTAGCCGCATCTGAAACTGTCGCTTCAGAGATAGTCATCTGATCGAAGTTGACGTCATCCATAAAGACGAAGTCATCTCCTTCCTTGTAAAGGAATGTCATTTCGCGCTTTTCAACAACAGCTGTTTCAACCTTGACGCCAGCGTTGAAGGTGCGATCGATTACCTTACCGCTGAGAACTTGCTTCAATTTTGTACGAACAAAAGCTGGACCCTTACCTGGCTTCACATGCTGGAACTCAACAACAGTCCAAAGCTGTCCTTCGATATCCAGGACCATGCCATTCTTAAGATCGTTTGTTGTTGCCATTGTTCAACACTCCAGTTCACACGCCTCGACGTTCGAAGCACGAGGCGCGAGTTTACCCTACTTCTTCAGCAGAGTAGCGAGTGCGCGAAGGGCTAGCGCGTAAGAGTCTGGCCCGAATCCCCCGATGGTTCCATTTGCTACACCCGAAATCACCGATGTATGACGGAATTCTTCGCGAGCCAATGGGTTGGAAAGGTGAACCTCGATGAGAGGCGCCTTCACGAGTTCTGCGGCATCACGAATCGCGTATGAATAATGAGTAAAGGCAGCAGGATTGATAATTACCGGAGTATTGGTATCTGCCGCGGAATGTAACCAACCAATAATCTCTGACTCTTGATCGCTCTGGCGTACATCTGCTTCAAATCCAAGTGTTGTCGCTGCAGCATTGATGTATTCGACGAGTTGTGGGTATGAAAGGTCTCCGTATACGGATGAGTCACGGATATCGAGACGAGACAAATTTGGACCGTTGATTACGAGAACCTTCATGAGAGAACCTTCTCATATGCTGATTTGAGTTCCTCTTCAGTGACACCCTCAATTCGAGTGCATTCTCCAATTTCCTTGAGCGCAACGAAACGAATCGAAGTGCCACGAGCCTTCTTATCGAGTGACATTGCGCTGTATAGGCTCTCCCAGTTTGTCGCACCTGGAACGTTCGATAACGAAGTTGGGAGGCCAAGAGTGCGAAGAACCGACCGATGACGCTGCACCATTTCCTCATCGATTAAACCTTGAGCTAATGAGAGTTCAGCGATGAAGATCATTCCGATTGAGACGGCTTCCCCGTGTCGAATTGCATAATCTGAGACCCGTTCAATGGCATGACCAAAGGTGTGTCCGTAATTGAGAATCTCCCGAAGCTCAGACTCCTTAAAGTCCTCACTCACTACTTTCGCCTTAGTGGTGATGGAACGTTCGATTAATTGTGAGATAAGTGAGGGATTCTTCCTGATTTCGGAGATGCTTTTTTGATCGATTAGTTCCAAGATCTTTTCATCATCAATAAATCCGCACTTCACAACTTCGGCCATGCCGGCCACGAAATCACGGTCACTCAGAGTTGCGAGCCAAGCAGGATCGATAATGACTGATATCGGTGAATGAAAAGCTCCGATGAGATTCTTGCCATAGATCGAGTTGATGCCCGTCTTTCCGCCAACAGATGCATCAACCATGCCGGCTAGTGTTGTTGGAATTGCAACCCAATCAATACCGCGCAACCAACTCGCTGCTGCAAATCCCGCTAGGTCGGTAACTGTTCCGCCACCTATCGCCACAATCAAATCGCTGCGAGTAAATCCGCTCTTACCGAGCTGATCCCAGAGATACCCGAGTGCAACTGGGGTCTTTCCGGCTTCACCATCTGGAATTTCTAGGGTGAGGACTTCAACCCCGTTAAATGAAAATGTTGGCATGGAACCTGACATCGCTGCCGAGTAGATGATGGCAACTTTATTGCGCTTGGTTACTAATGGCGATAAATCTCCACGCCAATCCCCGGTAATTCGAACTGAATACTGTCTCTCCGCGTTGACGATTACTTCAGCCATCGATACTCCCCTGACTCCTCAAATCTGCAGCGATTGCAATCTCCTGAACCAAATCTTCAACCGTTCTGCCATCAACTTCAGAGATGAAATGGGCTAGACCTTCGTAAATTGGAGCTCGCTCATTCATTAAGTTCTGCCATTGCGCGCGTGGATTGCCCATCAGTAATGGTCTGCCTTGATTGAAGCCTACGCGAGAGGAAACTTGGGAGAGTGAAATCTTGAGATAAACAATAAAAGCTCCACTTGCTCGAAGAGCAGATTGCGCATCAAAGCTGACACACGCTCCCCCGCCAAGTGAGAGAACTGTTCCATCTTCAAGTAGAGCAGTTCTCAGAATAATCTTCTCAAGAGCTCTGAATTCATCTTCACCATCTTCAATGAAGATGTCCGATATTTCTCGACCACTCTGCGCAACGATCATCTCATCTGTGTCACGAAAGGGGATGCCGAGATGTGCAGCTAGGGCTGTGCCAACGGTCGTCTTTCCTGAACCCATCGGCCCAATCAGAATGATTCTTGGAGCCATTTACTTAAAGCGCAGATTTTCCATGTAAGACAGGTAGTTGCGACGAGTCTCTCCGACTGAATCGCCACCAAACTTCTCAAGTACGGCCTCTGCAAGCACCAAAGCAGCCATCGCTTCTCCCACTACACCAGCTGCTGGAACTGCACAGACATCAGAGCGTTGATTGATTGCCTTAGCTGCCTCTCCAGAAATCACATCGATAGTATCGAGTGCCTTTGGCACGGTAGAAATTGGCTTCATCGCAATCGAAACACGGAGCGCTTCACCGTTGGACATTCCACCTTCAGTGCCACCAGCGCGATCTGTGCGACGAACAATCTTTCCAGAAGCATCTCGTTCAATTTCATCATGCGCGATTGAGCCGCGACGTGATGCAGAGGTGAAGCCATCTCCGATAGCGACACCCTTAATTGCTTGAATGCCCATCATCGCAGCAGCCAGACGAGCATCTAATCGACGATCCCAATGCACATGCGATCCAAGTCCTGGAGGTAAGTTGTAGGCAAGAATCTCGCAGATGCCACCAAGTGTGTCGCCATCTTTATGTGCGCTCTCAATTTCAGCAACCATCGCTGTTGAGAACTCTGGATAAGCGCAACGAACCGGATCTGCATCAATGCGGGACATTTGATCAGGTGTAGGTAGTTCTAAATTCTCTGCAACCGAAACCGTGCCGATTGATATGACATGGCTAAAGATTTCGATTCCAACGCTCTGCTTAAGAAATGCTCGTGCAATTGCCCCAAGTGCGACACGTGCCGCTGTTTCGCGAGCACTTGCTCGCTCAAGAATCGGCCTCGCATCGTCAAAATCATATTTCTGCATTCCAACTAAATCAGCATGCCCTGGACGTGGGCGCGAAAGCGGTGCATTTCGTGCAAGATCTTTAATCTCGTCGATAGGAAGCGCATCGGCCGACATGACCTTCTCCCACTTAGGCCACTCGCTATTTCCAACTTGAATTGAAATTGGTCCGCCCTGGCTTTCACCAAGTCGAACTCCTCCAAGAATCGAAACCTTGTCGGCCTCGAAATTCTGTCGAGCACCGCGACCAGTACCAAGTCGGCGACGAGCTAGGTGGAAATCAATATCCGCAATCGAGATTTCGATATGAGCCGGCATTCCCTCAATGATTGCCGAAAGGGCGGGGCCGTGTGACTCTCCAGCTGTTATCCAACGCATGGAGATATTGTCTCAGAAATGCGCTCTATCAGGCGCATATAAATCTCCTGAGACTCAGATAGCGAGATAGCCAATGATGAAAGGCGTAAGAATCGCCGGTGCCATCGGTATTGCGCCAGTGAAGGACCTTCTTGCCACGACAGCCATCGCGAGAGATATGCCTGAAGAAATGAGAAAAAGCTGCAGATAATCGAGGGAAATCACCACTGATCCTTGACTCACAATAAGGACGGATAGAAGTTTGGTATCACCTCCTCCGAATCCACAGAGCATCGCCATCGCCAAGGTAATCAATAAACCCACAAGAACCAGAATAAACGACGCGAAATTTCGATCCAGAAATAGCAGAATCAGAAGCGCGATGTTTGAGAAGTTAGAAATCTTATGTTCGGCAATATCTCGAAAGCAGATATAAATGCAGAGAATTAGCACCATTGATAAAAGCATGGAGCGAGCCTAGCTTTTGCTCAGGCCTGCTCATCGTGGCTGTGGATTATCGGATTGCTTTGCGGAGAATCGGGCGAAGATGCGTAGCAAGCGCAAATTCATCGAGCTCTTGGTTGAGAGCTAAAGAAAGTTGCTGTATGCCCTGGTAGAGAAGAAGTTCGATTCCGTTGATAACCGTGCCACCGGAATCAGACCAACGAGAGCCTAAAACCGTAGGCCAAGGCTTATAGATGACATCAAAGAGAAGCTTGCAAGAACCTGGAGACAGTGATTCGGCAAGAAGATCTGCGGCCCCCGCTGGAGTTGTATTGACAACGAGATCGTAACCGGAAAAACCTGGTGAATCATTCCACCGAATATATTCAAAGGATGCGTTTGTGACTGCAGATTCAAGCACCTCCCGGCGAGTGCTTGTTCTTCCTAGAACGACAACTTCTTTACTCACGGCGTCGAGAGCCCCAACAACCGCACGGGCGGTTCCACCTGCTCCGAGAACGAGTACGCGATCAAAAGAATTGAAACCTTCATGCTTGAGAGCCGAGATTAAACCTGAACCATCGGTACTTGTGAGATGCCATTGGCTATCTCTTCGGTAGAGAGTGTTAGAAGATTGAATCCGAGCCGCAATGGGGTCAATCTGCACATCCAACGTTAGAGCTTCCTCTTTCAATGGCATTGTGATTGAGAGATAGTCGTAGTCGTTTCGATGTTGATTGAAGAATTCACTCAAAGAATCAAGTGCGACCTCTTGACGCTGATATGTACCAGTCAACCCGAGGAAATCAAATGCTTCACGGTGCAACAAGGGAGAGAGCGAGTGTTCAACTGGCGAACCAAGTATCGCTCCTCTTAATGTGCCATGCATTACTTACTCCCAAATTTCCCAGCCCGTAGATTCTTCTTGTAAAGAACTTTCCAGGTATTGAATTCATCTAACGAATCTGTGAAGCGAGTATCCCCCGGTGCCACCGTAATAAAGAAGAGCCACACGCCCTTTTCTGGGTGAACTGCGGCATACATCGCCTTAGCTCCGGGGTTATTGATAGGACCAGGTGGGAGGCCGTAATTTCGATAAGTGTTATATGGTGATTTCAGGAACGTTGATTGGGTGCTGAGAAAGACAGATCCGCGAGTTCCCTTGATGTAATGAACTGTGGAATCAAATTGCAACGGCATGCCCTTGGTTAAACGATTACGAACGACCTGGGAGATTTTCGCAAAATCTTGGGTATCGCCCTCGGCCTGAATCAATGAGGCAATGATTAATAATTGCGCCGGAGTAAATTTCTCTTTCGTTGCAAAGAAACCTGACGCGCGCATCTCACTTTCCGATCGAGAGACCATGACATCTAAGATTTTCGATACCGAGGTGGAAGTATCAAAGCTGTATTGGGCCGGAAAGAGTAAGCCCTCTAGAGTTTTGAAACCCGTAGGAATCCGGTACGAGGAGAATGCTCGATTTACTTCATCATTGGTAAATCCGATTGCGGCCATCTTCCGCTTGATCTCAGAGTTCCAAGCGCCTTCATTAATACTGAGCAGGTTTCCAATTCGAGCAGAATCAAGTAATTGTTCTAGCGCCTTCTTTGCACAAATGCCTATATCAATCGAGTGCAGCCCGGGTGCAATACGACCAGAACGTTCATCGCCCACAGCCACCCGAAAGAAGGCTTCGAAAGATGCCGTTACTTCTTGATTGACCAAATCCCGTGCAATCTCAGATCCGGTTTCTCCGGAGCGAATGTCAATCACTGTCGTACCTTGCGATGACGCGCTACAAGGAAAGTCCTCTGCAGAAGAAATTCCTGGTTTTAGGAAATGGATTGAGGCAATGATTAAGAGAGCGAGAAATACGCCGAAGAATCCTCGAGTTGTATCTCTATCTAGCTTCACGAGCTAATCCACTCTCAAGAATTGCTACCGCTGCCATTGAGTCGACCAACAATTTAGATTCCTTGGAATTCTTTCCAGCTTCACGAAGTTTGCGTTGGGCGTCGACGGTACTAAGACGCTCATCAACGTATGCAATCTCTATTTCAGTAAGCATTGATAGCTGTGCAGCGAAATCCTTCACTTTAGAAACAGCTTCACCATCTTCACCAGAAAGATGTTTCGGCAGACCGAGAAAGATTAAGATTGGTTCATATTCAGCAAAAAGTTCCTTCAACATCTGAGACAGCTTTGGATGACGGGCATCTAAGAATGGCAGCGGAGACGCAAGAATTCCGTCAGGATCACAGATTGCCACACCGATTCGACTATCTCCGTAATCGAATGCGATTCGGCGACCGCGAACCATTTACTTCCCAGCTAGCTTTGCTGCAATTGCTTCAAGTGCTTGACGTGATTTTGAAGAGTCGGTTCCGCCACCTTGTGCGAAATCATCCTTACCTCCGCCGCCGCCACCAAGCACCGTTGAACCAATCTTTACTAGCTCGCCAGCTTTGATTCCTGCTGCGCGAGCTGCATCAGAGGTGGCTGCTACCAAGACAGGGCGTCCACCAGTTGAGCTGATGAGAGCGATTACCGATTGCGTTGCACGGTTGCGAAGTTCAATCGCAATCTTGCGAAGATCATCGCCAGAAACGCCGTCTGGGAGAAGACCTCCAACGTATGTGGTCTCACCAATCACAACGGAAGTTGAAGCGAGTTGATCAACACTTGCAAGTGCCTGTGCAGAACGAACCTGTGCAAGTTCCTTCTCTACTTCCTTAACCTTGTCGAGCAGGCCTTGAATACGTTCTGGGAGCTCTTCAACTCGTGCACCCTTAATAAGTTCTGTAAGAGAGTTAAGCAAAATGTGCTCACGTGCCAAGAATGAATATGCGTCAGCACCCACGAGGGCTTCCACGCGGCGAACGCCGGCACCGATTGATGACTCACCTATCAACTTCACTACGCCAAGCTGACCAGAATTAGAGACGTGCGTTCCTCCGCAGAGTTCGCGCGCCCAATCACCAACGCTGACGACGCGCACCTGATCGCCGTACTTTTCGCCGAAGAGCGCCATCGCACCGATCTTCTTTGCCGCATCTTGTGTCATGACCTCTGCTGTAACAGAGAGGTTGTTGAGCAAAAGTGCATTAACTCGTCCTTCAACATCATTGAGCACACCAGCTGAGACTGCGCCAGTAGATGGGAAGTCGAAACGGAAGCGTCCTGGAGAGTTCTCTGAACCTGCCTGAGTTGCCGTCTCACCAAGAATCTCGCGGAAAGCCTTATGGACCATATGTGTTGCAGTGTGTGCACGTGAAATTGCATTACGACGTTCGATATCAATTACTGCATGTGCTGCGGTACCAACACTTACCTCACCGCTAAGAATTCGACCGCGGTGAACAGAGAGACCTTTGACTGGAGATTGGACATCTGAGATATCGATAATTGCGCCACTTGCAAGAGTGATACGACCACCGTCTGCGAGTTGGCCACCACCTTCAGCATAGAAAGGTGTTGCATCGAGAATGATCTCAACATCATCGCCTTCTGAGGCACTGGATACGCTCATGCCATCGACAAGAATTCCATTTACCTTTGCATCAGCCTCGGTATGTGCGTAACCAATAAAGTTTGTTACACCTTTTGCATCTGCAATCTTGCGATACTCAGTGAGATCAGTGTGGCCGCTCTTCTTTGCCTTCGCATCTGCTTTGGCGCGATCACGTTGTTCCTTCATGAGCCGACGGAAGCCATCCTCATCTACTTCAAGACCTTCTTCACGGGCCATCTCGAGTGTCAGATCGAATGGGAATCCATAAGTATCGTGCAACTTAAAGACTTCATCGCCAGGAAGAATGTTCTTCTTCTCTGATTTGAGATTGGTCGTCGCTAAATCAAAGATCTGCGTACCGCTCTTGAGGGTCTGCAAGAAAGACTCTTCCTCTGAGGTGGCGACCGCGAGAATTCGCTTTGTATCCGTAACAAGCTCTGGATATTGCGGCCCCATTGCACCGATTGCTGAAAGAGTGAGCTCAGACATGATTGGATCATTGGTTCCAAGCAGGCGCATATTGCGAATTGTTCGACGCATCATGCGGCGAAGAACGTATCCACGGCCCTCGTTTCCAGGTGTCACTCCATCGCCAATGAGCATTGCCGCTGTTCGCGCGTGGTCTGCGATAACGCGTAATGAAACATCTGTCTTCTCAGTGGTTCCGTACTTAACGCCCGAGAGATCCATTGCCTTTGTAAGAATCTGCATCGTAGTGTCGATTTCGTAAATATTTTCAACGCCTTGCAAGAGCGCTGCAGCACGTTCTAGTCCTAAACCGGTATCGATGCTCTTTGCTGGAAGTTCTCCGAGGATTGGATAGCCATCCTTACCTCCCCCAGCGCCTCGCTCATTTTGCATGAAGACCAGGTTCCAAATTTCTAGGTAGCGATTCTCATCTGCAATTGGTCCACCATCAACGCCATATGCCGGTCCGCGATCGAAGTAGATTTCAGAACAAGGACCACATGGGCCAGGAACACCCATAGACCAGAAGTTATCCGCCATATCTCGACGCTGAATACGCTCGCGCGGAACGCCAATCTTTTTATGCCAAATCTCTTCAGCTTCGTCATCATCGAGATAAACAGTGACCCACAACTTATCTTCCGGGAAGCCGTAGCCCCCATCTGAAATTGGCTTTGTCAGAAGTTCCCACGCAAGTGTGATTGCACCTTCTTTAAAGTAATCACCGAAAGAGAAGTTTCCGCACATTTGGAAGAATGATGCGTGACGAGTCGTCTTACCTACCTCATCAATATCAAGGGTGCGAACACATTTCTGAACAGATGTTGCGCGATCGAATGGAGGCTTGACCTCACCAAGGAAGTAAGGCTTAAAAGGAACCATTCCAGCATTAACCAAGAGAAGATTGGGATCGTCGGCGATCAGTGATGCTGATGGAACTACTGTGTGATTGAGACCTAAAGAGTTCTCTGACTCAAAGAAACGGAGCCAACGGGAGCGAATTTCAGCTGATTGCACGGTGGAAACTACTCCGCTTTCTTTTTAGATTTACGTCCCTTGCTGATCTGAGCTGCACTCAGAAGCGCACCAGCCACTTTGACTGCAGGACCGTTCTTCTCCATAAAACCTGTAGTTGCATCAGTAACCTTAGTAGTTACCTCTTCCACGTTCTTAGTGATACGAGCAAAGCTTTCTAGCGGGCTATTGATGAGCTCGAGTGTGCGAGTCGACTCTTCCAAGAGAGGTGTTGTCTCTTCGGTGATCGCCTTGAGGCTAGTTGATGCCTCGTCTACTAGCTTGCCGACACGAACCACGACATAGGCGATCGCCACCGCGATGATTAGTAGCGATACCGATGCGATGATTGTTGCAATTCCACCTGGACCCATGTTTGAAGCCTACCGTTTCCTCTTACTTAACCGGCTCTTTTGGAGCCGTCCAATCGATACCAGCCTCTTTACGCTGAGCTGGCGTAATTGGTGTTGGTGCACCAGTCAACGGATCGCCGCCACTAGCTGTCTTAGGGAATGCGATTACCTCACGGATTGAATCAGAATTCGTGAGAAGAGCGCAGACTCGGTCTAGGCCGAGTGCGATTCCGCCATGTGGAGGTGGGCCGTAATTGAAGGCCTCGAGTAAGAAGCCGAACTTGCTCTGTGCCTCTTCATCGGTAAGGCCAATGACAGAGAAGACATCCTTCTGAATATTGCGATCATGGATACGAATTGATCCACCACCGAGTTCAGTTCCATTCAAAACGATGTCATAAGCATAAGCAAGTGCGGTCGCTGGATCGCTCTTAAATGTCTTTGCGAACTCAGGCTTTGGTCCTGTAAATGGGTGATGCACTGCAGTCCATCCGCCGTTATCGGTTGGCTCAAACATCGGAGCATCGACAACCCATAGGAATTCCCATTGGCCATCTGCAATCAAGCCACAGCGCTTTCCAATTTCAAGACGCGCAGCACCCAAGAGTTGCTGTGATGATGAGCGATCGCCCGCTGCAAAGAAGATTGCGTCGCCGCTCTTTGCACCTACCAGTGCAGCAATACCAGCAGCTTCGCTCTCGGAGATGTTCTTCGAGACTGGCCCACCTAAAGTTCCATCTTCGTTTACAAGAATGTAGGCGATTCCCTTTGCACCGCGAGCCTTTGCCCAGTCCTGCCATGCATCTAGCTCGCGCCGTGGAGTTGATGCCCCACCTGGCATAACAACTGCTCCAACGTATGGAGCTTGGAATACTCGGAAAGGCGTCTCCTTGAAATAATCTGTTACTTCAACAAGTTCGTAGCCAAAACGAAGATCTGGCTTATCCGAACCGTACTTATCCATTGCATCCGCGTATGTCATGTGACGGATTGGAGTTGGAATGTCGTAACCGACAGACTCCTTCCAGATCTTGACCAGAATCTGCTCGGCCACGGCCAAGATATCTGCCTGATCGATAAATGACATTTCAATATCAAGCTGGGTAAATTCTGGTTGACGATCAGCGCGGAAATCTTCATCACGGAAACAACGTGCAATCTGGTAATAACGTTCCATACCGGCAACCATAAGAAGTTGCTTGAAGAGCTGCGGTGACTGTGGCAACGCGTACCAACTGCCTGGTTGCAGACGCACTGGCACTAGGAAGTCACGCGCTCCTTCTGGAGTTGAACGTGTTAAGTAAGGTGTTTCAATTTCATGAAAATCGAGTTCTTCCATGACTCGGCGAATCGCAGATGTCACGCGTGAACGAAGTCGCAGATTTGCAGCAGGACGTTCGCGACGAAGATCTAAGTAACGATACTTAAGGCGAACTTCTTCGCTAATTTCTGTATCAGAGCCAGTATCGATAGGAAAGGGCAATGGCGCTGATTCGCTGAGCACTATGACATCTTCTGCAACAATCTCAATTTCACCTGTCGGAATATTTGAATTTTCATTACCGGCGGGACGCTTGCGTACAGAACCCTTGATTTGAAGACACCACTCGGCGCGGAGGGCTCCAGCTACGGTTTCGTCGCTGATCACTACTTGCACTGAACCGGTGCCGTCACGAAGGTCGATAAAGGCAACTCCACCATGATCTCGACGGCGTGAAACCCATCCAGCTAGAGAGACAGTTGTGCCTTCGTGGCTAGCGCGAAGAGCACCAGCATCATGTGTACGTAGCATGTGAATTAATCGCCTTTAATGTGGATGGAGTATTCGAAGCTTTAGACCTCGAGCACCTTCTGTATTTCGCTAATCTTAACGGAGATTGAAGTGCCGTCGCTCATGCGTTTGAGTTCAACTGAGCCACTTTCTCGCTCGGATTCACCAATAACTGCGACAAAACGAGCACCGCTCTTATCGGCTCCCTTCATTGCGCCCTTCAGAGAGCGATCTCCAAAGGCAACCTCAGCGGTGAAACCGGCTCCACGAACTTGCGCAGCGACTTGAAGGACAAAGCTCTTCATCTCTTCGCCAAGTGGAATGATGAAGAGATCTGAGTTGAAATCCTGGGTTGGCAATGTGTTCTCGGCTATTGCCGCGAGTAATGCACGATCGACGCCGAGACCAAACCCGATACCCGATAGCGCTTGTCCGCCAAGGACTTCCATGAGGCCGTCATATCGTCCTCCCCCGCCAATGCCGCTTTGTGCACCAAGATCTTCATGTACGAATTCGAAAGTTGTGCCGGTGTAGTAATCAAGACCACGAACCATGCGCTTATTTACATGATACGAAATGTTGAGTGCATCCAGATATGACTTGACCTGATCAAAATGATTGCGTGAATATTCTGAGAGATAGTCCATCAGAATTGGAGCGCTCTCCATCGCGACCTTCATCTCGGGACGTTTGTCATCAAAGAGACGCAACGGATTTAGTTCTGCTCTGGCACGAGTCGCGTCGTCTAAATCAAGCTTTTCAATGTACTTCATGAGATCTACACGATGAGCAGCACGAGATTGCGCGTCACCTAAGGAAGTTATTTCTAAACGATAATTCTTAAGGCCTAGATTTTTGAAACCTTGATCTGCAATCGCGATAACCTCTGCATCCAGCGCGGGATCATCGATACCGATTGCTTCGATACCCACCTGATAGAACTGTCGATAGCGTCCCGCCTGTGGTCGTTCGGCGCGGAAGAATTGTCCTGAGTACCAAACCTTTACCGGCAATTGTCCGCGATCGAGATTTCCTTCAATAACCGCGCGCATCACACCGGCGGTGCCTTCGGGGCGCAAGGTAATCGACCGTCCGCCTCGATCTTCAAATGTATACATCTCTTTGGAAACAACATCTGTTGATTCGCCAACACCGCGATTAAATAGAGTTGTATCTTCAAAGACAGGTAGCTCCATAAGTTGATACCCCGCGCTCTTGGCAGGGGCAATCAACTGCTCTCGAACCCACTCAAAACTTCGGGATTCTGGCGGCAGATACTCGCGCACACCCTTAGGCGCTGCAATCTTTTCGAATTTCATCGACAACCCTTCATCATGCCAATTCTTTCAGATAAGGATTGGTTTTGCGCTCATATTTGATTGTCGTCTCGTCTCCATGTCCAGGAAGGACTCGAATGCCGTCATCAAGCGGGAGAACCTTCTTAGATAAAGTGTTTCTCATATCGCTCGAACTTCCAGTTGGAAGGTCTGTTCTGCCAATTGAGCCAGCAAAGAGAACGTCGCCGCTAATGAGTAACTCTTCATTGATCATGAACATCAACGAACCGCGTGTGTGACCGGGCGCATGTATTGCTCGAATTGAAAGGCCGACAAAATCAAGCAGCGAACCGTCTTTGAGGTTTTCAACACTGAGTGGTTCGGCGAAAGACATTCCGCTCAGTTGATCGGCAAATTGAGGACCGTGGATTCCAGCTGGGTCTGCAATAAAACGGCGATCTTCAGAGTGGATATATGCGCTGATTCCATATCCGTCGGCAATTGGTTTGACCGAAAAGGTGTGATCGAGATGTCCATGGGTGAGCAAGGTCGCAACCGGTTTAAGTCCTTCTTCTGAGACGATCAGTTCAACCTCGGCTGAAATATCAGTCATACCGGGGTCAACAATGATGCACTCAGAGCCCTTTTCGGCGGCGATGATCCAACAATTGGTCGCAAACATTGGGGCGACAAATGAGCGTATAAGCATGTGTGCCACCTCAAGAACGGGGCGAGCTTGAGCTCGCGATTTACGACGATAGGAGGGACAGGGTACCTTTTCCTCATAACAATCGCTGATAACGAAGGCCGAACCGGCCGACGCGCTTACAAGGGAGAACCATGACCGAGACACATAACCCAACAGAGATCGCACAGGCTGCTAAGTCACATGTAAGCGCCGCATCTGCTCTGATTGGAGATCCCGCACAGTTTGGTCGCGTTGCAGAAGATGGCACTGTCTTTGTTCGCACACCACAGGGTGAAAAGGCAGTCGGCTCTTACCCAGGTAAGACGGCAGAAGAAGCGCTTGCATACTTTGTTCGCAAATTTGAAGCGGTTGCATCTGAGGTTGCTCTCACCGCCGCTCGCATCACTAGTGGCGCGATGGTTCCACAAGATGCTTACGAAGCGGTCAAAAAGTTGCGTTCTCAGGTAGCAGAGCTCAATGGTGTTGGAGATTTAGCGGCACTTGCTGCATCAGTAGAACAGATTGAACCTTTAATTGAAGGCCATCGTGAAGCCTACGAGGCGAAGAAAGCCGCGGAGACTGCGGCAAAGGCAGCTCGTCGCGAACAGCTGATTGTCGAAAAAGAGAAGATTGTTGCTGAGGCAGAGTCTCTCGCTCTCTCCGAATCATGGAAAGCAACCGGTGATCGTCTTAAAGTTCTTCTCGACGAATGGAAGGCTGCGCCACGTCTAGATAAGAAGGTCGATGGTGACTTCTGGAAGCGTTTCTCTTCATCTCGCAATAAATTTGATAAGCGTCGTCGTGCACACTTTGCTCAGCTTGAGGTTGTCTCCGGACAAGTTTCAGCTGCGAAAGAGGCAATCGTCGCCGAAGCTGAGAAGCTGGCAACGAGCACCGATTGGGTTGCAACCGCCCGTCGATTCAAAGCGCTCATGGATCAATGGAAGGCAGCTGGACGCGGCAAGAAGAGCGATGACACAAAGCTGTGGAACCGCTTTAAGGCAGCTCAAGATCAATTCTTTACCGCAAAGAATGCAGACCTTGAAAAGCGCGAAGTCAGCATGGCTGCAAATCTCATTAAGCGCGAAGAACTTCTTCCAAAATTTGAGGCTCTCGTTCCATTCACCGATGTGAAGGTAGCCAAGGCCGCTTTCCGTGAATTGATGAATGAGTGGAGCAAGATTGGTATTACCAATCGCGATAAGCGAGCTGCGCTCGATGCGAAAGTTGCAACTGTCGAAGAAGCGATTAAAGCGGCTGAGGCTGAGATCTGGCGTAAGACAGATCCTGCTGCAAAGGCGCGCGCTGCAGAAGTTGTCGCTCAGCTCAGTGAATCAATTGCCAATTATGAGAAGGCTGCAGTTAAGGCTCAAGCAGCTGGAAACGATAAGAAGGCTAAGGAAGCTTTGGAATCAGCTGCTGCTCGTAAGGTATGGCTGGCTGAAGCTGAGAAGTCACTCGCTGAATTTAAGTAAAAATTAAAAGTTTTTACTACGTTCGATAAACGTCGTAGACGCCTTCGACGTTTCTTACCGCTGCCAATACCGAATCCAGGTGCTTGGCATCTGCCATTTCGAAGGTAAATTTCGAGATAGCTACCCGATCTTTAGAGGTGCTTACTGCTGCGCTTAGGATATTTACATGCTGCTCAGATAGCGTGCGAGTTACATCAGCGAGCAAACGAGCACGATCGAGCGCTTCAATTTGGATGTTAACTAAGAAGATTGAGGCAGCGCCAGCGAGCCAAGTAACCCCAACGACCCGCTCCCCCTGATGCTCTACCAGATCTGCAGCATTGCGGCAGTCGTTGCGATGCACGGAGATTCCTGAACCTTTTGTAATAAAGCCCATAATCGCATCGCCAGGTACAGGTGTGCAGCATCGAGCGAGCTTGACCAATACGTCATCAACACCTTCGACTTTTATGGCGCTACTTGTTCGCTTTCCCACCTGATTATCGGTTGGAATAGATTCGATGGAAGGTTCCGGATGAGAATCCTCAAGTCCCATCGAATGAACGAGCTTCTCAATCACCGAAGCTGCCGAGACATGCCCATCGCCAACTGAACTGTATAGGGCTTCAATATCGGAGTAATGAAGATCATGTGCCAGCTCTAGGAGCGCGTGACCTGCGAAGATCTTTTGTAAAGGAAGACCTGCCTTACGCATCTGTCGTGCAATTGATTCACGTCCGGCATCAATTGCTTCTTCTCGACGTTCTTTACTAAACCACGCCTTGATCTTTGAACGAGCACGTGGACTCTTTACAAAGTTTAACCAATCACGGCTTGGTCCAGCCGAATCTGATTTATTGGTGACAATCTCGATGACATCACCATTATTGAGTTTAGACTCCAATGGCACTAAACGACCATTGACCTTTGCTCCTGCACACCGAAGCCCAACATCGGTATGCACTGAGAATGCGAAATCAACCGGCGTTGAGCCGCCTGGCAGGGCGATAACCGAACCCTTAGGAGTGAAAACAAATACCTCTGGGCTGCCTAAATCAAAGCGCAACGCCTCCAGAAACTCGGAAGGATCTTCCGTTTCTTTCTGCCACTCATGTAATTGTCGAAGCCAAAGCATCTCGGGAGACTTCTGGTCACCACCTTGCTTGTACTTCCAATGTGCGGCAATACCGAACTCTGCTCGACTATGCATGTCATAGGTGCGAATCTGTATCTCAATTGCTTTACCGTTCGGACCGATCACTGTTGTGTGAAGCGATTGATAGAGATTGAACTTAGGCATTGCGATGTAATCTTTAAAGCGACCAGGAATTGGGCTCCATCGAGCATGGATTGATCCAAGGACCGCGTAGCAATCGCGGACATCATTTACTAGAACTCGAATTCCAACCAGGTCATAGATGTCATTGAAATCACGGCCACGCACCACCATCTTCTGATAGACCGAATAGAAATGTTTCTTTCGTCCGGATACCGTTGCTTGAACCCCATCTTTTGCCAAATCTTCTTCCACGGCTTCGATAACTTCACTTGTGAGCGCATCGCGCGAAGGAGAACGTTCTGCAACCAATCGCGTGATCTCTTCATACTTCTTTGGTTCGATAACTGCGAAGCTGAGATCTTCGAGTTCCCACTTGATTGCATTCATTCCGAGTCGGTGAGCCAGTGGGGCATAAATATCAAGTGTCTCTCGTGCTTTTCGCGCTGCGCTATCTGAGGAGACAAATCCCCAGGTGCGCGCATTGTGAAGACGATCAGCGAGTTTGATGACTAGAACACGAATGTCTCGAGACATTGCAATAACCATCTTGCGGACGGTCTCTGCTTCAGCTGTCGGCCCGTATGTGAGTTTGTCTAACTTGGTCACACCATCAACTAGATTGGCAATCTCATCACCAAAATCTGCACGGAGTTGATCCAATGAATAAGGAGTGTCTTCGACTGTGTCATGGAGCAGGGATGCAACTACGGTTGTCGTGTTGAGACCAAGCTCGGCGAGGATTGCACTTACCGCCACTGGATGGGTGATGTACTCCTCGCCGGATTTACGTAACTGTCCGGCGTGAGCCTGATCGGCGACGTGGAACGCACGTTGCAGAAGTTCTACATCAACGCTGTCGTAATGCTCTTTAAGTGACCCAATCAGTGGATCAATCAAAGATACGTCAGCCATGGGCGATAGGGGTTACTTGCGACCCTTGCGCTTTGGTTGATTGCGAGGACCGCGACCTGTTGACGGACGAACAGCATGAATCTCTGAAGAAACCGGAGCTGCTCCCCCACGTGCTGCTACGCGCTTTGCAAGAGCGATCATTGCTGGCTCCTTCTCACGAAGAGCTGCCAAGAATGGTGGCGCGATAAAGATTGAAGAGTAAGTACCAACAGCGAGACCGATAAAGAGAGCAAGCGAGAGGTCCTTAAGGGTTCCAGCACCAAGAAGGCCTGCTCCAACGAAAAGGATAGAGCCGACCGGTAGCAGTGCGATCACCGATGTATTTGCAGAACGAACGATTGTCTGATTTACCGCAAGGTTGGCCGCATCTGAATATGTGCTCTTGCCCGATGCTGCGATTGACTTTGTATTCTCTCGAACCTTATCGAAAACAATAACGGTGTCGTAGAGCGAGTAACCCAGAATTGTAAGGAAGCCAATCACTGTTGCCGGCGTTACGTCGAAGCCAACTACTGCATAGATTCCAACGGTGATGAATACGTCGTGCACCACCGCCACGATGGCTGCGATAGCCATCTTCGGCTCAAATGCCATAGCCAGGAAGAGCATCACTGCGAGCAAGAATGCAATCAGACCGTAGAGGGCCTTCTTGGTAATTTCCTTACCCCAGGATGGACCAACAAGCTGTGTATCAATATCCTCGATTGCAACGTTGAATTTTGCGACCAGGGCGTTTTCAATAGCTGAAGACTGTGCGGATGTGAGATTTCCAGTCTGGATACGAATCTTGGAATCGCCGATCTTTTGAACGATAACTTCTCCGGCCACACCAGTCTCTTCAACTGTAGCGCGAGCATCCTCAATTGCGATGCCTGCCTTATTAACAGTGTAAGAAGATCCGCCCTTGAACTCGATACCGAGATGAAGGCCCTGGATTGCCAATGCAGCAATCGAGATCAATACGAAAACGGCTGAGATTGAGTACCAGCGCTTACGGTTACCGATGATGTTAAACGAAGTCTCGCCGGAATAGAGACGGTTACCAAGTCCTGAAAGTTGAGCCATCTGATTAACCCTCCACAATCTCTGCTGATGTTGAACGAGTCATAGGGCTTTTTGTTCCTACGCTCTTCGCTGATAGTCCTGAAAGTGGATGACCCGATGAAAAGAATGGAATCTTTGCAAGGATAGTCATCAATGGCTTAGTGAAGATGAAGACAACTAATAAGTCGATCAAAGTTGTAAGGCCGAGTGTGAATGCAAAACCACGCACGCCACCAACTGCGAAGAAGTAGAGCAATACCGCTGCGAGCACAGAGATCATGTCGGCAACGATGATTGTGTGGCGAGCACGGAGCCAGCCAGATTCAACGGCTGAACGTAGTGATCGTCCTTCACGTGCCTCATCTCGAATACGTTCGAAGTAGACGATAAATGAGTCTGCTGTAACACCGATTGCAACGATTGCACCTGCAATACCTGCCAAGGTAAGCGTGAAGCCGATCGCTTCTCCTAAGACAAGGAAGGTGAGGTAGAGCATCGCTGCTGCTACCAATAGCGAAGCAACGGTTACGAAACCGAGTACGCGGTAATAAATAATTGAGAATATAAATACAAGCACCATACCGAGGGCGCCAGCGAGAAGTCCCGCGTTGAGCTGATCTGCACCCAATGTTGGCGAAACCTGCTGAACTTCACCACGATCGAAAGCTAGAGGTAGAGCTCCGTACTTCAAGACATTCGCGAGATCCTGAGCCTCTAACTGTGAGAAGTTACCGGTGATCTGCGCGTTGCCGGAAGGAATTGCTTCATTGATTGAAGGCGCTGAAACGACTAAACCATCAAGAACAATTGCCACTTGATTCTGTGGTGATGCAAGCGAAGTTACGCGACCAGTAAGTGCACCGAATGCCTTTGTGCCTTCGCCATTAAAGGTAAGTGAAACAGTCCAGACATTTCCTGCCTGCGTATCGATACCAGCAGCTGCCTTTGAGACTTGAGTACCAAGAACTTCAGCAGGAGCCAAGATGTACTTACTTGAACCGGTGCGATCGCAGGCAACGATTGTCTCTGTTGGCGCATCAGCACCTGTTCCCTGAAGGTTTTCTACATTGGTGCAATCGAGTGCAGCAAAACGTGCGTTGAGGTCTGCTGAGACTCCGCTCGCAGGTGTAGCCGCATCAGTTCCGGTTCCTGCAGCACCTGCTGAAGTTGCCAGAACCTGACGGAAGCGAAGTTCTGCTGTCTGACCTACAAGATCGACCACACGTCGACCTGAGTCACCAGGAACCGAGATAACAATCTGACGATTTGTTCCGCTGCCTTGTGCAGTTACCTCAGACTCGGCAACGCCGAGTGAGTTCACGCGCTGACGAATAATCGAAACAGCCTGATCGATTGCCTCTGATGTGACTTTATTCGAGTCATTAGATGCACGAGGCTGCAGCGTGACGCTAGTGCCTCCGCGAAGATCGAGGCCGAGGCGCACAGATGTTGCGCCTTGAAGTAGAGCAGTTGCAGTCAGGCCGACCAGAATGACGGCCAAGATTGCTAGAGCGCGCGCTGGGCGTCCTGAGCTCTTTACAGTTTTTGTAGGTGTGGACATAAGGGCAGAGTCTAGGCGCTACTGCGTCGAGGTGTCGAAAAGAGTCGCCAGAGAGGCAGGTGGTGTTCGTCCCACATGGGCATAGCCGGCCTGGGTAGCAACTCGTCCGCGTGGAGTACGCGCCATCAGTCCATTTCGGACCAAGAATGGCTCGGCAACCGCCTCGACCGTCTCTACCTCTTCCCCAACAGCAATCGCCAGCGTTGAGAGCCCTACTGGTCCACCATTGAAACGATCAATCAAGGCCAAGAGCACAGCTCGATCAAGTCGATCGAGTCCCTTCTCATCAACTTCGTAAATCTTTAGCGCATCGATTGCATGTCGGTGGTTCAGATGCGATGAGCCAGCAACCTGTGCCAGATCTCGCACTCGCCGTAAGAGTCGATTGGCAATTCGAGGAGTTCCACGAGAACGGCCGGCAATTTCAACAATTGCATCTCCATCGATCGTGAGTGATAGCAGATGCGCCGAACGTTCGATGACCTTCTCTAGCTCTTCGCTCTCGTAATAATCGAGATGACCGGTGAAACCAAAGCGATCACGAAGCGGTGAAGGAAGAAGCCCGGCGCGAGTTGTGGCACCAACCAGCGTGAAGTGCGGCAGCTGAAGTGGAATTGATGTCGCACCAGGTCCCTTGCCAACAATGACATCTACTCGGAAATCTTCCATCGCCATATAGAGCAACTCTTCTGCCGGGCGCGAGAGACGGTGAATTTCATCAAGGAAGAGAATCTCTCCTTCAACAAGTGATGAAAGTATTGCCGCTAAATCGCCCGCATGAGTGATTGCCGGACCGCTCGAAATGCGGATTGGTGCATTCATTTCTCCAGCGAGAATCATCGCGAGTGTCGTCTTACCTAATCCGGGCGGACCTGAAAGCAGGATGTGATCAGCCGATGCACCTCTAGCTTTTGCTGCCGAGAGAAGAACACTGAGCTGCTCGCGCACTCGATGTTGACCAACAAATTCATCAAGAGACTTTGGGCGTAGGGCTAATTCGGCAGTGGATTCCTCTGAACTGCTACGAATAAGTTCTGGATCAACAATACGTTCGCTCATCGCTTACCGCTTTGCAGAGTTAGCTTGAGGAGAGAAGCGACATCGAGCGCGGCCGGATCTTCCCCATTTTCAGCTAACTGGCTCAGTGTGTTGTTAATTGCGGTATCAGATTCTTTCGCAGAGAAACCTAAACCCGTAAGGGCTGCCAGTAACTGATCTCTGACTGCGGAATGAGTTGTAACTCTTGGGGCGCTTGAATCTGTAACGAGCTTGCCTTTGAGTTCGAGAATTAGACGTTGAGCGCCCTTTTTTCCGATACCAGGAACTTTCTCAATGCTGGCAATATCTTCCGATGCAATTGCTTGTGCAAGTTCAGCTGGTGTAAGCGCACCGGTAATTGCTAACGCTACCTTTGGGCCAATCCCGGAAACTGTTTGAAGTGTTTCGTAGATATCGCGATCGTGCATGTCTAGGAATCCAAAGAGTGTCATTGAATCCTCGCGGACTACCAAGCTAGTGGAGAGTGTGATGACAGAACCCATCACGATCTGAGTCGAAGTTCGCGGTGTGATTGAAAGTGCATAGCCAACTCCCCCAACCTCAAGAACCATCTTTTCAGTGGTGAGGTGGCGGACTGTTCCGGTGAGTTGGGAAATCATGAGTTCCTCAGTTTAGCAATACGTTCTTTTTCAGCCTTCACCGCAGAGGCAAGTCGCGATGTTCCTTCACCGCGCCATGCGTGTGTAATAGTCAGGGCGAGTGCATCAGTTGCATCCACTGGTTTTGGAATGGTCTCTAACTTGAGGATTCGTTTCACCATTTCAGCGACTTGAACCTTGCCGGCGCGACCTGAGCCAGTGACAGCAGCCTTAACTTCTGAGGGCGTATGCATTGCAACTGGAATTCCGTGACGAGCTGCCACCAATAGCGCGATCCCGGCGGCTTGCCCAGTTCCCATCACAGTACGAACATTGTGTTGCGCGAAAACACGTTCCACTGCCACAACATCCGGCTTGTACTGAAGAATCCATTTTTCGATTGAACCTTCGATTGCGAGCAATCGATTTTCAAGTGGTGAATCCACGGGAGTTAATAGAACATCTACCCCGAGCATGGAAAGCTCACGCATTGATTTCTGAGAGATAACGGCAATACCGCAACGAGTCAGACCTGGGTCAATACCCATAATAATCTTCTCGGTCGCCATATTGATAAGCCTATTGGCTTACTTGATTGAAGCTTAAGTAAGGCTCGCCATTACTTCGTCAGAAACATCAAAGTTTGCATAGACGTTCTGTACGTCATCAAGCTCTTCGATTGCATCAATGAGTTCGAAGACTTTCTGAGCCCCTTCAGCATCTAGTGGAATGCTCATTGATGGCAAGAATGACGAATCGGCTGATTCATAATCAATACCAGCCGCTTGAAGCGCAGTACGTGCAGCGACTAGGTCTGATGCCTCACAGACAACTTCAAATGATTCACCAAGATCGTTGACCTCTTCCACTCCTGCTTCAAGTGCAGCTTCAAGAATCGTGTCTTCAGTCGCGCCGGCAACCTTATTTACAATGATGACGCCTTTACGGTTGAAGAGGTATGAAACTGATCCTGGATCTGCCATAGAGCCACCGTTGCGAGTTACTGCAACGCGAACTTCAGAAGCTGCGCGATTGCGGTTATCAGATAGACACTCAATCATGATGGCGACGCCGTTAGGTCCGTAACCTTCATACATAATCGTCTGCCAGTCGGCTCCACCGGATTCAAGTCCTGCGCCGCGCTTTACCGCGCGCTCAATGTTGTCGGCGGGCATTGAATTCTTCTTTGCCTTAGCAATCGCATCAAAGAGCGTTGGGTTTCCATCGAGATCTGGCCCACCGTTGCGCGATGCAACTTCAATAGCCTTAATCAACTTGGCAAAGTTCTTTGCACGGCGGCTATCGATAACAGCCTTCTTATGCTTAGTTGTTGCCCACTTGGAATGGCCTGACATGGATCACCTCGATGTATCTAGTTACGTAACTGAAAGCGTGGGTAAGAGTAATACCTAGCGGCAAATCTCATCAAAAAAGTACTGGTGCACGCTCAGGTCGCCGGTCAGTTCTGGATGAAAGCTGGTGGCCAAAAGTTTGCCTTCACGGACTGCTACCGGATGCTCGCCCTCTGTAGCCAACACCTCAACGCCGGGTCCCACCTCTTCAACCCAAGGGGCGCGGATGAATACTCCATTTACATTCTTGCCGGCAAATTCGATTTCATCTTCAAAAGATTCAACCTGTCGACCAAATGCATTTCTGCGAACTGTGATGTTGAGGCCGCCAAAAGTTTGTTGATTCTCAATACCATCTAATACTTTATTTGCGAGCAGAATCATCCCAGCACAAGATCCGTAGACCGGAAGCCCGGCTCTAATCTTTGACCGGATTGGATCGAATAATTTGTAAGAATTTGCGAGATGCGCAATCGTTGTTGATTCTCCCCCAGGAAGAATAAGCGCATCAATATCGCTCAGTTCGCTCTCACGTCGAATCGCGACCGCGGAATGCCCGCAGGCCTGTGCGGCACGGATGTGCTCCCGAAAGTCACCTTGTAGAGCTAGGACACCGATTTTCATAGCAAAGGAGAGAGATCGTTTACCAACCGCGTTCAGCAAGACGATGAGGCACTGGAATGTCTGAAACGTTGATTCCAACCATCGCATCACCAAGGCCACGAGAGACCTCTGCGAGAACCTTTGGATCATCAAAGAATGTAGTTGCCTTAACGCATGCTGCTGCGCGTTGCGCTGGATTTCCGGACTTAAAGATTCCGGAGCCGATAAAGACGCCATCAGCGCCCATCTGCATCATCAACGCTGCATCTGCAGGTGTTGCGATGCCACCAGCGGTGAAGAGAACTACCGGAAGCTTGCCAGTAGCAGCAACTTCTTGAACCAGCGCAAATGGAGCTTGCATCTCTTTCGCTGCGACATAGAGTTCATCTTCACGCATTGAAGTAAGACGTCGAATTTCTCCGCCAATTTTGCGCATATGTGTCATCGCATTAGAAACATCGCCTGTGCCCGCTTCGCCCTTCGAGCGAATCATTGCTGCACCTTCATTGATTCGGCGTAGCGCTTCGCCAAGGTTGGTAGCACCGCAGACAAAAGGAACTTTGAACTTCCACTTATCAACATGGTTCTCAAAATCTGCCGGAGTCAAAACTTCTGATTCGTCGATGTAATCAACATCAAGGCTCTCGAGAATCTGCGCTTCAACAAAGTGACCGATACGAACCTTAGCCATCACTGGAATTGACACAGCAGCCTGAATCTTTTCGATCATATCTGGGTCAGACATACGAGCTACGCCGCCTTGTGCGCGGATATCCGCAGGAACGCGCTCGAGCGCCATGACAGCACAAGCGCCAGCATCTTCTGCAATCTTCGCCTGTTCTGCGTTGACGACATCCATGATGACGCCACCCTTGAGCATCTCTGCCATACCGCGCTTAACGCGAGCTGTACCGGTTGCTTCAGACATTGCCTACCCCTTTTAAGGAAATCACATTCGGGTGAACGTGTTCAGGTCGATGAGTCTACTTGCTCGCCGATTTTGTCGCATCTTGCAGCGATTTAGCGGTAAATACTGGCTCTTTAGCGGTGAGAGCAAACCAGATCTGGCCTTTTTCAAACGAGGTTTCGTTGCCTGACAGGTCCGTGAAGGTTGTTCCGCTCGCCTGATCTAAGCGATTCCACTTGCAAGGCAGGTATCCACCATTTCGCAATATGTAGCAATTGCCTTCACCAACCGTTGCTGAGAAAGGAGTGACTCCCCCGACTTTATCCTTATAGATTGAATCAGTGATTGAAACAAATTGAACTACGAAAGTTTTCGGGCCGAGGATATATCCGGTTTCATCCGAATTAGGATTTCCATTGTGTCTCAATAACCAACGTTCTTCTTCTGGCGACCATTGAACATCGTAGCTACTTGCCGGCCACGAAATATGTGCAGATGTAATCGGCGATAAGCCCGTGGGTGCATCGCCGAATTTCCAGCCCATCTTTGTTGACACTGCTGGAGTAACGCCACGTTGAGCAGCTGCAGCTAATAACTCTGGAGCTTTTACCATCATTGCGTAGGGTGCGATACGAGCAGGATCATTTGCATAGAAGTTGGGACCGTATTTGTTTGCCCCCACATCAAAGAGATTTGCTGACGCTATCTCGGGCAGTAACTTCTTCTGAGCTCCGCTGTACGCGAATGCGATTTTCCCATATTGAGCAAGGAGCTCAATGTCGGAGATACGTGCTGAACGCACCGGTCCGACAAAACTAGGAATACTCGATGCAAAAACTGCGGCTAAACGCGTGAGTCCGCCTTCAACTTGTTCAATGTAGACAACATCTGCCGAACGTAATCCGACCTGCGGATGAGCAAAAGTCGTGTCATCGAGCTTGACGACAAGAACTGGGCCATCACTGCCCTTTAATCCTGTGAGAGATGAGTAGGGACCTGAGTACAGGAAAGGAATTCCTATTTCTTTATCGGATACTTTTGCGAAAATAGCGAGAGTTATTACAGCTATGGAAGTGATTGCGATAGCAAAGGCTATAAAGCGTTTAAAGTACATCGGCTTCGAATTCATACGTTACTGGCAAGGGTGCTCGACCGGCCAATCTAAAGGTTCGAATAATCCATTTCGATCTGATTAACTGAGTGCGGTTTACTGACTCGACATGGAGTGCAACAGCAACTTTGATCTTTTCATTGAGCTCAGTGAGTTCTCTTAATAGATCTTGCTCCGCCAAACTTTGTACTGCAGTAGAAGTTTCGAGAAGGATGCCAAGCGCACCAGATAACCCGGTCTCTGCCTGAGAGCGGTCTTTCACACTCGCTTCACGCGCTTGGTGCGCAGCGAAGGTCAAGAGCAGGCTTGAAGCGGGATCAGAAATCTCCGATCTAGCAATCTCGATTGCGATCGCAGCACGGCGTTGCAACAAGCTATCGAGATTTGCCCAGCTTGTCTCTACTCGATGGTGAAGCCGATCAAGACGAGTAGCGAGGAACGAGAGATACCAACCGAAAATCGCGACAATAAAGAGTATTACTAAGGATTTGAAATTCATTTACTTTCCTAAGAACTTATTCCAGCCGCGGTTCTCTGACGAGAGCACAACTTTACCAAGGCCAACCATTGCCATTTCATAGACATCATAAATTCTCTCGGCGACCACATCCCAATCGAAAGATTGTGCATATTCCTTTCCATCGGTCCGCAGTCGATTACGTAATACATCGTCGGATAAGACCTCATTGATTGCGCGGGCTAAATCTTGTGGATTTTCAGACTCAAAGAGCGTCCCGTAGGAACCATCACCCAGTAAGGCGCCGAATGCTGGGATATCACTTGCAACAACGGCGGCACCGGCCGCCAGGGCTTCTGCGAGGATGATTCCAAAAGATTCTCCACCGGTATTAGGTGCGACATAAACGCCAATGGAGTGGAGGAAATTCGCCTTCTCTTCCTCAGAGATGCGTCCTAAGAAATCAAACCTGCTATGGAGTTCACCCGGAACTTCTTGCAGAAACTCTGTCGCATCACCAGGTCCGGCTACAAGAACTCGAATATCTGGATTCATCTTGATGATGGAAGGAAGAGCGGCAACTAAGACTGATAAACCTTTTCGAGGTTCTTGGAAACGTCCGATAAACCCAATTGATTTTCCAGACCACCGCTCATCAAGTGAACCCAACGCGAGTCGGCGCGCATAGATTCCATTCGGCACAACCACAGCGTCAGTTTCAAGATGTTCGGTCAATGTAGAACGTGCCGCTTCGCTTACGGCGATTCGTGCGGTCAATTTTTCGATCACGGGTTCAAGAATTGGTCCGATTGCAAAAATCGCCTTTTGACGTTTCGCTGAAACGTGAAAGGTTCCAACCATTGGTCCTTCCGCCGCAAAGCATGCCAACAAGGCAATCGAAGGAATCGCCGGTTCGTGAAGGTGAAGCAGATCAAATTCACCAGAGGAGATCCACTGACGTACTCGCGCAAAGGCAATCGGTCCGAAGAGGATTCGAGCCACCGCTCCGTTGTATGGAATGGAAATTGGTTTACCCGCGCTCACCACGTAATCAGGAAGATTCTCTTCATCTGATGTAGGTGCGAGAACAGAGACGAAATGCCCCTGAGAAATCAGGTACGTTGCGAGATCGGCGATGTGCGCCTGGACTCCACCCGGTGTATCCCAACCGTACGGGCAGACGATTCCGATTCTCTTTCGTTCGAGGGTCACAGATAAAGTCCTTCTTCAATCCAGATTCTTTGCAACATATGCCAATCTTCTGGGTGGGCCGAGATTCCACGTTCAAATATAGTTGCAATCTCTTGCACCGTCCTCGCGATTGACTCTTCTTCTGTTGACTCACGTGCAATTGGAACTTCGATAAAATCGATATGAATTCCAACGGCGGTGTAGCTCACATGAGCGGCAACAAGCGGTAATTTCTCTTTGATGGCCAAGACCGCAGGACCTGCAGGCATCTTTGCAATCTTTCCAAAGAATTGAACTTCAATACCGGAAGAAGAGAGATCTCTATCGGCCACTAGAGCGATCAGGCGTTTTTCCCGTGCCCTACGAATCAATGTGACAAATGCCCGTGAATCTAATCCAAGAACTTCAAAACCCATTTCAGTTCGATACTGCAGAAAGCGAAGAAAAAGTTTCTCGGGCTTAAGGATTTCTGCAACCGTAACTAGTGGAATGCCCTCTTGGCAGAAATAAGCACCTGCATGATCCCAGTTGCCTGAATGTGGGAGTGCGATAACCACGCCGCGCTTTTCCGCCATTGGCTGTCGAAGGAGATAATCATTGGTTGTCGTTACCGTGGAACTAATTCTCTCGGAGCTCCATTTATGGATTCTGAATGTGTCGCACCAATATCTCAAATAACTTCGATATCCCGCCTTGGTGAGTTCTTCCAAGGCAGAAACAGAAAGCCCAGGATTAACAATAGCTAAGTTAGTTCTTAGTCGACGAACACTCTTTCCGTTCTTGGAATAGACACGGTCAGCAATAGCTTGGAAAAGACGATAAGCAGATTTCTCAGGCAGTGCCCCAACAATCTTCCAGCCCAGCAGATATGCGAGATACGAGATCTGATCACGCATTTTCAGTCAGACCTTGATGAACTACGCGAATCCGCTGAAGAACGGTAATGGTTCCGGCGGCGAGAAGCACCCACATGCCGATGCTCAATGCGTAAGGCACTCCGAGCCCTTCTAGACCAATGACAGTCAGGGCAATAATGATTCGTTCGGTTCGCTCTGCGATTCCTACTGTGCAAGAAATTCCGTAACTTTCAGATTTCGCCCGGATGTAGGAGACCAAGAACCCGGTAACAATCGATGCAATCACGATATGTGCGATTCGAAGATCTTCCAGGATGCAATAGACGGCAAGCGCGCCGAGAATTGCGGAATCAGTTATTCGATCACACGTTGAATCGAGAAATCCTCCCCAACTGCTTGCCCCTTGCTGAGAAAGCCGGGCAATCGCACCATCAAATAGATCGCTCAGTGCAAAAGCACTGATGACCAGGGTGCCAATGAAGAGGTCACCTCTTGGATAGAAATAGAGAGCTGCAATTGTCGTGCCAAGAGTTCCCATCAAAGTAACAGCGTTCGGCGTAATGCCAGCTTTCACAGCCAATCGCGCGATGGGCGCAATCACACGCGTGACAGCAGGTTTAAATGCGGAACTGACCATGGGTTCATCGTAGAGTTACCACCATGAAATCAACTAGCCAGGACGCGATGAAAAACATCAAAATCTATGGCCATGTCAGCGCAACGCCTGAAACACTCGCTCAGTTACTTGGTGGTGTTGTAGCCGTTGACGTCGATTCAGAAGCAGATGTCGCAATATTTGCAGTCAATCCTTCTGCCGGCATAGATGCATCCACTATCGAGCTTTGGCGCGGGTATGACGAACTTCAAACTCCAAGAATGGTCCTCGTTACCGTGCTTGATGGAATGGATATGGATTTCGATGATGCGGTTTTAGTTGCCAATCGAGTTTTCGATCCATTGGTAACGCCATTCCTCGTCCTCCACGGAGAGTCAGGGACCCCAATCGGCACAATCTCACTCGAAGATCTATCAACCCGAGATTATTCAACTAACCCACCATCGGATGGGCATGCCGATGAGGAGCTTCAGTTACTTGTCAAAGATTTTCAAGATGAGTATTTAGAACTGATGGTGGAAATGGAAGATGGCGCATTTGCCGCCGGGATTCTCTTCCCAGCTATTCCCATCAACCCAGTAAACGGTTTAGGTCTTGACATTGCAACGAAATATTTAGCAGAACTACCAAGCAGCAGCTAATTCATCTCGAGTCATAGTCAACAACTGTGGCAATACTTTTGTCTTCCCGATAATCGGCATGAAGTTTGCATCACCTGACCAACGCGGAACGATATGTTGGTGAATATGTGCAGCTACTCCTGCTCCAGAAATTGCTCCTTGATTCATGCCTAAATTGAATCCTTCTGCGTTGGAAACCTTCCGCACCGTCTTCATCGCATGCGCGCTCATGTCAGAAATTTCGTGGCGCTCTTCCAAGGTGAGATCCGTTAAATCTGCAACATGTCGATAAGCGCACACCAAGAGATGCCCGGGGTTATAAGGATAGAGATTCATCACCACGTAAGCATGCGTGCCACGTGCTACTACTAGACCTTCTTCATCCGAAAGAGTCGGAATATGGCAGAAAGGGCATTGAACATCGTTACCTTCAAGCGGTCGGTTCTCACCACGCAAATAATCCAAGCGATGAGGCGCCCAGAGTCGCTGCCAACCGTCGGGCATTCCTGCACCGCCAAGAATCGCTTCAGACATATTTAGTTCTGAACTCGAGCTGCGACAACCTGAGAAATCTCTTTGATTGCCTCAGCAATCGGAACGCCATTCTTCTGTTCACCATTGCGGTATCTAAATGAGATGGCTCCCACCTTCATATCCTCTTCACCGGCAATCAACATAAATGGAATCTTCTGCATTTGAGCGTTGCGAATCTTCTTCTGGAAGCGATCGTCAGATGCATCAATATCAGCACGGATTCCTGCCTTCTTAAGCTGCGCTACTACATCGAACATGTAATCGTTGAAAGTATCGGCAACTGGAATCGCAATTGCTTGTACGGGTGCAAGCCATGCTGGAAAAGCTCCAGAGTAATGCTCGGTAAGAACACCGAAGAATCTCTCAATCGAACCGAAGAGAGCACGGTGAATCATCACCGGGCGCTGACGAGTTCCATCGGATGCTGCATATTCAAGTTCAAATCGCTGCGGCAACTGGAAGTCCACTTGGATCGTAGACATCTGCCAGGTGCGCCCGATTGCATCCTTTGCTTGCACAGAAATCTTTGGTCCGTAGAAAGCAGCTCCGCCTTCATCGAGAACGAGTTCAAGATTCTGAGCGACAGCTGCCTTGCGAAGCGCCTCAGTAGCCTCTTCCCAATCTGAATCCTCGCCAACAGATTTCTCTGGATTTCGAGTTGAGAGTTCGAGATAGAAATCTTCTAGACCGTAATCACGAAGAAGATTTAAAACGAATGTCAGCAGGGAATCGAGCTCATCTGGCATCTGCTCTTTTGTACAGTAGATATGGGCATCATCTTGAGTAAATCCGCGGGCACGAGTGATTCCGTGAAGCACACCAGATTTTTCGTAACGATAGACAGTTCCAAATTCAAAGAGACGCAGTGGGAGTTCGCGGTAAGAACGGCCACGGGACTGGAAGATCAGGTTGTGAAATGGGCAGTTCATTGGCTTCATGTAGTACTGCTGACCGGGGCGCTTGATAGTGCCATCCTCGTGGAGTTCTTCATCCATGATCATCGGTGGGTACATGCCCTCTGAGTACCAATCAAGGTGGCCAGATTTTTGGAAGAGTGCCGCTTTTGTTAAATGTGGAGAGTAAACAAATTCGTAACCTTCATCTTCATGGCGCTTGCGTGAATAATCCTCCATCGCGCGGCGAATGATTCCGCCCTTCGGATGGAAGACAGCAAGACCAGAACCAATTTCCTCTGGGAACGAGAAGAGATCGAGCTCTTGTCCCAATCGGCGGTGATCACGCTTTTCGGCTTCTGCAAGAAGTTCAAGATACGCATTGAGCTCATCTTGTGATGGCCAAGCTGTGCCATAGATACGTTGCAACATTGGATTCTTTTCAGAACCACGCCAATATGCGCCAGCGCTACGCATTAACTTAAATGCAGGGATGTGCTTTGTTGATGGAAGATGCGGACCGCGGCAGAGATCAGACCAGACAGGTTGTCCATCGCGTCCGAGGTTGTCGTAGATAGTGAGTTCTCCCCCGCCGACTTCTACATTTGCCTCATCACCTTGTGGACCCTTCAGTCCAATGAGCTCGCACTTGTATGGCTCGTGTGCAAGTTCCTTAAGCGCCTCTTCCTCAGTAGTGACGCGACGCTTAAAGCGTTGACCTTCTTTAACGATTTTGCGCATGGCGCTTTCAATCTTCTCTAGATCATCTGGATTGAATGGCTCTTGCGGATCAAAATCATAATAGAAACCATCGGTGATCGGAGGTCCGATACCAAGACGAGTCTGTGAAAACACTTGCTGCACTGCTTGTGCCATGACGTGCGCAGTTGAGTGACGCAACACGGCGAGGCCTTCCGGCGATGAGATTGAGACGCCTTCAACAACATCTCCATCAACAAGATCCGTCCAGAGATCACGGAGGACTCCGTTGACTTTACAGACAACAATTTCTTTATTGTCAGCAAATAGATGAGTGGGCTTCTGATCGAATTCAACCTTACGTGGCTGACCCTCGACGACAATCGCGATTTCGGACATATGCCTAGACTACCGAAAAGTACTCGACCTTTTCCCGCATTTTGAGTGTGAAGGCTTGAGATGCCTCACCGCATGGAAGGCGCATCTCGCCAATTTGTTCCACCGGCTGAGCAATTTTGAGGCTGCTTAAGAGAGTGACCTCATCTGCCTCTGGCACTTCAGTGATATGAATATTGCGAACTTCTACCCCACATTTTTCAATGGTAAGTGATCTCATTGTTCCAGGCAATATTCCAGCACTAATCGGTGGAGTGAACCATCTGCCGTCAAAAAGGAAGGCGAGATTTGAAAGTCCAGTCTCAGTCACATTATTGAGATTATTGAAGATGATTGCATCGTCAAAACCATGTGCACGCGCTTCGTCAACAATTTGATAGCGCTCGTCATAAGGAAACGTCTTGAACTGCTCGCCAATCGCCTTGGAAGTATGCGGCGAAAATGTGAGAAATCCACCCTCAACTAAATCCTCGTAAGGATCATGTGTTATGACCAACGCATCCGCGGTGAAGCAAATTCGCAAACGTCCGACCGGATGTGGATTCTCAGCTAAAACTTTGGATACCTCTTCGCGAATAATCTCTTCGCCCGGCATTCGGATTCCGGTCGCAGTTGCCGCGGTAAGTGCTCGACGCATATGTCGTGTGAACTCTGCAATTTTTCCATCCTGCGTTCGGAGTGTTTCGAAGAAACCTTCGCCTGCTGGAAAAGATCTGCGGGCAGGGTGGTTCATAGTTCTCCACCTGCAATAGAAATTAGATGACGCGCTTTGAGCTGCGTCTCTTCCCATTCAGATTGTGCATCACTACCCCAGGTGATTCCTGCACCTGTCCCATAACGCAGGTACTTATCGCCGGTTGTCCAGAAGGTACGTATCGCAACCGCGAGCTCAGCTTTGTCGCCATGAATCCAACCAAGAGCACCACAGTAAGGACCTCGAGCACCCTCATTGCTTTCAATGATTGATAGCGCCGAAGATTTCGGTGCACCTGAGACGGATCCTGGTGGAAGCAACGCCTTAAGAATCTCTTGCCAAGAAACTCCGTCCTTGAGGTTGCCTTCAATATCAGAGACAAGATGGGTGATACCTGGATGCTTTTCTTGTCGGAAGAGTGCACTCACTTCAACCGACCCAGGTGTGCACACTTGTGAAATGTCATTGCGCATTAAGTCCACGATCATCAAATTCTCAGACTTATCTTTATCGCCAAAGACTTCTTGATTCCAGCGAATGGTTCCCTTGATTGGCGAGGTGATGATGCGATTTCCGACTCGCGAAAGGAATCTCTCAGGTGAAGCTGATGCAATTTCAAAGCCGGGAATATTGAGATAAGAAGCAAACGGCGCTGGATGCGCGCCAAGGATTGCCGAGAAAAGGGAATCTAGTTTCTGCGGCTTCTCCCCCAAGAAATGTGAAAGTTCTCGGCAGGCATTTACTTGATAGACGCCACCTGCTTCAATCGACTTTCGAATCTCATGAACATAACCAATGAAATCAATCATCTCTTGGCTAGATTTCCATGGACGTTCTAACCGCTTCCAAGGTTCTGCATCTGGAAAAGCTTGCTCGGCAATCTTCTTAAAGCGAGCGAAGTGATATTCACCTTCAAAGGTCGTAAGGACGGCCCAGAAATTTCCATCATCTAAGCGAGCAGGATCAGAGGTAACCTCGGCGAGACGGGTTGCATGGAGCCCGCCCATCCAGAACTGGTGACCTTTCCCGATAAACATGGGGTAAGGCTAGGGGCTATGAGTTGAAGAAAGTCGCGCTTTGGCACTTCGGCCTCACCTACGCTAGATTTGCGCCCGCAATACGCGGACGTAGCGCAGCTGGTAGCGCGGAACCTTGCCAAGGTTCAGGTCGCGGGTTCGAACCCCGTCGTCCGCTCTGATTTAAAAGTCACTTCGTTAGAGGTGGCTTTTTTATCTATGGTGGAATGGCCGAGAGGCGAGGCAAGGGACTGCAAATCCCTCTACACGGGTTCAAATCCCGTTTCCACCTCCATTGATTGACGATGTTTCAACGAAGAAACGGAATACTCTGATGCCTATGACACAGGAATACCTCGAAGGTCCAGAGCGCCCATGGGGTCGTTATCAAGTTCTCGCTGATACACCAACGTACAAAGTCAAAACAATTTGGGTTGAACCAGGCCATCGCCTTTCACTACAACGCCATCAAAAGCGTGAAGAGCATTGGTACATCGTCTCTGGCGTGGCTGATGTTGTTCTTGGCGATAGAGAATTCAAAGCAGGCGCTGGCGACTCTGTTGAAGTAGCTATTGGCGAGCAACATCGAATCGGAAACTCAGGCGCTGAAGTCATGATCTTTATCGAGGTTCAACGCGGCACGTACTTCGGTGAGGACGATATTGAGCGTATTCAGGATGATTACGCTCGCTAATCACCATTAGATTTCTTGCGTTACACTTCCACCACAACTTAACAAGACCCGGACGATTGGCTCAGCGGTAGAGCACCACATTGACATTGTGGGGGTCACTGGTTCGATCCCAGTATCGTCCACAGCATCACGTAATTCGGCAGATCAATGAGCCCAATTGCCACGATTTACTCCGTAGCCACGCAACTCACATAACTGAAGTGAATTTGTACTCGCGAGTTATCCCCTACATGGGCTTAGGTTTGTCCTATGACAACACAGGCCCTACCAACCATCATTCAAGGTGGCATGGGCATCGCTGTCTCTTCGAATCAGCTCGCTAAGGAAGTTGCTAAGTCAGGAAACCTTGGAGTCATCTCTGGCACGGCAATTGATTCAGTTGTGTCTCGTCGTCTTCAAGATGGAGACGTTGATGGTTCCATCCGACGCGCGATGTCGCACTTTCCAAATCAAGATGTCATCAAAGGCGTTATGGATCGCTATTTTATTGAAGGTGGTCGTGATCAATCTAAGCCATACATTGATGTTCCAAAGCTGACCCTTAAGCCGGTGCAACATGCAGTTGATTTATTAGTTGTCGCTTCTTTCGTTGAAGTTTGGCTCGCTAAAGAAGGACATGACGGCCTCATTGGCATGAACCTGCTCGAGAAGATTCAGATGTGTATTCCAGCTCAGCTCTTTGGAGCAATGCTCGCCGATGTTGATTACATTCTTATTGGTGCGGGTATTCCAGCGCAGATTCCGAATCTTCTCAACCAACTTGCGCTGGGAAAGCCTGTTGCAATGACGGTTGATGTCGCCGAATCAACGATGAAGCACTTCATTGCCTTTGATCCAGGTTGCATCGAAGGTCTTTCTTTCCCAATCAAGCGCCCGCAGTTCCTCGCGATCGTCTCTTCTCATGCCCTTGTCGCTTATTTAAATAAGGATGAGATCACTAAGCCCGATGGCTACGTCATTGAAGGACACACTGCCGGTGGACATAACGCTCCCCCACGCAATAAAAAGTCAAAGGATGAAGAAGGCAATCCGATTTACACCGAGCAGGATGAAGCTGACTTAGTAAAAGTTAAGAACTCTGGTTCTCGATTTTGGTTGGCCGGTGGATATGCAACTCCTGCGAAAGTTAAAGAGGCACTTGCAGCAGGTGCGCAAGGCGTTCAAGTTGGTTCACTCTTCGCACTGGCCGATGAATCCGGATTTACCCCCGAGTTGAAACAAGAAGTCATTGATGCGCTCACAACCGAAAAGCTTTCGGTTAAGACCGATGGAAGTGCTTCTCCTACTGGATTCCCATTTAAGGTCGCAGTTCTTCCAAAGTCACTTTCAGATGATGACGCTTATGAAGCACGTAACCGCATATGCGATCTCGGCTATCTGCGCACGCCATTCGAACGCGAGAATGGTGGAGTTGGTTATCGCTGCCCGAGTGAGCCACTTAAGACCTACGAATTTAAAAAAGGTAACGTCGAAGAGGCGCAACATTCACAATGTCTCTGTAACGCCCTCATGTCGAACATTGGTCTTGGCCAGCTACGACCTGATGGCCGCCGCGAGTTACCTTTGATTACTTTGGGATCTGATTTATCTGGTCCTGATTACCTTGCAAAAAAGCATCCGCAAGGCTGGAAAGCGCTCGACGTAATTAACTACCTACTCGGTAAGTAACTTCTTGAGCTCTGCTAAGTCATCTTGATTTGCTGGGGCAATATCCCAGGGCTTATGCAGTCCATCGTTCTTCCAACGCGGAATCACATGCATATGCGCATGGAAGACTGTCTGCCAACCCGCTTCACGGTTCATCTGGAAGATAGTTGTGCCCTCTGAACCGAGCTTACTCATCAACATATCTGCAACGTTCTTGGCAACTGTTGCCATGCCACCATAAACATCGGCTGGCATTGAATGAATATCAGCATGATGAGACTTTGGAATAACTAACGTGTGGCCTTTGCTTGCCGGGAATATATCGAGGAAAGCGAAATAGTGATCATCCTCGTAGACCTTGTGTGACGGGATTTCTCCAGCAACTATTGAACAGAAGATGCAGTCGTTCATAAGGATGATGTTAAACGCGCAATACGCTGACGGGCAATAGTTTGACTTGGAGATTCATGGCCAAGTAAAAGCTGGAGAATATTCAATAAGGGTTTAACAACCTTAAGCCAGAGTCGAGATCTTGGCTTAATGCCTAACGCCGCAATCACACGCGGATCTAGGGTTGAGATTGCTGCGTTGCAGAGTGTTCGATAAAACGGCATCGCTGCCTTTGAAAATGGTGGGTGGATGATGAAGTGAACAATCCTGCGGGTTTGCTCTATCTCACCAATCTCGTTATCGAGAAACTCATCTAGAACTTTATGGAGTTCTGCATCTGAAGTCGGAGCCGAGGTTAGACCTAGTGGCTCTGCGCTCTTGGCCCATTCGCCAACATAGTTTGAAACAGTTCTATCCGCATCTCTTCCCAGCTCTCGATATGCCGTGAGAAACGAATCGGTAAAGGCAATATGAACCCAGAGAAGATGGCGTGATTGCGAAGCTTGGTATTGATGGAGCTGCAAATTCTTGCCTTCGTATTCACCAGTGACATGGCTATGTAGCGCATTCACTCGCCGAGCTTCTTTGGCGACCGCCTCTGTCGAACCAAAGGAAGTAATCGTCAGCCAACGAGTTGTTCTCTCAAGCCGTCCTAGTGGATCAGTGTCGTAGGCGGAATGTTGCGAAACGCCGGCAAGGGCCGCCGGATATGCCGCCTGCATCAAAAGCGCGCGGACTCCCCCGACCAAAGTTGCCAGCGAGCCATGAACTTTCCAGACATCACTTTCAGGACCGTAAAAGCCCGAATCATCTCCGATTGCCATCTCTTGCGACCATTGCGGAAGACCTTTGGGATCACCTGAAACCGCTTTACGGAAAGCAGAAGCTGCCTTCTCGCCACCTAGTTTCGAGAGTAGTTTCTTCACTTTTGCGGAGAATGGCTCTGAACAAATATCAAAGAATTTTCAAAGATAATCTCTTGATCGTAATCGAGGGTCGCCACGTGATAACTATTAACGAGTTCGATGCGTTGCTTCGGGATAGAACCGACCCCAGCCATGATGATCTCGGTATTTGTTACCGGGAGAGTGTGGTCTTCTTTGCTATGAAAGAGCATGAGTGGAGCGGTTACATCATGAAGACGACGGCGCGTATAACTCAACATCTTTAACAACTGATAGACGCCAACTGCAGGAAGTGAGTCGTAACCATGCTCGGTAACACCAGGCTTCTTAATGTCATCACCAACAGAGTCGCGCATCTTCTGGAAACGTGAAATTACCCAGGCTAATTGATGCGGGATAAACTTCACATGAATCATTGGATTGACCAGAATTATTCCCGCAATTGAGGAAGAGTGCTTAATCGCAACGTTGAGCGTTGTTCCACCACCCATCGATAAGCCGCAGATAAAGACAGTCATTCCTTGCGAATGCATCCATTCGAGTTCGGTTTCGACCTTAGTCGGCCATTCTTCCCACTTCACTAAGTTGAGATCGCCTGGCGTGGTTCCATGCCCCGGCAATAACGGGACTGAGACCGAGTAGCCATGCGCATGGAAGTAATCAGCCCATGGGCGCATAGAAATGGGTGAACCAGTAAAACCGTGAACCAGGATGATTCCAATTTTCGCATTGGCGCCTTTACCAATTGCTCGCCAATCTTGCATAGAACCTGCTGGGGCATCGTGAACGCTCATGCGAGAAGAGTATTGCTCGAGATATGTCATATCAATCATCTACGCTGAAGCCATTATGGATGAGACGAGTTGGCAATCAAGCTTTCAAGAGATGGGCACACCTCTTCATAGCGCGCGATTCGTGGTTCTCGATCTAGAAACAAGTGGCGGTGCGCCGCACCTTGGTGCAGCGATAACCGAGATCGGTGCTGTAAAAGTTCAAGGCGGCGAAGTTCTCGAGACCTTCTCTACCTTGGTCAATCCTCGCCACTCCATACCAGCATTCATCACAGAACTAACCGGAATCGACGATGCTCTCGTCAATGACGCTCCCCCGATCGAAGCAGTCTTGCCAGATCTCTTTCACTTCCTCGGCGATGAAGAGACCGTTTTCGTTGCTCAGAATGCGCCCTTTGATTTATCGTTCCTTAAATTCGCAGCGCGCACCCATGGACATATATGGCCTGGATTCAGAGTTCTCGACACGGCAATCCTCGCCAGACGTGCACTTACCCGCGATGAAGCTCCCAATTGCAAACTCGGAACTCTTGCGCAGATTTTTGGAACCGAAGTAACTCCCAATCACCGCGCGTTAGATGATGCAAAGGCAACGGTGGATGTATTGCATGGACTCTTTGAACGCTTAGCTGGTTTTGATGTTTTTACAGTGGAAGAGGCTTTGAACTTTACGGCGCCGAAGAAATCTCGGTCGATAAAGCCGCCCACTTCTCCAGGAGCGCAGTAGCTTTTCCAGAATCAATTGCATCAATTGCACGTGGCAGCGATTTTTCGATTCGTTCGTGTAACGAGAGATTAAGCTCGCCATCGAAGGCTGCAATCGTCACCGCGGTATTGAGCAAAACAACATCTCGTGGAGCACCACGTTCGCCAGCAAGAATGCGACGAGCGATTGCAGCGTTTTCAATGCCGTCGCCTCCGACAATTGCTGAAATTGGTGCGTTATCGAGCCCGAAATCCTTTGCATCGATTCGATCACTTGAGATCTCTTCGCGACCAATACTTAAAACTGATGTGGTGCCATCAAGAGTGATTTCATCGAGACCGTCATCACCACGAAAGACAAAGCCATCACAACCTTTTGCAGCCATAACCTGTGCCATCACCAGGTGAATGCGGTCATTGGCTACTCCGATTGCTGCAGCCTTAGGTTTAGCAGGGTTAGCTAATGGACCAAGGAAATTAAAGACTGTCGGAACACCGAGTTCTTTCCGGGCTGGCGCTGCGTTCTTCATGGCCGGATGAAATACCGGCGCAAAACAGAAACCAATTCCTAATTCACGAACCGTACGCTCAACCCCCGCTGGCCCCAGATCGTAGGCAACGCCGAGTGCACCATAGAAATCTGAAGCACCTGATTTGGAAGAGACTGCTCGACTTCCATGCTTCACGACTCTGGCACCGGCTGCCGCTGCAACTATTGCTGCAGTTGATGAGATGTTAATTGTGTGCGCGCCATCGCCACCTGTTCCGACCGTATCGACAGCTCGTTCGGTAATAGTTATTGGTGTCGCATTCTTATAGAGCTGTTCGACCAGAGCCGATACTTCTTCGGCAGTTTCGCCCTTTGTGTGAAGTGAGAGCAGAAATCGTTTGATGGATTCAATATCAGCCGACTCTTCAAGAATTTCCTGTAGGACCGATTTTATTTCTACCGGCTCTAAATCAAGACCTGAATCAAGGCGAGCAACGAAGTCGTTCCACAGCAAAGTCATAGTGGCACGACCTGATGAGTTCTTAGACGGTTGCGATTGATCGGGAGCGAATTAGATCGGCAACAGTATTTGCTAATGTGAATGGATCTACTGGGTGCGTCACACTTGCTTCAGCTCGAGACCAGGCAGCTAGCCAGGCATCTTCTTTTCGGGCAACCACGAGCAGAACAGGTGGACAGTTGAAGACCTCATCCTTGAGCTGACGAGCGACTCCCATTCCGCCTTCCGGGGTTGCCTCACCATCGAGAATGAAGAGATCAATCGGGTTGAGTGAGCCAGGCTTTACTCCGTCCACATAGAGACGAAGCGCTGCCGCAGTGGCAAATTCACGGATCTGGTGTTCTGGCATCTCGGCCGAGACTCGACTACCGAGGGCGCTAGTGATTGCCGCCCGGACGGTGGAGTCATCAGAGTAGAGAACGATGTTGAGTTTACGACCTGCATCCATGGCTCGAATTGTAGTCAAGAGAGGTGAGCCTTTTCACCTTAAATGAGGGTCGAAAAAGGTGGTTCTTGCCACCCGAAAGTGGGCTTTATGAGCCTTATTCGGGAATAATGCCCCTATGACCAGTACCAGCGTGAACACGCACCACAAGATCACCCGCCCTAACTTGGTCGCGGTAGGAACAATTGTTTGGCTCTCTAGCGAACTTATGTTCTTTGCCGCGCTCTTCGCGATGTACTTCACTACACGCGCAGTTCAGGGTCCATCAGTGTGGCTCGAGTCGACCGAGATTCTCAACATTCCCTTTGCTGTCGCCAATACGACTGTTCTTGTTCTCTCATCTGTGACCTGCCAGTTTGGCGTCTTCGCGGCTGAGCGTTACCAACCACGTCGCACTGGCTCGCTCGCAAAGATTTCTTCATGGGGAATGCGTGAATGGTTCTCGCTTACATTCTTAATGGGTGGCTTCTTCGTAGCTGGTCAGATCTACGAGTACGCGCACTTGGTTCAAGAAGGTTTAACGCTCTCATCAAATGCTTACGGTTCTGTTTTCTACCTTGCAACAGGCTTCCACGGACTTCACGTGACCGGCGGTCTGGTTGCATTTCTTATCGTGCTTCTTCGCGTCGCTAAGGCGCGCCGCTTCACCCAAAGCCAAGCAACAACCGCGATTGTCGTGTCGTACTACTGGCACTTCGTGGACGTTGTTTGGATCGCGCTCTTCTCGGCTATCTACTTGATTAAGTAAAGGACGGATAAATAACAGTGAAGCGTCTATCGCGCCTTCGTCGTCATCGTGCTGCAGGACCAATGCTCATGGTCTTCGCGCTGCTGACAATTGGAACAACTTTTCAGGTAGCAAGTGCAGTTACCAACACAACAACCACAACTGCTGATCGCTCTGCGACAATTGAAGAGGGACGTCAAATCTTCCTCAAAGGCTGCTCTTCATGCCACGGCCTCAATGCAGAAGGTGGCGCCATTGCACCATCTTTGATTGGCGTTGGTGCAGCATCTGTTGACTTCCAGGTCGGTACCGGACGCATGCCGATGGCGGATATGAGCACTCAGGCGATGCGCAAGAAGGTTGTCTACACGCCAGCTGAAATCAATGCTCTTGCAACATATGTCGCATCCCTTGCTCCTGGACCTGAAGTTCCATCTGATGAGGTCCTTAACTACGAACGTGACGGATCTGTTGCAGAAGGCGGAGAGCTCTTCCGCACCAACTGCGCGATGTGTCATAACTTTGCCGGTCAAGGTGGCGCACTTACGCAGGGTAAGTACGCACCAACACTTATGGGCGTTGAACCAAAACATATTTATGAAGCAATGATTACTGGACCGCAGTCAATGCCGGTCTTCAGCGATAAGACACTTACTGCTGAAGAAAAATTGTCAATTATTAAATGGATCAAGGCAGCAGAGTCAGAACCACAAATTGGTGGCGCTGCACTCGGTCGCGTTGGTCCAGTAACTGAAGGCCTCTTGGCATGGACACTAGGAATCGGATTGCTGATCGCTGTAGCAGTCTGGTTGGCGATGAAAGCGAGATAGTTAAATGTCTAACGAAATCGAACAGATTAAAGATCCAGGTCTTCCTGCTCACGTCCATCGTCGCGCTGACCATGATGAGAAGTACGCAAAGCGTGCAGAGACGCAAGTCTCTATCCTCTTTCTGCTCTCAGCGCTGGGAACAATTCTCCTAATCGCCTCTTACATTTTCATTCCGCAAGATTCATTTATCTTTATTCCAATCATGGGTGAGACAAATGCACACCAGCTCTTCCTTGGTCTCGGAATGGCAATTGCGCTCTTCTGTATCGGCGCAGGTTTGATTCACTGGGCAAAGACATTGATGCCTGATGAAGAGGTAATTGCAGAGCGTCATGAGTTCCGCTCAGATGATGAAGATCGTACCGAGTTTGTAAAGACCGTTAAAGCAGGTGCAGGTGCTGCCGGACTTGGACGTCGTCCATTGATTAAGCGCACACTTGGATTAGCGCTAGGTCTCTCAGGACTTACTCCCCTGCTTCTGCTTCGTGACCTCGGTCCACTACCAAAGGATGAACTGACTAAGACATCTTGGAAGGCTGGAACTCGTCTAGTTACCGATCCAGGCGATCGCCCAATTAAGGCAACTGATCTTGAGGTGGGAGCAGTTGCTCAGACACTTCCTGAGCTTCCTGCAGGCGAAGATCACCGTTCACTCAACGATATCGCCAAGGATGCGGTTCTCTTGATTCGCCTTCGACCAGAAGATTTCAATCTAGATGACGAACGACTCTCTTGGACACACGAGGGAATCATCGCCTTCTCAAAGATTTGCTCTCATATGGGTTGCGCTGTTGCGCTGTACGAACAGCAGACTAAGCATCTGCTCTGCCCATGTCACCAATCAACATTCGATGTAACTCGCGCAGCTAAGGTTATTTTTGGACCGGCTGCCCGTCCATTGCCACAGTTAGCAATTACTGTCGATGAAGAGGGTTACCTCGTAGCACAAGCACCATTTAATGAACCTGTTGGACCTAGCTTCTGGGAGCGCTCATCATGACAGCACGCGAACGAATCGCAGGTAACGTCGCCGGATATGTAGACGATCGCACCGGTGCGGCCAAGTGGATGAAGAAGAACCTAACAAAGGTCTTCCCTGATCACTGGTCGTTCCTGCTTGGTGAAATCTGCCTCTACTCATTCATCATTCTTCTTGCATCGGGAACATTCCTAACTTTCTGGTTTGACCCATCTATGAAGGAAGTTGTTTACGACGGTCAATATGCACCACTCAAGGGTCTCGAAATGTCTGCGGCATATGCCTCTACTCTCGATATCTCATTTGAGGTTCGCGGCGGTCTCTTGATGCGTCAGATCCACCACTGGGCAGCGTTGATCTTTATGGTCGGAATCGTTGTTCACCTGCTCCGCGTTTACTTCACTGGCGCGTTCCGTAAGCCACGCGAGTTCAACTGGATTATCGGCGTTGGTCTCTTGACTCTCGGAATCGTTGAAGGCTTCTTGGGTTACTCACTTCCTGATGACCTTCTCTCAGGTACAGGTATCCGCATTGCGGAGGCAATTATTCAAGCGCTTCCAGTCGTTGGTTCATACCTTGCCTTCTTTGCCTTCGGTGGAGCCTTCCCTGGTGATGCCTTTATTCCACGCATCTACACAGTGCACGTGCTTCTTCTGCCGGGTATTTTCTTGGCGCTGATCACGGTGCACTTGATGCTCGTCTGGTACCAGAAGCACACACAGTTCCCTGGTCCAGGTCGCACAGAGAAGAACGTTGTCGGTTATCCATTGATGCCTGTCTATATGGCCAAGGCTGGCGGATTTTTCTTTATCGTCTTCGGTGTTACCGCCTTCCTTGGCGCGGTTGCATCTATCAACCCAATCTGGCTCTACGGTCCATATACACCGGGTCAGATTTCAGCCGGCTCTCAACCTGACTGGTACATGGGATGGCTCGATGGTTTGGTACGTATGTCGCCACCACTAGAAACTCATGCTTTCGGTTACACGATTTCATGGAACATCCTGATTCCAGGATTGATTCTTCCCGGCATCATGTTCACCCTTCTTGCTCTCTATCCATTCATTGAGAGCTGGGCAACCGGAGATAAGCGCGAGCACCATCTCCTCGATCGTCCACGTAATGCACCAAACCGCACGGCGCTCGGTGCTATGGCGCTCACATTCACGCTTGTCTCACTTCTTAACGGTGGAAACGACATCATCGCAACCACCTTCCACCTCACCATTAACCAGATGATGTGGTTCTCTCGTATCGGCGTGCTTGTCTTGCCTCCAATTGCTTTCATAATCACAAAGCGAATCTGCCTCTCATTGCAGCGCGCAGATCGTGAGCTTGTATTGCACGGTCGCGAAACAGGTCGTTTGGTTCGCTTGCCGCATGGTGAATTTGTCGAAGTTCATGAGCCAATCTCAGCTGAAAAGGCATGGACTCTCACTTCTCATGAACAACTTGCTCCACTTGAACTTCCAGAGTTCGATGCAGCAGGCGTTCGTCGCCCTAAGGCACTTGCCAACAAGGTTCGCAATCGAATCTCTCGCGCTAACGCTGTAGCTGTTCCAAAGGCGACAGAGTCAGAGCGTAAGGAGCTTGAAGGACACCACTAAAGCTAAAGCTACCGCTTTTGAACCAGTTATTCAGTTCAGAAAGCTACCGCTTTTGAACCAGTTAATCAGTTCAGAAAGCTACCGCTTTTGAACCAGTTAATCAGTTCAGAAAGCTACCGCTTTTGAACCAGAGCGACCCCCAGCGCCGTCATCGCAATACCGATGATTGCCTGGGGGTTTAGCTTTTCTCCAAAGAGTACAAGCGCTTGAATCGCAGTCATTGGTGGAACGAGATAGAGAAGGCTAGATACCCGTGCCGCACTCCCCCTGGTGAGCATCCAGAGCAGAAGCAATATGGCAATTAATGAGGTCACAATGACAGCCCATGCCATCGCCAACGTTGATTGAACGTTCCACTGCATCGAAGTTTTACCAGAGGTAAAAGAGTAGGCGCCAAGAACTAAGCCCGCGATTAAGAACTGATATGTGGTGCCAGCTAACAGTGGGATTGAATGACCGATCTTCTTCTGCATCAGCGTTGCCGAAGTTGAACCAGAGAGCGCTGCAATCAAAAGCAGGAGTGCAAGCAAGGTCATCTCACCAGTACGCGAAAAGGCTGGCGCAAGCACAAGGAAGACCCCAGCCAATCCGAGAAATAGACCAATCAACTGATTATGAGAGAGCCTCTCCCCCAATAGTCGCACTGCGATGAGGGAGACGAGAACTGGTTGCAGGCTAGTGATTACCGATGCAATGCCCGAAGGTGAGCCCTCTGCGATTGCCTCCCATACACCACCGAGGTAAACGGCATGTAGGGCGATTCCAATTGCAAGCGAGGCAAAGAGATCACTTCTTGTGAGCTTGAGTGAATGCCCCATCAATTTTGTTATCACCGCAAGAATTGCTGCAGCAATCAGGAGGCGAATCGAGAGAAAGAAGATGACATCTGAATCTCGAAATGCGTATTTTGCAACGATGAAGCCAGATGACCAGATTATGACGAAGACTCCTGGCGCAAAGCGCTCAAGAGTCTTCATCGATTTAAAACTAACTTAGTGATCTGCAGATGCAGGAAGTGGCTTCTCATACTCTGTAACAAATCCAACGATGCTTACGAGTAGAGCTGCGATTGCGATGATAGTGAGCCACCAACCGATGATGAGTCCAACTCCAGCCATCGTTGCGCTGAATGCAACCGGAAGCGGCCACCATGAATGTGGGCTATAGAAACCTAGTTCACCTGCATCATCAGCAATCTCACCATCGAGATCATCTGATGGAATATCAAAACCGATGCGCTTCTGAGTGAACCAGACGTAGAAGCCAACCATCGCTGCAAGACATGAAGCGAGGATCATTCCGGTAATGCCTACCGCTTCACCGCCTACGTAGTAATAGATGACTGCCATGATTGCATAGAAGACTGCAAGACCTGTGAAGAGTTTGTAGTTAGCCTTCATGAGTTAGTGACCCTCTGTCTTAATGTGTGGGTGGTGGAGATCAAATGCTGGGCGCTCTGAACGAATGCGTGGCATTGAAGTGAAGTTATGGCGTGGTGGTGGGCAGCTAGTAGCCCACTCAAGTGATGAGCCGTAACCCCATGGATCGTCGCAGTTAACGAGTGGGCTCTTGCGAGTGATCCAGATGTTAATGAAGAACGGAATCATTGAGAGCGCAAGGAGCGCAGAACCGACCGTTGAAATCATGTTCATTCCAGTGAATCCATCTGATGCCAGATAGTCGGCGTAGCGACGAGGGAAGCCCTTGATACCAAGCCAGTGCTGAATCAAGAAAGTTGTGTGGAAGCCGAAGAAGAGTGTCCAGAAGTGGATCTTTCCAAGGCGTTCGTTGAGCATGCGTCCGGTGAACTTAGGCCACCAGAAGTAGAAGCCTGCGAACATCGCGAACACCACGGTTCCGAAAAGGACGTAGTGGAAGTGAGCGACAACGAAGTAGCTCGCTGAAACTGCGAAATCCAGTGGAGGTGAGGCAAGAATAATTCCGGTAAGTCCACCGAAGAGGAACGTTACGAGGAAGCCCATAACCCAGAGCATCGGTGTCTCAAATGAAACATTTCCTCGCCACATGGTTCCAATCCAGTTAAAGAACTTCACACCAGTAGGCACACCGATGAGGAATGTCATGAAGGAGAAGAACGGCAAGAGAACCTGTCCAGTTGCAAACATATGGTGCGCCCATACAGCAACAGAGAGCGCTGCGATTGCAATAGTCGCCGCGATGAGGCCCTTGTAACCAAAGATTGGCTTGCGGCTAAAGACCGGCAAAATCTCTGTTGCAATACCGAAGAAGGGTAGCGCCAGGATATAAACCTCGGGATGGCCAAAGAACCAGAACAAGTGTTGCCACAACATAGCTCCGCCGTTAGCCGGATCAAAGATGTGCGTACCAAAGAGTCGATCTGATTCGAGAGCAAGTAGCGCTGCGGCCAAAGGAGGGAAGGCAAGAAGAATCAAAATCGATGTCAACAATGTGTTCCAAGTGAAGATAGACATACGGAACATCGTCATGCCTGGGGCACGCATTGTGAAGATTGTCGTAATGAAGTTAACGCCACCAAGGATTGTTCCAAGACCTGAAATTGTTAAACCAACAACCCATAGATCTCCACCAATACCTGGTGAGTAAGTCGAGTTTGCTAGCGGTGCATAAGCAGTCCAACCAAATGATGCTGCGCCACCTGGTGTGAGGAAGCCGGCAACTGCCATCAATGAACCGAAGAAATAGAGCCAGTAAGACATCATGTTCAAACGTGGGAAAGCAACGTCAGCTGCACCGATTTGAAGTGGCATGATGACGTTTGCAAAGCCAACGAAGAGCGATGTTGAGAACATCAGCAACATGATTGTGCCGTGCATTGTAAAGATCTGGTTGTACTGCTCATTACTCATGAACTGCATACCTGGGCGAGTGAGCTCGGCGCGCAAGAAGAGTGCGAGCAATCCACCGACTAAGAACCAGGTAAAAGAAGTAGCAAGGTAGAGATATCCAATGCGCTTATGGTCAGTTGAGGTAACTGTCTTTACAAACTGACTCCCCCAAGACTCGCGACGTTCAACGCCTTGGCGAGGAGCGGCAACTGTTGGGCGTTCTGCAAAAGTAGTCATTATGCGCTCACCTTCAATGAGTTGAGGTACTTCTGATATTGCTCAGGAGTAACAACCTTGACCTTAAAAATCATCTGTGTGTGGTTACGTCCACAAAGAATGTTGCAACGACCTGGGAAGGTTCCCAACTTATTTGCAGTGAATTGAATGTGGTTGGTGCGATCAGGCAGGTTCTGCATCTGAATCATGAAAGCAGGGATCCAGAAACCGTGAACTACATCGTTTGATGTAATTGTGAAGCGCACGCTCTCGCCTTGCGGCATGTAGAGCGTTGGAGGATTTTCAGGTGTTCCAGTCACCACTGCATCCTTGCCTGCTTCTGGATAACCGAACTGCCATGACCATTGAATTCCTTCAACGGTAATTTCATGTTGCGCTGGAGTCTTGAGATTAACAATCTCTGACTCTTTAACTGCGGTGAAGTAGAAGAGAACTGCCACGATAATAAAGGGAACAATCGTGTAAACAATCTCAATTGGAATGTTGTACTGAGTCTGCTTCGGGAATTCACCCTTCTTCTCATCGTTCTTACGATGGAAGATTGCTGGCCAGAGAATGAGGATTAAGGTGATGACACCTACGACTCCAGCTGCGATCCATGCGCCCTGCCATAGAGAGAGCGAGATATCGTTGACGCTAGAAACATTCTTGGGATATCCCATTCCGGAGATATCGTTGGATTTGAGTGAACATCCACTGAGGAGTGCCAGAGTCGAAGTGACCCCAAGCAGACCGAGCAGGGTGCGCTTTTTAGGTGCAGACATAGCGCTAAGGATAGTGGCGTATGCGCTCAGTAGTCGCCGGTAGAGGTATCGTTCTTGGGGTGGCTCGCCTCACAGAAAATTTCACCTCCGAAGCCCCTCTATCCGGGCCGGTCCTTGAGGCCATTTCTACCGCCCTCTCCCAAGGTTGGGCCGATCCCAAGAAACTCTCCCAAGCCAGCCATATGGCCCGTGGCCTTAAAGCTGCCGCTGTAGAAGAGATCGCATCCCACCTGGCCATCTCCCCCGGCAACCTGGAAGTTCTTGGTGAGCCATCACTTGCCCATTTCGTAGCCATCGGCGGATATCTTTCCAATGGGAAGCGCCTCATTACTTCGGGAGTCGACGTGGGCAAGATCAGGGCGATCGCTAGAGCCCATCCTGGTCGCAACCATGCCCTTGAAGTTTCAATCGATGGCCAGATATTGAGTTCAGAAGAATCGTTTTCAAAAGATGATGTCGCCTCAATTCAATGCACCAATGGCGAGACTGGAATTGGCCAGAACCTTGATAGCTGGCGAAATTCTCCAGCTTCAATCATTCTCGACGCCACCAGAACTATTCCTGGGGCAGGGCTAGCTGATGGTTTTGCGGCGGCAACTTTTGACGCCGCTTCATGGAATGGGCCCACTGGTGTTTCTATCATCGCTATCAATGATGCAGAAAAATTTAGATACCCGCTGCCCCACATCGCACCGATTCGGGTGCCTGGAAGTTTCTCGCTGCCACTTCTCGTTGGTAGCGCCATCGCCCTGACCGAAATGAAGAAATGTGAAGACCAGATTTATTCACTGCGAGAATATTTTGCAACGCAACTTTCTGGATTAGATGGTCTAGAACTTATCGGTGGAGAAAGCGACCATCAATCTCGCTATCTCACCGCACTATGCCAAGAATTTTCCGGTGAAGAAGTTCTTCGAGAATTACTCAAGAGGGATATCGCGATCGATTCAGGTTCTGCCTGCTCGCCGGAGGATTTGGCACCGAGCCACGTATTGGCATCGATGGGATACCCAACAGCAGGATCGCTGAGATTTACGCTGCATCCCGCTCATACAAAGTCAGATATTGACGAGCTGATTGAAGAGCTTAAGAAGGTTTTGGTTCAGTTACGCAGCTAAATGCGCAGCAACTTCCGAAGCAGCTTCTGCTCCGTAAGCCTCTGAAAAACGAGCTACAAACTCTTCTTTGGTAAACCGGTATTCCTGAGTACCCATAGTTTCGATTACATAGGTAGCAATCATGGATCCAAGTTGAGCGCAGCGCTCATGGCTTAGGCCCCAGGCAAGACCGGCAACAAAACCAGAACGGAATGAATCTCCGACACCAGTTGGATCAACTTTGGCCTTCTCTTTTGCGCAGACAACCTTGATGAATTCGCCATCAATGCTCTCAACGCGAGCTCCCGCAGAACCCTGGGTGATGACGCGGTATTTCACACGTTGCAAAATTTCGTGGTCGCTCCAACCGGTTTTCTGAATTGCAAGGGCAAGCTCATATTCGTTCATAAACAAATAGGTAGCGCCGTCAATGAGCTTCTTAATTTCTTCACCCGACATACGCGCCATCTGCTGTGAAGGATCTGCTGCAACTGGAATGTTGTTTTGGAGAGCTACTTCCATATGGCGAAGCATCGCCTCTGGATCATCAGGTGAAATAACCAAGAGATCAAAACGTCCGGTCTTATCCATAATTGGCTGAAGTTCAATATTGCGAGCTTCCGACATTGCGCCTGGGAAGAATGAAGCGATTTGATTGAGCTCAGTATCGGTAGTTACTGTGAAATGCGCTGTGTACTGCTCTTTAGAAATCAATACATGCGAGGTATCAACGCCGTGACGAGAGAGCCATGCATCGTAGTCAGCCCAGTCTTTTCCAACCGCGGCAACAAGAATTGGTGAGAGACCGAGATTAGCCATTCCAAATGAGATGTTTGCGGCACATCCTCCGCGACGGACTTCCAGGCCGTCTACCAAGAATGAGAGTGAAACTTTTTCAAGTGAACCAGCCACAAGAGAGTCGGTGAACTTTCCCGGGAAAGTCATTAAATGATCAAGACCGACTGAACCCGCGACACCAATTCTCATGGGTGGATTTAACTACAGCTGCGAAGAATTAGTTAAAGGAATCGCCACAAGCACAAGAACCTTGTGCGTTGGGATTATCAATTGTGAAGCCCTGCTTCTCAATTGTGTCTACAAAATCAACCGATGCGCCCATCAAATATGGATCTGACATCTTGTCTACAACTACCTTGACTGAACCGAACTCGCGAGTGATATCGCCATCCTGGTTACGGTCATCAAAGTAGAGCTGGTAACGAAGTCCTGAACAACCACCTGGCTGAACTGCAACGCGGAGATAAAGGTCATCGCGACCTTCCTGTGCAAGCAGTGATGCAACCTTTGCTGCAGCGGTCTCTGTAAGAACGATGCCAGTTGTGAGGTCTACTGATTGTGTGGTCTCTGTTGTCATGTGCCAAAGAATACCCACCTCGGGTTGCCGTTGCGACTCCAAAGCGTGGAGAATGGGGTTATGTCGTCAGCCACTCCTCTAGCGAACCTACTCCTCTTGGGGCAGGGCGCAGATCTTGCCTCCGAGCGCGGTGTTTCCTGCACCGGTGATCTGCCCGCTGCGAGCGACCCAACCCTGGTGGCTCGAGCGACCGCCGCAAAGAAAGCCCTTGGCTCTAAAGTCCTGATTCTCGGTCATCACTATCAACGCGATGAAGTTATTCAATTTGCTGATATCACTGGCGATTCTTTTAAGTTAGCTCAAGCAGCCGCTGAACAGAGTGAGGCTGAATACATCATCTTCTGTGGCGTTCACTTTATGGCCGAAAGTGCTGACATTCTTACCGGGGCGAATCAGAAAGTGATCCTCCCTGATTTAGCAGCAGGTTGTTCGATGGCAGATATGGCAACAGCTGCTCAAGTAGATCAGTGCTGGCAAGAGCTAGAAAAGCTTGGTGTTGCTGCAACAACTATTCCGGTCACATATATGAATTCATCTGCAGCCATAAAGAGCTTTACCGGAAAACATGGCGGCACAATCTGCACTTCATCGAATGCTGAGAAAACTCTCCGTTGGGCATTTGCAAAAGGCGAGAAGATTCTCTTCCTACCAGATCAACATCTCGGTCGAAACACCGCAGTCGAAAATCTTGGCCTCTCGCTAGATGATTGCGTCGTCTGGAATCCATGGAAGCCACAGGGCGGATTGACTGTAGAAGAAATTCGTAATGCAAAGATGATTCTCTGGCGTGGTCATTGTTCTGTACATGGTCGTTTCACTGCCGAATCGATTTCGGAATTTCGCAAGAAAGTTCCTGGTGTACAAATTATCGTTCACCCTGAGTGCCAACATGAAGTCGTGCAAGCAGCCGACGTCGTTGGAAGCACTGAGAAGATTATTAAAACTGTCTCAGAATCTGCACCGGGTTCTCAATGGGCGGTCGGCACTGAACTCAATTTGGTAGGGCGCCTTGCCGCGCAGAATTCTGATAAGAAGGTCTATTTCCTTGATCGAACTGTCTGCTACTGCTCAACGATGAACCGTATTGATCTCCCCCACCTCGTTTGGGCGCTCGAGTCTCTTGTCAGCGGCAGCGTCGTCAATCAGATCACAGTTGACGCAGAAACCGCGCGGTATTCAAAACTCGCTCTTGAGCAAATGCTCGCCCTATAGTTACCGCCATGAGCCAGAACCCACAAGATTCTTCAAAGAAGGGCCGTCCGACCCCAAAGCGTCGTGAGGCAACATCAAAGCACCACTCTCTTGCTCCTATTAAAACTAAGGAAGAGAAGAAGAGAGCCCGCGAAGTAGCAAAGGCATCTCGCATTACAGCTCGTGAGGCCTATATGCGCGGAGATGAAAGTGCGCTACCCGCGCGTGATCGTGGTCCAGCTCGTAAGTTTGTTCGTGATTATGTCGATTCACGACGATCAGTCGGCGAATACTTCTTACCAATTATCTTTATCGTCCTTGTTTTAACAATGATTCCAACAAAGACAACAACAAATGCAGAGGGACTTCCACAAGTTCCAATGACTCAGGTCATCTCGATTGCAATCATGTACTCAGTTTTGATTATCTCTGTGCTTGACGGAGTTCGCCTTAATCGCAAAATTAAGAAGGCGGTTTCTGCCAAGTATCCAGGCACAACACTTCGTGGACTCGGCATGTATGGCTGGTTGCGATCTACTCAGATGCGACGTATGCGCACACCAAAGCCACAGGTTAAGACCGGAACAAAGATTTAATTAAGCCCGAGGATTTGGGCTTAAAGTCTTCTTTGCATCTCTCTCTGGCAAGCTTCCTAACGCCTTATCAATCGCTCGCAATTGATCTGCCGTCAGCTTTACGCCAGATGCCTTTACATTCTCCTTTACCTGAGAAGGCTTTGTCGCACCCATAATCGCGCTGGAAACGTTGTCATTGGATAGAACCCACGCGATTGCAAGCTGACCAACCGTCAATCCTGATTCTTCAGCAATGGGAACCAAACGTTGCACTGCTTCCAATACGTCGTTGGTCATCCAGCGAGAGATAAATCCCGCGCCAGATTTCTTGTCGGTAGCTCTAGAACCAGCAGGCGGCTTTGCACCCGGAAGATATTTACCGGTAAGGATTCCCTGCGCCATCGGTGACCACACGATTTGGCCAATTCCTTCTTTGCGAGAAAGTGGAACAACTTCAGCTTCGATTACTCGCCAGAGCGCAGAATATTGTGGCTGACTTGAAACAAAACGGTTATAGCCTCGTGCATCTTGAATCTTCAACGCATCTTTGATCTGTTGCGCATTCCACTCTGAGAAACCGATGTAGCTCACCTTTCCTTGACGGATCAGGTCATCGAAGGCCGAAAGCGTCTCTTCCAATGGAGTCTCATAATCAAATCTATGTGCCTGGTAGAGATCAATATGCTCGGTGTTGAGTCGCTTCAGCGAAGCGTGACAAGATTCCATGATGTGCTTGCGTGAGAGTCCACGATCATTCTTGCCGGTGCCGGTTGGGAAATAAACCTTTGTAAATAGCTCATAGGACTCGCGGCGAACACCTTTGAGCGCGCGACCCAAAATCGTCTCAGCTTTTGTTCCCGCATAGACATCTGCTGTATCGAAAGTCGTAATTCCGACATCGAGAGCAGCCTTTACACATTTGAGCGCAGCATCTGCCTCAACCTGGGATCCATGAGTGACCCAGTTACCGTAAGAAATTTCAGAGACGTACATTCCAGTTGAACCTAAGCGGCGATATTCCATGGCGCCATCGTATGGGGTGGGTTGGTCGTTGCCAATGGATTGGCGATATGGTTTGGTACGTCCACAACTGAATAAGCATTACCTAGGTGCCTTGGGGGAAGTTCGGTGAAATTCCGACGCTGACCCGCAACCGTAAGAGTTTGTTCTGCAAACTTAAGTCGGATTACCCAATTCATCTTTAAGACCAACACCCGCCGAGGTTTGCGGGGCGTAGTCGCATCTGCTTCATCACCATTTGCACACTACCCCTGTGAGACTCTTTATTTTCTAGGAGCTCCAGATTGAAAAAAGTTACTCTTATTGCAGCGATATTGGCTGCACTTGTTTCACAATCATTTATCGCACCAGCTCAAGCCGCCTCTAAAGGTTGGCGCTATTGGGGTTATTACCAAGCAGCCCCAAAGACCACTATCTGGAAAGCGGCAATGACCGGGCCTACCGTTGATATAGCTGATGGCTCAGTTGAAGGCTGGATCTTCACCTTTAGCAACGATGACATTCCCTCAACTCCCCCTTCAGCAAAACCAAGCTTCGCTTCGATCTGCGGAAAGACAAAGGCGCAGGCTGGCTTGAAGCGAATCGGATTAGTGATTGATTTTGGCTCACAGGCCTATGCGCCTAAGGGAGAAAAGGTAAAGAAGACAATCGTCCGCTGCGTTCTAACATCTAAAGATTCTCAAGGAATCGATGTGCTGGCACAAGAGATTGATGTGCGTAGCGCTGATTCGGGATTGATCTGTGGTTTTAACGGTTATCCAGCTAAAGAATGTGGAGTTGAGATTAAGACACCAACTTCGATGATCAAGAAGTAAATCATAATGAAGCCGTTCCACCCAATGACTTTCTGGGCACTATTCACAGCGATAGCAGTTGCCGTTGTTGCCTCTGATAGCGCTCTTGTTGCACTACTTGCATTGGGTGGGTCGGCTCTTCTTGTGCATTTCTTTCGTAGCGATGGTCCATGGGGTAAGAGTTTTCAATGGTCACTTATCGCCGGGCTTTACTTGCTATCGATTAGAGCAATCGCTGGAATCCTCATTGGAGTTCCGCGACCAGGGAGAACTCTCTTTGAGATCCCAAGAGTTTCCTTGCCATCGTGGCTACCAGGGATTCGTATCGGAGGAGATGTCACTCTTGAGCGACTCACCTCAGCACTCCACGAGGGCCTCATCATTGCAACAGTGATTGCGCTCTTTGGCGCCGCTAATTCCCTCACCAGTCCACGAAAACTGCTTCGAGTTCTACCTGGGCGTATCTATCAGATTTCAGTAACACTGATCATTGCCACATCTGTCTTTCCGCAGTTGATAACGAGTATCAAGAGAATTCGAGATGCCCAATTCTTGAGAAGTGGCAAGCGACCACGGATTTCATCGATTGCCCTCCCGCTACTTGAAGAAAGTCTCGGCCGAGCCGTAAATCTCGCGGAATCTATGGAGGCGAGAGGTTACGGTCAATCGCGACACCAGAGTCGATACCGACCAATTTCATATTCATCAAGAGATTTTGCAATTATTGCCAGCGGAGTGACTATTGCAACTTTGGCGGTGGCGATGTGATTACCTTCTCCAGGGTTTCATTGATCTATCCACATTCAACTACCACCGTTATCGAAGACCTCTCCTTCCAGATTGAGGAAGGAGAGATGGTTCTAGTGATGGGACATACTGGCTCCGGAAAATCATCGCTATTGAGGCTGATTAACGGACTTGTTCCGCACCACACTGGCGGAATCCTTGGCGGAGAAATCGTCGTAGCCGGTCAGTCAACAAGACTTACCACACCAGGACAGCTAGCTGGAATCGTCGGTATTGTTGGTCAGAATCCAATCGATACTTTTGTCACCGATGTTGTTGAAGATGAACTTGCCTTTGGGATGGAATCACTCAACTTTCCGGAAGATGTAATGCGTAAGCGCATTGAAGAAGCACTTGACCAAGTTGGACTTAATTCACTGAGAAATAGAACCATCGCCACATTGAGCGGAGGCGAACAACAAAGACTCGCAATTGCCTGTGCGCTAGTGATGCATCCAAAGGTCTTAGTTCTGGATGAACCTACAAGTGCGCTCGACCCAGTTGCCTCTGAAGAAATTCTTGCGATTCTTCATCGCCTTGTTCATGATCTCAGCGTCACCGTGATCCTCGCGGAGCATCGCCTCGAGCGCGTCATTGGCTATGTAGATCGGATATTGCTCATAGAAGGCGATGGAAAATCAAGCATCGGTTTGCCCTCTGAAATTCTGAAGAAGACAGATTTAGTGCCACCTATTGTGCGTCTGACAAGAAGTCTTCACCTCGATGAGGTTGGCACAAGCACTCGTGAAGTGAGAAGAATTACGGAAGAGCTACGTAGCGATTTACCAGATATTGAAAGGCCTGCTTACTCCCCCGGTGAAATCCTGCTATCAACTGCAAACTTAACCGCAAGTTACGAAGCAAAGCCTGCTTTGAAGAATATTTCGATTGATCTCAAGCGTGGCGAAATTACAGCTCTCATGGGTCGCAACGGTGCTGGCAAGAGCACCCTGATTCGGACAATTGTCGGGCTTCATAAAGAGTTTCTTGGCTCTGTCTCTTTCGACAATAGATTGATTTCCGAGCTAAGCAATCAAGAACGCTCACAGCGCGTTGGCTATATCCCGCAAGATCCCGGAGATCTTCTCTATCTCACGAGCGTTCAAGAAGAGTGCGCGAGAGCTGATAAAGATAATCACAATCAAGCTGGAACGACACTTGCACTTCTTCAAGAAACGATGTCACATATCAATCCTTTAGCCCACCCTCGCGAACTCTCTGAAGGACAACGTTTAGCTCTAGTTTTAGCGATTGTTATCTCAGGCAAGCCAGAACTAATCATTCTCGATGAACCAACTCGCGGCTTAGATTACGAAGCAAAGACTTATCTCATGAGACAGCTCTATCAATTAGCCCGAAATGATGCTGCCTGCATATTGATGGCAACCCATGACGTTGAGATTGTTGCAGAGGTTGCAGATCGGACAATTTTCTTAGCAGATGGCGAGAAGGTCGCTGACGGCAGCACGCTCGATGTCTTACTTGCCTCACCAGCTTTTGCTCCACAAGTATCAAAAGTGATGTCGCCGCGCCGTTGGCTGACGGTCGGAGATGTATTGCGATCGGTTGAGAGCAAGAACTCATGATTAAGAAATTCTCACTCACTCTCCTTTCATCGTGTGCATTCTTGGGCTTTACTTGGCCGTTCTTCGTAGCTACCCAAGAGCTTGCCAATAGGGCAAGTTGGTTCTTTCTTGCGACAACGCCAATCATTGTGGGATTACTTATTTATTTGATTAGCAACGAAGACTTGGGATCAAAGAACGTTGCCTTCCTAGGCATTCTCTCTGCTTTGATAGCAGCACTTCGTCCACTTGGAATCGGCGCCATCGGCATAGAGCCGATGTGGTTCGCACTAATTCTTGCCGCTCGTGTTATGGGTCCTACCTTTGGATTTTTGCTTGGAACTTTTAGCATGTTGCTCTCGGCGCTGCTCACCGGTGGTATCGGTCCTTGGCTTTCTTATCAAGTATTTGCCGCAGCTCTCATTGGCTTCGGAGTCGGGATAATTCCTCGACAGCTGAATGGCAAAATTGAAATACTGGCACTTGCTCTCTATGGAATTCTCGCGGCCGAGTTCTTTGGAATTGCGATGGACCTTCAATTTTGGCCTTGGTCACTTGGATCTGGCACCGAACTTTCGTATCGTGCGGGCGCTCCCATCTCTGAGAACCTTTCTCATTTCTTTACCTATCACTTCATCTCAGCGCTGGCATGGGATGTTCCAAGGGCAGCAATCACCTTCGTCTTAATCGTTATTGCGGGTAAGCCTGCGCTCAACGCGCTACGAAGAGCGCGTCACCGTGCATCATTTGCAACGCATGCAGAATTTAAAGAGTTAGCGAACGTGCGATTCAACCATAGGTAGCGAGACCAGAGTGGATATTGATTCTCTTCCGCGCACATCTACTACTACCGAATCACCAACCGCATAGCCAGGTTCAAGAAGAGCTAAGGCAATGCCTTTCTTTAGTGATGGCGAGAAAGTTCCACTCGTCACAATGCCTATAACGGCGCCTTCAGAGTTCTTAACCTCCATGCCTGCTCGAGGAATTCCTCGATCGGTGGATTGGAGTCCGCGCAAGATGCGGCGTGGACCTTCTTCTTTCTCTGCACGAAGTGAATCGCTGCCTCGGAATGAGTCTTTCTTCCATCCCACGGCCCAGGTCGAGCCTGCTTGGACCGGTGTAATTTCAAGTGAAAGTTCATGGCCATGAAGTGGATAGCCCATCTCTGTGCGCAAGGTATCTCGTGCGCCTAGACCGCAGATCAATCCGTCAAATGGTTGCATCGCATTAACGAGAGCATCCCACACCTGAGATGCATCGTTCCATGAGGGAACTAATTCAAAACCGTGTTCGCCGGTGTAACCAGTGCGACAAAGAATCACATCGCAACCTGCAATGGTGACGTGAGAAAAGGCCATGTAATCCATGGTCGGCACTACACCAAGAGATTCAATCACCGCTGCCGCCTGTGGACCTTGAAGTGCGAGAACTGCATGTTTCTCATGAAGATTTTCAACTTCAATTCCGGTCGGCGCTGCCGCAGAAATAATCGCAACTACCTCAGTCGTATTTGAAGCATTTGGAATTAGGAATAGATCATCTGCTGAATTGCGATAGACGATGAGATCGTCAACTACTCCACCATCAGGATTGCAGAGCATCGTGTATTGGGCTTGACCATCTGTAATGCGATTGAGGTCGTTGGTCACCTGAGAATTGAGAAAATCGAGAGCGCCTTCGCCCTTGACGCTGGCTTTCCCCAAATGCGAGACGTCGAAAAGTCCGACCCGTTCGCGGACCGCTGCGTGCTCTGCGAGGACGCCTGCCCCTGGGTACTCGATAGGCATCAGCCAACCGCCAAAATCAGCCATCTTCGCGTTGAGGTCGATGTGCTTCTGGTGCAATGGTGAGTTTTTCACATGGAGAACTTACACTTACCACCGCAAAGATTTCAGTACCAAGAACTCAAGGGAGCGCCATGTCGACCATCAAGATCTCCGACGGAATCATTAAAGATGACGTGCTAGTCGTAGGAGTCTCCATCAAGTCCGGCAAGGGTGCCCTCCAGATTGAATCAGGTGACTTAGCCCTAGATAGCAAGGCCTTAGTTGCGACTCTTAACGATATGGGCGCTACCGGAAAGACCGATGAGGTAATCCGTATTCCCGGAACCTCAACGCGACTTATAGTCTTCACAGGTCTTGGCAAAGCGCAATCAACTTTTAGTGACGAGACGCTTCGCCGCGCTGCTGGCGCTGCAGCACGAAATCTAGCTGGCAACACAAGTGCGACCTTCGCACTTCCTGCACTCACTACCGCTGCAGTAAAGGCGGTTGCGGAAGGTGCGGGTCTTGGCAGCTATCTCTTCGATCAATTCCGAGGTTCCACAAAGGCAGCTCAGAAGAATCCGTTGAAGACAATCACTATTTACTCATCTTTAGTACATGGTGCAGAAGCCAAGGCAATCGCACACCATGCCGAAGTGATTTCGAAATACACAAATATTGTTCGTGATCTCATCAATACTCCCCCAAGCCATCTCACTCCTGCTTCGTTCTGTTCAATGATGAGCGCTGCCGTTAAAGATGCAGGTGGAGCATCGGTAGGACTTAAAGTTTCAACGATGACGGATTCGCAATTAAAGTCGAAGGGTTTCGGCGGAATCATTGGCGTTGGACAGGGGTCTGCAAACCCGCCTCGCCTTTTCAATATCTCTTACACACCTAAGGGCGTCAAAGCGAAGAAGAAGTATGCATACGTTGGTAAGGGAATCACCTTCGATACTGGTGGCCTTGCACTCAAGCCCGCCCTCGGCATGGAGGCTATGAAGTCAGATATGTCTGGAGCTGCAGCGGTCTGTGCGGCAACGATTGCACTTGCATTGCTTAAAGTTCCAGTTGCAATCGAAGCATGGGCTCCACTTGCCGAGAATATGGTCAGCGATCATTCAACTCGCCCTTCAGACATCATCACAATTTATGGCGGTAAGACTGTTGAAGTTATCAACCCAGATGCAGAAGGTCGCCTCGTTCTTGGCGATGCACTGATGAAGGCGCAAGAAGATAAAGATCTTGACGCGATCATTGACGTTGCAACGTTGACCGGACACCAAGTTGTCGCACTCGGTAAGCGCACAAGTGCCGTGATGACTAATAACGAAGACTTCTCGGCTCACTTTATGGATGTCACCAAGATCTCCGGTGAATCTTTCTGGCCAATGCCACTTCCAGTTGACCTTCGACCAAGCCTTGACTCCCCTGTTGCTGATATCGCAAATATGGGAGAACGAATGGGCGGAATGTTGGTTGCCGGACTCTTCTTGAAAGAGTTTGTATCTGATGATCTACCTTGGCTCCACCTCGACATTGCCGGCCCTGCCTATAACGATGCAGAACCCCACGGCTATACGCCTGTTGGGGGCACTGGAGTCGCCTTCCGTTCACTAGTTGAGATGGCTATTGCCGCAGGCAAGTAGCCCGAGGGAATGGCTATTGCCGCAGGCAATTAGTGAGCCACGAGACTCCCGCCTGAGTTAGTCATCCACGCCTAAGGCTGGCAAGATATGGGCGTAAACGGTCTCTTCCTCGTACGGGTTTAGGAGTTTCTTGATGTCGAATTTTGATCTTGTCATCCTTGGTGGCGGCAGCGGCGGATATGCAGCAGCACTTCGAGGTTCACAACTCGGTCTCTCAGTTGCACTGATCGAACAAGACAAGGTTGGCGGAACCTGCCTTCACCGTGGATGTATTCCAACGAAGGCACTACTTCACGCAGGTGAAGTTGCAGATAGTGCACGTGAGTCACATATCTTCGGCGTCAACGCCCAGCTCAATTCGATTGATATGAACGGCGTCAACTCTTACAAGGATGGCGTTATCGCTGGTCTCTACAAGGGGCTTCAAGGTTTGATCAAGTCTCGTAACGTCACATATATCGAGGGCAAGGGACGCCTCGTCAATAACAACACAATTGAAGTAAATGGCCAGCAGTACACAGGCAAGAACATCATTCTTGCTACCGGTTCTTACGCGAAGACAATCCCTGGTCTTGATATCGATGGTCAACGCGTCATCACATCAGATCACGGTACAAAACTTGATTACATTCCAAAGAGCGCAATCGTGCTCGGAGGTGGCGTTATCGGTTGTGAGTTTGCATCTGTCTGGAAATCATTTGGCGCAGAGGTAACAATCATTGAAGGCCTCAACCACCTTGTTCCGCTAGAAGACGAATCTTCTTCTAAGCTCCTTGAGCGCGCTTACCGTAAGCGTGGCATCAACTTTGAGCTCGGCATTAAGTTCAAGTCACATCGAGTCAATGCAGATTCTGTAACTGTCACACTTGAAGATGGTCGTGAATTCACCGCTGACATTCTCCTCGTCTCAATCGGTCGCGGTCCTGTCACAGATGGAATCGGCTACCAAGAAGCTGGCATCGCAATGGATCGTGGCTACGTTCTGGTTGATGACCATTGCCGCACAAATGTGCCTGGAATCTTTGCTGTCGGTGACATCATTCCTACTCTTCAGCTTGCACACGTTGGCTTCCAAGAAGGAATCCTCGTTGCCGAGACAATTGCAGGGCTAAACCCACGCCCAATCAATTATGACGGCGTTCCACGCGTTACATATTCCGAGCCAGAAGTTGCCTCAGTTGGCCTTTCAACAAAGGTTGCTAAGGAGCGCGGTTACGATGTTGTTGAGCTCGATTACAACCTTGCCGGAAACGGTAAGGCACAGATTCTTAAAACAGCTGGATCCATCAAACTCGTTGCAGAGAAGAACGGTCCGGTTCTTGGAATTCATATGGTTGGTGCTCGCGTAGGTGAACTACTTGCAGAAGCGCAATTGATATTTAACTGGGAAGCAACTGCAGCAGATGTTGCTCCTCTTATCCATGCTCACCCAACAATGTCCGAGGCAATGGGCGAGGCTCACATGGCTCTTGCTGGCAAGCCACTGCACGCCCACGGTTAAGAATTAAGTTAAAGGTAAAGAGGAGAAAATCAGATGACATTTTCAGTAACGATGCCAGCACTTGGTGAATCAGTCAGCGAAGGAACAGTTACACGTTGGCTTAAAGCCGAAGGTGACCATGTTGCAATGGATGAACCACTCCTCGAAGTATCAACTGACAAGGTTGATACAGAGATTCCTTCACCAGTTGCTGGTGTATTGCAGAAGATTGTTGTTGCAGTCGATCAGACTGTTCCGGTCGGTGCAGAGCTTGCAGTCATTGCTGATAGTGCGGGTGCTTCAACACCTGCGCCTGCGGTTGCACCTGCAGTGTCCGAGCCAGTAGCTCAGGTAAATGTGGCAGAGGTTCCAGCTCAAGTTGCGACTCCAATCGTTGCGGTTGAAGCCCCGGCTCCTGTTGCTGCCGCACCTGCGTCTGCAGGAACTGTCATCACCATGCCAGCGCTCGGTGAATCAGTCTCTGAAGGAACTGTTACTCGTTGGCTTAAGAACGTTGGTGATTCAGTTGCAGTCGATGAAGCGCTTCTTGAAGTATCAACTGACAAGGTTGATACAGAGATTCCTTCACCAGTTGCAGGAACACTTCTTGCAATCGATGTTTCAGTAGATACAACGGTTCCTGTGGGTGCGCGGCTTGCGCTGATCGGTGCTGCTGGCAGCGCAGTCGTTTCTACGCCAGCTCCTGTAGTTCCAACTCCTGTTGCAGTTGCACCTGTAACTCCACCACCTGCACCTGTTGCTCCCGCGGCCCCAGTGGCAGTTGCACCTGTAACTCCACCACCTGCACCTGTTGCGGCACCAGCCGCACCAGCCGCACCGGTTTCACAACCTGCAGATGCTTATGTCACTCCGATTGTTCGAAAGCTCGCTAATGATCTTGGCGTCAACCTTGCTTCTGTTAAGGGAACGGGCGTCGGCGGTCGTATTCGTCGTGAAGATGTAGAGGGTGCTGCGCCACGCACAGCTGCGCCAGCGGCTTCAGCTCCAGCAGCGCAGGCACCTCGTGCAGCTGCTCCAGTTGTTGCAGCTTCACCACTTCGCGGAACAACAGTGACAATGTCACGTCTTCGTAAGGTGATTGCAGCACGCATGGTTGAGTCACTTCAAGTTTCAGCTCAACTCACAACTGTGATTGAAGTAGATGTAACAAAGATTGCTCGTCTACGCGATCGTTCAAAGGCAACATTTGAAGCGCGTGAAGGTGTCAAGCTTTCATTCCTTCCATTCTTTGCAGTTGCTACATGCGAAGCGCTGAAGCAGCATCCAGTTCTTAACTCATCTGTTGAGGGCGATCAAATTATTTATCACGGCGCAGAGCACCTCGGTATTGCGGTTGATACAGAGCGTGGCCTCTTGGTTCCAGTTATTCACAATGCTGGCGATCTCAATATGGGCGGTGTTGCTCGCAAGATTGCAGACTTGGCTGCGCGTACTCGCGATAACAAGGTAACCCCAGATGAACTCGGTGGTGGAACATTTACATTGACCAATACAGGTTCCCGTGGAGCGCTCTTTGATACACCAATTATTAACCAGCCACAGGTTGCAATCCTTGGACTCGGCGCTGTCGTAAAGCGTCCAATGGTTGTTAAGGGTGACGACGGCGGAGAATCAATTGCTATTCGCTCAATGGTTTACCTCGGTCTCTCATACGACCACCGTGTTGTTGATGGCGCAGATGCTGCTCGTTTCTTGGTCACTCTTAAGGAGCGACTTGAAGGCGGCGCATTTGAAGCTGATCTAGGTCTCTAATTTGAGCACCCCACAGCGCATCGCAATCACCGGTGCTTCCGGTCTAATTGGTTCAGCACTTGTTGGCCACCTTAAGAGCGAAGGCCACACTGTTCAGCGTTTAGTTCGTCGAACTCCCGTCTCCCCCGATGAGGTTCAGTGGGATCCAAAGACTGGCTATGTAGATATCGAAGCCCTTCGTGGCGTGGATGCAATCATCCACCTTGCAGGCGCTGGTGTTGGCGATAAGCGATGGAATAAGAAGTACAAAGCAGAGATTCTCAATTCACGTCTCCTCGGAACAACGACAATTGCAAGCGCTGTCACCGAACTTGCGCCAGACGTTTTTATCTCTGCAAGTGCGATCGGTTGGTATGGCGAATCAGGTAATCGCGCTGTAATCGAGTCGGATAAAGTTGGAGACGACTTTCTGGCTGCTGTCTGTCGCGAATGGGAAGGTGCAGCAGATCAAGCACAGAACACTCGCACTGTGAAGATTCGTACCGGATTGGTCCTTGATCCAACCGGTGGTGCACTTGGCAAGATGTTGCCCCTCTTTCGCTTTGGTCTTGGCGGCAAGATGGGCAATGGCAAGCAGTGGTGGTCATGGATAACCTTGCATGATCTCATTCGTTCAATCTCATTTATTCTCGACCACGAGATCTCAGGTCCAGTAAATCTGACTGCACCAAACCCAGTAACTAATCAGGAATTTACATCAGCACTTGCTCGCGCAATGCACCGTCCGGCTCTCTTCCCAGCTCCTGCAATTGCGTTAAAGATTGCTTTAGGAGGATTCTCGAGTGAGATTCTTGGCTCAAAGAAGGTTATGCCACAAGCACTGATGGATGCTGGCTTTGAGTGGGATTACCCGCACATCACTAGCGCGCTTACAGCTTTAGTTCAGGAGTGATTCCATCGCCGCTAGGCGACCTGAGAGAAGCGCACCATTCTGCGAACCTGCAGTGAGGTAATCACCGGCGCGATAGATTCGATCTGAAATTCTCGCTGTATTTGCGGTACCCAATTTGCCTGGGGCAAAGATAGGTAGCGATGCCTTAACGTCATAGCGCTGAACAAGTTCAAATTCATCTGGAGCAACAGACCAATACTTCGCAATTTCATTTAAGGCGGCCGCATCCGATAGATCCGTGATTGAAGTCGAGGAAATCAAAGTCTTGTCGGCTGGCGCGTAGGAATCAACGACATTGCTGATTGCGACCGAGTTAACAATTGGATTAGCCGTGCTTGTTACTCGAAGATTCTTAGAGGAAACGAGTCCAGCAGGAAGTGCGTGATACCAGGTTTGGCTATTTGCAGATTTACCATCTTCGGTAATTCCAAGTAGTTTTCCTGCGGTCTTCGAATCGGTAGCGATAATGATCTTCTTGCCATCAAATTGATCTAGATCGGCAACAGGTGCGCTGAGATGAATATTTTCGATGCGTGCCGCAATCGCTTCAGATAACGTTCCTGCTCCTGCACGTGGGAGTCCTGACTTTCCTAATACAAAGGTACGAATAATCTCGCGCCCGTAATAGCAATCAACATCCTTAGGTTCAGCCAGAAAGACGCCCTTGAGGAATGGCTTAAGTACGTTCTCATAGAGGTCACCTGCGCCGGCAGATAACAACCCTTCTTCGAGTGACACGCCATGAAGGTTCTTTCGCCCCATAAAGGTTAAGAGTGAAATCTTCTGAGCGAGAGTTCCAAGCGGACTGGTTGCAGCCTGCCAAGGGTGACGTCGCGGGTCACCAATCGATGAGATGCCAAATGGTGTGACGACATCGACGGTGCGAGCTGCTTCAACGAAATCGATCTCTGAAATAACACCTAAGCGAGCTATCTCTGGGTATCCAGCGTTAATGAGTTGAAAACCACGATCGAGAATGTAACCATCGACAAAGTCAGAGCGAACGCGCCCGCCAACACCATCAGATGCCTCGAAGAGTTCAACCGACTCACCTGCCTCTTGAAGTGTCAGCGCAGCGCTCAGTCCAGCTAATCCACCACCGATAACTACGTAGTTCATGGTGTGAACTTACTTGTTCTGAAGCTTTGAAGGCCACCAGATCTTAGGGCCGATCTCATGAACGAGAGCTGGCACCAAAATAGAGCGAACGATGATCGTATCGAGCAGCACACCAAAGCCAACTGCAAAGCCAAGCTCTGCAAGTGGAACAAGTGGGAGCAATCCGAGCACTGCGAAGGTCGCGGCAAGCACGATTCCAGCAGAGGTGATCACTGCGCCGGTCACCGTAACGCCCTTGATTACACCGGCGCGAGTTCCAATCTTCGCGGATTCTTCGCGAACGCGAGTCATCAAAAAGATGTTGTAATCGATACCGAGCGCCACCAAGAAGATGAAGGCAAACAATGGGAATGAGTTATCTCCCCCGGCAAAACCAAATACATGGTTGAAGACGAGTGCACAGACTCCAAGCGTTGCAAAGTAAGAAAGAACAACAGTTCCGAGAAGAACAATCGCACTCACAATGCTGCGAAGGAGCAGACCGAGAATGATTGTGATAACAAAGAGGATGATTGGGATAATCGTCTTATTGTCACGATCATTGGCTGTACGAACATCGAAGTAGACTGCAGATGTTCCACCAACGAGCGCCGAAGGATCTGCGCTCTTTGCTGCCTCACGAATCGGAGTTACGTATTCGCCAGCTTCAACGCTATCTGGGGCTTGATCAAGGGTTGCATTAATAATGACTTTGCCGCCGACAACCTTGACGTTTTGGGTGATGGGATCAACTGCATATGCAACTTCAGAGACACCCTTAACTTTGCTCACTGCATCGATAACGGCATCTGCCTTACCCTGTGAGACCACAATCTGAGTTGGGTCTCCTTCGCCGCCTGGGAAGTGCTTCAAGAGAAGCTTCTGCCCCACAACTGATTCTGGGTTTCCGGTAAATGTATCGACTGTTCCTATGCCATCAGCCTTCAGTGTTGTTGAAGCAAAGGCAAAGAGCAACAAAATAGAGCCAGTAATAATCCATGATTTACGTGGATTGCGACCGATTCCATTAGAAACCTTTGACCAAGTACCCGAGAGCACGTGATCATCGCCATCATTGAGCGGCTTACGTGGCCAGAAAATCCAGCGTCCAAAGAGAACGAGAAGTGCTGGCAAGAGAGTAAGGATTGTGATGACAGATACGACAATACCGATGGCGCCAATTGGGCCAAGGCTCGCGGTATTTGTTAACTGGCTAAAGAGCAACATCATCAGCGAAATTGCAACGGTTGAACCGGATGCAAGAATTGGCTCCCATACGCCCTTATAAGCAGAACGCATCGCATCAAAACGGTTCTCATGATGATGAAGCTCTTCGCGATAGCGAGCAATCAGTAAGAGTGCGTAATCTGTAGCGGCACCAATTACCAGTACCGAAAGAATTCCTTGCGATTGACCATCGACATCGAGAATGTCCTTTTTCGCCAATAGATAGATGATTCCGCCAGCTGTTGATAGCGCGAAGAGCGCAGTCAAGAGCGGAATAATCCAAAGGACTGGAGATCGATAAACAACAATCAGAATGAGCGCAACGACTCCTAATGTAGTGAGGAGGAGAGTTGAATCTAGAGTTCCAAATGCATCAAAGAGATCTCCGAGCAGACCGCCAGGACCTGTCACATAAGGTGTAAGCCCCTGTGCCTTTGCAATATCTGCAATATCTCCACGAAGCGCCTCAACTACAGCAGGTAGGACTGGCTTATCGTTTGGCAGAATCTCTGAAATTGAATTTCCATCAAGTGGAATATTGACCAAGATAGCCTTGCCATCCTGAGAAGGAAAAGCCGTAATCGGTTCATCTCGGAGCAGGTAATCAGAAATCTTTGCTGAAGTGTCTCCCAAGGTAAGTGCGCCGACCGTTGATAGATGTGCATTGATTGCACCGATTGCCGCCGGAGTTGCCTGGCCCTCAAGCAGGATGAGAGTTGGGAAATTAAATGAAGTATCCCCTGCGAACTTGGCAATCTCATCGGCTGCCAGGGTTGCCTCAGCGCCCTTAGGTAAGAATGATGAGTTGTTGTTCTCTTGCACGCTGGTGAGCTTGCCGAAGAGTGGCCCGAAGATGCCGGTAATCATGAACCAGGCGATAACGACCAATACAGCAATGGATACAGGCTTTTTATTCTTGATTAGCATGGGCGGGAGTCTACCTTTAGGCTAAGCCCGTGCCGCTTATCGACTCCTCCCCGCTCGCTCTCAAGCGAAGCGGCGTTATCGAGTACGAAGAAGCGCTGGCAATTCAGAGAAAGCTCCACCAAGAAGTTTCCGCTGGTGCTCACCCCAATACTTTAATTCTGCTCGAGCATCCATCAATCTATACAGCGGGCAAGCGCACTCTCGATGAGGAGCGCCCTGGAAATGGTGCTCGTGTACTCGATGTCGATCGAGGTGGAAAAATTACCTGGCATGGACCGGGTCAGTTGGTTGGATACCCAATTGTTCGATTGAGTAACCCACATGAGCTCGTTGGCTTCGTCCGGGAAATTGAATCTGGCTTAATTAATGTCTGTGCTGAATTTGGCATCACCGGTGTTCGAGTTTCTGGTAGATCTGGCGTTTGGATTGTTGATGAGAAGGGTGAACGTAAAGTCGCCGCTATCGGTATCCGAGTAGCTTCGGGCACTTCAATGCACGGCTTTGCCCTCAACGTTAATCCAGATCTCTCAGCCTTCGATGCCATCATTCCTTGTGGGATTGCAGATGCCGCGGTAACGTCACTTGAAATTGAATTGGGACGAACCATCACCATTGAAGAAGTTATCCCCGTGGTAGAAAAGCATTTATTCGAAGCACTAACAAAGGTGAGCGCATGACAATCGCACCAGATGGCCGCAAGTTACTTCGCATCGAGGCTCGCAATGCCGAGACTCCCATTGAGCGCAAGCCAGAGTGGATTAAGACCCGAGCCAACATGGGTCCCGAGTACACGCGACTTCGTACATTGGTAAAAACTGAATCTCTCCACACCGTCTGCCAAGAAGCTGCTTGTCCAAATATTTTCGAATGTTGGGAAGATAAGGAAGCGACTTTCCTCATCGGAGGGGAACGTTGTACCCGCCGTTGCGATTTCTGCAATATCGACACTGGAAAGCCAGAGCCAATTGATCGTGATGAACCACGTCGTGTCGCTGAATCAGTTCAGTCTATGGGATTGAAGTACGCGACTATCACTGGCGTTACTCGCGATGATCTCGAGGATGAAGGCGCTTGGCTTTATGCCGAAACGATTCGCAAAGTACACGAACTCAATCCTGGTACCGGTGTTGAGATGTTGGCGCCAGATTTTGGAGCCAAGCCTCATCTACTCAATCAGGTATTTGAAACTCGCCCCGAGGTTTTTGCACATAATCTTGAAACAGTGCCACGTATCTTCAAGCGCATTCGTCCTGCATTTACATATGAGAAGTCGCTTAACGTAATTACACAGGCGCGCGAATACGGTTTGATCACAAAGTCCAACTTAATTCTCGGTCTCGGCGAAGAAATTAGTGAAGTTCATCAGGCCTTAGAAGATTTACATGGCGCAGGTTGCGACCTCATTACGATCACTCAGTACCTACGTCCTACTAATAAGCACCATCCAGTTGAGCGTTGGGTTAAGCCAGATGAGTTTGTTGATCTTGCTAAACGAGCTGAAGATATTGGCTTTAGCGGTGTGATGAGCGGTCCACTCGTGCGTTCTTCATACCGTGCCGGTCGTCTCTATAAGCAGGCACAGGAAAAGCGCGCGCTCAATGGCTGATCTGGTCTATCCCCCAGTAATTACTGCGATGCGTGGCTTCTGGAAGTATCTTGGTTTGAAATTAGATTTCAATGGCATTGAACATTTACCGGACCGCAATCACGGTGGTGCAATCATTGCTATCAATCACATTAGTTATCTTGATTTTGCTCTCGCAGGAACTGCTGCGCTGCCAATGAAACGGTATGTACGATTTATGGCAAAGAAAGAGCTTTTCGATAACAAGATTGCCGGACCCCTGCTGCGAGGAATGCATCACATCAGCGTTGATCGCGCCAATGGTTCCGCTTCTTTTGTGCAAGCGCTACGCGCACTCCGCGATGGCGAAATCATTGGAATTTTCCCGGAAGGAACAATCTCGGTCTCCTTTGAAATCAAAGAGTTAAAAACTGGGGTGGTGCGATTGGCACAAGGGGCCGGTGTTCCAGTTATTCCAACAATTGTCTGGGGTTCACAACGAATCTGGACCAAGAAGGTAAAGCGAGATCTGCGACGCAAAGGTGTCCCAATTTCAGTCACTTTTGGCGAGCCTATTTACTTTGAAAAGGGCGGCGATGTAGAAGCGGGTGAGGCTCTTCTTCGCAAAACAATGGTCGCAATGCTTCATGAAGTTCAAGATAAGTACCCGGATTCGCATGAAGGTCAGCGCTGGGCGCCAGTTCGTCTTGGTGGTACCGCGCCTGCTCCCCTAAACTAAGCCCATGGCTAAGAACAAAGAAGAAAAAGTAAAGTCTCCTCGATTCAAGGAAATCCGTGATGCTTATGCAATCACAAAGTCAGTTAAGCCTTGGATTGGTCTTGCACTAGCGGCAATCATTCTTGGAGTCTTTGCAGTAGCAGTCACTGTCGGAGCGATCTTTGGACATCCAATCTATGCAGGTTTTATTGGATTACCTGGCTCAATTGTTGTCGCTTTAATCTTCTTCACCCGCATCGCAGGTTCTGCCGCTTATGCTTCAATCGAAGGACAGATTGGTGCGGGCGCCTCAGTATTGATGGCAATTCGTAAGGGCTGGACAACCACTCCGGCAGTTGCAGTAAACCGTAATCAGGACATGGTGCACCGCAGTGTTGGTCGTGCTGGAATTGTTCTTACTGGTGAGGGCGGTTTCGCCGTTCGTCAGATGATTCAGGATGAGCGCAAGAAGTCGGAGCGCTTTGCACCAGGTGCACCAATTACTGAAATTATTGTTGGCGATGAAGCCGGTCAAGTTCCACTCAAGAAGCTTCAAAAACACATCGCGAAACTTCCTAAGAAGTTATCTGCTCATCAGATGCGTGAACTCCGTATGCGCCTTAAGGCAGTCGGTGGCATGTCGCTTCCAATCCCTAAGGGTCCAATGCCAAAGGGCATCAAGATCAAGTAATTGGCTTCTATCTCTTTACAAGAACTGAATTTGATAGGCGTTCATTTACGCCGCGCCCATTTTCATCAAAGGTAATTGCGGTAATGATGATGACCATCAGCGCAGTTCGAATGAGCGCTTGAACTGGAGTCACTGCTCCACCATCGCTAAATCTGACCACTTTGAGACCAACGATTCTGTGGCCAAATGATGAACCGCCCAGTGAGACCAAGATCAGGTATTCGAGGGCAAGAACAATCAGAACTGCTCCCCCAATGCCACGGCTTCGCTCTAGGAGCGAGCCTCCCCCTGAGAAGAAGCCCAGCGTGACGGCATAGGCGGCAATCCAGTCGATCGTGATGCCGAGCATGCGACGGCCTTGGCTAATTCGAGGGTACATAGGCGTAAGCCTAAGCGATTCGAGACGAAGGCGCTCATTTGTTACATAGGCGTAACACTGGAAATGGCATATGTAACCGTTGAGACCCTAGGCTCTGCCACATAGAAAGGCTCAAAGTCGAGTCCTTTCGACAGGGTCAATTCGACAGGTTCTAAGAGACCGTGAGACTTATTGGGAGTCATGCATATGTTTAAGAATTCAAGCGAAATCTTCGCCTATATCAAGAAGGAAGACGTCAAGCTTATTGATGTCCGCTTCACAGATCTTCCTGGTATTCAGCACCACTTCAACGTTCCTGTTGAATCATTTGATGAAGCAGTATTTACAGATGGTTTGATGTTCGATGGTTCATCAATTCGCGGATTCCAGTCAATCCACGAATCAGATATGAAGCTACTTCCAGTTCCTTCATCTGCATACATCGATCCATTCCGTCTCGAGAAAACTCTCGTCATTATCTTCTCTGTTCACAACCCATCAGATGACACTCCTTACTCACGTGACCCACGCGGCGTTGTGAAGAAGGCAGTTGATTACTTGAAGTCAACCGGTATTGCAGATCAGGCGTTCTTCGCACCAGAGGCAGAGTTCTACGTATTCGATGCTGTACGTTTTAAGACAGGTATCAACGAGTCATACCACCACATCGATTCATATGAAGGTGCTTGGAACACAGGCATCGTCGCAGATCCAGATGGAACACCTAACCGCGGATACCGCACACGCGTTAAGGGTGGTTACTTCCCTGTTTCACCAACAGATCAATATGCAGATCTTCGCGATGAAATGGTGATGGAACTCGGTCGTGCAGGTCTTCTCGTTGAGCGTTCACACCACGAGGTGGGAACTGCTGGTCAGATGGAGATCAACTACAAGTTCACTGACATTCTTACTGCAGGCGATGAATTGATGAAGTTTAAGTACATCATTCGCAACGTTGCATGGGAAGGCGGCAAGTCAGCGACATTTATGCCAAAGCCACTCTTCGGAGATAACGGTTCAGGTATGCACGTTCACCAGTCACTCTGGAAAGATGGCAAGCCACTCTTCTTCGAAGCTGGCACATATGGCGATCTCTCAGATATGGCACGTTGGTATATCGGTGGTCTCTTGAAGCACGCTCCATCACTTCTTGCATTCACTAACCCAACAGTGAACTCATACCGTCGTTTGGTTCCAGGATATGAAGCTCCAGTAAACCTTGTTTACTCAGCTCGTAACCGTTCAGCATGTATCCGTATCCCAATTACCGGATCATCACCAAAGGCTAAGCGCGTTGAGTTCCGTTGCCCAGATCCATCATCTAACCCATACCTCGCATTTGCAGCGATGCTTATGGCTGGTATCGATGGAATCATCAACAAGATCGAACCACCTGCACCAGTTGATAAGGATCTCTACGAGCTTGAGGGTGCAGAAGCTGCAGCTATCCCACAGGTTCCAGGTTCACTTGATGCAGTTCTTAACTCACTTGAGGCTGATCACGCATTCCTTACAAAGGGTGGAGTCTTCACCGAAGACCTCATCTCTACATGGATTGAGTGGAAGCGTACAAACGAAGTTGATTATGTTCGCCTTCGTCCGCATCCAGCTGAGTTCGAGCTCTACTACGACATCTAAGAAGTAAGCGTTATCGAGGCCAAAACGGCGGAGAATGAGCGTGAATCAGATATTTTGGTTCTCATCCTTTTCCGCCGTTTTGCATTGTTTTCCGTCCTCATGTGACCCATGCGTGACCCAATAATAAATGTCCTCAAGCGAAGATATATTCAGACCATGAAGCTTTGTTCAGTGGCCAACTGCTCTGGAGAAATGCTGGCAAAATCCTTCTGCTCAAAGCACTATCAGCGATTTAAGAAACATGGCGACCCTCTTTACGTAGAGTTCGAAGTCAAGGCTCGAAAGGCTATCGACCATGAAGACGGCACGCGAACTTGCGCTGAGTGCGGAATAAGAAAGAGTCTGAGTGAATTCCATAAGGACGCCAAGGCATCAAAAGGTCATAGAGCGCGTTGTGCAGAATGCCATACTGCGGCTTCAAAGAGTTGGTACAAAGAAAACCAACCTCGCCAGAAGGAAAAAGCCACTGTTCGAAGAATAAAATTCGCCGACAGAATTAGGAAACAAGATAGCGAAAGGTACGAACGCACAAAGCCGCGGCGGTTGGAACTGGCATCTAAGCACTCACAAATCCGCAGAGCAAGGAAGGCGAAAACGGAATACGACAAGGGAATCTCTAAAAAGTCTCTTCGTAAATTGTTCGGTGATCAGTGCCATTACTGCGGAATAACAATGGATTTCGCAGGAACAACCAAAGCAGCTGGCTACAAGGACAGCCATGCAACTATTGAACACATACTCCCCCTGTCGAAGGGCGGGACGCACACATGGGACAACGTTGTGTTGGCTTGCCGAAGGTGCAATATCAGTAAACATAACAAGACGTCTGATGAATGGACTGCACACAAGGAACGTGAAATTTAGTTTCCTTCAAATGCGCTAAAGGACATCCTCGCCTTTGTATCGGTGTTCCCGAGCAAGTGGGTATAGGTGCGCAAAGTAAAACCAGCGTCAGCATGTCCAAGGTATTCCGAAACCGCTTTAATACTTACGCCGCTTTCAAGCCAAGTAGAAGCACAATAGTGGCGTAACCCATGCATTCCAGTCGAACGCATCTTAGGGACTCCTGCTGCCTTCAAAGTTTTCTCCCAATGCGATGTATTAAAGTAATTCTTATTTATGGGCTTTCTTTCTCGAAACGTAAAGATAATCCCTGCTTCTGTTGGTTCGAGATTACGTTCCCCCTCCAATGGTTCACATGCCTCAAGGAAGGCCGCAATCTGATCTCTTACGTATTCTGGCATAGGTACTGAGCGAGTCTTTTTACCTTTAGGAAGTGCAGGTATTGGCTTATAGCCTACGACCTTTATTTGCTGGCGAACATGAATCACAGAGTTCTCTAGGTCAAAGTCTTGAATCCGCAATCCAAACAGTTCTCCTTGTCTCAGACCACAAGTTGCACCAATGAGAGGAATAAGGCGAAGGTCAGAAGGAAAGGCATTCAAAATGGCAGTAACTTGCTCCGTACTCATGACTTCAAGTTTCTTCTTTTCCTTTGCAGGCAGTTTTATTGATTTAGACAGACTCGGGTTAGTAGCAATCAAGTTGTCCGCTACGGCATGGTCGAGAATTAGCTTGAAATTGGCGAAAATCAGGCGTACGTATTGAGATGAAAGTTCACTCTTTGAAAGTGATGATATCCATTCCTGAATCTGTGAAGTCTTTATGCTTCCGATTTGTGTTTTACCCCAACGAGGGAGCATGTGACGACGAATATGTAGTTCATTTTGAGTGTATGTGTTGATGTCTACGACGCGGGAAACTAGCCACGATTCAGCAACGAGTTCGAAGGGTTTACTCGAGGTTATGCGGTCAATGTAAGTGCCTTGATGAAGCTCGACAGAGACTGAGGCCATGAATCTTTCAGCATCAACCCTTTTTTCAAAGGACTTATTTCTGCCCTGACCTTCTGCATTTCGATACCTCACCTGCCAGCGAAGCCCTACTTGATGTCGATCGGACTTTGACTTTGTGCCGTCTTTCTTTGTAACCCACCATCTGTCATTGATTGAAGCCATTATGCAAAGCCTTTCGAAGTGTGAGAACTAAGCCAAAGCAAAACCTCGCTTGGCATATATCGGCGATACTTTCCGACGAAATAGAACTTGGGGCCAGTCCCCTTGTGGTTGAGCTGATATAACGTCTTTATTGGAATTTGTAAGAAAGTTGCCGTCTCCTCCGTTGTCCAGAGCCTTTCGTCAAAGGCGGTTGATGATTCTTTTGAGCTCATGCCTGACGTAATCTCTTTTCTGCAATTCGAGATGCAAAACTCACGCCTGTCTTTTTCTCATCTTTGGTATAGAAATCTCCAACCTTGCCCATAGTCGATGAAAGGTCGTATGCACCTAGCAGATTTCCGATTGAAGTTAAATAACCACGTAATGGCGCAACCAAAGCTTCAATTTTCACTGCTTCTTTCGATTCGCGGATTCGTTCGATTGGAATCCGACTTCCAGCAATACTGGAGTTTTGAATATGAGTCCACGCTCCTGAAATTGGCCATCGTGACTTATTTGAATCTTGAATTTGATCTCTATGAGTCAGCCATTCCTGAGTTGCATGGGACCAAAGCCCAGCAATTGAGTTAAGAGTTTCATCAGATGTATTGAGTCCAAATTCCTTAAGTGCGTTTCTATTGAACTCAAATTCGATTCGATACACATCCAAGTCAGGGTCGTAGTTTTCATCCCATGCCATAGCCGTCCATAATTTCTTCGACGTGCGTAGCTCGAGTGTCTTGTTATAAATGCGGCAGAGAATAGTTTTGCTTTTCCTCTTTCCGAAAGTAAATCCTGAGAATTGGCCATCTTCCTCATAACTGCTGATGTTTTTTGCTCGGCAGAGAAATCGTTCCTTCTCAAATCCCGATAAATCCCATCCTTGAATATCTACGTATAAATCAATTCGGCTAAAAGTCCAAGCAGGGTAAATCTCTATTTGTTTCAACTTTTCTGTAAACCAACTCAGTGCGGCCTCTGCCCCAACCGAATGGATGAACTCCGATCGAATTTGGAGTCGTATGGACGGAATGACGTTTGATGAGGTGAAACCGAGTTGGCCATTTTCATGCCGTAAAGCAACTGGATACTTTTGCCAGTTATAAGGAAGAACCTCGAAGGACTCTCCCCCAATATTTACGGATGCTGGAACACCGTTTTCGGATGAAAACTTCTTCAGTGCTTCAAAGTCGTCAAAGTGATAGACAGGTATTGCGTTTCTGGCTGACGCATATATAGCGTCTACCCCTGAGGCCAGTTCTGTGATGTGTTCTTTCATAGTCCCAGACTATAGGACTACAGAAATACTTAGTGTCGGATTGCGGGACTATCCCTTTTTCGGCGTGTCGCTTTTTGCTGCCCAATCCTTCAAATACGCCTCTACATCGATTGTTACCCCCGAGAGCTTGAACTCATCTGGATGGCTGCCGAGGGCTTTTCGAAACATGCTCACACGACGGTAGACGGCTGAACGTGACATACCTAGGCCTCCCTCGGAGATGGGCTTTTGCAATCCTTCGAACCCACCCAAGAGTTGCCACATAACCCAGAAGCCAAGCAGGTCGAATGTGACGTTCTCCGTAATTGGCTGGGCAACTTTGCCAGTGATCGGCTCTAAAGCTTTGGCGTACTTAGCCCAAGCAGACTGAAATGCCTTCTTAGCGTTTCCAATACCCTCAGGTGACGGCATTCGGTTTGCGCGAAAATCTGACATATCTCCCCCTAATCCAACAGAGTCAGACTACAGGACTAAAGCTCGGTTCCTTGGTAAATGTATTTTACGGGTGCTGTGTTACAGGAACGGCACCCTTATACGCTCAACCTGCACGACGCCCGTCGTACGAGGTCGAGACGTATTTCGTTGCTACATTCAGAACATGGCCTTTATCAGACGTAATAAAGACCGTGAATTAACGATTCGCGAGTCTAACGGCGAAAATTTCTGGACTTACAGCATCTCTGAGAACGTTAAAAAAAGAATCCTTTATGTATTTAAGGATTCAGTAGATGGAAATTTCCTCATTTACGACAGGGCTCATGGCGCAATCTTGAGAGACTTAGGAGTCACTCATCTTACAAATGCAAGGAAAGCTTCTAATATTGATTTTGTTGATTGGTGCCTAGAAGCCAATGACACCCACATTTGCGAAGGAATTGAGCGGTTTTACGAGGTGATTTCTGATCACTCAATTATCGGAAAGCTTAGTCTTTGGAATGCCGCTAAATTCTTTGAAGATGGCATCAGGCAAATTCTTCTCGAGGAGCGTATTAGCTGGGACTTTGTCAACGGGATGATGATTCATCGAGACTCCCAAATAGCCCACTCTTCCATTTTGCTTCCTACATTGCATCTGCTCACTGAAGTCAGATTTCAAGAGTCAAACAAAACTTTCTTAAAGGGACTTGAGGAACTTTCTAAAGGCGATGCCGGCGACGCGATTACTGATTTTGCAACTTCCCTTCAGATATTTCTCAAAGCCAAAGGTTGTGTCGGCGGCACATTGGGGGCTCTAAAAAACTATGGAACCGGGAAAGTAATCCTCAATAGCCAGCAAGCTCGTCTCATTGACCTGATTGCTGATATTCGAAATGAGGGGGAAGTGCATAATCCAGATCGATACCAAATATCCGATGCTTGGTTCATGTGTCATTTGGTGGCTTCACTCATGTTGCAGATGGAAAAAACTTACGAAGTGACCCCAAGGTGACCCAAGAGTCTAATAATTTCCAATTCACGCGTATTTTTGAAAAACTTGTCTCTACTACGACATCTAAGAAGTCCAATACAAAACCCCCGTCAGTTATCTGGCGGGGGTTTTGTATTTAACCGATGAATTAAATAGCTATTGATTTCCAGCCTTTGACAATCATTATTGAGAAGATTGCAAAAAGAACGAGAGTTGAAATAATTAGATACTTTCCTGACCGGCTTGGATCTTTCGCGATATCGTAATTTTCATCATGAAGAACTGGATTAAAAATCTTCTCTTCACCGCACCGATTGCACTTAGCCTCCTTTTTACGGTCATACTTGAATCCACATTCAAAACACGAAACCATCTTCTTCATGAAATTTCCTTTCGGCGGAAGGTTATTGAAAAGCTCATTCCTAGTGAATAGGGGCTCCCACAGCTATTCTTTGGTGATGAGTGAATCGCGAGTGAGATTGAGTTACGAACAATTCGGCGTTGCAGTTCGAGAGCTTGCTCAATCGATTAAGGATGATGGCTATGAGCCAGATATTGTTTTAAGCATTGCCCGCGGAGGCTTACTGGTCGGTGGTGCTCTCGGATATGCCCTTGGCGTGAAGAACACTTTCACGATGTCAGTTGAGTTCTATACCGGCATCAATGAACGCCTGGCTCTCCCAGTCGTACTGCCTCCTGTTCCCAATAAGGTCGATCTCACCGGACTTAAAGTTCTTGTCGCAGATGATGTGGCTGATACTGGCGCAACCTTGAAGCTGGTTCGGGAATTCTGTGCTGGATATGTTTCGGAAGTTCGAAGCGCAGTCCTCTATGAAAAGTCGCATAGCGTTGAGAAACCTGATTACGCCTGGCGCAATACAGATAAATGGATCGAATTTCCATGGTCGGTTTTGCCGCCAATAGAACGGAGCAATTAGATGAGCTACGCATCCGATTTCGAGAAGGCGCTCTCCCCTGCGCTATTTGATTTAGCAGACCGTAAACTTGCACTTGGCGCTCAGGCTTATATGAAAGATATTGCGCCCTTCATAGGTGTTGCCACACCTGAAAGAAGATCTACCGTGAAGGCGATTGCAAAAAGGATGAAGGTTCCAACTTCGGAAGAACTTGGCAAAGCCGCCCGCAAATTATGGAGGTTAGACGAGCGAGAATTCCAATATGCTGCCAATGATTTGATTGGAATTCATTGGAAGGTTGCAGATAAGAACTTTCTTGCAGATCACGTGGAAGACTTAATCGTAAGTAAGTCATGGTGGGACACGGTCGATGGTCTCGGCAGCGTCGCCATCTCCCCATTAAGTGATAAATATGGTTGTGAGAAGCTCATTGCGCGGTGGAATAAGTCGCCCAATATGTGGCTCAATCGAGCCGCAATTCAACATCAACGTGGCCGAAGGTATGAGACTGATGTGAAGCTCGTCCTGCAATACTGCGACGATCACTCTGATTCGAAGGAGTTCTTTATCGTCAAAGCAATTGGTTGGGCGCTGCGAGATATCGCTGCAATTAACCCAAGTGCGGTGAGATTATTCTTAAAGGAACATCCAGATCTAGGAAGAGTTGCCGTACGAGAAGCAGAGCGAGGATTAGGCAGACTTTAATTCCGGGGTGTGTATCCAGGACTTGGTCACCAGCTTATGCATGACAGTTCCGTTGATTGCAAAGACCGCGGCAAGAATCCACCAACCTGAGATTCCCATGCCGATTACCAACGCGGTAACAATCGCTGGCCCAAGGGTTCCGCTCAGACCCCACGAGAGTCCCCAGACACCTTGATACTGACCTTGGTGGTTCTCATCTGCAAGTCCGAAACCAATAGACCATGAGCCCGCAGAACCAATGAGTTCTCCAACAATGTGAGATGCCATTCCCAAGACAAGCATGGTGCAGGCGATTACTGCGCTGACTCCATGCGCGTAGGCATATAGCAGGCAGGCAAACGAGATGAAGTATGAAGCGAGACGATAATTCTTTGCGCCACCAAATAGAGTCGCAGATCCCTTGCTGGCGGCGACTTGAAATAACATCACCGCAATCGTGTTCATCATCATGATCACAGATACCCACCACCGTGGAGCGTTAGTTTCGCGAACAACCCAGAGTGGAATTGCGACTGATTGCAAGACAAAGTGAACTGACATAAACGCATTAGAGAGCGTAGCTCCCAGAAATACGTGATCCTTCATCGCCGCGAATGAGAATGGTTCGCCACGCTCGACAGTCGGTGCGACGAAAAGTAACTTCATATAGAGAAGGCCAGCGAGGACGAAAGTAATGGCATCACCTAAGAGCAAAGCTTTATAGACAGCAGGGTCATTGAGGGCCAGGCCAACGCCGGCAAAGAGAGTTCCAACGGAGATGCCAAAGTTGGTGACAGCACGTTGGTAGGCGCGAATCTGAACTCGGGATTCTTCTCCGCCAAGTTTGGCGATAGTTGCCATGCGAGTGGTCTGCGCAACAACTCCAAGCATGCCCATTGCAATGTGAATCAGAAGAAATGGAAGATAACTGTGAACAAAGATCAGGCCTGCCATCACGATGCCTTCAGCACCAACAGCTATCGCTGAAATATTACGAGGACCGAATCGATCTGCAATATGGCCGGCAGGAACGCTCAAAGTCATCGCCAATCCCCCAGCGATAGAGAGGGCAAGTGCTACCTGAGCTGGTGAGAGACCGACGATGGTCGTGAAATAGATGACATCGACTGTCATAAAAAGTCCATTGCCGAAAGTATTAACAAAGGTGGAGCCGGCAAGAATTCGTAGGTGTGGTTCCTTTGGAATTACACGTGAAATAAGCGATTGCTTCTGATCAGACATCTGCAGAGTTCTTCCGGCCAAATAATGAGAAGAGAGCCCAGCTCACAATCCCACTAACAACGGATGCAAGAATCACTGCAATCACAGCGGTGTCTTGATCACTTTGATTCTTAAAGGCAAGATCGGCGATAAAGATTGCAACGGTGAATCCGATTCCGGCCGCACTGCCTGTGGCCAAGAGCCCTGACTTACTAGAACCTGCTGGGTAGTCACCAATATTTGTTCGCTTTATGGCCACAACTGCGATGATAATGCCGAGCGGTTTTCCGATCACTAAACCAAAGAAAATTCCCCAAGCAATCGGCGAATTGAATGCATCTTTGATTGATTGAGCTGAGATAACCACCCCAGTATTGGCAAAAGCGAAGATTGGCACGATGAGGAAGCTGCTCCAAGGATGCAGTTTTCCTTCGAGCCATTCGATAATTGAAAGCGCGTTGCCCTCCGTATTTACGAGCTCGGTGTCTGGTTTAGCAATATTCGGTGAGAGTAAACCCAATATAACTCCGGAGAGAGTCGCATGGATTCCGCTTCGATAAAGGAAGTACCAGAGCGCCATACCTAGTGCAATGTAAATCAACCACGAGCGCGCACCGAGCTTTCGAATACCAAAGATGGCAAGAACTATCCCCGCCGCCGAAAGCACCCAGAGCAACCCGACTCCAGTTGAATAAATGAATGCGATGATCAGAATTGCACCAATATCGTCAATGACGGCGAGGCCAAGTAAGAATGTGCGAAGCGAAGGTGCAACTGCCTTACCGATAATAGCGAGCAAACCCACAGCGAGAGCAATATCTGTTGCTACCGGTACTCCCCAGCCGCGAGCGTCAGTACCACCGGCGATCAGCAGATAGATCAGGGCGGGAATAGCCATTCCACCTAACGCTCCAACTAGAGGCATGATCGCATCTCGCATTCGAGATAGATGACCTGTTGTCATCTCGCGCTTAATCTCAAGCCCAACGACGAAGAAGAAGATTGTCATTAAGATGTAGTTAATTATTTTGAGCGTTGTGAGTTTGAGGTAGAAAGCTCCCCCACCAATTTCAAAACCACGATCTAATAGCTCGAAATAGCTATCGCTTAATGGACTATTTGCCACTGCCAAGCCAAGGGCTGCTGCGCCAAGAAGAAGGATTCCACTAGCTGATTCTCGCTTTAGAAAATCCTGCAGTGGGGAAAGTCGTCTGCGCATGCGGTCACGCTATCACGATGCGTTGTTTTCGCTCCGAATATTCTTCCGCGCAGTAACGAAATATCCAATCGAACCAATCATGAGAGCAAAGAAGACGCCGAGATTTGCTCCGGCCCATTGCCCTTCTTTCCCGCCAAATAATCCAAGGAAATAACCTTGCCAAGAGAGCCACGATGCGAATGGATTTGTAACAAATCCCCATCCAACGATTGCGCCAATGGTCATCACTGCAAGTGATTTCAAATTCCAAGTTCCATAAATTCCATCAGATTTAAAGAGGTCTGCCTCGGCATATGACTTCTTACGCATCAGCACATCGGTGACGAAGATTGCCGACCATGCTGCAATTGGTACTCCAAGGGTGATCAGAAAACCCTGGAATGGGTAGAAGAAATCATCTGCAATCCACACGAGGTAGATAGTTCCTGCAATCATGATGATGGAATCAATTGCTGCGGCAATGTAACGCTTGACTGGTAATCCGATTGAAATCAATGTAAGTCCTGATGAATAGAGATCGAGGATCGCTCCCCCAACAAGCCCAAGTATTGCAATCAAGGCGAATGGAATGAGGAACCAAGTAGGAAGCAATGTCGTGAGAGCGCCGATTGGATCTGATGCGATAGCACCGAATAGCTCTTCACTACTTCCAGAGAGCGCTGCACCATAAATCACCATTGCGATGGGAACAATTGATGCGCCGAATACAGTCCATCCCACAACCGCTTTACTGGAAACGTTGCGCGGTAGATATCTTGAATAATCTGCAGCTGAGTTGACCCAACCGAGTCCAATTCCAGTAGCCCCGAATATGAGTGCGCCGATAAAGCCGGCGGCGGTCCCGTTCGGAATATCTTGAACTGCCAACCAATTGACTTCATCAAAAGTAAGAGCGAAGTAGAGAAGCGTTGCTGCAACTGTGATGAGAGTGAGCCACTTCTGAACCTTCATGATGATTGCATGACCTAAGACTCCACCAAATGCGGTCAAGGCAACAGCGACGATAAATCCGAGAACCATTGCAAGGTCGCGGTCGATGTGCCCTGCGCGAACAAAGACAGTGCCCGTTGCAAGCGTTGCCAGTGCAACCAGAACCGTCTCCCAGCCAACGAAGATGAGATAAGAAAGAAGTCCGGGAATCAAATTTCCCTTGACGCCAAATGCAGCTCGTGAAAGCACCATCGTGGGTGCATTCGATTTCTTCCCCGCCAGCGAGCTAAAGCCCACCAAAAGAAATGAGAGCACCGTTCCCAGAATTGCGGCGATAGTTGCCTGGTAGAAGGAGATGCCAAAGCCCAAGAAGAAGGCGCCATAAGAGAGGGCAAGGAGTGAAACGTTGGCCCCACACCATGGCCAGAAAAGGCTGGAGGCTACGCCTTTACGCTCGGATTCGTCGATGATATTGGTGCCGTTGAGCTCTAATTGCATCTGCGCATCGTAGGCGATTTCAACTCACTACGCCTGATTGGTAAGGTTCGGCTCAGGTCACGAGTATCAAACAATGCACCGGCAGTTTGATCGGCAACCCAACCAAAGCCCGAACTTTGACGGCGCAGGGGTGCCCCCGAGTGAAGACCGGGCTATGACAAGTCGTCATGGCAAGCGCACTTGAAAGGTAATCATGTCTATTTCAAAGAAGAAAATCTCTGCAGCTGCAATCGCAGCTCTCGTTGCCCTCACGCTCACCTCTTGCGGCTCTGAAGAAGCAGCTGCCTGCCCACAGGTAAAGGAAGGCGTTCTCACGATCGCAACTGACGAACCCGTCTACGGTCCATGGTTTGATAACAACGATCCTGCAAATGGAAAGGGTTACGAAGCAGCTGTTGCCTATGCAGTCGCAGAAGAGCTCGGATATTCAAAGGATAAAGTCGAGTGGGTACGCGTTCCATTTAATAACGTTGTAGCTCCAGGATGCCGCAACTTTGACTTTGATATCAACGAATTCTCTATCACTCCTGAGCGCGCAAAGGTTATTGACTTCTCAACTGGCTACTACGACGTAGCACAGGCGGTCATCACTGTTGCAGGTTCAAAGATTGCAAATGCAAAGACAATTGCAGATCTTCAGGGCGCAAAGCTCGGAGCTCAGGTCGGAACAACTTCTTACGCGACAATCACAGATGTCATCAAGCCAACTCAGGATGCAGCTGTCTTTGATACAAACGATGTTGCAAAGCAAGCACTTGCAAATGGTCAGATCGACGGTCTTGTTGTTGATCTACCAACTGCTTTCTACATCACAGCCGTTGACCTAGAAAATGGCAAGATTGTTGGCCAGTTCCCAGCCAAGGCTGGTGGAGAGCAGTTTGGTCTCGTTCTCTCAAAGGGAAGTTGGCTTACTGCCGACATCTCTAAGGCTGTAGATAAGCTCCGTGAAAACGGAACTTTGGCAAAGATCGAAGATCAGTGGCTTGCTGCTGGTGTCGACGTACCAGTACTCAAGTAATCTCATTAAGTAAAGACGAGAAGCCCGATGACTTACACACCTTCTGCGTTGCAATTGCAACGTGAAGATGCAAAGCGTCGGGCTTCTCGTCGTTCAACTGCAATAGCGCTCTTCAGCACTTTAATATTTGGGGCAATCCTGACCATCATTGTGGTCAATGCTCAAGGTGCCAACGCAGTTCGTGAATCATTCTTTAATTGGCATTATGCACAAAAGGCTTTCCCTCGTATCTTTGACGGAATCCTGCTCAACCTCCGCGTGCTCGTTATCGCCGAATTCTTTGTACTCGTATTTGGTTTAGCAATCGCGATCGCCCGGACAACCACCTCTCCAGTGCTCTACCCGTTGAGATTAGTAGCAACGATCTACACCGATGTTTTCCGTGGCATGCCGCTCCTGCTCGTGCTCTTCCTAGTTGGTCTTGGAATCCCTGGATTAAGGTTGGCATTCGTGCCAAATTCAGCGGTCTTTCTCGGAACAGTTGCCCTTGTCCTCACATATTCGGCATATGTAGCAGAAGTGATTAGAGCAGGCATTGAAGGAGTTAATCCAACCCAGCGCCAAGCGGCACGCGCACTCGGACTTTCTCATCCTCAGACTTTGCAACATGTCGTGCTTCCACAAGCATTCCGGAATGTGACTCCCCCGTTGCTCAACGATCTTGTTTCGCTTCAAAAAGATTCAGGTTTGATTTCCGTTCTAGGGGCAGTCGATGCGATTCGCGCTGCTGGAATTGAGACTGCACAATCATTTAACTTCACACCTTATGTCGTTGCAGGTGGGTTATTCGTTCTTCTAACTATTCCATTGACGCGATATACCGATTGGTTAATTCGCCGCCAGGATCGTGCGCAGAAAGCTCAAGGTGCTTTCTAATGAACACTCTCTTGGAACTTAAAGGTATCCGTAAATCATTTGGCGAGAATCTAGTCCTCAACGATATCTCTCTTCAATTTCCACAAGGCTCTGCAACAGTTGTTATCGGGGCCAGCGGTTCTGGCAAATCCACGCTGATGCGCTGTATTAACCTCTTAGAAGAGTTAAGCGATGGGCAGATAATCCTCGATGGAACTGATATCAGTACCTATGGAATCGATCTAGACTCAGTTCGAGGCAAGATTGGTTCCGTCTTTCAGGCTTTCAATCTCTTTCCCCACCTCACCGTTCTTGAGAACATCACCCTTGCTCCACGTCTTGTCTTGAAGAAAAGCGCCGAAGAGGCAAATGCTCAAGCGCTCTCTCTGCTCTCACGTTTCGGATTAGCTGATAAGGCCAATGCCTATCCCAACCTTCTCAGCGGTGGCCAGCAGCAACGTGTGGCAATTCTTCGTGCAATTGCCACCGAGCCCAAGGTGCTGCTTCTTGATGAGGTGACGAGCGCACTCGACCCAGTTCTTATCGCCGAGGTTCTCTCATTGATTGCTGAACTTAAGGCAGATGGAATCACAATGATTATCTCTACCCACGAAATGGGCTTTGCAAAGCGGATCGCCGACAAGGTTGTATTTCTATCAGCAGGTGTTGTCCGCGAGTCCGGTACACCATCAGAGATTTTCGAAACACCTAAGACGCCAGAATTGAAGAAGTTCCTTAGCGCCCTCCATGATGCTGGGCGCCTCTAATTCCTCGGATTAATCTAGGAAGAAATCGAGCAAGAAATCCTTTGTTCCAGGAACTACCGCATACCTATCTAAATCAGTGATGCCTTCGCTGGCAAGAACTTCATCGTCAACGTAAAAGTTTCCAGTCGATTCGGCAGCTGGTCGATTGAGGATAATGTAAGCGGCATCAGCCAAGATCTCAGGCGTGCGGCAGGCTGCAGTATCAATCCCAGGAATCATCGCCAGCGCTGCTGTATCTATCGCTGTTCGCGGCCAGAGCGCATTGACAGCTATTCCATCACGCTTGAACTCTTCCGCCATGCCTAGAACGCACATAGACATTCCGTACTTGGCCATTGTGTATGCAACATGGTTCTTGAACCACTTCGATTTCATAGATAGCGGAGGAGCGAGATTAAGAATCTGCGGATTGCCGCCATTCTTACCTGATTCACGAAGGTAAGGAATCGCGGCTTGAGAAGTAAGGAAGGTTCCGCGGACGTTAACATCGAACATCAAATCAAAGCGCTTTGCTGGTGTGACTTCAGTCTTAGTCAGATTAATAGCGCTTGCATTGTTGATCAAAATATCAATTCCGCCAAACTCTTGCGCTGCCTGACGAATCGCAGATTCAATCTGGTTCTCATCACGGATGTCGCATTGAATCGGCAAGGCGACTCCCCCTGCCGCACGAATTTCTTCAGCGGCAGAGAAGATAGTTCCCGGAAGCTTTGGATTAGGGTCAGCAGTCTTTGCCGCGATTGCAATCGATGCACCATCTCTTGCTGCGCGAAGTGCAATTGCAAGGCCGATTCCGCGGGAACCACCTGTGATAAAAATCTTCTTTCCGGCTAGTGACATTTACTTACCCTTCTTAGCGGACATCTTCTTCATTGCAGCATCTGCAAACTCTTCAGATTGAAGGGCAAGTGCAAAGATCTGGAACTCGGCTTTCATGACCGCTGCTACCGCATCATGCTTGCTAGCTTTCATCAACGCCTTGGTATTAAGAACTGCCTGTGGTGGTTGATCTGCAATGACTTTTGCAATAGCGATAGCCTCATGTTCGGCATCACTGACAACTTCGGCTACTAAACCAATCTCTTGCGCATATTGTGGCGAGAACTCTTCACCGGTTAGAAAAATCTTTGCAGCCCGCTGATATCCAGCGAGAGCCGGGAAGAGCATCGATGAACCTGCCTCGGGAACCAGGCCGAGCGATGTGAATGGCATCGAAAACTTTGCCGTATCTGATGCAATTACGACATCACAATGAAGCAGCATCGTTGTTCCTACTCCGACGGCATGGCCCTTTACCGCTGCAACAAGTGGCTTGGTGAAATTAAGGATTGCTCCAAGAAAGGCGGCAACCGTTGAATCCTCTGAGGTGGGTGGGCTCGACATAAAATCCATAATGTCGTTGCCAGCAGTGAAGTGATCTCCCTCAGAGCTCAATACGACAGCGCGAATTCCAAAATCTCCATTTGCCTCAGTAAGAAGTCTTGCTAGCTCTGCATACATATCTTTTGTGAGCGCGTTCATTTTTTCTGGGCGGTTGAAGCGGATGATTTGGACTAATCCATCCATCTCCGAGGTGATTTGAGTCATTGAGCGAGTGTAAGGGGTGAAGTTACTGGAAGGAAGGAGCACAATAGGGTCATAGCGACGGAGAGGTCCTACTTATGGCACGCGATATCACCATCACCAGTCGAGAGCTCACTCCATTTGAGCAGTTGGTATTAGGACTGCTCTGCGAAGGTAAATCCAACGCCGCCATTGCAAGGGAAACAAACCACACTGAGAAGGTCGTTGAAAATACAATCTCACGTTCTGCTAAAGCATTTGGAATAACATCAGATGGCGATACAAATATTCGTGTCCTGCTGGCACTTGCCTATCGAACACATTATGGAGATGCTGCCTTTGATCGGCTAGGTGTTCCTTGCGCTCACTTTGAATTAAATGGCGAAGGTCAGCCTCTTTGCAATCGTGATATGCACTAACTAGGGGTGCCGCGTATGCGGCAACTCACAGAGCTAAGGGTGCTAGCACTCGCTCTTTCTCTCCTCACCCAATAAACGCGGGTGTTCAATGTAAGTAGCACTCAGGGACATGAGTGGATTTACAAGAATTGAAAATGGAGAGAAAAATGAAACGTAAAACTTTTGACAAGATTGTGACTTTTATTGGAGCCGGACTCACAGTTTTTCTATTTGTTGTAGCCGCACTTGTTAACTGGGGCGCTTCATTTGCAAGTGATTCTGTTACATCCCAGCTCAAAGCCCAAGAAATTACTATGCCCGCAACTACAGGCAACGCAGATGAACCTGCTGATGTAACCGCATACTTCAAATCTCACGGCGGAAAGCTCATGACAACTGGCAAAGATGCGCAAATGTATGCAGATCACTTCATCGCATTCCATATGTCTCATATGCCCACCTACAACGAGGCCACTGCCCTTGCGCGCGCTGCTTCACCAGATAAGAAAGCTGCAGCTGATGCCACAGTAGAAACTGTGTTTAAGGGCAACATGCTCCGTGGAACATTATTAACTGCATACGCATTTGGAACACTGGGTGAGCTCGCTGGCTATGGAGCAATTGCAGCTCTCATAGGCGCGCTCTTAATGCTCGTACTCACTATTGCCGGAGTTATTCATCTTCGTCGCACTCCAGACGAGGCGATGATCTAACCTCCCCAACTCTCTCGAACTCTCCGTTGAGGGGTTGAGGGAAATAGAAAACCCCCGTAACCACTATGGCTACGGGGGTTTTCCTTGATCTAAGTGAAGTTATTGCTCTGTGATTAGCGCTCAAGCTTTCCTGAGATGAAATCCTCAGTCTTGTTATGAGCCTGCTCATCTGTGTACTGAACTGGTGGAGTCTTCATGAAGTATGAAGATGGTGAGAGCAACGCTCCACCAATCTTGCGATCTAGACCAATTTTTGCGCAGCGAAGTGCGTCGATGATGACACCAGCTGAGTTTGGTGAATCCCATACTTCAAGCTTGTATTCAAGGTTCAATGGAACGTCACCGAATGCGCGACCTTCGAGTCGAACATATGCCCATTTGCGGTCATCAAGCCATGGAATGTAATCAGAAGGTCCGATGTGAACGTTCTTTGCACCCATGTCGTGATCGAGCTGTGATGTCACAGAGTTTGTCTTTGAAATCTTCTTTGACTCGAGGCGGTCGCGCTCAAGCATGTTCTTGAAGTCCATGTTTCCACCAACGTTGAGCTGGTATGTGCGATCGAGGTGAACGCCACGATCCTGGAACAACTTAGCCATGATGCGGTGTGTGATTGTTGCACCAACCTGTGACTTGATGTCATCGCCAACAATTGGAAGACCTGCATCTTCAAACTTCTTTGCCCATACTGGGTCTGAAGCGATAAAGACTGGAAGAGCGTTTACAAATGCACAACCTGCTGCAATTGCACACTCTGCATAGAACTTAGCTGCTTCTTCTGATCCCACTGGAAGGTAACAGATAAGAACATCTACCTGCTCTGCCTTGAGTGCAGCAACAACGTCTACCTCAGCAGCTGTTGACTCTGTAATTGTCTCCTTGTAGTACTTACCGAGACCATCAAGTGTCTTACCGCGCTGAACTTCAACACCTGTCTTTGCGACATCTGAAAACTTAATTGTGTTGTTCTCTGATGCCCAAATAGCATCAGCAAGGTCGAGACCGACCTTCTTTGAATCCACATCAAATGCTGCAACGAACTTTACGTTGCTGATGTGGTATCCGCCTACAACTGCGTGCATAAGACCAGGAATCTCCTGATCAATTGCTGCATCCTTATAGTAAGTAACACCCTGTACGAGTGAGTTAGCGCAGTTTCCTACGCCGACGATGGCAACGCGAATGTCGCCAGCTCCTGTTGTGATCTTCACTTAGATTTCCTCTCGGTCGTAATCATTTCCTGCAGCCACGCAATTTCGCGATCTGCAGAGTCAAGCGAATGGCGGCGCCACTCTTGAAGGTACTTATCGATTCCAATTGGAGACTTCTCTACTTCATCGCGAAGGATTTCTGCCTTCTCCTGAAGTCGACGTAGCCGTCCCTCAAGTATCCGAACCCGGCTCTTTGTAGGTGTTGGGCTAAAGAATGCGAAACGGATTTCGAATCCTTCATCTTCCCAAGCATCTGCGCTGACGGTTTCGGTGAGCGCCTCAAAACGTGCCATTCCCTCTTTGGTGATGGCATAGACAATTCGTGGACGCTTGCTCCCTCTGTCGACTGCTTCTTCCTGAATATTTCCAGCAAGGAGCATCCGGCGAAGTTGCGGATAGAGAACAGAGAATGAGATCGCCTTAAATGGGCCAAAAATGGTCACCATTCGCTTGCGCAGCTCGTAGCCATGGAGCGGTCCCTGCGCCAAAAGCCCAAGGAGCGCAAACTCCAGGGATTCCACGCGTGAACGCATCTGATGGCCACTTTCTCTGATTTCGGCTTATGCCGATGAATATATCCCATACATATATCGATGCGATATATCTAGGCGATAGTTAACCGGAAATAACCCCTAAAAGCAAAGATTGGCTCGGCGCGCCCTTCCTGTGGCGCTGGCCACTCGAATCTAGCCTTAGACGACCTTCCCCGTCGGTTACTGGCAGCTCCAAACTCCCTCTGTGGAGCCCGGGTTGCCCCTTTAGGAAAGGCTTCACATGTCCCTTAGCTGGAAACTCCATGGAAACGGTAAAGAGATCGCATCTGGCGATGTCGTTTCAACAGATGAGCGCCTCACATGGCCACGCACAGTTGGCGTTGGTCTTCAGCACATTGCAGCGATGTTCGGTGCAACATTCCTCGTTCCTATCATCACTGGATTTCCACCAACGACAACACTTTTCTTCTCTGGTATCGGAACCATTCTCTTCCTTTTGATTACCGGTAACAGAGTTCCAAGTTATCTCGGATCTTCTTTTGCTTTCCTTGGGCCAATCGCTGCCGCTATGGCAGACAAGTCAGCCGGTATGGCTGGTGCGCTAGGTGGCATTGTCTTTACTGGCGTAGTGCTTGCACTCGTTGGTCTTGCCGTGAAGGCCGCTGGCATTAACTGGATTAACGCAATTTTGCCTCCAGTTGTTACTGGAACAATCGTTATTGTCATCGGTTTCAACTTGGCAGGTGCGGCAAAGGGTAACTTTGTACAAGATCCCCTACTAGCAATCATTACGCTCTCATCGATCGCATTGATTAGCGCAATCTCAAAGGGCTTCCTCGGTCGCATCAGCATCTTCGCTGGAATTGTTGTGGGTTATGCAGTCGCGCTTATTCAGGGAAATGTAAAGACCGAAGCAATCACATCTGCTGCTTGGTTTGCTGTTCCAGAATTTACTGCACCAACATTTAAAACCAATATCATGATTCTCTTCCTTCCAGTTGTGCTTGTTCTTATTGCTGAGAACGTTGGACACGTAAAGGCTGTTGCTGCTATGACCGGCAAGGATCTCGATGATCAGATGGGTAATGCACTTTTTGCTGATGGAATCGCGACAACTCTTGCAGGTGCAGGCGGCGGTTCAGGTACGACAACATATGCTGAAAACATCGGCGTAATGGCGGCAACTCGTGTCTACTCAACTGCTGCCTACTGGGTAGCAGGTGTCGGCGCGATTCTTCTCGGCCTCTCTCCTAAGTTTGGCGCTGTTCTTAGCGCTACACCTGTGGGAGCGCTCGGCGGAGTAGCTGTTGCTCTCTTCGGCATGATCGGCATCCTTGGTGCACGTATTTGGATTGAATCAAAGGTTGACTTTGCAGATTCAAATAACCTGATCATCGCTGCTTCAGCAATCATTATCGGTATCTCTGATATCTCTTGGACAAAGGGCCAGTACACATTCACAGGTATCGTCAACGCGACACTTGTAGCTGTTGTTGGTTACCAAGTACTTCACGCGGTTTCAAAGCTACGCAAGTAATTCAAAAGTAAGACAACGAAGAGAACGCTAGGATTTCCGAGTGATCCCAACACGATACCCGGAATACCTGATAGCAGCGATGATCATCATCCTTGCGCCAGGTCCTAGCGTTCTCTTTGTCATTGCGCGAGCCATAGCTTGGGGGCGGGCAACCTCGGTGCTTACCGTTCTTGGAAATGTTTCTGGATCGTTTGTTCTCTCATCACTTGTTGCACTTGGCATAGGCCCGATATTGCAGAAATATCATGTGGCTTATGTAGCGGTGCAGTGGGGCGGCGGTCTCTACCTGATTTACCTCGGTATCGATGCGATTAGAAAACGTGCAGTACACGCATCGGATATGACAAACCAAGGACCTGTTGGTCCTACTCCCCTGCAATCTATCCGCGATGGATTTTGGGTCGGTGTACTAAATCCCAAGGCAATCGTCTTCTTTGCTGCCGTGCTTCCACAATTTGTTGATATCGATGGTAACTCTGTTACCCGTCAGCTTCTCTTTCTGGGACTTACTTTCTGCGTTCTCGCATTCTTCTCTGACGGCATGTGGGGGCTGCTTGCTGGGACTGCCCGCGCCTGGCTTGCCAAGAGCAATTCACGTTTAGAAAAACTCCGCGCCTTTGGTGGCGCTGTGATGATTGTGCTGGGCCTTGCGGTGTTGTTCTCTGCAATTGTCAGTAGCTAAGGGCAGAATCGCCCTATGAAGAAGCCATCAACACCAGCCCGTGAGTTCATTGCGCCATCAGATCTGACTTTTGGTTTCTCCACTTGTAAAAGATGTATCTGGATTAAGTATTGGTACTCCTTTGAACTTAAAAAGGATTTTCCGCTGGTAAAGAGCCTTTCAACTATTCAAGAAGAGTATTTTCGCCGCGCGCCAATGCCAGCGCTTGATGCATCACTACCTGCCGGCACTGTTAAACAGTGGGGCCAGTGGGTAAAGTCAAAGAACATTGTTATTAATGGCGTTGAAACTGCCTGGAAATTACGCGGTATCTATGACCTATTGGGACATTACGATGATGGAACAGTCGGCATCATTGATTGCAAGGTTTCGGATTCTGAACGAGATAGCGGCGACTTCTATGCGCCTCAATTAGAGGCATATGCCTACACTCTGGAAAATCCTCTGAGCGGCAAGGCTTTTCACGTCCAAACGATGGGTCTGCTCATCTGGAAGCTCGCCGGCGTTGCTCAGACTCGCCCCAATGAATTCGTCTCTAACGAGATGGGTTTTGGAGTAAATCAAGTTTATGTACCTGTGGCCCGCGATCCGAAACGGTTGCAGCAGTTATTGGAAGATTTCATAACCGTCATCGATGGTGATTGTCCCGAGGCTGGTGAGAACTGCCACGCCTGCAATTATCTCGATGGGCGCCTCAAAATAGAGGGTTAGTTCTTCTCTTCTTCATCAAGAGATGGTTTCGCGCCTTTAACTGCATAAGTATCTACATACTCTTGCCCGGATAACTGTTGAATGCGTTTCATAATGGCATCGGCGCATTCACGCAGGTAGAGAGCGTTACTAGAGTCGCCCTCGAAATACATTGGTTCGCCGAATGTCATACCAACGCGCTTTACCTTGGGAACAACTGTTCCAGTTGGTTGAATCTTGTCTGTATTAAACATTGCTACCGGAATAACTGGAGCCCCTGATTCGATTGCAAGGCGTGCGATACCGGTGCGTGCCTTATAGAGACGACCGTCAGGTGAACGAGTTCCCTCGGGGTAGATTCCAAGGCAGTTGCCTTCAGATAAAACTTTGAGCCCAGTGATCAGTGCCGCTTCACTTCGACGTCCGCCAGAACGATCAACGGGGACCTGTCCGAGGGCGATAAAAGTTAACTTCTTAAGAAATCCTTTAGGACCAGGGCTAGTGAAGTATTCGCTCTTGGCAAGAAAAGTCACCTTACGCGGAACCACAAGTGGCATAAAGATTGAATCGCTAAATGAGAGATGGTTTGACGCGATAATTACTGGACCGGAAGCTGGAACATTTCGAAGACCCTTTACCTTTGGGCGGAAGAGGAGCATCAAGAATGGAGTCAAGAATGCTCGTAGCGTGCCGTAGGGCAGGTTGTTCATAGCGCTAATCTAATACAAGGTGCACTCTCGCGCGAATATATGCTCAATTTTGGAGACTTTCTTAGGTTGATATGCGAGTATTCAAACATGGCCTCCAGAGATGCGCGCGATGATGCAAATCGTGATGATGAGATGGACCTCATCAACGCTGAATTTGAATCCATGGTGGCAGATCTCAATCTCGACCAATCTTCTCCGCGAACATTTCTCGATGAGTTAGAAGAAATCGACGAATCAGAAAGAACACATCTTTATATTCCACCAAAGAAAAGTCGCGGTCTTCATGGAAGCGTGAAATACATTATTGAAAGTGTTCAGCGTTGGTGGAAGAAGCCGCCACGTGATGATTCAGATGGAGCGATTGTATGAGTACTTTTCGATGGGGAATTCTCGGCACTGGTGGAATTGCACAAGCTTTTGCAGCAGATCTTGCCTATCTCGATGGACATAGCGTCGCAGCAGTGGGTTCTCGCACAATTGAATCTGCCAATGGGTTCGCTGAAAAATATGCAAACTGCATCGCATACGGTAGCTACGAAGAACTAGTTTCAGCAGATGTTGATGCCATCTATGTCGCATCTCCGCATCCAATGCATGAAGAACATGCGATGCTTGCACTTAAAGCTGGCAAGCCCGTACTGTGCGAAAAAGCCTTCACCATTAACCTGCAACAGGCAAAGAATCTCATTGCTTATTCAGAGTCACATAACATCCCTCTAATGGAGGCAATGTGGACGCGCTTCTTGCCTCACATCGCAAAGATTAAAGATCTCATTGCATCTGGCGCACTTGGTGAGATTCAGACGGTTATTGCAGATCACGGTCAATATATCCCTTACGAACGCGCTGCACGTCTCTGGGAGCCAGAACTCGGTGGCGGAGCACTTCTTGATCTAGGAATCTATTCACTCACAATCGCCCATCTCGTTTTAGGTAATCCATCAACAATCCAAGCTCAAGCGACTCTGACCGATAAGAAAGTGGATCTACAGACATCAATGATCTTGACCTATCCAAGCGGTGCGCATGCCTTGCTCTCTTGCACAATGGCGGTTCGCTCTAGCGTTACCGCAGTAATTGCAGGCTCGAAAGCTCGTATTGAAATCGATGGTTCTTTTTATGCGCCAACTTCATTCCGTCTGATCACTCGTGATGGTGAAGTGACCGAATATCCGAAGAATTACGAGGGCGGCGGATTACGTGAAGAAGCTGCAGAATTTGCGAGGGTGGTGAGAGCTGGAGAGATCGAATCTCCGCTGATGCCGCATGCAACATCGCTTGAACTGATGCGACAGATGGATGAAGTGCGTCGTCAAATAAAGGTTACTTACCCAGGAGAATAACTAGGCGCGAGCTAAATCTGCTGCACCAACAAGTCCTGCTTCATTACCGAGCGTGGCCGCAATAATTTCTGGGTATGGGTGCTTTCCAGCAAATGGCATATATCGCTCCATCGCTGCCCGAGTTGGTGCGAGCAAAATGTCGCCAGCATCAACGACTCCCCCACCGATCACGACACATTCGGGATCGAGAATTACTGACAAGGTGGCAATTCCGGCACCGAGCCATTGCGCCGTTGTATTAAATGCGGCAAGAGCAACCTGATCTCCTTCACGTGCCGCATCGGTGATTGCATGACCAGTTAATCCTTCAAGCGTTCCATCGCCTCGGGAAAGTAAGTTGCGTGCCAGGTCTGGAGATGCCGCTATCGCTTCTCGGGCATGACGTAAGAGCGCATTTCCTGAGGCATATTGCTCGAAACAACCACGTGCACCACAACCACAGAGATGGCCTTCAGGAAGGACACGTAGATGACCAATCTCGGCTGCAATTCCAAAAGCACCACGAAGTAATTGGTCATTGACGATAATGCCGCCACCGATTCCGGTTCCCACGGTCACCATCAACATATTGCTCTTACCTTTACCGGCTCCGAATTTCTTTTCACCCCAGGCAGCGGCATTGGCATCGTTCTCTAGAACGACTGGAAGATTAATGAGTGCGGTGAGTTCTGCATCTAACTGCACACCGTTCCAACCTGCGATATTCGGTGTTGCAAGCATCGTCTTGCGATCGGATGAGACAAAGCCAGCTGCAGAAAGTCCTACCGCTGAAACTTCAAACTGCGAAGAAAGTTCAAGTGCAACTTCCGCAATTGTTGAAGTGAGCGCCGAACCGCCTTCTCTTGGCGTATCTCTACGTGAAGTCTTGAGGACATTTCCTGCAACATCAACGACGCCACCGAGGACTTTTGTTCCACCGACATCAATTCCGATTGTGTAGGACATTATTCGAACTGTGCCTGCAACTCTTTCAGAGCCGCATCAATAGTCTGCTTCTCTGTCTTTGCAATCATCATGCGAGGAACAGGAAGTGAGAGTTCGACTCCGAGTTCGTAGGTTACGAGAGTTGTATCGCTATCGACAGCCTTAAGGGAGTACTTGCCATCCATAGTCGTCATGAGATCTGCATCATCGAGCGAGAATGAAATCTCGGCAGGTGCAGCGCTCCAGTCGTATGAAAGGGTGGCACGATCCTTCATCACGCCAGCATCAATAGAGACTGTTGCCTTAAGGGCGCGGCCCTGGTCATCGCTCTCTTCAACCTCAACCTTTTTGATGGATGAGAGCCACTGCGGATATTCGGCGATGGCCGAGAGCTTTGCTGCGACTTCGGCGAGTGGGGCTGCTACTTCGACTGATGCTGTGCTGGATTCTGACATGCGACAAAGGCTATCAATCCTTTCCTTTTTATACCTCTCACCGCTAGCGTTAGCGCCATGAATGAAGTCACTAATCCGCCTCTCGTCCCTGCTGCCTCTGAGGGAAACCTCACCAACCTCATTGCTGAGCGTGCCTGGTTTGAACCAGAGCGCATCACAATGTCACGCCCATTAGGCGATGGATGGCAACAGCTGACGGCTCGCGAAGTTGAAAATGACGTGCGCGCTGCTGCGAAGGGATTTATCGCCGCCGGCATTCACGCAGGAGATCGCATTGCGATCATGGCGCGTACTCGATACGAGTGGACCATTCTTGATTTTGCCGCCTGGTTTGCCGGCGCAATTGTGGTGCCTATCTATGAGACATCATCTCCAGAACAAGTTGATTGGATCCTCAACGATTCCGGTTCAGTTGGACTCATTGTTGAAACACCAATCCTGCGCGAGCTCGTTGCGCCAGTTCTTCCACCACACACTCGTCATATCTGGACGATGACAGAAGATGTACTTGAGGTGCTGCGTACATCTGGCGCACATATCTCTGACGCAGAGATTGATAATCGCCGCAAGACCCTCACGCCAGATTCACTTGCAACTCTTATCTACACATCAGGAACAACCGGACGCCCAAAGGGTGTTCAACTCACACATGGAAACTTTCTCGCTGAGTGCGGAAACGTTGTCCAAGGTGCAAGTGATCTCTTCTTGAAGCCAGGTGGCTCAACGCTGCTCTTCCTTCCAGTTGCCCACGTCTTCGGTCGCATGGTTCAGATTGGCGCAATCACTGCCGGACTTCATCTCGCACATTGCAGCGATCCAGCAGGACGTCTTCCAATTGATCTTGCTTCATTTAAGCCAACTTTCGTACTTGCAGTACCTCGCATCTTCGAAAAGGTTTATAACGGTGCAGAGGCAAAGGCGGAAGCGGCGGGCAAGGGCAAGATCTTCCGCAAGGCTGCTGAAGTTGCTATTGCATACTCAGAAAATATTGATGCAAAGAAGTTTAAGCCGGCACTTGCTCTCAAGCACAAACTATTTGATGTGCTGGTCTACTCAAAGATTCGCAATGGTCTTGGTGGTCGAGTTGAGGCAGCTATCTCAGGCGGCGCACCATTGGGTGCACGTCTTGGACATTTCTATCGTGGAGCTGGCGTCACAATTCTCGAAGGCTACGGTCTCACCGAGACGACAGCTGGAGCGACTCTTAACCTCAGCAATCACCTCCGTATTGGTTCAGTAGGTCGACCAATTCCGGGAACATCAATAAAGATTGCCGAAGATGGTGAAGTGCTTATCGGTGGACCGATTGTGATGCGCGGATATTGGCAGAATGATGAAGCCAATAAAGAGGCATTTGATGGACATTGGTTCCGCTCCGGAGACCTAGGACGTCTCGATGAAGATGGCTTCCTTTACATCACAGGTCGCAAGAAGGAACTCATCGTTACAGCTGGCGGTAAGAACGTCGCACCTGCAGTTCTGGAAGATCGCCTGCGCGCACATCCACTAGTAAGCCAGTGCATGGTGGTCGGAGATAACCAACCATTTATCGCAGCGCTCATCACTATCGATCCTGACATGCTCAAGGGTTGGATTGCAGCAAACAATAAAGTTGGCGCAACAGTCGAGAGCTTGGTCAACGATCCAGATCTCAATGCTGTTATTCAAACAGCTGTTGATGAGGCTAATAAGGCAGTTTCGAAAGCTGAATCAATCCGAAAGTTTGCAATCCTTCCAGTTGATTTCACTATCGCTGGCGGACAGTTAACGGCAAAGCTCTCTGTTAAGCGCCATATTGTTGCTCAGCAATTTGCTGACACCATCACGGCGCTCTATACAAAAGAGTAACCGCCTATAACCCCTAGGGGTTGCCACCTTGCAGTAAGTCAGATGCGCTCGAAAGAATCGCTTCCATGCGCGCTCCCTATATTCTTGCAATTAGCGAGAGCGATGACTTTATCGACGGCGTGGAACTCTCGCTCAAGGGAATTGGTAAATATTCACTTCAGTGCAGTGATTCATTTCGATCAGCGCTCCCCCGTATTCGCATAGAACATTACGACTGCATTATTGTGGATAAGAACTTGGGCGAAGGCGACGGGATATCGCTCGCACCGATAATCAATCGTATTAATCCGGAGTGCCTCACAATCTTGGTGTTGCCCGAGGGTCGCTGGGCAACGATAGAGGCTGCTCGATCGCTCGGTTTTTCTGCCATCCTGATTAGGCAGATGTTGGAAGATCAGCTTCCGCTCGTCATCAAAGAGAAAATTTCCCCAACTATTCAATCCCTTGATTCGAAAGCGTTATCTGCGCGACAGAAACTAGATCGGCTATCAGAGCGAGAGCGAGAAATCCTGGTAGATATCTCCCAAGGTAAACGCAACTATGAAATCGCTTCTCTACGTCATATCTCTGAAGGAACAATCAAGAGCCATCTCGCATCGATTTATCGAAAGCTAGAGGTGCGTAACCGAGTTGAAGCTATATCTATGATGAAAGGTTTTTGAAATAAGCTATTGAAAGAGGCCATTGAAGCGAGCTGACCAATGACGCCATTCCCACTCTTGGATTATCCATTCACGACCGCGCTCTCCCATTTTTGCAGCTAGCTCCGGATCGCGAAGTAGTTTTAACACTGCATCTGAAACTTCATCCGGGTTCAGACCGTCAACTGCGAATCCAGTCTCACCTTCAAGTAACGCATCGGGTGCCCCTCCTGAGATTCCGCCAACGATGGGAAGCCCACATGCACTGGCTTCAAGATAAACAATTCCGAGGCCTTCGACTTCGAGCCCAGCCAAACGAGAGCGACTTGGCATTGCAAAGATTTCTCCAACCGAGATAAATCGTGGAAGTTCGGAATACTGAACACGACCTACAAACGAGATGCTCCCGAGTACTCCCAATTGGATTGCCCGTTTATGAATGTATTCCAGGTGTGGACCTACACCTACGAAGAGCAGGTGTGCGTCGGGAAACTCTTTAAGAATCGCAGGCAGCACCTCCACCAAAGTATCTTGGCCTTTACGGTGAACCAGGCGACCGACGCTGACGATGACACGTTTGTCGGCAAGATCTAACTCCTGCTTCAGTAGATGCGCATCGGCGATGGGCGCAAAATGCGAGGTATCAATACCTGGAGCGATACGAACCATTGATCGTTCTGCCGAATCTGTCAGGGAACGAGCAATCGCTATCTTTGTAAAGTTTCCAAGGTAGGTCAACACATCCACGCCCTTACCAATGTGGCGAATCGCCATTGTGAATGGCCAGAGCTTTGCCCACCAAACTTCATGTCCATGGGTGAGAGCAACTATGCGAGTGGCTCCGGCGCGACGTAAGCCATGAGAGAGCAATCCAAGTGGCGCTGCTGCTCCGAAGAAAACATTGTGGATATCACGTGCGCTAAGAATTGATCGTGCAGTGCGACCTACCCGAAACGATGGCAAGAGAATCTTTGATTTATCTCGAATTACCTCCACACCGTGATCTTCAAGCCAACGTCGATCGTATTCGATGGTGTCGCCTTGCTGTGAGGTGTAAACAACAACGCTACCGCGTGGCATACGCTCAATCAGACCGATAACAAAGGTCTCAATTCCTCCGGCGCGAGGACCGAAATCATTTGTAATGCAGAGAACAGATGGATTATCTGACATTAGAAACGACGAACCGCAACCAATCTCTTTGAGCCTAGAGACGAAGCGCTAGCAATCTTTACTCGTGATCCGGAACGTGGTGCATGCACCATTTTGCCGCCGCCGATATAAATACCTACATGTGAAACTGGTCGACCAAAGAAGACCAAGTCTCCTGGCTTCTTTTGATTAAATGGAACTGATTTACCCATTCGTGATTGCGCTGCAGATGAGTGAGGAAGATTGACGCCTGCTGATTGGTAGGCGCGCATCGTTAAACCCGAGCAATCCCAATATGTCATTCCATCAGCGCCAAAGACATAGCGGTCGCCGATTTGTTTAAATGCAAACTTAATTGCAAGTCCAGCACGTCCGGAAATCCCACCGAGCGATTTTGCCTGCGCGAGCGAGCTTGCTTGATCGGCATCCTCTTGCTGTTGTGCAAGTTTTGCTAGGCGCTCACGATCTTCCTTCTTGAGCTTGGCGAGAATCGCCTCCGCCTTCTTCAACTTCTCTTGCGCTACTGCGCTCTGCTGTGCCAGCTTCTTCTGAAGAACCTTGACCTGGGCCAATCGGTCAGAGACAGTCATAGAGGTGGCATTTAACTTCTGTGTCGCCGACTGGTACTTCTTAAGCTGAATCGATTTCTGTCGCGTGATGGATTCGAGAGACCCGGCAGATGAAAGATAGAGAGTTGGGTCGCTAGAAAAGAGCAGTTCAAGACTTTGGCTGAGTGAACCTGACTTGTATTGGTTGATCGCAATCACGCCAAGGATGCGCGATATCGCATCGACATTCTTTCCCTGGATTGCCGCTTGCGCCTGAATTCCATTGAGGCTTCGCTGCAAGGCTGCGAGCTTTACCTTCGCCTCCTGCGCACCCTCTGCTGCAGCCGTTGCCTGATCCTGGAGGTCGTTGACCTGGGCTTGAATTTGGGCGAGAGTCGGAGCTGCTTGCGCTTCTGGAGCGATGGAGATTGCGAGGCTGATTGAGGTTGTCAGCAGAAGTAACTGACCCGCCTTCTTCGTTCGCATCCTCGCTCGCATTCTCATTGTGGAAGGCTAGCCAAGTCGAGCCGCCTATCTCAACTTCAACGGGGTATCTGAGCCTGAAAAAATGGTGTGAATCCTCACCCAAGCGGAGATATTCTTCGCAAATGTCGGTGATTGCATCCTTTCTTCTCGGAGCCAACAACGCATCGACTCTCAATGGGCTCTCAGCCGGCCTCTCTACCGTTGAAGATCGCGCGAGATTTCTTGAGCGCCATCGCAGTGCAGCCGCCTTCATTATTGGGAAAGAGAGCGCCGCACGTGAAAATTATGGAGCGACCAATGTCCCGATCTTTGTCTTCTCACGAAATTCGGCAAAGTTAGAGTTTTCTCATCCCATGATGCAGCAAGTAAATGTCGACCGAAGGCTCTATGAAATCACTCGTCTCATTGATCAACGGATCGAAGGTGACATCGTCGTGGAAGCAGGCGCCTCCCTCTTAATGGCGCTGGTCGACGTTGGCGCGATTGATTCTCTCGAACTCACCCAATCGCCAATAGATGGTGATGGTCATTTTGTCGACGTGCAACTACTGCTGAAGAATTTTGCGATTGAAGAAGATATATCTAAGAACGGCACACGTTTATTGAAGTGCAGATATCAGGGCAACGCCACCAACAGCTAAGACAACTCCTAAGTACTGAGCTTTATGTAATCTTTCGTGGAGAAAGAGATAAGCGAGCAATGCGGTAGCAATTGGATAGAGTGATCCGAGAACCATCGCAATCGATACTAAGCCCTTAGTTGTTGCCACACCCAGTAAGAGGTTGGCGGAGAAATCTGCAATTCCAATCGCAGCTAGGAGAGGGATATCACTCTTCGATAATCCTCCGAGATTTCCGCGCTTGATAAAGATGGCACCGCTAACAAAGAATGTTGTCGCGCGCATTGTTACCATGGTCAGAAGTGAACTTTGCTGAGAACCTATCGCCATAAATGTAAGAGCTGAACCGAAACCAAGAGCTGCACCTAAGGCCAACAACACTGGACGCATCGGTAATCCTGAAGTGAGTTCGGGACCACTGGCCAGGAAGCCACCAATGATTGCGGCGATCACACCCATCATCACCGGCGTTGAAAGCTCGTCGCCTTTAATCACGAGTGCGAAGAAGAGCGGAATTAAGACGCTCAGTGAACTAATTGGTGAAACAACGCCCATGCGACCACTTGATAAACCAGCATAGAGACAGAGCAATCCGGCATAACCACTGAGTCCAGCTAGTGCACCATTAATAAAGTAACCATCGCTGGCAAAATCTGGGGTAATCCAGCCAGAAGTTGCAAGGACAAGAACAAGCCCGAAGAGCAGACCAAATGCTTGATTTACTCCGAGCACAATGATTGTTGGCAATCGCTTACTGAGATTTCCTGCGTGATAGTCAGCGCTACCCCAAAGGAGGCTGGAAAGGAGAGCTAAGAGCGTTGCCATCCGCGCACACTATCGAATCCAAGGCTCACCTCCCAGCTATTTCACCCCTTCAACTTTAGAATTGAGCAGTGAATTCACGAACTCCCTTTACATTCGAATCGATGATTTCAATCATCCGCGAATTCACACCTCGCTCGGAGATCGAGCTTGAGGAAGTTCCGGCGCCACAGAAGTTGGCGCAATACTCATTCGCATTTACTGCCGATGTCAGCAACGGGCTCTTCGGAGATCAAGAGGATGAAGTAGCCTCTGGTCGATTCGTGATACTTCACGAACCAGGTGGACAAGACACCTGGGAGGGCGAATATCGTTGTGTCACATTTATGCGCGCCACTGTTGATTCGGATATGCAGGCAGATCCATTACTTCCAGAGGTCGGCTGGAACTGGTTATTAGATAGCCTGCAAGAGGCAGATGCTCTTTATAGCGCACCTTCTGGAACTGTTACTCGCGTATCAAGTGCTTCGTTTGGAAAATTATCTTCTCGCCATGATGAATCAGAGGTCGAGATCAGAGCATCATGGTCTCCAATACTTACCTCTGCCGAAGAATTAATCCCGCATGTTCAAGCATGGTGCAACTTCATCAGCGAAGTAGCAGGGCTTCCTCCGATTGCCGAAGGCGTTGCACCAATAAGTTCAGCTCGTCGCCGTGGCTGAACTTCTCACTGCGCCTTACAAGGGCTTACCTGAATTAGTTTCCACGCCAGAACAATTCGATGCGATGCTGGCAGAACTCAAGAGCGGTTATGGGCCATTTGCAGTTGATGCCGAACGTGCCTCGGGGTATCGATATAGCTCACGTGCATATTTGATTCAGATAAAGCGTACCAACGGTGGTTTGCATTTAATCGATCCAATTCCATTTGGCGTTGGAAGTCTTCACTTTGCTGCACTCAATGAACTCTGGCAGGGCGAAGAAGTTATTCTTCATGCAAGTACGCAAGATCTTCCATGTTTGCGCGAATTAGGTCTTAACCCTTCTCTTCTCTTTGATACCGAACTCGCTGGAAGATTGGTAGGTCTTCCGCGAGTTGGTTTAGGCGCACTCGTTGAATCACTCTTAGATATCGGTCTTGCTAAAGAACACTCTGCGCAAGATTGGTCGGTGCGACCATTGCCTGAAGATTGGCTCAATTACGCAGCTCTTGATGTCGAGCTATTGATTGAACTCCGTGATGAGATTGAAAAGCTCTTAATTGAAAAGAAGAAGCTCGAATGGGCGATGCAGGAGTTTGCGGCAATCTTGCTCGCTCCCCCATCAGCAAAGAGAGTTGATCCATGGCGTAGAACATCTGGGATGCATAAGGTCAAGAAGCGCTCACAGCTCGCGATTGTGAAGTGCCTCTGGGAGGCACGTGATGATCTCGCCGCTCACTTGGATATCTCTCCCGGTCGAGTTCTCTCCGATATGGCTATTTCAACTATTGCCCTGGCAAGTGATGCCTCTCCGCTTGCGACCAAGCGCGATCTTGAGAAAGTTCTGCGTCCCATCGGTCTCCGCGCCCGATGGTTTGAGAACACTCCTCGTTGGTTAAAGGCAATTGAGTCTGCGCTCTCATTGCCAGAAGATGATTGCCCACCAACTCGCACCAAGAGCGAGGCACTTCCACCGATTAAGATGTGGCGCGATAGATTTCCAGAGAAATTCATCCCGCTCTCCCATGCTCGCCATGAAATGTCGCTTAAAGCTGCTGAACTCGAGCTTCCAGTGGAGAATCTGCTCACGCCAGAGTTACTCCGACAGGTATGTTGGCGCCTGCCGGCTCCTGAGGATGTGGCAGGACTTTTACGCGAACTCGGTGCTCGTGACTGGCAGATAGATCTCGCAACACCGATTTTGATTGCCGCCTTGGCTCAGGACGAGCCGTTAGAAGTTCCAGAAGAAGAGGTTATTGAGCCGGCAGCTGAGTGAAAAAAGGTTCGCTACCTCGTAGCAATTAGGGCTACCGACGAGTAACCTAAAAGCCTTACCACCCTAGCTAGGAGCTCTTGATGACTCGCACCGTTGTCCTCGTCGACGCCGTTCGTACCCCCTTTGGAAAATCTGGAGGAGCCTTCGTCAACACTCGCGCTGATGATCTCCTTGTTCGTGCGATGCGTGGATTAATTGAGCGCAACCCAGGACTTCCACTCAATCAGATTGATGATGTCGCGATTGCCGCGGCAACTCAAACTGGTGATCAGGGAATGAATATCGGTCGTAGCGCTTCGTTGTTGGCAGGACTTCCAAATACAGTTCCTGGTTACTCGGTAGATCGCTGGTGTGCGGGTGCGCTGACTGCAACAACAACTGTTGCCGGACAAATCGCTATGGGTGCAATTGATTTAGCTCTTGCTGGTGGTGTTGAACATATGGGCAACCACCCAATGGGCGAACTCATGGATCCAAATCCTCGTTATCTTGCAGAGAAGATAGTTGACCCTGATGCAATGTCGATGGGTGCAACTGCCGAGAGATTGCATGATCGTTTTCCGACAATTACCAAAGAGCGAGCCGATCGTTTTGCATATAACTCACAGATGAAGACTGCTAAGGCATACGAACAGGGTCTGATTCAACGTGACCTCATTCCAACAGCTGCACGTTCGGAAGAACTCGGTTGGACAATTGTCTCTGCTGATGAGGGACCTCGACCAACAACCACAATGGAAGGTCTTGCCGGTTTAAAGACGCCATTTCGTCCAGGCGGTCGTGTCACTGCTGGAAATGCTTCTGGAATTAATGATGGTGCAACCATCGCGCTGATGGCTAGTGAAGAGAAGGCGCTTGAACTTGGACTTCCAATTAAGGCGAAGATGGTGACATTTGCATTTGCCGGCGTTGAGCCAGAGGTTATGGGTTACGGGCCTGTTCCATCAACCATCAAGGCCCTTGCTAAAGCTGGACTTTCGATCGACGATATCGGCGCATTTGAAGTCAATGAAGCTTTTGCAGTGCAGGTCATCGCATTCCTTGAGCACTTCGGAATCGCAGATGACGATCCCCGTATAAATCCTTACGGAGGAGCAATCGCGGTAGGTCACCCGCTTGCATCATCAGGTGTGCGTTTGATGATCAACCTTGCGCGCACATTTGAGACACATCCTGAAGTCCGATACGGCATTACAACAATGTGTATCGGTCTCGGTATGGGCGGAACTGTTATTTGGGAAAATCCACACTTCAACGGAGGAAATAAGTAATGACAACGGCACTCGTACTCCCTGAAGGCGCTCCGGAAGAGGTAATCACAGTCTCAAAGATTCGCGATGTTGACTTGACTCCATTTGGTTTTAAGGGCGTTCTTGCACTCATCACAATGGATAACGGACTTGATTACAACCGTCCCAACACACTTGGACCGCAATCTGTGGCATCACTCGATGCCGCAATCACTGAGGCAATCTCACGCAAACCAGCTGCGATTGCTATTACCGGAAAGCCATTTATCTTTGCCGCAGGTGCAGACCTCTCTGCAATGTCATTTCTTACCGATCGCAGCCAAGCTCTGGCAATCGGCAAGCTAGGTCACGATGTCTTCCGCCGTCTCGGCGAGATTGATGTTCCTACCTTCTCCTTTATCAACGGATTAGCACTTGGAGGCGGTCTAGAGATTGGTCTCCACTCGAAGTACCGCACACTTTCATCTACTGCATTTACCGCACTTCCTGAGGTCTTCCTCGGTTTAGTTCCGGGATGGGGTGGCGCAACGCTGCTTCCAAAGCTGATTGGTCCAGAGAAGGCCGTTCAAGTAATCATTCTCAATGCGCTCAACAACAACACCATGATGAAGGCAAAGGATGCACTCGCTCTTGGTGTTGTCGATGCAGTCTTCGAACCAGCGGACTTCCTAGAGAAATCCGTCGGATTCGCAGCATCAATTCTCTCCGGTGCAACAAAGATTGAACGTAAGGATTTCAGCAACGATCCTGCCTGGGATGCAGCACTTGCAACTGGCAAAGCTGCAGCACTGAAGAAGTTTGGTGGTGCAGATATTGCTTCACCTCGTAAGGCGTTAGAACTCATCGCATCGGCAAAGAGCTGCTCTAACGGTGCTGGATTCGATGCAGAAGATCAGGTGCTTGCCGATCTCGTCATGTCCGATCCACTTCGCGCTTCGCTCTATGCCTTCAATCTGATTCAGAAGAAGCGCAAGAAAGTAGAGGGCGCTCCAAAAGCAAACCTCGCACGCAAGGTAACCAAGGTTGGTGTTGTGGGAGCAGGATTGATGGCATCGCAACTTGCTCTTCTCTTGGTACGCAATCTGAAATGTCCTGTCGTAATGACCGATATCGATCAAGAGCGCGCTGATAAGGGCGTGGCATGGGTCCGTGCAGAACTCACCAAGTTAGTTGAGAAGAAGCGCATGAGCGCCGAAAGTGCACAGCGCCTCTCTGCTTTAATCTCAGGTTCTGCCGATAAATCTGTCTACGCGGGTTGTGACTTCATCATTGAAGCAATCTTCGAGGAACTATCGCTCAAGCAAGAGCTCTTTAAGACTCTCGAAGGAATCGTTTCTCCTGAGTGCGTATTAGCAACAAATACCTCTTCGCTATCGGTTGAGCGTATGTCTGAAGGTATGAAGAACCCAGAACGTGTAGTCGGCTTCCACTTCTTCAACCCGGTTGCAGTGATGCCACTTCTCGAAGTTGCTCGCACATCACATACCGATGATGCAACAACAGCAACAGCAGTTGAAGTCGGAAAGAACCTGAAGAAGACAATGATCATCTGTAAGGATGCTCCAGGATTCGTGGTCAACCGTTTACTTACCCGTTTCATGGGCGAAATCACCGATGCTGTTGATGAAGGAACAGATCCAGCCACAGCAGATAACGCAATGCGCTCTATTGGTTTCCCAATGAGTCCATTTGAGTTACTAGGACTTGTCGGTCCTGGAGTTGCGCTCCATGTTGCAGAAACGCTTAATAAGAACCTCGGTCCGCGCTACCGCATCTCCCCTACGATGCAGGCGATGGTCAAGGAAGGCGTTAAAACTTTCTACATCAAGAACGAAGATGGCACATTCGGTGCAAACCCAGCTGCAGTTGCTCTGATCCATAAGGGAACAACTCCATCAACTGCCGAACAAGTTCGTGATCGCGCGCTGAAGGCGCTAGCTGAAGAGGCTCGCATGATGCTCGATGAGGGCGTTGTTGCAACACCAGCTGAGATCGATCTCTGCATGTTGCTCGGTGCCGGGTGGCCAATGCACCTTGGTGGAATCTTGCCGTTCTTAGATCGCGAAGGAATTAGCGAGTCTGTGGGCGGTCAGCGTTTTCATGCTCCGGGAATTGCATCGGTTCTGAAGTAGAGCTCCACTCGACAATTTCGCGGGCAATTTTCTGAGCTGTAATTCCTAGATCTTCTAGGATTTCAGCGCGCTTTGAGTGCTCGATAAATTCAAGTGGTACACCGATGCTATGAATTGGAACCTCGAGTCGAGCATCACGGAACATTTCAGATAGCGATGATGCGATTCCGCCATGGCGGATTCCATCTTCTAAGACAACTACGCTCTTATATCGACGTGCCATTGTGATGAGCGAAGTCGGAAGTGGCTTGACCCAACGTGGATCTACAACTGTGACGCCAACGCCTTCGCGATATGCCTGAGATGCAGCCTCTACTGCGATCGGAGCCATGGCACCGACGCTGACCAAGAGCACATCTGCGCTCTCGCCACGATAGAGAACATCGACTCCGTCACGACTTTCAAATGCAGGAATATCCGCATGTACTGCCCCCTTTGGAAAACGAAGCAGAGTTGGTCGGTCGTTGATATCTAGGGCTTCAGCAAGAGCTTGACGTAATCGTGCTCCATCGCGAGGCGCCGCAACCGATAACGTTGGAACGATACCGGTGAGGGCAAGATCCCAGATGCCGTGGTGTGAAGGTCCATCGTCACCTGTCACGCCAGCGCGGTCGAGTACAAATGTGACACCTGCACCATGTAATGCAACGTCGAGAAGCAACTGATCAAATGCGCGATTAAGGAAAGTTGAGTAGACAGCAACAACCGGATGAAGTCCTGTGTATGCCATACCTGCAGCGCTCGTGACTGCATGTTGCTCTGCGATACCAACATCGATGGTGCGATCTGGAAATGCCTTCTGGAACTTATCGAGACCGGTTGGGCCAAGCATGGCAGCGGTAATCGCCACGATATCTCCGCGCTTACCTGCAAGCTCAACTAATTCACTGCCGAATACGTCTGTCCAAGAGGTCTTGCTGGCAGCGACAGGTGCGCCGGTTTCTGGATCAACAATTCCAACTGCATGGAACTTCTCTGCCTCATCTGCCACTGCCGGGCTATAACCACGACCCTTTTCGGTAATGACATGAACCAAGACTGGTTCACCAAATTCTTTTGCCTGCTCAAGGGCGCGATCCATCGCTGCGATGTCGTGGCCATCAATTGGTCCGATGTACTTAAGTCCGAGATCTTCAAACATTCCTTGCGGTGCAACGATGTCCTTAATCCCCTTCTTCATGCCATGTAAAGTTTCAAAGATTGGCGCTCCGACAACCGGAGTCTTATGCAGAACTTCTTTACCCCAATCAAGGAAGCGTTCATATCCTTGTGTCATGCGAAGAGTTGAAAGGTGAGTTGCTAATCCACCGATAGTCGGTGAGTAAGAACGTTCGTTATCGTTGACGACAATGACGAGATTACGTTCGCCCGCAGTTGCAATGTTGTTAAGGGCTTCCCACGACATTCCGCCGGTAAGTGCGCCATCGCCAACAACAACAACGACGTGGCGGTCTTTCTGCCCGGTGAGTGAAAATCCGCGAGAGATTCCATCTCCCCAGGAAAGCGCAGTTGAAGCATGTGAGTTCTCGATGACATCGTGTTCAGATTCGCGGCGGTTGGGATATCCAGCGATTCCTCCGCGTTGACGAAGGCCATCAAATAGATCAGCGCGGCCGGTAACGATCTTGTGAACATATGACTGGTGACCGGTATCGAAGAGAACGAGATCCTTCGGTGAATCAAAGGTGCGATGGATAGAGAGCGTCAGCTCTACGACTCCGAGGTTTGGCCCGAGGTGTCCTCCGGTACGCGAGACTTTCTCAACTAAGAAGGCACGAATCTCGGCTGAGAGATCTGCCAATTGGGCAGGAGTCAGCGCTTTGAGGTCTTGCGGACCTTTGAGTGATTCGAGCATTGGATAAGTGTAAGTTACCCGCGCAGTGAACGGAGGACGAACTGCATGATTCCACCGTGGCGGTAGTAATCAGCCTCGCCCGGAGTATCGATACGCACCTTGGCGCTAAAGCTCTTATCCCCTGCTGTGACCTTAACTTCCTTGGGAATGCCGCCATCGTTGAGGCCGGTAATTCCAGTGATAGTAAAGGACTCTTCACCGGTAAGGCCAAGAGTTTGCGCGTTCTGGCCATCGACGAACTGCAGTGGCAGCACGCCCATACCGATCAAGTTTGAACGGTGAATACGTTCAAAGCTCTCGGCGATAACAGCGCGAACACCAAGCAGAGCTGTTCCCTTTGCCGCCCAGTCACGAGAAGAACCAGAGCCGTACTCTTTTCCGGCCAAGATAACGAGTGGAACGCAAGCTGCTTGGTATGCAACAGATGCATCATAGATAGTTGATTGATCACCATTATTAAGGAAGTTACGTGTGAATCCACCCTCAACTCCGTTGAGCAACATGTTCTTCAAGCGAATGTTTGCGAAAGTTCCACGAATCATTACTTCATGGTTTCCACGTCGTGAACCGTAAGAGTTGAAGTCCTTGCGATCTACGCCATTTGCTTCAAGATACTTTCCAGCTGGTGAATCAGCCTTGATGTTTCCTGCCGGCGAAATGTGATCTGTTGTCACCGAATCACCGAGGATCGCAAGTACGCGAGCACCGGAAATATCCTTCACCGGAGTTGGCTCGGCAGGCATTCCTTCAAAGTAAGGAGGCTTACGAACATATGTTGACTTTGGATCCCAATCAAAAGTATTTCCCGTTGGTGTATCGAGTGACTTCCAGCGATGGTCGCCATCGAAGACGCTTGCATAATCCTTGGTAAACATCTCAGATGAGATTGAAGAGTCAATTACTTCCTGAATCTCTTGTGCAGATGGCCAGATATCCTTGAGAAGAACTGGGTTTCCATCCTTATCGTTACCCAAAGAATCAGTAGCAAAATCGTGATCCATTGTTCCGGCTATCGCATATGCAACCACTAGTGGTGGTGATGCCAGGTAGTTCATCTTGATATCTGGGCTGATGCGACCTTCGAAGTTACGGTTACCTGAAAGCACCGCTGTAACTGCGAGGTCGTTATCGTTGACAGCCTTGCTGATTTCTACTGGCAGCGGTCCTGAGTTTCCGATACATGTGACGCAGCCATAACCAACAAGGTTGAACCCAAGAGCTTCCATGTAAGGAGTAAGGCCAGAGCGATCATAGTAATCAGTAACAACCTTTGATCCTGGTGCGAGAGTTGTCTTGACCCATGGCTTTGACTTAAGGCCCTTTTCCACGGCCTTCTTCGCGAGTAATGCTGCACCAATCATCACCGATGGGTTTGAAGTATTGGTACATGAGGTAATTGATGCGATAACAACATCGCCGTTCTTCACTGTTGTCTTATGTGCACCAACTGATACTGGGTAAGCCTCTTTACCGGTCTTCTCAGTGAAGTAAGTGGGAAGAATATCTTCGAACTTCTGCTTTGATTCTGAGATCGAGATGCGATCTTGTGGACGCTTTGGTCCTGCAATAGATGAAACGACTGTCGATAGATCGAGCTCAATATGCTCTGAATAACGAGGTGTCGCAGCAGGATCGAACCACATTCCCTGCGCCTTTGCGTACTGCTCAACGAGTGCGACTTGATCTTCACTGCGTCCAGTCAGACGCAGGTAACGAAGCGTTTCTTCATCAACTGGGAAGATTGCACATGTTGATCCGTATTCAGGTGACATGTTTCCGATTGTGGTGCGGTTTGCCATAGGAACCGCAGATACACCTGGACCGTAGAACTCAACAAACTTTCCAACGACGCCATGCTTGCGAAGCATCTCGGTAATAACAAGTGCCATATCAGTTGCAGTTGTGCCCACTGGTAAAGAACCCTTGAGCTTGAAGCCAACAACACGTGGAATTAACATTGATACTGGCTGACCAAGAAGTGCAGCCTCTGCCTCGATGCCACCAACGCCCCAACCAAGGACTCCGAGTCCATTGACCATTGTTGTATGTGAATCTGTGCCCACAACGGTATCTGGGTAGGCGCGGAGGACTCCGTTTACGGTACGAGTCATAACAACGCGTGCTAGGTATTCAATATTTACCTGGTGAACGATTCCGGTTCCTGGTGGAACAACCTTGAACTCATCAAATGCGCCCTGGCCCCAGCGAAGGAAGCGGTAACGCTCACGGTTGCGCTCATATTCAATATCTGTGTTCTGCTCAAAGGAATCCTTAGTACCAAAGACATCTGCAATTACTGAGTGATCGATAACTAGTTCAGCTGGTGCAAGTGGATTTACCTTTGATGCATCTCCCCCGAGTTCAACAATTGCTTCACGCATTGTTGCGAGGTCTACCACGCAAGGAACGCCAGTGAAGTCCTGCATCACAACACGTGCGGGAGTAAATTGAATTTCCGTATCTGGCTCAACTGATGGATTCCAGTTGGCGAGTGCTTTGATGTGATCTGCGGTGATATTCGCGCCATCTTCGGTGCGCAAGAGGTTTTCTAAAAGCACCTTGAGAGAGTATGGGAGATCAGCTGCGCCATCAATCTTCGAGATATCGAAGATCTCGAACTCCTTACCTGCAACGTTGAGGTTTTTCTTTGTACCAAGGGAGTTCTTGCTCATGGCCTGCACCTATTCTAAAAGTATCTTGACGTCAAGATACCTTACGCGGGACATATAAAGCAACAGATTCGATGTGGTGAGTCATGGGAAAGAGATCAAAGGCGCGGATATCTTCCAAGTGATATCCGGCATCGTTGAGGTAACCGGTATCTCTGGCAAGCGCAGCTGGGTCGCATGCGACGTAGATGATTGCTCGAGCTCCAAACTGTGCCAATTCTTCAAGTACCTCTTTGCCTGCCCCAGTACGAGGTGGATCGAGCACAATCACATCTGCTTCATTAAATTTCCTAATTTCACGGGCTACATCGCCGGTATGAATATTAACCTGCGGATAACGCGCAAAGTTGTGGCGAGCATCTTTTGTTGCGGCTGCACTACCTTCAACAATATCTACACGTCCTTCACTTCCAATGAGCGCAAGCGCTGCACCTGTAAAGAGTCCTACTCCCCCATAGAGATCAAGGAGATGATCTCCGGCACGAAGTTCGGCGAATTCCAAAACTACATCCACTAAAGTTTCAGGAGAATTGATATTGCTCTGCCAGAAAGATTCTTGGCTCACTTGGTATTTAAAATTCTTGACAGAATAAATGAGCTCCTTCTTGCCCTCCACAATATTTGGAGTTGCGCGTTGCGCCGTGCGATCTACTCGGCCATCCATGACCGAAACAGTGCGTTCGCCACCATTGGAGAGCGCAACTTCAATTCGCTTATTGCTTCCAATAGATTCAACTGGCAGGGTGGAGAAATCAATCTCTGGAATAAGCACCGGACAGGTATTTACAGCAATAACGTCGTTGCTACGTTGCGCCTTAAATCCGGCAACCCCTCGCGAATTTGTGCTGGCAGCAAATCGAGTACGCCAATGAAGAGGAGCGGAAACTTCTTCCACTTCAACGTTGACTTCCATTTTTGCGATACGTGCAAACTGCTCTGCAATGACATCAGATTTGAGTTCGCGTTGACGTTGCGGATCGATATGTTGGAAATCGCACCCGCCACAAACTCCTGCCAAGTGGCATGGAGCTTGCCTGCGCGCTGGGCTGGCTTCGATGACTGCAACGACATCAGCGCGGGCAAATGATTTATCGAGACCGGTGATCTCAACCTCAACAATTTCCCCGGGGATTGCGTGGCGCACGAAAATCACAGCACCTTCATAACGGGCGATGAAATGTCCCCCGTGAGCGACCTTCTCAATCTCTACTCGAAGAATTTCCCCGATATGGAGCGTTTTTCTCTTTGATTCGGTCATACGGATAAGAGTAAGGGAGTAAGTTATGCCTATGCACGTAGTCATCATGGGTTGCGGCCGCGTAGGTTCTTTGCTCGCAATCGAGCTCGAAGCTAACGGCCATTCAGTGGCAGTCATCGATCAATCCAAAGAGGCGTTTCGTCGCCTCGGACCCGATTTCAAGGGGCGCACCATCACTGGTGTTGGTTTTGATCGCGATACTTTGCTTGAGGCAGGTATTGAGGGCGCTGGAGCATTTGCTGCCGTCAGTAATGGAGATAACTCCAATATCTTGGCAGCTCGCGTTGCTCGCGAAAGTTACGGCGTTTCAAATGTTGTTGCACGAATCTATGACCCAGGCCGCGCCGAGATTTACCAGCGTTTAGGAATTCCAACCGTTGCCACCGTTATTTGGGCAACTGATCAAATCTTGCGTCGCCTGACACCAGAAGGTTCACGTTCTGAGTGGCGCGATGCCAGTGGAACCGTTCAATTAGCGGAAATTCATCCTCACCTTGATTGGTTTGGCCATTCGATTGGCGAGCTAGAAGAGAAGGCAGATTTCCGAGTCGCCTTCCTTACTCGTCTCGGTGAAGGACTTGTCCCTGATCTCAATACTGTTCTACAAGATGGCGATTTAATTCACATCATGGTTCGCGATGATCAGCTCGCAAAGGTCGAATCTATTCTTGGAAAGTCACCGGAGGCATAAGAAATGCGTATTGCAATTGCTGGTGCAGGAAATGTGGGACGTGCGATTGCGCGCGAACTTCTTGATAACGGCCATCGTGTTCTTCTCATCGACCGTGACCCAAAGGCGCTAAAGCTTGAATCTGTTCCCGATGCTGAATGGTTGATGGCAGATGCATGTGAAATTGCATCCCTTGATAATGCAAGTCTGAATGATTGTCAGGTTCTGGTTGCGGCAACTGGTGATGACAAGGTAAATCTTGTTGCATCACTTCTCGGTAAGACTGAGTACGGAGTACCGCGCGTTGTTGCTCGTATCAACCACCCAAAGAATGAGTGGCTCTTTGATCACTCATGGGGTGTGGATGTCGCTGTATCAACACCACGCATCATTGCAGCTCTCGTTGAAGAGGCAGTCAGCGTTGGAGATGTAGTCCGTCTATTCTCATTCCGAAAAGGTCAAGCAAATCTCGTTGAACTTACCCTTCCTGATTCTTCAATCTGCATCGGTAAGACAGTGGAAGAGGTGGCTCTTCCGGAAGATGCATCACTTGCTGCCATCGTTCGCGATGGTCGTGTGGTCACCCCTGCACCTACTGATGTATTTATTGCCGGCGACGAGCTGCTCTTTGTTGCTTCCAGCGTTGCAGAGGGACTCTTGAAGGATTGCTTTATCTCTAAGAATTAATGATGCGATTTAGTAATTGGCACGTTTTTAAGGATTAACCAACTTCCATAAGCGGTTGCCAAGAAGAGCGGGTATCCCATCGCTAAATTGACGGTGCCTAAGAGATTGACGTTGCCACTCTTATAAATCGGATACTGCACCGCGATGCGAAGAAAGAACATTCCAACCCAGAGCCAGCCGGCGCGCAGATATGCAGACTTTCGCTTGGGATCATTGCGCCACAGTAAGTTCTCGCCCAAAATCGGCCCCAGCATCAGACCAAGGATTGGCCATCCTGCGAGGTTGGCAATCAGATAGACCGTTCCGTATCCGAGATTGGTGAGTAATTTGGGGATATAGAGATCGCTCGGGTTGCCGGTGCGGTTTGCAAACCAAGCACAGATAAGTGCTCCGATAAGACCACTAAATGCGTGCTGAACGGTGTCGCGCTTAATCAAACGAATGATGGTGAGAAAAATAGATACCGCGACAGAGGCATAGAGCGCATCTTGCAGATTATCGCGAAGATTGAAGATAACGAGGAAGAGGATTGATGGAATGCCAGAATCAATCAGACCCTTCTTGCCACCGAATGCAGCGAGAACTTTCTCGCGATCATCCTCGTGCGTCATGAGCGACCCGTCGATCCAAAGCCGCCAGTGCCGCGACCGGAACCTGGCAGATCTTTCACTTCAATGAAATCTGCGCGTTCGACTTTCTGGAAAACAAGTTGTGCAATCCGATCACCGCGATGAAAAGTAACTGACTCTTGTGGATCATGATTAATCAAGATGCATTGGAGCTCGCCGCGGAAAGCGGCATCTACTGTGCCTGGCGCATTGACCATAGTGACGCCGTGCTTAATCGCAAGACCGGAGCGAGGATGTACTAACGCCACATATCCATCAGGAAGTGCGATAGAGATTCCAGTAGGTACAAGTGCGCGCTCCCCCGGTGCCAAGGTGATATCGATACGTGAATAAATATCTGCTCCTGCATCTCCGCCCTTCGCATAATTGGGAAGCGGGAGATCGGGATCGAGTCTCGTAATGAGGACCTGTAGCGTCATGGGTTGATATTAAATTCTGGATCAACAAATGACATGAGCTCGGGATTGTTTCTTATCGCTGCAATATATTCGGCAGGAGCATTTTCAAGAAAGTGCTTCATTGGAACGATGATAAAGAGTGATGCAGCGCGAGTTGCAATCGGACCATCAGGACCGTTCAAACGACCTTCGGCAACTGAGTAAACCTTGCGACCCTGCTGGCCAACAATTTCGGCGGTGATGTAAAGAACTGTTCCGATTGGAACTGGCATCAGAAAATCTGTCTCTAAACGAGCTGTTACAGCTGGTGCGCGAAGTAGCCACATCAATTTTCCGAGCGCTTCGTCAAATGCAAGTGAGAGCAAGCCACCATGAGCAAGGCCAGGCGCACCTTGGTGATTTTCGGTCACGGTGAATTGCGCAGTGATTGTCAGGCCCTCACCAACATGTGCCTTGAGATGTAATCCGGTGGGATGAAGGTCGCCACAACCAAAACAATGTTTGAAGTGCGAAGGAAGCAGTGATCCTGTTTGTGGAGATTCGGGGTGGCGCTCGGGAATGATTGCACCTTCAGGAGGAGTGGTGCTCGCTACTCGACTCATGGCTATAGGTTACTTGATGAGTGAGCAGGTAACCTATAGCCATGAGCCAAAAGCCACTCTTTAAAGAAGTGATTCGCCCCCCATTGTGGCTCATCGCCTTTATCTATTTCATGCTCTTCTCGCTCGTCCTTGCAATTTGGGCTGCCTTTGATAACAAAGCAGCAATCAATGCCTTTGCAATTGCAATTGTGATTGGTCTAGTTGCAATCTACGGCGCTACCTCAACAATAATTGTTGATGAGAGCGAGCTTCGAATTAAGAAGGCACATATTGAGAAGAAATACTGTGGCGAGGTTTCGATTATCGATAAGAAGGAATTTGGATATCTGCGTACACGTGGCGCGGACCCAGCCGCCTACCTAGCAACAACATTCTGGATTTCCAAAGGAATCCGCATGGAGGTTGCAGATAAGCGAGATAGAACACCGTACTGGTTGATTTCAACCAAGAGAGCAGCTGCCCTGAAGAAAGCTTTGGAAGCTTAAGCGCAATCCTTACAGACTGCCTTAGCGCCTTCGCCCTTTGCAAGTTGCGTCATGTGGTGAATCAAGTAGCAGCGTGAACAGGTAAATTCATCAACCTGCTTTGGTACAACGCGAACAGCGAGCTGTTCACCTGAGAGATCTGCACCTGGAAGTTCGAGATTCTCTGCAGCCTCTGCTTCGTCGACATCGATCTGACCGGATTGCGCATCAGCACGTTTCGCCTTGAGTTCTTCGAGAGACTCCTCGTGTAATTCCTCATCGGTCTTACGGGGTGTGTCGTAATCTGTTGCCACTGATCTCACCTCTCCTTCATCAATATCGTGTAGGCCTTGCGCCTGCGTGCGAATAGTCGCGTATAAAGCTTCGATATGCCTGTTACAACCGCCGGCGTGTCGGGATTATTCCCCAGTTTTTACCGCACGCTCAATAGATTGAGCCAAAGCACCATCTACATAGCCACGGATGTGGGTTCCGGTCTCAAGATGCTCTTCAAACAGGATTTCCCCAGTCTCATGGATCGCATGGACAAGATCTCCGCGGTCATAGGGAATAACAGAATCAATCTCAACGCTTGGGTGAGGAAGTGACTTCTCAATCGCATGGACTAAACCTTCGATACCGAAACCACTCTTGACCGAGAATGCGTAGCTGGTCTTCTCTTTACGCAAAAGCTCCATAATTACTTCAGGTGCTGCAATATCAACTTTATTGATTGCGATGATTTCAGGGATATCTCCCCCACCAATCTCATCAATAACCTGTCGGACAGCGCGAATCTGTTCGAATGGATCGGGATGAGAGCCATCTACAACGTGAACAATCAAATCAGCGCCAGATACTTCCTCCAGTGTTGACTTAAATGCATCCACTAATTGGTGCGGCAAGTGACGAACAAATCCCACAGTATCTGAGAGCGTGTAGACGCGACCCTCTGCCGTCTGCGATTTACGTACTGTCGGGTCGAGCGTTGCAAAGAGAGCATTTTCTACTAGAACTCCAGCGCCAGTGAGGGCATTAAGGAGAGAAGATTTTCCGGCGTTTGTATATCCAGCGATAGCCACCGATGGAATGTTATTGCGACGACGCTCTTGTCTTTTTGTATCACGAGCGACCTTCATCTCTGTGATTTCACGACGAAGCTTTGCCATCTTGTCGCGGATGCGACGTCGATCTGTTTCAATCTTAGTTTCGCCTGGACCGCGACCGCCGATACCAGCTCCTCCTGCAGCACGACCACCCACCTGACGTGAGAGAGAATCTCCCCAACCGCGAAGACGAGGGAGCAAGTACGCAATCTGCGCTAGCTCAACTTGTGCCTTACCTTCACGGCTCTTTGCATGCTGTGCGAAGATATCCAGAATAAGTGCGGTGCGATCAACAACCTTGACCTTTAACTTATCTTCCAATGTACGAAGTTGTGACGGTGAAAGTTCTCCGTCACAAATCACGGTATCTGCTCCCGTGGAACGGACAATTGCACGAAGATCTTCCAGCTTTCCGGCACCGATATAGGTAGATGGATCTGGCTTATCGCGACGTTGAATGAGACCTTCGAGAACTTCCGAACCTGCGGTCTCGGCCAGTGCTTTTAACTCTGCCAAAGAGTTATCAGCCATCTCTGCGCTGCCCTCGGTCCACACCCCAACCAACACAACTCGCTCTAGCTGGAGCTGTCGATATTCGGCCTCGGAGATATCTTCGAGTTCAGTTGAAAAACTCTTTACGCGACGGAGCGCGTGGCGATCAGCAAGATCTTGTTGCGATGCGACTTCGTCGATTTCATCAGCATCGAAATCTGCAGCAGCTCGCGCGCTTTCGCGAAGCAGATCGTCAAATAACTTGTCGTAACCGTCTTCATCTCTACTCATAGAAAGTAAGAGCTCACATCGTGGTCATCGAGAATTACTGCAGGCCCAGTCAAAGTAGCATTGGAATGGCCATCGATATCGACCACCAGGCGCCCTCCAGGTGGGTAGATGACCCAACGAGATGGAAGTGCGCCGCCAGACTTCATCGTGGCGGCAAGTGCTACCGCGCAGGTACCTGTTCCACATGATTGGGTCTCGCCACTTCCGCGTTCATGTACTCGCATCTTTGCTTCGTTATTCGCAAGTAGTTCAACAAATTCAACATTGACGCCCTCGGGATAAGAATCAAGAGGTGAAACCGTAGGTGCGCTCTCAAGTGAACCAAGAGATGAAAGGTCATCGGTAAATACAACTGCGTGCGGATTGCCAACATTGATATTAAAACCTGAATACGTATTGCCGTTGACTGAAGCCTTTACCTCTTCTGCCTCGTCGTAGACCTTTCCCATATTTACCGAGATGTCATCTTCTGCTGGAACCCGCAAGTGCTTGATTCCGGCTCGAGTATCAATAGCAAAAATTCCTTCGCGTTGATGACCTTTGGCGACGAGATATCGAGCCATGACCCTTATGCCATTGCCACACATTTCAGCAATCGAGCCATCTGCATTGCGATAATCCATAAACCATTTACCGTCGTCGCCTTTAATGATTCGGATGATGCCATCTGTATTAAAGCCAGTTACTTCTCCGCAGAGCGCTGCAACTTGATGGGCTGATATGACTAGTTGATCCTCTGGATCGAAGAAGAGGAGGAAATCGTTATGAGTTCCATGGCCATATGTGGCAATCACTGAGTTTTGCATCGTGTTAAGAGTTTAGCCGTTCGTCGATAAATGCGAGACGTGGTTGGCCTTCGGCAATCCACTGAATTCGAGAATCGCGCTTAAACCAAGTCTCCTGGCGACGAACATATTGGCGAGTTGCCACAATCGTCTCTTCAATCGCTTGCGCGACCTTGATATCTCCGCGTTTCAACGCAATCACCTGTGCATACCCAATTGCACGTTGTGCGGTTGTCCCTTGGAGTAAGCCCTGATTAATCAACTCTTCAACTTCATTTACCAATCCTGCCTCAAACATCCGATGAACTCGAGATTCGATGCGCGGAGCCAGCGATGATCGTTCCATCGCCAATCCAATGTGGAGAGCTTCTGGATATTTAAGGCTGGTATCGCTCGGAAGATTTGCCGAGTATGGCTGTCCAGTTACAGCGATTACTTCTAGGGCACGAATAATCCGACGAGTATTTGCCGGTTCAATTGCACCAGCTGCCTCTGGATCTTGTAGCTGAAGCCTTGAGTAAAGAGCGGCAGTACCTAATTCCTCTGCCTCATCTTCTAACTTCTGACGTAACTCTGGATCGGTTTCTGGAAAGTTCATCTCGTCAATAATTGATTTAATGTAGAGACCGGTACCACCCACAACAATTGCGGCTTTTCCGCGTCCACGTATCTCATCAACGGCGGTGCGCGCTAGCGATTGATATTGAGCAACCGATGCATCTTGATCGACACTCAAGATATCTAGCAGATGGTGCGGCACTCCCCGGCGTTCTTCGACGCTGAGCTTTGCCGTTCCGATATCCATACCTTTATATAACTGCATTGAATCGGCATTGATAATTTCGCCATCGTATTTCTCGGCAACATCAAGAGCTAGATCGCTCTTACCGGTCGCAGTTGGACCGCAGATAATAATAAGAGGCGCAGGCATGGTTACTTCTTAACCGTTGGAATTCCCAGCATGGTTGGAGCTGGACCATTCGCCTCACGATTGCGAGCTTCGAATGCATCACCTCCGCGCGTAGGAACAACTGCTAATGGCTTACCAATGAGGTAGTGCGCAGATGCTTCAGTTACTTCTACATCCACGAAATCACCCGCACGAACACCTTCGATTGGTTCGAAGTGAACTAATCGGAAATCCTCTGATCGACCAGTGATTCGACCACGATCTCCATCGCGACGACCCTCAATTTCGTTGACCATCACGCGATGCGTCGTTCCGACTGCACGTTGGTTGATCTCCAATGAAATCTTCTGTAAGTGTTCATGAAGGCGCGTATATCGCTCGCCCACAATTGCTTCATCTATTTGATTTGGCATTACGCCAGCTGGAGTTCCCGGGCGAATTGAATACTTATATGTGTAGGCGGCAGCGAATTCAGCCTTAGTTGCCAGATCCATCGTTGCTTGGAAATCTTCTTCGGTCTCACCGGGAAAGCCGACAATAATGTCGGTGGTGATCATTGCATGTGGAAGGGCGGTGCGTACGCGGTCGAGAATGCTTAGATACTTCTCACTGCGGTATGAACGCCGCATGGCTTGCAGGATTGAATCGGATCCTGATTGCAATGGCATATGCAGATGCGGCATCACCTTAGGGGTCTCGACCATCGCTTCAATAACATCATCAGTGAAATCACGTGGATGAGGCGACATAAAGCGAATTCGCTCTAAACCTTCAACAGCTCCAACATCACGAAGCAATTGTGCGAAGGCGCCCTTCTTTCCTGCTTCCACACCATAGGCATTAACGTTCTGGCCGAGCAAGGTAATTTCGATAACACCTTGCGCAACTAGCGCTTTGACTTCAGCGATAACATCTTCTGGCTCGCGATCTTTCTCTGGACCGCGAAGAGCTGGAACGATGCAGAAGGTACAGGTGTTATTGCAGCCCACTGAGATTGAAACCCATGATGTAAAGGCAGAGAAACGTCGCGCTGGAAGAGTTGATGGGAAGTGTTCAAGTGCTTCGAGGATTTCGATTTGAGATTCTTCTTCGATGCGTGCGCGTTCTAGCAATACTGGAAGTGAACCCACGTTATGTGTTCCGAAGACCACATCAACATAGGGGGCTTTCTTAATAATGGTCGATTGATCTTTCTGTGCCAAACAACCGCCGACAGCAATTTGCATCTTTGGGTTGGCTTTCTTTATTGGAGCTAAGAAACTTAAGTTTCCGTAGAGCTTGTTATCGGCATTTTCTCGAACCGCACAGGTATTGAAAACAACGATATCTGCCTGTTCGCCCTCTTGTACGGGTACGTGACCTGCCGCATCTAATAAACCGGCAATGCGCTCTGAGTCATGGACATTCATCTGGCATCCGTATGTCTCAACGAGATATGTGCGTGCCATCTTTAGCGATTTTTCTCTGCGCGAAGTTGAGCTTGTTCGCTTCGCCACTTGGCGATAGCTGCATGATTTCCGCTTAAGAGAATTTCTGGAACATCAATTCCGCGCCATTGAGCTGGCTTTGTGAAGTTTGGGTACTCTAAATACCCTTCAGAGTTATGTGACTCTTCAGCAAGTGAATCGGGATTACCGAGCACACCGGGGATTAATCGGGTAATTGCTTCAATCATCACCATCGATGCAACTTCTCCCCCACCGAGAACATAATCTCCGATGGAGTACTCGTGCACACGGATATTGCGAGCCTCGAACTCAGGCTGTGAGTAGTACTGACGAATACGATCATCGATTCCTTCGTAACGTCCGCACGCGAAGATTAAATGCGAATGGGAAGAGAACTCCTGCGCAACTGGTTGTGTGAATTGCTTTCCGGCTGGTGTCAGAATAATCAGGTCGGTCTCGTCAGTCATCAACGGGTCGAGCGCTTTCGCCCAGACTTCAGGTGACATCACCATTCCAGCGCCGCCACCGTAAGGAGTGTCATCAACAGAACCGTGGACTCCAACAGCGTTATCTCGCAGGTTATGCACCTGTATATCTACCAAGCCTGCGCTCTGCGCCTTACCTAAGAGTGAAAGGTTGAGCGGTGAGAGATACTCAGGAAAGATCGAGATGACATCAATCTTCATTAGATTGTTCCTGATATTTCCGGCGGAATGACTGTCATTCGCTTATTTCGAACATCAACCTCAGGAACAAGCTGCATCACAAAAGGAATCATTACTTCGCCAGATTTGGTGTTGATTACCAAAACATCTTGACCAGGAAGATTGAGTACCTCTGCTACCGGACCGAATTCACTGCCATCTTCAAGGTAGGCGATACATCCGATGAGCTGGAGCACGTGATAATCATCGTCATCTAGGCCAGGCGCATCGATATCGACATCGGCATAGAGGAGCTCGTTACGTAGCTCTTCGACCTGATTGCGATTAGTGATGCCCTCAAAGCCAAGGAGCAAAATTCCGTTATGAACACGTGCAGAAGCCACGGTGAGAACACCGTGGCTATCTGTCTCTAAATGTGCACCGAGTGCGAAACGATCTTCCGCTTCATCTGTTCGCACTTCGATAGTTGCCTCACCAAGAATTCCGTGGGCTTTACCGATACGTCCTACATTGAGGCGCATGACGTACCTAGTTGGTTAGCGAAGTTCGTCAGTATCGATGAGATCAACGCGAACAGAACGTCCAGCGAGCGCGCTTACGACTGTGCGAAGCGCCTTTGCTGTGCGACCGTTACGACCAATGACCTTACCGATATCTTCAGGATTGACACGGACTTCGAGAGTTGCCCCACGACGACCGTTCTTCTCCTTGACGTTCACATCGTCAGGGTTATCTACGATTCCCTTAACGAGGTGCTCGAGAGCTTCGTCAATCATAATTATTCTGCTGGAGTTTCTTCAGCCGTTGCTGGAGCCTCTTCAGTTGCTGGCGCCTCTACAGCTGCCTCTACAACTTCTTCAACTACTGCTTCTGCAGGTGCTGGAGTCTCTTCAACAACTTCTGGAGCCGGTGCCGACTTAGCAGCAAGCTTCTCCTGTGCCTTCTTCTTCAGAGTTGTTGCACCCTCTGCAGGCTCTGACGCTGCTGCCTTAACAGCTGCCTCGTATGCAACGATCTTCTTTGGCTTCTCTGCAGCAAACTTAAGTGTTCCTTCAGTTCCTGGAAGGCCCTTGAACTTCTGCCAATCGCCAGTCACCTTAAAGAGTGCTGTTACTGCTTCAGTTGGCTGTGCGCCTACGCCGAGCCAGTAGAGAGCGCGCTCAGAGTTAACCTGAATGATTGATGGCTCTTGTCCTGGTACGTAGCGACCGATCTCTTCAATTGAGAGACCGTTACGTGCCTTACGTGAATCTGTAACGACGATGCGGTAGTACGGTGTGCGGATCTTTCCAAAACGCATTAAACGAATCTTTGTAGACAAAGTGGTGTTGCTCCTAAAAAAGTGTGTCAGCGTGAACTCGTTACAGCGGGGTGCGTAACTATGCTCATCCGACGGCGGATTTGGATGTTGTAGGGGTAGAGGGCCCTTCAACAGGTGGCTTATTCTGCCAGCCAGCCCGCCTATACGGAAATCGGCCCTGGCGTGAGATATCGAGGAAAGCAAAGGCTCTGTGTGAAGGCATTCTTGCCGAACATAGGGCTTTGCGGCTCGATATCAAGCCAGAGAGGATTAACTGTTCTCAGCGGCACGCTTGGCGGGGTTACCGGAACGGGACTTCTTCTTAGGTTGCTGCTGACCCATCTTAGGAGCGCCTCCCATGGAAGGCATGGGCATGCCGGGTGGCAGAGCCATTCCCGGCGGCAAAGCTGGACCTTTACCTCCACGCAGCTGCTTCATCATCTTCTGGGCGGCGGTGAACTTCTCTACCAATTTATTGACGTCAGAGACAGATCTTCCGGAACCGGTAGCGATGCGCGCACGGCGAGATCCGTTGAGAAGCTTGAGGTCGCGACGTTCTGCCGGTGTCATTGATTGAACTAGCGCTTTGGTGCGAGTGATCTCAGATTCATCAAAGTTATCTATCTGTTTCTTCATTGCGCCTGCGCCGGGAAGCATTCCGAGGAGCTTACCCATATTGCCCATCTTCGACATCGCTTCAATCTGTTCGAGGAAATCTTCGAGCGTGAAATCCTCGCCATTTACAAATTTCTCTTCTAATTTCTTTGTTGTATCCGGATTAAATGCTTTCTGGGCTTGCTCTGCAAGTGTTGCGACATCGCCCATTCCGAGAATACGAGAGGCCATGCGCTCTGGATAGAAGATATCAAAATCTGCAATCTTCTCACCGGTGGAGACGAACATAATCGGGCGACCAGTAAGTGAGGCAATGGAAAGTGCTGCGCCACCGCGTGCATCTCCATCTAGCTTTGTGAGCACAACGCCATCGAAGCCAACGCCATCGCGGAATGCTTCAGCGGTGCGCACTGCATCTTGGCCGATCATCGCATCGACAACAAAAAGGATTTCATTGGGATTGATGGCATCGCGAATTGCAGATGCTTCCTTCATCAAGACTTCATCGACGCCGAGACGACCTGCGGTATCGACAATCACCATGTTATGTAATTTGGATTTTGCATACGCAACGCCATCGCGAGCTACCTGAACTGGATTACCGACGCCATTGCCCGGTTCAGGCGCAAAGACTGGAACGCCGACGGATTCACCGACAACTTGAAGTTGGTTTACTGCATTTGGTCGCTGTAAATCTGATGCAACGAGAATTGGCGTATCGCCTTGATCCTTATAGAACTTAGCGAGCTTTGCAGCAAGTGTTGTCTTACCTGCTCCCTGAAGACCTGCCAACATAATCACAGTAGGTGGATTCTTGGCATAACGAACGCGACGCGCACCACCACCGAGAATCTCGGTCAGTTCCTTATTTACTAAATCAAAAATTGCCTGAGCTTGATTGACTCCAGATTGGAGAGTGGGCAATAGCTCAAGTGAACCGATACGAATCTTCTCGATGAATTGATCAACGACAGGAAGGGCGACATCTGCCTCAAGGAGTGCCTGGCGAATCTCAGTGGCAGTATTTTCTATATCCCCTGCTGAAATCTTGCCACGACTTCGAAGTGAGCCGAAGACTCCTGAGATTTTGGATGTAAGCGCATCAAACATAGTGGCGCGATACTACTTGAGTGAGGCTTGAATACGCGAAGCGACCTCATTTGCGCGTTCATTGGTGAGTGCTCCCCCACCAATTTCAGTCACATATAAAGTGTCGATCGCCTCAGCACCGAGCGTTGTAACGATTGCGGATTTAATATCGATATTACATTTTCGTACTGTGTCACCGATTGAAAACAAGAGTGCGGGGCGGTCGTGGCTGCGGACCTCGATAATCGTTGCATCCGTTGCGGCATCGAGGAAAGTCTCAACAACCGGTGCTGGAACTGGAATCGAAGGCATCTGTGAATATGCCTCGATTCTGTTCTGAATACGTTCAGCCAACTTATTTTCAGATTCAAGCCCTCGGACGAGTTCTTTATGGAGCTCTTCTTTGGTCAGCTCTGCCGCGTTGGGATCTGGGACAACAATCCACTGCATCACTGCGACCGAATTAATGGTTTTCGTGCGAGCCGAACGAACGTCGAGGCGAAGAATATTGAGAACACCGGAGACAATTGAGAGTAGCCCTGTCTTATCGGGGGAAATGATCTCAATCGCATAGACATTTCCGCGATCTTCGATAACGACATCAAGTACTGCAGCCGAAGCACGTTCAATCTGCTCTGGGGAAAGTTCTGGTTCAGGTGAGACTGTGTTATCTGTCAGCGCTAACTTCGTCTTACGTACCAACTCACTTACTAGTGATGCCTTCCAATCGCTCCATGCCGCGCGCCCGGTGGCTTCACCATCGGCGATACTTAACGCATGAAGTAGCTCGAGAGTTCCGACATCGGTGATGTTCTCGGTGACGCTGGCAATTGTTGCTGGGTCATCAAGATCGCGACGAGTAGCAGTTGCTGAGAGCAAGAGGTGGTGTTTGATCATTTTTTGAATGATTGCAATATCTTTTTCGTTAAATCCAATGCGCTCAGCTAAAGGTCTTATCAGTTTTTCGCCTCGAAGCGAGTGATCTTCTTCAGTCCCTTTGCCGATGTCATGGAATAGCGCAGTAAAGAGGAGCAAGTCAGGTCGATGTACTTCACGAGTTAAAGCTGCAGCTGAAACAGCAGTCTCGACCATATGGCGATCAACGGTGTGGCGATGCAGGACATTTCGCTGTGGCAGAGATCGGACTCCGCGCCATTCTGGAATCCAGTGAAAGATGATTTCTTCTTGATCGAGCGCTTCAAATATTTCAACCATGGCAGGACCTGCGCCGATGAGTGCAATTAAATGCTCACGCGCTTCACGTGGCCATGGCTGCGGCAGTGCGCCACGTCCAGCATCGAGGGCATCGGCATAAATGCGTAGCGAATCAAAAGAGAGGCGCATTCCAAGTTGTGCTGCAGTAGCCGCCGCTCGCAGTCCGATAACGGGATCGCTCTCGAGATCATAGGTTGAATCAATTACAACTTCTTTGTTGGAGACGCTGATACCTGGTGAAATCACAGTCGATCTCACTTTACGTAAGAAGCGACCGATTCCGTCTTTACCTTTATGTTGATATTGGTGCCATGCCATCTGCATCAGATAGTCGACTGCGCGGGCTGCTTGTGCAACATCGCTCATTAAAACGTCAGCGTCGTCGTACTTCAAAAGCGCTGCAACTTTATCTTGCTCAGTAAAGAGCAGCCGGTCTTTATCGCGACCGCTGACGATATGGAGCGCTTCCCGAACCGTTGAGAGAGTTGATTCTGCTTGGCTGATTCGCTCCATCGGAAGAACAAGTGCACCAGAGGTGTTCATAGCTCGAAGTGCGGTGATATCGCGAAGTCCGCCGCGAGATTCCTTTAAATCTGGCTCTAGAAGATAGGCAAGTTCACCAGTTCGTTCGTAACGCTCATCGAGAGTTTCTCTGAGAAGAGGTAGATACTTATCGGAATCATCACGCCAGGTATCGAGCGCCATCACTTGGATATCTGCAACCAGTTCGGCGCTTCCGCAGATAAGACGAATATCAAGCAGACCCATCGCAACTTTGAGATCCTCGCTCAGCGCTGCGCGTACTTCGCTTCGAGTGCGAACCGAGTGATCGACTTTTATCTTTTTATCCCAGAGCGGGTAGAGAATCGCATTGACTATCTCGGTCAGCTTTGATGCCGTGTATGAACCAGTGTGGAGAATGACAATATCTAGATCTGAACCGGGAGATAGTTCGCCGCGGCCGAAACTTCCGACCGCGGCGATAGCTATTTCATCTGAATCTGCACCACTTGCAGTGAATAGTTGAGAGATAAGAAGGTCGCTTTCGTTAGAGCGCGACCTTCTCTCTCGTGTACCCATGGCGTGATTCTATTCTTTAGATAGCGTCAGAACCGCGCTCCCCCGTGCGAACGCGGACTACTTGATCGACTGGAGTTGTCCAGACCTTTCCATCACCGATAGATCCGGTTCCAGCAGCCTTGACGATGACATCGACGATATTTGCAGCATCTGCATCATCGACAAGAACCTCAAGGCGAACCTTTGGCACGAGATCTACGGTGTATTCAGCGCCACGGTAAACCTCTGTGTGACCCTTCTGGCGACCGAAGCCACTCGCCTCTGAAACTGTCATGCCGGTGATGCCTGCGCCTTGCAGTGCATCTTTTACTTCATCGAGCTTAAATGGCTTGAGAATTGCTGTTATGAGTTTCATAGGTTTGCGCCTCCTCGTGATGAGCTTGCATATTCGTATGCTGATTCAGCATGTTCCTTAAGATCGATACCTTCGATCTCTGCATCCTTAGCGATGCGGAAACCGATTGTCTTCTCAATTGCAAAGCCAATAATCAGCGTTGCGATAAATGAGTATCCGGCTACGAGAGCGACGCCGAGGGTTTGCTTACCCAAGAGAGCTGTTCCGCCACCATAGAAGAGGCCATCTAGACCGATGCTATTTACTGCCGATGCACCGAAGAGACCGATTGCCAGTGAACCCCAGATACCACCAACAAGGTGAACACCAACAACATCGAGTGAGTCATCGAAGCCGAACTTGTATTTCAGGCTTACTGCCAATGCGCAGAGGATTCCGGCGATGAAGCCGATAACGACTGCTGCCCATGGTGCAACGAATGCACAAGCTGGTGTGATTGCTACGAGACCTGCAACTGCACCCGATGCTGCGCCAAGTGATGTTGCATGTCCGTTACGAACCTTTTCAACAAGTAACCAGCCGATAATTGCAGCGGCAGCTGCAACCTGTGTATTCATCAAGGCAAGTCCTGCGATTCCATTTGCACCGAGAGCAGATCCTGCATTAAATCCAAACCAACCGAACCACAAGAGTCCTGCACCAAGCATGACGAGTGGAAGTGAGTGTGGTCGCATTGGATCCTTGCGCCATCCGATGCGCTTTCCAAGGACAATAGCGAGTGCAAGGCCGGCAGCACCAGCATTGATGTGAACTGCAGTTCCGCCAGCGAAGTCTTGTACTCCCTTGCCTGCAAGGAAACCGGTTCCTGTCACAACATCGCCAACCTTGTTACCGAAAGCGAATACCCAGTGAGCTACAGGGAAATACACAACTGTAGACCAGATTGCTACGAAGACTCCCCATGAGACGAACTTTGTGCGATCTGCAATTGCACCAGAGATAAGTGCAGGAGTAATAATTGCGAACATCAACTGGAATGCAGCAAATACCAGTACTGGAATTGGGTAGACGCCACCGTTATTGGTGAAGTCATTGACTGCTCCCCCAAGTCCGCTCAATGAAAGATTTCCATACCAAGCAGATTCAGCTTTGTAACCAAACGCTAATTCGAATCCATAGATAACCCAGAGAATGCTGACAATTCCGATTGTTACCATCGACATCATCATCATGTTAAGAACGCTCTTTGTGCGAACCATTCCACCGTAGAAGAACGCTAAGCCTGGTGTCATGAGAAGCACGAGTGCGCTGCTGATGAGAATAAAGGCAGTGTCACCACTGTTGAGAACTACATCTCCCATTTACAAACCTCACTTCAATGTAATAAACCGCTAGAACTCGCCGTTGAGATGGGAGAAAGGTCGCAAATGAGCGTTACAGAAGGTGGTGTGTCGGGTTAATGGGATGCAACAAAAAGGCGTGAATTGTTTCGGGGGTGTTACTTAAGCAAAGAGCCCATCGAGGTACTTCTGGCTATCAAAGGGGGCAAAATCCCCAATTGCCTCACCGGTACCGATGAATTTAATGGGCAGGTCGAGCTGATCTTCGATCGCCAGAGCTATTCCTCCACGCGCTGAGCCATCGAGCTTGGTCACAATCAACCCAGTGACCTCAACCGCCTCACTGAAGAGTTTGGCTTGAATCAGGCCGTTCTGGCCTGTGGTGCCATCTATGACTAGAAGAACTTCGGCAACTGGCGCTGTCTTTTCAATCACTCGCTTAATCTTTCCGAGCTCTGCCATCAGGTCGTTCTTTGTGTGCAACCGGCCCGCGGTATCAATCAAGACATAATCACTTGCGGCGTCGCTGCCCCGCTTAACGGCATCAAATGCCACTGAAGCTGGTTCGCTCTCATGCTTACCGGTGATGACATCGACTCCGACGCGAGAACCCCACGTCGTTAATTGATCTACTGCAGCTGCTCTAAAAGTATCTGCCGCACCCAGAACGAGTGAATGCGAAGACTTCTTTAAATAATCTGCCAACTTTGCTACCGATGTTGTTTTACCAACGCCGTTAACACCCACAACCAAAATTACCGCCGGAGATGCCGCTGCTGCTAGCGCACGATTCTTGCTTGAAAGATGAGCGCTCAGAATTTCGCGAAGCGCACCTTCTGCGTCATCACCTTTGATCTTCTTCGCTTCTGAAATAACTTTCTCAGCAAGCGTAGGACCTAAATCTGCAGCCAGGAGTTCGGAGGTGAGTTCATCCCAATCAAGTGCCGAAGCAGTTGATTCGCCCTTTACCTTAGAGAGAAAGCGCGAGAAGAGACCCATGAAGCAACCTCTTTGTTAAGCGTCTACGGATTCGCGCAGACGCTGCGAGATAACTTCTGTCACGCCATCGCCGCGCATCGTGACACCATAGAGCGCATCTGCAATCTCCATCGTGCGCTTTTGGTGAGTAATAACGATGAGCTGTGAACTTTCACGAAGCTCTTCCATAATTCCAAGTAGGCGACCTAGGTTGACATCATCGAGAGCTGCTTCAACTTCGTCGAGAACATAGAACGGACTTGGACGTGACTTAAAGATTGCAACCAGCATCGCAACAGCGGTAAGAGACTTTTCTCCACCTGAGAGAAGTGAGAGGCGCTTAACGCGCTTTCCTGGTGGGCGTGCTTCCACATCAACACCGGTATTGAGCAAATCATCAGGATTAGAGAGGAAGAGCTTTCCTTCTCCACCTGGGAAGAGGCGTCCGAAAATATCCTTGAAGTGCGCAGCAACTTCGGTATAGGCCTCCATAAAGACTTCCTGAACCTTGTCATCAACTTCCTTGATGATGTCCAAGAGATCCTTCTTGGTGCGCTTTAAGTCTTCAAGCTGCTCGGCAAGGAACTTAAGACGCTCTTCAAGTGCGTTGTATTCCTCAAGCGCCAATGGGTTGATCTTTCCAAGGAGGTTAAGTGAGCGCTCAGCAGATGCAAGTCGCTTCTCTTGTTGATCACGACGATAAGGAATGAGCTCAGTGGCAACGATTTCGCCCTCATCAGTCTCGATAAATGTTGGAACATCCTTATCAGGACCGTATTCGCTGATCAACGTTGGAATATCAATTCCAAGCTCTTCTACAGCCTTCGTCTCAAGTGCTTCGATGCGCATGCGCTGTTCTGCGCGAGCAATCTCATCACGATGAACGCTGGTGGTGAGCTGATCCAGCTCTGAAGTGAGTTCGCGACCACGGGTACGAACTGTCAAAGTTTCGCTATCGCGATCATTACGTGAGCTCTCAAGGCGCTGGCGCTCTGCAGAAGACTTTGCGATTGAGCGTTCGATATGAATCAGCGCTTCATAGGCAGCCTCTGCAATTGCCTGTGAGATAACAGCGCCACGTGCACGAGCACCACGTCGTGCGACTGCGCGCTCTGATGCTTCGCGCTCTGCATTAGCTGCATCTTTCAAGGATTGAGCGCGGGCTGCAATTGAGGTCACGCGTTCTTCTGATGTACGAACAGCCAAACGAGCTTCCATCTGTGCAGTGCGAGATGCGGAAACATCTTCACGCAATTTTTCAGCGCCGGTGCGGTCTGGATCTGCAATCTCGCCCTGTTGTCCAAGTTGTGACTGGGCAATGGAAAGTTCATTTTCATCGCGAGATTTCGCGGCAGATGCTTCAGAGATTGCATTGGTCAGACGCTCGACTTCAGCAGCTGCTGACTTCATATTTTGGCCTGAGACAGCGAGCTGTTCAGTCAGCGCTGCAATACGTGCATCTGATTCATTGAGTTGAGCAAGTGCTGCATCAAAATCACCTTGACGAGCATCAACTTCAGTGGCAGCCGTTGAGATTTCAAACTTAAGACGATCGCAGGTGCGAGTGAGTTCCTCAAGCTGGCCTTCAAGTCCATTGATGAGTGATTGAATCTCAATCAAAGAATTACTTGAGGCAGATCCACCGCGTGCGCGATGTGCAGTAATGACATCGCCATCGCGGGTAACAACGGTGAGGTGCTTGTTATCCCGCAGGATGTCCTCTGCATCGCGGGCATTTTCTACCACAACGGTGTTGCCAAGAAGTTGACCGAGGAGCTCTGAAATTTCTTGTGAACGAACATGCGCTAAGAGCGATGTGAGGTGGCCTGGAACTGAAGGCGCAGCCTGTGCTCCCGGCTCGTAGACCAGAACATCTGCTTGGCCAAGGTTCTCGCTGCGCAAAGTGGTGAGCGCTGTAACAGCGGCGCTGAGATCGCGAACAACGACAGCATCTGCATAAGAACCAAGCGCTGCAGCAGTTGCTGCCTCCCAACCGTTATCGACCTGAATCAGTGATGCAATGCTGCCAAGAAGATTGACGCCGCGAGAATCGCGAACCAATGCCGCTGCTCCGTCGCGTGATTGTGATGTCAGGCGCATCGCTTCCAGCTTTGACTCTACCGAGTTGCGTTCGCGATCTGACGCGCGCTCACTCTCAATCAAATCAGCATGCTTCTTCTTTGCGCTATCAAGAGCGCTCTTTGCTACTTCAAATTGAGAGTCGAGACCGAGTTCACCGGCATCTGCGCCAGCAATCTCCATTTCAAATTGGCTATATGAAGCCTTTGCTTGATCTACTCGTGATTGCGCTTCCGTACGAGCAGTTGTTAAACGTGCAATCTCTTCCGCATTAGCTTCAAGGCGAGCAGCGAGCGATTTGATGTGACCTTCTTGGCGCGCTGTTCCTTCACGTTGATCTGCAATTGCGCGAAGCGCTGCATCAATCGTGTCCTCTTCAGCCTTGAGAGCTGCTTCCAGTTCTGCAAGTTTTGTTGTTGCAGCTGTTAACGCCGCTTCCGCTGTCGCAGTCTCTTGACGCAAACGTGACTCTTCTTCAAGTAACGCTGCCGCCTCTGCTTCAAGTGCCTCAGGGTCGCGACCTGCAGAACGTGCCTCTTCAGCCTCTTCGGCTAAGAATCGTGAACGTTCTTGGGCAAGTGATTGAGTTCCACGGAACTTTTCACGAAGACCGGTAAGTGCGTAGAAATTCTCTTGCGCTGCAATGAGCATTGGGCTTTCAAATGCTGCTTGTGCATCGAGCTCTTCTTCGCGCTTGCGCGCCTTTTCGAGTTCGGCTTCAACACCTGCACGACGCTCGCGCAGTGCGTTCTCGTCTGCAACTTCAGCATCCAGAGTCTTTGAGAAGCCGATGAAATCATCAGCGAGCAGACGCAACTTGGCATCACGAAGATCGGCCTGAATTGTTGCTGCCTTCTTTGCAACTTCTGCCTGCTTACCCAACGGGCGGAGTTGACGGCGAAGCTCAACGGTGAGGTCATTTACGCGTGCAAGGTTTGCTTGCATGGAGTCAAGCTTGCGCAGCGCCTTCTCTTTACGCTTGCGGTGCTTGAGAACTCCGGCGGCTTCTTCGATATATGCGCGACGTTCCTCCGGTGTTGCCATCAAAATTGCATCGAGCTGACCTTGGCCAACGATTACGTGCATTTCGCGGCCGATACCTGAATCAGAGAGTAACTCTTGAATATCAAGGAGGCGCGATGCTTCACCATTGATCTGGTACTCAGATTGACCATTGCGGAAAAGAATGCGGGAGATTGTTACTTCGGTGTAATCGATATTGAGCGCACCATCGCTGTTATCAATTGTCACTGCAACTTCTGCGCGACCAAGTGGTGCACGACCAGATGTTCCGGCGAAGATAACGTCTTCCATCTTTCCGCCGCGAAGAGACTTTGCTCCTTGCTCACCCATTACCCAGGTAAGGGCATCAACAACATTTGATTTTCCAGAACCGTTTGGACCGACCACACAGGTAATACCTGGTTCGAGACGAAGGGTCGTCGCAGAAGCAAAGGATTTAAATCCCTTGAGGGTCAGGCTCTTCAAATACACAGCGGTAACCTACCGCGCATGTGGGTTTACATATAAAAGCGACTCAGCTCAACTTCAACTTGAGGGTTTAAGTCAGATTAGCTTTGCGGCGAAAGAATAGTGAATGCGCTTCGTGCAGCTGCTTGCTCTGCCTCGCGCTTGCTCTTGCCGATGCCGGTAGCAACCGGTTCTCCCCCAACAAGTGCCACTGCTTCAAAATTCTTATCGTGATCAGGCCCGCTCATCGTTACTTGATATTCGAGGGTTGATTTTCCAAGCGATGCAACTAGTTCTTGAAGTGCAGTCTTTCCATCAAGACCTGCACCCATCGCCATTGCATTGGTCAATGTTGGTTCGACTAATTGCAGAAGACAGGATGAAGTCTTCTCAAAACCTTGCGAGATGTAGAGCGCACCGATGAGCGCCTCAAAGGCATCGGCGAGGAGTGAGTTCTTATCGCGGCCATTGGTAACTTCTTCGCCCTTACCAAGGCGGATGTATTTGCCAAGTGAGAGCGAGCGCGCAATATCTGCCAGTGCGCGCATATTGACGATTCCAGAGCGCAGTGGAGAGAGACGAGATTCGTCGAGATCTGGGTACTTGCGATAGAGCTCTTCGGTAACAATCATTCCGAGAACTGAATCGCCGAGAAATTCCAATCGCTCATTCGTAGCGCTGAGGCCTGCCTCGTACGCGAATGAGCGATGGGTAAAAGCTAACTCAAGGAGTTCGGCATCAATCTCGACACCGAGCTGCTTCAGTAGATCTGAATACAAATTAGACGTCAAGAACCTGACGGCGGTTGTATGTGCCACATGTTGGGCAAGCAACGTGGTTGAGCTTAGGCTGCTGGCACTGTGGGCAATTTGAGAGTGATGCCGCTGTTGTCTTCCACATTGAACGACGTGAACGTGTCTTCGAACGAGACATCTTTCGCTTTGGTACTGGCACGGTAACCGTCCTTTAACTCGACTGCCTACCCATTGTGGGGCCGGCGGATATGGCGTAAGTATCGCCTATTGGCCGGAAGAACCCAAATCGAGCCCCGAGAGCCCAGCCCAGCGGGCATCGACAGTGTCGTGGGCATGATCCTCAGGAAGGCTCTCCCACTTCTCGCCGCAGTCAGGGCAGAGGCCAAGGCAATCTTCATCGCAGAGCGGATTGACCGGCAAGCTTAAAACGATTGCATCGAGGACTGGAAGTTCGAGGTTTACCTGCTCGCCTTCGACATAGAGGACATCCTCTTCATCGAGGTCAATGAGATCTTCCTCCTTCTTACGGAATTTCTTACCCTTATCGTCGGTCGGTTCGTAGCGATATAACTCTTGGATTTTACGATCGATGACTTGCTCAACTGGATCGAGGCAGCGGATACATTCGCCGGTAGCTACCGCGTAGATATCTGCGGTGACCAAGATTCCTTCAGTAACTGATTCGCATCGCACATCGAGCTCAATGATTTCGCCTTCAGGAACGGCAATCAGTGGAACTCCAACGCGAAAAGGTGCCGTGATATCGAGTTCGTACTCTTTCATCTCGCCAGCGCGACGCGGGACCTCATGGGTATTGAGAAGGAATGCGCCTTCGTTCGCAGGTTTCTTCGATGCCATCGTCAGCGATTAATTATCTTCAGCCAGCTGTGAAAGGACGTCCTTATCGTTAGCACCCTCTAGGCGCTCGCGACCACGTGCAACGGCCTCCATTGTCTTATTGAGAATCACTTCAAGAGTTGCAAGGCGACCATCGATATAAGCCTCAACCTCTTCACGTTCTTGGGCTGCAATATCGCGGGCATCATCGAGAATACGCTGAGCTTCATCGCGGGCTGATTGAACAATCGCTGTCTGCTCAACCATACGAGCAACATCTTCACGAGCGGTTGCAATCATTGATTCGGCACTGATGCGTCCTTCTTCGATGATGCGATCGCGGTCTTCAATGATCTGTTCTGCAGAATTTAAATCGGTAGGAAGCACATCACGCGCGCCTTCCAGGATTTCTAGGATCTCTCCTCGGTGCACGACGCAGGACGCAGAGAGTGGAACGCTACGAGCTTCCTCAATCAGTGTGATTGCGGTATTGAGCTTCTCAATCGAATCCATAGACATGTGTGCGCCGTCCTCTTACTTACTTGCTCGGGAAGCAGCGCGATCTTTCAGCGCTGCGTTGACATTAGCTGGAACCATCGTAGAGACATCTCCCCCGTAGTAGGCGAGTTCTTTCACGATAGATGAAGATAGGAATGAGTGAGTTGGCGAAGTCGCCATAAACATTGTTTCGACCCCGGATGCCTGAGTATGCACCTGAGCCATTTGCAGCTCGTAATCGAAGTCAGTCACAGCGCGCAGTCCCTTAACGATGACATCCACTGAATTCTCTTTACAGTAATCGACAAGGAGGCCATCGCCAATTGCGACCTTTACATTCTTATATGGAGCAACATTTGAGGCAATCAGGCTGATTCGCTCTTCTGGTGTGAAGAGGCCTTCTTTCTTGCGATTGACGAAGACGGCAACGATTACCTCGTCGAATTGCTTGCTGGCGCGCTCGATGATGTCGAGATGACCGAATGTGATGGGATCAAAGGATCCCGGGCAGACCGCGCGCTTCATAAGGTGAACGCTAGCAAGAGGCTGGCTAGTTATCCATTCTCAGGCGTATCGATACGCGGAATTCCGTAGAAAATCGTTGCTTGTCCATAATTCTTCACACGAATTTCTTCATACCCGTATGGCCAGGAAATCTCTTTAGTGCGGCTATTTCGTTCGATAGCGATAATCGCATCGGGGTGAAGGAAACCGTTTTCATGGAGTTGAACAAGTGTTTCAACAACATCGATATCGTCGACATCGTAAGGTGGATCGATATAGATGAAATGGTATTGATACTGCGCCTTATCGCCTAAGAAACGATGCGCTCCCATTGAATAGAGATGAAATGTTCCAGAAAATTGTGCGCTCTTGATGCTGTCATAGTTAGTTGAGATTGCCTTTGCTGCCGCCTCATCTTTCTCAACCGCATGAACGATTGCTGCTCCGCGCGAGAGCGCTTCTAGCGCAATTGCGCCAGTGCCTGCGTAAAGGTCGAGAACGCGCAAGCCTTCAAAATCACCGAACTCAGACATTAGAGTTGAGAAGAGAGCCTCACGCGCGCGATCGGAAGTAGGGCGAGTAGCGGATGCAACAGCTGAGATAGGACGGCCCTTTGCTGCGCCAGCAATAATGCGCATTTTCGATACTCCCCTAACTCTTATCAATAAACTCAGTAGCAGTATCTAACTCTAGTTTTGCAAGGGCTGCTTCCAATAGCGAGTGCTTACTTAAACCAGTTTCAATGAGTAGCTGCGCTTCTTCGCGAGCAACCTCAATCAGAGCTTCATCACGCAAAACGCGCAAGAGACGTAGATGCGAGCGAGAGCCTGATTGGCTGGTGCCGAGTACATCACCTTCGCGTCGTTGTTCTAGATCGATTCGTGAGAGTTCAAAACCATCTGTCGTCGACGCAACAGCTTCTAAACGTGTGCGCGCCGGAGATTCTGGAGCAGACTTTGTAACAAGCAGACAGAGACCTGGTGATGTTCCACGGCCAACACGACCACGAAGCTGATGAAGTTGAGAAACACCGAAGCGATCGGCATCCATGATGATCATGAGGGTCGCATTAGGAACATCGACTCCGACCTCAATAACTGTTGTTGAAACCAAGACATCTATCTCACCTGCTGCAAATGCCTTCATCGTTTCATCTTTAATCTCAGCGCTTTGGCGTCCATGGAGCGGTGCGATTCGTAGCCCTGAGAGAGCTCCGCTTTGAAGTTCGGGTCCAAGTTCCTCTACCGCAGTAAGAGTTGTGCTCTCGCCCTCTAAGAATTCAAAGTCAGCATCTTCTGAAATCTCGGCGCTAATACGGGGAGCGACGATGTAGACCTGATGGCCTTGCGAGACTTCTTCGCGAACTCGTTCCCACGTGCGCTCAAGGAAGTGTGGCTTCTCTTCCACTGGAACCAAATGCGTGGTGATTACTTGGCGTCCCAAAGGCAGCTCACGCAAAGTTGAGACATCTAAATCACCAAAGACAGTCATCGCCACAGTACGAGGAATTGGAGTTGCAGTCATAACGAGTAAATGTGGAGTGATATTTGCTTTTGCTTTCAACGCATCACGTTGTTCAACACCGAAGCGATGTTGCTCATCAACAATGACGAAAGCTAAATCATGGAATTCAACGCTCTCAGAAAGTAGCGCATGAGTTCCGACGATGAGCCCGGCAGAACCGCTCTTAATTGAAGTCAGTGCTTCTTTGCGAGTGGCGACATTTTGAGAACCGGTGAGAAGTACAACTTTGGTAGAAACTTCTGCGCTACCCAACATGCCACCATCTGCAAGATCGCCTAATAGCTTGTTGAATGTACGCAAGTGCTGCGCGGCAAGGACTTCAGTAGGTGCAAGCAGCGCAACCTGTCCCCCGTTATCAATGACGGTAAGGGCTGCACGTAAGGCAATTACTGTCTTACCGGAACCAACTTCACCTTGGAGCAAGCGATGCATCGGATGACTTGCAGCAAGGTCGGTCGCTATTTCTTGCGAGACAGATTTCTGTCCGGCGGTGAGCTCAAATGGAAGTCGTGCATCAAATGCATCAAGAAGGCCACCGGGTTTATGCGGCCGAGATACTGCATCTAGCTTTCGTAGCTCATCTTTTCGCTTGAGCAGTAAGAGCTGCAGCAGGAGCGCTTCATCAAAAGTTAACCGTTCACGCGCTATCTCTGTCTGGTCAAGATCTACTGGGTGATGGATATGAGTGAGCGCTTGGCGAATAGTTGGGTATTGATTCTTCTCAAGTAGCTCAAGTGGAATCGGATCTTCAATCTCATCGAGGGCAGTGAGCGCTAAGTCGACACATTGTGCAATCTTCCAAGAAGGCAGTTTGGCGCTCGATGGATAGAGCGGGATGTATTTGTTAGCAAAGCCAGCGACAGCGCCATCTACATCATCACCATCAGGAATCATTTCGTAATCTGGATGCGCTAGCTGTTTCTTATTATTAAAGGCGCCAACTTTGCCGGCAAAGAGTCCTTGGCTGCCCACCTTCAGCTCTTTCTCACGCCAGGCCTGATTAAAGAAGGTGAGCGAAAGTTTTGCGGTGCCATCAGTGACAACAACTTCGAGCATCGTTCCTTTACGCGCCTGGAAGCGTCGCGATTGCACGCTATAAATCTTGGCCAGGATCGTCGCTTCATCTCCCTCTTGCAGGGCGGCAATGTCTGAGAGTTCTCCGCGCACGAGATAACGTCGCGGGAAGTGATGGAGTAAATCTCCAACAGTGGTGTAGCCAAAGAGATCTTTAAAGGCCTTTGCCGTCTTATCGCCGAGGACTCCGCTGAGCTTGGAGTCGAAGGTGGCCATGGCGTTATTCTCCCTGAATACGCTCGGATTGGCTCAATCCGGCCCCCTCTTGATACCCTTTGCGCCTGCTAGACGCGAATGGCGTATGGCTTTAGATATTCAAGGAGTACCGCAATGGCATCAACATGCGACATCTGTGGCAAGGGTCCAAGCTTCGGAAATAACGTTTCACACTCACAGGTGAAGACACGTCGTCGTTGGAATCCAAATATCCAGCGTGTAAAGACACTCGTTAAGGGTGCATCAAAGCGTCAGAACGTTTGCACATCATGCCTTAAGGCTGGCAAGGTCGCTCGCGCTTAATTACTTATCTTTAATTGAAATGGCTCCAGGAAACTGGGGCCATTTCTATTTCCCCACCATTTCTCAGTACCGCAATTCCTTCACCAGCAACCACAGTTCCGATAACAATTCCCGGAAGATTCTTGCCAGTCGCAAGGAGAACGTGATCTTCTCCCCCTTGCAGAACCCAATCAACAACGTTGCCGCCAATTTCAGCAGCTAGTTGTGAAAGCTCTGCATATTCAGGCGCACCTTCGAAATCTTCAACTCGAATTTCAAATCTGACTCGTGAAGCTTTCGCCATCTGCGCGCCCTGAGTAAGTACAGCATCGCTCACATCAGCCATTGAGGTCGCCTGTGAAAAATCAATATGCAAATCTAGAGATGGCGCTCGATACTCGTTGAGTGCTTTTGCAGCTGCAGCTCCACTTGCAGGAAGTTCCCTGCTGAGAATCTCCAAACCAGCAGCTGACCAACCTGTGAGCGATGAAAGATAAATCGAATCTCCAGCAGCTGCTCCAGAACGAAGAACCGGGGCCTCGGTATGACCGACAGCGGTTATTGCAAGCGAAAGAGTTGTTGAACGGGCGAGATCTCCACCCACGACGACCGCACCGGCTTCCTTAGCCTGATCTTGAATGCCTTGCGCGAGATCGCGAATCCAATCCAGGCTTTCATCGCCGGTCAAAGTCGCGGCAACCAATAAGAAGTCACACTTGCCGTTCATGCTCAATACATCTGCAATATTGGCAGCTGCGATGCGTCTGCCGATTTCATAAGCAGAGGACCAATCGCTTCGAAAGTGAACTCCTTCAACGGCTACATCGGTCGTGAGGATTTGCTGAGCAGACCCTTGAACTATTGCGGCATCATCGCCGATCCCGATAAGAACTCGAGGGTCAGAGGATGAAAATACTTGCGCAAGAACCTCAATTACTTGCTCCTCTGAGAATCCCATAGTCAGAAACCTATCTCATGAGGTACCGTGCGCATATGAACGTACAGGCATATATCTTGATTCAAACCGATGTCGGTAAGGCATCTTCAGTTACCGCTGCGATCGCTGCAATTCCTGGCGTCACTCTCGCTGAGGGAATCACCGGTCCTTACGATGTCATCATGCGCGCTGAAGCTCAGACAATGGAAGAGTTCGGCCGTTTAATTCTCTCTAAGGTTCAAGCAGTTCCAGGAATTACTCGCACACTCACGTGTCCTGTCACTGGCTAAGCGAAGCCTTTCTAGTTTGAACAACTAGAGGCTAAGTTAGAAGCGTCGTAATCAATTCCTTATAGCCAATTCCACTTGCTGCCCACATCTTTGGAAAAGCAGATGTCTGTGTGAACCCAGGCATAGTGTTAATTTCATTAATGATGATTTCATTCGTTGGTGTAACAAAGAAATCAACCCTCGCTAGGCCGCTTGCCCCTATCGCTCTAAAAGCTTTCACTGCATATTCACGTATGGCACGAATAACCAGCGGATCGAACGGTGCAGGAATGTCGATTCGAGTAGCGCCATCGAGGTATTTCGCTTCAAAATCATAAAATTCAAAGTGGGGATCTATCCAGACTTTTCCGGGTATGGAAGCTTTAATTTCTCTTCCAATTCGCAAAACTGCACATTCAACTTCTGCCCCAACGATTGCACTTTCGATTAAGACTTTAGAATCATAGGAAAGAGCTTCTGCCATCGCGGCTGAGAAGTCACCGTAGCTTTTTACCTTCACCGTCCCGCGACTTGAGCCACCGCGTGCTGCTTTAACAAAGATAGGAAGCCCTAGGTGCTTTATGGAATCTGCTATCTCGCTTGGATTCTTTCTCCATTCATCGGCGGTAACCGTGATGCCTGGCGCTCCTTGAATTCCATTGCGGGCAAATGCGTTCTTTGACTCCGATTTATCCATAGCAATCTCAGAAGCCGCCGCAGCGCTACCGACATATTTAATGCCCACTAGCGCTAACTCTCGTTGCAGCTGACCATCTTCGCCATAGGTTCCATGTAAGACTGGAAAAATAATATCGACAGGGAATTTTGCACCACCGACTGCCAGCCCACCTTTGCCACGAATTACTTCTGGGAAGTCTCCGGTGACAGAAGGCAATTTTTTATTGATCATTGCCAGTGGGTAATCCTCGGGAAGCAACATCCACTTTCCGCTGCGAGTAACGCCAATCAGAATTGGTTCAAATTTTGTTCGATCGATCGCGGAGAGAACGCCGTTGGCGGATAGGCATGAAATCTCATGTTCGCTACCGGGTCCCCCACAAAGAATTGCTACGCGTTTTCTCATCGGATGAAGTTCTCTGCTTTAGTCGTGATTTCCATTAAACGCTGGAGCGCAGCCTCTGGTGTGAGTAATCCATTAACAATGTCAGCCACTGATTCAATTACTGGAACTTCGATTCCGACTCGGTGTGCAATTTCAACAACCGCACCGGCAGATGCAACGCCCTCGACAGTTTTTGCAACCTCTGCACGTGCAGCCTCCATCGATCCACTGCGACCTAGAACCTCACCGAAGGTGCGATTGCGTGAAAGTGGTGAGCCGCAGCTAGCAACGAGATCGCCCATTCCCGCTAAGCCTGCTGCAGTAAGCGGATCAGAGCCATGCGCTGCACAGAGACGTGCCACTTCATTAAGTCCACGTGTAATGAGCATCGCTTGCGTATTTTCACCAAAGCCCATACCAATGGAAATTCCAACCGATAGAGCAATGACAGACTTAATGGCTCCGGCAAGTTCGCATCCCATCACATCCGTTGATGTGTAGGTTCGGTAATAAGGAGTGCGGAAGAGCTCACGAATCAGGTCAGCGCGCTCTTGTGTCGGTGCGGCAGCAACAGCGCCAGCCGGCTGACGCAGAACAAGCTCGTCGGCCAGGTTTGGACCAGTGATTACTCCGACTTGGCTGACGCCCCACATCTCTTCAATAATTTCAGTCATACGCTTCTGCGTACTAATTTCAATACCTTTCAGAGTGCTGACAACAACTGCTCCTGGCTTTACGAGTGGCTTCCATTCGGCGAGCATGGTGCGAAGTTGCTGAGCAGGTATAGCAAGTACATAAATCTCAGAGTGTGCAAAAGCCGCGACAAGGTCAGAAGATGCCTTTAGCCCTTCAGGAAGCACATGTGCATCTAGGTACTTTGTATTAGTGTGAAGCGAATTGATCTCGTCCACAACTTCATCGCTGCGACCCCACAGCAGGACTTCATTTCCTGCATCGTGAAGCACCTGGGCCATCGTTGTGCCCCATGCACCTGCTCCAAAAACTGTGACGTTACTCAACGCTTCTTCGCTTTCTTCTCTGACTTTACAAAATTTCCAGTCTTAGGCAATGCAGATGAATGCGGATCGAAGATGACCGGAGGGCGCTTCTCTCCTCGCATCTCCTCCAGCATTACAGTAATTGCGCGCATGATTTCCGCCGTTGCTTCACGAAGTGCATCTGGATCTTCATGCATACCCTTCCACTTTGAAAGGTCCACTGGTTTCCCAACGCGCATCTCGATTGTCTTACGTGGAAAGAGATAGATTCGGTTTTTATATCTCGGCAAAATCTTCTGTGAACCCCATTGAGCAATCGGAATGACAGGAGTATCTGTCGCTAGCGCAAGTCGCGCACATCCGGTCTTGGCAATCATCGGCCAGAGATCTTCATCGCGAGTCAGAGTTCCCTCTGGATAGACGCCAAGGAGATGTCCTTTTTCGAGAAGTATCTTCGCGTGATCTACAGCCTTTCGGGCATCTTTGGATTCGCGCTCTACTGGAATCTGGCCGGCGGCAAGAATGATCTTTCCAATAATTGGAGTTCGAAATACGCCAGCTTTGCCGAGATAACGTGGCGCACGACCACTTGTGAAGAGTAGATCGGTGAGAACGAGAACATCGAGATATGAGAGGTGATTTGAAGCGACGATAGCGCGTCCTGTGAGCGGAATATTTTCAGTCCCACGCCAATCTCGTTTCATCGTTAAACGAAATAAGGGGATCAATACCTTAGTGCCGAATTTAAAGGCGAAGTTGGTGCCTAATGGTTTTCCCTTGGGCGGATCATAGGAAACCTTGAACTCGGACATGTGCTAATTCTATGCGTGGAAAGCACGAATGGAGCCGGCAATTGCCGACTCCATTCGATGAAAGCTGAAAAAAGAATTACTTCTTCTTCGCTGCCTTCTTAACAACCTTCTTAGCTGCTGGCTTCTTCTTAGCTGGAGCCTTCTTAGCAACCTTCTTAGCAACAGCCTTCTTCTTAGCTGGAGCCTTCTTAGCAGCCTTCTTCGCTGCTGGCTTTGCAGCTGCCTTAGCAACTGGCTTTACCTCTGGCTTTGGTGCTGGACCGAGCTTACGATCGCCAGCGATAACTTCCTTAAGTGCCTTTGCAGGGAGGAAGCGTGCCTTCTTTGAAGCCTTGATCTTGATTGTCTCGCCTGTGAATGGGTTGCGTCCCATACGTGCCTTGCGATCAACCTTCTTGAACTTACCGAAGTCGTTGATCATGACATCGTTACCAGCTGACATGTTGCGAACGATTGTGTCGAAAACGATATCTACAGCGTGAGCTGCTTCCTTCTTGCTGCCGTTGAAGTGTGGGGCCAACGCAGCGATGAACTGGGCCTTATTCATTGATTTCCCCTAAGTTTTACGCGTAAAAAATTAAGCTTTTGCTTAACTGCGTAAAACTTAAACCTTTGTGAGGGGTGAGTGCGTTATTGCGTTGCGCGTGTCGCACTTTTTTATTTTGCGCGAGATCGCGAAATTTCCATTATTTATGCGTAAAAAACTCTCATTCTTACCTTGAGAGTTTTCCATTTACCTCTCACCCTGACCTCAATGTCAGCGTAAAACGCTCTCTTTACGCGCGAATTGGAAGTGTTGTTGGCTTTAACGCAGAGCGCTTGCCTTCAAAAGCATCTATAGACGCCTCTTGTGCGAGGGTTAGCCCGATGTCATCGAGACCCTCCATTAAGCGCCAACGGGTGTAATCGTCGAGTTCAAACTTCAATGTTGTCGAACCGTATGAAACAGTACGTGAATCAAGGTCGACTGTAATTGTTGTCGTTGGATCAGCTTCAATTGCTGCCCAGAGCTTTTCCACCTCATCCTGAGAGATGATGACTGTGAGCAGTCCGCCCTTAAGTGAGTTGCCACGGAAAATATCTGCAAAGCGACTTGAGATGACAGCCTTGAAACCATAGTTCTGCAGCGCCCAGACAGCGTGCTCACGAGATGAACCGGTACCGAAGTCAGGACCTGCAACAAGGACAGTTCCGCCCTTGAATGCATCCTGATTGAGTACGAATTCTGGATCGTTGCGCCATGCAGAGAAGAGTCCATCTTCGAAGCCACTACGTGTCACGCGCTTGAGATAGACAGCGGGAATGATCTGGTCGGTATCGACATTCGAACGACGAAGTGGAACACCAGTACCTGTATGTGAAATGAATTTTTCCATGATGTATCTCCCTCTCTTACAAATCTGCCGGTGATGACAATGTGCCGCGAAGTGCAGTTGCAGCAGCTACCTGTGGGCTTACCAAGTGAGTACGTCCACCCTTACCTTGGCGACCTTCGAAGTTACGGTTTGATGTAGATGCAGAACGTTCACCTACTGCAAGCTGATCTGGGTTCATGCCAAGACACATCGAACATCCGGCATTACGCCATTCAGCGCCAGCATCGATAAAGATCTTGTCGAGACCTTCAGACATTGCCTGCTGACGAACTCGCTCAGAACCTGGAACAACAAGCATGCGAAGTGTCGATGCGATCTTCTTATCCTTCACAATCGCAGCTGCAGCACGTAGATCTTCAATGCGTCCATTGGTACAAGAGCCCAAGAAAACAGTGTCAATCTTTACTTCTTTCAGGGGTGTTCCTGGCGTTAGACCCATGTACTCAAGTGCATTCTTTGCTGCAACCTGATCTGTTTCAGATGCGAAATCTGATGGGCTTGGCACCTTTGCGCTCAAAGGTAAGCCTTGACCTGGGTTTGTGCCCCAGGTGACGAACGGCTCAAGTGAATCACCATCGATTTCAATCTCAACATCGAACTTTGCGTCGGCATCGGTGAAGAGCGTCTTCCAGTATGCAACTGCTGCATCGAAGTCTTCTGGAGCATGTGGCTTGCCCTTGATGTATTCGAATGTCTTCTCATCTGGTGCGATCAGGCCAGCACGAGCGCCGGCTTCAATCGACATGTTGCAGATGGTCATGCGACCTTCCATGGAAAGGTTACGGATTGCCTCACCGCGATATTCGATGATGTAGCCCTGTCCCCCGCCGGTACCAATCTTTGCGATGATGGCAAGGATGACGTCCTTTGAAGTAACGCCCGGCTTTAGAGTTCCATTGACATTGATTGCCATTGTCTTTGGGCGACGTGAAGAAAGTGTCTGAGTTGCAAGCACATGCTCAACTTCAGAAGTTCCGATACCGAATGCAATCGCACCGAATGCACCGTGAGTTGAAGTATGTGAATCGCCGCAAACAATTGTCATTCCTGGCTGTGTCACACCGAGCTGTGGACCAACGACGTGAACTACGCCCTGATCAACATCTCCCAATGAGTGGAGACGAACACCGAATTCTTTACAGTTATTGCGAAGGGTATCTACCTGTAGCTTTGAAACAGGATCGGCAATTGGCTTCAAGATATCGAGCGTTGGAACGTTGTGATCTTCAGTTGCGATTGTTAAATCAGGACGACGTACTTTGCGATTGGTAAGACGCAAGCCATCGAATGCTTGTGGGCTTGTTACTTCATGAATGAGATGTAGGTCGATGTAGAGCAGATCTGGTTCACCTTCAGCTGAGCGAACAATATGTTCTGCCCAAATCTTCTCTGCCAGTGTCTTACTCATCAGTACCTCCATCGATAGTGCGTTGATATTGCATCCCATTAGGTGAGATGTTAATATCACTTCATGGACAAGAAGAATAGCGGAGTCGGCGTTCTAGACAAAGCCGTGGCAATCCTAGGCACCCTTGAATCAGGCCCCCACTCCCTCGCAGAGCTCGTTGCAGTCACTGGCATTGCCCGTCCGACCGCTCACCGCCTTGCCGTCGCTCTTGAACATCACCGTCTTGTCACGCGCGATCTCAATGGTCGATTCGTTCTTGGGCCTCGCTCTGCTGAGCTCGCACTCGCTGCCGGCGAAGATCGCCTTATTGCAGCAGCGGGTCCTGCTCTCGCAGCTCTTCGCGATGCAACCGGCGAATCGGCTCAGCTATATAAGCGCCAAGGCGATGTCCGCCTCTGTGTTGCTGTTGCCGAACGGCTCTCAGGTTTACGTGACTCTGTTCCTGTTGGAGCAGCGCTGACAATGCAGGCAGGTTCTGCTGCGCAGATTTTGATGGCGTGGGAAGACTCAGAGAAGATTCATCGCGGTCTTAAGAACGCTCGCTTCACCGCTGCCCATCTATCTGCAGATCGTCGCCGTGGTTGGGCGCAATCTGTTGGTGAGCGTGAAGCTGGAGTTGCATCTGTCTCTGCACCAGTTCGCGGACCTAATGGAAAAGTAATCGCCGCAGTTTCAATCTCAGGTCCTATTGAGCGCCTCGGACGCCAGCCTGGTCGTCTCCATGCAGCTGCAGTTGTTGCAACCGCGGAGAGACTTACAGAGCACTTAAAGCAAGGAAAATAAACTAACGCGTTGCGGTTCGCTTCGTTGCAAAGACAGTTGTTCCAATCGCCGACGTAGACGTGTAATTACTATCGTTTGGATTAATCTGAATAGAAATAGTGATATAGCTATGCACAGATGGTTTCCAGGCACATGTCGCTACTAAGTTATTTGTTGCCACTTTAATACATCCAGGAATTCGTTTGTTATTTGCAAGAAACGTCACCTTGCTTGCAGTGTTAGTTGTAGCCGTGATTGTTGTTGCGCTCTTGTAAACCGGAGCAGTCGTAAAAGATAGCGTGGCAGTTCCGGTAAGTGCATACTTAATAATCACAATTCCGGCCGCTCCCGATGACGCAGTTCCGCTACCAACGCCACCGCCACCGCCCCCACCGCCGCGATTCGCCAAAGGTTTTGTAGCAGAGACTGAGTTTGTTCCTCCAGTTCCAGCATTCGTACCCCCAGAAACCGCAGTTCCGTTGTTATAACTACCGCCACCGCCACCAGATCCATAGACCACACTGTTGATTGTTGCGGTTACACCTGCTGCACCCGCACCAGCCAATGAACTTGTTGTTGAACCTCCCGCAAAGGCCGAACTTCCACCACCGCCTCCTGCGTTTCCGTTTACATCAGATGATGAACCACCAGAGAAAGCTCCTGTACCACCAGAGGTTGCACCGGACTTTGAATTCTGTCCGCCTGCACCGCCGCCGCCGCCTCGTACAGTGGCCGAAGCATTTGAATCAGCGCCGCCGTTGCTCTCAATACCGCCACCGCCGCCGCCGCCAGATGCCGATAGAGAACCGAACGTTGAACCGCTTCCAGTACCAGATAGACAACCAACGACTGCAGTTCCCCATCCTCCGGTACAGAATGTGCCACCAACATATCCATTGATAGCAGGACCGCCCACGCCAACTTTGACCTGATATGAATTCCCAGGTGTTACGGAGAGATTGCTATTTTGGTAAACACCGCCACCGCCACCGCCACCGCCACCATCAAAACCGCCACCACCGCCGCCACCTACTACGAGGGCGTTAATCGATGAAACACCCAATGGGACCGTGTATGTGCCTGCTGCGTTCAAATAAGTTCTTGGAAAGGTAACTGTTGCGTAATAACTTGCAATCGATATCGTTTTCACATCGGGAAAATTGGGAGAACCGTTGATCGTGAAGTTGTAGCCATTAGATGTTCGATCGTAAAGCGTGGATTGGCTGCCATTTCCGTTAAAGTCCCAATACCCAAGGAGATTGCTGGAAGATCCCGAAACCTTTACATCGATATTCTGTGCAATCTCTGAATCTGTTCGGGTCACGCTCCACACGCGGACCTCATCCATTCCTCCCGCAAAAAGATAGATTTGCGGAGAAGTCGTATTACCACCGCTGTAAGGGTTTCCCCCAATTCCTACATAGCTTGTTGTGCTGGAGATAGATGACGGAACCGATGCATTCTGATAAATCAAGGTCCCATTGAGAAATACTTTGAGAGTAGATCCAGATTTTGTGAATGCAAGATGCTGCCATTCATTAGTTCTTAAAGTTACATTTGTTGTATAGGTGTTCCATATTCCATTATGGAGAGACACTTCCGGTTTTAGATTATTCAATTGGAAATAAAATGAGTCTTGCTTAATGAAAATAACCCCGTTGCCCGCAGTTAGGCTCTCGCTTGGATTTATCCATGCTTCAACAGAAAAATTGGAAAGACTTGAATTAAGAAAAGTTGAACCATTGAGCGAAAAACCTTGTTTTGCCGAAGGAGATATCGCCAGACTCGCGTAGTTATCAATCTCAGAAGCGGAAGGATTCGCATCATCGGCTTTTGAGAGGCTTATGGGAAGTAAAAAGGAAAGAAGGAGAGCTAGGACTGCAACCAGCGCGCTCTTCTTCATAGGGGTGAGTATAAAGCCCTGCTCTTATACCCCTATTTACTCGTTAAATTCAGTGCCAATCCCAAGCTCACGGATTACGCGGACAATGATGGGAAATCCAAAGCCCTTACGCTGAAGCAATGACTGAATTCGGCGGATCTGAACATCGCTCTCAAGACGCGACATGGTCGCGTACTTCTTCATTGCAAGTTCAAAAGCTGATTGATATTCAGCATCGTCATCGATTGATTCGAGGGCGTGGTTGATCTCTTCTTGAGTGACCCCACGTTGACGGAGCTCAGTTGCAATAATCCGCTTAGAGATCTTCTTATGTTCGTGGCGCGATTTAGCCCAAGCGAGAGCGAACTCTTGATCATTGACAAGGCCGGCCTCTTGAAGTCGATAGATAGTTGCCTGAGCAACCTGATCTTCAACGCCGCGAGCTTTGAGGTGAGCGAGCAGCTCCCCCTTACTCTTTGCACGAGCGACCAACGCATTGAGCGCGATTGCATGTGCAGTCTCGTAAGGGTCGGAGCTGCTCTCTACCTTCTTATAGAGAAGTGAAATTAGAAATCAACCTCTGCTACTGCTTCATCAATCTCGGCGATCAGTGCTGCATCGACCTCAACTGGAACAAAGCTTGCGCGGATCTTTGACTCGATATCGTTGGCGAGATCTGGGTTATCGAGGAGGAAGTTACGTGAGTTCTCCTTGCCCTGACCGAGCTGATCACCTTCGTATGTATACCAAGCGCCAGATTTCTTTACGATGCCAAGATCAACACCCATATCAAGGAGTGAGCCTTCACGTGAGATACCTGTGCCGTAGATAATGTCGAACTCGGCCTGCTTGAAAGGTGGCGCCATCTTGTTCTTGACGACCTTGACGCGGGTGCGGTTACCGACAGATTCTTGACCATCCTTGAGTGTTTCAATACGACGGATATCAAGGCGAACAGATGCATAGAACTTGAGCGCCTTACCACCGGTTGTTGTCTCAGGTGAACCGAAGAAGACACCAATCTTGTCGCGGAGCTGGTTGATAAAGATTGCTGTTGTCTTTGATTGGTGAAGTGCACCGGTAATCTTTCGAAGCGCCTGTGACATCAAACGTGCCTGGAGACCCATATGTGAATCACCCATCTCGCCTTCGATTTCTGCGCGAGGAACAAGTGCTGCAACAGAGTCAACGACTACGAGATCGAGTGCGCCCGAGCGAACCAACATATCCATGATCTCGAGCGCTTGCTCTCCAGTATCTGGCTGTGAAACGAGAAGGGCATCGATATCAACGCCGAGCTTCTTTGCATACTCTGCATCGAATGCATGCTCTGCATCGATAAATGCGCAGATGCCACCGAGCTTCTGAGCAGAAGCAATTGCGTGAAGAGTAAGAGTTGTCTTACCTGAAGATTCTGGTCCGTAGATTTCTACGATACGGCCACGTGGAAGGCCGCCGATGCCGAGCGCCATATCGAGTGCAACAGAACCTGTTGGAATTACCTCGATAACTTGTGCTTGCTTATCTGACATCTTGATAACTGCACCCTTACCAAACTGACGTTCGATTTGAGCGAGGGCGGTGTCGAGCGCCTTGTGGCGATCGGATGATGCTTTTTCATCGGCTTTACTTGGCTTTTCAGCTGCCATGAGCTTTTCTCCTTTTAATCGAACGCTGAGGGCTGATCCCCCACCGTTTGGTGGCCCAGAAGGTACGGAAGTTCATCGACGGCCTACGAGCGTTATAGAGACGCTGTGGGCGGAAGAGTGAGACCGCTCTGGTTGTGCATGACCATCGCTGGCCATGGATTAAGGGTAGTCGAACATCTGTTCGAATACCACCTAAGACACGCTGGAAATATATGGGCCACCACCGACAAATGAGCTTCGAGCCAGCCATACTCACGCTCGTGTTGATCCTCCTGCCGCCTTCTGAAAAGAAGGCTGAGACCACCAAGCCCACACCGGCGATCGCGGTCTATACCGGCGTCCTTTATCAGGCACTTGGCTGGGCAACGCTCTCCCCTGCTGCAAAGAAACGTGGCGAGAGCGCGCTGGCAATTATCAGCGCAAAATATGGCGTCGTTCGCCCGACTTCAAAGATTGAAAACTATAAAGAAAAGATCAATAACAAGGCGATGGCAGATGTTGTAGCAGCAGCCCTTGATCCAATCAAAACTTCATTGATTGTTGATTGCCGTTCCTCTACATATAAAACAGTCTGGAAATCGCCAGTCGATATCACGGTTGAGATTCGAGTATCGACCGTGGTCGATGGTGTTCGCACCGTCATTACACATATGTCGAAGAAAACTCGGGGCGAAATTGCTCGGTGGTTATTGCAATCTCGCGGTGTGCCGAAGACCCCTGAAGATCTCTATGCGATTGTCTCTGAAAAATATCCTTGCGCACTCACGCCTTCAGATGGCGTTGAGCCTTGGGTTCTTGAAGTTATCGCTGTTTAGCTGTCTCTGTTGGGCACTGCTTGCAGACAGCTCGCCAAATCTCATCAGCTTCTAGCCCCGCTTTAAGTGCTTCGTTGACAGTCATGCTGCCGATTTCACTGATTGCAATATCTTGTGAAAACGATGGTGCCCACTCTTCGCCAAAAGAGAGAACGAGACGTTCTTTAAGGTCAGATATGCGCATAGTTTAAAAGAGCGTATCTGATGCTAGTTGTGCCGCTTGCTCGCGAGATTGCTCTGGGGTTATGGGTTGCATTACCTGTCCCAGTAACCAGCGCATGGCAATACCTGTACCCGCCTTTGACTTTGTTGCGCCAAAGATAATCTGTGCGATCGTGATGTAATGCTCAGAAGCTGTATTGGTCATCGCCGAAACAAGTACTTGTGCATCATGAATGCGCATTGCAGCGAGAGCGGGATCAGACGAAATCGAGATAGAGAGCGATTCGAGAGCATCTGCTGGTGTTCCTGCAGTTTTTGCAAGCCCCGCTAAGCGCTCGACTTCTGATGCCACAAGGGCGGCTAGGACAGCATCTTTATCTCGGTAATGGTTATATAAAGTTGCGCGCGATACTTCTGAGTGATCTGCAATCTCAATCATCGATAAACCTGAGATACCGTTACGAGAGATGAGTTCTTTTGTTCCTTCGAGAATTGCTGCTTCAGTGCGACGATGTGCGCTAGCTTGAAGCGAATATTTAGGCTGCATCAACGACGACGAGTGTTGCACTCTCTGCCGCAGTGATCTCGTGTGTTACCTCGAGCATCAATGAACCAAGAGTGAGACCAAGAGCTTCGCAGATTGAGTTAAGGAGCTCTGAAGATGCTTCCTTTTGGCCGCGTTCCACCTCTGAGAGATATCCGAGAGAGACGCGTGCGTCGCGAGCGACATCACGAAGCGTGCGAGATTGTTCGGTGCGGGCGCGACGAAGTGCCTGTCCTACTGATTCACGTAACAAGACCATCGACCCACCCCTTTCTCTTACGTTGTGCGATAGCTAAGGATACGGGCAAATGTGCCAATCGCGCTGGATATAGCGCCGGTTCGAATAGCTTCGCGTCCGCTATCGAGCTGCAATTGGATTGTTTGGTTGATAGGTCCGCGGATAGCCACCCAGACCGTTCCCTCAGGGATTCCTTGGTAATCGCCTGGACCGGCAATACCAGTCGTTGCAATCCCCCATGTTGTTCCGAACTTTTCCTTTGCAGCATCTGCCATTGCATTGGCAACTTCTTCACTGACAACAGAGAACTTCTCAATCAGATCAGAATCGATACCGAGAATATTTACTTTGACATCGTTGGTATAGGCGATGACTCCACCCATAAAAACTTTCGATGCACCTGGCGTGAAAGTGAGTGCGTGTCCAAGGCCACCGGCAGTGACGGACTCGGCAACTGCAACAGTTTCATTGCGATCTTCAAGATAAGCAACCACTGTATTTGCATGTGCGCGAATAGGCATAGGCTGAAATCTACTCTCGCTCAGGGTTACTTTCTAGTTTTCTAGTATCTCTCTTGCTAACGATTGCGCATCTTCTGCTGAGCGTGCACCGAGAGCTGCCTGCGCTGCTTCCTTGCATGCTTGTAAATCAACAGATGCCAAGAAACCGCGAACTTCTGGAAGCGCGCTCGGTGCCATAGAAAGTGAAGAGACTCCCAATCCAACCAACACAGCGGCAAGGAGAGAATTGGCTGCCGCCTCCCCGCATACACCTACTGGCTTTGAGATCTTCGCCGCAGAATCTGCTGCGATTGAAATCGCACGAAGAACTGCTGGGTGCCAAGCAGAGGTCATATCAGAAAGACGTGAATCCATTCGATCCGATGCCATGACATATTGCGTTAAATCATTTGTACCGAATGAACCGAATTCAACTTCAGCGAGAACATGATCTGCATGAAGAGCAGCCGCCGGAGTCTCAATCATGACGCCCGGAACTTTCATTCCAAGTGCTCGAACGCGACCTGCAAAATCCTTAGCTTCATCAGGAGTATTAATCATTGGTGCCATTACCCAGAGCTGGATATCTTTTCCAGCAGATGCTTGCGCAAGTGCCTCAAGCTGACGATTAACAACATCATTGCTGGTACGAGTTAAACGCCAACCGCGAACACCAAGAGCTGGGTTCTCTTCATGAATGGCGTTGATATATGGAACTGGCTTGTCGCTTCCGGCATCTAGTGTGCGGATTACAACTTTTTTGCCAGCCATCACATCAAAGACATCTGCGTAGAGCTTGACCTGCTCTGCAACAGTGGGTTCAACTTGAGAATCTAAGAAGAGAAGTTCGGTACGGAATAAGCCAATTCCTTCAGCGCCAACCTTTACCGCAGCGCGTACATCATCAACTGTTCCCGCATTACAGAGTAGTTGGATCGCAGTGCCATCAGATAGGCGGCCAGGACCCGTGACGGAATCTGCGCGTGCTTTGAGCTTTGCCTCTTTCTCTGAACGCGCAGCGATTTCTGCTGCCGATGCATCAACGAGAACTTCTCCGGCACGGCCATCTACTAATACATTGGTGCCATCAGCTAGATCCATTACTCCGGCACATCCAACGATTGCCGGAATTCCTAAACCGCGCGCCACGATTGCCGTGTGACTAGTCGCACCACCATGTGAACATACGAGAGCAAGTGCAAACTTTAAATTCAAGGCTGCAGTATCCGCTGGAGTCAGATCTTCAGCGACAACGATTGTCGGTTCGGTAAGAATTAATCCGGCGCTTTCAACGCCTGCTAACTTGTTAATCAAACGAGTTTGAATCTCATCGATATCACTCACGCGCTCTGCAAAATATCCGCCAAGAGCCAGCAATTGCTCTTTGAATCCACCAAATGCTGCCTCAACTATTGGTCGAACATCGAAGGAGACTCCCTCGGTAATGGCGCCTTCTAGTACTTCAATCACAGAAGGATCGCGCGCCATCATTGCTTGCGCGCCAAGAACCTCTTTTGCGACCTCTAACTCAATCGTTTCGGCGCTATGTTCCAAGTCTGCCGCAACAGCATCGAGTGCATTTAGGACCTGACTAATATCTGCAGGAACCGCACCAGTGACTTTTTGCGCGATAACACGGCGGATTGGTCCTGTGACTACTCCGGGCGAGACACCGATTCCTGTGTAATTCATTTAATTATGCGTCGTGATCGGTTGCGATGATTTCAACAATTGATGCGAGAACTGAATCTGAGTTATCACTATCTGCAACCACAACTTCAATCGAATCACCGTTCTTCACACCAAGTGCAAGAACTGAGAGAAGCGATGCAGCGTTGACTGCCTTTTCGCCAAGGCGTCCGATTGTTACCGCTACGCCTGATGCAGCAGCTGCCTTAACAAGGAGAGATGCCGGACGAGCATGAAGACCAACTTTGCTTCCTACTGCGACAATCTGACTTGGCATTGTGAGCTCCTTTAGCAATTCTGTGATGGCGATACTCTACTGAAAATTCCTGCAAAAAAGAAAAGTGGCCCTGAGTTTCCTCAGAGCCACTTCCCCTACTACTGGCCAGTTAGGTTCAACTGGCCAGCCTTTGAACTGTGTTACTTATTAATTAAGCAGCAGCCTTTGCGCCGACGCCCTTTGCAATCACGACGGCTGCAGCTGTAATAACTGTTCCGACGACGATTGCGATGATGTATGTACCGACTCCACCGATAAGTGGAAGAACTGCGATACCACCGTGTGGTGCACGAAGTGTGTTACCGAAAGCCTCAACGAGACCACCAGTGACAGCAGATCCGACCATGATTGATGGGATAACGCGTGCAGGGTCAGCAGCTGCGAATGGAATCGCACCTTCTGTGATGAATGAAGCACCAAGTACCCAAGCAGCCTTACCGTTCTCGCGCTCTGCCTCTGTAAAGAGGTTCTTGCGAACAACAGTTGCAAGTGCAAGACCAAGTGGAGGTGTCATACCAGCAGCCATCACAGCAGCCATGTGTGTAAGACCAGCACCTGTTGTTGATGTACCAGCAGCTGTAAGGCCTGCAACACCGAATGTGTATGCAACCTTGTTAACTGGTCCACCCATATCGAATGCCATCATCAAACCGATGACAACACCGAGAAGGATTGCTGAACCATCACCAAGTCCCTCAAGCCATGATGTTGCACCCTCGTTAAGAGGTGTAACAACGTTCTTGACCACGAGGTACATCACTGAAAGTGTGACGATTACAGAGATTAGTGGATTAACAACGATTGGCATGATTGAGCGAATTGCAGCTGGAACGTTCCAAGAAGAGATCCAGTTTGCTACGTAACCAGCTACGAGACCACCGACCATTGCACCGAGGAAGCCTGAACCGATTGAACCTGCAACAGCACCAGCAGCAAAGCCAGGAACGATACCTGGACGGTCTGCAATTGCGTATGCGATGTAGCCTGCAAGTGCTGGGAGCAAGAACTGCCATGGACCCATTGCAAGACCAAAGAGGAAAGCACCAATACGAACGCGTGCATCGAGTGCACCGCCATCTGCGTTTGTGCCATCAAGTGCATTCTGAACACCAAGGCTAGTAAAGCCATCTGGGTCTCCAGAGATCATAAAGCTGAGAGCGATGAGAATACCGCCCGCTGTAACGAACGGAATCATGTAGCTGACGCCGGTCATTAAGTAACGACGAATGTTAGAACCAGAACTCACGGAAGTTCCTTTCTTTCATAACCTTCACAACCATTGCAAAGGTGGTCTTACTTATTCAGTTTTGTGTGCTTTATTTCTTCCCGATGGCGCTCAATCTTGCAAGCAATTGAGCCCTACCGGAAACTCGTTATCCGTTGACTAGCGCCTCCGCCTGCTCAATCAGATCAGCTGCGTTCTTGATAGCAGCTTTAGGTGTGGACTTAACAATCTTGCAACCATCGAAGCGATCTTCATCGCGAACGCGAACATCGTTAGCAAAGATGATGGCATCAGCTGATGCAATGACATCAGCGGCAGTTGGCTTATATCCACCCGCGCCCTGTGTCTCAATCACCATCTCGTGACCTTTTGCCTTGCCAGCACGATCAAGGGCCTCTGCTGCCATAAATGTATGTGCGATACCTGTTGCGCACGATGTGACGACTACGAACTTCATTATTTATCTCCTGAGTTGAGTAATTGAACGAGCGCTGACTTTGAATCTGAAGTGCGTAGACCAGCTGTGAACTCTGGATCCATCATGCGTCGAGCGAGGCTGGAAAGAATTTCAATGTGCTGATCCCCTGCCTCATTGGGGACGAGAATCATGAAGAGAACTTGAGCCGGATCTTCCTCAGGGTCAAAAAGGACACCAGAAGTTCTGGCGACGACAACTGATGCGCTAGTGACTCCTGCGCTGCGGGCATGCGGGATGGCAATACCGTCAATCTGAGGAGTTCCCATCTCATCGCGAGCAATGACATCTGCTGCAATTTGTGACGCATCATTTCCACGACCTGCATCAACTGCAACTTGGGCCATCTGCTTGATTGCATCGACTTTATCGACTGCAACCAGGTCCAAGATGATGAGATCTTCGCTAAAGACTGACATTTGCTTACGCCTCCACTAATACGCGCGCTCGGTCGAAATCATCTCGAGTGCGTACAGATACAGCTTCGGCTTGTGCCGAAGAAGGAATAGATGTTCCAGTTAATGGAACTGATGCTGCAGACCAAGCAATTGCTGCCTGTAGAGCAGTTACGTCGCAACCGGCTGCGATAAAGATTCCAAGCAAGATGTCACCAGCTCCTACTGGAGTCCCAGAAACTTTCTCAATCGGTTCGCAATGAGTGGCGCCGTCTGCGGTAATCAAGAGCGCGCCATCTGCGCCCATGCTGCACAGAACCGTCTCGACTCCCCCAGCGATGACTTCGCGAGCAGCAGTGATGACATCTTCAATTGTGTGAAGCTGACGCCCAACGAGCTCTGAGAGTTCGTGGTGATTTGGTTTAACGAGATCGACGGCTGCCGCTTTTACCGCAGCTGCAAATTCTTCCCCTGAGGTATCAACTGCAACCTTGGCGCCTTGAGATTTAACAAAAGTTGCGAGCTCTGCATATGCATTCGAGGAAAGTCCTGGGTTTAATCTTCCAGCAAAGACGACCCAATTATCGTGAAGCGGAAGTGTGGCTAAAGCCTCTTTGATTTTCTCTAGGTCGGCTGCACCAAGCGTTGGACCAGGCTCATTGATTTTAGTAACTGTTCCATCAGTCTCAACGATTGTCATATTGCTGCGTATCGCATCGCCATGTGAAATCACGGTGTGTGCGATTGAAGCCTTATTGAGTTCGTTGCTCATCCATGCTTCACCGAGAGTGCCACCAATAAAGAGCGCATGGGTATCGCTGCCATAAGCTCGTGCGGCACGCGAGACGTTAACGCCCTTGCCGCCTGGGTGAAGAGTTACTGAGCCTGCGCGGTTGATTTCACCGACGCTTAAAGTGGAGAGGGCAATTGTGCGATCAATCGAAGGATTGAGCGTCACGGTTAGCACCGACTTCCCCAACTGAGCCTCTCTTCTACTCGCGCACGATGCGCGGGTAGAGAAAGTAAAGCGCGTAGGGTGACCCTTTGTCCGATTATTCGGGTAACAAAAGTGATTCTTTTTCTGAAAAAAATTAATATTTACGCGTAACTAACGAGTAACTTAGCCAATTTTTCGCGATTGGTTCCACTTCACGATGTAATCAATTCCGCTCCATATTGTGAGCACGACTGCGACCGCCATGAGTAAATCGCGCAGCGGAAAGAGAATTTCTGGAAGCGGCAAAATATAGAAGCTCACACCAAAGTTCTGTGTCAAAGTCTTTATCTTTCCGCCTTTGCTTGCGGGAATAACGCCGTCGCGAATGACAATTAGTCGGAAGATTGTGATTCCGATTTCACGCACAAGAATGACAACAACAATCCACCAAGGAAAGCGATCGAGAATGGCAAGTGAAATCATTGCTGAACCGATAAGAGCTTTATCAGCAACGGGATCGAGAAAAGCTCCCAATGGAGTTGTTCGATTGCTCTTTCGCGCCCAATGTCCATCGAGAATATCTGTCATGCCTAGCGTGAAATAGATGAGCCACGCAATACATTGCCAGGTAGCCGAAGGACTATGAAAGAGCGCCCAAACTCCAGATGGAATCAGCGCGATGCGCAGAACGGTGAGCCAATTAGGCGTGATAACAAGAGCCACTAGAGCGCTCTCGCAACTAAATCAGCACCCATGGAGTCGATAACAACCGCGTCAACGTACTCCCCCGCTTGAAAATCAGTTCCGATAAATGAAGTTGTTCCATCTACCTCTGGACCTTGGTGAGCGGCGCGACCTTCTTGTAACTCTGCATCTTCAATGAGGACGCGAACATTTTCACCGATACGAGCCTGTGCTCGGGCCGAGACCATCTCATCTGCCAGGCGTGAAAGAGACTCCACGCGCTCTTTGATGAGGACTTCATCAACTTTGTCACCGTGATCAAGGGCTTCTGTATTGTCCTCATCGGAGTAGCCAAATACACCGATGGCATCGAGCTTTGCGGCGGCAATGAAGTTGGCTAAATCATCAAAGTCGGCTTGAGTTTCTCCCGGAAAGCCAACAATAAAGTTAGAGCGAATTCCGGCTTCAGGAGAGAGAGCACGAATCTGATTGATGAGATGGAGGAATTTTTCTGAATCACCGAAGCGGCGCATGCGGCGCAGAACGGTTGGGCTAGTGTGCTGGAAAGAGAGATCAAAGTATGGCGCGACTTTATCGGTCTCAATCATTGCTTGAAGTAGAGATGGACGAACCTCTGCAGGCTGAAGATAGGAAAGACGTACACGTTCGACGCCAGGAATCTCAGTAAATTGATGAAGTATCTTCTCCATCAACTTCAAATCGCCAAGGTCTTTTCCGTAAGAAGTCGTATTTTCGCTGACGAGGAAGAGTTCACTGACTCCGTTTTCTGCCAGCCACGCTGCTTCTTCCAAAACTTCTTGTGGCGGGCGGGATACAAAAGATCCACGGAAGTACGGGATCGCGCAGAATGAACAGCGGCGGTCGCAACCAGATGCAATCTTTAGCGGCGCCCACGGCGCATTACCTAAACGCTTACGGAAGAGCGAACCGCCGGCTCCGACGCTTGAAGTGTGTTCCGCATCGCGAACTTCGCGCCGCGCCTCAGCGCGAGCAACAGGGGTAATCGGCAAGAGTGCACGACGATCTTGAGGCGTGTGAGATTGATGCGAATTTCCGGCAAGAATTGATTGAAGCTTTGAGGAAATATCTTGGTAATCATCGAAACCGAGAATTGCATCCGCCTCTGGCAACGCTTCAGCTAACTCTTTTCCGTATCGCTCTGCCATGCAACCAACAGCTACCACCGCTTTTGTAGTGCCATGGCCCTTAAGGGAATTTGCCTCAAGGAGAGCGTCAACTGAATCCTTCTTAGCGGATTCAATAAATCCACAAGTATTAACAACTGCAACTTCGGCTGCATCAACATCTTCAACGAGAGTCCATCCCTCAGCAGCTAATCGACCTGCGAGTTCCTCGGAATCTACTTCATTGCGCGCACAACCCATTGTGACAATTGCGACGGTGCGAGACATAGGGGTGATACTACAGGTTTAGCGGAATGTACGACGTACTTCTTCGTTCTGTCCGCCGAGCGGTGCAAGTAATTCGCCATTTACAGTGACGTCAAGGCCTGCGGGATTGCTGAAGTAGACGCTAATTGATCCAGTTGATTCAAAAGATTTTGTCTCGCCTTGGAAAATTGAACCCTTTTCTACATGCTTGCCATCAATCACGATATCGATTCGTGAATTTCCCCGAGTAGCAGCGATAGACATTGTGACTCCACCAGACATCGGACTTGTTGTCACCGCGGCTGAAGGACTGTCTGAAGGTTCTGCTGTCGGTGAAGGTGAAGTTGTTGCTACGGCAATGGGAGTAGTTGGGCTCTCACTATTGACATTGGTGATGACAATTTGAACGACTGCTAGTACAAGGACAATTGCGATTGAAAATGCAGCAGGAACTTTCCAAGAGAGATTCTTCTTCTCATGTGGAACGCGTGCGACGCTGTTCTCGGCGAGCATTTCATTGATGCTTCGACTTTCCACTGAGTGCTCTTGGTTGTAAAGATCAACAAGTTGGTCTGCATCTAGGCCAATCTTTGGCGCAATATTGCGAAGATGTCCACGTGCATAAATATCTCCACCACAGTGAGAGAAATTGTTCTTCTCCATCTCTGAAAGCAATCCTGCGCGGATGCTTGTATGTGATGCGAGATCCTCTAAAGAAAGGCGTGCGGAGGTGCGTGCAGTTGAAAGCACTTCACCAAGATTCATCGCACCTCTGCCATTCCATGAGTTAACAGGTCGTAATTTTACCTACCAGTAAGAGCTATCTACTAGCCCAGAAGTTCAATTCGGGTGAAATCACCCCTACCTGCACCCGTTCTTAGTAATCACGGAGCGTGGCAAGGACAGAATCAAGTTCTTCATTGGTCACGAGGACGACTCGAGCCTTTGAACCTTCAGATGGACCAACGATTCCTCGTGACTCCATCAGATCCATCAATCGACCGGCCTTTGCAAAACCAACTCGTAGTTTTCGTTGCAACATTGAGGTCGAACCAAATTGTGTTCCTACTACGAGCTCAACTGCTTGGCAGAGTAGCTCGAGGTCATCACCAATCTCTTTATCAATCATCTTTGAAGATTGTGGAGCAGCAGTTACATCCTCACGATAACGTGGCTTCAACTGTTTCTTCACATGATTTGTTACCGCTTCAATTTCGCGCTCTGAAACATATGCACCTTGAATACGAATAGCTCGACTTGCTCCCATTGGGATAAAGAGTCCATCGCCTTGGCCAATCAGCTTTTCCGCACCAGGTGAATCCAAGATAACGCGACTGTCAGCAAGCGATGATGTTGCAAAGGAGAGACGCGAAGGCACGTTCGCCTTAATAAGTCCGGTGACAACATCGACAGATGGTCGCTGTGTTGCAAGTACTAAGTGGATACCGGCAGAACGTGCCAGCTGTGTGATTCGCACAACCGACTCTTCAACCTCGCGAGCTGCGACCATCATCAAATCGGCAAGTTCGTCGATGACAACAAGAAGATATGGATACGGTTCAAGAACGCGATCCGATCCTGGGGGTGCAACAACTTTTCCTGCACGAACTGCCTTGTTGAAATCATCAATATGGCGGAAGCCAAAGTTTGCAAGATCTTCGTAGCGAAGATCCATCTCGCGAACAACCCATGTCAAAGCATCTGCTGCCTTCTTAGGATTGGTAATAATCGGAGTAATGAGATGTGGGATTCCTTCATAAGCGGTGAGCTCTACGCGCTTTGGATCAATCAAAATCAGTCGTACTTCATCTGGAGTAGAACGCATCATGATTGAAGTAATCATCGAGTTAATCATCGAAGACTTACCTGCGCCGGTAGCGCCCGCTACAAGTAGGTGCGGCATTTTTGCCAAGTTTGCGCAGACGAAGTTACCTTCAACATCTTTGCCAAGTGCAACGAGCATTGGGTGATGATCTTGGCCAGCAACACTTGAGCGCATTACATCGCCCAAAGCGACGATTTCACGGTCGGTATTTGGAATTTCAATTCCGACTGCAGACTTGCCTGGGATAGGAGAAAGAATTCGAACTTCGCTACTTGCAACAGCGTAAGAAATATTCTTAGAGAGCGCAGTGATTCGTTCGACTTTAACCGCGTTTCCAAGTTCGACTTCATAGCGAGTAACAGTTGGTCCGCGCATAAAGCCGGTTACTGTCGCATCAATATCAAATTGCTTAAAGACTTCGGTCAACGAAGCAACAACTGTGTCATTTGCCTTGCTCTTACCCTTTGAAGCAGGACCTACTTTGAGCAGATCTTGCGAAGGAAGTTCATACTTTGAATCACCCGTAAGCAGTAATTGTTCTGGGTGTGCATTTACCTTTGGAGCTTCTTTGAGTTGAGTCTCTAGCGGCTTTGGAACTTCAACAGTGAACTCTTCATCGAACTCTGCTTCTTCAAGATCCTCTTCTGGCTCATCTTCATGCCATGCGACCACCGGTGTCTCAAATGGAGGTGTATCTGTAATTTCAAAGTCATCTTCTTCGCGAGTCGGTTTCTTTGACCAGATCCAGGTGGCAATGACCTTGGCACGAGTAAGGACTTCTGAGAATGGAGTCGCAGTGACAACAAGAGCACCGAAGAGGAAGAGTGCAATCAGGAAAGGGTAGGCAAGAAGGGATGACATGACTGCAACAAGTGGCTTTGCGATGTAATAACCGAGCAAGCCTCCGCCATCGCGGATCGCCGTTGCGCCTTGTGGGTTAGATGAACCTAAAGAACCGTTAAAGAGATGGGCAAGTCCAGTTGTGGAAACTACAAGGATAAGCAGCCCAACAGTGATGCGACCGGTCCCCTGCTTATCGTCAGGCATTCGGAAGATTCGGATGGCAAAGTAAACGAGCGCTACTGGAACAACTATTGCGACCGAACCAAATGCGCCATAAAAAAATGAATGAACATTGCGACCTAAGAAAGCTTCTGACTTCATCCATGTTCCGGTTACAGAGATGAGCGAAAGTAGGAAGAGGAAGAGCGCTGCACCATCACGATGATGCTCTGGATCGAGATCTTTAGCGCCTCGGGCGACGAAGCGAATTGATGAACCGAGGCTCTTGGCGATGAGGCGCCAGGCAGAAGCGAGACCAGAGGCGATAAGGGCGAGGAATCCGCTCTTGCTGCTCTGCTTCTTTACTGTGCGTTTTTTCTTAGCCACACGCTCAATCTTAGGTGGTGAGATTTATTGATTACGGGAAGGCGCGCCGTCTTTACACTTCGATGACAACAGGGACAATCATCGGCTTTCGTCGATGTTTCTGACCAACCCATGACCCAACTGTTCGACGTACAACCTGTGAGAGCTGATGAGTTCCATTAGTCCCACCGGCAACGGCATGGGCAAGTGCTTTTTCAATATCACCACGAACCTCATCGAAGAGGGTCTCATCTTCATTGAATCCTCGAGCATGAATATCAGGTCCGGCAACAATCTTTCCGCTCTGAGAATCGATAACGACGATAACTGAGATAAATCCTTCTTCTCCCAAGATGCGACGATCCTTTAATGAATCTTCAGTGATATCGCCGATGCTCTGGCCATCAACATAAACAAATCCCACTGGAATGGAACCTGCAACTTCTGCAACGTGATCGACTAGATCAATGACTATTCCGTTCTCGGCAATAAAGGTATTTTCGCGAGGCACGCCGGCTTGGATTGCAAGCTCTGCATTGGCCTTGAGATGGCGCCACTCTCCGTGAATCGGCATCGCGTACTTTGGTTTGACGATGTTGTAGCAATACAACAACTCCCCCGCCGCTGCATGGCCCGATACGTGAACGAGCGCATTTGCCTTATGGACAACCTTTGCGCCAAAGCGAGTGAGCTCATTAATAATGCGATAGACAGAGTTTTCATTTCCTGGAATCAATGATGATGCCAAAATAACTGTGTCGCCCTGTCCTACGCGGATCTGGTGGTCACCATTTGCCATTCGTGAAAGTGCTGCCATCGGTTCACCTTGTGAGCCAGTCGAGATCAAAACAACATTGTCTCCATAGTTTTCAAGATCTTTGAGTTCAATTACGGTGCCCGATGGAACGCTGAGATATCCCATATCTTCGGCGATCTTCATATTACGGACCATAGAACGACCGATGAAACAGACCCAGCGACCATTTTCGTGTGCAACATCGATTACCTGTTGAACTCGGTGAACGTGGGATGAGAACGATGCGACGATGACGCGCTTCTTAGTGGTGGCGATTACTCGATGCAGTGCAGGCATAATCTCGCGCTCTGATGGAGTAAATCCCGGGATATCTGCATTTGTTGAATCAGCTAAGAAGATATCTACGCCTTCTTCACCCAATCGCGCAAAGCTTGCTAAGTCGGTTGTGCGACCATCTAGTGGAAGCTGATCCATCTTAAAGTCACCAGTTGCCAGAACCATTCCAGCCTTGGTGCGAATAGCTACCGCTAACGCATCTGGGATTGAGTGGTTTACCGCTATACATTCGAGATCAAAACCCTCGAGCTTAAAGCGATCACCTTCACGTACCTCATGCGCAATCGGGCCAATGCGATGTTCTTTCAGCTTGGCAGTAATGAGCGCGATTGTCAGTGGTGAACCATAGATAGGAATATCTACGCGTTCACGTAAGAGATATGGAACCGCACCAATGTGATCTTCATGGCCGTGGGTAAGAAAAATTCCGACGACATCATCTAGACGATCTCGGATATAGCTGAAATCGGGAAGGATAAGGTCGATTCCTGGTTGATTATCTTCTGGAAATAAAACTCCACAATCGATAATCAAGAGCTTTCCATCGGTTTCATAGACGGTCATATTGCGACCGATTTCAGAGATTCCGCCGAGAGCGACAATGCGAAGTCCACCAGGTACAAGCTTGGTAGGTGTTCCTAAATTGGGATGAGGATGTTGTGTCATCTAGAAATTAATTTTTCAAAGTGACGCCACCAGCGGTGAGATCTTTGCGCAATTGCTCGATCTGTTCTGGTGTGGCATCAACGAGAGGAAGACGTGTTGTTCCGCCTGGTAGGCCCATAAGTCCCATAGCGGCCTTGGTGAGAATTGCACCCTGTGTGCGGAATGTTCCAGTAAATACTGGAAGAAGTTGTTGGTGAATCTCAAGTGCCTTTGCAGAATCTCCAGCAAACCATGCATCGAGCATCGCTTTGAGTTGAGTACCGACTGTGTGGCCGCAGACTGATACAAATCCAACTGCGCCAACTGCAAGAAGTGGAAGATTAAGAATGTCATCTCCTGAATAAACAGGAATTCCGCAGCGCTGAATTACCCATGAGGTGCTTGCGCTATTGCCCTTTGCATCCTTGAGAGCGACGATGTTATCGACGCTATCAAAGAGACGAACGATGGTGTCATTTTCAATTTCAATTCCAGTGCGACCAGGAATGTCATACATCATGATCGGTAGATCTGTTGCGGCAGCGACGGCACGGAAGTGTGCTTCGACGCCAGCTTGTGGTGGCTTGTTGTAATAAGGAACAACAACAAGAAGTCCATCTGCTCCAGCCTCTTGGGAGCGCTTTGCTTGTTCTACTGTGTAAGCGGTTTCGTTATCGCCAGCACCTGAGAGGACCTGAATATTTGGACCGACAACGCTCTTGACGACGCGGATGATCTCGAGCTTTTCAGATGACTTTGTTGTTGGCGCCTCACCAGTCGTGCCATTGACGGCAATACCGTCATGGCCGTGATCTACAAGATGTTGAGCAAGCTTTGCAACGCCATCCCAATCGATTGAGCCATCCTTATTAAAAGGGGTCACCATTGCGGTGATGAGACGGCCGAATGGTGCGTTAATGCTCATTTGAGAATCTTATCGGTTATGGCGCTACGCGACCAGATTTTTCGAAGGCTTGATAGGTAAGAGGCATCAATTTTGCGAATTCTGCCTCCATCTTCTCTGCCACCATCTCGATTTCACGCTGAGGGTAGCTTGGGAAGTGCGATCCCTCGCGAGCGGTACGAAGCGATAGGAAGTTCATGAGTGCGCGAGCATTCATAGTCACATACATTGAAGAATATGTAGCAACGGGCAAAACAGCGCGAGCTACTTCACGAGCGATTCCCGCATCGAGCATCTTCTTGTATGACTCGTATGCAACGACATATGCATCCTTCATTGCATTTACAGTGATATCGAACTGCTCTTGCGTTCCTGGAACAAATTCGTATGCACCGGTCTTGCCAATCTGAATGAGATTGCGTTCTTGATTTGGCACGTAGAAGACTGGCTTTAATTCACGGTAGCGACCTGACTCTTCGTTATAGGAAGCGATGCGGTGGCGCATGAATTCGCGGAAGACGAAAATCGGGGCAGAGATAAAGAAGGTCATTGATGTGTGCTCAAACGGAGAGCCGTGACGCTCGCGCGCCAGGTAGTTAATCAGCCCTGCAGAGCGTGCTGGATCTTCGCCGATTTCGTCCATTGATTGCTCGCCCGCTGTCGAGACGCGAGCTGCCCAAATAACGTCAGCATCGCTGGCGCTGGCCTTGATGAGCTCGACCGATACATCGTCGCGGAAAATTACCTCTGGATATTGGCTTGTGTCAGACATGGTCGCACCTTATCGAGCCACCCCCCATCCCCCGCGGGAACTATGAGGCAGAATAACCGCGTGTCCCGAGTGAACCGCACCACCGCAGCCGCTTCCTTCAGCGTCTCCTTCACCGTTGGGCTCTATGGAATCGCTTTTGGGGCAGCCGGAATCGCCGCTGGATTCTCGCTCCTGCAGACCTGCCTCCTCTCACTCCTTACATTTTCAGGTGCATCACAGTTCGCAGTTGTCGGAGTTCTTGGCGCTGGTGGATCTGCAATCTCTGGAATCACAACGGCATCTCTTCTTGGAATTCGTAATGCGCTCTATGGGCTGCGCATGGCACCGATTATGAAATTGCGTGGCTGGAAGCGAGTTGTAGGTGCGCAAGTAACTATTGATGAATCTACTGGTGTTGCACTTGGCCAATCAGAGCTCGGCGAACCTGCAATGCGACAAGGTTTCTGGCTTACCGGTATCGGCGTCTATATCTTCTGGAATCTCTTCACCGTTGTTGGCGCACTTGGTGCGCAAGCGATGGGAGATCCTGCAGCATGGGGCCTTGATGCTGCGGTTCCAGCTGCGTTCTTAGGGCTGGTCTGGCCGCGACTTACCAACGCTAAAGAACGAGCACTCGCTGTTGCCGCTATGGCACTCTCTCTTGCATTGACTCCTTTTGTTGCAGCTGGGATACCAATTATTAGCACGGCACTGCTTGCTGTTGCCTTCGGATGGAAGGCACGCTCATGAGTGAAATCTGGGTTGCAGTAATCGGCACAAGTGCAATTGCATTTGGATTGAAGTATTTTGGGCATAGCGTGCCTGAGAAGTATTTAAGTAATCCTCGTGCCTTGAGGATCAATACTCTCATTCCGATTGCGCTCTTGAGTGCGCTCGTTGCTGTTCAAACCGTGACTGAGAAGAGCAAGTTAGTAATTGATCAACGAATCGTTGGCATGAGCGTTGCAGTAATTGCCTTGATGCTTAAAGCACCATTTCCAGTTGTTGTTATCGGTTCAGCTGCAGCAAGTGCGCTGACCTTTAAAATAATGAACTGAACGGATTAGGCTGAAATAACTCCAAGGGCAACGAGCTTTGCCTTGAGATCATTATCTGACGGCTCTGTGAGGTGAGTTCCGTCAGGGAATACGATGACGGGAATCGACTGTGCTCCCCCGTTGATTTCTTTAACCTTATCTGCCGCAGATAGATCAACTTCAACATCGATATGGGTGATTTCAACATTTAAATCAGCAAGAAGACGCTTTGAACGGCGGCAATCTCCACACCAATCAGCTCCGTACATTGTGATCTCTGGATGTGATGACATTTTCTTCTCCTTTAGGTCTGTGAATTACATAAAATTTTCAAGGCCAACGGTGAGCCCTGGATGTGATGAAACCTGACGTACGCCTAGTAATACACCTGGCATAAATCCTGCGCGATCGAGTGAATCATGGCGAATAGTGAGCGTCTCACCTAGGCCACCAAAGAGAACTTCTTGATGTGCAATTAATCCGCGCAAGCGGACAGAGTGAACTGGAACATCTCCGACATTTGCGCCACGAGCGCCTTCAAGTGAAGCAGTTGTCGCATCTGGCATCGCCGGAAGATTTGCCTTCTTGCGAGCATCTGAGATCAACGCTGCGGTGCGCGCTGCTGTTCCTGATGGCGCATCCACCTTATTTGGGTGGTGAAGCTCGATGATTTCAGCCGATTCGAAGAACTTCGCTGCTTTCTCTGCAAACTCCATCATCAAAACTGCACCAATTGCAAAGTTAGGGGCAATCAAAATGCCTGCCTTTGGATTTGCGGCAAGCCATGTATTGAGTTGTGCAATTCGATCATCTGAAAAACCAGTTGTGCCTACGACTGCGTGGATATTGTTCTCTACGAGAAATTCAAGATTTGCCATAACTACATCGGGCGTTGTGAAATCTACGACGACCTGTGCGCCTGCTGAAACGAGAGCATCAAGTGAATCACCCTGGTCAAGTGATGCAACGAGTTCACAATCTGCGGCATCGGTAACAGCCTTGACGACCTCTGAACCCATACGGCCACGTGCACCGAGTACGCCTACTTTGATCATGACTTCAACACCTTCTCGAACTTAGCTGGGTTTTTAAATGGTCCAACAAGTGCAAGGGTAGGCGTTTTCGTTAGATACTCGCCAGCAATTTCGCGAATGTCTTCTGCGCTCACGCGTGAAATGGCCTTCAAGATGTCGTCGAAATCCATTACCTGGCCATAAACAATCTCGTTCTTACCGATGCGGCTCATGCGCGAGCCAGAATCTTCTTGGCTCAAGACGAGTGAGCCACGGACGGCACCCTTTGCTCGTTCAATCTCTTCATGCGTCATTCCATTGTCTGCAACATCGCTGAGGACTTCGCGGATGAGTTCAACAACTTCAACTGCCTTAGTGGGATTGCATCCGGCATAGAAGCCGAGTGTTCCGCTGCCAGCAAATTGTTGTGAATATGCGTAAACAGAGTAGGCAAGTCCGCGCTTCTCGCGAATCTCTTGGAAGAGTCGTGAGGACATTCCCCCACCGAGGGCTGCTGACATGACACCCATCGCAAAGCGACGGCTATCTGCGCGAGCAACGCCTTCCATGCCATAGAGCATGTGAGCCTGCTCAGTCTTGCGATACATCAAACCAACTGGAGTCTGTGGACCCTTCTTGATTGGAGTGTTCGGGCGAATATTGGGAGTACCGATGACATCGAGGAAGTTATCTTTCGAGAGAGCTTCTTCTACCATCGCTACTACGCGCTTGTGCTTGATATTTCCAGCAACGGCAACAACAAGATCTGATGGCTGGTACTTCTTCTTATAGTAGTTAAAGACGGTGTTGCGAGACATCTTATTGATGCTCTCGATTGTTCCCAGAATTGGTCGACCAATCTGAGTATCACCGTAATAAGTGTCGCTAAAGAGATCATGTACGAGATCTGATGGATCGTCATCGCGCATTGCGATTTCTTCCAGCACCACCTTGCGCTCTGCATCAACATCGAGCGCCGTAACGATTGAGGATGTAATCAAATCACTGACCACATCGATTGCCATCGGCAGATCGGTATCGATGACACGTGCGTAGAAGCAGGTGTATTCCTTTGATGTAAAGGCATTCATCTCGCCACCGACAGATTCGATAGAAGACGAGATCTCTAGCGCTGTTCGTGACTTGGTGCCCTTAAAGAGAAGGTGCTCGAGAAAATGAGAAGCACCGGCGGTAGCCGGTGCTTCATCACGTGAACCTACATTGACCCAGATTCCAACAGCTGCGCTTCGGACAGAGGGAACTTCCTCTGTAACTATGCGCAGACCGCTGGAGTGGACCGTTCTCTTAACAGACATTATTCAGCTGATGCTGCGCCCTCTTCGAGGACTGGTACGAGAGACAACTTGCCCTTTGGATCGATCTCGCCGATCTCAACCTGGACCTTATCTCCCACCTTCATAACATCTTCAAGGTTTTCAATTCGCTTTCCGCCATGCATCTTGCGAATCTGTGAAACGTGAAGGAGTCCATCCTTGCCTGGCATCAACGATACGAAGGCTCCGAATGTTGCAAGCTTTACAACAGTTCCGAGATAACGCTCGCCAACCTCTGGCATTGTTGGATTTGCAATCGCATTGATCTGCGCACGCGCAGCCTCTGCAGATGGTCCATCAGTTGCACCGATGTAGATAGTTCCGTCATCTTCGATTGAAATGTCAGCGCCTGTCTCATCCTGAATCTGGTTGATGATCTTGCCCTTAGGGCCGATAACCGCACCGATCTGATCCACTGGAATCTTTACAGAGATGATGCGAGGAGCGTACTGGCTCATCTCATCAGGTGTATCGATTGCCTCGTTCATGAAGTCAAGGATCGCAAGACGCGCTTCCTTAGCTTGGTGAAGAGCACCAGCGAGAACTGATGCAGGAATTCCATCGAGCTTTGTATCGAGCTGGAGAGCTGTAACGAAGTCCTTTGTTCCTGCGACCTTAAAGTCCATATCTCCGAATGCATCTTCTGCACCGAGAATATCTGTGAGCGCAACGTATTCAACCTTGCCATCAACATCATCTGAGATAAGTCCCATTGCAATACCTGCAACTGGAGCTTTCAATGGCACACCAGCTTGAAGCATTGAAAGTGTTGAAGCACAGACAGAGCCCATTGAAGTTGAACCATTTGAACCGAGGGCCTCAGAGACCTGACGGATTGCATATGGGAACTCTTCACGAGTTGGAAGTACTGGAATCAATGCGCGCTCTGCAAGTGCACCGTGGCCGATTTCGCGACGCTTAGGTGTACCAACACGACCTGTTTCACCAGTTGAATATGGTGGGAAGTTGTAGTTGTGCATGTAACGCTTTGAAGTCTCAGGGCTCATTGTGTCGAGCTGCTGTTCCATCTTGAGCATGTTCAGTGTTGTTACGCCAAGAATCTGTGTCTCTCCGCGCTCGAAGATTGCAGAACCGTGTACGCGAGGAATTACCTCGACCTCACATGTAATTGCACGTATGTCGCGGAGTCCGCGGCCATCGATACGAATCTTGTCGCGAAGTACGCGCTGGCGTACAAGCTTCTTTGTAAGTGAACGGAATGCTGCAGGAACTTCCTTCTCACGGCCTTCAAATGCCGCTGAAACTGATTCCTTAGTTGCAGCAGAGATCTCGTCGATCTTTGTCTCACGCTCTTGCTTACCTGAGATTGTGAGCGCCTTTGCGAGGTCATCCTTTGCAGCCTTTTCAACTGCAGCAAATACATCGTCCTGGTACTCAAGGAATACTGGGAATTCAGCTGTTGGCTTTGCAGCTACTGCTGCAAGCTTTGACTGTGCATCACAGAGAATCTTGATAAATGGCTTTGCAGCATCGAGGCCCTGCGCAACGATCTCTTCAGTTGGTGCAGCTGCACCCTCTGCAATAAGACCGATTGTGCGAGTTGTTGCTTCTGCTTCAACCATCATGATTGCAACGTCATCACCAGATACGCGACCTGCAACGACCATGTCGAATACAGCGTTCTCTACCTGTGAGTGATTAGGGAATGCAACCCACTGACCTTCGATAAGTGCAACACGTACACCACCGATCGGACCTGAGAATGGCAGACCTGCGAGCTGTGTTGACATTGAAGATGCGTTAATCGCGATCACGTCGTACATGTGGTCAGGGTTGAGTGCCATTACTGTCACAACAATCTGAACTTCGTTACGAAGACCCTTTACGAATGATGGACGCAATGGGCGGTCAATCAAACGGCAAGTAAGAATTGCCTCTTCTGATGGACGACCTTCACGGCGGAAGAATGAACCAGGAATCTTGCCAATGGCATACATCTTCTCTTCCACATCAACTGTGAGTGGGAAGAAGTCGAATTGATCCTTAGGTGACTTTGATGCTGTTGTCGCTGAAAAGATCATTGTCTCTTCATCGAGGTAAACAGCTGCAGCTCCTGCTGCCTGCTTTGCAAGGCGACCAGTTTCAAACTTGATCTCGCGCTTACCGAACTTACCGTTATCGATAACGGCTACTGATGACTTTACGTCTTGACCCTCCATAGGGCGCTCCTTTTCATAAGTCAGCGCACCACATGAGGTAAAAATGAATCTTCGATCGAAGTCCACAGAAATTTATTTATCAGCTTCTGTGAGCCACTACCGAGGACCATTTATCCTCGTGGGCGCTGATGCTCCAGTCGGGCTCCCGTATGGAGTCCGACTTTCCTACCTTCGTACTGCTATTAAGTTAGAAAACTAAAACGAGAATTAGCGGCGGATGCCGAGCTTCTCGATGATTGCGCGGTAACGAGCAATATCTGTCTTTGCAAGGTACTGCAAGATACGACGACGACGACCTACGAGGAGCAAAAGTCCGCGACGGTTGTGGTGATCGTGTGGGTTTGTCTTGAGGTGTGTTGTGATGTCTTCAATACGACGTGACAACAAAGCGACCTGAGCTTCAGGGCTTCCGGTATCAGTAGCTGATGAGCCGTACTTTGCAATGATTTCTTTCTTTACTTCTGGTGTTAATGACATGTCATTTCCTTTTCATCTATTTCTACTGACCAAGAGGTCTACCGGTTTGGATCACGGAAGAACGCTTACTCGTGGACAGCCTGAATTCTAGGCTAAGCCTGTGGATAACCCAAATTGAGCGTGGATTTACCACTATCTCTTATTGGAGCGGTTGCTCACAAGAATGTTCTTGGCTACTGAGGTTGAAGCGATGAAGCTTCCATCCGTCGGCACAACTCGCGCAGTAATTGCCGAGCTTCCACGCTTGGAAGGTTTCCAAGAACAAGTTGCGCTCAATGAGACCGATGACTTATTGATACATCCAGGAATCTTCTTGCCATCCGCGTAAAACGTTACTTTGCCATCTGAGCCTGCAACTCCTAAAGAGGCAGTCAAGGTCAAAGCCTGACGGAAAGTTGCGAGGGAATTTGCAGAGACTGTAACACTGGAATTCACGGGCGCTGTTCCACCAGATCCATTTATCGTGAATAGAAATGCCAGATCATCGCTTCGAGTTGTGAAGTTTGCGGCAGAATCACCAGATTCCCTGACTCTCCCAAGCGACCAGCCCGCCAAAGATCCCGTGAGTGAAGGTGAGAGGTTGTAGCAAGGCGCGTAGTAAGAAGTACTGCTGAACCTAAACCAATACTTTCCTACAGTGCTCAGAGAAATAGTTCCTGTATAGGTGACAAAATTGCCGCTTGCACTCGAGTATGGCAATGTTCCAAGCAGAGAACCTGGAATGCCAGAATTATCTGAGTAAATTCGTATCTGTGAAGAATTCTCGCCAAAAGGCGACCCAATCTGGAGCACGATTGAAGACACCGTGGCGGCTCCAGCGATTGTAATTGGAATATCAGTCACACGTGTTGGACCACTTCCATATGAAGAACATGAACCGTTATCTGAATCAAATAAAACGGCCGCATTCGCGCTATTCATTCCTGAGAGAAGAAGTGCCCCGAGAATTAGAAAACGAATCGAGTGTTTATGCTTCAGTGAGACGGCGCGCTTCATCGCAATCTTTCTTCATCTGAACCAGCAATTCATCTAGGCCATTGAACTTTAGCGTTGGGCGCAAGTACCAACCGAATTCAACTGATGCAGCCTTGTCATAAAGATCTAAGCCTTGTTGATCAAGTGCATATGCCTCAACCTGACGACCACGGTCACCTTCAAATGTTGGGTTGGTACCGATTGAGATTGCTGCCGGCCAGAAGTTAATTCCAACGGTGAGCCACCCTGCATAGATTCCATCAGCGGGAATTGTTTGGCCATCAATCTTGCCGAGGTTTGCAGTTGGGTAACCGATTTCGCGACCGCGCTTTTCACCGTGTACAACAACGCCATCAAGGCGATGTGGGCGTGAGAGAAGTTCGCGGGCTTCTTCTACTTTTCCTTCAAGAACGAGATTTCGGATGCGAGATGAAGAGGTGACTTCCGCTCCCCCGGCAAGCTCCTGCACATCAACGGTGAAGTTATGGGCAAGACCAGATTTGATTAGAGAATCAACGTTTCCGGCAGCTTTTGCACCATAGGTGAAATTCTTACCGACAATTACAGTGCTGACATGAAGCTGCTTTACGAGAATGTCTTCCACAAACTTCTCTGGTGACATCGCAGCAAATTGTTCATTGAACTTCATGACTGCTACCTGGTCTGCATTGTGAATTTTGAGAAGTTCTACGCGATCAGCCAATGTGGTCAGCATCGGTGGAACTGAATCTGGCGCAAAGACCGCACGTGGATGCGGGTCAAAAGTCAGCGCAATAATGGCGCGACCATCGGCAATTTCTTTAGCGCGATTCAAGAGAGCCTGGTGCCCCTTATGTACGCCATCGAAGACTCCGATGACTACTACGGTGGACTCGCTCATGGCTTTATCTTGCCTTACCTAGTTCGCTGCCGCAAAAACCGCGACCGGTTTCGCCTTGTCGATAGAGTTCTTCAAGAGTGCAATTAGGCGATTATCTGGAGAGAGCGCGGCGAAAATCTCATTGCCTGTATTTGGAGACAAGGGACGCCCGAAAGAAAGTTCATTAACCTCTTCAAACTCAAGTTCACGAACCGGAAAAGTTGCTCGAGCGACATCTGCCAGGTCGAGTGTCGTGACGTTGCCACCTTTGAGTTGATCAATACCAATTGCTTGATCAAGGGCGAAGCCTGCAACACGCGTGCGACGTAGAACGTTGAGGTGTCCCCCGACTTTGAGTTCTGCACCTAAGTCTCGGGCAATAGCGCGAATGTATGTACCGGCAGAACATGTAACCGCAACATCTACAAGAGTTGTCGCTTCTTTGTGGCGGATATCGAGAATATCTAATTGAGAAATCGTGACCCTACGAGCGGGAAGTTCGAATTCTTCACCTGAACGTGCTCGGTCATAGGCGCGCTTTCCATCGACTTTAATAGCAGAGACATTTGTTGGGCGTTGCATGATCTCACCGACCATTGTTGCCAGAATTCGCTTGATATCTTCATCGCTTACCTGTGATGCATCAGATGTTGAAGTGATTTCACCTTCATGATCATCGGTCGTTGTTGATGCGCCGAGAACGATGGTTGCGGTGTAGCTCTTATCGCCATCGGTAATGTATTGAAGTAAACGTGTTCCGTTATTGAATCCAAGTACTAATACACCGGTTGCCATTGGATCAAGAGTTCCGGCATGGCCAACTTTGCGGGTATTGAGTGCGCGGCGACCGATAGCCACAACATCATGGCTGGTCATGCCTGGAGCCTTATCGACGACTAAGAATCCGTCAGACATATCTCTTGAAATTACTCTTCGTCAGAAATAACACGTGGTGCTTTGTAGGCATCTTCCACAACGGGCTTTGCACCTTCACGAGCCTTAGCTACCTGAGCATCGAGTTCGTGCACCTTATTAAGGAGTGTGTCCATCGCACGTGCCGACTCGGGCAATCCATCAAGGATGAATTCGAGAGTTGGCGTGATGCGAGTTCCGAGATCTTTGCCGACAGCAGAGCGAATAACACCTTTTGCTGACTCAAGAGCCGCAGCAGTTGCAGAGCGCTCATCATCTTCACCGAAGACGGTGTAGAAGATTGAGGCGTGCTGGAGATCTCCAGTCACGCGCGCATCGGTAATGGTGACAAAGCCAAGACGAGGATCTTTGATCTTAGTCTCGAGTAGCTGTGCCACTACTACCTTGATGCGGTCTGCAACTTTATCGCTGCGGTGATTCTTTCCCATGTGTAATTACGCGCGCTTCTTCTCTTGCATCTCGAAGACCTCAATGATGTCTCCGACCTGAAGATCAGCACCCTTGCCTACACCGATACCGCACTCAAAGCCCTCACGGACTTCAGTTGCATCATCCTTAAATCGCTTGAGCGATTCGATAGTGACGCTTTCTGCAATCGTTGCACCGGCACGGATAACGCGAGCCTTAGCGTTACGACGGATAATTCCGTTGGTAACGATAGAACCTGCGATTGTTCCGACCTTAGAAGACTTGAAGAGATCGCGTACTTCTGCGTTACCCAATACAACCTCTTCGAACTCTGGCTTAAGGAGACCCTTAAGAGAGAGCTCGATTTCTTCGATTGCGTTATAGATAACTGAGTAGAAGCGAACTTCGACGCCTTCTTGATCAGCGAAGATTGCTGTCTGTGGTTCTGGCTTAACGTTAAAGCCAATAACAACAGCAGTGGATGCAGATGCAAGAGTGATATCGCTCTTGGTAATTGCACCGACGCCACGGTGGATAACGCGAAGATCAACTTCAGCTCCGACATCAAGCTGCATAAGTGCATCTTCGAGCGCTTCCACAGAACCAGATACGTCGCCCTTGAGAATAAGGTTGAGCGTAGAAATCTTGGACTGTTCCATGAAGTCTTCGAGAGATACCTTCTTGCGAGCCTTTGCGAGCTGTGCATTGCGCTCTGCTGCCTGACGCTTCTCAGCGATCTGACGAGCAGTACGGTCATCTTCTGCAACGAGGAATGTATCGCCAGCGTTTGGTACGGATGTAAATCCGAGTACCTGTACTGGACGTGATGGTCCCGCCTCTGTGACGTTCTCACCGTGCTCATCGAGCATTGCACGAACGCGACCGAATGAACCACCGGCGACGATTGCATCTCCGACCTTCAAAGTACCGCGCTGAACAAGAACAGTTGCGACTGGGCCACGACCACGATCGAGGTGTGCTTCAATCGCAACACCACGAGCATCATCTTCAGCGATTGCTCGAAGATCGATCGCAGCATCTGCGGTAAGAAGAATAGAGTCGATCAAATCATCAACGCCTTGACCCTTCTTGGCAGAGACGTTTACGAAGATTGTGTCTCCTCCGTACTCCTCAGCGATGAGGTTGTACTCGGTCAACTGCTGGCGGACCTTATCTGGGTTCGCGCCTTCCTTATCGATCTTGTTGACTGCAACAACGATTGGAACATCAGCTGCTTGAGCGTGGTTAAGCGCTTCAATTGTCTGAGGCATGATTCCGTCATCTGCTGCAACAACGAGAACTGCAATATCAGTTACCTTCGCACCACGAGCACGCATAGCGGTAAACGCTTCGTGACCTGGTGTATCGATAAATGTAATTGCGCGGTTAACGCCATCGTGATCATGGTGAATCTGGTAAGCACCGATGTGCTGTGTGATTCCGCCTGCTTCGCCCTTGATGACTTCAGTCTTACGAATGGCATCAAGAAGCGATGTCTTACCGTGATCAACGTGACCCATAACTGTGACAACTGGTGGACGTGCAACGAGGAGCTCTGGATCCATATCTTCTAGCTCTTGCGCTAGGTCGATATCGAAGTCCTGCAATAGCTCGCGGTCTTCATCTTCTGGAGAAACAATCTCAATCTGGTACTTCAGCTGTGCACCGAGAATTTCGAATGTATCTGCATCCACAGATTGCGTTGCAGTTACCATTTCACCAAGGTGGAATAGCGCTGAAACTAACGCTGCTGGATCTGCACCAATCTTCTCTGCAAAGTCTGCGAGGGAAGAGCCACGGCGCATACGAATCTTTGTATTGCCATCACCGTGAGGAATAACTGCGCCGCCAAGTTGCGGTGCCTGCATATTGTCGAATTCTTCACGGAGCGCTTTACGAGACTTCTGCTTACGCTTTGAAGATTTGCCCTTACCGAATGCACCTGCTGCAGATCCACGACCACCGGGACCTCCACCTGGACGACCTGGACCGCCGGGACGTGGAGCTCCACCAGTTGATGGACCTGAGTTGCGATATGGACCTGATGCAGCTGGTGCACCTGCTCCACCTGGACGTGGTGCAAAACCTGGACGTGCTGGACCGCCGGCACCTGCCGGACGTGGTGCACCTGGACGTGCAGCAAAACCTGGACGAGGAGCACCAGGTCGTGGTGCACCTGGACGCGCTGCACCCATTGGTCGCTGTGGTGGACGTGGAACTGCGCCACCAGTTGAGAATGGATTATTGCCAGGACGTGGTGGACGTGGAACTGCTGCGCCTGCTGAGAATGGATTATTTCCAGGACGTGGTGCAGCTGGTGCGCCAGGAGTTGGAGTTGCTGGAGTTGCTGGCGCAGAAGGTGCATCTGGTGTTGCTGTGTATGCAGCAGCTGCAGCTGATGCCGCTTGCTCTGCCTCACGTGAAGCCTTCAACGCTGCAAGATCAACACCGAGCTCAGCAGCAAGTTCAGCTGCGAGCTCTGGGTTTACCTCTGGCTTTGCTGCAACAGCTTTCTTTGCCGCCGCTTTCTTTACTGGCTTCTTCTCTTCAGCTGGCTTTGCATCGGGATAGAGCGCAATTAACTTGCGAGCAACCGGTGGCTCAACTGTTGATGAAGCAGATCGGACGAATTCGCCGAGTTCTTGTAACTTAGCAAGGACTTCCTTGCTTTCCATACCGAGTTGTTTTGCCAACTCATGTACACGGACCTTTGACACATTTCTCCTGTCTTGGCCCGCATTAAAAATTGTGGGATGCGAGCCCTAGTTGTCGAACCTCATGATGTGAACGAGCTCATTTTTGCTTCATATCTTTCGCATCCATTTCTTTACACATTCACTGCGAATATGTAATTACAGGGGTGAGTCTACCGAAACACCCTTTAAATTCCTATTCCGGCGCTGGCGCCGTTGTATCTGGGTGGATATCAATACGCCAGCCAGTTAAACGTGCAGCAAGGCGAGCGTTCTGCCCATCCTTACCGATGGCGAGAGAGAGCTGATAATCAGGCACTACGACCTTCGCCGAACGCGCCTCGAGGTCAACGATTTCGACCTTGCTCACCTTTGAAGGCGCGAGTGCATGAGCAACGTACTTCGCTGGATCCTCATCGAAATCGACGATATCAATCTTCTCGCCATTGAGTTCATCCATAACTGCGCGAGCTCGTGCGCCCATAGGTCCAATAAGTGAACCCTTTGGCGAAACACCCGCGCGATGTGAACGAACCGCAATCTTTGTACGGTGGCCTGCTTCGCGAGCAACGCCCATGATTTCAACAATTCCATCTTTTACTTCAGGAACTTCGAGTGCGAAGAGTTGTTTAACCAAGCCAGGGTGGCTGCGAGACAACATGATCTCAGGGCCCTTCATTCCTTGCTTTACTTCAACCACGAAACACTTAATGCGAGAACCGTGTTCGTAGACTTCACCTGGAACTTGTTCTTGAGGTGGAATGCGACCTTCAATGCGACCGAGGTTGACGTTGACCATCTTTGGATCGCGACCTTGCTGAATAACGCCGGAGATTACGTCACCAACAGATGTGGTGAACTCCCCCACGATTTCAGCATCGTTAGTTGCGCGCATCGCCTGTTTGATAACTTGGCGAGCTGTCGATGTTGCAATTCGTCCGAAGCCATCTGGTGAATCAACTTCTTCCGCAATCTTTTCACCGAGCTCGTTAAATGTTGGAATTATGATTTGAATCTCCCCGCTCTCACGGTTCAGGCGTGCCTGCGCGTAACGGTTTGGCTCATGCCCTTGGTTGTAAGCAGTGAGCACGCCAACTTCAATTGCTTGAATCAGCTGTTCAAGTGACATTCCTTTTTCAGTTGTCAGCGCGACGAGAGCTTCCATTTCTACATGCATTAGTTCTCGTCCTTTCGGTTAAATTCGATTTCAACGACAGCGCGCTTGATATCTGCAAGTGCAATCACAACTTCCTTTGTCTCTTTCTTCTCGACAACAGAAAGGGTGACATCTGAATCTGTGTTGGCAGTGATGCGACCTGTGACAACGATGCCATCGGTCTTAGTTACCTTGAGCAGGCGCGTGATGTTCTTTGCAAAGTGACGTGGAAGAGTAAGCGGACGATCGATTCCTGGTGAAGTAACTTCCAAGGTGAATGGAGTCTCGCCCATAAATGAAGCCTCATCCATCAGCTCTGAGACAAGTTTGGATGCAACGGTTACCTGATCGAGATTGAGAGCGCTCTCGCCATCGACTATGACAGTCACGATGCGGTGGTTGCCAGGAGTTACGAGATTTACATCTTCGAGGAAATAACCAGCTTGTTGTAGCGCTGGAGTAATGAGTTCTGCGATTTGGTCTTTCAGGGCCATAGCTTTGCCGTCCTATTCTGTTGTTATTCAGTTGTCGTGCAGGGGCAAATTTACTCTATGTAAAGCGAGTATCCAAGTCGCAGAATCAATAGCCCGGTAACAATCAGATAGAAGATTCGTATAAATCCAGAGCCCTTCTTGATTGCTAGGTGAGAGCCGGCATATCCACCTGCGAGGTTTGCAATTGCAAGAAAGAGGCCGATCTTCCAGAGAATTCCGATTCGCAATCCCACGACAATAATTGAGGCGAGGTTGGTGGTGGCATTAACAACCTTGGCGATTGCAGAGGCGCCAACAAAGGCAAAGCCCATAATTGCAACAAGCGCAATCATCAACATTGTTCCAGTACCTGGCCCAATTAATCCATCGTAGAAACCAATCAGGGTAGCTGCAATTGATCCGATAATCATCTGTTTTCGCGGCGAATGCTTCTCTACATGCACCTTTCCAAGATCGGGCTTTAGTAGTGTGTAAATGAAAATTGCAATCATCATAAAGAAGATGGAGCTCTTAAAACTCTGCGCCGATATATGAGAGGCAAGTAACGCACCGCCGCAGGCCCCGAAGAATGCGGGAATCACCATTGCCAATAAAAGCTTGGGGTCGGTCTTGATTGACTTTCGATATTTGATAGCAGCTGTGGAGGTTCCAAAGAACGCAGCTGTCTTTGAGGTACCCACCACTGAAACCGGATTGTCATTGGGGAATGAGAGCAACATGGCAGGGGTTTGAATCAGCCCTCCCCCACCTGCAATTGCATCGACAAAGCCAGCTGAGAACATAGCTAGAAATAGCAGGGCTACGTTTAGAGCAGAGAGATCGTAAAACACGTGCGTTACTTAAGAGCGGCTAACGTCTTTGCGATTTCTTCGACCGCTGAACCCACGGCAACTTCAGACTTCTCGCCGCTCTTGCGAACACGAACCTCAACGTTGCCTTGCTCTAGCGCCTTACCGACAACCACAATCATTGGAATACCAATGAGCTCTGCATCTTTAAACTTAACGCCTGGGCTGGTGCCGCGTCGATCATCGAGCATGACAGAGATGCCGCGTCCTTCAAGGTCTGCGGCAATCTTCTCTGCTGCTTCAAAGAGTGAGTCATCTTTACCGGCAACTACAACATGAACCTTTGCTGGTGCGACTTCTATTGGCCAGGAAAGACCAATCTCATCATGAGTCTGTTCAGCAATAGCTGCTACTGCGCGAGATACACCGATTCCGTAAGAACCCATTGTGACCACTTGGCTCTTACCGTTCTGATCAAGAACAGTGAGATTAAGTGCATCTGCATACTTGCGACCGAGCTGGAAAATATGGCCAATTTCAATAGCGCGATCAATAACTACCGCTGTATCGCAGCTTGGGCATGAATCGCCCTCGCGAATCTGAGCTGCCTCAATGTAATGATCAACTTCGAAGTCACGGCCATTAACAACATTAAGTGCATGCTTATCTTTAGCGTTTGCGCCAGTTACCCAGGATGTTCCTGGTGCAACTCGTGGATCGGCGTAGACAGTGATGCCATTCTTCTTTGCATCTTGTGGGCCGATGTAACCCTTTACAAGTCCTGGGAACTTAGCAAAATCTGGTTCTTCAAAGACACGGACTTCATTAACGCCTGGCATATTTGCTTGCATGCGCTTGAGGTCAACTTCGCGATCACCTGGAACGAGTACAGAGATTGCAGTTTCATCTGCCATCAACATGACGTTCTTCAGCGTTGATGCGCCGGTATATCCACCACCGAACTTTGAATTAAGAAGTTCAACGAGTGAATCAATTGTTGGCGTGTTCGGAGAATCAAAGACCTCGAGCGCGCCAACACCAGATGCATCAGCTGGAGCAACTTTCGTTGTCATCGCTTCCACATTTGCGGCATAGCCACATTTTGGACAAAGCACATAAGTATCTTCACCCGTTGGACATGGAGCCAAGAATTCTTCAGAGGAAGAACCACCCATCGCACCCGCAACGGCAGAGACGATGTTGTACTTCATGCCGAGGCGATCAAAGGTCTTGATGTAAGCAGCGCGGTGCTTTTGGTATGACTCAACGAGACCTTCATCGGTAAGGTCGAATGAATATGAATCTTTCATGACAAATTCACGTCCGCGGATGATTCCAGAACGTGGTCGCGCTTCATCGCGATACTTTGTCTGAATTTGATAGAGCGCCAATGGCAAATCTTTATAAGAGGAGTACTCGCCCTTAACCATCAAGGTGAACATCTCTTCATGGGTCGGACCGAGCAGATAATCAGTGCCCTTACGGTCTTGCAAACGGAAGAGATCTGGACCGTATTCAGTCCAGCGATTGGTCTGCTCGTATGGATCCTTAGGTAGCATCGCTGGGAAGTGAACTTCCTGGAAACCAGCTGCATCCATCTCTTGACGAACAACGTTCTCGATATTGCGAAGGGTGATCACACCGAGCGGCAACCATGAATAGATACCAGCTGCTACACGTCGAATATATCCAGCGCGCACCAAGAGACGGTGACTTGGGACTTCAGCATCAGCTGGGTCGTCACGCAGGGTACGAAGAAAGAGTGTGGACATTCGCAACATGATGCGAACCTTACCTCGAAGTGAAGTGTTTAAGAGGTAACGACGGAAGGTTCGCCGGAAGCAACGCCAGCTGCTTCCATCTCTTCAGCCAAACGCATTGCCTCTTCAATCAAAGTCTCAACAATTTGTGCCTCTGGAACAGTCTTAATGACTTCACCCTTAACGAAGATCTGACCCTTGCCATTGCCTGATGCAACACCGAGATCTGCCTCGCGTGCTTCACCAGGACCGTTAACAACGCAGCCCATTACCGCAACGCGCAACGGAACAGTCATTCCTTGCAATCCAGCTTGGACCTTCTCGGCCAATGTGTAAACGTCCACCTGTGCGCGACCGCATGAAGGACAAGAAACAATCTCGAGCTTACGTTGACGCAAGTTGAGTGATTCTAGGATCGACATTCCGACCTTGATCTCTTCAACCGGCGGAGCTGAAAGAGAAACGCGAATTGTGTCTCCGATACCTTCTGCCAGAAGGATTCCGAATGCTGTCGCAGATTTGATTGTGCCTTGGAAGATTGGACCTGCTTCAGTGACACCGAGATGCAACGGGTAATCACACTTTGCCGCCAAGATTCGGTATGCGTTAACCATTGTTACTGGGTCATGGTGCTTCACTGAAATCTTGATATTGCTAAAACCGTGCTCTTCAAAGAGACCTGCCTCCCATAGCGCTGATTCAGCTAGCGCCTCTGGAGTTGCCTTGCCGTACTTTGCGAGTAGACGTGGATCAAGTGAACCTGCGTTAACACCAATGCGAATTGGAATACCGGCATCGCCTGCAGCCTTAGCAACTTCCTTTACCTTGTCATCGAATTGCTTGATGTTGCCTGGGTTAACTCGAACAGCTGCGCAACCAGCATCGATTGCAGCAAAGATGTATTTAGGCTGGAAGTGAATATCTGCAATAACTGGAATCTGTGACTTCTTTGCAATGTGCTTAAGTGCATCTGCATCATCCTGAGATGGAACCGCAACGCGAACTATCTGGCAACCTGCCGCTGTGAGCTCGGCGATTTGCTGCAAAGTTGCATTGACATCAGATGTCAGCGTTGTACACATCGACTGAACGCTGACCGGTGAATCAGAACCAACGCCCACATTGCCGACCATGAGCTGCTTCGTCTTGCGACGGGGAGCAAGTGGCTTAAGAGGGGCGCTTGGAATTCCGAGATCTACCATGCTGCGTATTCTGCCCGAAAATTAAAGATTGAGCGAGACAGGATTGATGATGTCGGCAATTACCAGTAGCACGGTGAGAATTCCGAGCAAGATCACAACTACCCCGGTAATCGGTGTTAGGACATTCACATCGATTGGCGCTGGTCGTGGCTTCTTACGAAGACGCGCAAAGAGTGCGCGAACCTCATCTGCAATCGCCACCGCCATATGTCCGCCATCGAGCGGCAAGATTGGTAAGAGGTTGAAGATTCCAACGAAAATATTGAGGCTAGCAACGAGCAAGATAAAAGTTGTTAACCGCTCATTGCCATTGAGCTTATCGCTGCCAACTGCTTCGCCCGACACACGTGCCGCACCAACAACACCCACTAAGCCGTTGGGATCGCGCTCTTCATTCATAAATGTCTGACGGAAGAGTTGCGGAACTTTTGTAGGGAGCGCAATCAGCGATTTCACTGACTCTTTTGTAAGGAACCAGCTGGCACGTCCTGCTTGGCCGCCGGATTCAAGAAAACCATCGCGCTCGGTACCAAGTGCGGTGACAACACCAAGGATGTAACGCTTTGCCTCTTCATTGTATGAAGGTGATGCAGTGATTGTGATCTTCTCGCCAGAACGTAGGACCTCAAAGCGAAGCTCTGCACCTTTTGAATTGGCAATCTGCTTTGCATCGACGGACCAGTTTTCAACTGGATTGCCGTTAATAGAGAGAATCTCGTCACCTGCTTTAAAACCTGCTGCCTGCGCAACAGAGTTATCACTGACCTGAGCGATATTGGGAGTAAGGGTTGTATACCCCACTGCAAAGAAGATTGAGAAGATAAGTAGGAAGCCGAGAATAAAGTGTGCGGTAGATCCTGCGCCGAGAACAATCAACTTCTTCATTGATGAGGCGCCAATAAATGCACGAGCTTCTTCGCCCGCTGGCATCACATCTGTTGGAGTCATTCCTTCGATGCGGCAGTAGCCGCCTGCGGGAATTGCCTTGATTCCGTATTCGGTTTCACCGCGAGTTATTGACCAGATTCGACGGCCAAATCCCACAAAGAATTCAGAGACGCGCATACCGAATTTACGGGCGGTAAGGAAGTGTCCGAGCTCATGGAACATCACCGATGTCAGCAGAGCGAGAACAAATGCGATGATTCCTAAGATCTCCATTATGAAGTTACCTTTTCAATAAGGGCGGAAGTTGCCTTTCGGGCATCCTCTTCTATAGCACTGACATCTGAGAGATCTCTTAAGGTCGGAAAGCTTCCCTTTTCATATTGCGCAACAATCTTTTCTACCGTTGGAATAATCTCAACGAACTTCACCTTGCCCTGCATAAATGCTTCAACCACAACTTCGTTGGCAGCATTAAAGATTGCAGGCAGCGCCCCCCCGGCTGCGCCACAGTGGCGAGCAAGATCGACGGCCGGGAAACGTTTTGTATCAATTGGTGCAAATGTCCAGGTAGAAGCTAATGACCAATCAATTGGCGAAGTTGCACCTGGTGTGCGATGAGGGAAATTAATTGCCAGTGCAATCGGCCCCTTCATATTAGGAGGAGATGCTTGCGCAATGGTGGAACCATCTTTGTACTCCACCATGGAGTGCACGACGGATTGCGGATGAATAACGGCATCAATCTGTGAATACGGCAGCTGGAATAGGTGATGGGCTTCAATAATCTCAAGTCCCTTATTCATCAGCGTTGCAGAGTTAATCGTGACAACCGGACCCATCGCCCACGTTGGATGAGCTAGCGCTTCATCGAGCATGACACCGGTTAGATCTTCGCGATCACGGAATGGTCCACCACTTGCAGTCAGAACTAGCCTTGCAATATCAGATGACTTATTACCCATTAGGCACTGCCAGATTGCAGAGTGCTCAGAATCCACAGGAAGGATCTGATTCTCTTTTGCAAGTGGCATCACGAGATCACCGCCGGCAACAAGCGATTCTTTATTGGCGAGTGCTAATTGATTGCCTGCCTTAATCGCAGCGAGGGTTGGAGCCAAACCAATTGAGCCAGTGATTGCGTTAAGAACGACATCGCACTTGATGGCTGCAATCTCGGTCGAGGCGTTTGCGCCATCAATAATGGTCACACCTGGAAGAGCTGCTTTAATGAGATCAGCGTTCTTAATCACGCCTACTGTCTTTACCTGATATTTCTTCGCTTGCGCAATGAGTACTTCAGGATTTGAACCGGCAGCGGTAATCGCGAGAACTTCAAAGAGTTCTGGATTGGCATCGACTATCTCAAGCGCCTGAACGCCGATAGAGCCAGTGGATCCCAGAATGATTATCTTGCGCACGGCCTCATCTTCTCACGAGAAGGCCATCCACCTCTAACTCTTCTTGTACCCCGCCGGACAGACTGGTTTTAGAGCAGTGACTTTCTTAGTGACCTTACCTTTCTTACACGAGATTGTGCTCTTTTGAGGTGCAACTGGAGTTACGGGTGCAACCGCGACGGGCTTACTGCCCACTTGAGTAAATTTCACTTTAATTGTTGGATCAGAGAAAGTAAATCCCTTCGCCGAAAGCTTCAACCAACCGTTGTTCTCAGTAAGTGTCGTTGTCGCCACTTGATTTGCGCCATTACTTGAGAGAATGCTCAACGATGCCTGTATTGGAGCACTTGAATATCCATAGAGACATCGAGCGGCGGCGGAATCTAGAACAAGATCATAAGTTCCTAAGAAGGGTGTTGCCCCATCAGGGTTAAAGTGGAGCGCAGCAACTTTATAGTTCAGTTCTGAATCTTTAAATTCTGGTGGGTTGCCGGAGTACCAGAGAGAATTAGTGGTCACTAAGCCCACCAATTTCTCGGTGCTAGCCAGGCACTTGCTCTCGGTGGCGCTAGAAAAGTTTCCTGCGATTGACTTGAAATTCCAGTAATCCGAAAACCCATCGGCTTTATCTTTGGTTAGCGGTAGCCATCCATTAAACCAATCCAAGTTATATGAAGCCGGTTCCATCTGCCAGACATATCCGCTATCGCTTCGAAGTGGTTCTGCTCCATTACGAGTTATGACTTTCATCAGCTCTGGCGAGATTTCATTAACTTTGACCTTGGGGGCACTTCCCTGGACAGTTACCGGTTTTGCAGTCACCGAAATCAAATTAGTTGTTGCATCAATTTTCTTGACCAAAATATTTGGATCTTCTAGTCGCCCATGGAGCCATCCGGTCACGCTATTCGGGACTCTTAGAGAGATTGATGCAATTGAATCTGCCGCCCAACGTGTGGCGACTCCGCATAGTCCGGGCTCCTGCCAGATGCAGTTGCCAACGTGCCAATAGTGAACAAGCTGATCTCGTCCACCAAAATTAACTACCTTCATCTCCATGAATTGATAATTGCCCCCAGTGACTTCACGAAAAGGAACAATCGATGTTTCAAATTTGATGAGATTTAAACGACCGTTACTAATTGAATATCTCAATCTCGCACCAACGGAGTATTTGTCATTTCCGCCAGTGTGAGTAGCACCAGCTACTTGCCAGATACTTGTAGTGGAACCTGCCGGAAGATTTGAGGCTGGCTCAGCAGCAACTGTTGTTCCCTGAACTGAACGCAGATATTTGCCTGCCTGTAAACCATCACCGTTTTTTCCAACCGATAACCCTTCAATGCAATATTTGTATTTATCACCAGAACAAACCGGCAACATTATCTCAGCGGTGATTGACTGCAATTTTGTGCACTTAGGATCGGAGAGCGATTCGCAAACAGCAGAGGAATTGTTATTGCCATAGGCAGTCAGCGCAGAAATTCCATTTCCACTGCGCAGCACATCTTCATACCAAACGAGCCCAATTTGGCCCTGCGGTGATGAATCATCGGCCCAGAAAGAATCCTCTGCATATGCAGTCGTTGTAGAGATACTCAATACAAGTAGAAGTAATGCCGCGAGTTTCTTGTGCATCCGGAAATAGTACTCATTTGCGGATTTGAGCATGCTAGGTGACTAGTCAGCTATTTAACAGCGCGCTTACGTCCCACGATCTGTCCGAGAATGACAACAGCTAGAGCGATGATGAACATCGCAGAACCGATGACATTGGCCTGCGGTGGGATGCCGCGAGCTGCTGAGACATAGACGAACTTAGGGAATGTTGTCATCGTGCCAGAGTTGAAGTTGGTGATGATGAAGTCATCAAATGACAAGCTAAATGCGAGAAGTGCTGCACCTGCAATACCAGGAGCAACCAATGGGAATGTCACGCGGCGGAATGTCTCGACTTCGTTGGCATAGAGATCCATTGCAGCCTGCTCGAGACGTGGATCAAGGCTGGCGATACGAGCCTTAACAGTGACCACCACAAATGAGATACAGAACATTACGTGTGCAATCACTGTTGGCCAGAAACCTGGATTGATCTTCAAGGTAAGGAAGAGTGAGAGCATCGACGCACCGAGCACGATTTCAGGTGTTGCCATTGGCAAGAAGATCAACAAGTTAGTCGTTGAACGTCCACGGAATTTGTGGCGACCAATTGCAAAAGCAATCATGGTTCCCAAAATGGTTGAGAAGAGCGTTGCCAAGAAACCAATCTTGATGGAGTTACCGAGTGCAGTACACACCTGTGGCGCACCACATGGGTTCATCCAGTTCTCGAGAGTAAAGCCCTTCCAGATCAGGTTGGACTTACCACCATCATTAAATGAGAAGGCAACTGTGTAACCGATTGGAATAAGCAGATATGTAAAGGCAATAACCGCATAGATGCGGATGAGGTTGCGCTGGAACCATCGAGATACTTTTCTCATACGAGTTCCTCCGTTCCAGCCTTGCGGATGTAAACAGTGACAAGAACCAAGATTGCAGCCATCAAAGTAAACGAGAGCGCTGCCGCCGTTGGGTAATCCACAATCTTAAAGAAGCGGGATTCAATGACGTTACCGATCATTTTTGTCTGTGGGCTTCCAAGAATTGCGGCGTTGACATAATCACCAGCTGCCGGGATAAAGGTAAGCAAGGTTCCTGCAACAACACCGGGCATAGATAACGGCAAAGTCACCTTGCGGAAAGTTGTGAGGCCATTTGCATATAAGTCGCCGGATGCTTCCAAAGTACGAGGATCGATGCGATCGATAGATGCATAGAGTGGCAAAGTCATGAACGGCAGGAAGTTATATGTCATACCGGCAACGACAGCGAAGGCAGATGATGTCAGCGTGGTGCTTGGCGAAATAATATGAAGATTGCGAAGGAAAGGAACAACAACGCCTTGCTCGCCGAGAATCTGTTTCCAAGCAATTGTGCGGAGCAAGAATGATGTGAAGAATGGTGCGACGACAAGAACGAGGAGTACGTTCTTCATTTTGCCAGCCTTAAATGCAATTGCATACGCCAATGGATAGGCAATTGCTAGCGCTGCGATTGTTGCAATTGCGGCATAGAGAAATGAGCGACCGAACTGCTCTTTGTTCTCTAAGAAAGCATCAACGTAGTTCTGCCAACGAAGGGTCTGCTCATATTGTCCAGTATCTCCCCCGACAACAGGTGTCTGGGTAGATGTCTGAGCCAAGTTTGCGATTGGCCAAATAAAGAAGGTAAAGAGAAATGCTATTCCTGGGAGCAGGAGTAGATAAGGAGTACGTGGGCTTGAGATGCCTGACTTACTCATCGTCCTCGATGATCTCTTCTGGATTTACCTCGGTACCAGCCTCTGCATCTTCATCTCCACGAAGTGCAAAAGTAAATCCGGATTCCCAAGAAATATTGACATCTTCACCCACATTGAATGGAGCAACAGCATCATCGTTCTGCTCGAAGACCATGAGCTCTTGACCCCAAGGCATGAGCACTTGGTACTGAGTTGAAACGCCAATATACGAAACATCTTCAATCTTTCCGCCACCAAGCAAGTTGCCTGATGTTGGTGTTGAAAGACGTGAGATACGGAACTTCTCTGGGCGAATACCGGCATAGATTGAGTTATCTACTGCATGTGAACGGTTCTTCGCCAATGAAATCTTCTGACCGAAAAGGTCGACGATGTGGTTATCGCCATCGTTGCCTGTAATGGTGCCCTTGATTAGGTTTGACTGGCCAAGGAAGTTAGCAACAAAGGCTGTCTTTGGATTGTCATAGAGATCTGCAGGTGAACCAAGTTGTTCGATCTCGCCTTCATTCATTACCGCGATGGTGTCGGCCATAGTCATGGCTTCTTCCTGATCGTGAGTAACGTGAACGAATGTAAGACCCACTTCTTTCTGAATCCACTTGAGCTCAATCTGCATCTGACGACGAAGCTTGAGATCGAGTGCACCCAGCGGTTCATCAAGGAGCAACAACGCTGGACGGTTAACAATTGCGCGTGCAAGTGCGATGCGCTGCTGCTGACCACCAGATAGCTGTGTTGGCTTGCGACTAGATAAGTGTGAAAGCTCCACGAGAGCCAGAGCCTTCTCAACCTGTTCTTTCACATCATTAATACCGCGACGGCGAAGACCGAATGCGATATTTTCAAAGATTGTTAAATGTGGAAAGAGTGCGTAGTTCTGAAAAACGGTGTTGATAGGGCGCTGATACGGCTTAGTGAAAGTGATATCAGTGTTGCCAAGAGAGATTGAACCCTTGGTTGGCTCTTCAAGGCCGGCGACCATTCGCAGAGTGGTGGTTTTACCGCAACCGGATGGTCCAAGTAATGCAAAGAATGAACCTTCTGGGATGGTTAATGACAAATCATTAACTGCGGTGAAATCACCGTAACTCTTTGTGACGTTTTCTAAACGAAGGTCACCGCGCGCTGAAGAGATACCTGCCAACTTAGTTACCAGCTGCCTTTTGGAATGCTTCAGTCCATGAAGCTTCCTCTGCTGGTGTGAGTGACTTGAAGACGTTAAGTCGTGAGAGTGTCTTCTCTGTTGGGAAGATGTACTCAGACTTTGCGAGCTCTGGATCGAACTTCGCCATCTCTTCTTGTGCACCCTGAACTGGGGTTACGTAGTTAACGTAAGCAGCAACTTCTGCTGCAACAGCTGGGTCGTAGTAGTAGTTAATAAGTGTTTCAGCGTTCTTCTTGCCCTCAGCAGATGCTGTTGATGGGATGAGGAAGTTATCGCCTGAAATTGTTCCGCCTGATTCTGGGATTGCGAAGTCGAACTTGCCCGCGTTCTCAGATGAAAGCTGGAACATGTCACCTGACCATGCGATAACAGCTGTTGCATCGCCTGAGATGAGATCTTCCTTGTATTCGTTGCCCTTAACGCCGCGAATCCAACCATCGTTGATCTTCTTCGCAAGGAAATCAACTGCGTTCATAAACTGATCTTCAGTTGCCTTCGCAACGTCAACGCCCTGTGACAGAAGAATCACGCCGATGGTGTCGCGCATCTCTGAGAGAACAACAATCTTTCCCTTGTTCTGTGGAGTCCAAAGATCATCAACTGATTTCATACCCTTTGGGTTTACAGCTGTGTTCCAACCGATACCGCCCATGATGCCCTGGTATGTCAGAGATGAGTCACGGTTTGGATCAAATGATGGATGTGCGAGAGAAGAGAGAATGTTCTTCGCATTTGGAATGTTTGCCTTATCAAACTTCTGTGTGTAACCAAGACGGATAAAGCGAGCTGCCATCCAGTCTGTTGGTGTGATTACGTCGTAACCAATATCTTCACCGAGCTTGAGCTGTCCCTGAACTTTGCCGAAGAATTCATCGTTATCGTTGATATCTTCTGAGTAAACCGGTGTGATGCCAAATTCTTTTTCGAATGCCTGAAGTGTTGGGTAGTTCTTACCGGAATCATCTACATCTAAGTAGAGCGTCCAGTTTGCCCAGCGAACAGAGTTAGCTGCATCTGCTCCCCCGCCTGATCCACATGAAGCGAGCGCCGAAGCACCAGCTACTGCACCTGCGCCGGCAAGAACTGCACGACGTGAAATGCGAGAATTGAGAATTGAACGTGCTTCTGGTGAGAGTGCCTTTTTAGCCATGACGATGGGCTCCTTTTGATGTGCCGGTACAAGGGACGGTTTTGCAGGGCTCATTATGTAACCCATTGGCCCGTAGGCCAAACCTAAAACCGATGTTTTTTCCGGCGTCGCCCAGCAGAATTAAGCGTTGAGGTTGGTCATCACATGCTTGATACGGGTGTAATCCTCGAAGCCATAGCTGGAGAGGTCCTTGCCGTATCCACTGCGCTTGTAACCACCGTGAGGCATCTCGGCCACTAGCGGAATATGGGTGTTAATCCAGACGCAGCCGAAGTCAAAGGCCTTAGCCATACGCATTGCGCGGCCATGGTCCTTCGTCCAGACAGATGATGCCAAGCCGTAATCGACGCCATTGGCCATTGCCACAGCCTCTGCCTCATCCTTGAACTTCTGAATCGTGATCACAGGGCCGAAGATCTCAGATTGGATCAGCTCATCGCCCTGCTTGAGGTCAGCGATAACGGTAGGTGCGATGAAGTAGCCAGGTAGCCCTGATGGCTTTCCACCTGCGACGACTCGAGCATGCGATGGGACGCGAGAGATAAAGCCGGAGACGCGCTCAAATTGGTTGGCATTGTTAACCGGACCTACGAGGACATCCTCATTTGGCATACCCATCGCGATCTGGTTGGTTGCTTGATCTGCCAGCAACTTCACCATCTCTTCATAGACTCCTTCTTGCACAATCACGCGAGTAGCTGCGGTGCAATCCTGTCCTGCATTGAAGAAGCCAGCGATTGCGATTCCTTCCGCAGCAGCTGCGAGGTCGGCATCATTGAAGACAACAACGGGCGCCTTGCCACCGAGTTCGAGGTGCACACGCTTAAGTGACTTTGCAGCAGAAGAAGCAACTGCCATACCGGCACCAACAGAGCCAGTGATGGAGACCATCGCTGGTGTTTCATGTTCTACAAGAAGTGCGCCAGTTGCGCGCTCGCCAGTAACAACGTTGATCACGCCTGCGGGAAGGAATTCAGACATTACCTGTGCCATAAAGACTGTTGATGCTGGAGTTGTATCCGATGGCTTAAGGACCACGGTGTTACCGGCAGCAATTGCTGGTGCCCACTTCCAGACCGCCATCATCATTGGGTAGTTCCATGGTGTTACCTGGGCGCAGACGCCGACTGGCTCGCGGCGAATAAACGATGTCATTCCACGCATGTATTCACCGGCTGACTTGCCTTCTAGATTGCGTGCAGCACCTGCGAAGAAGCGAATCTGATCAACCATCGGTGGAACTTCTTCAGAAGCAGTAAGCCCAGTTGGCTTTCCGCAGTTCTCTGATTCGATAGCTACAAATTCATCTGCGCGAGATTCGATGGCATCTGCAATCTTCAACAAAGCGCGTTGGCGCTCGGATGGAGTTGAGTCACGCCAATCTACAAAGGCATCGCTAGCTGACTTCATCGCCGCATCTACATCGGCAGCGTTTGAAATAGGAGCAGTGGCAAATGGTTGACCGGTTGCAGGATTGATCAGGGTTGTTGTTTCGCCTGACTTTGAATCTACTGACTGGCCGTTGATGAAATTCTGTAGCTTCTTCATGCGGCCGAGTCTAGCTAGGAATACTTGGCAGATTCAATAGTGACGCTAGTTACCTGAGCGACTGTCGCCACGGGCCACGTCAAAGTAATGATGTAAATACCTTTTTCATAGTCGTAGTCGATATATAACGAATCGCTAGACCAACCAACATTGGCGCCTTGATTATTTACCAATGTGACCGCATCTGCTGCCCATCCGTTATATCCACTTCCGCCAGGTCCGTTGTAGTTACTTGAATATGGGGTGCTGGTGTCCATCAATGAAAGCTGAGTTGCAGTCTCTAGCAAGTTGGTCGCAGTATTTGTTTCGCGGAAAAGATTTAAAGCTTGTGCACTGCCAGCACCAAATAACTTTACGCGGAAAATTCGACCAACGCAGAGACGCGGATCAAAACCATATAGCTTGATGATCTTCACATTGTTCGTATAGGGAGCGGCTCCGCTTTGCAGTCCAAGTCCAACCCATTGATCGCATGCCTTAATCTGATAAATACCTTGACCGAACTCTTTTCGATCTCCACCATTGAGCGAGATATTGGCGGCAAATGTGGTGGAAAGGGCCAAGAGCACTACGGCAAAGATTGAAATATTTAACTTAAGGCGAGATTTACGGGAGCCACGTTCGCGGAATCCATCCTCGTAATCGTCTGGGTCGACACTGCCGCTGAAGTAGCTCATGCCTATCCCCTCTCAATTGAAAACGCGTGAATCATACCGGTCACGGTGTGAAGGTGAAGTCGGAGACGCCCTCGCCGTTAGGCGTGATTACGACGATTCGTCCTGGAGAAATTCCCGCAGGAAGGCTAGTCAAAACAATTGTGGTGTCGTTATCCACCCATGCACCGCTTTGATAGGTCGTCCCTAATTCTACGATTTTGTTCCGTGAGAATTTGACTTTAACTGGCGTGCTGAAGAGATTACCAAAACCGGTGCCTCTAATTACATAAACATCACTTAAGGTACATATGCCGATTCCGCCAGGACAAACTGTGAAAATTACTTGTTGTGAGTCTATTCGAGTAATTGTTGGTGGCTCGGTTGTACTGGTTTCAAATGAAGTTACTCCATTAAGCGCGATTGTTGAACCAGATCCCACCTGACCGGTTGGCTGATTATTAACAAACATCATGAAATACACCGTGGCATTGAGAGTCTCTGATTTGTAATTACGTGACGCCGCCTTGGTGATAGCGATATTGCACGTTTTCTGTTCAGTGGCAGGCGTGTCATTCGCGAGCATTCTATTGCTGATTCGACAATTGAGAGCTGTGCTCCCTGCTGTAACAGTCTCTGTAATAACTCCCGATCCTGAGCCACCACTAATTTGTAGGGTGAATGGTGCTCCAGCAACTGCACCGTACAAATTAATCATCAACTTCTCTTGATTGGCTTGAGTGATCTTCAGTGTGCTTGTTTCGTAAACGACATTGACATAATTTGATGCCGCTCCAACACCAAAGGTCAGGTTATGGCCTTGAGCAGTGTAAGAATCGGATTCAGTCGGAGTTGTTGTTCCGCCGAAAGCGCGAATTGGGCGCATGTAGTAACCAATTGTCTTACTTACGCCTGCGACTATGCCACCCACATTCCACACTTGCATCGCCTGTGAAGTATTGGATGGATCTTCAGTAGAAGAGAGCATATTTCGTGATCCGGTAAATGCATCAAGTCCTGTTGCCCAAAGGTTTTCATATACCTTCTCGAGTTCACCGAGAGATGGCACAAACCAATCGCTCTTGCCGCCGATAGTTTTATTAACGATCACATTAAAACCAGCTGACGACGCACCCAATTGTGAGTAGACCAAACGTGAATTCTCGGCTCCAGCTCCGATATCGCTGAGAGTTCCAGGCACCGCGGTTGAAACTGAGGACCATGCCAGAGCTTCTTCTTGACCTTGTGTTGTGTGCCAGCCCAGAGGTGCCACCTCAAGATAGACACCACCTTCACTTATTCCGGTTGCGGTATTAATAATCGTGTCAGATATGTAAAAGACTTTGCCGCCGCCTGGACCGGTGTCGCCAATCTTGCAGACTCCGCCACTGGCACAGGTTGTCCCAATCGTTGCGGTGTCATATCGAGTGAGAACGGTGGCGGTATCAACTCCCACCAGTCCAGAGATCGATGCCTTTGGCGCGGGAGAAGGTACTAGTCCGTTGTACACAACAGTAAGTGGAGAGCCCATGGTGACTGTCAAAGTATCTGCCTTGGTAACCGTGAAGGTAATTGGGAGGTAGCTCGATTGCCCCAAAGCATCAGTCACAGTAAGTGTGTCGTAATAGGTGCCAACTGTGAGCGATTCTTGCACCGATACGGTTAGGCGATCCGTTACCGATCCATCCCATTCGATACCCGCCGGACTCGATGCAGCGAGGCTAAAGTTCCTTGCACCGTAACCAGAAGTTGCCGTAAATGATTCAACCGCAAGTACGCCGTATTTTTTGACTGGTTTCAGCAGTGATGAAGGCGCATCTTTGAAACGATACTTCGTAGAATTGAAATTTAATGCGACTGCCGTTTCAGAGAGAGGAATGTTGTAAACACGAAGACTGGCGATTGATCCAGCGAGATAGGCAGAACCATCCCATCTTCTTCCAATAAAATAGCCAGTTTTATTTGGGGTCGAAGATAATCCCGCAGTTGTGGGAGTCGTATTCTTTAGGACTCCATCAACATAAAGTCTGAAGTTCGATCCGTCGTATGTTCCGACGTAATGGTTCCAGGTATTTGTGACCGGCGAGTGCCCAGCAGAAGAGTTATACCAACCACCGTTGTACATTCCCACCCGAATATCTGTCGTACCTACGCTACTGGCGCCTCCAAGAACTATTCCGATATTTCCTGCAGAATTCTGTGTGAAGATAGACGCGCCAGCACTTGTCAATGTTTGCGTAGATCGGTACCAGGCCTCAACCGTAAAACTCTTATCGATAGACATGCCTATGTCATCAGTGTGATAGCAGTCCGATGTTCCATTGAACTGCAAGTAGCCACCGAAGCTTGAATAGTATTTCGGTGCCGTGCAGGTTCTTCCATCATATGTAACCGCAGAAGCTCCTCCTGTACTTGCATCTTTCTTATTTCCACTTAAATCTTTCCACACTGCACTCGTCGCAGTTGTCGTGTCTCCCAATAGGATACTTTGTGAATTACCTGCATCTAAATTGAGAATTAAGTTATTGGAGACGATCTCGCCGGTATTTAAGAGAGATGGTGGCGCAGCAATAGTTATTGAGAGAGCTAAATCGAAACGTCCGGTTACAGAATCGATCACCGTGATTGTTTCTAACCAGGTTCCCACAGTCGCTGTTTCGGCTATCTTCAAAACCGGAGAACCTGCCGTGGAAGTATCGAGGGTGATTCCAGAAATAACTGGACTTAAAGATGCTCGATATGTTGGCGTGCCTAAAGTGATTGTAAAAGTCTCATTACGAGCGATGTTGATTTTCTTAACTATTGCCGAGGTGCCACTCACATTAAGCGCTGGGTTAATGACCGCGTAGGCCGTCGAAGAATCTGTAATAAATAGTCCTGCGGTATCCGAATCTGTCACGGTCAATCGGTACAGATATCCCGATCCAGTTGTCGATGTGTCACTAGGGACCCAGCTGTAGGCTGCATTTGCAGCACCGGTTCCAACTTTGAGTGTTGTATACACGCCACCAGAGGTTGGTGTTGTTGATTCCCACTTGAAAGTTCGAGTCAATCCTGCCGTTGCGCTATCTACTGCAACATTAGTAGTGAAAGTTTCAGTCATTCCGGCATTGAGATATGCAGTGGTTGGTTTTGTGTACGTTGGCTTTGTGGCAGTGATATAACGAAGTGCAACTACTCCTGTACCGCCACTTCCTCCAGCTCCAAATGGTGAATTGCGAGGGTCTGACGCATATCCAGCTCCACCGCCACTTCCTGTGCCATATTTTCCATTTGTTGCACCACCGGTTGCACCAACAGCGACATTGTCGTAATAGGCAGAATCTCCACCGATGCTTACTCCGCTTACTCGAGAGCCTCCCGTTCCTTGAACAGCAGTCGTAAAATTGCCTGTTATTTGGAATTTTCGTAGTGAGCCACCACCACCTGCGGCCAATGTTGTTCCAGTTACTTCCGAGAGCTTTCCATCTCCACCATTTCCGCCTTTAGTACATGTGGGTTCTGCACCGGAGGTGCCAGCACCACCGCCGCCGCCGCCAACAAAAACTGTGGGAGAGCAAGATCGCGAACTATCGAATAGTCCAGAATTTCCACCTGCGTTTCCCTGTCCGGGAGTGCCGAGAGAACCGCTTCTTTCATTACCCCAACCTCCGCCGCCGCCAGAGCCACCCGAAGTTCCCACGCCTTGCGAACCGTAATACTCGTACGTGCCATACCCGCCACCAAGTGCACTTAGCCCAAAAGCTGTGGAACTGTCGCCTTTGGAAGGCGCCGACAAATTCATAGCACCGCGGCCGCCAGTGCCAACAATGACGGAATAGATTTCTCCTGAATTCAACGTTGTAACAGTTTCGATGAATCCGCCAGCACCACCGCCGCCACCTTCGTAACCACCGCCGCCACCGCCGCCACCGCCGACTAAGACTGCTTGAACTTGAGAAATGCCCGCCGGTACTTTCCATCCACCGTTTTGGGTGATGTATGTGCGCGGAAAAGAAATTGTTGTGTAGATGGTTGACGATGAAACTTCTTTCACATCTGAGTAGACGACCGTTCCGTACGCCAGCATGGCGAAAGCTGGATCGCCTTTTGTAGCCCTATTGACCACTTCAGTGGCTGAAGAAGATACGGATTTATTAAAGTCTAAATAGAGTCGCAAGTTTGAAGAATCGATGGGGCCATTGCTGTACATGTCGTTGCGAATTTCGTCAGCAGTACGGTATCCACGCCACAACTTGACTTCATCAATATTTCCATAGAAATACCAACCATTGTCTCGATAACCAATATGTACGCGGTTATTGGATTGATACATGATATTAGTATCGAGAACTGTAGGCGCAGAAGTTGATGCGGTGTATGGACTTCCTTCTTTTGTAAAGTGAAGATTTCCATCCAAATACATCTTTACGGATTGACTTCGGTTTGCCGCTAGTTCTTTGGATATTGCAACATGGTGCCACTCGCCGCTCTTTACTTTTATGCCAGTGGTGATCCAATCCCAAGCGGTATTCGTTCCATACAACCCGTAATAAAGAGTGCCGTATTGAATTCCCCAAATAATTGAGGTCTCCTGTGAATAGATGTAGCAAATATGTGCATCATTGCAGGTGCTTGTCGGCTTTACCCAAGCTTCAATTGTGAAAGTATCGGATAAATTTAGTCGCGAAGAACCTTTTGCCCAGACAAATGTAGATCCAGCGAAAGAGGCCGCGGTATCAGTTTCATTAGACGTGTCTGGAGTTGAAAGGGCAATTCCGTAAACTCTCGATAAATATTTCTCTACAAGAGCAATCTCAGTTATTGTCAACTCGCGATTGAAAACCAATACTTCACCGAGCTGCCAATTAGAAGTTTCACCTCTGCTGTTGTTAATACCGAGTGTGTTGCCAACGCTCATTGTCGAATCATTTCGATTTGCCCTGACTGTGCCATTGAACCGGTACGCATTCAGTTGGTCGGCTGAAAGGGCCCACACATCATTACGGCCATATCCAGCGTCAGTGAGCCAATTGCTATGAAAAGCGATGCCTGTATTCCCTGCCCAAAAACCGGAAATCCACTGTTGATCTGAGGACGTCACAATTCGACCTAAGGAATTGGCTTGGTATTTTGCAATATGGAATATCGTGTAGTTATTTGCAGTTGGCAAATTTTCAAGATTAAAATATGCGTTGGTATCGCCCTTGAGTTGCAAGAATGATTTACTCGAACCATTTCCGCTTGTTGCAGTATCGGTGATGATAGTTCCATTAATGTCACGAGCAGATGCGAAATTTCCTGAAGAATCGATGAAGCCTTCTCGCGTTGAGTCGAGAATCTGTAAATCACTTGGCAGCCAGCGCTGTTGAATATCTGGAATTAAAGATACTGGGAATTCGTCGAGTGAATTCGTTGCATAGCGAATCAGAATTACACCTGATCCACCTTTACCAGCATGAAGTTTTTGACCAGAGCCAGTTGCAACACCACCGCCACCACCACCGCCTCTGTTGTCTGCACCATTAGAGCCAGGTTGATTCACTGATGATGATGATGCATATCCACCTGCTCCACCACCATTGGACCCTGCTGCCGGTGTTTGGGTCGTGCTATTTGTTAATGCACCACCACCACCGCCCCCGCCATATGTGTTTTGAACGCCGTAGAAATAATTTGAGATGCCTGCCTTGCCCGCACCGCCTATGCCTGCACTCGATGCGCCAGTTCCGCCAGCACCACCACTAAAACCGCCATTGGAAGCAACGCCACCAGCACCACCGGCAGCACCAAAGACTGTCGTAGCCGCAGTTCCGCCAACTGCAGAGAAAACTGTTCCGCTAGCTAACGTGATTGCCGTGGAAGCGCCGGTTATCGGATTGAACTTTCCGCCCCAACTTCCACCCATTCCCCCGAAACCAACTCTGAGTTGGACCGAAGAGTTGGGAGTAACGGCAATCGCTGTTCGAGATAGTGCGGCACCACCACCGCCGCCACCGCCGCTGTCACCACCACCGCCGCCACCGCCACCGACCAAGAAGAAATCGATGACGGAAACGGTTGAAGGGACTGACCAGGTACAGAGATCAACTTGGGTGACTTTAACAATTGTATAAATGTCATTTGTTTGAACGTCAGTAGTACAAACGTTCAATTCATCTGGTGAATAAGTGATATTGATATTGCCAACACCTTCTGGATTCGCTGTCGAATTCAATGATGCAGTTCCAGAAGCATCTACATAGTTTCCACCGTAAGATCCACCAACGCCGGCGTACTCGGATGTGCGATATTGAACTGCGCCACCAGCGCCGCCGTACCAACCGCCGCCACCGCCGCCACCGCCGCCACCATCGCTAGATCCAGGATTTGCGCCAGCAGCACCTGTATTAGTGCCTGCAGATGTGTAGGAATTTCCACTGTATGCCACAGGTCCATTATTCGAACCATTACCAGCGCCTCCACCACCACCGCCGCCGCCTGCAATCAAAACAATTTTGTAATTAATTGCGACGACCGAGGCGCCACCACCACCACCGCCACCACCAGAAGATCCTGAATCACCGCTCTTTCCACCTGCGCCTCCGGCGAGTGAAAGATTGGGATAGAAAGTTCCATCAATATTCAATGGTGAAGCAGCTACGGTAGTAGCACCACCTGCGCCACCACCAGTGTTACGAACTCCATCAGCACCATCAGTGCCAACGTTGCCAGGAAATATTTGAATGACATCTCCAGGGGCCACAACAAACTGAGCCGACACATAACCAACAACTGAAGAACCAAATCCACCTGTGGACCCATCATCGCCACCAGTACCACCTGCGCCACCACGTACCTGCAAGTTGATTGAAGTGACACCGGTCGGAACGGTAAATGTCGTTCCAGATGTATACGAGGTGTAGTTATACGAGGTGCTTACCGGTGCTGCCTCAGCTTTCGATGCGATCTCATTCGGCAATGTCAGTGGGGCGACTATCGTTTGAATAAAGGTGAGAAGTAGAACCGTGACAAGAGATCTTGAGACTCTTCGAGGATTGAGCGCGTGAGACAACTGCACTTTCAATCCCCTTCCCTGCTTCGGCTAGACGGCGATTCTAGGCGTTAGGGGTAGCGGGGCGCAAAGCCCAATATGCGTGAATTACGGCGTAATTGTGAGGGATTGCGGCGAAACGGCTTCTCCATTTTGGGTGATTACAACAACTCTGCCCGTGATGGCCCCGGAAGGAATCATGACCGTGATCTTGTCATCGGTAAGTGAGCTAGGGGCACCAGCAATCTTGTTGCGATTGAACTTGATAACCAACCCTGGCTGACTAAATCCACTTCCATTGATTTCTATTGATGTGAGAGTAGCTGCAGAACTTAAGTTGAAAGAAGTAATTGCCGGTGGCGTAACGGTCGATGTTTCAAATGAAGTCACTCCGTTGATAGCAATCGTAGAACCACTGCCAACCTGGCCTGTTGGTTGATTGTTGATGTAGGCCATGAAGTACATATCAACTGTGATGCTCTCGGAAAGATAATTCTGAGATGCCGCCTTAAAGATATAGACGCGACAGAAACCTTGGCTGGTACTGGATGCGCTGACCGAATGATTCGTGATGGCACAACCAGTCATGCTGCTTCCTGCGGTAACGGTCTCAGAGATTGCGCCATCTCCCCCACCGCCAGAGACGGTAATTGGGAATGGCAAGCCAACTGTTCCGCCGTAAAGGAAGACAGATAACGCAGGTTGTTTCGCTTTATTGACCACAGCGGTACTGGTTTCGTAGACGACGTTGACGTAATTACTGAGCGCACCTATTCCGAAGACAGGATCTTCGGCAATGACTGTATATGTATCTGAATTCGTGGGAACCGTCGCACTCTTTGTATAGAGCGAAGACGAGAATTTGGTTGTCACCGTGAATGTGTCTAAACCAGCCAGCCCCTTAATTACCGGTTTTGGATAAGAGGTAATCGGAGCGTTATTGAACGTAACCACGGTCTTTGTATCCATGCTGATGGTCAAAGTGTCAGCCTTGGAAACAGTCATCTTGATCGGAAGATAAGTGGAGGCGCCGAGGGAATCTGTCACTGTGATGGTCTCGTAATGGGTTGTTGCGGTTAGGGATTCTTGCATCTTTAGCGTCACTTGTGCGGTCGTGGTCTCAAGCTTCACCCCAGCTTTATTGCCAGTGGCGTAGGAGATAGTGTCGGATCCATAACCGGAAGTGATTGTGAAGGTCTCGGTCGTTGTATTTCCGTACTTATGTGATGGCGTCACCATGTCCACATTTGCAGTCAAAAAACGGCTCTTAGTTGCGTTGTAGTTTTGAGCAATCTCAGCGAACGAAAGTGCGCGGTTGTAAATTCGAACATATCCAATGGACAAATCAGTGTAAGAAGACACAGTCATTAAAGGATCGTGATTTATATAAATTCGGCTAGATGATGCTGCAGCCGCTGTAGTGCCGCGTGTGTACCATTGATAATTTGTGGCCTGGGTTCCATCTATCCAGATTTTCACACTTGTGGTTGCATTTGAAGTCAACCCATCCCATTCAGCCGCGACATGCGTCCAAGTATTAAGAGGAATGGTTTCAGTTGTTCGGATGTAGGTCCAACTTACTCCATCATAAAAACCGGCATATATTCTGGGAGTGGTTGCATCCACGCACAGTGCGAGATTTCTAGTTGCTGTCGAAGAGGCTCCTTCGCTTGAAACGATGCAGGAATATTGTGAAGTTGAATCGAGCCTGAAATATGTGTCAATAGTCCACGTGCTCAATGTTGTGAATCCAGTCGCGGAAACGTATTGACTGCTGGAGGAATTCAAATCTAGGTGCCCTAGATTCTCATCTTTAAACAATGGTGAGTTGTGAATAGTGATGGGCTTGTTCGAGCCACTGATATCTTTCGCAGTTCTTGTTCCGCGATCAAAGCTTGCTGAGTTCGCAAAATCTAAATTAAATATAAGTCCATCGCCAACGATCTCCCCAGTATTAACTAAGTTAGGAGGTGCTGCCACAATAATAGTTAGCGGTGTAACAACCGAAGCCGAAACAGAGTCAAGCACCGTCAAAGTTTCGTAATAAGTGCCAACGGTCATGGTTTCGGAGATCTTGATTACTGCAGACCCTGCCGTGGAAGTATCTAAAGTAATTCCGGCAATTGTTGGACTCAAAGAAGCCCTATATGTGGGTGTTCCCAAGGTAATTGTGTAAGTCTCACTCTTTGCCAGATTGATTGTTTTACCAAAACTGCTTGAGCCGCTTACAACGAGAGCCCGATTGATCACTGCGTATGCTGTGGAAGAATCAGTGATGAAAAGCCCCGCTGTATCTGAATCTGTGACGGTTAAACGATAGAGGTAGCCTGATCCAGAAGTAGCTGTATCAGTAGGTATCCAGCTAAAAGCAGCATTGGCCGCACCAGTCCCCTGCTTGATCAGTGTGTAGGCGCCATTTGCCGCAGGTGTGGTTGATTCCCACTTAAATGTTCTGGTAAGTACCGCAGTTGCGCTGTCTTGTGCCACATTCGTTGTAAAAGTTTCTGTCATGCCTACATTGAGGTAAGCAGTAGTTGGCTTTGTATATGTCGGTACGGATGCCGTAATCCAGCGAACGATTACAACTCCAGAACCACCCGATCCACCCTTTCCTGGAGTTGAACTAACGGCGCCATTGCCACCAACACCACCATTTCCAGTTCCATACGAACCGTTGCTTCCGACTCCCCCAGAAGACGAACCCGTGCCTCCCGCACCTCCACTTGCATACGTTGTGGTTGTACCCGAATAAATATTAGATATTCCTGAACCACCCGAAGCGCCCGTGGAGGAAGTTGCCTGACTTCCATTGCCAGTTGCGCCGCCTCCGCTATTACCGCCATTATTTGACGTATTGGTATTTTTAGTTCCACCAGTGAAACCGTTTCCTGATTGACCGCCGATTCCCGCTGTGTAATTGCTGTGAGTAGTGCCATCCGCATTAAATCCTGCACCTTTTCCACCGTAGCCACCAGTTGCGGTTAATGAAAAGGCTGTTGAATCAGTTCCATTCGTTCCGGATGCACCGCCCCAGTACTCGTTATAACCGGCGGCGCCACCATCTCCGCCGGTTCCCACTTTAATTTCATACAGAGCACCCGATGAAACTGTCACATTTTGAATGAGAGTTCCACCTGATCCGCCACCGCCGCCACCTCCGGCCGGGCTAATAGTCGAATATCCGCCGCCACCACCGCCGCCGCCGCCCGCAACAACTAAGACTGACACTTTGGATACATTTGTCGGAACTTTCCAACCACCGGAGGACGTCAGATAGGTACGAGGAAATTTAATTACTGTGTAGGGCGCCGTCGCTGTTGTCGACTCTTCCGCGACGTGTTTCCAACCCACGGAACCAGAGAGCTTCAAATCAGATCCAGGTAAAGCACCTATTTTTCGATTGAAAACATATGAGCCAGATTCCTCATTGAAGTCATAATAAGCAACTAAACCTGCGTCATTTGAAGTTGTGTAAGTTTTCAGACCGTTTAGAATTTCAGTTGAAGTTCTTGCAGCATTAAATATTCGAACATGATCAATCTGACCACCAAAATACCCCGCAACAACACCCGAACTATTTCTGCGTGCGCCAATAGAAAACGGATGGGTCGTGCTGTTCGAAATTGCCCCACTACTTGCTTGATCGGCGGATCCTGTGAATACCTTTACTCCATTCAAATAGAAATCAACCGAGTTTGTATTCTCTGCCCTTGTGATAGCAATGTGTTGCCACTCATCCTTTCGGACAGGAACATAGGTATTAACATTTGCGTACAGAGTTGCGGAGCTAGAAATCCCATAGTGCCAATAGGCAACATTGCTCACAACTTGAAAACCAAATTGAAGAACTCCTTCTTTACAAATCACAAGATTCCAGTTTCCGGCTGTGATTGTTTCTGGCTTTACCCAAGCTTCAAGTGAGAAGGCGTTAGTTATTCCAATTGCTGAACTTGATTCTGTCCACGCATATTGACTTGAACCATTGAGAGAGAGAGCGGTATCGGTATCAGAACCAGGCAGAACCGCTGCAGCAAGTGAAACACTACCTGTTGCCGGAGAAGATCCGAATGTATTTGCTCCCGTGACAGTAATTGTGTAGGAAACATTTGATCGGAGATTTGATATCGTAATTGGTGAACTTAAACCTGTTGCTGTTTCAATTGTACCTATTGAAGAGGTTGCAGTGACGGTAAAAGTTTCTGGAGTATCGGAAGAATTTAATCTATCGACTGCGGTAAATGCAACTGTGGCAGTATGAACACTGGATGATGTGATTGAGGGTAAACCAACAGCAGCGTACTCAAATCCTGTGTACGTCGCGCACCTCGGTGTCATCTGATCCATGCCTGCACCAGTTTTAGTATTAAAACCAACAAGTACTTTTCCGGTTGGACATGTATAGGTGGTTGGCGTTCCACCAGTTAAAGTATTTGGAATGTAACTTAAAGTGCTTTTACCTTCATGGGACATCGGATTTCCGCAAATAAGTGCAAATTGACGAACCATACTTGATGCAACATCTACTTGGACCCCGATGCCAACTTTTCCTGTGGGACATGATTGGTTGAGGTCGGTTGTAGATGTCCCCCAAACGAAAACCTCAGTGTAAGTTGTGATCGAAGATAAAGTTCCATTTGAATTAAATGACGTACATGTATAACCGAATCCTTGTGAATAGGCATCGGCTGTTGTTGATGACGCCTTTAATCCTGTCACTGCCCCGTCTGAGCATGGTGTTTTATTGTTGAAGTTTCCGCCCGATCCTCCAATTGTCGTGCCCTCTGAGATTGGACCCTGTGTGACGGCAGCGTGCGCATTTGGGATTTGATAGTTTGCGACAGGTCCGGCGATAACTTAAACAAAAGTTAAGACAAGGATTGTTGAAAGTGATCTTGATATGCGCGATAGCTTGAAAGCTGACCTCAGGCAGGTCACAAAGGTGTTTACGCGCATAATGGGTGATTTTAGGCCGAAGGTCTAGGGAATCAAAGTTGCTAAGGCGTAATTGTGAGGCTTTGGTCCGAGACCGCTTCCCCGTTCACCGTAACCACGGCAACTCGGCCAGATGAAGCACCGGCGCTTTGAATCGATGCGACTGGAATGTCGATATACGTGCCATCTGCTGCCGTTGCAGAGACTGTTTTATTGCGTGAGAACTTAACTGTAATTGATCCCGTTAATCCAGAACCAGTAATTCTCAGGGTTCCTCCGGCGCTTAAGCTGATATTAAGTGATGAGAATCCAGTAATTCCAGGCGGCGTGACTGTGGAAGTTTCAAAGGACGTTACACCGTTGAGTGCGATGACAGTTCCGCCACCGACTTGATTGGTTGGTTGGTTATTAACAAACATCATGAAGTAGACCGTCGCGGTCAACGTTTCAGCTTTGTAATTGCGCGAGGATGCTTTGGTGATGGAAATATTGCAGGTCTTCTGTTCTGTTGAAGGTGTGTCATTTGAAAGCACTTTATTGCTGACTCGGCAATTTACCGCCGTGCTTCCTGCGGTTACTGTTTCCGTTACCGCACCGGTGCCGGATCCTCCGCTAATTTGAAGGGTGAATGGCGTACCCGCAACTGCACCATAGAGATTGAGTGTTAATTGCTTTTGGTTGGCTTGGGTAATCTTCAGAGTGCTGGTGTCGTAAATGACTGCTTGATAGTTACTTGCAGCACCAACTTGGAATGTCAGGTTCGTTCCCTTAGCTGTGTAAGTATCAACTTCGGTTGGAGTTACTGTTGAATTGTAGGTAGGGCTGAAAGCTCTGATTGGACGCAGGAAGTAATTATCTGTTTTGAGAAGTTCATTTAATACCGGCGGATTAGATGACCAAGCGTTGTTACCTTTACTGGTATTAGTATTTTGTGTAGAAGACCAAAGGTTGACTGGATTATCAAAAGAACCCAAACCGAGAGGTTTAAGAACTGTGATCATCCTGGTGAGTTCGTCATAAGACGGGACAAACCAATCATCCACGCCGTTGAAAGATCTATTAAGCGCTTTAGTTGCAGCAGTGGCACTATCTCCAAGTTCTTGTCTTAATATTCTTGAATTCTCAGCTCCTGTTCCTATGGCTGAAGAAGTTCCATTGACATTGGTGAGAACAGAGGCAAATGAAGAACCTGCCTCCCCCGAGCCATCGCCATTCCAGTTTCGAGGTGCCGCTTCCAAGTAAATTCCGCCATTGCTTACTCCGCTCGCGGCGTTTATCGGGGTGCTAGAGATATAGAAGATACGGCCACCACCTGGGCCTATATCGCCAATTGAACAAGATCCGCCTTGGGCGCATGTGAGGGATGAATCTATATATGTGCCGCTGTATTGAGTGTCAATTGTTGCTGTATCGACGCCGACCAATCCTGAAATAGAAGCTCTTGGCGATCCCGCGGGCGCTGTACCGGTATAAACCGTTGTATGTTCGGTTCCCATGGTGACAGTGATTGTGTCTGCCTTGGTAACGGTAAAAGTAATTGGAAGATAAGACGATTGCCCCAGACTATCCGTAACAGTAAGTGTGTCGTTGTAGGTTCCGACTGTTAAAGATTCTTGAATTGAGAATCTTACCTGGTTAGTCGCTGTCGTTGTATCCCAATCAATACCTGCTCGATCTCCAACAGCGAGAGTTACAGTCTTTGTGTCATAACCAGAAGTTGCCGTAAAAGAATCAAGTACCAGCGTTCCATATTTCTTTGTTGGTTTAATTTGAGTCTGATTTGAAGACTCGAAACGTGTCTTTGTGGCATTGAAATTCTGTTGAACCTGTATCTGCGTAAAACCTGAACTATAGGCACGCACGAAACCAAGAGATATATTTGGCGTCGTTCCTACCGCAGTCGGGTAATCCTTACCGATAAAAACTCGGTTTGTATTGGGTGTTGGAGGAATATAACCAGCATCGTACCGACCACCATCAGAGGAATTCCGTGTTGTTGAAACTCCATCGAAATATAGATTAGCTGCTGATCCATCAAAGGTTCCAACAATGTGAACCCATGTATTCAGTGGGATTTTTTCTTCAGACCGTTTAAAGGACCATTTATCGACCCCGCCAACGCGATCAAAAAAACCAGTAAAGACTGTTCGAGCCGCATCAATACAGAGCAGCATTGAAATACTTGAAGACGCATACTCACTTGCAAAAGGGCAGAATTGAGCAGTCGGAGTGTCATTGATTCGAATATAGGTTTCAATCGTCCATTTAGGAAGCATGGAGAACGCGGTTGCGGTTAAGTAATGAGAAGAGCCTGAACTTAAGGTGAAAATACCGCTGAAGTCATTTGAATACTTTCCACCATTTGGCGCAGTAATCGTTTTCTTCGCACCGCTGATATCTGCGAATGTTTGACTTACAGGGCTGTAGCTAGCGCTATTGGAGAAATCCAAATTAAATACTTGTCCGTCGGTGATAATTTCACCGGTATTGGTCAATTGGGGCGGTGCTTGCACTTTAATTATGATCGGAAAGACTACTGAAGCCGAAACTGAGTCTATCACCGTCAGCGTTTCATAATAGGTTCCCACCGAAATTGTGTCACTTATCTTCAAAACGGCAGAACCTGCGGTGGAAGTATCCAGAGTAATCCCTGAGATTGTGGGGCTCATAGAGGCCCTATAAGTTGAAGTTCCAAAAGAGATTGTGTACGTCTCGCTCTTTGCCAAACTTATCGCTTTGCCAAAACTGTTTGAGCCACTCACGACGAGAGCTCGATTAATCACCGCGAAAGCTGTTGATGAGTCCGTAATGTTCAAGCCTGCGGCATCTGAATCAGTAACTGTTAATCGGTAGAGGTAGCCAGAGCCAGATGTCGACGTATCAGTTGGCACCCAGCTAAACGAAGCATTGGCCGCTCCAGTTCCCTGCTTGATAAGTGTGTACGTACCGTTAGCAGTTGGGGTCGTTGACTCCCACTTGAATGTTCTAGTAAGTACGGCAGTTGCACTGTCCTGTGTCACATTTGTGGTGAAAGTTTCTGTCATTCCAGCATTGAGGTAGGCAGTTACCGGTTTTGTGTACGTTGGTTTTGTGGCCGTTATCCAGCGAACAATAATTATTCCTGATCCACCATTACCCGAGAATACGTGTGCAGCACTTGCACCTCCGCCGCCGCCTCGGTTTGGTAGTGCGTCTACTCCAGTATTTTGAGTGGTTGAACCGCCACCTGCTCCTGCACCGGCGCCCGCAGCTCCACCGGCTGAGTTGTAACCACCTCCTCCACCACCACTTGAATAAATCGTGCTGGTTCCGCTCAAATCCGACGTGGGTCCCGTCCCTCCAATTCCAGCCGTTCCTCCACTAGTTGCTGCACCCGCGCCACCCGCTCCCGAAGAATTGGATGCAGTCGTAATTGCAGCTCCACCTGCGTTTGTTACAGCAAAAACACCACCAGGATTTCCTCCCGTAACACTTGTTCCGCCAAATTGCGAAGATTGACCTGCAGCTGGGGCATAAGTAGGAACTTGTCCAGCATCAGTTGATAGGGCACCCATTCCACCCATGCCTACTTTTGCGGTGACGACACCGGAAATAGTCGTCATATTAATCGCAAGGAATCCACCACCACCGCCACCGCCACCAGAATTCCAGCCACCACCACCGCCACCGCCGACTATAAGAGCTGAAACATTTGAAACTCCCGAGGGAACTTTCCAACCGCCGAGGGCAGTGATGTAACTTCGGTAAAAAGTTTGCACGGTGTAAACGCGATCGGTTGTTGTGGTTGAAATAACCGATGAATCCCAAGTGGCTACATTTGTGACTACAAGATCATTTTCTGATGGAGCATTAGGAACCTGGTTGTAAGTAATTAAACCTGTTCCCTCGTTGAAATTCCAATAATTCAAGAGACCAGAAGTTGATGTTTCATTTGAGTTCATATCAGAAGCTATATTTGCAGATCTATCCGTGTTCCAAATTCGTGCTTCATCTATACTGCCATAGAAGTACTGATCATTTCCCGAACGAGCACCGACATATAGATAATTTGAATTTGCAGCTTGTGTCGCAGGGCTACATGACGAATTAATATTTGATCGGAGTTGACCATTGACATATATTTTTACATTAGCTCCATTTCGAACTAACGCAACATGGGACCATTCACCGGATTTCACCGTAGTAGTCGTAGGGTATTTGCCTGCGCTTGCATCGCACCATGCTGTTCCACTTCCGATGTAATAAGCAAGTTTTCCTTGATATAAAGTGAAAAGATACGAATATTCAACTGTAAAAATCATGCATAGATAGTTGCCATCGCATGTGGAAGAGGGCTTAATCCAAGCCTCTAAAGTCATTGTCGAGACTGTCCCAGGAATGATCGAGGTGGAATTAGTCGTGTACATATAATTTGTGCCACTAGTCGTCATGGCGAAATCTTGTGAGCTAGGCGCTACAGCACTGTTGGCGTAACGAATAATTACAATTCCTGATCCGCCATTTCCGCCTCTGCTCTCAACCCAGTACAGGCCCGCTCCATCTCCACCACCTCCACCACCGGTGTTTGCAGTTCCTGATGCGGCATTGTGGGTGGCGGGGCGTGGATCTGATGTGTAACTACCTGAGTGCGAAGCACCAGCTGCACCCCCGCCAAGCCCGCCCGCGCCTCCCGTGTAAACGCTGTTGTTGTTATTTCCGTGCACACCTCCACCGCCACCGCCACCAAAATATGTTGGGGTACCGGTGATGTTTACTGAAATTCCATCGCCACCTTTTCCACCGACACCATTGCTATTATCTGTTTGCGTTCCGTTGCCGCCGGCTTCACCCGCACCGCCACCACCACCAGCCGCATGGGGCTGTGTACCATTTCCCCAACCACCTGCACGACCTTGACCAGGTGTGCCACCTGTGTAGTCATAGGCATAACCCGCACCACCAGCAGATCCGACTGATCCACTTAAATATCCAGGGGCGTTTGTATTCCAAATTCCTCCCACCCCCCCGCCGTAGGCAACAACTCCATTTAGACTTGAGTTGCCTCCGTTTGAACCATATGACTGCCACGAAGTTGTTACCCAAGCACCGGTTCCACCCGCGCCAACAGTGATGGGGATCGCGCCTTTTCCAGAAATGTTGTAGTTGCTCGCTTGCAAAACACCGCCACCGCCGCCGCCGCCGCCGACATGCGCTCCGCCGCCACCGCCTCCACCAACAATGAGGTAGTCGATAGTTGTAATCGCTTCAGTATTTCTAAATGAACAACTTCCGGCATTAGTAAATTTCAGAATTGTGTAACCAGGAAGAGATGAAGTGTCCTTGGTGTAATCAGTACCGAGCACACATGCATTTGCCGCAGATGCTGATGAAGTGGAAAGTTTCGGTAGGAGTATTGGGCCAGCAATGCTTTGGAGTAGAGCAAGGGCAAGTACAACTGTGACTGAGCGGGAAATCCGAGCTGGCTTGAGGAAAGTCCTTACACCAATTGCAATCCGGGCAGTCATCATGATGGGGTGATTTTAGGCTGAAGGTCTAAGGAATGAAAGTTTGGTTACTTGGCAGACTCAGATGCTGCGAGCTGACCACAAGCGCCATCGATTTCACGGCCACGAGTATCGCGGACAGTTACCGGGACGCCATAGGACTCGAGGACTCGGACGAATTCTGCCTCGTCTTCGCGACGAGAGGCGGTCCATTTGGATCCTGGCGTTGGGTTGAGTGGAATCAAATTGACGTGGGCGGCACGATTCTTGAGCAAGCGACCAAGCAGGTCTGCGCGCCAAGCCTGATCATTGATGTCGCGAATCAGTGCGTACTCGATTGAGTAGCGACGTCCAGTCTTCTTCTCGTAGGCATCTGCTGCAGCCAGGATTTCACGAACTGGAAAACGGTTGTTGATGGGAACAAGAGAATCACGGAGTTCATCATCTGGTGTGTGAAGAGAGATTGCCAATGTGCAGTTAATTCCCTCTTCCATTAACTTCTCGACGCCATTCACAAGACCAACGGTTGAAACCGTGACAGAACGTGCAGAGATTCCAAGTCCATCTGGGTTGGCGTCGACGATGTTATGCAAAGTGCGAATCACTGCGTTGTAGTTAGCGAGCGGTTCACCCATCCCCATAAAGACGATGTTCGAAAGTCGAGTTGGTCCACCTGGAAGTTCTCCGTTGGCACATGCGCGAGCTGCGGCGACAATCTGATCTGTTATCTCAGCTGCAGTCAGGTTGCGCTTGAGGCCACCCTGTCCAGTTGCACAGAATGGACAGTTCATTCCGCATCCTGCTTGTGAAGAGATACAAACAGTGACGCGATCGGTGTAACGCATAAGAACTGACTCGACGAGAGTTCCGTCGTGGAGCTTCCATAAATCTTTACGAGTCATGCCACCATCTGTTGTGCGCGTGGTGACGAGCTCCATTAACTGTGGAGTCAGCGCATCAGCAATCGATTGGCGTTGATCTGCAGGAATATCGGTCCATGTTGATGGATCGTTATTGAGGTGCGAGAAATAATGAGTTGCTACCTGTGCTGCGCGGAATGGCTGCAAGCCGAGTTCCTTGGCGAAGTTCTTGCGATCTTCTGGCGAGAAATCGGCGATGTGCTTTGGTGCCTTCTTCTTTTGGACTGGTTCGTCGAAGATTAAATTGAGTTCTTCATTGGTGCGGCTCATAGCAGTCCTGAATCCTGTGCGCGACGCACGAGTTCGAGTGCGAGCCACAGAGTTGGAGCTGCATAAAGAATTGAGTCGATGCGATCGAGGACTCCCCCGTGACCAGGCAACAAGTCGCCCATATCTTTAATTGCTAAATCGCGCTTGATGGCAGATTCGATTAAGTCACCCGATGTTCCAGAGATGACCACTGCAAGACCAGCTAGTGCGCCGATCCACATCTGCGCATCGAGGATGTAATTGAAAGCAAGGGCGCCTGCAATTGTTGTGAAAACTAGTGAGCCGATAAAACCTTCCCAGGTCTTCTTTGGTGAAATCTTCGGCGCCATTGTGTGCTTACCGAACGCTAAACCAGTGAAGTAAGCGAAGGTGTCATTGCACGCGATGAGAACGACAAAGGTCATCATGCGTTCAAAGCCGTTATGTGGGCGAGCAAGCAGAATCAAGAATCCTGCAAGAAATGGAATATAAATCAGCGTAAGCGCGTAGGCAGATGCGTTGCGAATGAAGTTCTCTGGCCCCTTTGGCAGAAGTAAGGCAAGTAACCAAGGAAGCGCAATCGCTGTCGCAACCGCTAAACCATTGACTCCGCCGAACCATGCAGCAGTTGCCATGCCTACTGATGCGAGAGAAAGTGCAGGGAAAGATAGGTTGATATCTGCGCTCTTCAGAGCGGTCACCATCTCGCGCACACCGAGAACCATCGCTAGCGCCACGATGCCAGCGAAGATTACGCGTTCATAGGCAAGTGAGAACCAGACGATGGCAAAAAGAGCCACCGATACGCCAATCGATGGAAGAAGCTTTCTTCCGGCGCGCTTATTAATCGCGTCATTAATGGCGTGTAAGTCAGACATAGGAAGGTGCGAGGTTTAGACCTCGAGGAGCTCAGCTTCCTTATGCTTTAAGAGCTCATCGATCTTCGCAACGTGATCTGCGGTGATCTTCTCAAGTTCCTTCTCACCACGTGAGAGATCATCCTTAGAGATATCGCCATCCTTCTCAGCCTTCTCCATCGCTTCTTTCGCAGCGCGACGAATATTGCGCATTGAGACCTTTGAATCTTCAGCCTTAGTCTTTGCAACTTTGATGTAATCCTTACGACGCTCTTCTGTTAATTGTGGAAGTGCAACACGGATAACTGAACCATCTGATGCCGGATTAACACCGAGATCAGAATCGCGAATTGCCTTCTCGATTGATGCCATTGCACCTTTATCAAATGGAGAAACAAGTGCGAGACGGTTCTCAGGAATCTGGATTGAAGCAAGTTGTGAGAGCGCGGTGTACGTACCGTAGTAATCGACCATGATCTTGTTAAACATACCTGGGTGTGCACGACCTGTACGGATCGCTCCGAAGTCATCCTTTGCAACTTCAACAGCCTTATTCATCTTCTCTGTTGCCTCTTTGAGTGAGGTTGCTACATCTGCCATGGTTTTTCTCTCTTCTTACTCTCGTGGCTCTCGTTAGTTAACGAGAGTTCCAATCTTTTCACCGCGAACGGCGCGACCGATATTGCCGTGTGACATCAAGTCAAAGACGACGATAGGAAGCTTGTTTTCGCGACAGAGGCTAAATGCCGCAGCATCTGCAACAGCAAGTGACTTCTGTAGAACTTCATCGTATGAAATCTCATCAAACTTAACTGCGTTCGCATCCTTACGTGGATCCGCGTTGTAAACGCCATCAACACCAGACTTTGCGAGCAAGAGTGCGTTGGCACCAATTTCAAGTGCGCGCTGCGCTGCGACTGTATCTGTTGTAAAAAATGGCATTCCAGCGCCGGCACCGAAGATCACGACGCGACCCTTTTCGAGGTGGCGAATTGCACGAAGTGGAACATATGGCTCTGCAACCTGTCCCATTGTGATTGCTGTCTGAACGCGGGTATCAACACCTTCGCGCTCGAGGAAATCTTGAAGTGCTAAACAGTTCATTACTGTTCCGAGCATGCCCATGTAGTCAGCTCGTGCGCGCTGCATTCCGCGCTCTGAAAGTTCTGCACCACGGAAGAAGTTACCGCCGCCAACAACGATGGCTACCTGTACTCCCCCGCGAACTACATCTGCGATCTGCTTTGCAACATCAACAAGTACATCGGGATCGAGACCGACGCCCTTGCCTCCACCAAAAACTTCTCCGGAAAGCTTAAGGAGCACCCTCTGATATGAACCGCGGGTTCCTGTCATGAGAGTGCTCCTTTTCGCTTAACGAATTTAGCTAAATGTACTACTGGCCAACGCGGAAGCGGTGGAATGCCTTCACGGCTGTTCCTGCTTCATCAAGAATCTGCTGAACAGTCTTCTTTGCATCCTTAGCGAAAGCCTGCTCAAGAAGTGAAACTTCCTTCACAAAACCAGTGATGCGACCTTCAACGATCTTGGTAAGAGCAGCTTCTGGCTTTCCTTCAGCCTTTGCTGTCTCTTCTGCAACGCGACGCTCGTTCTCAATCAGGTCAGCTGGGACCTCATCGCGGTTTACGAACTTCGGTGCAAATGCTGCGATGTGCTGTGCAACGTCGCGACCGACCTCTGCTGCTTCCTTAGCAAGTGAGACGAGAACGCCTACCTGTGGTGGAAGGTCAGGAGATGTCTTGTGAAGGTAGAGACCAACTGGACCGTTGATTACTGCAACGTTGCGGATCTCAATCTTCTCACCGAGTGTTGCGTTACCTTCGTCGATAACTTCTTGAACTGTCTTACCAGTTGAAGTCTTCGCGGCAAGGAATGAAGCAACATCAGGAGTCTTAACCTCGAGAAGTGTTGCAACGAGATCATCACCAAGTGCGATAAAACGCTCGCCCTTTGCAACGAAGTCAGTCTCACAGTTGAGCTCAAGCATGACGCCTGTCTCGCCAGAAACCTTTGCGACAACGAGACCGTTTGAAGTCAAACGACCTTCGCGCTTTGTTACGCCCTTGAGACCCTTAACGCGGATGATTTCGACAGCCTTGTCGTAATCACCTTCTGCTTCATCAAGTGCCTTCTTGCAATCGAGCATTCCTGCTGCAGTTGCTTCGCGAAGACGCTTTACATCATCTGCTGAATAGTTAGCCATTGATTATGCCTCCGGTGTTGCAACTGGAGCTGCCTCAGCTGCTGGTGTTGCGCTGTCAAGGATGTCCTTCTCCCAATCAGCAAGTGGTTCTGCTGCAGGAGTAGCTGGTGCTGCATTTGCTGAACGTGACTTAAGTCCTTCTGCAATTGCATCTGTGATTACGCGTGTGAGAAGTTCGATTGAACGAATCGCATCGTCGTTACCAGGAATCTTGTAATCAACTTCATCTGGATCGCAGTTTGTATCGAGGATTGCGATAACTGGAATACCGAGCTTCTTCGCTTCCTGAATTGCGAGGTGCTCCTTCTTTGTGTCAACGACCCAAATAGCAGATGGAAGCTTTGTCATGTTACGGATACCGTCAAGGTTCTTGAAGAGCTTCTCGCGCTCACGGCGGAGCATCAAGAGTTCCTTCTTTGTAAGAAGAAGATCGTTCTTCTCTTCGAGAGCTTCGAGCTCCTTGAGGCGCTGAATACGCTTCAACACTGTTGGGAAGTTTGTCAGCATTCCACCCAACCAGCGCTCTGTAACTGTTGGCATGCCAACGCGAGCTGCTTGGTTGATGATTGGTGTGTGTGCTTGCTTCTTTGTACCGACGAACAAGATGTGTCCGCCCTTAGCAACAACATCCTTTGTGAAGGCATATGCCTGATCAATCAAAGGAAGTGACTGCTGGATATCGATGATGTAGATGCCATTGCGTTCTGTGAAGATAAAACGCTTCATCTTTGGATTCCAACGACGAGTCTGGTGTCCGAAGTGGACTCCGCTGTCGAGGAGTTCGCGCATTGTTACTGTTGCCATGACGGCACGCTCCTTCTTAGGTTTTCGCGCATGCGCGAAGAACCCGCTCGGTTAATGGCTTAACGATTTGTTAGGCCCGTCGTACCTACAACGCCGACCAATTCAAGTAAAACTAATTACTTAGATAGGACCGAAGTGGCTGAGATTCCCCGCAAGCGGTTCATCACAAAGGTACTGAGATGTCACAAATCTTCCGATCTGTGCAGGGGTGAGTCTAGCTGAGCGTGGGCCGAGCGCCCAAATTGGTCAATTTTCCCGCTTGAGGTCCCGGTAAAAGTTCTCGTGCGGGCCAACTTTGATAAGGCGGACGAGATCTGGGCTGATGACCCTATAGGCCAATAAAACTTCCTGATTTATAAGACGAAATTTGTAAATGTATATCCCAGATAACTCATGAGCTTTGGAAGTCCCAATGAAAGGGTCTGAGGCAACTTGAAGAATCGCCTTATCTAGCTGCAGCTTCTGATTTTGGTTTGGCTTCTTTAATTGTTTTAAGAATTTTGGTGTGTAAAGAAGTTGAATCAACCAAATACGTACTCGAAGGATGCCTCCTCTACGTCTGATAGAAGGATCTCTCTAATAAAATCTATCGGTAGATCTGGATTATTCTTTGCGGCGCTTAAAACTTTGGCCTCAAAGATTTCTGTTTGAGTTAGTTGATTGGTCACTTTCTTACTCCTCTACTTCAGATTTTTGAAATGTATATAGATCTTTAGGACTATCAAGAATCGACTCTGCCATTTCTTCAATTGCCTCGTACTTCATGTCGGGATGTTGGTTTGTAATGTGTCGAACGAGTTCTTCAAAACTCATTCTTAGTAATGGGGATGTAGTCATGAATTAATGTTAAAGCAGAACCTAATATTTAGGATTCCAATTTCACAAATACTTTTAGTAACGAAGTTAAGCGCGAGGGTGGGCCTGTTTGAAGGCTTGCCGTAAACGATCTGTCGACACATGGGTATAAATCTGAGTTGTAGCCAGAGAAGAGTGGCCGAGAATTTCTTGGACGGTGCGAAGGTCCGCCCCACCTTCAAGTAAATGGGTAGCTGCTGAGTGACGCAGTGCGTGTGGACCCATTCGCTCAATACCTTCGAGAGCAGATAACGCCTCATAAACAATGGTGCGAACTGCGCGCTGATCAATGCGCTTTCCGCGAGTACCTAAGAAAAGTGCACGGTCGGATTTATCGTTTGCCAATTGTGGTCGGGCATCGTTGATATAGGTATTGAGAGCTTTCACAGCAGGTGCGCCCATCGGAATCATCCGCTCTTTATTGCCCTTACCTAATACCCGAATTGTGTTGCGATGGAAATCTAGATCCTCTAAATCAAGCCCACACACTTCAGATACACGGGCGCCGGTTGCATAGAGCAGCTCAACTATTGCAACGTCGCGAATTGAAGAAGGTGTATCGAATTCTGCGGCACGGGTTGCCATCGAATCAAGTGCAGTTACTGCATCGCCTTGAGTTAGTACTCCTGGCAGAGTGCGATGTGGCTTAGGCGTTGCCAGCGTTGCTCCAACATCTGTTGATATATAACCGCGCTTTGTTGCCCATTTGGTAAAGAGACGAATGGATACAGCCCGACGAGAAAGTGTGGTGCGCGCTCCCCCACGAACTTGTTGCGTAGCGAGCCAAGAACGAATCAGCGGAAGTTTGATATCTGCAATTTCAGTAACGCCATTATTGGCAAGATGCTCAATAAAAGAATCAAGATCACCGAGATAGGCACGAACGGTGTGAGTTGAGAGGGCTTTCTCATTGGTGAGATAGTGCGAATACGCATCTCTTATCTCATCGAATGACATGACTTCAGTTTAAGGCTTTAGACCCTGTCGCAGGAGTCCGAAAGTGAGCGCGTCTTCAAGCGCCATGGCAGATGCTGCAATCACGTTCTCGTGAACGCCGACTGTGTTCCACTCGCCCTTGCCATCTGATGTCTCGATAAGTACGCGAGTGATTGCACCGGTGCCGAGGCGACCTTCAAGGATACGAACCTTGTAATCGGTAAGTTCAAGGGTTGAAATCTGTGGGTAGAGCTCGTTCAAACCATCACGAAGCGCTGTATCGAATGCGTTAACGGGACCGTTACCTGAACCAGAGCAAGTGATTTCTTTACCTTGTGCAGTAACTGTGACCTCTGCCTTTGTAATGATGGTTCCATCAGCGTCATGCTCTGTTGTTGTGAGCCAGTGATTGATTGAGAAGAATGATGGGCGCTTGCCAGTTGATTCTTCCAGCAAGAGTAATTCGAAAGATGCATCGGCAGCTTCAAAGGTAAAGCCCTGTGCCTCCATCGCTTTAACTTTCTCGACGATGCGAGTAATAAGTTCGCGGTCTCCCCCGAGGTCAACACCGAGCTCTTGCGACTTCAACTCAATCGATGCGCGACCAGCCATGTCAGAGACCAACATGCGCATATCGTTTCCGACCGATGCTGGATCTTCATGCTGATACAACATTGGATCAACCTTGATCGCAGATGCATGCAAGCCCGCCTTATGAGCAAAGGCAGATACACCTGTATATGGCTGACGTGGTGAAGGAGAAATGTTTGTTACCTCAGCGACAGCGTGTGAGATGCGGAATGCCTCACGAAGAGCATTTGCTGGAAGAACTTCTTTCTTCTTCTTTAGCTCTAGGTTGGCGATGATTGTGACGAGATCAGCATTACCTGTGCGCTCACCATAGCCATTGAGTGTTCCCTGAACATGGGTTGCACCAGCTGCAACTGCTGCCATTGAATTAGCCACTGCGCATCCAGTGTCGTTGTGGCAGTGAATACCAACGCGAGCAGAGGTTGCGCCAATAACATCATTAACAACATCTGCAATTTCATCAGGCAGCATTCCGCCGTTGGTATCGCAGAGCGCTGCTACATCTGCGCCTGCCTCCATTGCAACGCGGATAACCTCTAGTGCATATGCACGATTGGCACGGTAGCCATCAAAGAAGTGCTCGGCATCGAGAAATACTCGTTGACCTTCTGCGCGTAGGTGAGAAATAGAATCGCGAATCATCGCTAGGTTTTCATCGAGCGTTGTCTTCAAAGCGAGATCGACATGGCGGTCATATGACTTAGCAACAAGAGTTACTGCCGCCGCTCCTGAATCACGAAGTGCTGCAAGGAGAACATCATCTGCCGCCTTTACGTTGGGGCGACGAGTTGCACCAAATGCAACAAATGTTGCGTTCTTGAGTTTGAGCTCTTTCTTTGCGAGTGCGAAGAATTCAGTGTCCTTTGGATTAGCTCCTGGCCAACCGCCTTCGATAAAGCCGACGCCAAGATCATCGAGGTGGCGCGCAATAGTCAGCTTGTCATGGATAGAGAGATTGAGTCCCTCTTGCTGCGCACCATCACGAAGAGTGGTGTCGTAGATATGAAAGCTGTCGTCGATGGTCATTACTTAACCGCTTTATTCCAGTTATGTGTGTCAGCAATTGTGCCGTGCTGGATTGCGAGCATGTGATTGCGAATCTGCATTGTGATTGCGCCAGGCTTGCCGTCACTGGTAACCCAGGTGCCCATTGCAGACTTTGCTTGTCCTACGGGAGAGATAACTGCTGCGGTACCACAAGCGAAGATCTCAGTGATTTCACCTGATTGAACTCCGTCGCGCCAATCATCAACAGAGAGCATTACCTCTTCTGTCTTGTAACCAAGATCTGCAGCGACAGAGAGAATTGAATCGCGAGTAATACCTGGAAGAAGTGTGCCAGTGAGCTTTGGAGTAAGAACTGTTGCATCAGCGCCCTTGCCCTTTACGAAGTAAAGGTTCATGCCGCCCATCTCTTCAATCCACTTACGCTCTTTTGCATCGATCCATACAACTTGATCGCAGCCTTCAGCAGCTGCAGCTTTTTGTGCAATCAGTGAAGCCGCGTAGTTTCCGCCGCACTTTGCCTCGCCGGTTCCGCCTTGAGCTGCGCGAACGTACTCGGTTGAGATCCAGACAGAGACCGGCTTCGATGGATCAAAGTAAGCACCTGCTGGTGTTGCAATAAGAATGTACTTCGCCTTATTTGATGGGCGCACACCGAGACCGACCTCAGTTGCGATCATAAATGGGCGGATGTAAAGGGATTCGCCTACTTCGTTGGGAACCCAACCTGCATCTTGCTTAACAAGTGCATCAACTGTTTCTAGAAAGAGCGCTTCTGGCATCTCTGGCAGTGCCAGGCGCTTTGCAGAGTTAGCAAAACGTCGCGCATTTGCCTCTGGACGGAACAATGAGATTGAGCCATCTGGTTGGCGGTATGCCTTCATGCCTTCGAAGATTTCTTGGCCGTAATGAAACACTGCTGTCGCAGGATCTAGAGTTAAAGGACCATAAGGAACGAGCTCTGGCTCTGACCAACCGCTTTCTTGAGACCAATCACAAACAACCATGTGATCGGTGTAGTACTTACCGAATCCACCTTCAGCGATCAGCGCATTGCGCTTTTCCACTGGAACGGCGTTGGGATTGAGTGTGATTTTCATTTACTTCACCAATGCTTTCCGTTCAAAGGCTTTACGCCTTCTGGACCATTTCGACTAGTGCAGCGCCAACCTCAGTTGTGCTGCGCTTTGCGTCGCCTCGATTAAGTAGATCTTGAGCCACTGCCTTTTCAACATCACGAGCAGCATCGCTAAGACCTAGGTGATCGAGCATCATGGCAACAGACATGATTGTCGCTGTTGGATCTGCGATGTTCTTACCTGCGATATCAGGAGCTGAACCGTGTACCGGTTCGAACATTGATGGGAACTTGCCGGTTGGGTTGATGTTTCCTGATGCAGCAAGTCCGATACCGCCACAGATTGCAGCAGCGATATCGGTCAAGATATCTCCGAAGAGATTATCTGTGACAACGACATCAAAGCGCTCTGGATTGGTTACGAAGAACATGGAAGCAGCATCAACGTGAAGGTAGTCAGTTGTGATTGCTGGATATTCCTTAGCAACTTCATTGAATGTGCGAGTCCACAATCCACCTGCACGGGTTAGAACATTGTTCTTATGTACAAGTGTCAGCTTCTTGCGCTCACGCTTTGATGCGCGTTCGAATGCATCACGGATTACACGCTCCGCACCTCGACGAGTATTAAGGCTTTCTTCGGTTGCAATCTCTGCTTCGGTTCCTTCAGCGAGAGTTCCACCTGCGCCAACATAAGGACCTTCTGTTCCTTCGCGAACTACAACGAAGTCGATTGGCGCCTTTGTTGCAAGTGGGCCGGTAACGCCAGGCATCAACTTTGCAGGGCGAAGGTTGATGTAGTGATCGAATGCAAAGCGGAGCTTAAGGAGCAATCCGCGCTCGAGCACACCTGAGGGAACTGTTGGATCTCCAACAGCGCCAAGCAGGATGACATCTGCCTTTGCGAGCTCTGCCATGACTGAGTCAGGAAGAACTTCACCAGTGCGATGCCAGTAACCAGCGCCGAGGTCGTAGTTAGTCTTATTGAAAGTGACGCCGTACTTTGCGGCAACAGCATCAAGAACCTTAAGACCCTCCCCTACAACTTCAGTTCCGATTCCATCGCCTGGAATAACTGCAAGGTTGAATGACTTGGACATATTTAAATTAACCTACCAATGAGACTGAACGGACGAGATCGGCTTCGATCTCCTTCTTAATTGATTCTGTGACTGCATCCGAAACAGATGAATCAACGGTCAACGCCATTAGCGCCTTTCCGCCGGCAGCTTCACGAGAAACCTGCATACCTGCAATGTTGATCTTCGCTGTTCCAAGTGTGTTACCGACTGCGCCAACTACGCCTGGCTTATCTGTGTAACGAAGGAAGAGCAGGTTCTCCGTAGGTGGAAGATCGAGATCGAAACCATCGATTGCGATAATCTTCTCGGTCTTCTTGATACCCATCAGAGTTCCATCAACCTTGATCTGGTGACCAGATGCAAGTGCTGCATGCAAAGAAATCATCGAACGGTACTCAGGTGAGTCAGCTGATGTTGTAACAGATGAAGTTACTCCACGCTCTGCTGCAAGACCTGGTGCGTTGACATATGTAACATCTTCAGAACCAATTGCCTGCAACGCACCCTTAAGTGCGCTGATTGCAAGAACAGAAGAGTCATGGCCAGAGATATCGCCCTTAACAGTGATCTCCATAGATACAGGAAGCTCGCCCGCGATTGCAGTCGCAATCTGAGCCATCTTCTCTACCAATGGCAAGGAAGGACGAATCTCATCGTGGATTGCTCCACCCTTAACGTTGACTGCATCAGGAACTAATTCACCAGCAAGTGCCTTGCGAACTGACACTGCAACTGCGATACCTGCACGCTCTTGTGCTTCATCAGTTGAAGCGCCGAGGTGTGGTGTTGCAACTACCTGATCGAGCTGGAATAAAGGTGAATCTGTGCAAGGTTCGGTGACATAAACATCGAGACCAGCACCAGCAACGCGACCTTCAGTGATTGCGTCATAGAGAGCTGCCTCATCAAGCACTCCACCGCGAGCGGCATTGATGATGCGAACTCCCTTCTTCACCTTCTTGAGAGCTTCAACACCGATGAGGTTTGCAGTCTCTTTCGTCTTAGGCAAGTGAATTGTGATGAAGTCAGAGCGCTTCAATAGATCATCGAGCTCTACGAGTTCAACACCGAGCTGTGCAGCACGAGCTGGCTGTAGGTATGGATCGTATGCAATGACGTTCATGCCGAATGCCTGCATGCGATGAGCAACCAACTGACCAATACGTCCGAAGCCAACGATTCCGAGTGTCTTCTCAAATAGCTCTGCGCCGGTGTACTTAGAGCGTGCCCACTTGCCGTTCTTCAAGGCAGCGTGAGCTGGTGAGATAAAGCGAGCAGATGCGAGCAACAATGAAATTGCAAGCTCTGCAGCTGAGACGATATTTGAAGTTGGAGCGTTAACAACCATGACGCCAGCAGCTGTTGCTGCAGGAATATCAACGTTGTCGAGACCAACACCTGCACGCGCAATGACCTTAAGTCCCTTTGCGGCAGCGATTGCCTCTGCATCCATCTTTGTTGCCGAACGAATCAGAACTGCATCGACGCCCTTGCCGAGTTCTGCAAGAAGTTCTGCGCGGTTTGCACCGTCGCAATTACGAACCTCAAAGTCAGGACCGAGCGCATCGAGTGTTGCTGCGCTGAGTTCTTCAGCGATCAAAACAACAGGTTTAGCCACGTGCAGCACTTCCCTCTTGGTAATCATCGTTGTCAGCCTTCTTCATCCAGCTAAACATCTTGCGGAGTTCGCGTCCAACCTTCTCAATCTGGTGTGACTCGCCCTTTTCGCGAAGTGCTGTGAATTCCTTCGCACCGTTCTCAAGGTCATCAACGAAGCGCTTAGCAAATGCACCTGACTGAATGTCAGCAAGTACAGCCTTCATGTTCTCCTTGACGTGTGGATCGATAACGCGTGGACCTGATACGTAGTCACCGAACTCAGCTGTGTCAGAGACTGACCAACGCTGCTTTGCGATTCCACCTTCATACATAAGGTCAACGATCAACTTAAGTTCGTGCAAGCACTCAAAGTAAGCAACCTCTGGCTGGTATCCAGCTTCAACAAGGGTCTCGAAGCCGTACATCACGAGCTGTGATGCGCCACCACAGAGAACTGCCTGCTCACCGAACAAGTCAGTCTCTGTCTCTTCGGTAAATGTCGTAAGGATTCCGCCAGCGCGAAGACCGCCCATTGCCTTTGCATATGAAAGTGTCAGTGGCCATGCATTTCCTGTTGCATCCTGCTCAACCGCAACGATGTCAGGGACGCCGCGACCTGCAGCGAACTCACGACGAACCAGGTGACCTGGACCCTTTGGTGCAACCATGCAGACATCAACATCTACAGGTGGCTTGATGTAACCGAAACGAATATTGAAACCGTGACCGAAGAAGAGAGCATCGCCCTTTTCGAGGTTAGGCAAGATTGACTCTGCATAGATGTGGCGCTGAAGGTGATCAGGAGCCAAGATCATGATGACGCTTGCTTCCTTTGTTGCCTCTGCAACAGAAACTACGCGAAGGCCTTCTGCCTCTGCCTTTGCGCGAGATGGTGAACCTTCCTTAAGTCCAACGCGAACATCAACGCCTGAATCGCGAAGGTTAAGTGCGTGTGCATGGCCTTGTGAGCCATAACCGATGATCGCGACTTTGCGACCCTGAATTACGGATAGATCTGCATCCTGATCGTGATACATCGTTGCCACGGTATTTCTCCTTTTGTCGTTTCTTGCTTAGTTCTTAGTAGTTAGTTTTGGTAGTCAGGTTGTGTGTCTTTAACAGGCTTCTTTGCTCCATCAACGAGCTCTTCAATGCTAATCACACTAATGAGCTTGTCTAATTGAGCGATTACTTGCTCGAGAGAGTGTCCTTCAAGATTGACCTGAATAACCATCTTCGAAACTTCTGGGTTAGCTGTTGGGCCGACAACGAGTGTGTCGATGTTGTATGCGCGACGGGCAAAGAGCCCTGACACGCGAGCGAGAACGCCTGGTTCGTTTTCAACGAGAACTTCAAGTGTATGAATAGACATTAGAGCTCCTGTGAATCCCAGTCAGGCGCAGTCGCGCGGGCGATCATGATTTCATCGTTCGATGTTCCAGCTGCAACCATTGGCCAGACCATCGCATCGCGATGAACGCGGAAGTCAACGACAACAGGTTGATCGTTAATTGACATCGCCTTCTCGATTGTTGCATCGAGATCTTCAGGGCGTTCGCAAGAAAGTCCAACGCAACCCATCGCCTCTGCCAACATTGGGAAGTTTGGAACGCGCTTTGATTCAAGTGAAGTATTTGAGTAACGACCTTCATAGAAGAGGGTCTGCCACTGGCGAACCATTCCGAGAGACTCGTTATTGATAATCGCAACCTTGATTGGAATATTGTTGAGCGCGCAAGTAACGAGCTCTTGATTTGTCATCTGGAAGCAGCCATCACCATCGATTGCCCACACTGTTGTATCAGGTGCTCCAACCTTCGCGCCCATCGCAGCTGGAACCCCGTAACCCATTGTTCCTGCGCCACCTGAATTGAGCCAGGTGCGTGGATGTTCGTAAGAAATAAACTGTGATGCCCACATCTGATGTTGACCAACGCCTGATGTAAAGATGGTGTCGGTGCCAGAGATCTGACCGATACGTTCGATCACAGCTTGTGGTGAGAGCGAACCATCTTCCGGAAGTGTGTAACCAACTGGATATGTAGATTTGAGCTTCATCATTGATGAAAGCCATGGCGCAAGGTCAGGCTGGCTCTTTGCAAGAGCAGCCTTCAGCGCTGGAATAAGGGCAGTAATAGTTTCGCGGATATCGCCAATCACAGGGACATCAGCAAACTTATTCTTATTGATTTCCGCAGGATCGATATCTGCGTGAATTACCTTTGCGTTAACAGCAAATGTCGAAAGCTTGCCAGTAACGCGGTCATCAAAACGTGCACCCAATGTGATGAGTAGATCAGCCTTCTGCAGAGAAGTAACTGCAGCAACGCTTCCATGCATACCTGGCATACCAAGGTGAAGCGGATGTGAATCTGGGAAAGCGCCACGCGCCATCAACGTCGTGACAACTGGCGCACCAAGAAGTTCAACGAGCTGGGCAAGTTCCTTCGAAGCATTTGCCTTGATGACTCCCCCACCAACATAGAAGACGGGCTTCTTTGATTGTGCGATTAGAGCAGCAGCATCTGCGATTGATTGGTTGTCAGGAACAATCTTTGGGTTGTAGCCAGCAAGTTCGATCTTCGTTGGCCAATTAAAAGTTGTCTGGGTTTGCAGCGCATCTTTAGCGATATCGACAAGAACAGGTCCTGGACGACCAGTCGTTGCAATATGAAAAGCCTGAGCGATTGCACCAGGAATATCTTCTGCCTTAGTAACAAGAAAGTTGTGCTTGGTAAATGGCATTGTGATGCCACGGATATCTGCCTCTTGGAATGCATCGGTTCCGATTGCAGCAGATGGAACCTGACCGGTGATTGCAACCAACGGAACTGAATCCATTCCGGAATCCATCAGCGGAGTAACAAGGTTTGTTGCACCTGGTCCTGATGTTGCAATACAAACACCAGCACGACCGGTAACTTGGGCATAGCCAGTTGCGGCATGGCCTGCACCCTGTTCGTGGCGAACCAAGATGTGGCGAATGGTTGAATCAAAGATTGGATCGTAGGCAGGAAGAATGGCGCCACCTGGCAGACCGAACATCACATCTACATTTGCTGCTTCAAGGCTTTTCACCAATGAAGTAGCTCCGTTCATTGCTGTGCCGTTCGCTGTTGGTACGTGCTGTGTTGCCATCTTCTTGCTCCTTTCGATCTCGATACTTCTATTGGATTAAACTTTGTTAAATGAAAAAACCCTCAGATATCTGAGGGCGCGCATGCTGTGAAGGCATGCGCTATCGAATCACCACCACTGAAGAAACGATTGCTGTACGCATGCCCGTATTCTCGCTTAGAGCGAGCAGGTGAGTCAAGAGATGAGATGCACATCTCAAAAAGTGAAACGACTGACGGTCAAACGCCAAGCCCTATGCTCCGCACAGAGCCTTGGCTTTCTTGACCCTCAGAGCTTCACTTTGTTGCTCCGTAAGAATTAACTAGTCGCAGACCGCGCCCTTGGAGGCTGAGCCAACGAGCTTTGAATACTTATGGAGGACGCCACGAGTGTACTTATGTGGCAGTGGCTTCCATCCAACCTTGCGCGCCTCTAGCTCTGCTGGGTCAACCAACAAATCCAAGGTGCGGTTTGGAATATCGATGCGGACGAGATCGCCATCCTTGATGAATGCAATCGGTCCCCCATCAACAGCTTCAGGTGCAACGTGTCCAACACAGAGACCGGTAGATCCGCCAGAGAATCGACCATCGGTGAGAAGCAATGTGGACTTACCGAGTCCAGCGCCCTTGATAGCACCAGTAATCATCAACATCTCGCGCATACCTGGTCCACCCTTTGGACCTTCATAGCGAATAACAACAACGTCGCCGGCTTGAATCGTTCCGTTTTCAAGTGCTTCCATCGCAGCTTGTTCACGTTCGAATACTCGGGCTGGTCCTTCAAATGTTTCGATTCCGATTCCAGCTGTCTTACAGACTGCGCCATCGGTGGCAAGTGATCCACCAAGAATCGTGATTCCGACATCGGTAGAAAGCGGCTGATTAATTGCATGTAGAACTTCACCGTCGGCAAGCGGTGGATTGATATCAGCGAGGTTCTCCGCCATCGTCTTGCCTGTAACTGTCATGCAATCACCATGAAGGTAACCAGCATCAAGCAACATGCGAAGGACAACTGGGATTCCGCCGACCTTATCTACATCGGACATGACGTACTTACCGAATGGCTTGAGGTCACCTAGTAGCGGCACCTTGGAACCGATCCGGTGGAAATCTTCAAGTGTCAGATCAACATCGGCCTCATGTGCAATTGCGAGCAAGTGCAAGACAGCATTGGTGGAACCACCAAGTGCCATGACTGCAGTGATTGCATTTTCAAATGCTTTCTTGGTCAGAATGTCACGAGTCGTGATTCCATTTGCAATCAGATTAACAACAGCGGCACCAGATGCCTCTGAATATCCATCGCGACGACGATCAACAGCAGGAGGTGCAGCAGAACCTGGGAGTGAGAGACCAATTGCTTCTCCCACTGTCGCCATTGTGTTCGCGGTATACATTCCGCCGCAAGCGCCTTCACCTGGGCAGATTGCCTTTTCAATTTCATCAACGCGCTCTTTGGTAATCAAACCACGAGCACATGCACCGACTGCTTCGAAGGCATCGATAATGGTGACATCTTTTCCATCGACCTGACCTGGCAGAGTTGAACCTGCATAGACAAATACCGCTGCGACATCGATACGAGCTGCCGCCATCATCATTCCCGGAAGTGATTTATCGCAACCAGCGAACATCACCATGCCATCGAGACGTTCAGCTTGCATTACTGTTTCAACAGAGTCAGCGATTACTTCGCGAGAAACCAAAGAGAAGTGCATACCTTCATGGCCCATGGAGATTCCGTCAGAGACAGAGATGGTTCCAAATTGCATCGGAAATCCACCGGCATCGATAACGCCTTTACGTGAAGCTGTTGCAAGACGAGCAAGTGAGAGGTTGCACGGTGTGATCTCATTCCAAGAAGAGACAACGCCAATCTGCGGCTTTACCCAATCTTCATCGCCCATTCCCACTGCGCGAAGCATTCCTCGAGCTGGTGCACGCTCGAGACCATCTGTAACAAGACCTGAGCGGGGCTTCATCTTCGACATGCGCTAATCGTAGGTGGAAGCGCGATTTGTCGCACCCTTTACGATACGATACGGTTTCGTTTCGTATTCAAGGAGAGGAGGGCCAGATATGTGCCCAGCGGCAAAAGTGGCATCTCTGCTTGGCCGCCCACGTGATCACGGGCGCGATGAAGCGATTCATGAAGCAGCTCTCTCAATCCTGAGTGAGGTTGGTTATGACCGCACAACGGTTGAAGCAATTGCGCAGCGAGCCCACGTTGGCAAGGCAACTATTTATCGTCGCTTTAAGAACAAAGCCGAAATTTTAATGTCAGCGATGAACGCACACACCGCATGCTCGCTCCCCCGCATCGATACTGGCAATTTACGCGACGATTTAATTGCGATGATTCACGAGCATGTAAAAATTCTAAAAGGCCCAGATGGCGAACTGAAAATGAGTTTACTTGCGATCGCCCATCGAGATCCAGAGCTTGGAAAACTTCTAGGTGAGCACAATCCGATTGAAGCAGAACGTCAGAGCGCTGAAGTTTTCGAGCGGGCTATCGCTCGTGGGGAAATTTCAGAGGAAGCAGATATTGCTTTCTTATCCGAGGTTGTTCCTTCAATTATCACCAATCGAATTTTCATTACCCACCAACCCGTAAATCATAAATTCATCGAGCAGCTGGTTGACCAACTGCTTATTCCTTCTTTAACTCGATGAGCTTCCACAACAAACATATAGGAGAGAAATGACAAAGAACCACAACTCTGAGACGCATGATGCTCAGGGCCACATCAAGGGCCAAGCACCTGATCGCTGGAGAACGCTGCTCGTTGTAGCTATCTCACAGTTGATGCTCGTTCTCGATAGCTCAATTATGAATATCGCTATTCCTAGCGCAAAGACCGACCTCGGCATCTCAGATGCAAATCAGCAGTGGGTAATCACTGCATATACATTGGCTTTCGGTTCACTCCTCCTTCTCGGTGGACGTATCGGTGACTATGTCGGCCGCAAGAAGATCTTCATCATTGGTCTGCTCGGATTTGCTGGCGCATCTGCCATCGGAGGATTCGCCGCAAACCAGGGAATGCTTTACGGCTCACGTGCGCTTCAAGGCGTATTCGGTGCATTGCTTGCACCAGCTGCTCTTGCAATCATCTCTGAAACTTTCAAGGTTCCATCTGAGCGCGCTAAGGCATTCGGTGTCTTCGGTGCAATCTCTGGTGGTGGCGCTGCTATCGGTCTGATCGTCGGCGGAACACTTACCGAGTTCTTCTCATGGCGCTGGTGCCTTGGCGTAAACGCTCCAATTGCAATCGTTGCCGCAATCCTCGCCCTCAAGTTTGTTCACGAATCAAAGGCTGAAGGCGACAACACATACGACATCCCTGGCGTTGTGACTGCAACTGCAGGTCTCTTCTCTCTTACATATGGCTTCAACGAGGCTGCACTTAAGGGCTGGTCAGCAACATCGACAATCGCATTCTTGGTTGCATCAGTGGTTCTTCTCGTTGTATTCATCGTCATTGAAACAAAGGTTTCAAACCCATTGATGCCACTACGCGTTCTTACCGAGCGCAACCGTGGTGGTTCATACCTCGGCTCACTCGTTGTGGGTGCTGGTTTGTTCTCAATGTTCCTCTTCCTTGGTCTCTACCTCCAGGTCATCCTCGGATTTAGCCCATTGAAGTCAGGCTTTGCATTCTTGCCATTTACCGCCGGAATCATCATCTTCGCTGGCGTTGCTTCACAGCTCTTGCCTAAGTTCGGTCCAAAGCCTTTGATGGTTCCTGGTCTGATTGCAGCTGGAATTGGTTTGCTCTTGCTCACACGCATCACGCCAGAGACTTCATATGCAACACATGTTGTTCCATCACTTCTCATCATGTCTAGCGGTATGGCACTTGTATTTATTCCATTGACATCAACATCACTTCATGGAATTTCAGGACATGACACGGGTGTGGCATCAGCGATGGTCAACACATCACAGCAGATCGGTGGCTCACTTGGTACCGCGCTGCTCAACACTGTGGCGGCAACAGCTACTGCGACCTATGCAACTGCGAACTCAGCACTTAGTGCGAAGTTGATGCCAGCTGCTATGACTCATGGCTTCACAGTTGCATTTAAGTTCAGCGCAGCGCTGCTCTTTATCGGCGCAATCGTGTTGTTCTTCTTCATCAACGTCGGCAAGGATTCACTTGTTGAAAATGAAGGCGCAGGAATGCACTAGTAATTAACAATAAAAAACCCGCCGAGCTAATGTTCGGCGGGTTTTTTATTTCAACTTTTATTGACCTAGGAACTTAAGCAGGAGCTCGCGTACCTTGGCGGCATCTGCCTGTCCTGCAGTCTCCTTCATGACGGCACCGATAAGAGCGCCTGCTGCTGGCAGGTGTCCCCCGCGAACCTTCTCGGCGGTGTCAGCCTGAGCTGCACAGACCTTCTCGATTGCTGCCATCAGTGCGCCATCATCGTTAACTACCTTGATGCCACGCTTTGCCACAACTTCACTTGGAGTTCCTTCTCCTGCGATGACACCTTCGACAACTTGGCGTGCCAACTTATCGGTGAGTTCTCCTGATGCAACGAGGTTAATCAGCTCTGCGACATGCGCTGGCGTAATTGCGAGCTCTGCGATTCCGACTGATTGATCGTTTGCGACACGCGAGATCTCACCGAGCCACCATGTTCGTGCCTTCGTTGGATCTGCACCGAGCAGAACTGTCTCTTCTACGATATCGAGAACATCAGCGTTAACCATGGCAGTGAATTCCTTATCAGGAACAGCCCACTGCTCTTTCAAACGCTTGCGACGAATTGATGGACGCTCTGGCAACTGTGCGCGAAGAGTTTCAATCCATGCAGCATCTGGCTTTACCGGAACCAAATCTGGATCTGGGAAATAGCGGTAATCCTCCGCCTGTTCCTTTGAGCGACCTGAGCGAGTGAGTCCGGTGTCTTCTTGGAAGTGGCGAGTCTCTTGCTTGACCTTGCCACCAGTTTCGAGAATCTCAGCATGGCGCAACATCTCGCCACGGATAGCGCGCTCAACTGAGCGAAGTGAGTTCACGTTCTTTGTTTCAGAACGTGTACCGAGCTCTGTTGCATCCTTGAGCATTAAAGAAACGTTGGCATCACAACGAAGTGAACCTTGCTCCATTTTTACATCTGAGACACCAAGTCCACGAAGGATGTCGCGAAGTTCTGCGACATATGCCTTAGCAACCTCTGGTGCGTACTTACCTGTGCCAGGAACAATCTTGGTGACGATTTCAACCAAAGGAATACCGGCACGGTTGTAGTCGAGCAGTGAGTAATCGGCGCCATGGATACGACCGGTTGCGCCACCTACGTGAAGTGACTTACCTGTGTCTTCCTCCATGTGAACGCGCTCAACCTCAATGCGGAATTGCTTTGGGCCTTCTTCGGTTTCAATCTCAACATCGACATAACCATCGAAACAGATTGGCTCGTCGTATTGAGAGATCTGGAAGTTCTTTGGCATATCTGGATAGAAGTAGTTCTTGCGGGCAAAACGGCTATATGGCGCGATGCTGCAATTGAGTGCAAGACCAATCTTGATTGTTGATTCGATCGCCTTCTCGTTTACAACCGGAAGTGCGCCAGGAAGTGCCAAGCAAACAGGACATGTCTGTGTATTTGGTTCTGCGCCAAATGTTGTTGCGCATGAGCAGAACATCTTTGATTCGGTATTGAGTTCAACGTGAACTTCCAGACCTAAAACCGGGTTGTACTTTGCTACGACTTCATCGTAATTGAGAGCCATTACTTGGCACCTCCTAGCGCTGGAGCCTTAGATATTAAAGTTCCGCCCCACTTCGATGAGAGCGCAGCTTCAAGTGCAGCACCTGCCTGGTAGAGACGCTGATCTTGCATTGCAGGCGCCATGATCTGGAAACCAACTGGCAGGTTATCTTCTTCAGCCAAGCCTGCAGGAAGTGACATTCCGCAGATACCAGCGAGGTTTACCGGAATAGTTGCAACGTCGCCGAGATACATCGCCATTGGATCATCGACCTTCTCGCCAATCTTGTATGCAGTAGTTGGCGCAGTTGGAGATACCAATACATCTGCAGCAGCAAAAGCCTTTGCATAATCTTGAATAATGAGTGTGCGAATCTTCTGTGCGCTACCGTAATAAGCATCGTAGTAACCAGATGAAAGTGCGTATGTGCCAAGGATGATGCGGCGCTTTACCTCGCGACCAAAGCCAGCGTCACGGGTTGCAGCCATTACTGCTTCTGCAGATGCTCCCCCTTCATCGCCGGTGCGAAGTCCATAACGCATCGCATCAAAACGTGCGAGGTTAGATGAACATTCAGATGGTGCAATCAGGTAATAGGCAGCCAGTGCATATTCGAAACTTGGGCAATCTACTTCAACAATCTCGGCGCCAAGGGATGCAAGGAGATCGAGTGATTCAGTAAAGCGTGTTTGCACACCCTTTTGGTATCCCTCACCTTGAAGCTGCTTGATGACACCAATCTTCATTCCCTTAACGTCACCGCTCTTCGCGGCAGCAACGACTGAAGGAACTGGTGCGTTGATGGAAGTTGCATCATGTGCATCATGTCCTGCGATGATTTCGTGCAACATCGCTGTATCAAGAACAGTGCGACCAAAAGGTCCAGCCTGATCAAGCGATGATGAGTAAGCGATAAGACCGTAGCGAGAGACGGCACCATATGTTGGGCGCACTCCGACAATGCCAGTCAGTGCTGCAGGTTGGCGAATCGATCCGCCGGTATCTGAACCAATTGCAAGTGGAGCTTCAAATGCAGCAACCGCTGCAGATGATCCACCTGATGATCCACCTGGTGTGCGGGTTAGATCCCAAGGATTAAATGTTGGTCCGTAGCCACTGTTCTCGGTAGATGAACCCATGGCGAATTCATCCATGTTGGTCTTACCGAGAATGACTACGCCGGCATCTTTTAGCTTTGAGACAACTGTCGAGTCATAAGGAGGCTTCCAACCCTGAAGAATCTTTGACCCAGCAGTTGTTGGAACGCCCTTCTGCGCAAGAATGTCTTTGAGCGCAAGTGGAACTCCGGCAAGTGGTGAAACTTTCTTACCTGCAGAGCGATCTGCATCTACTGCTGCAGCTTGTGCGAGTGCGCCTTCTTTATCAACGTGGAGGAAAGCTTTTACATCACCATCGACTGCTGCGATGCGATCGAGATGTGCCTGGGTTAATTCAACTGATGAAACTTCCTTCTTAGCGAGAGCCTCAGCCATCTCTGTTGCGGTTTTGAAAATCATGGCTTACTCCTCTCCCAAAATCTGTGGAACGCGGAATCGTTGTTCCTCTTGAGCAGGCGCTCCAGAGAGCGCCTCTGCTGGAGTAAGACTTGGCTGCACCACATCAGGGCGCGCGATATTCTCAATTGGCTGTGGGTGCGATGTTGCTTTCACGCCATCTAAGTTGAGCTCTTGAACGCGAGCGACAGCATCCAGGATGGTTCCGAACTGAGAAGAGATATTTACGAGCTCTTCCTCGGTCATCTCGATTCGTGCTAACCCTGCCAACTTTGCGACTTCATCGCGAGAGAGTGTGCTCATGCGGGCATTCTATAAAAAATGGCACGATTAGCGTAATTCAAAGATTTTAAGAGCGAATCTGCCCATTTCCGGTAACAATCCAGGTCGTTGTTGTCATCGCCTCTAGCCCCATTGGCCCACGGGCATGGAGCTTTTGATTTGAGATTCCGATCTCAGCGCCAAATCCCATCTGCTCGCCATCGGTGAATCGTGTTGATGCATTCACCATCACGGCAGCGCAATCTGCAAGGGCAATAAAGCGATCAGCGCTTGCTTGGTTTTCCGTCACGATTGCTTCGGTGTGATTGGTACCGTACTTAGCGATGTGATCTGCTGCCGCATCGACAGAATCAACGACTGCAACGTTCATCTCAAGGATTCCGTATTCAGTGCACCAGTTTTCCTCTGTTGCCGGGGTTGATGCAACGCCGAACTTCTCAGCTACTTTTTGAACTGTGGCATCACCATGAAGTGCAACCCCTGCATCTGAAAGTGCTTTGAGAGCAAGCGGCAAGAAAGTAGGCGCAATTGTCTTGTGAACAAGAAGTGTCTCAGCGGCATTACATACAGATGGACGATGAGTCTTGGAGTTAAGAACAATTGGCAGAGCCTTATTTATATCTGCGAATTCATCGACAAAAACGTGACAGACACCAGCGCCAGTTTCGATTGTTGGCACTGTCGCTTCATCTACAACCATTCGAATTAATTGAGCACTTCCACGCGGGATAACAAGATCTACTTTGCCGCGAGCAGTTAGAAGTGCCTTTACAGTTGAACGCTCGTCGGATGGGACTAGCTGCAGAACATCTGGATTAATCCCTGTCTTCGCTAGGGCATCTTTCATTACATTGATGAGAATCTCATTGCTATTGCGGGCTGTAGATGATCCGCGAAGCAGTGCCGCATTTCCAGACATCAACAAGATAACTGCTGCATCAACGGTGACGTTAGGGCGAGCCTCATAGACCATACCGACTACGCCAAATGGAACGGTCAGCTGTCGAAGGTGAAGTCCATTGGGAAGATTTGATTCCTTCAATGTGCGACCGAGTGGATCTTCCAGGGCTGCTACCTGGCGCGCACCATCTGCCATTGCTTTGACGCGATCTGCAGTAAGTAGCAGTCGATCTTGCATCTGTGGGTGCATTTCTTCCGCGCGAGCATTGGCCATATCGATTTCATTGGCTGCGAGAATTTCAGCAGAGCGCGCCTCTAGCGCTTGCGCGATTGCTTCAAGAGCTGCCTTACGTTCTGCCCCGGTTGCTGTCGACAATGTGCGGGCAGCAGAGCGTGCAGTGAGAGCTAATCCCCCGACGAGTGCCACTGAATCCATGACAGGAAGTCTACTTGGGGCTACCCTGCCGATGTGTCTACATTATTAAAGGTCGCCCGCAATACTGTCATTGTCTTTGTCGCTCTCTATCTCGCTCTCTTCGGATTGACGCGAGTGATTCACTATCCAGAGCCAATAGCTGCCATCAAGTTAGGCATTGCTCCTGCATCAAAGACTCCAGACCTCATGCCGAGCCACGCGATTGTTGCTGCGCCATCAACATTTGCCCCATGGCAGAAAGGCGCTGCTGAAACCATCGGTGAGGTCACATATCGCGATGAGAAGGTTTCTTTTCAGAAATTTCTCGATACCACTCACACCAATGCATTCTTAGTAATTCGCGATGGAAAAATCACACACGAGTATTACAAGGATCAAGCCTTTGCAAAAACTCGTCTTCCTTCTTATTCTGTTGGAAAGGCAATGACCTCCCTCGTTGTCGGACAGCTCATTGATCAGGGCAAAATAAGTGAATCCGATACCTTCGTGAAGTATTTCCCGGAGTACAAGACCGGTGGGAGTTTCGACAAGATCACCGTTCAGCAACTTCTTGATATGCAATCAGGCGTTGGCGTCTCAGATAACTATCCATCAGGCCCATCCGGATGGGGCGTTGCAATTGCTCAGATGTATGCCAGCACAGATATTCCTTGGTTCTTAAAGCACAACCGTAAGATGGATTTCGAACCTGGCAGAGAATCTATCTACCGAAGCGTTGACCCGCAAATGATGGGAATGATTATCCAGAAAGTTACCGGTCAATCGGTCTCTGATTACTTCACGGCCAATATTTGGCAGAAAGTCGGTGCTGATTTTGACGCTACTTGGAACGTTGACCGCGTAGGTGGTTACGAAAAGACTTTCTGCTGCTTCAATGCTGTCGCTCGCGATTATGCGCGCATTGGTCAACTTGTTCTCGATAAGGGCGTTGTTCCAGAGACTAAGCAGCAAGTCATCAGCTCATCTTGGATGAAGCGCATCACTTCACCTGTTACTCGACTCGATTACCAATGGGGATATGGCGCATATTTCTGGCATCCATACCAAGGCGTTTCATTGATGCTTGGTCTGCATGGACAGTTTGTATATATCGATATTCCGAATAACACGGTAATCGTAAAACTCAGTGATGAACCAACTGATACCGACAATTTATCGCCATTTGTGGCAGCGGTTTTGAAACAGGTTTCAGAGAAGAACTAGATCGTCGCGGTGCACGAGCTCGCGTTCATACTCTGCACCCAGTGATGCTGCGAGTTCCTTTGTAGATCGACCGAGCATCTGTGGAATCTCAGTTGAATCAAAAGCTACGAGACCACGTGCAATTACCTTGCCATCCTTTGTTGCAAGCTCAACGGTATCGCCCGCAGAGAATTCTCCTTCAACGGAAGTAACACCTGCAGGTAGAAGCGAGACGCCCTTTTCAAGTATTGCGGTTACAGCACCAGCATCTAGTACTAATCGACCGCGAGCAGAGGAAGCGTGTGCGAGCCAGAGCAGTCGAGCATTGGTGCGCTCTGCTTGTGCATGGAAGATTGTTCCGAATTCTTTTCCAGATAGTGCATCAACAGATTGCGCTAACGATGTAAGCAACATTGGTGTTCCGGCAGATGTTGCGATGCGGGCGGCTTCAATCTTGGTCACCATTCCGCCGCTACCAACACCGGCAGAACCTGCTCCCCCAACCTCAACGGAGTCAATATCTGCAAAGTTAGCAACCTCATGAATCGCCTGTGCACCAGCTTGTGATGGATGTGCGTCGTAGAGCGCATCGACGTCTGAGATCAATACGAGAAGATCTGCTTGAACGAGAAGTGCAACGAGAGCGGCAAGGCGATCGTTATCTCCGAAGCGAATCTCAGCTGTGCCAACCGAGTCGTTCTCATTAATGATTGGAATAACGCCGAGTGCGAGCAAGCGTGAAAGAGTTTGTTGCGCAGTGTTGTAATGCGAGCGACGCACAACATCTTCTGTGGTCAGCAATACCTGAGATGAAACGATGGAATGTGCTGAGAAGAGCTCGTTGTATTTTGCAATCAAGAGACCTTGTCCGACTGAAGCCGCAGCCTGCTGAGTAGGTAGATCCTTCGGACGTGACGTGAGCTTTAATGGAGCAAGACCTGCTGCGATTGCGCCGGATGAAACAATAAGTACTTCTGCACCGCGAGCACGCAGAGATGTCGCGAGATCAACAATCTTTCCTACTGCCGAAGCATCAAGAGCTGAACCGGCAGAACCTGTAAGAGAAGAAGAACCGACCTTAAGGACGATGCGCTTTGCTTGCGTAACTGCCTGACGGTTCATTACTTAAGCCTCGCTCTCTTCCTTCTCTTCATCTTTTACTTCAATAATTTGAGGAGTGTGAGGGTCTGAGACCTTGTACTCCCATTGTTCTGCAATCTCTTCATCGGAAAGAATATCTTTCTCGCGCTCAGGAGCGTTCCATGTGTTCTCGAGTCGTGAATCTTCTCCGCGCCGATGCAAGAATCCAGCGAGCTGCTCGGCGCCTGCTTCGATTGTTGGCTCCCAATCGAAGACGACTTCGTTGATTCCAGAACCGATGCGAACTTCAGATCCTGCAACTGCGCCTGCCTTGAAGAGCGCCTTTTCAACTCCGAGCTGCGCTAATCGATCTGCAAGGTAACCGATTGCTTCGGCGTTCTTAAAGTTAGTTTGGAGAACCCAGCGATAGACCTTTGCGCCGCGAACAGAGAATGAACCATCGCCGTTAACCTGAACGGTAAAGCCAGAGTCATCAACAGCTGTTGGACGCAAGACGATGCGTGTGCGCTCTTCTGCCTTAGCTGCAACGCGCTCTGCCTGAACCAGACGAGCCATCGCATACATGAGATCTTGCAGACCTTCACGGGATGCAGCAGATACTTTATAAACGTCGTAACCACGAGCCTTAAGGTCAGCTTCGACCATATCGGCCATGGCTGCACCATCTGGAAGGTCAATCTTATTAAGGGCAACGATGCGCTTACGGTCTTCGAGTCCACCATAAAGTGCGAGCTCATTTTCAATTGCATCTAAATCATCAATTGGATTGCGATCCGTCTCGAGAGTTCCGCAATCAAGAACGTGCACAAGCGCAACACAGCGTTCTACGTGGCGAAGGAATTGGAGTCCTAGCCCCTTACCTTCAGATGCGCCTGGAATAAGTCCTGGGACGTCGGCAACTGTGAAGCGTGTATCGCCTGCTTGAACAACACCGAGGTTAGGAATAAGAGTTGTAAATGGATAGTCGGCAATCTTTGGACGAGCAGCAGAGACTGCAGCAATAAGCGAAGACTTACCTGCAGATGGGAAGCCAACGAGAGCAATATCTGCAACAGATTTGAGTTCGAGTGTAAGGATTCGTTCTTCGCCTGGCTCGCCAAGTAGCGCAAAACCTGGTGCGCGACGCTTTGATGATGCGAGTGAGTTGTTACCAAGTCCACCCATTCCACCGCGCGCTGCAAGGAAAGTTGTTCCGATACCTACAAGGTCTGCAATCTGCTCGCCGTTTTCATAGATAACGGTGCCGTTTGGAACAGTCAAAATAATATCTTCGCCAGAAACACCATCTTTGCGATCGCCATAACCCTGGTGGCCTGAAGTTGCTTTGCGATGTGGAGAGTGGTGGAAATCAAGCAGTGTTGTCACTGATGAATCAACGACGAGAATGACATCTCCACCGCGTCCACCGTTACCGCCATCTGGACCGCCGAGTGGCTTGAACTTTTCGCGCTTTACTGAGACGCAACCATCTCCACCTTTTCCGCCCGTAGCAAAGAGCTGCACGCGATCAACGAATGTTGTCATCGAACTTCTCCTTACTGATTGGGGATGGATTGGTGTAATAAAAAAGCGGACCGCGATAGTTGCGGCCCGCTCTCTTAAGAGAAACCTTAATTAAACTGCTGGAACTACATTCACTACGCGACGACCGCGAGCGCGACCGAACTCAACAGAACCTGCTGCGAGTGCGAAGAGAGTGTCATCCTTACCGCGACCAACGTTTGCGCCTGGGTGGAAGTGTGTTCCACGCTGACGAACGAGGATCTCGCCTGAGTTAACTAGCTGTCCACCGAAGCGCTTGATGCCAAGGTACTGTGGATTTGAATCGCGACCGTTACGTGTCGAGGAGACACCCTTCTTACTTGCCATGTGTCTCTACCCCTTTACTTTGCACCGCTGATAGCGGTGATCTTGACTAGTGTGTGCTGAGCACGGAAACCCTGACGGCGACGGTGACCTGTCTTGTTCTTGTAACGAAGGATGTCGATCTTTGGACCCTTTGTCTCTTCAAGAATTTCGCCTGTGACAGTTACGCCTGCGAGAACCTTGAGGTCTGTTGTGACGTTAGCGCCATCAACAAGAAGGAGCGTTGGGAAGTTAACTGATGCGCCAACCTTTGCATCAATACGGTCAACAGTGATGGTCTCGCCCACTGTTACCTTCTCCTGGCGACCGCCAGCTTTTACGATTGCGTACACGCTTAACCTCTAGTTCTATTCAAATTACGCCTGAGGGGGTGCCTCGGGCAGACGCTAAGGATACGGATTTCGTGCCCCTAGGGTCAAATCGGGTCAAAGTGCTCGCACTTCTGACCCAATAAGAATGGTGATTTACTCGCCTGTTAGGCGGTGATGACTCCTGAGCTAGCGGCGCGACGGCGGCGCTTGCCCTTGGGGGTAGTGACAGCATCCGGGGCGGACTCTTCTGGGACTTCATCATTGAGAGTCTCACGGAATTCGTGCTCAGTAGCTGCTTCTTCCTCGTTATCTGCTACATCTGGGTGATGTGCGCTCTGAGAATTTACTTGTGGCATTGGAGCCTTCATCTTCACTGGATCCATATGAATATGAATACCGCGACCATTACATGAATCACATGTAGTTGAGAATGCTTCGATGAGGCCCTGTCCGACGCGCTTACGTGTCATCTGAACAAGACCAAGTGATGTTACCTCTGCTACCTGGTGCTTGGTGCGATCGCGACCAAGGCATTCAACCAAGCGGCGAAGTACTGCTTCACGGTTTGATTCGAGAACCATATCGATGAAGTCGATAACAACGATTCCACCGAGGTCACGAAGGCGAAGCTGACGTGCAATTTCTTCAGCTGCTTCGAGGTTGTTCTTGGTAACAGTCTCTTCGAGGTTTCCACCCTTACCGATGAACTTACCGGTGTTAACGTCGATTACGACCATCGCTTCGGTGCGATCGATAACAAGTGAACCACCTGAAGGCAGGTAGACCTTGCGATCGAATGCCTTAGCAAGTTGTTCTTCGACACGGAAATCAGCGAACAAGTCACCGTTGCCGGAGTACTTTTCGATTCGCTTTGAAAGCTCTGGTGCGATTGAACCAAGGTAAGAGCTGATTTCTTCCCATGCTTCATTTCCTTGAATCGTCAACTTACGGAAATCTTCATTGAAGATATCGCGGATAACACGCACAGCGAGATCTGGCTCTGAGAGCAGAAGTGCTGGTGCGTGGAAGTTTGGATTCTCTGACTTCTGGTAGATATCTTCCCATTGCGCCTTCAAGCGCTCGACATCTGCAGTGAGTTCTTCTTCGCTGACTCCTTCGGCAGCTGTTCGCACGATGACGCCAGCTGTATCGGGAATGAGGTTCTTTAAGATTGACTTGAGGCGTGTGCGCTCAGATTCTGGAAGACGCTTTGAAATACCTGACATTCCGCCACCAGGAACAAAGACGACGTAACGACCTGGCAAAGAGATTTGGCTAGTAAGACGTGCACCCTTTTGACCGATTGGATCTTTAGTGACCTGGACTAGTACTGGTTGGCCAGTCTTAAGAACCATTTCAATCTTGCGTGGTTCAGATTCTGAAATACCTGCAGCATCCCAGTTGACTTCACCTGCATAGAGAACCGCGTTACGGCCCTTTCCGATATCAACGAATGCCGCTTCCATTGATGGAAGAACGTTCTGAACACGACCGAGATATACGTTACCGACATAAGAAACGTTGGCATTGCGGTTAACGTAGTGCTCAACCATCACGTTATCTTCAATCACAGCAATCTGAATACGATCACCAATCTGACGAACAACCATCTCGCGATCGACGTTCTCACGACGAGCTAAGAAGTCGGCATCAGTGAGAATTGTTCCGCGGCGACGATATGGCTCGCGGTAAGAATCATTGCGGTCACGATCACGGCCACCACGTTCACGTGAGTTACGTGAGTTACGGTCACGAGTAGAACGCTCGCGTGTTGGGCGCTCGGTCTTCTCGCGCGCTTCGCGGACCTTAACAACGGTGACTACGCCATCTTCATCGATGGTCTCCCCCGGTGTTACCCCATCACCTGTTGCGCGACGGCGACGTCGGCGGCGGTGTGTTGTTCCATCAGCATCTGTTGTCTCTTCTGAATCATCTGCTGAATCTTCTGAATCATTTGTGTTCTCTGCATCGTCTGCACCTTCAACGCCATTTGGCTTGCGACGACCGCGGCCACCACGACGGCGACGGCGATTACGTGATGAACGGCTCTCGGAATCTGATGCCGGTGAGTCATTTGACTCTGAATCTTTGCTCTCAGCAGCTGGAGCATCCTTTTCAACAACTTCCTTCGCAGGCTTTGCTGTGGCTTTGCGTGCTTTAGCTGGTGCCTTCTCTGGAGTTGGTGCCTGGAAAAGCGGCACTGGAACAGCGGCCTTCTTACGTGTCTTAGGCGCCGCAGCTTCAGGGGATTCGATCACGATTGGGACATCTGTGACTGCTGATTCTGCTGTGCCTGAGAGGGATTTTTTCGACGACTTTTTAACAGCCCTTTTGCGGGGAGTTTTTGGCTCGATAGCCATATGTAAATACCTTCATTTCAAAATCTAAGTTGATTAATCCTGGTGAAAAATCTTCTGGTCTTAAGCCGCGAGGCGCGATAGAGATCGCTGGCCGCGCTCAAGATGTGTCCTAAGTATGGCAGAGGAGAGAGGAAATAACCTATTTTTTGCCGAATTACGCGGGAAATTATCCGCGGTGACGGGCGTGGACGTTCTGCAAGAGACCGAAACCAATCAGATTGGCAAACATGCTCGATCCGCCATATGACATAAACGGCAATGGAACGCCGGTCATCGGCATCAAACCAAGTGTCATTCCAATATTTTCAAACGTTTGAAAAGCAAACCATGCAATCACACCAGTACAGACCATCTGCCCGTAGGGGTCCGATGATCGTCGCGCTATTCCGAAAGCTCGCATCAAGATGATGATGTAGAGCAAGACGATAAATCCGCTACCGAGGAAGCCAAGTTCTTCGCCGGCTACGGTAAAGATAAAGTCAGTTTGCTGTTCTGGAACAAAGCGACCATTTGTTTGTGGTCCATCAAATAAACCTGTTCCCAGCAATCCGCCTGAACCAACAGTGATGCGAGCTTGACGCAGTTGATAACCGGAACCCTGTGCATCGGCATTGGGATCGACAAACGCTTGCAAACGTTTTACTTGGTAATCACTGATGACGCCAGCTTTAGTGGCAACGATTCCACCGGCAACTGCCAAGATCAAAAGACCTGCCACCCACTTCACTGGCGCTCCTGATACAGCCAAAATTGCAACGACTGATGCGCTGATAATGAAGACTGTTCCCATATCTGGCTGAAGCAGGATGAGCAGAATTGGCAGAGCGGCAATTGCTAGCGCGCGAAGAATATCTTTTGTGGTTGGTTCATCCGAGTCATGGCTGCGTTCTGATAGCAACATGGAAAGTCCGACAATAATCGAAATCTTTGCCAGCTCTGCTGGTTGAATTTGGAAACCACCTGGAAGTGGAATCCATGCCTGTGCGCCATTTACCTCAGCGCCAAGACCTGGAATCAATACAAAGGCTAGACCGAGTACGCCAAAGCCCCACAAGATCGGCGTGTAGGCGCGAAGGAGGCGGTAATCAATCACCGTTGTTCCCCATGCAAGCATGAGGCCAATCACAATATTGATGACGTGGCGCTTGAGGTAGTACTGCGGATCTAATCCATTTGCGGCATACCAGTCACGGGTTGCTGCATAGACAAGCAAAGTTCCCATGAAGAGCAAGATTGAAACTGCAATAGTGAGAACTGGATCAAAGCCAGCAAATGCTGATTGGCGGCGGGCTTTGCGATAGGGATTGCGATAGAGAAGTGAACTCATTTCTTCTTCTCCCCCGCAGGTCGTGTGGCTGGTGAAATCTTTGGAAGTTTAGTTGGCGGCTTTCCAGAAGGGAACAACATTGCCTCAGGATCAACCTTATTTCCCTTCACACCGAAGAGAGTCTCGTAGATCTTGCGGACACCCTGACCTGATGTGCTCGCACCAAATCCACCTTGGCTGACCATCATGACTGCGACATAACGAGGTTTTGCTGCAGGTGCGAAGGCTGCATACCAAGAAGAGTCATCCTTAAGACGTCCATTTGGATTCTTACCGAAGACCTGAGCAGTTCCTGTCTTACCTGATGTTGCAACTGGGAATCCTGCAAAGACACCAGCAGATGTACCAGTGAGAGTTACTTCGTGGAGCGCGTCATGCAAGAAAGCAATCATCTCCGTTGTTACACCGATATCGCCGAGCGCCTCTTTCTCATAAGTCTTGATGACCTTACCGGTGTTAGAGATAACTGCCTTAGCAATAGTTGGCTTCCAGATTGTTCCGCCGTTAGCAATTGCGCCATACATCTGCGCCAACTTAATTGGCGTGATGACGGTATCTCCCTGACCGATAGAGAAGTTCACGGCATCTCCAGCACGGACCTTATCGCCATCAATGCAATTCTCTTTTGCTAATTGAATCAGGAATGGGGTTTGCTGGGATTTTGTGGTGCGCTCTACATAGTTGCAATAGAAATCTTTATTCTGCTCATACCAAGCTTTGCGCCAATCGCGATCGGCAAGGCGGCTCTTGGATTCAGAAGGTAAATCGACGCCAGTCTTCTCCCCCATTTGAAAGCGCTTTGCTGCATTAAAGAAGTAGTCGTTAGCCCCTGACTTTGGCTTTAATCCGCCATCGCGTAACCATTCATCAAATGCGATGCGATACCAAATCGTGTCACAGGAGACCGCCATTGCTTTCTTCATCGAAAGCACGCCTTGTGACTTCGATTCAAAGTTATTAAAGACTCGAGTACCGACTTCAACAGTTGCCGGGCAGTCATATGACTTCTTCATTGAATATCCGGCATCGCTGGCGGCAATTGCTGAGATCGGCTTAAAAGTTGAACCTGGTGCATAGAGTCCCTGTAGTGCGCGGTTGAGTGCAGGCACACCGGTCTTTTCCGCAAAGAGATTCTTAGCTTCTTGAACGGTGAGACCAGTTTCAAATGCGTTGGGGTCAAAGGTCGGATAAGAAGCAATTGCGAGAATCTGACCATTGGTTGCATCCATAACAACTGCAGCACCACCATCGGCGTAGCGACCAGCTGCTTTCGCACGTCGCACAGCATCAGCAAGTGCCTTCTCGGCAGATGCTTGCAGGCGGATATCGATACTTGTGACCAGGTGATTGCCAGGAATTGGTTTCGTATTTTGGCTAGTACTTGTCACTGCTTCTTTACGATCAACAATGACTGTCTTGATACCTGGTGTTCCGCGTAGGTATTCGTCATATTGAATTTCAAGTCCAGCTTTACCAATTGATTCCGATCTAAAGTATGAACGTCCGCCGGCACCAGATAAGTCGAAATCGGTGAGTGGTCCTACATATCCAAGAAGATGTGCGCCGTTAACGCCAGCAATTGCTGGGTAGTTTCGAATTGCAATGGGTGTTGCTGAAATACCTGGGAATTTATCGGAGCGCTCAACAATTTGAAGCGCAATCTGAGGATCTGCTTCTTTTGTAATTGGGATTGGTTGAAACCTAGAACCGGTCCAACATCCTGCTTTCTTACCCTTAGGTAGCTCACCACAAAGTCGAGTGCGCTGCCACACATCGGCAAAGTTGAGTGAGAGCAATTCTGAGAGATCACGCAGCGCCTTGTAACCCTTATCTGCTTGCTTATCAATCTTGGTGCGATCTACGGTGACAGCTAATCCCACTTTATTCAGCGCTAGCGGAACACCCGAAGAATCGACGATAAGTCCGCGTGTAGCAGGGGTTACGACATCTCGGCTTTGAATAGAAAGTGCTGCATCTTTATATTTTGGCGCTGCTGCAACCTGTAGATAGAAGAGTCGACCGAGAAGTGCAAAGAGTAGGGATGCAATAAAGATCTGCAGAAAGATAAGTGATAGGCGGGAACGTTGGTTCATATTCGAGAAGCCGTTCCGAATACAAGTGCATGGAGCCTAGAGATAATCGGAAGCAAGAGCGGCGTAACTACTGCTGACCAGAATGCGGTTCCTAAGCAAAGGAAGAGCACTTGCGTGAGACTTCCAAGTTGCTGGCCGAGCAATAATCCAAAGAGTGCAAATGCGAGCTGTGCGCCAACGACACCAACAACAACGAGAAAAACTATGTTGAGTGGATTTGCGCGCACATGATCATCACCATAAGAAAGAAATGAAACGACAAAGGAAACTAGGATTAACACCAAGGTCCAATGCCCTAAGGGACCCGGCGCTGTCTCAGAGAGATCCATCATCAATCCTGCGCCAAAACCGGTAAGTGCACCGATCTCTGGCGTGCTCATTGATGCCCATGCCAAGGTGACGATAAGAATGAGTGAAAATCCACCGGCAGGAAGACGCATTTGTGTAACAAAGCCTTCTTGCAAGAGATAGACAGTAAAGAAGATTGGAAAGGAGAAGAGAAAGCGGCGCGAAATCATCGTTGCGCTAGCCCTTTGATGATGGAGATGGGCTTGGAGTAGCTGTCACTGTCACAGTTGGAATCGGTGTTGGCTTTGGCTTAGGTGGAACGAGCGCATCACGTGGGTCGATACTTGGTGAAGAGACAACAACCGAGACAACGCCTAGAGTTGCAAAGTTGCTATAGAACTTTACGTCAGCTGTTTGAGTTACTGCACCCGCAGAGTTATCAACGGAAGTTACCTCACCAATTGGAACACCTGGCACAAATGGACGACCGTTATTGCTGCCCCGAGCCAGGATTGCATCCCCCACCTTTACCTCAGTGGTGTTATCTAATAACTGTAGAACACCCTTTCGAGTGCCCTGGCCGCTCAAAATACCGATTTGTTGCGAGCCCGCAATGCGAGCACCAACGCGAAACGCTGGGTCTGATGCAAGCTGCACAACTGCGCTATTGGAGTAGGCAACCTTTACGACGCCAACTAAACCAAAGCCAGAGATCACAGTCATGTTGGTATGAACGCCAGATTTGATTCCAGCGTCGATTGTGATTGTTTGCGTAAATGAAGTGCTTGAACCTTGTGAGATCACCTTTGCGCTGACAACTTTAAATCCACCACTACCAGCGAGATCAAGAACATTCTTTAACTGCTTGAGCTCTGCATCTGCAACTTTGCGATTGAGAAGTGCCTGACGAAGTGCATCGTTATCTGCCTTCAACTTTTCAATTTGGTTACGTGTGCGACCAAGATGAGTGACATCAGAGAGGAAGTTGCGGAATGGTGACACGACCCATGAACCAGCTTTTTGTACTGGCGTGAGGGCAGTCTGAGTACCTGTGCGAATGCCATCGATTACTTGTACGCCGCGAAGATCAAGGGTGATCAGAAATAGCGAGGTGACAATTAATACGATGAGCAGTAAGCGACCACGATTGTCGCCACCATAACGCACAGTGAGAGACCTTTAGCGACGTGGCTCGGAAATCAAAACCTTTTCAAGGGCTTCGAATTCTTCAATGCACTTACCTGAGCCCTCAACAACTGCATCGAGTGGACGGTCTGCAATATGAATTGGCATTCCGGTCTCGCGACGAAGACGCTCATCGAGGCCCTTAAGAAGTGCTCCTCCACCGGTAAGAACGATTCCACGATCCATGAGATCTGAAGAAAGCTCTGGTGGACACTTATCAAGTGTTCCCTTCACAGCGTTAACAATTGCATTAACAGGCTCTTCGAGCGCCTTGCGGATCTCGGCTGCTGTTACGACGATTGTCTTTGGAAGTCCAGTTGCTAGATCGCGACCACGGATTTCAGCATCGTTCTCGCCCTGCAATGGATAAGCAGAACCGATAGCCATCTTGATCTCTTCTGCGGTGCGCTCACCCAAAAGCAGTGAATATTCGCGCTTTACCCAGTTAATAATTGATTGATCGAGCTCATCGCCACCGACGCGAATTGAAAGCGCAGTCACGATTCCACCGAGTGAAATAACGGCAACCTCAGTTGTTCCGCCTCCGATATCAACAACCATGTTTCCGGTTGGTTCGTGGATTGGAAGACCTGCACCGATTGCAGCAGCCATTGGCTCTTCAATGATGTAGACCTTACGTGCGCCAGCTGCATAACCTGCATCCTTAACCGCGCGCTGTTCTACACCTGTAATACCTGATGGAACACAAACGACGATACGTGGCTTAGCCAAGTAGCTGCGCTTATGTACCTTCTGAATAAAGTAACGGAGCATGCGCTCTGTTGTGTCGAAGTCTGCAATAACGCCGTCCTTGAGTGGGCGAATTGCAACGATATTGCCCGGTGTACGGCCAATCATCTTCTTTGCTTCGATACCAACGGCGAGGATGCCTCCGGTGTCTTGGTTAACTGCAACAACTGAAGGCTCGTTAAGAACGATGCCGCGACCGCGAACATAAACAAGTGTGTTAGCAGTACCGAGATCGACCGCCATATCGCGACCGATGAATGACATCTTGCTTGACATTACTTACCTCCAAAGAAGATTGCTATTTCACGTGCTGCAGATTCGGCTGAATCTGAACCGTGAACGAGATTCTGTGTAACTTTTGTTCCTGCATCGCGAGCGAGATCGCCGCGGATTGTTCCAGGATCTGCAACTGTTGGATCTGTTGTTCCTGCAATGTTTCGGAACCCTTCAATGACGCGATTGCCATCGACAACCATTGCAACAATTGGACCAGAGAGCATGAACTCAACGAGTGGCTCGAAGAATGGCTTACCTTGATGCTCGGCATAGTGCTGCTCGAGAAGTGCGCGGTCTGCTTGCAACATGCGCAATTGAGAGATTGTGTATCCCTTACGTTCGATACGAGCGATGATTTCGCCGACCAAACCACGAGCTACGCCATCTGGCTTAACGAGGACAAGTGTCTTTTCTGAAGTACTCACTCGCCCATTCTATTGGGGGTTAGGGAGTCCCCGCGCCACCAGCTTTTTCAGCCTCAGCGAGCAAGGCAGCGCGAGCCGCCTCCCCCTTTCGGCCTACAACGATGGCGGCAATCCAAAGTCCACCGAATATCAGAGCGAGAAATGCCAACGAAGGCACAACTACTGCATAGCCAATCATCAGGAACTGCAAGATAGAGCCGAGAATCCAGCCAGCTTTCTTCTTGAGTAATCCAGGGGTGAGAAGGAAGAGAATCGCAATGACTGCGCCCGCGATGATTGTTGAAGTCTCGTGGTCTTTTGCAATCAACATGGCAAAGCCCATGATGAAAAATTCCATCACCAAAACTGCAGAGCCAAGAACGCGCATCAGATTTCATCCTTTGCATAACGCTTGCGCACAATCGTGCGCGCTTCACCAACAGTAACAACGGAACCTGTAATGAGAATTCCGAGAGTTTCTTCACTTAATGGGCGAACTGAATCCTTAATTGCCTTATCAATTGCCGCATCTAAAGTTTCGGCGGTAAATACTCGCTCCGCACCAAAGATCTTTGTCGCAATTACCTCAACATCGGCCACTGCCATCGAGCGAGTAGATGAGTTTTTAGTGACGATGATTGAATCCATCACCTTCTCTAATTCAACGAGAGCTCCTTGCACATCCTTATCCCCCATCGCAGCGAAGATTCCGATGATTTCATCAAATGTGAATTCGTTTTGAATTGTTTCAGTGAGAGCGCGGGCTCCATGTGGATTATGAGCTGCATCGATAATGATGGTCGGGTCGCGATGAAGTACCTCGCAGCGCCCTGGTGATTGAACATTGGCAAAGCCGGCAAGAACCGCTTCGTAATCAAGTTCTTGCTCACCAAAGAACGCCTCGACCGCAACCAGAGCAGCAGCGGCATTCGATGCCTGATGCTTTCCGTGAAGTGGCAAGAAGATTTCTTCATATGTGTCTTTCGGTGTCTTAATGGTGAGCAACTGACCACCAACTGCAAGAGTGCGAGATTCGATAACGTACTCGAGCCCTTCACGTGCGATATCGGCACGGACTTCAGCAGCCTTCTTCAATAGTTCAACTGCAGCTTCTGGACTCTGTTGTGCCAGAACTACAAAGCCGCCTTCTTTGATAATTCCTGCCTTGGTTTTAGCAATCTCAGCGATGGTTGAACCTAGATACTCGGTATGGTCGAGATCGATAGGCATAATCACAGAGACATCAGCATTGACAACGTTTGTGGCATCCCATTCGCCACCCATTCCAACTTCAATAACACCCACATCAATGGGGTGCTCTGCAAAGGCGGCAAAAGCCAATGCGGTAATCGCTTCAAAGAACGAGATAGGAGTTTCAAACTTTGTATCCATAAAGTCTAGATAAGCAGCGATATCGTTATAAGAGAAGATCAGCGCCTTTGGATCAATCGGCTGCCCATTGATGGAGATTCGCTCGCGGTAGGACTCGAGATGTGGCGAGGTAAATCGACCGGTGCGAAGTCCCATCTCAAAGAGAAGTGAATCAATCATTCGCGATGTGGTTGTCTTTCCGTTTGTGCCACCCACGTGAATTGTTGGGTACGTCAGCTGCGGAGAGCCGAGAGCATCTACAAGAGCAGCGATGCGTTCGAGAGTAGGTTGAATTTTGGTCTCAGGCCAACGCTTGAGCAGCGCCTGCTCAATTGCATCAATGCGCTCTTGGTCGTCTGGAGTAATGGCTGTCATTTACTTCAACGCAGCCAACTGCGCAGTGATGCGTTCGATATCTGCAGTCATAGCAGCTTGGCGTTCGCGAATCTCAACAACCACGTTTTCAGGTGCCTTTGCCATGAAGCCTTCGTTATTGAGCTTGACCTCTGCAGTAGCTAGATCTTTCTTTGCAGTTGCTAAGTCCTTCTCAAGACGTGTTCGTTCTGCTGCAACATCTACAGTTCCTGAAAGATCGAGTTCGCACTTAATTGCACCAATTTCAACCGATGCACTTGGTGTGAAGTCTCCGAGTTCAAGCTTGAGCAAGAAGGCCATCGCTGATGAGTACTCAGCAACATCTGCTGGCGCGATAAAGCGACCTGGAATCTTCTGGCTTGGCTTAACTCCTTGATCATTGCGGAATCGTCGAACCTCTGTAATTACACGTTGCAACTGTGTAATTAGCTCTTCAGATTTCTTATCAATGTGAGCTGCATTCGCAACTGACCATTGAGCGGTCATCAACGTTGTGCCTTCAGTAAATGTTGTCCAGAGCTCTTCGGTGAGGAACGGCATCACGGGATGCAATAAACGGAAAAGTTGATCGAGAACATGGCCAAGAACGCGCTGTGTTGATTGAGCGCTACCAGATGCAAATACTTCCTTCGAAAGCTCGAGGTACCAGTCGCATAGGTCATCCCATGCAAAGTGATAGATCACTTCGCTGGCGCGCGCGAATTCGTAGGTTGCAAGAAGTTCGCTGTATTCAGCTGTCGTCTCTGAGAGGCGAGAGAGAATCCACTTATCGATTGCATTGAGTGAATCAACAGGTGGCAGGTCGCCTTCAACGGTCGCACCGTTCATCATGGCAAAGCGAGTTGCGTTCCAGAGCTTGGTTGCAAAGTTACGTGAACCTGCAATCCAATCTTCTGCCAAGGCTTGATCTTTACCTGGGTTTGAACCGCGAGCTAGGGTGAAACGCAACGCATCGGCACCGTATTTATCGATGAACTCGAGTGGATCAACGACGTTGCCCTTGGACTTGGACATCTTCTTGCCGAATTGATCGCGAACAAGACCGTGGAGAACGATGGTGCCGAATGGAGGGACTCCATCCATCGCAAATAAACCAAAGAGCATCATGCGTGCAACCCAGAAGAACAAGATGTCATATCCGGTAACAAGAACGCTTGTTGGATAGAACTTCTTTAAGTCAGCGGTCTGGTTTGGCCAACCGAGAGTTGAGAATGGCCAGAGCGCAGATGAGAACCAAGTGTCGAGCACATCAGGATCTTGTTCATATCCAGCAGGAGCAGTCTCTCCGGGACCAACAACAATTACTTCACCATTAGGTCCATACCAAACCGGAATGCGGTGACCCCACCACAACTGACGAGAAATACACCAGTCGTGCATGTTGTCGACCCACTCGAAGTAACGTGGTGCAAGCTCTTCTGGCTCAATCTTTACGCGACCATCACGAACAGCATCGCCTGCTGCCTTTGCAAGTGGTGCAACCTTTACGAACCACTGCTTAGATAAACGTGGTTCAACGGTTGTATCGCAACGTGAGCAATGTCCGACCGCGTGAACATACGGACGCTTCTCAGCAACGATGCGGCCTTCGGCGCGAAGGGCTTCAACAACTGCCTTGCGTGCTTCAAAGCGATCCATGCCATCAAACTGGCTATTGGTATTTACTACCTTTGCATCTGCATCAAGGATGACGAGATTTGCCAGGTTGTGGCGCAATCCGATTTCAAAGTCATTTGGGTCATGTGCCGGAGTTACCTTTACGGCACCGGTTCCAAAAGCTGGATCTACATGCTCATCAGCGACAACCGGAATCTCGCGATTGATCAGTGGGACAGTGACTGTCTTACCAATTATGTGCGCATAGCGCTCGTCATCTGGGTGCACAGCAACAGCAGTATCGCCCAACATTGTTTCTGCTCGAGTTGTCGCCACGATGATCTCGGAATCACCAGAACCATAGCGAATAGAGACAAGCTCGCCATCATCGTCGTTGTGCTCAACTTCAATATCTGAAAGTGCAGTTAAACAACGAGGGCACCAGTTGATGATGCGCTCAGCACGGTAAATCAAATCTGCATCAAAGAGTTTCTTAAAAATTGTGAGAACTGCTTGTGAAAGGGTTTCATCCATTGTGAATGCTTCGCGTGACCAGTCGACTGAATCTCCGAGACGCTTCATCTGCCCAAGAATCTGTCCGCCTGATTCGGCCTTCCATTCCCAGACTTTCTTAACAAAGTCTTCACGGCCTAAGTCGTGGCGAGTAAGACCTTGTGCAGCTAACTGCTTCTCAACAACGTTCTGCGTTGCGATTCCTGCGTGATCCATGCCAGGAAGCCAGAGCGCTTCATAACCTTGCATGCGCTTCATACGGGTAAGGCAATCTTGCAAAGTTTGGTCGAGCGCGTGACCGATATGAAGATTGCCAGTTACGTTGGGAGGCGGAATAACAATCGTGAAGGGTTCTTTAGGTGATGAAGCATCCGCAGTGAAGTAACCAGAGTCGACCCAGTGCTGATAGAGGCGTGGCTCAATGTCAGCTGGTACAAAGGATGGAGCGAGTTCGCGCTTCGTCATGGAGCGCAGTCTACATTGAGCGCCTAAGCGCTTTTCTCCTCGGAGCTCTTCTCGCGTCGAGAAGCGCGCTTTGGAAGATCGCCGGTGCGCTCTACCAAGGTAGCTGGCGCATTGGATTCGATGCATTCCTTTTCAATGACGACCTTCGCAATATCTGTGCGGCTTGGCACTTCATACATCACACCGAGGAGTACTGACTCCATGATTGCGCGAAGACCTCGAGCACCTGTGCCACGAGAGAGTGCAAGTTCAGCTACGGCATCAAGAGCATCGCTTGTGAATTCAAGTTCAACATCATCGAGGCTAAAGAGCTTCTGATACTGCTTTACGAGCGCGTTCTTTGGCTCAGTAAGGATCTGCATCAATGCGGGCTTATCGAGATTTTCAACGCTGGTAATTACCGGAAGGCGACCGATGAACTCTGGAATCATTCCAAACTTCAACAAATCCTCTGGCATAACATCGGCAAAGATATCTTTGCGGTTCTTCTCTTCTTGAGTGACGAGCTCGGCGTTAAAGCCAACGCCAGCAGAACCGCTACGTGATTCGATAATTTTATCGAGGCCAGCAAAAGCTCCACCAACAATAAAGAGGACGTTTGTTGTATCAATCTGAATGAATTCTTGATGTGGGTGCTTGCGTCCACCCTGTGGTGGAACTGATGCAACAGTGCCTTCAAGAATCTTCAAGAGAGCTTGCTGAACGCCTTCGCCTGAAACATCGCGTGTGATTGATGGATTCTCGGCTTTGCGAGCAACCTTATCGATTTCATCGATGTAAATGATTCCGGTCTCTGCCTTCTTCACATCGTAATCAGCGGCCTGCAAAAGCTTGAGCAGGATATTTTCAACATCTTCACCAACATAGCCTGCTTCAGTCAGTGCAGTTGCATCAGCAATGGCAAATGGAACGTTGAGCATGCGAGCAAGCGTCTGTGCCATCAACGTCTTACCGCAACCCGTTGGGCCAAGGAGAAGGATATTTGATTTAGCTAATTCGATTCCATCCTCGCCACGTGTCTCACCAGATTGAACGCGCTTGTAATGGTTGTAGACAGCGACAGAGAGAGACTTCTTTGCGCGATCTTGACCGATGACATATTGATCAAGGAATTCAAAGATTGATTGTGGCTTAGGAAGTTCAGCAAGGCCGAGTGTGTTCGCTTCAGAAAGTTCTTCAACAATGATTTCATTACAGAGATCAATGCACTCGTCACAGATATAAACGCCTGGACCTGCAATGAGCTTCTTCACCTGCTTCTGGGTCTTGCCGCAGAAGGAGCACTTCAAGAGGTCGTTAGCCTCGCCGATTTTCGTGGACATGGGTGTAAATATAGTTTTTGTGAGCGCTTAATGTGGGCTGAATTAAGCCTGACTTTGTTCGCTCTAAGTGAATAACGCTAATCAGAATTAATCTGGCGAAGAACTTCGGCGAGGATCGCGCATCTCAGCAACGCCCGGAACAAGAAGAACGAGATAACAAATCACAACGTGAATCACAATTGCGGAAAGCAAGAATGGCTTCTCCCCCATCAGCGCAACAGCTGGACCGACCAGAGCCATTCCGAGTGGCATCAACCCACCGGAACCGACTATATCGATACTAAAAACTCTGCCCTGCATATCTTGTGGGACTTCCCGCTGAACGGCAGTAACCCAATATGCCTCCCAGCCGCCAATCGAAAGACCTGCGATGAAGTATCCGATGATTACAAAGGTTTCATTGATCGGGAATGCGAGAACAAATGGCGCAATTGCAAAGAGCGCCCAGAGCCAGATAGCGACAAAGCCGGGACGTTTTGTCTTGTATTTAATAGCTGCGATGGCGCTCAATCCACCGCCCAAACTAAACATTGCGGCAGAGAGGGCAAAGACTGAGTCGGTGCCAAATTCACGTCTGGTGATGACCGGAAGCAACACAGTTTCGGCTGCGACAATCACCATCAATTGAAATGATGCCATCGCAATGGATGCTGCAATCCATTTGATTTCCCAGACCAACTTAAAGCCCTCTTTGAGTTCAAAGAGAAAAGTTGGCTTATCTTCAAGAACTTCTTGGCGCGCATCCTCTTTAATCGTGAAAATCAAAGTGGTTGCAAAGAGGAATGAGCCGGCGATTAAGCCAAAAGTCCAATCGGCTCCAATAACTGCAATTGCTAATCCACCAACACCTGGCCCAACAATATTTCCAACCTTGCCAACAATTCCGCGTGCCACGTTTCCAGAAGGAAGTAAATGATCAGGAAGCAAACTCGGCACAATTGCAGAACCTGCAGGCGCACCGAATGAATCACCAAGTCCCATAAGAAATACCAAGAGACCAATTGCCCACAGTGGCAGGTCATGTGCCGATACAAAGAGCAGTACAAGACAAATTGCTGCACGGAAAGAATCGGCACCAATCATGATCCACTTGCGTGGAAGTCGATCAGCCCACACTCCGCCAATCAACATAAAGAGAGTTCCTGCAGCAACGCGCGCTGCCAGGATTAAGCCAAGCGCTGATGCATCTCCACCTTTATCGAGAATCGTGACAGCAAGTGCAATTGGAAATGCAGATGCGCCAATAACAAAGATGGCGCTCGAAATAAAGAAGTTGCGATAGCTCTTATAGGAAAAGAGAGAGCCGGGTGCGAAGTATTTCTTTAGCATCGCACCCGGCCCTTTCTTTCTAATCTTGGATTACGCGGAAGGCTTGGCCTTTCGTGAAGCCATTACCTTATCGATAATTCCGTATTCAACTGCCTCAACAGCTGTAAGAATCTTGTCGCGCTCGATATCTTTCTCGATTTCTTCGACAGTCTTATTAGAGTGCTTGGACAACATCGTTTCGAGGAGTCCGCGCATACGCATGATTTCACGCGCCTGGATCTCGATATCTGATGCCTGTCCCCCACCCTCAGATGAAGGCTGGTGAATCAAGATACGTGAGTGCTCGAGTCCATAACGCTTTCCCTTGGTTCCACCTGCAAGGATGATTGCTGCAGCAGATGCAGCCTGACCCAAGCAGATTGTCTGAATATCAGGGCGAACAAATTGCATCGTGTCATAGATAGCAGTCAAAGCTGTGAATGAGCCACCAGGTGAGTTGATGTAGATCGAAATATCGCGATCTGGATCCATTGACTCGAGTGTCAACAGCTGTGCCATAACATCGTTAGCAACTGTGTCATCGATAGCCTGACCCAGGAAGATGATGCGCTCTTCAAATAACTTTGTATATGGATCAAGGCGCTTATAACCGTAAGCGGTCTTCTCTTCAATGGTTGGAAGAACGTAACGAGCTTCGAAATCTGAAATGTGCTTCATTACTTCTTACCTCCAACAATCTGACCATCGCTTGTTGCGATGTGATCGATAAATCCGTACTCAAGAGCATCCTTGGCATTGAACCAGTTGTCACGATCTGAGTCGATAAGAATCTTCTCAAGTGGCTGACCTGTGTTCTTTGCATTGAGCTCTGAAAGAGTCTGCTTTGTAATCGCCATCTGTTCTGCCTGGATTCGAATATCTGTTGCTGTTCCACCGATTCCACCGAGTGGCTGGTGCATCAAGATACGTGCATGTGGGGTCGCATAACGCTTGCCCTTTGTTCCTGCTGTAAGAAGGAACTGACCCATTGATGCAGCCATTCCCATTGCAACAGTTGCAACGTCGTTCTTGATGTAATTCATGGTGTCGTAGATAGCCATACCTGCATAGACAGATCCACCCGGTGAGTTGATGTAAAGGTAGATGTCTTTCTCTGGATCTTCTGCAGAAAGAAGAAGGAGCTGCGCGCAGATCTGGTTTGCCATCTCATCGCGGACTTCGCCAGCAAGGAAGACAATTCGCTCGCGGAGTAGGCGGCTATAAATCTGATCGCCTAGACCTAGCGGTGTCTCTGCTGCTGATCTGTTCTGTGGGTAAATTAAATCCACGGTACTTCCTTCCATTGGGCCTGTCTTTGTAAATCTATGTAGTGACCTTAACAATGGCAGAGCGAAAATGCTTCCCAAAATAAGAAGATTAGGGCGGAATTAGCCCCTGTTCGCTATTGGCTAAAGATTATTCGGCAGAGGCAACAGGTGCTGCTGGGCTCTGCAGAGGACGAAGCTCTTCGAGTTCAATCTTTGCGCCTGACTTGTCGACGACCGCGATGCGACCGAGAACAGATGCAAGAGCCTTCGCGCGAGTTACCTCAGCGATGACCTGTGTGATCTGTCCAGCCTTCTGGAGTTCCTGAGCGAACTGCTCTGGAGCCATTCCGTAACGCTGTGACATACGAACGAGGTAATCAGTGAGTTCGACTTCAGTGATCTGAACGTCTTCTGCCTTCACGATTGAATCGAGGAGGAACTCAGACTTAATTCCGTCACGTACTTCCTTATCAACCTCTGCGCGGTGAGCATCATCTTCAAGACGGCCTTCGCCCTCGAGGTGTGAGTTCACTTCTTCAAGTACCAAATCATCTGGAACTTCAATTGCCAGATCGCCAAGCAACTTCTCAACGAGGAGATCGCGTGCCTGTGCACCCTGCTCGAGCTTCTTGATGCGTGCAAGACGCTCAGTGAAATCTGCCTTGAGCTCTGCGATTGTGTCGAACTCAGATGCAAGCTTTGCGAAAGCATCGTCAACCGGTGGAAGCTCGCGCTCCTTAACAACCTTGAGACGAATCTCAACATCACCCTTCTCGTCATCTTTCTGACCAACGAGCTGAGTTGTGAAAGTCTTTGTATCTCCTGCTGACATTCCAACGAGCGCTTCATCGAGACCGTCGATCATTCGGTTTGAGCCGACTTCGTATGAAATGTCATTTGCCTTACCGCCATCAACTTCAGCGCCATCAATGCGAGCTGTGAGATCGACAGTCACGAAGTCACCTGACTTGGTTGCGCGCTCAACAGTGTGAAGAGTTCCGAAGCGAGCGCGGAGCTCGTCAATCTGCTCGTCGAGATCTGAATCTGACACCTCTGCGTTATCAACTGTGACAGTGATCTTTGAGAAGTCAGGAAGTGTTACCTCTGGGCGAACTGAAACTTCAACTGTGAAATCAAGCTTCTCGTTATCTTTGAATTCTTTGATATCAACAACTGGGCGACCGATGACAAGAAGTGTGTGTTCGCGAGCTGCCTGACCATAGAACTCAGGAAGTGCTGAATTAATTGCCTCATCGAGAATTGCTGGGCGGCCAACGCGCTGTTCAACCATCGCTGCTGGAACTTTGCCCTTACGGAAACCTGGAACATTGATCTGAGCTGCAAGCTTCTTATATGCATCAGCGATGTAAGGGCTGAGTTCTTCAAATGCAACCTCTACTGAAATCTTTACACGTGTTGGTGAAAGTGTCTCGACGTTGCTCTTCACAGTTGACTCCTGTTGATTGAAGTTGATTTGAAGTTAGTTAGAAATTAAATAACTTCGAACTACAAGTAATACTGGTCGGGGCGGGGAGATTCGAACTCCCGATCTCCTGCTCCCAAAGCAGGCGCGCTAGCCACTACGCTACGCCCCGAAGGCGCAGGGGGAAGTCTAAAGCAATTTTTTACCTTTCCTTACCGACCCTGTACGCTAACGCCCACACCCCGCGGGTGTAGCTCAATGGTAGAGTTCCAGCCTTCCAAGCTGGCTGTGCCGGTTCGATCCCGGTCACCCGCTCCAGTACTTATTTACGCGTGATTTTGTACGGTTTGCACCTCTTGAATTGTGTAGTTTCCACTAATCCTCACCAATTCTGTCCCAGAAGTATTCCGGCCCGATGCCACTTGAAGATTTATGCCGTAGGACACATTTGCAGAGCTTCCGTCCAAAACAATCTCCGCAATGATTGAGTTCTCATATCTATTCGAGCCGGCTCGATATGAATATCCATGGACGAGTAAATAGCTGCTTTGTGAAATCACATTGCTCGTCGTGCTGGTGATTGATAAAGACAATGGAAGAAAGTATTCATTCAAGTCATTAGGCTGAAAAGAAATTATCTGCAAGTTCACGAGATATTTCTTTCCTGATTCGAAACCAGCTATTTGAACATCTACACCAGTCCCAATGCCACCACTCAGGTCACTAAATGTGAGTTGGCCATAAATCAAATTGGTAATCCCTGCTGTTCCCGTCTCTCCCTTTGCACCGGCAGGTCCTTGCGCACCTGCGCTTCCTGTTGCACCTGCGGGCCCCGCTGGACCTTGCGCCCCATTAGAACCACTTGCTCCAGGTGATCCAGCTGGTCCGATTGCACCTGCGGGACCTGCTGGACCCATTGCACCGGGAGCTCCTGGTAATCCCGCTTCACCTTTCTCTCCCTTCTCTCCTTGAATACCTTGCGGACCAGAAACGCTATTGATGTTTGCTGTGCTCGCAGATTTACCATCGGAACCATTCTTGCCATCACTTCCAGATGGACCGGTTGGTCCTTGAATGCTTTTTGGTGTTGGCCACTTTCCTTTTATCTTCGGTCCATAGATCAAGAGACTTCGTGTATCAATATAGAAATCTCCATCAATGCCGAGTGAACCTTTTGGCGCTCCCTTTCCATTCAAGATTGTGTTGACTGCTGCTGTCGCCGATCTTCCAGCTGCATCTGCAATAGGTGTTGATGTAATAGTTGAAATTGAAATGGTCACTAGCGCGATTGCGCGGGTGGCGATCCTCATCGTCAGAACCTGCTTCTCCCCCGCTTCCCAGCGGGTCAATTAGGGATGAGAAGTCTGAAAGGTCATAACTACTCTCAGTAATCAGGAAACCCCTCAGCAGGCTCACAGTTTTACTGGGGCAGGGGTTTGAGTTCACAGAAAGTAGTCAGGAATTCACATGGTGCCCTCAGGTTCCCTGGCTATCTTTCTGAGCATTGGGGTGTTAATTACAACCAAGTCGGCAACACGGGGCCGGCATTATGTACGGGACAGGAGACATGAAAATGTCATCAAAGAAGAAAGTATTCGCAGTAGCGATTACAACTGTGGCACTTACCGCCGGTTCATTCGGCGTTGCAGGTGCTGCAACAAAGTCAACAAAGGTTTCAAAGACCACAATTACATCGATTGCAAATCCACGTATGGCAGGAAAGCCTGATCATGTTGCAGAGTTAACAACACTTCTCTCAACTCTTGTCACTAAGGGAACAATCACTCAGTCACAAGCTGATGCAATCATTGCAGCAGCTAAGAGTGCAGAGGCAGCACGTGATGTTCTTCTTCCAGAGATGGGTCCAAAGGGTGGCATTGGTGGAGCGCTCAATCAGAAGCTCACAGTTGTAGCAACAACTCTCGGCCTCGATACAAATACTGTTCTTACTCGCCTCAAGGCTGGTGAGACTCTTGCAACAATCGCTGGTGCAAAGAAGGACGCACTTATTGCAGCTCTTGCTGCAGATGAAACAAAGCAAATTGATGCAGCAGTAACTGCAGGAAAACTCACTGCGGCGCAGGCAACATCAATGAAGGCAAACCTCGTAGCTCACGTAACAGCTGAAGTTAATTCTCCTGCTCCAGTTGGTCCAAAGATGGGCGGACGTGACGATCGTGGTGGCAAAGGTGGACCAGAGGGCGGCCGTGGACACGGCGGTCCTATGGGTGGCGGAATGTCTGGAGCTCCAACAATTCCAGCACCTGCAGCAACTACCGCAGCAAACTAAGAACTAACTTCATTTAGTTCCTTCCAATGGGTAGAAAACCCGCCAAGTAGCTCGATCACTTGGCGGGTTTTCCTTTCCTCTAACATCTATCGTGATTAAATTGCGCATGCGCATTCACATCGGTAGCGATCACGCTGGTCTTGAATTTAAGAACGAGCTAATCCACCACCTGGTTGCAGGTGGCCATGACGTTACTGATCACGGGCCATATGAGTTCGATGCCCTCGATGATTATCCTGATTTCTGTATCCCTACAGCTGAAGCTGTTTCTAAAGATGAAACCGCACTTGGCATTGTCTTGGGCGGCTCAGGAAACGGTGAACAGATCGCCGCAAATAAGGTTAAAGGAATACGTGCTGCGCTGGTCTGGAGCATCGAAACTGCAAAGCTTGCTCGCGAACATAACAACGCAAATGTGATTTCCGTGGGCCAGCGTCAGCACACCGCACAAGAGGTGAAAGATTTCATCGATACATTTATTGCTACGCCGTTTCCTGGCGATGAACGCCATGCGCGACGTATTGCAAAGATTGCTGCTTACGAAAACTAAGCTTTAAAATATTTAAAGTCGTTGACCTGATGGTCTTTTGTAATCCCTTGACCTTCAAATCGAGTTACTGGTCGCCAATCGGGGCGCTCTACTTTTCCGCCAGTAAATAAAGTTGTTGCGGCAAAGACTTCTTCAATCCATTCAGCGTATGGAACCCAGTCGGTGGCAATATGGATAAAGCCGCCTTCCTTTAACTTAGGTGCAATCAAAGCTAGGAAATCTTCGTTGACGATACGGCGCTTGTTATGGCGTTTTTTAGGCCAAGGATCTGGAAAGAAGAGATGGATGCCATCGAGAGATTTATCGGCAATCATGTCGTGAACGATTAGGTGAGCATCACCTTGAATAACACGAAGATTCTTCAAGCCATATTCGTGAATGAGTGCAAATAACTTTCCAACTCCTGGGCGATGAACATCGACTGCGACGAATCCGGTCTGAGGAAAGTCGCGACCAATGAGGGCAGTGGCCTCCCCCATGCCAAAGCCGATCTCCAAAATCACCCGCTCTGAATCAGGAAAGAGTTCCTTAAAGTTCAGTATTTCTGTGCCCTGCTCGATGCCATAGGCATCCCAGTGCTTATCCAGCGCCAATTGTTGTGGGCCGGTGATACGAGTGCCGCGAATTCGATAGCTGCGTACGGTTGGCTCGTCCATGGCGAGAATCTTATTGTTCGATTAGGCTCTCTACATCCACCCTAACCGGTAATTAAATTAGGCCCATATATAAGGAGTAAACCGTGCCAGGAGTAAATCTCACACGTGCAGAAGCGCAAGAACGTTCTCAGCTAGTCAAGGTCCATTCATACGATGTGGATCTCGACCTCACAACAGGCGCTGAGAACTTCATCGTTAAGACTCGCGTTAAGTTCGATGGCCTTAAGCCTGGCGCAACAACATTTATCGATGCAGTCGGAAAGTCTGTCATCAAGGCAGAGCTCAACGGCGAAGCGTTCGATCCAAAGTTCGACGGCGAATCAATCTTCCTTCCACCACTAGCTGCAAATAACGAGCTCTACGTTGAGTTCGAAGGTATCTACTCAAATTCAGGTGAGGGTCTTCACCGCTTCCAAGATCCTGCAGATGGAGAGGTCTACCTCTACACCCAGCACGAAGTTCCAGATGCTCGTCGTACATTTGTATGTTTCGACCAACCAGATCTCAAGGCAACATTTGCAATCTCAGCAACTGTGCCAGGCCACTGGGAGGTAATTTCAAATAACCCGGTTGCTTCAAAGACTGATGCTGGTTCAAATAAGAAGTGGGTCTTCACAACCACTCCAAGAATTTCTACATACCTCACCGCACTTGTCGCTGGTCCTTACTTCAAGGTCGAGAGCGAATATAAGGGTGCGAAGGTTGTTCCACTCGGTCTCTACTGCCGCAAGTCACTTGCCGAGCACATGGATGCCGATGAACTCTTCGACATTACCCGTCGCGGTTTTGCTGCTTTCGAAAAAGACTTCGGTCTTGCATACCCATTCGATAAGTACGATCAGATTGCTGTTGCAGAATTCAATGCTGGTGCGATGGAGAACGCAGGTTGCGTTACATTCGCTGAGAATTACTTTGTCTTCCGTTCAAAGGTAACCGACAAGGAATACAACTGGCGTGCAAATGTCATCCTCCACGAGATGGCACACATGTGGTTCGGTGACCTCGTCACAATGACATGGTGGGACGACCTATGGCTCAACGAGTCATTTGCTGAGTGGGCTTCGTATCACACACTTGCCTACGCAACACGTTTCACAAACTCTTGGACAGTATTTAACGCAGAGCGCAAGAACTGGGCATATCGCCAGGATCAGCTCTCATCTACTCACCCAATCGCGGTAGATATGTATGACCTTGAAGCAGTGAAGACAAACTTCGACGGAATCACTTATGCAAAGGGAGCATCTGTTCTTCAGCAGCTCGTTGCATATGTTGGTCTCGATGCATTTATTGCAGGCTTGAAGAAGTACTTCGAGAAGCATGCGTGGGGCAATACAACTCTTAATGATTTGATTGTTGAACTAGAAGCAACTTCAGGTCGCGACCTCAAGCCTTGGATCGCAACCTGGCTCCAGACAGCCGGTGTAAACACATGGCGTCCAGAGCTTGTTATCGATGGCGATAAGTACACATCTGTTGCAGTTAAGCAGGAAGTTCCACTTGTTCCAGCTGGTTCAGCAGAGCTTCGTCCGCACCGTATGGCAGTTGGTCTCTATGACATCGCTGGCGGAAAGATTGTTCGCCGCAAGCGCGTTGAACTCGATGTTGCTGGTGCAACTACCGTTGTTCCAGAGCTTGCTGGCGAAAAGACTGCAGATCTTGTTGTGCTCAATGATGGTGACTTGTCATACGGCAAGCTCCGTTTTGATGATCGCAGCATTGCAACTCTTAAGGGCTACCTAGGGGTCATCGAGGATTCATTGACCCGCGCACTTGCCTGGTCTGCAGTCTGGGATATGACACGTGATGGCGAACTCGCTGCAAGTGACTATGTACCAATGGTTCTCAACGCTCTGGCACATGAGAACGATGTAGCAGTTGTTGCAACACAAATGCTTCAGCTTGGAACAGCAGTTGAGCTCTATGCAGCTGATAAGAACCGTGAAGCACTTCGCGCAACCTTGGCTGATGGCATTGAGAAGCTTCTCGATGGCGCAGCGGCAGGAAGTGATCTTCAGCTTCAATATGTACGAAGCTTTGCCGCTACAGCGAAGTCACAGGCACAGGTTGCAAAGGTGCGAGATATTCTCGATGGCAAGCTCGGCGGCGTGACTGTCGATGCGAACCTTCGCTGGACACTTCTCAACTCTTTGGTGGAGCGCGGTGCAGCTACAGTTGATGCAGTTGAAGTTGAACTCGCTAACGATAAGAGCGCAGATGGCGAAAAGGCTGCTGCATTCGGTCGCGCAGTAGGTGCAGATGCTGCAACTAAGGCTGCTGCTTGGGAACTCGCAACTGCAAAGGAGATCTCAAACCACATCCAGATTCAGACAATTCAAGGTTTTAACCGCCCAGGTCAGCGTGAACTCACAGCACCTTATGCGGATAAGTATTTTGATTTAATTCTTGGTTACTGGACATCTCATACATATGAGTTTGCAAGCAACATTGCACTTCTTGCATTCCCTAGCTATCAGGTTTCTGATGCAACTATGAAGAAGGTGGAAGGTTGGCTCACCGGCGCAGGCAAGGATGCACCTAACGGTCTTCGCCGTATCGTCTCCGAGCAGCGCGATGCTCTTGCTCGCGCATTGAAGGCTCAGGCTAAAGACGCGTAATTCGATTCAATAAGAAAAGCCCCAGTCATATCGACTGGGGCTTTTCTTATTCTTAAATTCTTAAGCAATCATCGTTATGAAAGAACCGTCATCTTCATCATCGATGCGGTTGATGACATCCTTCTTCGCCTTCTTTGGCGCTGATGCAAACCATGAGAGAAGCGCAATCACAGTAAAGATTGCGACAGGCGCTGCGAAGAAATAGGTAAATGTCTGGAGAGCGGTCAGGCCCTCTCCTGGCTCGGCGCCACCTTCTTGATTGATCATTGGAAGGAGGTGAGCCACCTGAGATAACGAGGTAATCATGGGGCGCAGTCTATCCTTAACCACTATGAGCGACCGTACACAGCAAGTCATTGATTGGTTCACAGGGGCGCCGCTTCGCGTCATCTCTGTCTTTCTCATCGCCCTGATTAGCCACTCGATTGGAAAGCGTGCCATCGATAGAGCTGTCGCCAAATTGGCATCTGCCGATATCAAACCTGGTCCTGGAGTCGTCGCTCGTCAGGCAGAACGCGCCCGGACAATAGGCACCGTTCTCACCTCAATCTTTACTGCATTTGTCTGGGTGATCTCAGTCGGAATGATTATGGGCGAATTCGGTTTCGATCTCGGTCCGGTTATCGCATCAGCTGGAATCATCGGCGTTGCGATTGGTCTCGGCTCGCAAACACTTGTTAAGGATTTCATCTCTGGCATCTTCATGCTGGTTGAAGACCAATACGGCGTCGGCGATCAGGTAAAGGTTGGCGATGTTGAAGGCGCAGTTGAGAAAGTCGGTCTTCGCGTAACAACTGTGCGAGATTCTTCCGGAACTCTCTGGTTTCTGCGCAATGGTGAAATTCTCGTCGTTGGCAATAAATCGAAGAAGTAGTTTTCTTAATCTTCAAAGCTATTGAGCAAGTGCTCGGCTGCTCCTTCTAGGTAACGCCAAAGTTTCTCTTTTGGTTCACCTTCTATATTCATGCCATCAACTGCTTCGCGCATACATGTAAGCCATGCATCTTTTGCGGCAGGTCCAATGTGAAAACCGGCATGGCGCATCCGAAGGCGCGGGTGGCCACGTTCTTCTGAATATGTTGTTGGTCCGCCCCAATATTGCTCGAGGAACATTTGTAATCGACGCGCAGCCCCTGCCATATCGCGCTCTGGATACATCGGGCGCAGGATCTCGTTGGTAGCAACGCGCGCATAGAACTGTGAAGTCAGATCAGCGAAGAAAGGTTCTCCCCCGAATAACTCGTAATAGTTCGTTGTATCGCGCTCTGCCATCAGACTCTCAATTCGCTAACGGATTTACCTTTAGCTATTTGTAGCACCATCAACGCCGAGACGATACACATTGCAGCTGAGATATAGAACGCAACTGCGTAGTCACCAAGCTGAACTCGAAGAACTGCAGCGCCAATTGCAGCAACGGATGCACCAATCTGATGTCCTACAAATACCCAACCATAGACAATCGTGGCACGACTAGGGCCAAGAACTATGCGCGAAAGAACCAATGTGGGCGGGACTGTTGCTACCCAATCGAGGCCATAGAAGATAACGAAGACCAGAGTTGATGGGTGGACAGATGAGAACAAGATTGATGGGAGAAGAAATAGTGAGAGACCACGAAGTCCGTAGTAGAAGAAGAGAAGTTTGCGTGGATCGTATTTATCGGTGAGGTAACCAGAGCAGAGAGTTCCGATTACATCGAAGACTCCGACAAGAGCGAGCAAAGATGCCGCAATCGGTTCTGCCATTCCGTGGTCGTGCGCTGCCGGAATGAAGTGGGTGCCGATAAGGCCATTGGTGGACAGCCCACAGACAAAAAATGTGAAGAAGAGAATTTGAAACTCGCGATTTGATTTCGCCTTTGAAATTGTGTCGATTGCCAATCGAAAGGCAGAGAGTTCGCTCTTGGGCGCTGGCTCCCAAGAATCTGGAGCTCCATAAGGTGTGATGCCGATCGCCTGAGGAGATTCCTTTAAAAAGAAATAAATCAGCGGCACCACAGCAAGAGAGGCAATTGCAATTGTTACTGAGACAGACTTCCAACCATAGGTCACTGCAAAGTGAGAGAGCATCGGCAAGAAGATCAACTGACCAGTTGCACTCGCTGCAGTCAGTGCACCAACTACCAAACCTTTATGTGTGACGAACCAACGATTTGCAACAGTTGCCGCAAATACCAACGCCATGGAACCAGTACCGATACCAACACAGACGCCCCAGAGCGCCCACAGGTGCCATGGCTGCGAGATGAAAATGGTTGAAGCGGCGCTGAGAGCAACAAAGGTAAGTGCGGTCATGACGACTTTGCGAACGGTAAAGCGCTCCATTAACGCAGCAGCAAACGGTGCAACTAGCCCATAGAGAAGTACGTTGATTGCAATCGCGAGAGAAACTTGAGAACGAGACCAACCGAAGGCATCTTCCAGTGGAACGATTATTACCGAAGGAGCAGATCTAAATCCTGCCGTCGCCATCAAGGTAAGGAATGTGACAACAAGAGCAGTCCAGGCTGGGTGAAGCTTCTTCATCTGCAGAGCCTACTTAGCCGCGCATGTATTTTGCGAGGAATTCCTTCTCCACATCGGTTAAGGGGCGAGATTTCTTAGTTTCCATTGATACGGCGACCTGAACACTCTTCACCTTTGCGTGAACCACGCCATCTGCGCCAACTACCTCGTAACCAAGCACAAATGAACTATTTCCAATGGATTCAACCCAGAGGTTTACATCGTAGAAAAGTCCACCTTCATAAATCGGTACGAGGTAATCGATTTCGTTACGAGCAACAACCATTTCGAGAAGTGTTGGCTTCTCCCCCTCAGCCTTTACTTCATAGAAAGACCACTGGAAACGGGCCTCTTGAATATAGGTGAGGTACTTCGCATTGTTGACGTGACCAAATGCGTCAATGTCATCCCAACGAACAAATTGCTTATTGCTGTAAATCATTAGCGTGTCAGCTTTCGATAAGTCGCACGGTGTGGACGAGCTGCATCTGCACCAAGACGAGCAATCTTGTTCTCTTCATATGATTCGAAGTTTCCTTCAAACCAGAACCACTTTGAATCGCCTTCGTAGGCCAAGATGTGTGTTGCAACGCGGTCCAAGAACCAACGATCGTGAGAGATCACAACTGCGCAACCAGGAAATTCAAGTAACGCATTTTCTAGTGAGCCAAGTGTTTCCACATCAAGGTCGTTTGTTGGTTCATCGAGAAGCAATAGGTTTCCACCCTGCTTCAAAGTAAGAGCGAGGTTGAGACGGTTGCGCTCACCACCAGAAAGAACTCCCGCTGGCTTCTGCTGATCTGGACCCTTAAAGCCGAAGGCAGCAACGTAAGCGCGTGAAGGCATTTCAACTTGTCCGACCTTAATAAAGTCGAGACCATCAGAGACAACTTCCCACAGAGACTTCTTTGGATCAATACCACCGCGTGACTGATCGACATATGAAATCTTTACAGTCTCACCAATTTTGACCTTACCTGAATCCGCTGGCTCGAGGCCAAGAATTGTTTTAAAGAGCGTTGTCTTACCGGCACCGTTAGGTCCGATGACTCCGACGATTCCGTTACGAGGCAAGGTAAATGAGAGATCATCAATGAGAACGCGATCGCCAAATCCCTTAACCAGATTTTCAACCTCAACCACAATATTTCCAAGGCGTGGTCCAGGTGGAATCTGAATCTCTTCAAAGTCCAGCTTTCGCATCTTGTCAGCCTCTGCTGCCATCTCTTCATAGCGAGCAAGACGGGCCTTTGACTTTGCCTGGCGACCCTTTGCATTTTGGCGAACCCAGTCGAGTTCTTCAGTCAGTCGCTTTGCACGCTTCGCATCTTTCTGACCTTCAATCTTCAGACGTGCAGACTTTGTCTCGAGATAAGTTGAGTAGTTACCTTCATATGGATATGCACGACCACGGTCGAGTTCGAGAATCCATTCGGCGACGTTATCCAAGAAGTATCTATCGTGAGTGATCGCTACAACTGTGCCTGGGTACTTCGCCAAGTGTTGCTCAAGCCAGAGAACTGATTCTGCATCAAGGTGGTTGGTAGGCTCATCGAGCAGCAAAAGATCTGGTGCTTCAAGCAGCAACTTACAGAGAGCTACGCGACGCTTTTCTCCACCGGATAGAACCTTTACATCAGCATCTCCAGGTGGGCAACGAAGTGCATCCATCGCCTGCTCGAGCTGTGAATCAAGCTCCCATGCATTGCGGTGATCGAGCTGCTCTTGGAGTTCGCCCATCTCAGATAACAACTTGTCGTAATCTGCATCCGGGTTTGCCATTTCTTCTGAGATTTCATTGAAGCGGCGAACCATCTCCATTGTCTCTGCAACACCCTCTTGAACATTTTCAAGAACAGTCTTCTCTTCGTTGAGCTTTGGCTCCTGCATCAAGATGCCTACGGTGTAGCCAGGTGAAAGGTATGCCTCACCGTTTGAAGGCTGCTGAAGTCCGGCCATGATCTGCAAGACAGTCGACTTACCGGCACCGTTAGGGCCGACGACACCAATCTTTGCTCCAGGAAGGAACATCAGGGTTACGTCGTCGAGAATTACCTTCTCACCATGCGCTTTACGCGCCTTCTTCATCGTGTAAATGAACTCAGCCATAGTGCCAAACCTTACTGGGTACTATTAGCCAGTACCTCATCGCCGTACGTGAGATGCATCGTTAAACCTTATGCAATGCGCCTGTAGCTCAGTCGGATAGAGCACCCGCCTTCTAAGCGGGTTGTCGCTGGTTCGATTCCAGCCAGGCGCGCAAACGTGGAAAAAGAATCGGCCGGACCCCCTCACAGGGCCCGGCCGAAACTATTTATTCTTCTGAATTAACCGATCTTTGCAACCTGCGCAAGTGACTTCTTAAGCAAGTCGCCATCGATTACTGAGAATCCGAGATCTTCTCCCACCTTCTGTGAACAAGCCGGAGACAAGATGAACTTTGCAAACTCTGCGACAGCTGCCGCAGTTGCCTTATCGCCTGACTTTGTATCAGCTAAGAGGTAAGAGACGATACCAAGTGGGTATGCACCCTTCTCCTTAGTTGCATAGTCATATGTCAGCCAACCATTTGCATCCTGTGATGCTGATGCAAGGAATGCACCTACACCTGATGAATCTGGTGCCACTGAAGAACCTGCTGGGTTGATCAAGTTAGCAATCTTTAACTTGTTCGCCTTTGCGTAGTTCACTTCAGCGTATGTGATTGAGTAAGGAGTCTTGCCGGCAAGCTGTGCAACACCAGTTGACGATGCGGCACCGACGATGCGACCAAGGTTTGCAACATCATTGATGTTGCCAGGAAAACCTGCTGAGAAGACCTTGTTCTTCGCCTTTGACCATACTGATGGCGCTGACTTGTTGAGGTAGTTTGTGAAGTTCTCAGTTGTTCCGGATGAATCAGAACGGTAGATAACCTGAATCTTCTTATCAGGCAAGATGAAGTTGCTCTTTACCTGCTGTGTGCGAAGGACGATTGGATCTCCCTTTGCATCCTTCTTGAGTGAGCCATCTGAATTCTTTGTGTAGATAACCTTTGTTGTTGTGCGGTTATTGTCTGCAACGATTGCTGGATCGTTCCACTTTGTGATTGTTCCTGCGAAAATCTTTGCCACTGTTTCAGCTGAGAGCTGGAGTGTCTTTGAGTTTGGAACGTTGTGAAGAATCGCAATTGGTGCTGCAACTAGAGGAACGTGAATCAATGATGCGCGCTTTGTTGAAGCTGTGTATGCGCCATCTGACATCCAGAAGTCACCGATTGACTTATCTGAGTTTGACTGGCCTGTTCCTGAAGATGAAGAAGCATATGAATAAGAATGTGTTGTAGCTGCTGCAAATGGAGCCTTGCATGCTTCAATCAGTAGCGCTGGGAAAGATGCGCCTGAACCTTGAAGATTTGCTGCATGTGCAGGTGTTGTTGCTACCAAGCCGAACGCGAGTGCAATTGAAGCAACTTTCGCGAGCTTTGAAACTCTCATGTATTTCCCCTTGTTAGATTAGGTTTTCTTACAAGGCAGAAACTATGCAATCAGGCTTAACCGATATGCGCTTTTGAGGAAACCACACCTAACAGTTAGGTGAACATTTGGTGCTGATTTTTAGCCGAAACGACCTGTTACGTAATCTTCGGTGCGCTTATCTTTCGGGCGAGAGAAGATTTCATTGGTAGGTGCAAATTCGACCATGTGGCCAGGTCCACCATCAGAGAGGAAGAAGGCGGTGTGATCTGAAACGCGCGCCGCCTGCTGCATATTGTGAGTCACGATAACAATTGTCATCGTCTCTGAAAGATGGCGGATGGTCTCTTCAATGCGAAGGGTTGATCCTGGATCGAGCGCAGAACATGGCTCGTCCATCAAAAGTACTTGTGGCTTAACTGCAAGGGCGCGAGCGATACAGAGACGCTGCTGCTGACCACCTGAGAGCGAACCTCCATGTGCACCGAGACGATCTTTTACTTCCTTCCAAAGACCGGCACGCTCAAGACATTCTTCAAGAAGATCATCTTTATTATCGACCTTTAGCTGTGCCAGCTTGAGACCGGAGAGAACGTTCTCGCCAATGGTCATCGATGGGAATGGGTTTGGCTTCTGAAAGACCATGCCGATTTGAAGACGGATCTTTGTGACATCTGTTCCTGGCGCATAAACATCTTTGCCATCCAGAAGCACTTCACCTGCCATCGCGGCAGATGGAATGAACTCATGCATGCGATTGAGTGTGCGAATAAATGTTGACTTGCCGCAACCTGATGGACCGATGAGTGCAGTAACGGTGCCTGGTGCAAAGTCGAGTGAAATATCTTCGAGAGCGTGGTGCTTGCCGAACCACGCGTGAATGCCGCGTGCTTCAAGGCCAGTACCAGCTGCACGTAAACCTGGAATGCGCGGAGCGCTTGTCACATCGGAGAGTGCAGAAGTCATCGTGAGACCTTTCTAGTGCTTAAGAAACGTGCTGTTGTAAAGAGGATCAAGATAAGAACTACCAGAACTAAAAGTCCGGCCCAGGCGCGAGTAATAGCTTCTTCGGAGCCTGCGTTAAATGACTTCCAAATGTAGTAAGGAAGTGAACCAATTGGGTCATGGAAAGGATTTCCATTGACCTTATCGCCGCCGCCAGTCAGTAGAAGAAGCGGAGCGGTCTCGCCTGCAATGCGAGCCACACCAAGAATCATTGCTGTAATAAGGCCACTACGCGCTGCTGGGAGAACGATCATCGCAACTGTGCGCCACTGGGTTCCGCCTAGAGCAGTTCCTGCCTCACGGAGATCTTGCGGAATCAGGTTGAGAACTTCTTCTGATGTGCGGGCAACTGTTGGAATCATCAAGATCGTCAGTGCCAGTGCTCCCATAAATGCTGAGTAACCCTTTGTGATTGGGTAGAGAACTGCCGACAAGATAAATAGACCGGCAACAATTGATGGCACACCTGACATTGCCTGCACCAAGAACTTGATGGGGCGGGTGAACTTGCCCTTAATCTCTGTCAGGTAGAGAGCGGTAAGAATTCCAAGGGGAACGCTCATGATGAGCGAAAGGGTTACGAGAGTGATTGTTCCGGTGATTGCGTGGAGCAATCCGCCATTTGTTAAGGGATCTGTCGGTGTTGCAAGTGACATATCTTGAGTAAAGAGATTGAAGTTGATTCCTTTGTAACCCTTGCTAATAACCGTTGCCAAGATACTTGCGATCGGCATGACAGTAAGGAGCGCGCCTACGCCTACCAGAGTTTTAATCGCAGCATCTTTTGCTGCAGGAAATCCGTAACGAAGGAAACCATTAAGACCATTTGCAATTGTGAGAATTGCGAAAAAAGTTACAAAGTATGCAAGCTTGCCTTTGAGCGGAGTTGCTCCCACTACAAAGTATGAAAGAACAATTGAGCCGACAAAGATGGCGCCATCGCGGAGGCGATCAGTAGTCGATGCCACCCATGGACGAGTCGGTTGCACAGTTGTCATCGCCCTGATTTTCCAGTCTTCTTCACAATCAAATCAGCAAGGGCGTTAACTGCCAGGGTGAGAATAAAGAGAACCAAGCCAGCTGCCATAAGCGCCTTGATTTCATATGGGCTTGCTTCACCAAATTTAAGAATGATGAGGGAAGCGACGTTTCCACCGGCACCGAGGAGAATGTGCCAGTTCACCTGGAAGACAATGTTGAGAACAGTAAAGACTGCAACGGTCTCTCCCATGGCGCGACCAAGACCGAGCATCGCTCCACCGATGACACCTGAACGTCCATATGGAAGCACAACAGCTTTAATCATTCCCCAACGTGTTGCACCGAGAGCATATGCAGCTTGAATGCGATCGAGTGGAGTTTGTGAAAATACTTCACGAGAGACTGAGGTAATAATTGGGATGATCATGATGGCAAGAACCACGGCTGCAATAAACGGCGAGCGCGTAACCACATATGGCGCAACCTTGAATACCGGAATAAATCCCAAATGATGATTGAGGATTTTTGCCCAATATTCAGCGCTCGGCATGAGAACGAGAAAACCCCAAATACCAAAAAGAATTGATGGGAATGCAGCCATCATGTCGATAACAGCAACCAAGAACTTCTTGAGCCATTGTGGAGAGTAAAAATTTAGAAAGAGCGCAGATGCAACCGAAATTGGAAGCGCGATAATCACAGCTATAAATGCACAGAGGATTGTTCCGACCAACATTGCGGCAAGTCCAAAACGACTTTCAACTACATTGCCAGCATCGTCTGTGGTGATTGACCAATCAGATGAAGTGATGAATCCAATTCCTTCTTGACGAAGTACTTCGAATCCTCGATATGCAAGAAAGATTGTGATCAAGCTCAGAATTGCTAATGATGAGAGTCCACCCGCGGTAACGACTCGACGAAAGATTCGATCAGAGCGTCGAGGCTGCGTGGTGATTTCACGCGGCAGCGGTGCTGTGGTCATGTCCGCATCCTCTCCCAATGCATAGGAAATCGAGGTACCGAAAGGTGAACGGAAGGTGAACTAGAGTTGAAACCTCGCCCTGCCTGTACTCTGCCGCTATGGCTAACGAACTCCCCCATCTCGTCTGGATTGATTGCGAAATGACCGGGCTCTCCCTAGAGACAGATGCCCTGGTGGAGATTGCCGTCCTTGTTACCGATTCCGAGCTCAACATCATCGGCGAAGGCATTGACCTCGTCATCCATGCCACTGAAGGTCAGCTCGCCGGAATGAATGACTTTGTACGCAATATGCATACCTCGTCTGGGCTGATCAATGAGATTGCCGGTGGGATCGATGTGGCCGAGGCAGAGAAGCAGATCCTGGCATATCTCGATTCCGCAGGTGTCGTTGCAGGCAAATCACCATTGGCAGGAAATTCTGTATCGGTAGATCGCAACTTTATTGCCCGCGATATGAAGATCCTGGCGGAGTATCTTCACTATCGCACCATTGATGTCTCTACGATTAAAGAGTTATCACGTCGTTGGTATCCAAAGGCTTATTTCGCTGCCCCTGCAAAGACAGGCAATCACAGAGCCCTTGGTGATATTCAAGATTCAATCGACGAGCTGAAGTACTACCGCTCTGCTGTTTTCAGCGCGAAACCAGTAAAAGATAAGCCTGCCAGAAACCGGTTTCTTCATTTCGGTCCTTGGCGGGTAAAGTAACGCCCCTACACAGCACATGGTGGGCGTAGCTCAGCTGGTAGAGCACTCGGTTGTGGTCCGAGATGTCGCGGGTTCGAGCCCCGTCGCTCACCCCAAGTTTCCCCTTTCTGATTTTCCCAATCAGGAACTTTGATAAGGATGAAGAGAAAGTAGTCACCGGATGATCTTTGACGTTGTAGTTGAAATCCCAGCTGGTTCACGCAATAAGTACGAGATTAACCATGAGACCCACGAAGTCCGCCTCGATCGCATGCTCTTTACGGCAACGCGCTTTCCGCATGACTACGGCTTTGTAAAGAACACTCTCTCAAATGATGGCGACCCGCTTGATGCGCTCGTCATGCTCGATGAGCCAACTTTCCCAGGATGCGTTGTTTCAGCTCGCGCCGTTGCGATGTTGCGTATGACCGATGAAAAGGGTGGCGATGACAAGCTCCTCTGTGTTGCAGCTGGCGATATCCGCAAGTCATCAATCAAGGATATCGGCGACCTACCGGTTTACGAACTCGATGAAATCAAGCACTTCTTCGAGGTATATAAGACTCTCGAGCCAGGTAAAGAAGTCATCGGTGGCGATTGGGTAGGCCACGATGAAGCAGAAGCAGAGATTCAAGCTTCTTACGATCGCTACCAAGCAACGAAGTAAATTAAATAAATTCTAAATAAGTTACGGAGAAACTTATGAACGCCATTAATACCGGAGATACAGCATGGGTGTTAATGAGCGGAGCGCTAGTTCTCTTCATGACCCCCGCACTCGCCTTGTTCTATGGCGGAATGGTGCGAGCAAAATCAGCGCTCAACATGATGATGATGTCATTTGCGGCAATGGGTGTCACGACAATCATCTGGGTTCTCTACGGGTATTCACTTGCCTTCGGTAAATCACATAACGGACTGATTGGTGGATTTGATCACCTTGGACTTGGCGGAACACTGGATCAAGTTGTTGGCGCAGAAGGACATCAGATTCCAACCCTTGCATTTGCAATGTTCCAACTGACTTTTGCCATCATTACAGTTGCACTTCTCTCTGGTGCAATCGCAGACCGTGCAAAGTTTGGCTCTTGGGTCATCTTCGTTGCCGCCTGGATTACCTTGGTTTATCTCCCTATTTGTCACTGGGCATTTGCTGCGCAAAATGGTGAAGGCGGATGGATTATCGATAAGTTGAAGGCGCTTGATTTCGCAGGCGGTCTCGTTGTTGAAATCAACTCAGGAGCCGCAGCGCTTGCTCTCGCACTTGTTCTTGGAAAGCGCGATGGATTTAAGAAAGATCCGATGCGCCCACACAATATGCCACTTGTTCTGCTTGGTGCAGGAATGCTCTGGTTCGGTTGGTTTGGATTTAACGCAGGATCAGCACTCTCTGCGGGTCACTTAGCAGCAACTGCAATGATCAATACTCAAGTTGCAACAGCTGCTGCTGCCATGACATGGATTGCATATGAAAAGTATCGTGATGGTAAGGCCACAACACTTGGCGTTGCATCAGGTGCTGTTGCCGGTGCGGTAGCAATTACCCCATCTTGCGGGTACCTCAACCCACTCGGTGCTTTAATTCTGGGATTGATTGCTGGCGTTGTTTCAGCTTGGGCTGTGACACGCAAATACAAGTACGGCTATGACGATTCACTCGATGTTGTTGGTGTTCACGGTATTGGTGGAATCCTCGGAATGATCGGTATCGGAATCCTCGGCACAGTGACTGCAAATGCAGCTGGTGCAGATGGCCTCTTCTTCAATGGCGGAACAACGCAGCTAAGTCGTCAACTTGTAGCTATCGTCGTTGTTGCGCTCTTCTCCTTTACGGCAACATGGCTGATAGCCACACTTATTTCAAAGACCATTGGTTTCCGCGTCTTCCGTGATGATGAGCTCAATGGTTTGGATACAACGTTCCACGCAGAATCTGCATACGACATCACCGGAAATTCCAATCGCTACTAAGCGAGCCAAGAGAAGAGATTGAAGGCAAATATGAAGCTCATTACCGCCATCGTGAAGCCTGCAAAGGTCGATGACATCAAGGTCGCGCTACAAGCAGCTGGCGTTGCTGGCATGACTGTCTCAGAGACCCGTGGCTTTGGACGCCAAAAGGGCCACACCGAGATCTACCGCGGCGCCGAATACACAGTCGATTTCATCCCAAAGGTTCGCATTGAAGTTCTCGCTGAAGATGCTGATGCGCAATCAATCATCGACACCATCGTTACCGCAGCTAACACCGGATCAATCGGTGATGGAAAGTTGTGGGTTACCTCAGTAGAGCAAGTCATCCGCATTCGCACCGGTGAACGTGGCGGCGACGCTCTCTAACCTCTCGGAATTAGCTGATCGGGGCACTTTGCAAGAATTGATTTCATCGCAGCCTTCTCAGCGGTAGTTACCCAGATTGCATACTTAGCTTTCACAGCAATTTGGCGAGCAACATAAGTACATCGATAGCTCTTCAGAGGCGGCAGCCAAGTGGCTGCATCGCCATCGCCCTTTTGCGAATTTAATCTCATCTGAGTTGCTTGAAGATTGAGCGGATCGTTATAGAAGTTCACTCTCTTTGTCGCATCCCATTTGAAAGCACCCTTCTGCCAAGCATCAGAGACCGCAACAATGTGATCGATTGGGACTAATTGACTTGTTCCCCTCCCCTGCACAAATGTGATTGCCACACCGGAATATGGGTCAATGAATTTTCCGGAGAGAACTTTGCAGCCATCGTTATCGACAACTTCATTGGATAAGTCGCGCGCAAGAACATCGTTGCGAGCATCGCATCCATTGCGATCTGGATCTGCCCAGGTTCCAAAGAGGCCATCTCTGTCATATCCCGTCTTGGGTGCACGTCCCTTTACTGCAAGAGTCTCAAGTACAACTGAAGCCTTCTTCTCTGCGGCAGCTGCGGGGACTAGGGGAAGCGCCATTGCACCTGCAATCAGCAAGGTTGTAATGCGGATTTCCCATTGGGAGATAGCTCTCGACATGGGTCAATCATGCCCACTTCCCTGCAGATGTCCCAGGGCATGAGGCCGCTAAGAGTGGTCAAAGTTGGCTTGGGAAACTGGTATGGTCTGCTCTGCATTTAAGCGTTCCCGCGCTTAAATGGGTTGTTAGCTCAGTTGGTAGAGCAGGTGACTCTTAATCACCGGGTCGGGGGTTCGAGTCCCTCACAACCCACTTAGATTGCTATAAAACCCCACTTGTTGGGGTTTTTCTTTTTAGCCAGATCCCATTTTCTGTAAATAGAGCTAGCAGGCTCTTAGACGTAAGGGTTTTCGCCTTCTTCTCTCTTGATTCCATAGCTGGTGTAGTGCTCAATTGTTTGCCAGCCAAGCTTGTCGTAGAGAACCTTGCCTGCATCTGTTGCGACAAGTGCAAAATCTTTGGCGCCAAGTTCGGTGTGGCGTTTCATCACAAATTTCAATAGTTCACCGCCGTAGCCCTTTTTTTGGTGATCAGGCGGCGTAGCCATGCTCCAGATTCCGACGTAATCGTCTTGGACGACAGCGGTCACAATGGAGACAATTTCGCCATCCTTTTTCAATGCGTATGTGTAGTCCGCTGGGTGCACAACAAATACCTTCATAAAAGTATCACGCATTAAGTCAGGGGCTTCTCCATAGCAAATTACAAAGATATCCCAGAGAGTCTTTCTGCTTTCATCAGTTGAAGGAAGACGCTCCACCGATAGTCCATCCCGAAGCGCAAATGACTCAAGCGAGCTATCTGCCTTCCACATCATCAGTGGAGAAGTACTACGTGGGACCCATCCTTTTTCAATTAAATGTCCAGCAACTGTTAACCCAGAACCGAAAAGCTTAATTGTGCCGGGGCAATTTGCGGATTCAAAAGCTGCAATCACTTCATCAACAGCATCATTACGATTCTTAAAAACCAACGCGCCGTTGAATAATTCGATAGGAATTCCAGATACACCTGCGGTCCAACCGTCGCCTTCAAGAATGCGAGCCCCAGGGAAATGTTCCGAGAACAGGTCTGCATTCTTGCTTAACTTGAGAACGAGGTCGAGACGCTCTTCTTGAGTGGTCTTATACATTTCCAAAGGGTAGGGGCAAGCCCACCACATGTGAAGATGTTTTGAGCTTATTTTCCGGCGTAAGCAGCCTTCATCGCTGCCAGATCAATCTTCTTCATCTCAAGCATCGCCTGCGTTGCTCGCTGTGAACCTTGCGCATCTGGACCACCGAGGTACTTCATCATCTCTGGTGAAGTTACCTGCCAAGAGATTCCGAACTTATCTTTAAGCCAACCACACTGACTCTCTTCTCCGCCATCGGCTGTAAGGATCTGCCAGTACTTATCGATCTCTGCCTGATCGGCACAAGGAATCTGGAACGAGATTGCTTCGCTATGTGGGAACTGTGGACCGCCGTTGAGGCCAATAAAGTTCTGTCCAAAGATCTTGAAGTTCACAACGATTTCTTCTCCTTGGACGTTTCCAGGTGTGTCGGTAGGAGCAATCCAATTATCTGCAACCGAGCTGTTGGGGAAGATGCTGGTGTAGAAATTAGCCGCTTCGCGAGCGTTACCGTTGAACCAAAGGCATGTTGTGAGTTCCATTCGGCAATAATAACGCTCTCATTGGGGTTTATCGCTTGGCTTCTATAAACTCTCCCATATGAAGCAACGCATGGGAAGGCTCTCTGTCGCGTTCTTCCTTGCCGCTGCAATCCTTCCCATTCAATCTCCTCATGCAAATGCCGCTACAAATATCACGGCATCTGGAACTAATGCTGGCGTCTGCAACCAAACGGTAGGAACTACCGCAGGCGTGATTGCCTATCGCCTCAATAGCGGTGATTGCGTAATTGAATTCAGAAATGTCGGAACGGTTTCTTGGACCGTGCCTGCAAATGCCCAAACCATTCGCCTACTCGTGCTTGGAGGAGGTGGTGCCGGAGGTGTCGATGCTGGTCCTGGCGGAAGCGGTGGTGGTGCATATGAAGCAACAGGCGTCAGGGTTTTACCTGGATCACTAATTTCAACCTACGTTGGTGCCGGTGGCACGGCTGGTATTTACGCCGGAACAACTGCAACATCTGGAGAGACTTCAACCTTAACAATTGCATCAACCGTTTATGCCGGTACTGGTGGATCGGTAGGGCCGTATGGAATCAGCACCAACCCTCAACCTGCGGCAGCGAGTGCAGGTATAGGTACAGGTGTTGGTGGCACATCAACTTCTGGCGCACTTGGCGGAACTGGTAAGGGATGGGTAACAGGACAGACTGGTGCCGGAAATGTTGGTATTGACGGCAATCTCGTCACGGATATAACTGGAACTTCTACGAGATACGGCGGCGGCGGCGCAGGTGGAGCCAATGTCTATCAAACTTCAGTTACAAGAGTTGCTGGTGGATCAGGTGGTGGCGGGGCGGCGGGCTACAACTCGCCTTCCAACAATGTTGCAGATGACGGAACTGCCAATACTGGCGGTGGTGGTGGCGCTGGAATGTCTAATGTAAGTCCAGCAAGTTTCAAGAGTTCAGGTGCAGGAGGTTCGGGTTTAATAGTTATTCGATATTCACCGGACTCAACCGCTCCTTCTATTACTAATGCCTCGTCTCCATTCAGTTTTGCTGAGAATTCAAGTGTGAGCACAATTGCGGCAACAATTGAGATTTCTGAATCTTCAACAATATCTCTGAACTCTTCTGGAGACTATTTGAAGTTTAGTATCACGGTGGTAGATACAGATACTGCGAGAATCTACTTCCTCTCCTCTCCTGACTTTGAAAGTCTTGCAGATCTTGACCGGAACAACGACTATCTGGTCTATGTAAATTTAACTGATCTAGCTGGAAATATCTCTACTACCTCATTCACAATCAGGGTTACTAATGTGAATGAATCCGCCAGTCTCGGTGCACCCAGCGTCTCCGGTACTACGTATAAAGGGATTGCAACTTCTTTGACGGTCACCGTAAATGCACCCGGAAAAGTTCGCTTTTTCATGAATGGCAAGAGAATCGCCAACTGTCTAGCTATCTCAACGACGGGCTCTTACCCGAACTACACAGCAACATGTAGCTGGAAACCAACGGTGACGGCACGACATAGCGTTTCGGCCATTTTGACTCCAAGTGATAGCACCTTTAGCGCATCAACTTCTCCGGTAGCGTCTTTCTGGGTTTTCAAGAGAACCACATTTCGCTAGTCAGGTACATCAACGAGCGATTACTCCGATCGCGGACTACCCTTCCCACATGTCCAGCAAAGTCTCCGTCTTCATACGCCGACATAGAGTCGCTCTAGTTGGTCTGTTGCTAGGCGCCATCATTCTCCAAGTGGCTCAAGTTTTCTCTGGCACTGGTGATTACTCGTTTCAGCAGAGCTCTAGTGCCACAGATGTAGGCACTGAATCAACAATTAAATTGGCAGGCGATCGAAGTGCTGACTTGATTCTGCCTAAGGCGTATTCTGAAAATGTATCTACTCCCCTACTCATTAACTTGCACGGCTATACCGGGACCGGCCCATCTCAGAGTGCCTACACATTCTTACAAGAAGCAGCCTTTAACTCTGGCGTTGCCTACATTGCCCCCACAGGCAGCGAAGACAATCTAGGTAATACCTACTGGAACGCGACTGAGGCGTGTTGTGACTTCAACAATTCTGGGGTGGATGATGTTGCCTATATCGATTCTCTGATTGAGCGCTCTTTAAGCGCTGCAAACATTGATCCGACTCGCATTTACATATTTGGCCACTCCAATGGGCACTTCATGGCATATGCCTATTTATGCAGCGGAAGTCAGAAGATTGCAGCAGTTGCCGGACTTGCAGGTGCAATGGATCCCGATGCAACTATCTGTAAAGCAAAGCCAGCAAATCTCCTCCATATCCATGGCGAGAAAGACGAAACAATTCTTTACTCAGGCGGATCCCTCTTTGGAAATGCCTACACCTCTGCCGAATCAACAGTGAGCCAATGGAAAGCCATTAATGCTTGCTCAGCTTCCACTGAAACATCCTTGGACCTCCTCAACTCAATCCCCGGAGTAGACACCAAGGTAGAGAACTTCAAATGCGCAAATGGCGCTCTAGATTTTTGGAGCTTGCCAAATGGAACCCATACTCCAAATCTTGATATTGAATTTGCAAATCAACTCGTAAATTGGTTTCTATCTCACGCTAAGTGATAGATACTTACGACATGAAAGCTATTCAAATATCTGAGTTCGGCGGTCCTGAAGTAATGAAGCTCGTAGAGCTTCCTGATCCAACACCGGGTCCGGGTGAAGTTCTTCTTGATGTAACCGCAATCGGTATCAACTATGCAGATACGCATCAAACAGAGAATAGCTACCTCTCAGAGCAGAAGCTCCCGTTGGTTCCTGGCTTAGAAGTTGTCGGCACATACAAAGGTGAGCGCTACCTAGCTAGTGCAGCATCAGGTGGTTATGCAGAGAAGGCATCTGTCTATGAAGCGCTCCTTGCTCCAATTCCTGATGCTGTCAGTGATGAACAAGCAGTGTGTATGTTGGTGCAGGGCACAACCGCATGGCACATCCTTAAAACAATGGGTCACCTCTCCCCTGGCGAAACAGTTGTTGTTCATGCAGCAGCTGGCGGTGTCGGAACTCTTGCAATTCAATTAGCAAAGATGTGGGGCGCAAAAGTTATTGCAGTAACTTCATCTGACAAGAAGGCCGCACTTGCAAAGTCACTCGGTGCAGATGAAGTTGTCGATGCAAAGGTTGAAGATCTTGGCAAAGCGCTTCGCAAAGCCAATGGTGGCAAGGGCGTTGATATCGTTCTTGAGATGGTCGGCGGAAATACCTTTGATGAGAGCATGAAAGCACTCGGTGACTTTGGTCGAATGATTACCTACGGAATGGCATCACGCACAGCGCCAACGCCAATTCATCCAGGTGCGCTCATGCACGGATCAAAGACTGTTTCAGGATTCTGGCTTGCCAATTGTTTTGCATCGAAAGAGATGCTCGGTGATGTGATTGCAGAACTATTTAAGCTTGTCGCTGTTGGAAAGTTGAAACCAGTAATTGGCGGAACTTACCCACTCAACGAAGCTGCCGGTGCCCATCGTGCAATGCTCGCACGAGAGACAACCGGCAAAATCGTTCTTAAGCCTTAATTAGCGACGACCGCGACCACCATTGCCACCACTGCGATTGCCACGGTAACCGCGACCTCCGCCTGAGCCACCCTTACGTGGAGCGCGCTTAGGCGCTTCAACGATAGGTACGACATATGGAATACCTGAAGGCTGCTGTGCACCTGTTACGCGCATCAGCTCTTCGCTCGATGGCTTCACATAGACAGTTGAAGGATTAACACCTGCACGTGTTGTGAGGCCCTTTACTGACTTCTGCTGACGTGTAGTCGCAAGTGAAACCACTGTTCCTGATTCGCCAGCGCGAGCTGTACGACCTGAACGGTGTAGGTAATCCTTATGATCTTGTGCAGGATCTACGTGAACAACCAATGAGATTCCATCAACGTGAATACCACGTGCTGCAACATCTGTGGCAACGAGCGCTGCATTCTCGGACTCTTTAAAGAGTGCAAGTGTGCGAGTACGAACAGCTTGTGATTTTCCACCGTGAAGAGCGCCAACTGGAACACCTGCATGAGCAAGCTTGTCAGCTAGACGATCTGCACCGCGCTGAGTCTTTACGAAGAGAATTGTCTTTCCGTTACGAGCTGCAATCTCTGCTGTGACCTCATCCTTTTCAGAGGGATCCATCACGAGAAGGAAGTGCTCCATTGTTGAAACTGATGCACGGTCATTCTGTAATGAGTGAGTCTTTGGGTTCTTGAGGTAGCGACGCACAAGTGCATCAACGCCACGGTCCAAAGTTGCTGAGAAGAGAAGTCGCTGTCCACCCTGCTTAGCCTGATCAAGAATCTCCTGCACCACAGGCAAGAAGCCCATATCTGCCATCTGATCTGCTTCATCAAGAACAGTGATCTCAAGCTGATCCAACTGAACTTCACCCTTATTGAGCAAGTCAATCAAACGACCAGGTGTTGCAACCAAGATTGCTGTTCCCTTGCGCATTGCTGTGATCTGCTTGGTGTATGACATGCCACCTGCAATAACGACAGATGCATGTCCAACTGAGCGAGCAAGTGGCAGAAGAACTTCATCAATCTGCTGAGCAAGCTCACGTGTTGGTGTAAGAATCAAAGCCAATGGCTTATGTGGATTAGCGCGCTTCTCAGCAATATTTGAAAGAAGTGCAAGGCTAAATGCAAGAGTCTTTCCAGAGCCTGTCTGCCCGCGACCAAGAATGTCGTGGCCAGCAATCGCATCAGGAACTGTTGCTACCTGAATTGGGAATGGGTTCAAGATTCCTTGTGCATTAAGGGCGTTATCCAGCGCTGCTGGAATACCTAGATCGCGGAATGTCTTTGCAACTGCATCGAGCGGAGTTGCATCAATGAGGTTGGCATCTGCCAAGTTTGGTGAGATATATGAATCATCTGCACCGAAATCTTCTGCCACATTGCGGCCACGACCCTTAGAGAATGAATGTGGTTCGCTATTGCGACCAGTCGCTGTGCGGCGATCACGCGGTGGCTTTGAGAAATCACGGGCTGGTCGCTCTGTGCGATCTGCAGGTCGTGATGAACGCTCTGGCTTTTCGAAGCTGCGTGCTGGGCGCTCTGTGCGGTCTGCTGGACGTGATGAACGCTCTGGCTTATCGAATGTGCGCTTTGGCTTATCGAAAGAACGCGCAGGACGGTCGTTGCGATCTGCTGGACGTGATGAACGTTCTGGCTTATCGAATGTGCGCTGCGTGCGAGGCGCATCATCTGTGCGACGACGCTCTGGACGCTCATTGCGATCTGAAACAAACTTTGCTGCGCGAGACTTTGGCTTATCGCCCTTATTGAATACGCGCTCTGATGCTGACTGACGTGGATTGCCCTTTGGTGCGCCTTCAATTTCCTTTGACTTAGAGCCAATTTCTTTCTGGAAACGTGCTGCACGAAGCTTTGAGCGATCTGATAAACGCGCTTCTTTACGAGTTGCTGGAACTGAATCGCGATCTGAATAGCGAACGTTTGTCGTTGGCTTGAATTCGCCACTCTTACGAGGGCTTGCCTTTGATGTTGTGCGAGCAGTAGTTGAGCCGCTCTTTGTCCGTGGAGCTGGAGCTGCCTTCTTGGCTGCCTTTGCTACTACTGCACGACGTGGCTTGCCCTTTGAGGCTTCGCGACGAGCTTTTCCGGGCGCGGCTGTACGCTTTTGTAAAGTCATTATTAAGTTTCCTATCGAGAGATCAAGCGCGTCTCGATTAGGAAAAACCTCTGTGGGTTAACCAGGGTGGTGATAAGACTCGCAAGAAGAGCCTGAATTAGGCTCATAGTTGGTGGTTCTGTTACTTGTGTAACAGTCGCAAATTCTACCGTCTAACGCTTAAATCATGAAATCGATAGAGATTTGCGCATATTTACCTACCTTTCCTCTCAATTTCCTCACATCACATTCAACTAGTACGTACCTGTGATGCAAGGAATAAATCACAAAGTGGTAGCACTCGCACTTTTGCTTCTCTGCACTCTCACTCGATGAAAAGATGCAGATGTAAAGAGTTAGAAAAACAAGTGCATGGAGAGGCGCTCATAAAATGAATAAATTTAAAGTTCTAGCAGGTATCACAATCATCGCTATTTCATCGCTGAGTTTTGCGGGATCAGCGTCTGCAGCTACAAAATCAATTACTTGCTATAAGGGAACACAGATCAAAGTCGTGAAGGCGACAAACCCTAAGTGCCCAACTGGATGGACAACCAAGAAGCCAGTAGCGACTACCTCAAAGGCTGCTGCCGCGGTTGCGATGAATGCAACATATAAAGGCAAGATGTCTGCGCTCTGGTCAGAATCAAGCATCGATGCTTCAGTAACCGGCTCATCTTCAGCTAACAACGGCGGTCTTTCAGATCTCGTCGGTTCCGGAAGCTATGCATCTCAAGAAGGCGATAAGTGCATCACTCTTGCAGGAGAGGCAACTCTTAAGGGCGGCTCTGACTCACTCAAACTCGAATTCGTAACACCAAAATCAACAGCATGTGGCAAAGATGCCGATGGGCCAACATCAGTTGAAATCAATGGACTAGCAAAGATTATTGGTGGAACAGGCAAATATGCAGGTGCATCAGGAACTCTCAAGGTTGATGGTTCTTTTGCTTCAAAGCACCCAGCAAACGGTGTGACAGAGAAGGTTGATCTGACTCTCACACTCTCAGGAAGCATCACCACAAAGTAATCGCACGACACCCACAATAAAAGGAGCACGAAATGCGTAAAGTTATTGCAACCGCGATCATCGCGGCGTTTGGTATTGCAGGTGTAGCACCTGCCGTTGCAGCAGATGCGGCAACAGTTACATTATCTGGCGGAACCAAGGCAGTCGTTAATGTTCTTCCGGATACTCTCGTGGCATCTACCAACTCTGCGGGCACGGTTGAATACAAAGCAGATGGCAAGACAATCGCAGGTTGCGAGAAGGTTGTAACAACTACTGTCACTCCTTTCGTAGCTCGTTGTACCTGGCTTCCAACAGTTGCATCAAAGGTCAGCCTCACCGCAGTATTTACACCAGCTGATACAACCGTTGCAGCAGTTACCTCAAATGCTGTCTCTGCAGCAGTGGGATCACCAACCCAGGGCGTGGTTTCTCCAATCAACATCTATGTAGACACAGTTCTTGCCTCAGGCTCAACTGGTGTTCTTGCTCCACGCTTTTCAGCATGTGCTGTGCAATCTGAGTATCTCTTGGGTCAGAAGATTGTCTTCCGCGTATATGCAAATAATGCTGATCAAGGCGGAGCGGTAATGGATAACACCAATACAGCTAAGGCATATATCGAAGTTGCCGGCGTTAAGGAACCAATTTCCCTCTCATACGGAAACCATTCAGGAATCTCATTCTGGACGGCAGTTCTCACAACCGGAACAGCTGCTGGTCAATATGCGAACCTAGGCGTTATCAACTACAAGGTCACAATGGTTGCTAAAGACACTACAACTGCAAAGGTTCTTGCAACAAAGCGCGTTGCGACAACAGTTGATGGCAAGACTACTTACGAATGGGTGAGCTACTACCGCGACAAGAAGCTTGCTTGGCCAATCAAGGGTGCAACAGGAACTCTCGTTCCTAACTGGACTTCAACATCATTGTTGACACTCTACGCACCACCTGCAGCTAAGTAATTTACTTGCTGTTTCAATAATTCGGAGGGATTGAAAATGAAGGTAACAAAGAAGGTAGCGCTGCGAGTAGCAGTAGCAGCGCTACTCCCGATAGGGATGATTGCACCAGCGGGAGCTGCAGATTCAGTTGACGTTGTTCTATATGCACCAGCAGATCTCAAGGGCGTGCCTGCTCTTCCATTTACCGGTGAAACGATTAAGTTCACAGATCCAATCTCAGGCGTTGGCCCCCTTTCAGTATCTAAACTGCAAGGACCATCTGGCACCGCGCTGACTCTTTCAGCATCTGGGCTTAAGGCAAACACTGAAATCACTTTGACCTGGTCGACAGCAAAGGGTGCATGGAAGGCACAGTTGCTGCCGAACTCTGTTAACTACACCGGCTATCAATGGGATAAGTTCACAGTCGTTCTGGCAAAGGTCACAACAGATGCAAGTGGTTCATTCAGATTTGAAACTAAGCTTCCAGAAGATTTTGGTGGCCCTCACGATATCTACGCAGTCGTAGATGGTGTTGCTGTAGCTAAGGGCGGCGTACAGATGACTCCATCTGTATCCATCTCTCCTAAGAGCGGCCCAATTGGTACTCCGGTCACAATTACCTATAAGGGAATGGGTCCGAACCTCTACACAGCTGGTATCTCGGTTCTTTGGGACAGTAACTTCGCTGGCGAGGCACAATCTATCTGGACACGTGGATCATCAACGTTCAAGATCTACGCCTCTGGAAGCAAGGGCAAGCACATCGTCTGTGCGATGGATGGAATCGGTGTTCAGTATATGAATATCAATCAATCCCCCGTTCCTTATGCTGGTGGCGATTGCGTTAATTTCACCGTCACCAAAGACAACGGCCCTAAGCCTGCTTTTGTTACTTATCCTCAAAATGTCACACCTAATACAACTCAGCGCACTCTCATGAATGAGCAGACAGATCCAACATCAAAGGCTGTCATGAAAGTTTCAAGTAACGAGGGTGTAGTCGGTGACAAAATCAAGGTTGATGTAGCTGGACTTGATGCGAAGACTGAGTATGCAATCACGTGGGCCAACGTTGTGGGCTCTCGAGTGAACTGCACAACAGGTACTTGCTGGATCTACAGCGGTGAAAAGATTGCCACTGTGACTTCTGATGCCAATGGCGTAGTTGCTACCGAAGTTGCAATTCCCGATCATTTGGGTGGCTTCCATGCTCTGCAGATTAAGAAGGGTGACTTGGCTCAGGCTCAACAAAGTATCTTCGTGAAGCAGAGTATCTTCATCAACAAGGATAAGAAGGGTGTTTCTATTGCTGGCTTGGCAAAAGCATTTGCCTCAAAGGCCCCAGAACCACGTAACGCATCTGGTACTCCAACTCTGAAGTTCAAAGCTGGAGAAGAAATAACCGTTGCCATGAAGGGTGTCGGCTGGACTCAGCTCGATAACACAATGGCACTTACTTACGATAATAACTATGTCGGTTATGGCTGTGGCTTTAATTCAGATGGATATATGGTGATTCACCTTCGTGCGACAGGTGCTCCAGGAACACACATCATCGATCTCCATCCAATTATGTACACAAACCAACCATCGTTTGCTAATACACAATACGGAATGCTTCCAATCTTGTCCTACAATACAGACTTCCTTGGATTAGCACTTGGTTATAAGCAACCTGCAGTTCACTTCGAGTTTGAGATAGTGAAGTAATACGCAGGCTCACTTCGCAGTAAGGCTAATGCCTCATCTCTAATCTTCGAGAGGTGAGGCTTTAGTCATTGCCGCCTTTGCGATTCCTTCCGGCAGCCACCAATTCCATTTGTCGAGCAATGTCATCACGCTAGGCAAGAGCAGCGTACGAACAATCGTTGCATCAATCAAAATGCCTAATGCTAATCCGACGCCAAGTTCTTGTAGGCCTGCGATATGGCCATTGGCTAAACCACCGAGCGCCCCCACCAAGATAATCGCTGCAGCTGTCACAACTCCCCCGGTGTGAGCCAAGCCTTCTTTAATTGCCTGTGGCGTGGATTCACCTTTATCTCTTGCTTCTCGCATACGAGAGACGATGAAGACTTCATAATCCATTGACAGACCAAAGAGCACAGCAAAGAGAAAGACTGGGACCCAGCCCTCAATTTGCGAGACGTGATAAGTACCAAGAATCGGAGATAAGAATCCGAATCTAAAGACAGCAACTAATAAACCGTATGTCGCAGCTAATGAAAGTAAATCAAGAATTACAGCTACAAGTGGCAGTATTAAAGATCGGAAAGACCGGATCAGCAAGAAGTAGGCAATTCCGAGAGCCGCGATAAAGATAAACGGAAAGTTGCTGTAAACAACTTTGAGGAAGTCCACTCCTTGCGCAGCTGCTCCCCCGACATAGATTGTGCTGATCTTCGCTAGGTCAGAATCTGGGATATAGGTTTCGCGCAGGCGCTTGATGAATGCTTTTGACTCTTCAGATCCAAATTCATGGATACCCAAGATAAAGATTCGTTGATAACGACCAGTTGGGTCGACATATTGCGATGTTGAATCAGCAGATCCTCCAAGAACAGCATCATCGACAATCACACTCAAGCCAAGTTTTGTGCGCTTCTTTACATTTTCCGGAAGGGTTGCCTGGCCCGCTTTACCGTAATCAATCACAATCACCGTTGGTGTCACCAAACCTGGACCCACGTGGTCTACGACAAAGTTAAGTCCTTCAGCTGATTCAATGTTCGATGGAATAGCTCGCAATGAAGTTGGCGTAAGTTCTAACCAGAAGATAGAGCTCGCAGCGACAAGCAAGACAAGTACGCCACTTACAAGAACCTGCCATGGACGTTTAATCACCAACGATGCAATATTCGCCCACGCACCTTGCATCTCATCGTGGGCATTGAATGCGCCCTTTATTCCATATGGCTTAACGCCTCTTGCTCCCAGGTAATAGAGCATTACTGGTTGCAGCGTTACCGCGGCTAAAACCGAGACAACGGGAACTACTAAGCCTGCTGCACCTAACGATCTAATAAAAGGAATTGGTACTAAGAAGAGAGTGGTCAATCCGATTGAAGCCGTTAATCCAGAGAGGAGAACTGTGCGACCGGCAGTTGTCATGGTCCGGACCACAGCGCCCTCACGGTCTGATGGATTTACCTTAATCTCTGAGATAAAGCGATGGGTAATAAGAATGGAGTAGTCGATAGCCAAACCAAGGCCGATTAATTCCACTACATTCGGTATGTAGAGAACCATGAGAACCCGGTCGGCGAGGAGATAAACGACTGAGATTGCAGCAGCGATAGTAGCTCCGGCTGTCACAAATGGAATCACCACTGCACGCGAGAGGCCAAAGACAAGAATTAAAATTGCTAGCGCTATAGCAATAGCGAGTACTCCGCCGCCACGAAGGTCAGCGCTGAGAATTGGTTCAAAGTCTCCTTGGATTGCAGGTGGACCGGTCACCATCGCTTCCGATAATCCTTGTTCGGCAAGTGCATCACGCAGTTGTTCAGTGACCTGTGCCGCTTCTTTGAGGTTAAGTGAAGTGCCAATTCCTGTGTAGAGGATTCCTTCTAGCACTTTTGTCTGAATGACCTTGCCGGTCGGAATTGTCTCTGCTGCCTTAGCTACCTTGGCTTTTAAGGCATCTATCTCTGCTTGCGTGGCATGCTTAAAGTAATAAACAACGGTAAAAGTTCCTTCGGAATTCTCGCCGAAGTGCTCAACTGTAATCTCCTCGGCCTTTGTCGACTCAGATCCCGGAACTGCGAGCGAAGTAGATAATTTTGAATTCACATTGGCGGAAGCAAAGAGACCAAATACGGCAATGCCGATCCAGATAGCTATGACAAGCACCCTGAAGCGAATTACTTGTTGGGTGAACTTGCCAAGCATGAGCTTATTTCACAAATTTAGGTAGATGAAGATCGAATTGAATTGAAACTACTCGAGTCATGATTACCAAGAACCCGCCGACCAAGACTGCTGGAAGTTCGGAAACATTAAGAGATATCAATGCGACGAATGCGCTTGCACCGACCAAGGCGCTGGTTCCAATAGTTTCGCGATGAAGCAATACCGGCTCAACCTGACAGAGAACATCTCGCAAGAGTCCGCCGGTTACCGCTGTGATTACACCGAAAATAATTGATGAGTACCAAGGAATATTTATCTCGAAAGCTAATTGTGTTCCCGACATAGTTGCCGTTGCAAGAGCAAAGGTATCCATTACCAACAAAGTCTTACCCACATGGGTAACTCGTCGAAATGTCAGAGTAATGAGTACTGCCGCTAGAACAGAGGCGAGAATCCATGGATCGGTAATCCAGACCGGCATAATTCCTAGAAAAACATTTCGCAGGGTTCCACCAGAGATTGATGCGATGGTCGCGATGAATGTGATGCCTCCGTAATCAAGGCCGCGATCTGCCGCGATGCGGGCTCCCACCAATGCGAAGACAAATGTTGAGAGCAAATCGAGGGCATGAAGCAGAGTCATGCCACGAGTTTATCGGTTGGAGTCTTCTCCATGCGCTAATTCAGTGAGTGCCTGCCCGCTCACGCGATAAACGGTCCACTCATCCATCTCTTCTGCCCCAAGAGATTTATAAAAGTCGATTGAAGGTTTATTCCAGTCAAGAACCCACCACTGAAAGCGTCCATATCCGCGCTCTTCGCAGATAGCTGCAAGATGTTGAAGGAGAGCCTTTCCGTATCCTGAACCTCGATATTGCGGACGCACGAAGAGGTCTTCCAGATAAATTCCATGCTTACCCTGCCAAGTTGAGTAATTGAGAAACCAGATTGCAAGTCCTGCGATTGCGCCATCGACTTCAACAATCTCGCAGAAGACCTTCGGGTCATCGCAGAAGAAGGTTTCAATTATCTGTTCGCGCGTTGCCTTGGCTTCTTCCGGAGCCTTCTCGTAGAGCGCAAGCTCGTAAATCAAAGCCAGGATCTCTTCAGTATCTTCGATTCTTGCGGGGCGAATGCTCATGGCTTGAGAATACTTTGCCACTGCACAAATATGAAAAAAGGTTTCAATTAGGTTACAAAATGCGCTTTTGCTTTGAAATTTTAGGCTCAGGCATTCGCCTCAAGTAGGCTACCGGAATGTCATTGAGCAAAGATAAGAACTGGTGGCGCCAAGCCGCGATCTACCAAATTTACCCACGTAGCTTCGCAGATACAGATGGAAACGGAATTGGTGACCTCAAGGGCGTTACCTCTCGCGTCGACTATCTCAAATCTCTAAGCCTCGATGCGGTCTGGCTCTCTCCGTTCTATCCATCTGCATTAGCCGATGGCGGTTACGACGTTGATGATTATCGCAATGTGGATCCAAAGCTCGGAACACTCGACGATTTCGATGAGATGCTGGCAGCTCTTCACAACGTCGGCATCCGAGTATTTGTAGATATCGTCCCTAACCACTCTTCTAATCTCCATCAGTGGTTTAAGGATGCAATTGCATCAGAGCCGGGTTCACCAGAACGCAATCGCTACATCTTCCGTGAAGGTCGCGGCGCAAATGGTGAACTTCCACCAACAGATTGGCCATCGCACTTTGCGCCATCTGCATGGAGCCATGAATCCATCTGGGGCGGCAAAGGCAATCAGTGGTACATGCACTGGTTCGCGCCTGAGCAACCAGATTGGAACTGGGATAACCCGGAAGTTGAAGCTGACTTCTTAGAGACTCTCAAGTTTTGGGCAGATCGCGGTGTTGATGGATTCCGCATCGATGTTGCCCACGCCCTGAAGAAAGATTTGTCAGAACCGCTTCGCATGCGAAGCACCATGGAGTACGACCATCCTCAGCCACTCGATGGCAACGGTATTTTGATGGATCGCACCGAACTCTTCGAGGTGTACCGAACATGGCGCACGCTCTTTAATTCCTATGACCCACCACGTGTTGCAGTAGCTGAGGCAAATGTTCATCCAACTCGCCTTCCGCTCTATGCCAGCGAAGAAACCCTTGGACAATGCTTTGACTTTAGATTTATCGATGCCAAGTTCAACGCTGCAAGCTATAAAGAGTGCGTAGTTAACGCTCTAGAAGCTGCTAAGAAGAACAACTCTTCTACGACATGGACGCTCGGAAACCACGATCAGATGCGATATGCGACCAAGCTAGGTCTGCATCAAGTTGTTGACCGTGTTGAATGGCTTAAATCTAACGGCACCTCACACCCGGTTGATTTCCAGATTGGCACACAATGTTCTGTTGCTGCCAACCTATTTATTCTCGCCCTTCCCGGATGTACATACATCTACCAAGGCGATGAGCTCGGTATCCATGAAGTATCAGATATTCCTGAAGATCAGATTCAAGATCCGCAGTATCTGCGTAACCATAAGAAGGAGAAGGGACGTGACGGTTGTCGTGTTCCACTTCCTTGGACGCGCGCAGGCAAAAACTTTGGTTTCGGTGATGGCGGCGTGCATTTGCCACAGCCTGAATGGTTTGGAAGTTACTCGGTCGAAGCAGAGTCTGGAGTTCCAGAGGCGCCGCTTGAGAAATTTAGAGCAGCTCTAAAGCTTCGCCGTGAACTTCAATCAGATGAATCAATCATCTGGCATGAGACAACCAATTCAGATGTCTTGCACTTCTCGCGCAGCAATGGTTGGAACTGCATCACTAACTTTGCAGGTGGAAAGTATCCAATGCCTGCAGGTGAAGTTCTGTTAGCTTCTCAGCCGTTGATCGATGAAAAGATTCCGGCAGGCACAACTGTCTGGTTCAAAGCGTAAGCTTAAGAAACACCGATGATGTCTACGACGAAGATCAAAGTTTCGTTGGGACCAATTGGACCGGCACCTGCTGCGCCATAACCCATTTCAGGTGGAAGTACGAGAAGTCGACGTCCGCCAACCTTTGCGCCAGGTAGTCCCTTCTGCCATCCCTCAACAACTTGTGCCAATGGGAATGTTGCAGGCTGTCCTACCCATGATGATTCAATAACTTTTCCATTTGACCATGTCATCAAGTAATAGTGAACGGTCAATGTTGAAGTCGGAAGAACCTCTGCGCCGGTTCCAACGATGATGTCTTGAGTTGTGAGCTCTGCGGGTGGAGTACCTGTGGGAGCAGAAACGGTTGGAACTTCACCGGCATTTGCTGAAACTGTTGGAAGTGATCCAGCTGCTGAAGTTGATGGTGTATCTGATGAGTTCATATTGGTAACTCCAAAGGTTGCAAGGCCCGCCAAAGCCAAGACGAGGATAGATGCGAGAACAAGGCGTCGATTCTTCATGGGCTGCACCTTATCTTTTTCCTTTTGCCTTCCCTGCATTAGACTCGCGGTATTAACCTGGGGGTTACTTTCCAGGGCGATTAATGGAGGAAAGTAATGGCGCCACGCAAGCCACGTAAACCACAGGCGATTGATTCTCTGGCAACCAATATTGCTGCATGGGTATCCCGTCACGGCTTGCAGAGCGATCCATACCTCACCGGTCTACAGAGCGCGATTGAAAAGAAGAAGGACCTTCACATCTGGGCCGAACTCGATCCAACTGAGTATCTCCCCCATCCAGAGACTAAAGCTGGCCAGGCAAAAGAGCGACTTGTCCGTCTCTTAACTGTCGTGCGAAATGTTCTCGTTTTTGCACCGGTGGCTCTGACATGGGCTGCCGTAAGCGCTGCGACAACAGGATTCTCGAAATACATTTCAGAGAACGGCGCGGATGTAGTTAACTTCCTCGACTTTTGGCAGAACGGATATGACATCCTCGCTGAAGAGTGGAAAATCGGAAATGTTGCACGTCTTGACTTCATTATCGTCGTCATAGTTATCGCCCTCACGCTCTATGTTTCACGCGGCGGTTACCAAGTGGAAGAAATTCAGCGCGCATCCGAGGCCGAGATTGACCGTGAGCGCCTAGCTTTAGCTATCGAAATCCACGCTGCGCTCCACGATAAGCGCAAGATCACGACGGTAACCATGAATGCCAGCCTTGCTGGTGCAATCTCACGCTTGGTAGCTGCAACAAATAATCTTGAAGATGCATCCCACATTATTGAAAAGGCAGCTCGCAAACTTCCCAAAGAAGTAGCAAAGCCTTCATTTCTAGATTCATACTCTTTTGACTTTGATGAGAAGCCAGCAAAGAAGAAGTCACGCCGTGCGTAAAGCCCGTACTCGTAGAGTCGAAGAAGACTCAACCCACCAAGGCGGTTGGTTATTCGCAGACTCATTCCTTGCTCTGATGGTGATCTTTCTAGCGACTATCTCTTTCGTTCCCTCTCTCGGCGGTGGATTGACCGGAACGGGAAATATTGGAAATATCGCTGGCGGTAATTACGTCAAAGGTCTCAACATCGCTTACGAGAAATTCGATGCAGCCCAGATTCAAAAGGATATCGATGGCTTTATCGCAGGCGAGAAGCTGCCGCGCAGTTCTAAAGTTCTCTTTGCCAAAATAGTCGGCGGGTATAACCCGACAACTGAGAGCGAGAACGATGCAAAGTTTCGTGCGCTTCTCTTTAGCGCTCAAATCAACAAGGCTGATATCGCATACTTTGCGAACGCAAAGATTGATTTGGGTGCGAGTAAGTTATTGAAGGCTAATCAGATTGTCTTAAGACTAACGCTCTCACCTTGATTACAGTGGGGCGATAGGGACGGGCTTAGATTCCGACGATTCCTAGAATTGTTCCGAAGAATGGAACAACAACAATGAGCTTGCCTAGGACATCTTCTTGCTTAACGCGAACAAATGCGCCGAGAGTATCGACATCGACTGCTTCTGGAGTTGCAGACTTCACGATGCCTGATTGCTTGCCTTGGCCCGCAACTTCAACGACAACCTTTGTTCCAACTGCATAATCGGAAGCTGATTTGTAGACGACGATGCTCGACTTTGCAGATCCCATCGCGCTTGAAAGACCACCTTCAGGGTGGATCACACGGAAACCGAGTGTGAAGAGGACGACAAGTATTGCTGCAAGGGCAATGAGCTTGGTCTTCATAATGAAAGTCTAACCTACTACTTACGCTTATTCGTTGACTTCGGTGCTGCCTTTTTTGTTACTGCAGCCTTCTTCGCAGGCGCCTTCTTTGCAGCAGGCTTACTCTTGCTCGAATTACGCGCAGCCTTCTCGGTAATTGAGTTGAGCCACGCCTCAATCTCTGAGTCCTCCGACACGGGCGACACTGTGATTGCAGGTGTGATTGCAGGAGCCGAAGTGCTCTGATCATCGACTGAAGGTGCCTGAACACTGTCAGCGTTCTTCTTTGATTTCTTTGATTTCTTTGGCTTCTTTGATGTTAACGATTGAATCAGAGCTTTGGCTGTTGCAGACCAATTGATCTTATTGAAATTCTTGATGAACTGCTCGATCGAGAAAATTACGCCGGCAAAACCTTGTGGCTTCTTGGAAACTGGTGGGCGTGCTGGTCCTGGATTCTGTGAAGACTCTTCATCGCTATCTTCATTGACGTTGCCGCTACCCATACCGAGCATCAATCGGCTAGTGCGACTATCGGGACGCCCCACGCCACGCCATGTTGCTACTTCAATAACGCTGCCCTGTGTCATTTTTCCGACCACAATCTTCTGGCCATCAGGCAGGTCAATTACCAGTGGTGAATCAGAGATTGGAAGCGGGAGTTTAGAAACCTTCGGCGCAGATTTAGCGCTCTCCTGGTTAGCGGCCAATTGTAAATCCAATGCTTCCGACGAAGTCAGCTGTGCTGATCTTACGTAGGGTAAAGGTGTTGGAAGAACTTGCTGCAGGCGGAGTAAGGCTTGCCGCAGTGAGTTCAGATGCTGTCACAGATGAACGTGTAGATACATAGCAAATATTTCCTGTGCTCATGGTGAACTGAGGGTTCGTGTTTGCAATCGCATTGATGTTCACAGAGCACTTGATGATGTCGCGTCGCTGATAATCACGAGTACCGCTTAAAGTAAGTGTTGAATCAATCGCAATATAAATTGACAGTGGCTTATTGGCACAAGCAGCATCTAAATCACCATTTGTAGTCGCATTGTTATCGCCGAATGAGAAGGCGGTAAATACAAAATCTGTTCCGTCGAATTCGCGATCGATATCGACTTTGACGGACCCATCAGTGTCACATGCGCGTGCCACAACTTGGCCATCTGTCAGGCTCGTTGTGGAGGTATCGCTAATCGAAACAATTGTTGATCCGTTGGTGCCATTTGTGCCATTGGTTCCATCACTGCCATTTAAACCGTTGGTGCCGTTACAGACACGGGTAGTGGTTCCGCTGCTTCCAACGAATTCGACTCCGCCTGCCTTGCAATCACCACGTGTTCCAGTGAATGCAACAGGCACAACACCGGTTCCGCTAGAGCCGTTACAGATATATGTGACGCTATCGACTGAGCTGATCTGGACTCCGCCTGTTGTGCATCCACCCTTTTCACCGGTGAAAGCTACAGCTGAGACATTTGTGCCGTTTGCACCATCTAATCCATCGGCACCAGGAGCGCCATCTTGTCCATCGGCACCGGGTGCACCAGGTGCACCATCTGCTCCGCGATAGAAGTAGAGAATTTGATTTGCGTTCGCTGTAGCAAGAGTTGTTCCGGTTGAAAATGAGTTATCGGAAGCAGTCTCGGTATCTGCATATGCCACACCCACGCGCGCGAGCGAGAGGATGAGCAAGGCTATGGCGAGCTTCTTCATAGTTAAATTATCTCCGGATTTCTCTCAAAAGAAAACTTATCCTCGTTTGAGGCATAAATTGCGCTCAAGAGAGCATGGATTGCTGGAGCGATACCAGCCAAAATCAATAAGAGCTCAACTCGCTTTTCAAGAACCATAGGTGAGAGCGAAATCTGGCGGAACAGCACAAAGGTGATCCCGGCTAGAACAAGCGCCTCGAGAAGAATATTTCTCTTGGCCTTATCAATTCTGAATTTCTCAATTCCATTGAAACGAATATATGAGAAGAAATATGGGATTGCGAAAAGCAGAGAAACGTAAAGCGAATTATTTAAGGATTGTGTCCAGATGTAAGTAAAAGCAAGAAGTGAGGCTGCAACCAAAAGTGAGCTAATCGGCGAGATCACTCTTGAGATTTCAAAAGATTCATCGCGGTAGGCAACTGTTGTGCTTTTCTCAATTATGACGCTCTCTGTGATGCCTCGAACTGTGAGAGCGAATGCAATGATAAGAATGTGCATGGCTGAAATCCCCAGCAGTGGATGTTCAACATAGATAATGCTTTCCAGGAGCGCCTGGCCAAGATAGAAAACCAGACCACCGACGAGTCCGGCGCCCAATACACCAAGCAGACGAATCGGATCACGGTTGGCGTCGCTCTTTGGGGCGAAGTCGCGACCAATGGATTCTCGCAAAAGTGATGAGAAGAGCGATGGGCCAACCCATGCAATTCCGAGAGAGAGTGAGATCAAAATGTCTCTAAAACTGGAGACATTTCCAGAGAAGATTTGAATTGCCCAGAAACCAAGAGTTGCGGTAAGTCCGGCAAAGGTATCGATAATGCCAACAAGTGCAATCACAAGGAAGAGAGTTGTTGAAGCCGCAGCGATTCCACCAGCCTTATTTACTTCAAAGGAAGCGATGACGCCTGCCAATAAGCCGAGCAGTGGAGATAGTCCGTAGAAGTTCTTATTGAGACGATGAGCAAGCTCGCCGTCGCGAATGAGAATAAAGCGCAGCAGCGACGGTGCAAAGCTATTAAGCCACTGAACACGCAAACGATATGGAGCTTTTTCAAGACGATCCCAGAAGTTGGTCTCATCCTCGAGAATCGGATCGGTAATGCGTGGTAGCACCTGCGAAGAGTAGAAAGTAATGAAGCGATACTTGCGGCTGCGAATCGTCGAAGTAATCGCAGTAAGGAATACGAAGATAGAGATGATTGCAGTCAAATCAACTAGATTGCTGGCTGCGGTACGGCTCTGTGCAGCGATAAGAGTGACGCCAGCAATGATGGTCTTCTCTCCCCCGGCAGGTGTTGCTGATACCGAATAACTTCCGAGCGGTTGATCATCAGGAATGTTGAGTGAGAATACGACGTAACCTTTGGAATCTTTACCGCTGCCCACAAAGGCAATTTTCTCGACGCCATTGCCCTCAAGAACTACGGACCAATTTCGATTTAAATCACCTTCGGCAACAACGACTTGCTGTTGACGTCCGCGTTCCCATGTCAGCAATGGAATATCGGCCGCTGATGCAACTTGTGGCGCAAAGACAAGAGCGAGAAGTGCGAGAGCGATAACTTTTAGATGGCGCATCATGACTCGCCCTTCAATGTATCGATGATGAGCCAGATGCCAACACCTACTGGAATCAGAATCATCAACATCTTTGGAGTCATCAACTTGCCAATCCAAGGAATTACGAAGAAGACCACGCCGTTAATATCCTCAGACTTTGGCTTCTGCACGTCAGGAGATGGGTTTGCATCACCCTTCATCAGCCAACCATTGACTGGATCTCCACCAATAATGCGGTGGGTAAAGATTCCAACGGTCTCGCCGCTAAAACGACGTGCCGTGTAAGCAGCGATATCGCCAAGCTCTGGCTGTGTGCGCGGAGTCGGCGCAAGAAGAACAATATCTCCTGCCTTAATTACCGGCTCCATCGATCCAGTGAGAACAATTCTAGCCTTCACAAAACCAGAGGCTGAGAGAACTGAGAAGGAGATAAGGATGCCGCTGAGGGCATATCCAAGAAATTTAATGATGTTGTTGATCTTGTTATTGCGCTGCTGTGCTGGGGTTGCAATGCGCTCTGGTGGCGCCTGAACAAACATTTTAGATTTAGTAGGTGCAATATCTGTTGGTGTAATTAATACTGTTCGCTCACCAAGCGCATTTGAAACTGTTACTAAGACTTTAGAGTCTGCAAACTGTGATTGGCCTTCTACCCACATCTCTTCAGTTGAAGTTGCTTCAAAGAGGGGGCGGCGCGTTACCTCGCTAGACATTATGAATGCTTGACGGTTTGAATCGTGATCTTGCGGATAGCTGTTGAATCCGCAAAAGAGAGAGTCTGGTCAGGGTCGAAGGTGATAAGAATTGAAGATTGATTAGCATCAACCTCAGTGCTAATCGAGGAATCATGTAGCGGCTCGAAATCGATATATGACATATCCAAATTAACAACTGTCGCAGAGTCCTTAAACCAGAACTTTGCTACGTCATATTGTTTGTAAGCGCCGCCATTAGGAGCAGTTGCTGTCTCGCTGACATTGAGTGCAGTGCCGGTCTCGCCCCAGACCTGAATGATGAAGTCGCTACCGATACATTTCTTATCGATATTTTCAAGGATGATTGAGTCAAGACTGAACTTTCCAGATCCAGAATCATTAATAAATCCTGAGTATGGAATGACTGTGATGCCATTGTCCTGAGTGTCACAGGCAGAGTAAGTCTGAAATCCCTGTCCGAATTCGACACTTGAGCCACTTGGTGTAAGAGCAATGTTGGCACCGTATGCAATACCGGTTACCGCCAAGATCATTGCAATTGCCTTCACAAGGAAGGACTTTGAACTTCCGCTTTCTTCAATATCCCCGTATTCGGCGTCGTCAAAAGCATATGACTCATCAAAGTCATCACTTTCATAACGCTTAAGGATATTCATTTTCTACTTTCTTACTTCAAGATCTACAAAACAGATATCACTACTGGAGTTTTCCCTACCTATTAACCAATCCCTTTATACGACGATAGAAGCGCACCTATCGCGGTGGCTTCTATCGTCGTACTAGAGAATCGTTAAATGGGTTGGATAAGTTCCTTAGTTGTTTGAGCTCTGAAGTGTGAGCTTGTAGACGGCACCTGAAGTTGCTGATGGTGTTGTAAATGCAACGTCAAATGCTGCATTTGATGCACCCTGGTTAGCAACCAATGCAGTTACAACTCCACCAGTTAATGATGTCGGTGTTGTTGCATTTACATAGATGCGAGCTTCGCTAACCGCTGTTGAACCGTTAGTCGCAATCTGCAAAGGAGTCGCTGCAGTATTTCCGTATGCATTGAGAGTCAATACATCACCGCGGCAAGCGCCAGCCTGAGCATCTACATCTGTGAAAGAGATTGTTGAGAGTACGAACTGTGGGTTCGCACTGTTCTGGAATGTCACCTTTGGTGACAAGACGATTGAGCTATCGCAAGCTGATGTTGTCTGAACACCCTGACCGAACTCAAGTGCTGAGCCAGTTCCGAGTGAGATGTTTGCTGCGAGTGTTGAGCCAAGTACTGCTACCGCTGCAACTGTTGCAAGGCCAGCAAGTGACTTGAGATTGCTCTTCTTTGGTGCTGATTTACGAGGCGCTGGTGCGTTCTCGAACTTTAGGATTTCCATTCCTATATTCCCCATTCTAATTAACGATTCCACCTCTTGTACTGCACCTTTACTTCGCAAGTGGGGCGAAGCTTGGGTATACCCGCTTATTTCTAAGCGAGAATTCTTAAGTTATGGCGTTGCCGTTGGTGACGGTGACGCTGATGGCGCAGGCCCTGCAGCCTGAGCAGATGGATTGTCGATTGTTTCGACTGTGGTGCGGTGAACCTGCTGGCCGTCGATATTGACAGTTGTCTTTGCAGGATCGATGAAGAAGGTGACATCTGCATTGTTGGCAGAGAGAACGCTTCCATCGTAGATAGATGTACCGCTAACAGAAACAGCTGCGCTGGCAAGCAATGTGCCTGAGATTGTGTTACCTGTTCCTGTTAAATATGAGAGAAGGAGCGCGGTTGAGTCACTGATGTTTGTAACTGGAACCACCGCTGGAAGTGAAACTTGTAGGACCTTCGCCTCAGGAATTGGGCCGATGCCAATTTCTTGTGAGGATCCGTCGATTAAGCGAACGCGAAGTTTCTTGCCTGCACAACTTTGAAGATCAAGATTTGAGACAGTTACAGCGCGAACTCGGAAGAAACCTGCAGATGGATCGTTGGTTGCAGGAGCTGCATGCCACTCTTCACCCATCGCGATGTAAATCTTGCTGTCACAAGCAATCGCTTGCTGTGAACCTTGACCGAATTCGAGTGAACCATTTCCAACGGTCACGCTCGCTGCAAACGTTGACATGATGAATGGAATGAATCCCATGACGGCAACACCGAAGACAATCTTCGATTTATATTTCTTGCCTCCGCCGAAACCAGAGTTAACGGGACCGCTCAGCGGTGAATGCAAAGTCATGCGAGCGCTCCTCTCATTAATCTAGATCTGACCGGACATAACTATCCGATAAATCCCACCCATGGGTGAGATTTCGAGCAATCCTAGACTGAAGGTTTGGGCTAAGTAAAGTTGGCAAGAAGGTGTGGTGAGCGTGAAAAGAGGCGTTCGGGAGGCTTATTTAAGCTTTCCGCCACCCTTTACCGTGGAGAGATCGAGGGCAAGGGCGCGCAAGGTAGTGACCGCGCCAGAGCGGGCTGCGCCACAGAAGGCTGGGTCAACAACAGGCTTGGTGACCGCAACAAAACGGAATGTGAGCGAGCGCCCGGCGATGCCTCCCCCGGTAGAGCTCATAAAGAGCCCTTGGTACGAGTTGACCAGCTCGATAGCCCGGGCGGTCTCAGCCGAAACGATGACAAGTCCAGAGAGATCGCCATAAATGAGCTCGGAGCCCTCAACCTGATTATTTGCCGCGTTCTTCTGCTTCACATCAAAGCGCAGGCCCGATCCATTGACGCAGACCATTGTGTATTCAACTTTGGAATCCGGAGTTGCCGCATAGATATGTGGCATAAAGCGATTGAGCGCTCGTGGGTCTACAGCAATCGACGATGGAGCTTTGACTACGTAAGCAGTCTGGGTCTCAAGTGGCACGCCTGGCGCATCTGCAGTTGCAGATTCAGAGCTCTCAAATAGTGGGCTCTCAGATGGCGTGGCAATTGCCGGGCGTGAAACAACTGGCTCTGGAGTAAATGTCGGATCTGCGCTCGGTGCCGCCGTTGAGGTTTCCGAAATTGTCACGGTCGATGTTTGAGCACCTGGAATTACCGGCTCGAGCATCGCTGGATCTGTCGAAAGTTCATCTGCAAGAGTTGGCGCAATTGTTGAAATCACGGCCGCGAAGAGAGTGAAGGCGAGAGCGCGGGAGATGAGTTTTACGGAACGCTTTTCGGAATGCCAATAGTCATTGAATCGGTATCGCAACCGATCAACGAGCTCTTCAAATGACATGTTCGAAATATACCTTCCACTCGACTCTTCGGTCTAACCCTTGCGTGAAATCAACCTAATTGGCCAGGGATATAGACCAGCCCAAGCGCCTTCATCTGCTTTTCAAGTGCAAGTCGGAGCTGCGTATCTCCCGCGCGATTGGCGTAATACATAGCAAGGCTAATTGTCTGATTGCGCGCTGGAGCGATTTCATAGAGTTTATAGATCAATGGGCCGAGCTCATCTACTTCGCCAGCGTTGACTAGCTTATCTGTCTTATGAATGAGCGCTGCAACGCAGCGAGGATTGTTTGCTAATTCTTGCTCCGCGAGCTCTAGCGCCTTCTCCGGGCCATGGTTCTTTGCCATCAACAGCTCGGCATCGAAGAACATAAAGCATGGCAAGAAAGGTGAAGGTGTGTAATCGATAACTGCTGCGTTATCTGCAGCGTACTTTTCGATATGAGTGAGATAGTTAATGTGACCTTGCGCAAATAGTCCAGCGAATAAAGCGAAGATTGCAGCAAGTGCGACTGGCGTTAATCGTTGCGAAATTTTCACAAGGGAGCGACGAGCCGGTAGTCGATATACCTGACCGACAATAAATCCACAGACCGCCCAGAAGAGATACTTATGAGCCAAGGTAATTGGGCTAACAAAAGAGTTAGTGAGATAAACAAAGATATATAGACCTAGAACATAGATTGCACGGCGATCTATCTTTTGGCTATCCCAAAGAATAAGCAGCGAACGAATGACGAGTGAGAGCAAGAATAGGAAGGCGATAGTTCCGAGAATTCCGACCGTTGCCAGTGTTTGTACGGAAGCAGAGTGCGCATCGTTACTCAGAATATTTGTGTACTTAGCGATATCTTCTAACGTGCGGTACTGCTCGTAATTATTTCCATATTGATCTGGTCCAACGCCAAAGAGTGGGTGGCTAAAGAATTGACGAGTTCCAGCGAGCCAGAAGTTTGAACGAATCTTTACTTGAACATCATTTCCTAAGACTGGGACCATATCGCCAAGAAATGGCATCAGGAAGATGAACTCGGCCCAAATAATGACAGCAAAGGTTCCAAGAAATGTACGAGCGTTTAGTGTCCACTCGCGACGAGGAATCATCTTGCGACCCAGATAGATAGCAATACCAACAAGTGTGAAGGCGATATCAAGGAAACCTTGCAGTGGGCCAGCTAAATAGAGCGCGTAGATATTGAGAATCGCTAGGAGCGAAAGAACTACTTTGCCGCGCCGTGTTGAGAACAGGGCAACCAAGAAAAGTAATGGCAGAGAAGTTCCGATAAATGCGGCAAAGAAATCGAGGTTTCCTAAAGTTGCCGTCATTCCGTGATCGCCGGGCAGCTCGACCCAGTTAAAGTGCTGTGCAATCGCAATCAGGCAGAGCAGTTCGATTGTTGCAATGTAATAACGAACCAACGAGATAAATGCTTGAAAATTAAATTGAGTATGAAAAACCGAAATGACGAGGAGGGCAAATGCACTCATCGAACCAACATAACGACCAGTATCTCCCACTAGAGAACCCAAGAGGTTGCCACTCATAACCACCGAGATCAACTGGGTGAGAACCAGCCCGACAGCCCCGTAGAGAGCTAAGCGCGAGAAGCGAAATCGCTCAGATTTAATCGCTATAAATACTGAGTAGACGATCGCGACAGTGAGAAGTGAGAAGAGCTGAACCGGCGCATTCTTATCAAAACCGTGCGGGAAGATTCGATCCGGCAGATGCAGGATTGCAATCGCAAGATAAGCAATGCCTGATAGGAGAACAGCTTTCTGCTGGACCTTCATCAAGAATTAATCCTCGAGCTGGCGAATAAGTTTGAACTCTCCCCCGCCAAGTTGACCTTGGTCGCGGTACATCTCAAGCTTTGCACGAGTGTCTGCAATATCCAGGTTACGCATTGTGAGCTGACCGATTCGATCAGTTGGACCGAAGGCAGCATCTTCGGTGCGCTCCATCGATAACTTATCTGGGTGGTAGCTCAAAGCTGGCCCAGATGTATTTATTACTGAGTAATCGTCACCGCGACGAAGACGAAGTGTTACTTCACCAGTTACGGCAGATGCCACCCAACGCGTTAGTGATTCACGGAGCATCAAGCTCTGTGGATCTAACCAGCGACCTTCATAGAGAAGACGACCGAGGCGGCGGCCTTCAGCGTGATAATTAGCAATAGTGTCTTCATTATGAATCGCGCTAATTAAACGTTCGTAAGCAATAAAGAGAAGAGCCATTCCTGGGGCTTCGTAGATTCCACGCGACTTCGCTTCAATGATGCGGTTCTCAATCTGATCTGCCATTCCGAGACCATGGCGACCACCAATTGCATTTGCTTCTTGCATGAGTGCAACGACATCGGTGAAATCCTTGCCATTGATTGCAACAGGACGACCTTGAACGAATTGAATCTTCACATCTTCCGATGGGATATTTACTGAAGAATCCCAGAACTTAACGCCCATGATCGGTGAAACAATCTCGATAGATGCATCGAGTTGCTCGAGGTTCTTCGCCTCGTGAGTAGCACCAAGAATGTTGGCATCTGTTGAATATGCCTTCTCAACGCTGTCGCGGTATGGGAAGTTATGTGCAACCAACCACTCAGACATCTCTTTACGTCCACCAAGTTCGCGTACGAAATCTTCATCAAGCCATGGCTTATAGATACGAAGGTTTGGGTTTGCCAGAAGTCCATAGCGATAGAAACGTTCGATGTCATTGCCCTTATAGGTCGAGCCATCGCCCCAGATTTCAACCTTGTCATTCAACATGGCACGCACAAGAAGTGTTCCAGTGACAGCACGACCAAGTGGCGTCGTATTGAAGTACTGCTTTCCACCGGAACGAATATGGAAGGCGCCACAAGCGATAGCAGCTAGTCCTTCTTCAACCAATGGAGTCTTGCAATCAATCAACCGTGAAATCTCTGCGCCATATTCTTTTGCGCGATCTGGAACTGTCTCAATATTGCTCTCGTCATATTGGCCAAGGTCGGCGGTGTAGGTGCAAGGGACTGCGCCCTTTTCGCGCATCCAAGCAACAGCGACCGAGGTATCTAGACCGCCAGAGAATGCGATTCCAACTTTTTCACCAACGGGCAGAGATGCAAGGACCTTAGACATGGGTCAAGTCTAACGGTTCAATTTAGCGGCAAGTACGGGCGTTACTCCCCACATAGAAATCATCGATTGATAACGCTCAACTTCGCCACTTTCAGGCGCAGCCCCCGTCTTTACCGCTCGAATCATGAGATTTCGCGGGGTGTGTTCTCCCCCAATAAATTCAATTGCATCTACGCGATACCCGGCAAGTTTCATCAATTGGATGCGAAGTGAATCGGTAATGAGATCACCAAGGCGTTCGCGCATGATGCCGTGTCGAGTAATTAATGACCAAGGCTCTGGTGAAACTTTCATTTGCGCCTGAATATCGTGATGGCAACATGGTGCAAATAAAGTCAAGGGAACATCACGATTGAGCGCCCACGCTATTGCATCATCGGTTGCTGTATCGCAGGCATGAAGTGCGATTGCAATATCTGCAGCTGTCACAGAAGTACCTGAAATTTCCTCGGCTAGAAATGAAATCGATGAATCTATTCCTAACGCCTTTGCAATTGCATTATTACGATCTCGTGAAGCAGGGCGAATATCAATGCCAGTGACAAGAACAGGAATGCCTTCGTTCTTTAAGTACTGATGTGCGGCAAATGTGAGATATGCGTGGCCACAACCAAGATCCACCAAGCGGAGAGGTTTTTCATCGTTTGGTTGATGGATATGACCAGCACTGATTGCATCCATCAAGCTCGGAACAAGTAAGCGCAGAAACTCTTCTACCTGCTTGTACTTATCCATCTTTGAAGGCTTGATTGCACCATGAATATCTGCGATTCCTACTTCGCGTAAGAATGGATCTGAAGGGTCGAGCAATCGCTTCTTCGCTCGATCATGGCTCAGGTCGCGACTTGCAGAATTCTTACCGCGGGACATCAAGGGAGCGCCTTTTTTGGAAATTCGAAGTGAGAGCGTCTCCCCTTCGTTCTCTATCAGGATATTTGCATACCCGGAGCGTGCCAGCTCCAGGAAGGGAAGTTCTGCAGGCGGAAAATTCTTAGCTGTCATCTGACGGCCATCGCTGTAGCTGACTTGAATCACAACTCCATCTTTGAGTTGAACTGGTCGAAGATCAATTCGTTCATGTTCTGGTTGCATATTGCGACGGCGCCCGGAGAGAACGGCACGGACCAGGCGATCGCCATTGGAGATTGCTTCCTGCAGCTCTTGCAGTAATTTCTCTAACTCGTTCTCGCTCACACCTTTAAGATTACCGGTAGAAACTTTAATCAACTACTCGCGATGTGCTGCTAATTCAGCGATTACCGCGAGGCCACCCAATTCACTCTTTCGCAAAGTAAGAGAGCCATGAAGCTTGCTCATGACCCCCGCCATGATGGACATTCCTAGCCCTGATCCTCCACTCTCGCGGGAGCGTGATTTATCAAAGCGCGTGAGCGAAAGAATCTTCTCTCCATACGCTGATTCTGGAAGACCTTCTCCTCCATCTTCTATAGCGAGAATGATGGACTTTGCCGAACGTGAGAGTGAAAATCTAACTGGAGCATTATCTGGTGTGTGGCGCGAGACATTGTTCAGGGCATTTTGAATAAAACGTACGAGATAGTCCTTCACAACAAGTACCTCGCAACCACTTTCAATTCTTATCTCTATATTTCGATTCGGATTGAGAGTTGCAAAATCTTCAATATAGCCCTTAGAGAGCTCGCTGAGATCTAACACTTCAGATTCACGTGCAGCGCTCTCCCCGAGTTCGGCAAGTAAGAGCAAGTCATGGATAAGAGTCTCCATTCGGCCAATCTCTGCATTAACACGATTGAAGGCACGTTCTTGATCGGCGGGCAATGTCATCTGGCCCTTGCTCAACATTTCCACATAGCCCTTGATGACCGTTAACGGTGTTCGCAATTCATGTGAGGCATCACCTAAGAAAGCCTGCATTCTTTCCAGTGCATCTTCATCATCGCGACGCTTCAATCTGCGGATGTAAAAGGAAAGGAGGACAAATGCAATCAGTGATGTTAAAACCGTGGTGAGCGCAACGGTAATCAAGTTTGATTTGAAGTCGGAGATCACCTCGGTCGATGATGCTGCTACAACTAAATAATCGCCACCAGATATCTCGAGGGACCGAAATCGATAATCACTTGAACCATGCCCGGCATAGACGTGATCTTGTGCCTGGATTACCTCTTTAAGTGAAATCTCATTAAAGAGTTCGATAGTTGATTCATTAACGGTCGTGACCGATCCATCGCGAGAAACAAGAAAGAGTGAGAAGTCGAGCGAAAACTCATCGATGTGAAAGAGTGCCGCGCTCAGTTCTTGGTTTGGGGCTTTAGTTGCATCGATGACAGTCTCATCGATGGCCTGATCTATCGAAGAAAGCGTGCTCTGATAGCTCTGGTTTGCGACAAATGAGCCAATTGATGCAGTCAAGATAGTTGCGATAGCTACGGTAACGATTCGTAGCCGTGCATTTGATGTGAGCTTCACTTCTTCTCTAGCTGCAGCTGAAAGCCGACTCCACGAACAGTTCTGATTCCCTCAAATCCGTCCTTATGTAGCTTCTTTCTCAGATATGAAATGTAGGTGTCTACAACTGTAGTTTCAGTTTCAAAGTTAATCCCCCAGACCTCTTCCAAAAGAAAGCTTTTACTCAGGACTCTTCCCTTTGATTCGAGAAGTACATGCAATAGACGGAACTCGGTTGGCGAAAGATCTACAACCTCTGAATTAAATGTGACCTTATGGGATTCTTCATCGAGAGTGATGGGACCTGCGGTGAGAACAGTCGGCACTTCTTGCGTAAATTGAGATCTGCGAAGGATGGCACGAACACGAAGGACAAGTTCTTCTAATCCAAATGGCTTGGTCACATAGTCATCTGCACCAAGGGTGAGTCCGCGAGTGATATCTGCGCGATCACCACGAGCGCTGAGCATCAGCGCTGGGGTATTGTCGCCATTGCCTCTAATCCGTTCGATAAATTCGAAACCATCCATCATCGGCATATTGATATCGACGATAAGCAAATCTGGCTTGACTGTCCGCAGCATCGTCTGGGCAATCATTGCGTCAGCAGCGGTAACGGTCTCAAAGCCCGCTAATTTGAGAGCATCAGCCAAGAGTTCTCGAACTCCTGCTTCATCATCGATAACCATGATTAGTTGTCCCATGGCTCTACCTTCCCACGAGCCTGCTCGATTCGCTACCGACTAGCTAAATATCTGAGCGACACACACGTGCTAAAAGTGATTTTCACAGAATCTTCACATGATGCTCGGTCACACTATCGCCATGAAGAAAAGAGTAACCGCCAAGGGGGTAGCACCTCTTCTTTTGGCACTTACTTCGCTCGCACTTGCACCACAGGCGTTCGCAGATCCAACTCCAGCACCAGCAATAGATGCATACAAAACAGCGCTCGAGCAATACAGGTTAGATAAGGAAATTTATCTCGCTGCGATGCGCACTAGAAGTCAGCAAATCAAAACAATAAATCTTGCTTTCAAAGATTCGTGCGATAGAGCTGCTCAGGATTTTAAGAACGCGATGGCAACTGCTAGAACACCTGATCAAAAGAATCTTGCCAATGCAAACCGTAAGAACGCAATATCTGCCGCAATTCTTGCTCGAGACTTAGCAATTACGAATTTGGGCGCGCTCCCATTGCCACCGGTTGAGCCAATGAAGCCAATGAAAGCCGCCTCAAAAAATAAGTCTCGCTAGTCAGCAAGCGGCATAGTGCGAATGCTTTCGCGCTTATGATCCTTATTCTTCTCATGAATCTTGCGAATCTGTAGCTCAATACTCTTGATTGCAACATCAAATGCTGCCACATCATTGAATTCAGATGCCTCAGCACGAAGTGCCGGTCCTGCTCCATGTGATGCAATAACCACGCGATGTGAATGCTTACCCTGGTGAGGATTAGGCTCATGAGTTACTTCGACATCAATGCGATCAATCTGAACGCTGAAGCGCTCCATTGAATGAAGTTTCTCTTCTGTTATCTCTTTAAAGTCACTTGCAAGATCTGCATGGCGAGTATGAATATTTATTTTCACAACTTAAGGATGGCACTGAGTTGAGAGAAATGTAAGAGGGAAGAAAATATTTATTAAAGGGATTTAATTACTAACAAGAACGCTGTAGCTACAAGAGCGAGTAAGAAGGATTGGCCGATTATCTTCAATGCAAGAGCACGATCTGCTGCGATTGCTTCTGGCGCTGCGACTTTCGATAACTTTCCGAGTTCGCCAAAGTTAAATGTTCCTAACAGGCCAAAGGCAAAACAGAACTTCTTCTTAGATTGGACATATCCGACTGCAGCAAGCATCGCCGGAATTATTGCGAGCGAGGTGACCACTTGGCTGGTATCCGTATAGAAAGCAAATATTGCAAAGGCAAGAAAGAGAACTGACCCGAGTTGAGCTACTTGTTTCCGGCGTTGAACTTCAGCACCACCGATATTGCAGACACCTGGTTGGTACTGAGTTGAGCTCACTTATGCATCCTCAAATTCATCTTCATCGATCCAAGCATCGGTCTCTGAATCTTCCTGCTTTTCGACCCAGCTTAGAAATGTTGCTACCGCTTTAAATGCGAGAAGAGTCATTGTTATTGCTGCGAGGAGTCTTCTGATCGCCTTCATGAGATAAAAATACTCTCTTTCTTCCGGCTTTGCCTGATTAAACGAATTAAATCGCCGAGAGTGCGGCGGAGATATCGCTCCAAATATCATCGATATGTTCACATCCAACCGAGAGGCGAATGAGATTTTCTGGAACGCTCTCGCTTTCTAGCGCCCAGCGGCGACGACGCTCCCAGGTGCTCTCTACTCCCCCAAGGCTGGTCGCATTTGTGATGAGCTTTGATGCTTCACAGACTTTTTCGGCGGCAGCTGCGCCACCTGTGACTTCAAAGGAGATGATGGCACCAAAACCTGGGTAGCGAACCTTCTCAACTTTGCCAGCACTCTTAAGTTTTTCGACAAGTTCCTTGGCATTATTTTCAGCAGCACGAAAACGAAGCGGGAATGTGCGAATTCCGCGCAGCGCTAGCCATGCCTCGAATGGACCTGGAATTGCGCCGAGCAATGTGCGAGCCTCAAGGAGGCGGCCATGGAGCGCAGGATCTTTTACGGTGAGCGAACCAAGAATGACATCGCTATGGCCTGCTAAATACTTTGTGACCGAGTGCATTGAGATATCTGCACCCATAACTAATGGCAGCTGATTCAGTGGAGTTGCAAATGTGTTATCTACTGCAACACCCATGTTGCGCTTCTTTGCCTCACCAATAATCAAAGCCATCTCTGCAATTTCAAGTCCTGGATTAGTTGGAGATTCAATCCAAAGAAATGCGGCACCGATTAGCGCCTCAAATACATCTTTTGTATTGGCAATATCTACAAAGCGAACTTCTAATCTTCCCTGCTCGTGATATTTCTTGAGCAGCGCCATGGTTCCGCTATATCCCTGATCTGATGCAACTACCGGAGCGCCATGAGGAAGCAATGAGAAAACCGCTGAAATCGCTGCCATACCTGATGAGAAAGCGAGAGTGGATTCACCGTTCTCTAATGCGGTGATGGATTCTTCTAGGGCTTTCCAGGTTTCGTTTCCGAATCGGCCGTAACCAAGTTCACCACCGGCAGTAAATGTAGAGTTCAAGGAGATGCCGGTATTGAGTGGTGCTCCAGGTGCTGATGCCGGACGGCCAGCTGTAATCGCTACTGTTTCGGGGCGAGTGAAATCCATGCCCTAAGGGTAATGGCTTAGTGCAGTGTGCGCGCTACTCGATTAATTGCTTCAGTGAGAATTTCTGGTGAAGTCGCAAAATTGAGGCGAACATATTGCTCAAAGCTCTTGCCGAAACGAACTCCTGGTACGAATGCGACCTTTGCATGCTCAACCAGATAGGCGGCGGGATCTTCGCCAATCTCATATCCGCTGAAATCAATCCATGCAAGATATGAACAATGAGGCATATGCATCTTTGCCTTAGGAAGCTTCTCTGCAACTAAAGAGGCGACCAACTTTCGATTTGAATCCAGCTGTACCATCAATTTATCAAGCCAAGGCTCTCCTTCTTTAAAGGCCGCAACCGTTGCAAAAGCTCCCAGCAATGAGGCTCGGTAATGTGTTGCTGGTGCGATTGCATTGAGGCGTTGATGCATCTCGGCATCTTCCGTCACAATAATTGCGCATTTGAGTCCGGCAATGTTCCAGCCCTTACTTGCTGCCGTAACAGTGATACCGACAGATCTGGCTTTTTCACCTAGTGTAAGAAATGGCGTGAACTTCTGCTCGCCAAATGTGAGTGGTGAGTGAATTTCATCGCTGATGATGACGACATTGTTTTCAACTGCCAGCTCAACGAGTCGCTCTAGCTCAGCCTTCGTGTAAACACGCCCCAATGGATTGTGTGGGTTGCAGATCAAGTGAACTTTAATTCCTGATTTATAGGCCGCTTCAATTCCAGGCCAATCGAGTAACCATGGAGAGCCATTCACTTCACTTTCAGAGCGAGTGAGCTCAACATCGACTACCTCAAGGTGAGTCTCATTCGCCCAGGTAAAGAAGTTTGGATAGACCGGAGAATTGATAAGAATCTTGTCGCCCTGATTTGTGATGACACGAAGAGTCTCAACAATGCCAACTCCAACATCTGCTGCGATACGAATCTGAGCGGGATCCGGCTTCCATCCAAATCGCTGTGAAGCAAATGAGCTAAATGCTTCACCCATCTCTGGAATAGCTCCGAGATAACCGAGGTCAGATTTATCGACCATCTCTTTCAGAACGCGACGGATCGGTTCTGCTACCGGGAAATCCATTTCGGCGACGGGAAGTGGAAGAACATCCTCTGGGAATGCGCGCCATTTTTCACTCTTATGTGTCTTTAACTCTTCAATCGGCACGAGATGAAAATCGCTCATGGCGTGAAGTATTGCACTCTCGTCAGTGAAACTCCATCATTGCCCATGTGACTAGCCCTCAAATAACAGACCGAAGAATGAAGAATATAGTTGCAGATATCTCAGCACGCGATCGTAGATTCGCAAAGGTGATTGCTGCTCACCCTCTCTGCACCATTGGTCAAAATCCAAAGCCGGTAACTCACTTTGAATCTCTAGTCGAATCTGTAATCTCTCAGCAGCTTGCCGTGAAGGCGGCTGACACTATTTTCTTACGCGTAAAGAAAGCCGCTGGCGGACGCATTGTGCCTGCCAAGATTGCAGCGCTCACCGAAGTTGAGATGAGGGCAGCTGGCGTATCAGGAGCGAAATTCAAGACAATTCAAGGGCTCGCATCAGCTGCTCTCAATAAGGAGATCAAATTCAACACTCTCCATGAGGTTGAGAGCGATGAGGAAATTTTCAATCAACTGACGGGCCTTTGGGGTATCGGTCCTTGGACAGTCGACATGTTTATGATGTTTCAACTGGGACGCCTTGATATCTGGCCCACTGGCGATTTAGGAGTCCGAAGAGGCTGGGAGAAGATTTACTCCTTGCCAGAAGAAATCGCACCGAAAGAGCTGGAAGTTAAAGGCGAAAAGTTTCGACCTTATCGAAGCGTCGTTGCCTGGTATTGCTGGAGGGCGTGGGGGTAATTACTGAGGAAATGCAACGCCGGTACTTGAGTGACAGTCATAACCGTTGGGGTTCTTCTCAAGATATCGCTGGTGGTATTCCTCTGCCGGATAGAAGGTGACGCCACTAGCATCGCAAATTTCGGTGACAATCTGACCGATGCCATCACTGGTAAGTGCAACTTGGTAGGCATCTCGCGTGGATTTTGCCTCGGCTTCTTGTTCTGCTGAAGTGAAATAAATCGAACTTCTATATTGTGTTCCAATATCGCCGCCCTGTTGGTTGAGCGAAGTGGGATCATGCATTACCCAGAACTCTTGACACAATCTGGCGTAGCTGATGACTGCCGGGTTGTAATTAACTTCCACCATCTCTGCATGCAAGGTCTTACCAGTGCAGACTTCTTCATAACTTGGATTTTCAGTAATTCCGCCCATATATCCGACTCGGGTTGAGATAACTCCGGCCATATTCCAGAAACGTCGCTCAGCACCCCAGAAACATCCGGTGGCGAAGTATGCGGTTGCAAAATCAGATGCGCTCATAGTCGGTTAATCTATCCCCTGAATCGAAAAGATTCGGGTCGAAGCAATATCGGCCCCCGTAGCTCAGGGGATAGAGCACTGCCCTCCGGAGGCAGGTGCACAGGTTCAAATCCTGTCGGGGGCACTCAGAGAGGTGAGCGCGAGGTAAATCACCTCAATTTGAGATTATTTTTTCGCTACGTCCTTGTTTAACTCACTCGCAACAGGGAGAATTACGTGCTCACACATTGTGAGACATTCTTTTTTACCGCTGGAAGGAGCTTCCCCATGGATTGGAGACATCAATCTGCCTGCCGTGACGAAGATCCTGAGCTCTTCTTCCCAGTCGGAAATACTGGACCAGCAATCACTCAGATCGAAGAAGCGAAGAAAGTCTGCAACCGCTGCATCGTCAAAGATGCATGTCTTGCGTGGGCGCTTGAATCAGGTCAAGATGCTGGAGTCTGGGGCGGATTATCTGAAGATGAGCGCCGTGCACTGAAGCGCCGTGCAGCTCGTAACCGTGCCCGCTTGATGGATAACGGACTTAATAACTAACTAGTTAATTGGAAATTCGAGTACGGCTCGAGTTTCATTTTCATCAGATACTAACGTGAGCGTTCCGCGTAATTCATTTTCTGTCAGCGTTCGCACAATCTGAAGTCCTAGATTGGATGACCCGGCAAGAGTAAATCCATCTGGCAAACCGACGCCGTCATCACTAATAGTTACGACAACAGTTTTACTCTTGCGATCAATATTGATATCAAGTTTGCTTCCTTCGCTCTCTAATCCGTGCTCGAGAGCGTTGTAGATAAGTTCAGTAATCACAAGTGCAAGCGGTGTTGCAATGCGAGATTCAAGTAACCCAAGCGAGCCAGAGCGAGAGATATTGAGTTCGCTCATTCGGGGCGTGAGTTCGAGCGCGTGATTAACCAGGCGGTCGAGGACATCATCGAATGCAACTGATGAATCCGAACTACTCGAAAGCGTTTCATGAACTAAGGCGATAGATGCAATGCGACGTACAGCTTCATTGAGCGCTTGGCTGGCACCGGGATCTTCAATGCGTCGAGCCTGCAAACGCAAGAGCGCAGAAACTGTCTGCAGGTTGTTCTTTACTCGGTGGTGGATTTCACGAATGGTCGCATCCTTAGTTACAAGTTCGCGCTCTCGACGGCGAAGCTCTGTCACATTATTGAGAAGAACAATTGCGCCAATACGATCTTGCCCAGCAAGAATAGGAAGAACAATCAAATCGATTACTCCGCCAACATTTTCGACCTCTACTCTACGAAGAGCTCGACCGCTCAAGCTAGTGACGAGGGCTTCCTCTCGAGCATCGCTCTTCTCGCGAGAAACTGACTCTGCAATTTCGCCGAGTGAGTATCCCTCTAGTTCATTGGTCCAACCCATACGGCTAAAGGCAGAGCGAGCATTAGGACTTGCATAAGAAACTGTGCCGTTAACATCAATGCGCACAAGTCCATCACCAACACGAGGAGTTGGATCAAAGAGCGTTCCTGCATTGCGATATGGAAAATTGCCTTCTGCAACCATTCGATAAAGCTCATGAGCAATCTCGCGATAATTGAGTTCAAGGCGCGAAGGTTGGCGCATCAGATCTGAATTTCGATGTCGCGAAATAACAGCGATGACCTTCTCCCCCATCATTACTGGGATGGTCTCTTCTTTCACCATTACTTCACCAAGTAATTGAGGTTCCGTATTTCGGACAATCTCACCGTGAGAGAGCGCTTGATCGATATAGAAGCGATCTCCCCAGTTAATTTCTTCACCAATTACATCGTTGGCAAAGACCGTGGCAGCAGTTGTCGGACGTATGTGAGCCACAGCGATATATCCAGTGGGCCAGCTTGAATCATCTTTACGAAGTGGAATCCATAGAATCAAATCTGCAAAAGAGAGATCTGAGAGCAACTGCCAATCTGCTACGAGTTCGCGGAGAGTGTGAATCTCTTCCGCAGTAGAAGGCGATCTACCTTCTACATACTCTTCGATGGATGCCATAGATAATTATCCGAGCATCCATTGGTCGATACTGCTCTCTGCCTCTTGCGGAGCAAACCAAGTTAAATCATCTGCATCTTCGCCGACCAGGAAGATCGCTTCCATCATCTTCCAATCTATCGGAGCTGTGACCGTTGCGCTGATCTCATCAAAAGTGCCGAGCATTTCTTCTGGAATCTCAAATGCAAGAACGAGTCCGGCCCCTGAAAGATCATCCATCAGTTCAAGAGCATCTTCAGCAGCGAGAAGCGAGAGCGAATATTCGAGCTCTTCTTCATCCATCTCTGGATGGGTTGCTGAATAGATAGGGGTGGGTGCGTAAACCTCGTCAATCACAAGTGTTTGATCCTGCAAAAAATCTTTGAGCTCATCGGCTGTCGAAGCTAGGTAAACTCGCATGAGAGAAGAATAACGGACTAACGAAGAACCTCCATCAGCTCTCGTATCTCGCCTAGGACCAAGCTCTTAGGTGCCACATCGGCAAGAGTGGAGCCTTTAGCCTCCATCTCGGCAATTGAGCGATGATCCCTAGAGATTAATTTTGGTTTTAATCCCATTTCAGTTGAAAGCTGCGAAATCAAACGTGTCCGCTCCCTTCCGCTCAACACTTTTGAGAGAGTGAGCAAGAGCTCCACTCTGGTTTCAGCAAATACATCCGCAAACTCGGAAATAATCTGGCTTAGATCTTCGAGTGCGCGAGGGTTATCTCGAGAGACAAGTAAGACCTGCGATTGAGAGTGAATCGCCCATGAAAATATCTCTTCGTGCACTCTTCTTCCGGAAACCGTTCTGGCTGGATCTTGTAGTTGACCATAATCAATCACTATCTGCTCGTAAGAATCGAGCAATGGTGCTAATTCCAATAGTGAGCTTCGCTTCACGATTTCTCCCGCCGAAAATCCAAGAGATGTCCTTGATATTTCTCGATTGAGTCCATTGATACCCAGATACCTTGAGAGATAAGGGTTGCCGGGATTGCAATCTAAGAGGAGAGTCGAGGATGTATTAAGCGAAAGTTCACGTGCCAGGTTGAGGGCAATCGTCGTTGCTCCAGCTGTCCGACCATTTGAGGCAACAAAGAACAACTTTGCTTGAGAGAGTCTTAGTGTTCGCGCATTTGCAACCTTTGGTTCTTCTCTATTTCGAATTATTTCAAGGAGAGAGATGTCGCTCATCGGCTGTACGGGAGCTTGGAGCTGGATATGGCGTGAACTTACTTCCGTGTTAAAACCCCGGAAATCGCTAGAAGAAAGTATGAGCGCCTGAGGGTGAGCAGATATTGCTCGTAGTAAACCATCCAATGATGTAGCCCGATAGAGAACTGTCCAGCCAAGGCGATGTAAAGATGCTGCAATCGAGCTTTCAACGCGAGCATCTGCAATCGCAGTTATCGCAGAGGTTGCACCCTCATCCACGAATTGCAACCACAACAATTCGACCGCTAGAAGTTGCAGTTAAGACTTGTGGAATATCATCGCGATTAAGAGAGATAGTAAGAGCAGCATCGCCTCCAAAGTTTGAGCCTTGCTTCGCAATTTCTTTGATGAAAACTCCGGAGACAATTCGAATTGGCTCAGGAACAGTCTCCCCATTTCGCGCATCGTGTACTTGGTAGAGCGCGACGATATCTCCCGAGGCGATACTGGTCGGAAGATCGCTACTTCGCACTGCAATTGAGATGCTCTCAGTCGTGAGATCTTCAATATTCTCACTTAAGGCGGTTGAATGAATGAGTTCTCCAGCATTGAATGTACGGCGAGTAATCGAGCCAATTGGATTTGATTTGGATTCGATATATCCCTTCATCGTTGAAGTCAGCGAGCCCTTTGCAAGCGTTACATCTGAAGGAGAAATTTGCACGCCTTTTGCTATCGGATGTAGGGCCACCCAATAAGAATCGCTCTGGTTCGAAATATACGAAATCAGAAAAGATGCGAAGACGGAAGCGAAGAAGAGGGTCGAGGCGATAACAAGGCGGGACTGAGATTTCTTTTTTGAGGTTATAGGCATAGTCGCAGACGCTAACTCTCCCTGAAATGTTGAAGGAGACTTCTCCACAATCATCCGAAAGTTATAGCGAGGTATGACTTAAAGACTGATGTGGATTCGTTGCTAATCCGGAAATCTGCGCGCATGACAACTCTCAGAGAACCCAAGATTTTGCTCGTATCAAGCACAACTTCCCAGGATTTATGGAGCCACCCCACCCTTGATCTATTTCAAGTTCCAATCGAGGAGGTAAGGCCACAGAAAGCGTTGCTATTCACGACGCCATCAACATTTGGAGAATCTTTTGACGATGATGATCGGCCCATGCCCACATCTTCATCTCAGTTACCTGATATCCATCAGTGGACCATGGCCTTTGCAACAAACTTTTTGGAGATCCTCGCCGGGAGGCGGCAACCTGGACAACTTGCAACGCGTTGTCATCGCGTCACCTATAACTCCCTCTTATCGCAGGCGGGCAGATTAAAAGAGATTGGCCGCATCAGAAAGATTCATCAAGATTTTCCACTCGATGGACTTTGTGAGTCAACGATTACAGTTCGATTTGGCGAACGCGTAAGAGCGCTAGTGATTCGCACAGAAGGAATCAACGGGCAGTGGCTCTGCACTGCGGCAAGACTTATTTAAGAGTTAAGCGGCGCCGTGGCAACGCTTGAACTTCTTACCTGAACCGCAAGGGCATGGGCTATTGCGTGAAACATCACCTGATGTAACCACTCCATTCTCGTCTGCAGCTGTGTACTGCAACGGTACGGATTGAACAGGCTTGCTTTCAATTCCCTTTGCCTTAACTTGTGATCCATCGCCTTCAACGGTGACTTCCACATTAAAGACCAGGCTCGCAAGCTCTTCCTTGATTGCATCCATCATTGCGGCAAAGAGTTCGTAGCCCTCGCGTTGATATTCAACAAGTGGGTCACGCTGTGCCATTGCACGGAGGCCGATGCCTTCTTGGAGGTAATCCATCTCGTACAAGTGCTCACGCCACTTGCGGTCGAGAACAGAGAGCAGAACTTTTCGCTCTAGTTCGCGAAGAACGTCAGCTCCTAGATCGCTTTCACGCTTTTCATATGCCTTACGAGCATCCTCAAGGATGCGCTCTTCTAGGAATTCTGCATCGAGAGCTGCCGCTCCCCCGATTTCTGTTAAGAGCTGCTCTGCGGTGAATGAAATTGGATAGACCAACTTCAGTGCAGTCCATAGATCTGCAAGGTTCCAATCTTCGCTAAATCCTTCTGCAGTTGCCGCACGAACATAGGCCGAGATTGTCTCGCCAACGAAGTCCTGAACCTGTGATCCAATATCTTTTCCTTCAAGAACGAGGCGACGCTCGCTGTAAATCACCAAACGTTGGCGATTCATGACATCGTCGTACTTGAGAACGTTCTTACGGATTTCAAAGTTCTGCGCTTCAACTTGAGTCTGTGCTGAACGAATCGCATTAGAAACCATCTTGGATTCAATTGGTTCATCCTCTGGCAAGCCTGCAGCAAGGAGGAATCGCTCAACCAACGCTGAATTAAAGCGACGCATCAATTCATCTTGTAATGAAAGATAGAAACGAGACTCTCCAGGGTCGCCTTGACGACCTGAACGACCTCGGAGCTGGTTATCAATTCGACGAGATTCGTGGCGTTCGGTTCCGAGAACATAGAGGCCACCTAGTGAAATAACTTCCTCATGATCTTTGGCAACAGCAGCCTTCTGCTTCTCAATCTCTGCTGGCCATGCCGCTTCATATTCGGCAGCATTTTCTACCGGTGAAATTCCGCGGCGCTGAAGTTCGAAGTCAGCCATGAACTCTGGGTTTCCACCAAGCATGATGTCAGTTCCGCGACCTGCCATATTGGTTGCAACTGTGACTGCACCCTTTACGCCAGCGCGAGCAACAATTGATGCTTCACGTTCGTGGTGCTTGGCGTTAAGTACTTCATGAGGAACGCCTGACTTCTTGAGAAGTGCAGAGAGCTCTTCTGACTTTTCTACGCTGACAGTTCCTACAAGAACCGGCTGCCCCTTGCGGTGGCGTTCTACGATGTCAGTAACAACTGCATTGAATTTTCCAAGCTCTGACTTATAGACAAGATCCGCCTGATCGATGCGCTGCATTCCGCGGTTTGTAGGAATAGGCACAACACCGAGTTTATAAATCTGGTGGAACTCTGCGGCTTCGGTCATTGCAGTTCCGGTCATACCGGAAATCTTTTCGTATAGACGGAAGTAGTTCTGCAATGTAATTGTTGCAAGAGTCTGGTTCTCGTCTTTAATTTCAATGCGCTCTTTAGCTTCTAGCGCTTGATGCAGGCCTTCGCTATAACGGCGACCAGCCAACATACGGCCGGTGTGCTCATCAACAATGAGGAGTTCGCCATTCATGACGACATAATCCTTATCGCGCTTGAAGAGTTCCTTCGCGCGGACCGCGTTATTGAGGTAGCCGATTAGAGTTGTATTTGCTGCTTCGTAGAGGTTTTCTATCCCGAGGAGCTCTTCGACCTTTGTGACTCCATCTTCGAGAATTCCGATCGTCTTCTTCTTCTCATCTACTTCGTAGTGAACGTCGCGGTTGAGCTTGGTAGCAATATTTGCAAATTCGACGTACCACTTGGTCGCCTTATCTGCAGGTCCACTAATGATCAATGGCGTACGTGCTTCGTCAATCAAAATTGAGTCAACTTCGTCAACTACTGCGAAGAAGTGTTCGCGCTGAACGCATTCTTCAAGTGACCAAGACATGTTGTCGCGAAGATAATCAAAACCAAATTCATTATTTGTGCCATAAGTAATATCTGATGCATAGGCTGCGCGACGCTCAATCGGTGTCATGCTATTGAGAATGACCCCAACTGAAAGTCCCAAGAATCGGTGGATACGACCCATCCACTCGCTATCGCGCTCGGCAAGATAATCATTGACGGTAACGACGTGGACGCCCTTGCCTGCCAGAGCATTGAGATAAGAAGGAAGAGTTGCAACAAGAGTCTTACCTTCACCGGTACGCATCTCAGCAATATTTCCCAGATGAAGCGCAGCTCCACCCATCAACTGCACGTCGTAGTGGCGCTGACCAAGTGTGCGCTTTGCTGCTTCGCGCACTACTGCGAAAGCCTCAGGGAGAAGATCATCGAGAGTCTCACCTGCTGCAAGGCGCTTCTTGAACTCATCGGTCTTACCGCGAAGCGCTTCGTCAGAGAGAGGAGATATTGAGCTCTCAAAGCCGTTTACTTTCTCGACCACTTTGCTGAGATCGCGAAGAATTTTTCCTTCGCCAGCACGCATGATTCGATCTAGAAGCTTTGACATTGAGCAACCTTTCGCATGGAGAGCGCTTTTATCGCCCTAGCCCATTTCATCTCTATATCTTAGGGGTTGTGCAATAGAGGCTGTTACGGCCCCTATGACCTCGATTCCCGCATATCTCAAGGCGCGTGCCGCCTCGGAAAGGGTGGCGCCAGTCGTTACCAGGTCATCAATGAGAAGGGCCTTTCCATCGGCTCTCTCCTTGCCTCTTACAACAAGGGCTCCTTCAAGATTATTCCGTCGTTCCTGAAGATGAAGGCCGCTTTGATCCCTGACTGTTCTTGTATGACCCAAGAGATCTCGGATTGGAAGATCAAATCTTTGTGAGGCATCTCTTGCGACCTCCAAAATGAAGTGTCGTCCGCGCTTACGTACTGCGCTCGGGCGAGAAGGTATTGGAACGAGAAAGTCACATCGTTGGTTTCGAAGCACCTTTGCGACTGAATGTGAAATAGCGGAACTCACTAATTCATCCGCTCTTTTAATCTGTGATTCTTTCGCCGAGAGAATCACTTTTTGTGCCACATCAGAATATGGAACGCTTGATGTAACTACGAGGTTTGCTAACTTCATTCGATAAATATGAGGGTTCCAATAACGGCGACAGTTGGAACATAGCGACAATCCCAAAGCCGAACACGCAATACATCTGCTGGGAAATATCAGTTCGCTTAATCCAGTAAAGAGTTGCACTCACTTATCATGGAGTAGTTCCTGGTAGCAGTTACTGGTAAAAAGTATCTTCGTGGAAATCTTCTGGGACTGGCTTGATTGGACGGCTCACGATTGAGTCACCAGCGCGACGAGGCAAAGTAAGCACAAAGTGCGCCCCCTTCCCAGGTCTTCCCCACGCATCTAGCTCTCCGTTGTGTAGGCGTGCATCTTCAAGTGCAATTGAGAGCCCCAATCCTGTTCCGCCTCGTACACGTGCGCGAGATGGATCGGCGCGCCAGAAACGGTCGAAGACACGAATCAGTGAAGATTCATCGAGACCGCTTCCAAAATCACGTACTGCAACTGCAACATCGGTATCAGTTGATGCAATCCGAATCTCAATCGGTGTTCCATCGCAGTGATCGAGCGCGTTCGAGAGCAAATTACGCATAATTCTTTCGACACGACGCATATCTGCTCGAACGGTAACGACAGAGTTATCAGATTTTGTAGAAACACCTGATGTCTTCTCATCGCTATCGATACCTAAATCTGAAACACAGCGCTTAATGAGAACAATCAGGTCGAATTCGACTGGCTCAAGGACGGCAACTTCGGCATCGAACCGGCTGACCTCAAGTAAATCTTCCAATAGCCGCTCAAATCGATCCAGCTGTGCAACCAAGAGCTCGGCACTTCGTGCCACTGGAGCTTCAAATGTGGTGCGGTGGTTATAAATAACTTCTGACGCCATGCGTAAAGTAGTAAGTGGGGTACGCAATTCGTGCGACACATCGGAAACGAATCGTTGCTGCACTCTTGAGAGATTCTCAAGTCTAGAAATCTGCTGTTCAATTGATGCAGCCATATCATTAAAAGATACTGCCAATGTGGCTAGCTCATCTTTCGAATCTACCGGTACGCGAAGATCAAAAGCTCCTTGGGTAAATTGCTTTGCAACCGATGCCGCCTCTCGCACCGGTCGAACAACCTGTCGAACCACGAGCCAAGTAATAAGGGCAATCAAGAAGATGAGAGCAAAACCGGTAACCAAGAGTGAGTTCTGAATCAAATTCATTGTTGATGCTTGATCGGAGAGCGAGAAGACTACATACATTTCATATCGACCAGCGCCAGGAATATCAATTCGATTACCGACAAAGAGAGACTCAACCCGCTGACTTGAGGCATAGCGAAGAGTTCCGTATTCGTATTGCAGATCTGAATTCTTTAAGATTGCTGCCCGCACATTTGCAGGGATGGACTCTCCAAGTGCGCCATTAGATGACATTTCGTAAGAAAGCTTTGATTTCTTGCTAGTTGGGGTCTTGATAATAATTACTTCTCGACGCTCATCTTTAATGCCTTGTGTGGTCGCATCAACAACAATCTCGGCAAGCATTTTCTTGCGCGCGTCTACATTCTCGCTCTGTGAAATCAAGAGTTGATACTGGGCATTGAAGAAAGCCAAGCGTGCTTCTGCGATAGATGAATTGAGGTTTACCGAACGAATACCATCGGAAAGTCTTGAGTAAAGAGCAGAACCCGTCAGCCACACAACACCGAGCGAGAGCAAGATTGTTGATGTAACAACCTTTGCACCGAGCGAACGTTGAAAGGCGAGACGAATTCTCGTCATATTAGGAAGCGCCGCCCGCCTTATATCCAACGCCACGGACCGTCATCACAATCTCAGGATGCTCTGGATCATGCTCGATCTTGGAGCGAAGACGCTGAACGTGAACATTGACTAGGCGCGTATCAGTTGAATGGCGGTATCCCCACACTTCGCTCAGAAGAGCATCGCGAGTAAATACTCGTCCTGGATCTTTTGCGAGAGCGACGAGGAGATCGAATTCAAGTCTAGTGAGCGAGATTACTTGTGCGCCTCGATGAACTTCGTGCGCGGTTACATCGATAGTGAGATCGCCGATAGTGAGGACTCCGGTGACATCTGCATTGGTGCGACGAAGGCGGGTGCGAATTCTCGCAATTAGTTCGGCTTCATCTCTAAAGGGCTTCTGCATATAGTCATCAGCGCCAGCCTCAAGACCTCGAACAATGTCGAGCGTCTCGCCCTTGGCGCTGAGCATAACTATTGGAACCATCGATTCTTTACGAATCAATGTGCAGACTTCAATTCCATCTAAACCTGGCAACATCACATCGAGGAGGATGAGGTCCGGAGGATTATTTCTAAATGCCTCCAGTGCCTCATCTCCTCGATTGACGAGATCTACATCGAAACCTGAACTTGTAAGAACAATTCCAAGCATCTCTGCAAGATCTTGGTCGTCATCGACGACCATAATTCTTGCCATTTATGAACCGTGCTCCCAAGAGTTCAAGTAAAGCTCTTGTGCCGGTGTCAGTGTGTCGATATTTCCACCCATTGATGTGAGCTTCAATGAAGCAACTTCCTTATCAATGTATGAAGGAACTTCGTGGACACCTGCAGGAAGATTCTTCGCTTCCTTAACAAGGTATTCAGCTGTAAGTGCCTGATCTGAGAATGACATATCCATTACAGATGCTGGGTGACCTTCTGCTGCACCAAGGTTTACGAGGCGACCTTCTGCAATGAGAAGAAGGCGACGTCCATCAGCAAGCACGTACTCATCTGTTTGGTGACGCATCTTTGCATTCTTAGACTTTGCATTTTGCTCTAGCCAAGCAACATCGATTTCGATATCGAAGTGGCCTGAGTTAGCCATGATTGCGCCATCCTTCATTACTGCAAAGTGCTCATCACGCAATACATCGCGGTTACCAGTGACGGTGATAAATACATCGCCGACCTTTGCAGCCTCTGTCATTGGCATAACGCGGTAGCCCTGCATCATTGCATCGAGCGCCTTTGTTGGATCAATTTCAGTAACGATCACATCTGCGCCCATACCCTTTGCACGCTCAGCAACGCCCTTACCGCAGTAGCCGAAGCCAGCAACTACGAGAACGCGACCAGCAAGAAGGAAGTTAGTTGCACGGAATACTGCATCAAGTGTTGACTGACCTGTTCCGAAACGGTTGTCGAACATGTGCTTTGTATCTGTGTCATTCACAGCGATCATTGGGAATGTAAGGGCGCCATCCTTAGCCATCTGGTTGAGGCGGATAACACCAGTAGTTGTTTCCTCACAACCACCTGCGATATTTGGAAGAAGTTCGCGACGTGTTGTGTGAAGTGTGTTGACGAGGTCGCAGCCATCATCAAATACTTGATGTGGTTCGATATCAAGCGCAGCATTGATATGTGAGTAGTAACCATCGCGATCTACTGCGTTGCGAGCAAATACTGAAATACCGTACTCGTGAACGAGTGCAGCTGCAGTATCATCCTGTGTTGAAAGTGGGTTCGACGCACAAAGAGCAATCTCTGCACCGCCTGCCTTGAGAACGCGCATCAAGTTAGCTGTCTCGGTTGTGACGTGCATACATGCTGAGATACGAACTCCAGTAAATGGCTTTGTCTTCTCAAAACGCTCGCGGATCTGAGCCAAGACAGGCATGTTGCGCTCTGCCCACTCAATGCGCTTGCGACCAGCTGCTGCAAGTGATGCATCTGCAATATCGTGCTTTGGAATAGTTGTAACTGACATTAATTTATCTCCCTCAATAGGCCCGATGAAAAGTAATGGGCTCTTCTATTTTTCGCTTGACCTTCGGCGTAGGGCTCTACTGTGCTGATCGGCTATGGGCATAGATTACTAGCCACACCCAAGAAAGGCAGAATTAGAGGTTAAGCGCGAATGGTGTTGAGAACAGCATCCCGAATAGATGCCATTTCAGCAGAGGTTGTGGCCTCAACGTTGAGTCGAAGGAGAGGCTCAGTATTTGATGCACGAAGGTTAAACCACCATGTATCACCGGTCACTGTTAATCCATCGAGGCGATCTAGCTCGACACCCGGCTTAGCGCCATAGATTTCTTCAATCTTTGCAGAAGCAGCCGCTGCATCCTTCACGGTCGAATTGATCTCGCCACTTGAAGAGTAACGATTAAAGGGCGCAAGGAGCTCTGAAAGCGGAACTTCTCTTTCGCCAAGTGCAGCGATTGCATGGAGCGCTGCCAGCATTCCTGAATCTGCGCGCCAGAAATCACGGAAGTAGAAATGCCCTGAATGTTCTCCCCCGAAGACTGCACCGGTCTCAGCCATTAACTTCTTAATGTATGAGTGGCCAACCCGAGAACGAACCGATGTTCCGCCAGCTTCTTCCACAATCTCTCGAACTGCCTTTGAAGAAATCAAGTTATAGATAATCGTTGATCCTGGGTACTTAGCAAGTTCACGGGTGGCAATCAGCGCGGTGAGAGCTGATGGATTTACCGGAGCACCCTTCTCATCTACTAGGAAGCATCGATCTGCATCACCATCAAAGGCGAGACCGATATCAGCCTTCTCCTTCTTCACTGCAGCTTGCAGGTCGCGCAAGTTCTCTGGGTCAATTGGATTTGCTTCATGGTTAGGAAAAGATCCGTCGAGTTCGAAATACATCTCGGTGACATCTGCATTGAGCTTCTTAAATACTGCGGGAGCTGTATGTCCGGCCATTCCATTGCCAGCATCAATCACAATCTTAAGTTTTCGTGTCTGTGAGAGATTTACCAGAGTAAGCAGGTGATCAACATATTCACCCAACATATCTTGGTGGCGCTCCACGCCAACCTGGCTCAGCGCTACCGGTGAACCTTCGGTGACATATTTTTCAATTGTCAGAAGTCCGGATTCCTTGCCGATTGGCCTTGCGCCACTGAGGCACATTTTGATTCCGTTATACGCAGCTGGATTATGGCTAGCGGTAAACATTGCGCCAGGAAGATTGAGCTTGCCGGCTGCAAAATACAACATATCTGTTGATGCTAAACCGATTCGAATGACATCTAGACCTTGCGATGTCACGCCGGCGCTAAATGCATCTGCGAGTTCCGGGGAGGAAGGACGCATATCTTCACCAATGACAACTGTGCCTGGTTCGCGTTCACCTTTAAGGAAGCGAGCAAAGGCTGCACCCGTTGAAAATGCAAAATCGGGAGTGATCTCTCCATCGACTAAACCACGGATGTCGTATGCCTTAAAAATTGATGCGCTCATGAGGTAATAGTAAGAGCAAGAAGGTTAAGAAGGAACCGCGCGGAGATGTCCGCGACGACCAACCTGTGACACTTGTGCGGGCGAGAGAGGTGCATTTTCTTCTGCTGGGACTCGCGCGACTTCGCGTACGGCATCTGCAATCGCCATTAAGTCATCTTCACTTGGGCCAATGCCTTCATTTGATGCAACTTCGCGGTCGACGCTCCAACCATTCGGGACGGTTAAGCGAGCGGCATGGCGTTCGCAGAGGTCATATGCATGAGGTTCAGAGAATGTTGCAATCGGTCCTAAGACTGCACGAGAGTCTGCATAGATATAGGTAAGAGTCATTGTTGCAGCGGAGCGACAGCTCACGCGCGAACAGGGACGACCTGCAAGTGGACTCACAGATGAAAGATTAGTGGGCAAAGGTGGTGAAGTTATGGAATCAACACTCTGATATTTGAACGAGGTATTGAAGTTCTCGTAAGTACCGAACCAATGACAAGAGGTGCATATCCAAAGCCACTCTTTGAGGTCAGGAGAGCTGCGCCATAAGTCTGCTCCGAGTGGGTGCCGACTGTGAATGAACGAATTCGATCAGAAACTTGATATGTAGCAATTCCATCGCCTCGAATAGAGATATCTTGCTTCTTGCCCTTGATGGTTGTCAGTTCAAGATTTACCGAAATTTGATCACCAGTAAATACCAGGAGCGGCGCCAAGCCTGTTACCGAATACGTACCTTGCTCTAGAACTGGTGCACCAGTACTCCATAGGAAGTCAGACTTTCCAAGCGCTACTGTCTTAGTAAAGACAGATGCCACAAATGGGCGATCAGCTGTGAGATGAAGTGCAAATTTTCCGGATTGCATCACCACATCTAGCGGAATATCTACAACTTTTCCGGCCGGAATAACTTTGCCATCAATACCTGCTGGCGAGAAGGTGCCATCGGTAGAAGTAATAACAACATTGATCGCCGCCCCGACCTCACCTGGAATCAAGACGCGCAATGTATGTGGAAGTGATGTGTTTCTTCCGGTCTGTTGTGGGATTGCTGGGATGACAACATTCTTCGCTGGAGCTGCAACCGAGTTGACGGTATCTCCACCAAGGGCTTGCAGGCCACGGCCACGTTCATCGGTAACGAATGCGTTTACTCTTCCGGTCTGCGGCGTGACATGTACAGCGATTGATTTTGAGCCCGGTGCAAGAGAGGCTAGCTGCATTGAGATGAATGAGTTTGCACGCACCGCAAAAATTTGTTGGGCCTGCACGCCATTTTCGGTGTAGACAGTTACACCCACCAGGGCTTTGCCGAGTCCGCTATTTACAATTGCTAGCGTTCCCTTTGATGTTACATCGGCAGTTGCGCCGACAAACCATTGCGAGGTAATTGGCGATAGACAAGTAAGGCCACCTCCCCAGACGCCAGTGCGCACTTGCCAGGCGAGCGGAGTTGCAACTTCTGCATTGACGACAGTTGCCTGCGTTGTTCCGGCGAGTCTGCGAGTGCGCGAATCTTTAAATGCCATAGTCGAAGTGCCGGTCTTGCGCACCTGAGTCTTCGGCGATGTAAGTGAAATGTAGGAACTTTGACCGCTCTGATTTGGCGCACAGACCACCGCTGGATAGCTCTCTGAATATCGAGTGCTCTTTGTTGTGAAGCTGACAACATTGCTGAAGAGAATAACGGTAAGGAATGCAGCGAGCAGTTGAAGTGCACGATTCTTCATTACGCCACCTCTCGATCTGAGAGTTCGCGTCGCTTGCGACCAGCAGGTAGTGCCATAACAATTGTGGTGACTAGGGCGATAAGAAAGAGCGAGAGCCAGGCACGACGAATCGTTCCATCGTGCAAGAAGACAACTTCCCCTGCCTCGGTTGCTTTAAATTGCGGCAGACCATATTCATTTTGAGAGCGCTCAAGTCGCACGCCCTGGTAGAGCGCTTGCCACGATTGACTGTAGCTTTCAGTGAGAGTGATTGTTCCTGGACCAGGTGCAATCACAGTCCCACTCGATGAGTCGAGAACATCGGTCTTTCCGCTGAAATCGGTAAAGAGCGCGTAACCGGTTGGCTGCGCGACCTTCCAGACCGTGCCATCGCTGGTAGCAGAGGCGCGATTGAAACCACCCAATCCATCGATAGTTTGAATGAGCTCTTCATGAGCAGGATTTTTTACAAAAACATATTTGATTCCAAATGCCGCGAAAGTCTTAGAACTTCCAACACCGGTGTTATCAATCAATCCTTCTACCGCATGCGTGATGAGATCTGAGTTCTCCATTGCAACGTCTGGTTGACCAAGTGTTATCTCTCCGCCGCGGGCAATGTAGTAAGCCAAACTGCGGTGGTTCTCTTCTGTGACTGGTCGAATCACTAAAGTTTTTGCATCGCTCTCAACCGCTAAAAATGCTGGCAGAACTTGAGCGCTCTTGCGCTGCACGGGAGATGCGGCGCCTGCAGAGAAAGCCCAGAGTGAAGATGAAACTGTGTAAGTGGCTGTAATGACTAAGACCAGGGCAACCGCGAAATGTTGATAATTCAAATGTGCGTTCTCAAGTCGACTGCGAACATCATCAAACATAATTACGGCAGCAGCAACAGCAAGAATTGTTGCGATAGCGATGAAAACCCCAGCAAAGACATAGTCCTTATTGGATGAACCATTTCCGGTTACTTGAAGCGATGCAATCACGCCGCCAACTAAGAGCGAGCCAAGACCATAGGCAGCGTAGTTACGAGCCTGTGTGATGGAGAAGTAAGTAACAACAAGAAGCACCGCAATCGGGCTGAGTGACCACCAAGGAAGGGAACCTGCCCCACCTGGGTTTCCAATCAATGCGAGGTTGCCTCCTCCGCCCGGTTGCATGATTCCTATCTCAAGAAGTGTGCGAGATGGGTGAATCAGATAAGACAGAGATGTAGGGAGAGCTAATACCAGTGGCGTGAAGAGAACAATGCTTCGGCGTGCTAACCGTGTGAGAAAAAGTGGATCGCGGTAATTATTTGCGCTAGCTCGATAGTCCATCGCGATGAAGAATCCTGATGCACCTACGAGAATCAGAATGAGTGAGGGGTTAAGCGCCTGCAGCGCCCAGAAGAAGAGTGAGATTGCAAAGAGGTTTCTGATTGTTCGTTCTTCAATTCTCTGCCACTGGCCAAGCTGCGAGAGAAAGGTTGGAAGGAATATTAAAAGAGCAAGAAGTCCAAGATGGCCACCATTGATGGACGAGATAGAGATTGGTGACATCGCATAAAGAAGTGCACCGACAGCCGTCAATACTGGACTCGATCCCAATCTACGTAAGAATCGATGTGCGCTCCAGAGCGCGAGGAATGGAGCGAGAATAAAGAAGAGCGAGATAAATAACGCAACGTTGCCAAAAGTGGCGAGTGAGCCAAGACCGACAAAGAGTATCCACGCCGGAGCGGCCATATTTGAGCCCATTCCGACCTCATGCCAGCTCTCTACAAAGAACTTCCAAATATCTGAAGCGCCAGATGGAGAAACAGCTAAAGCGCCACCAGCGATTGCACCCCAGCGATGTCGAGTCCATCCAAACGTCACAACCAATAAAAATGTTGAAGCAATGACGAGCGGCTTTGTGAAGAAAATCTTCCACGATTGAGTTGGGAGTGGAGTGAGTATCTCTTCATCTTCAATCAGATCAAGTTCGCTCAATACTGGAAGTTGATCATCTGCATCATCAGGGAAAATCTTGCTCCGTAAGTTCTCGACAACTCGGTTAAATCCACCACGAATCTGGCTCCATCGCGAAGGAATAAAGCGACTGACAATTCCCGATGAAACTAAGCGCTGGCTCTTGCGGACTTTGCGCGCCGCAAGAAGCTCTCCGGGATGAATCAAGAGTGAAGCGATTGCCAAAATTTCATCGCTGGCATATCCCGGTAACTTTGCAAAGAGATAAGCGGTAGCGCGAATGAGCGCTCCGCTTAAGAGCTGAATCGCAAGTACTGGCAGTTTCCACCATGACGAATTAGCCAGCAATACATATGCAGCATTTCGACGATCGAGTAAGAGCGGGCGATGAAGTGGCGCACCGGCAATATCAATTTCTCGCCGCTCCGATGATGATGCCTGCGCATGGAATCCGATTGCTGAGGTGACGACCAATACCGAGTGACCAGAGGCATGGACGCGCCAACCAAAGTCCACATCGTCGCGGAAAAGTTCTAGGTTGGGATCGAATCCACCGAGTTCTTCAAAGACATCGCGACGAATAAGTGCGCCAGCGCTGCTTACTGAAAGAACTTCGTGATTTCCATCGTGCTGACCTTGATCGTATTCGTGATGTTCAAGCCCAGTCCAACGTGTTCCATTGGTAGCGATACTGATTCCGACTTCAAGTAAATGTGTGCGGTCATGCCAACCTAAAAGTTTTGGACCGGCCATCACAATGTTGGGGCGATCGGCAACAGCTGTAACTAATTCTTCTAGCGCGTGTGGATCAAGTGCGCAGTCATCATGGAGAATCCAAAGCCACTCCTCCACTCCTTCGATCGGAGATGGAAGTTGTGAAACGCCGTAACTAAGAGCTTGCCCGAAAGATGTGGTGCGATCGAGAGTGACGGTCGGAATGCGAGCGCCTTTAAGAAGTTTTGCTGAAGCATCAAGAGATCCAGTATCGATTGCCAGAATCTGATCTGTGCTGCGCGTCTGCGATGTAATTGATGCGACGACTTCTGGTAACCATGTCACGCCATCGTGCACAACAAGGAGCGCTGTGATGCGTGGGCTAGTCATGGGAATTACTCTAACTTTTCGAGAGTCGAAAAGTGAAAGGTGCCTTTATGCGCGACGCTTTAAGCGACGACGTTCGCGCTCTGAGAGACCGCCCCAGATACCGAAACGCTCATCGTGAGCGAGGGCATATTCGAGGCACTCTTGGCGAACATCGCATGATTGGCAGACACGCTTTGCTTCACGTGTTGAGCCACCCTTTTCAGGGAAGAAAGCTTCTGGATCTGTCTGAGCGCAGAGTGAGCGCTCCTGCCATGAGAGCTCCATATTCTCGCCGCTAGCGAGTTGGATAGTTGGTCCAGCAGATGGGGTTGCAGTGGGAGTTGCTGGCTTGCCAGTCGAGAAACCTTCTGGGCGGATCGGCATAAGTCGAATCTCCTCAAGACATTAGGGCGTATTCACTGTGAATTGCGCTCTTCAGGAATGAATTACACCCATGTAATCCCGAGAAGTCAACCCCGTGATTGGCAGATATATGGTCAGAAAGGGTGAGAAATCCCCTACAAAGTCGACTTTCTAGAGATTTATAGGCTCAGAAATCGCGCTAGAGAGGTACTGCCGCGATTGTTTTCTTCCAGCAGGAATCTCAGTGTCGTGGAAGATAAAACATTGTGAGAGCTCGGCACCTTCTCCGATGGTGACGTTATCGCCAATGATGCAATCATCGATATGCACATTAGCTGCGACCGAAACGTTCTTGCCGAGTGAGCTCTTGCCGGTGATCTTCGCCGTTGGATCAATCTGGCAGCCCGGCATCGCATGGAAATCACCGGCAATCAGATCGCGAGAGCCTTTAAAGAGCGCAGCAGGTGTGCCCACATCAAGCCAGTACGCCTGCTCTTTATAACCGAATACTGGGCGACCGCTTTCGACAAGTGCGGGGAATGTTTCTCGTTCAATGCTGACAACTGTGTCCAATGGAATTCGATCAAGCACTGATGGATGGAATACATAACAACCAGCATTAATGGAATTGGTAATTGGGTTATCCATCTTTTCTAGGAAAGCAGTGACTCGTCCATCGCTATCTGTTGGTACGCAACCAAATGCTCGAGCATCTTCCACTTCAATCAAGTGCAGAGTGGCATCAGCTGAGTGCGATTGATGAAATTTAATTTGGTCAGCAATTGAGTGACGGCTGAGAACATCACCATTAAAGATTACAATTGGCTCATCACCGAGACTTGCAATATCTAACATCTGCGCTGCGTTGCGGATTGCACCGCCTGTGCCTAGTGGTTCTTTCTCAACCGCGTAGAGAATCTTCATTCCCCACTGTGATCCATCACCAAAGTACGGCGTGAATACTTCAGAGAGATATGAGGTTGCAAGAACTAGCGTATGAATTCCAGCTTTCTGGGCTGCCAGAATCTGGTGTTCTGTTACAGGCAAGCCAGCAACAGGAAGCATCGGTTTTGGTGATTCAGATGTCAGCGGTTTTAATCGAGTTCCAAATCCACCGACGAGCAAGATTCCAACAGCCATTATTATTCCTTCACCGCTTCACCGTCATTGCAATGTGAATATGCGGTAATTCTTTGAGCTACTTCATTAATCTGCGCATCTGTTGCCGTCATTGCAATGCGAATATGTGTGGCATCGCCATAGAAAGCGCCAGGCGTTGCCAAAATTCCAATTCTTGCAAGCCAGGATACGGATTCCCAGCAATCTTCATTGCGGGTTGCCCAGAGATAGAGCCCAGCATCTGAGAAATCAATGGCGAAGCCCGCAGCTTGCAACGCAGGGATTAATAAATCCTTGCGTGCGTTATAGCGAGCTCGTTGCTCGGCGACATGATCGGAATCTGAGAGAGCAGCAATCATCGCCTTCTGAACTGGTAGCGGAACCATCATTCCCGCATGTTTACGAACCTCAAGAATTTGCGCAATAAGCGCTGAGTCTCCGACTACAAAAGCTGCGCGATAGCCAGCTAAATTCGAACGCTTTGAAAGTGAATGCACCGCCAAGATGTTTTTGTTGTCGCCGCCAGTATGAGAAAGAATCGAAGTCGGAGTTTTTGTCTTACCAAATTCGAGATAACACTCATCTGAGACGACTACTCCCCCACATCTACGAGCCCAATCTATTGCGCTCTTAAATTCTGATTCAGAGTGAACCCGTCCGGTTGGATTAGAAGGGGAATTGACCCATGCTAAATCTGCTTTTGGCCACTCAGATGCATCGATGCCGACTGGAGTTGATTGCACCTTCGCAAGCATTGCGCCGACGAGATAGGTTGGGTAAGCAACTTCAGGATAAAGAACGCTCTGCGATGTAAGGAGTGTGGGAAGCCAGGCAACAAATTCTTTCGAACCAATCAGTGGAAGAACTCCGAAATCACCTGATGCGCCCAAATTCTCTTTCGCCCATTCTGTAATTGCTGCGCGAAGTTCAGGAGTTCCCATAGTGACGGGATAGCTTGGAGAGTTTGCTGAATCCTTTAATACTTGCTGAATAAATTCAGGCGTTGGATCAACAGGAGTTCCAACCGAGAGGTCGATTATTCCGGCTGGATGTTCTTTCGCAGTTGCGCCATATGGTGCGAGCGCATCCCACGGAAAATCAGGAAGTTTGTGGCCCAAGAGCGCTTACATCAGCGTGGTCAGTATTAGTCTGTCCCACCTTTGATGCTCCGCCAGGTGAACCTAGCTCAACAAAAAATTCTGTATTAATTGCTTTGTAACCCTGCCACTGGCCCGGGACGTCATCTTCGTAGTAGATAGCTTCTACCGGACAGACTGGCTCGCAGGCACCGCAATCGACGCACTCATCTGGCTGGATATAGAGCATGCGAGAACCCTCATAGATGCAATCCACTGGGCACTCTTCGCGACATGACTTATCTTTCACATCGACGCAAGGCTGGGCAATCACATAGGTCACGATGGGCCTCCTTTGAAAGGTTGAGCAGGCGGTAATTCTAACCATGCATAGTCAGGAAATGCTGAATATGGTTGCACCATGAGTCTCGAGCGTAGTTTCGAAGGTGAGATTGCCGCTGCCATTGGAAAGCGAGTTTCTATCCGCCTACGCGATGGCGAAAGCTATCGGGATTTACTAGGTGTATTACAGAATGAGACAACTCTCGTAAAGAAGGACGGAACTTCTGCGACTTTTCAGCCAGAAGCAATCGCTTACTTTCGAGTAGTTCCAGTCTTTAATCGTCGCAATCAGAGCACTCCTGATCTCCATCTCTACGAAACCGCAAGTCGTGCGCTTTCGACAATTGACGGTGAAGAGGTTCGAATATATTCATGCGGACCAACTGTCTATCGTGATGCCCATATTGGCAATATGCGCACCTTCCTTCTCACGGATTTAATCAGGAGAACTCTTGCCCTTAACGGCATAGAAACTATCTCGGTCTCCAATATCACCGATGTTGGACATATGTCAGAGAACCTCGATGGCTCTGACAGCGGAGATAAAGTTCTTGAAGAAGCTGCTCGTGAATCTGTGGAACCGTTAGATATCGCTCGTAAATACGAGGCTAGATTTCATAAAGATCTCGCCCAACTCAATATTCTCCCCGCTGACTTCTACCCTCGAGCTAGCGAAAATATCGATCTCATCATCACTGCAATTGAAAAATTAATTGCCGGCGGCTCGGCTTATGTTGGCAGTGATGGAAATGTTTACTTTGATGCACGAAGTTCTGAGAGTTACGGATATATAAGCGGAAATAAATTAGAGTCGCTCAAACCTGGCCATCGATACGAGTACAGCGGTGACGGTGGAAAGAATTTCCATGCTGATTGGGCTCTCTGGAAAATAGCCGGTAAGCGCACTGAGATGATTTGGGATTCTCCATGGGGTGCGGGATTTCCTGGTTGGCATATCGAGTGCACCGCAATGTCATTGCAACTCCTAGGCGACTCCGTAGATATTCACGTTGGTGGCATTGATCTTCGCTTCCCACATCATGAAAATGAGAGGGCGCAGACAAATGCCCTCGCAAAAAAGGAAGTGGTCCGCAATTGGATTCATGGCGAGCACCTGCTCTTTGAGGGAAAGAAGATGGCAAAGAGCTCCGGGAATGTCTTACTCGTATCAGATCTTGCAGAGCGTGGTCTAGATCCGCTCGCGCTCAGACTGGCCTTACTTGAGAATCGCTATCGCTCACAGATTGATATGACATGGCAGAGCCTTACCGCAGCACATGCAACCCTTACGCGTTGGCGATCAGCAGTTGCGCAATGGGGTGCGAGCTACGATTTGAAGATTGATGAAGAGATTCAAAGCCACTTTATGAATGATCTAGATACTTCCAAAGCGATTCTACGACTTCGAGCAATTGAGAAAGATTCGAGCATTGGTGTTCAAGATAAGCGCGCTATCTTCTTATATGCAGATCAAGTCTTGGCATTTGATTTAGACCGTGCACCAGAAAGAACAATCTCTCAAGAGGCTCAGCAATTACTAGCTGAGCGAGAGAGTGCGCGTGGTGCTGGAAATTGGTCCGAGAGTGATCGCTTGCGAGACCTATTAGCAACAATGGGAATTGAAGTTCGCGATGGAAAAGATGGACAGAGCTGGGATATTCGCAGCTAAGCGCGCGCTGCAACTGCGGCAATTGCAATCATCGTTCCAATGAGTAAGAGCGTTGATCCAACTCCATCGCCTTGAACAAGTAGTTCTTGCCCGGCACCAAAAGTTGCGCCACGAAGGAGCACGGCAATCCAGGCCAGCGCTGCCCACCATTTATATCTGCGACTTCCGAAGCGCCGCCCGATAGACCAAATAGCAATGTAGGTGAAGAGAAGTGAAGCGATAACACCAAAGGGTGGAATCGATTGATGAAGCAAGATGGCTACTGCACCAGTGGCTGCTCCGTAGATGAGAGCAAGGAGAAACTTCATCCGCGTTCAACGCCAGCGAAGAGATCTCGCTCGCGACCTTCGCCATCGAGTTCTCCGGCTTTTTCGCCTTTTACTAGCGTGTAGTACTCATTTCCCCAAACTTGTAGTCCGAGGTTATTGGAGAGCGCAAAGAATGGGCCGTCGACAGAGATTTGAGTCGCGTGTGCACGCATCGCGGCCATCTTCGCCTCTACATACTCGTTGCCATCAATATGTGCGGTAACGAATGAATCATCTTTGGCAAAGGGAAGATCTTCAGCGTTATCAACGCCCATAAAGTCAGAGCCGGCCGCCTTCATCGCATCAATGCCCTGTTGAATCACTGAGCGCGGAGTGACATTCCAATAAATTTTCTGGATTTTCCAATCGCTCTTTTCAGCCGCCGCCATAGCAACGCGATGGGCCTGAATGTGATCTGGATGCCCATACCCACCGAATTCATCATAAGTAATGAGTACATGTGGCTTCACTTCTTCAATTACCTTGAGCAGTTGATCTGTTGCTCCGTCAAAATCTGCCTTCCAGAAATTATCTGGTCGATCATTGGGCTCTGTCCCCATCATTCCGCTATCGCGGTATTTGATATTTGGCTCTCCTAAGAATCGATGATCTGCAACGCCCAACGCCTTCATCGCTTCTTCGAGTTCAAGGACTCGGTGGTCACCAAGTAAATCATCATGCGCTGCAGCTTTATGTGAGTGCTCTTCAACAAGCACTTCACCTTCTTCGCCACGTGTACACGTAACGAGCGTTACCTGCGCTCCAAGGGCTGCATAGAGCGCCATCGTTGCGCCGTTATTGATCGTCTCATCATCAGGATGAGCATGCACCAATAAGAGGCGATAGCCGTTGTAAGAATCAAGCATTAGTAGACCGGAAGGCTGGTATCAATCTGCTTCGCCCAGGCAATAACTCCACCTGCAACGTGAGATGCATCTGCAAAGCCAGCGTTCTTTAGAATTGCCAAGCACTCTGCAGATCGAACTCCACCCTTGCAATGCAAAATGATTGGCTTATCTTGTGGAAGTGTTGATAGAACGCTTCCGTCGATAAAGCCTTGCTTGGGAATTAAGCGAGCACCAGGGATTTGAACAATCTCAAACTCACTTGGCTCGCGAACATCGATCAGATAGAAGTCATCCTTGTTATCCATCTTGGTCTTGAGCTCTTGCACGGTGATTGTTGATCCAGAACTCGCTTCTTGTGCTGCCTCTGAAATAACTCCACAGAATGCTTCGTAATCTGGAAGCAGCGCTGTCTGACGAGGATTTTCACTGCAAATTGGGCAGTTTGGATCCTTGCGAATCTTTACCTTACGGAAAGTCATTTCGAGCGCATCGTAAATCATCAATGAACCAATGAGTGATTCACCGACTCCGGTAAGAACTTTGATTGCCTCAGTTGTTTGAATCGAACCGATTGTTGCGCAGAGAACACCAAGGACTCCGCCTTCAGCACAGCTTGGAACCATTCCTGGAGGTGGTGGTTCTGGATAGAGGCATCGGTAGCAAGGACCGTACTCGGCCCAGAAGACAGAAGCTTGTCCATCAAATCGATAGATAGAACCCCACACGTATGGCTTCTTTAAAAGCACACATGCATCGTTAACTAAGTAACGAGTAGCGAAGTTATCCGTGCCGTCGACGATGATGTCGTACTGCGCGAAGAGCTCCATCACATTTGAATTATCGAGACGAGCTTCGTGGGTAATAACTTTTACATAAGGATTGATTTCAGCAATCTTTTCGCGAGCGGACTGGGCCTTGCTCTTACCAATATCTGATTGACCGTGAATGATTTGCCGCTGCAAATTTGATTCGTCGACGGTATCGAATTCTACTATTCCGAGAGTTCCGATACCTGCTGCAGCGAGATACATCAACGCTGGAGATCCAAGTCCACCGGCACCAACGCAGAGAACTTTTGCGTTCATCATGCGTTGCTGACCTGCCATTGCAACATCAGGAATAATCAAGTGGCGGCTGTAGCGACGAACTTCATCGACGGTAAGCGCGGGACCTGGAGAAACTAGCGGTGGGGTCTTCATGCGGTAATTCTGCCGTAATCATCACGCCCTCGCCAATTGGTATCTCTTGCCGGTAAGATTCACGCAATGACTACTACAGATGCAAACGGTTCGCGCACAGAAAAGGCGCGCCTTCCTCGCGATGAGCGCCGCGCAATTCTTTTAAGTGCTGCGCTCGAAGTATTCACAGCTGCCGGCTATCACTCCGCTGCCATGGATGAAATTGCAGATCGTGCAAGTGTGAGCAAGCCTGTTCTCTATCAGCACTTTCCATCAAAGCTCGATCTCTATCTAGCAGTCCTAGATCTTCATATCGATTCACTTGTCTACGAAATTCAAAAGGCCATCTCATCTACTCCTGACAATGCGCAGCGAGTTCACGCAACAATCGATGCATACTTTAGTTTTATTGAAAATGAAGGTGAAGCATTCCGACTTCTCTTCGAAAGCGATATGAGCGTTGAGCCGCAGGTAAGTGAGCGACTTAATCGCATGACATATGACTGTGCAGCTGCAGTCAGCGGAGTGATTTCTAATGACACCGGACTTCCAAAAGAGGCAGCGATGCTCCTTGGCATTGGCCTCATTGGATATACCCAAGTCACAGCGCGCCACTGGCTTGAGCGCGATAGCAAGCTCACTCGTCAACAGGCGATGGATCTTGTTGAGAATCTCATGTGGCGTGGAATCTCTGGATTTCCCCGCACTGAGCTCTAGCCAATAAGATAGAGGCATGAGCACCAAGAAAAACGAAATTTCATCACAGGTTCGCATTGCCGTCTCAGATGTAGCTAGCGAGCTCTCATTTGCGTGCCCCTCTTCTCCGGCTGAAATCAAAAGCGCAGTAACTGCGGCACTGGCTGGCAATACGCCTCTTATCTTGACCGACATTCGTGGCCACGAGATTGTGGTTCCTGCGGCAAAGATTGGTTACATCGAAATCGGTGAACCAGTCGAGCGTCGTGTTGGTTTCGGCGTTAACTAAGTGAGCATTACTTTCGCAGAGCTTCCTCTCCGCAAAGAGACGATTGAAGCGCTTCATCAGCATGGCTTCACTGCTCCTTTTGCAATTCAAGAGATGGTTCTTCCTATTGCACTCGCCGATGGTGATGTCATTGGTCAGGCAAAGACAGGTACCGGTAAGACACTTGCCTTCGGCGTTCCTGTTATCGAGCGCGTAATTGCACCGCAAGATGCCGAGTGGGCAACCCTCGATGCACAAGGTGCTCCTCAGGTATTAATCGTGGTCCCAACTCGCGAACTCTGCGTTCAGGTGACTAAAGATATTGAAGAGCTCTCTTCTAACCGTGGCATTCGCACACTTGCTGTCTATGGTGGTCGTGCATTCGAACCTCAGATTGAAGCTCTCGAATCTGGTGTAGAGATTGTTGTGGGAACACCAGGTCGCCTGCTTGATCTCTATCGCCAAGGAAAGCTCAAACTCTCAAAGGTCACGCGTGTTGTGCTCGATGAAGCTGACGAGATGCTCGACCTTGGATTCTTGCCTGATGTCGAAAAGATTTTCTCATCGACTCCTGCACGTCAGCAGACGATGTTGTTCTCGGCGACTATGCCAGGTGACATCATCGCTCTTGCCCGTCGTTTCATGAATCAGCCAGTACATATACGTACCCAAGATTCACAGGATGAAGGACGCGTTGTTGCTCGTATTGAACAACATGTCTTCCGTGCACACGCCCTCGATAAGATTGAAATGCTTGCACGTATCTTGCAGGCTGATGGTCGCGGACCAACAATTGTCTTCTGTCGCACGAAGCGCACCGCTCAAAAGACTGCTGATGATTTAATTGAACGCGGTTTCCGCGCATCTTCTATCCACGGAGATCTTGGTCAGAGCGCGCGCGAGAAGGCGCTCAATGACTTTAAGTCAGGCAAGCGCGATGTCTTGATTGCAACCGATGTTGCAGCGCGCGGAATTGATGTTGATGGAATCACACACGTTATTAACTATCAGTGCCCAGAAGATGAGAAGACGTATGTGCACCGCATTGGTCGTACCGCTCGCGCTGGCGCTGATGGAATCGCTGTGACTTTCGTTGACTGGGATGAACTCGCTCGCTGGAAGATGATCGATACCGCCCTTGAACTCGGTCTTCCTGAACCACTCGAAACGTATTCATCATCGGATCACTTCTTCGAAGCGATGCATATTCCAGCTGGTTCAAGTGGCCGTATAGTTGCAGCTGCCAAGGTTGAAGCACCGAAGAACGAGAAGCCAGCACGTAAGTCGGCTCCACGCGAGAAGGCTCCAGTTGAACGAACTCCACGCGAAAAGACAGAGCGAGTTCGCACACGCACAAAGCGCATCGCTGAGTAACTAACTACGAGTTCGAAAGAACTTTAATCGCATCTGCCAACATCTGAACTGCGATGGCGGCAAGTAAAAGGCCTGCAATTCGGGCAAGCAAGGTGACTCCAGAGACCTTAATTAACTTAAGAACATGCGTTGAAGTCATAAGAACAAAGCCGATAATTAAGTGCACGGCGATGATTGCGATGACAAGCCCACCGATGCGCTCTGGCGTATCAGCCTGCTTTACGAAGATCATCGTTGCCACAATTGCTCCAGGTCCAGCTAAGAGCGGTGTGCCCAGTGGAACCATTCCAATATTTGTTCCCTCCGATGCAATCTCACTGCCTTTACCGGTGAGCAGTTCTAGAGAGACATAGAGCAAGAGCAATCCGCCCGCCGCCTGTAGCGCTGCAATTGAAACGTTCATATAGCCGAGAATAAATTGACCAAAGAGTGCGAAAGTTGCAATCACAAAAAGTGAAACAGCTGCTGCTTGCCATGCAAGACGAGTACGTTCGCGCTGACTCTTATCCGAGACAAGTGCTAAGAAAATAGGAGTCGCTCCAGGTGGATCAAAAATCACAAGAAGAGTGACAAAAGATTGGACCGCAAAGGTCAGTGCACTTACGGTCTTCATCGAGAAACAACCCTTCGTTGATCTGCCATAGATTCAAGGCGTTCCCATTCTGCCTGAGCAGTGGTGTTCTCGCCAAGTTGATTAAGTTTTCCAGTGCCGTGATAGTCGCTGGAGCCAGTAATTACCAGATCAAGCGCCTTTGCAGTGGCAACGAGTTGATTACGTTCTTCGATGCTCTGATCGCGATGAAAGACCTCAATCCCATTGAGGCCGGCGGCAACGAGAGAAGTGAAAGCATCTGGATTGAGAGTTTGGCCGCGGCGAGAGGCAAAGGGATGTGCGATCACCGCTACTCCCCCGGCCGCACGAATTGCGCGAATTGCATCCTCTGGCGTTGGCGCAAAGTGAGAGACATAGAAAGGCGAATCGTTGTGAAGTAAATCTGTGAATGCTTCATCGCGGCTAGGAACAATCTTCTTTGCAACAAGTGCATCAGCGAGATGGGGGCGACCAACGGTGGCAGCTGTTGGAGTTGCCGCTTGCACATCTTCTAACGTGATGTCGTAACCCGCAGCTTGCAGATTCTCAATCATCTTCTTCATTCGCGGAATGCGTGTATCGCGAGAATCTGAGAGTAATTGCTGAAGTGGTTGATTATCACCGTCGAAGAGAAGTCCGAGCATATGAACGCTAATGCCATCTTCGGTCAGACAAGAGACTTCTGCACCTAGTGCTAATTTCAAATCACCATGAAGTGCAGCTATTGCCTCTGCCCAGCCAGCAGTTGAATCATGGTCTGAAATTCCTAGGACAGTAATTCCTGATGATGAAGCCTTCTTGACTAGCGCAAGTGGTGAATCTGTGCCGTCGCTAAAAGTTGTATGAGTGTGGAGATCAATCATTGGTTCACCACTGCTGCTGTCGCATCCTTAGTGGGACGAGTGCGAAGTACTACCAAAGTACACCCCGCAAGAATGAGAATGACGCCAGGGATAATTAACCCTGATGGTTGATTTCCGATATTGAAAATCTTCGCAAGTAGTGCAGCAACTGGAACTTCAAAGAAGACAATCAGCGAGACAACTGCTGGAGAAACGCGCTTGAGTGCAGAGTTAAACATCGAGTGTCCGAGAATTTGTGCGCCACCAATGAGTGCGAGTAATACCCACCACTCGCGCGCGGCAAAATGAAATATTTCATATCCGCTGAAGAGCGCGATTGGAAAAGCTGTCACTGCACACATCCCATAACAAATGGATGTGTAGCTCGTAGTCTCCAAAGTTTTCTGCGCCTCTGATCCCCACATGACATAGAGAGCGGCGAGTGCTGCAGAAACAATTGCTGCGATATCTCCCATAAAGGAGCGACGATCAAGCGAGAAATCGATTCCAGAAATTAAGAGAACTCCAAGAAAACTGATACCCATGCCGAACCACGCCTTTGGCGGAATATGGCCACCGGTGATTTTGATAAAGAAACTTGCAAAGATCGGTTGAAGTGCAACAAGTGCGGTGCCTGCAGCAACACTGGTCATGCGCATCGCCATAAAGAATCCAATGAAGTGAAGCGCGAGAACTACACCAGCTGCAAGTGACCACTTAACGCCGCGACGATCGAGTGAATGTTTGAGAGCAAATGGCGCTGTCGCCAGAGCTCCCCCTAAATTGCGCCAGAAGATCAGAGTTGGAATGGGCATTGCGCTGAGAGCGATAAGTGGGCCAGATGAGCCAATTCCGAGGATTCCGACCCCTAATCTGACGAGATCTGATTTGCCTGGCATATCTGTTATCGCGGTATTCACGCGTGATTGCCCGGAAGTGGAAGCCATGACTCAAACCTAGCCGATACCCTTGCCTCTTGAGTCGCGAGACTCGAGGCAACGAAAGGATGTGCGATGAGCGGAAATGGCATGAATCGCGTCTTTCTCGCTCGCCTTGCAGGTACAGCTGTTTTCGACCCTAACGGTGATCCAGTCGGCAAGGTGCGCGATGCTGTGGCGACCCTTCGTTCAAATAACCAACCGCCGCGCATTCTCGGTTTAGTAGTTGAGGTCCCACTACGTCGTCGCGTCTTTGTTCCTATCACGCGCGTCACCTCAATCGAATCCGGCGCAGTCGTCATCACCGGACTTTTGAATATGCGTCGTTTTGAAACTCGTACCGGTGAAATTCTTGTGCTCGGAGATCTCCTCGATCGTTCCATCACAATCGTAGAAAGCGGCGAGCATGTCGTTGTCGAAGATATGGGTATGGAGCTTTCGCGAAATAGTGATTGGCTCATCAATAAGGTACACATCATGCGACGTGGGCAAGGCTTGCGCCGAAAAGGTGCAACTTCCACCGTCTCTTGGGAAGAGCTCACTGGTTTCTCTAATCAAGAATCAAATCAAGGTGCAACTAATCTCCTTTCAACACTGAGCACACTTCGCCCTGCCGACTTAGCAACAGTTCTTCAAGATTTATCTCCGAAGCGTCGTGTAGAAGTTGCACGTGCCCTCGATGATGAGCGACTTGCAGATGTCATCGAAGAGATGGATGAGCATGAGCGCGTTGAGCTTCTTGCTGAGCTCGAAGGAGAACGAGCTGCAGATGTTTTGGAAGAGATGGATCCAGATGATGCTGCCGACTTGCTCCGTGAGATCGGTGAAGAACGTGCACAAGAGCTGATTGGTCTGATGGACCCAGAAGATGCCGAAGACGTACTCCGTTTGATGACATATGAGGATTACTCTGCTGGTGGAATGATGACGACCGAGCCAATCGTGATGACTGCTGACTATTCAGTCGCTGATGCACTTGCTGCAGTGCGCAAGAGTGAGCTTTCGCCCGCACTTGCATCTCAAGTTTTTATCTCTCGCCAACCGCTAGAAACGCCTACCGGACGCTTCATCGGCATGGTTCATTACCAACGTTTATTACGTGAACCGCCTGCTACTTTGCTTGGTTCAATTGTTGACACCAATACGCAGGGCGTAAATCCCGATGCAACGTTGCATGAGGTTGCTTCATACTTGGCAAGCTATAACTTGCTTTCACTACCTGTGATTGATGCCAATGAACGCTTGCTGGGCGCAGTCACAGTCGATGACGTTCTCGACCACTTGCTCCCAGAGAACTGGCGCCACGATCACCGTGACTCTGCAGCAACAACTGCAGCGCTTGAAAATATTGATACTAGCTTTGATGAGGAGGTGTAACGATGGCACGTAACAATGGACTAGATACTCCACGCGAGACTCGTCGTTCGCTTCGCCCTAATTTTGATCCTGAGGCTTTCGGTCGTATCTCGGAGCGTTTTGCGCGTTTCTTGGGCACCGCTCGTTTCTTGGTCTACATGACCGTCTTCGTGCTTGTCTGGGTTCTTTGGAATACTCTTACCCCGGAGAGACTGCACTGGGATAGCTATCCATTTATCTTCTTGACTTTGATTTTGTCGCTTCAGGCTTCATACGCTGCGCCACTGATTTTGCTTGCACAGAACCGTCAAGCAGATAGAGACCGCATTGCGCTCAATGAAGATCGCGCTCGTGGTGATCGCAACATTGCCGATACTGAATATCTGACTCGTGAACTCGCGAGCCTTCGTATCGCTTTAGGCGAAGTATCTACCCGTGATTATGTTCGCAGTGAACTTCAGGATGTTGCTAAAGAAATTATTGAAGAGCTACGCAAGCCCGAGTCGGACGCCAAGTAACGATCCCTGGCGGATTACCAACTTCTCAACAATTGCTTGAATCGCCTTTGCGCTTGCGCTTTCTGGCGCGCTGACAACAACTGGTGAGCCTTCATCTCCGCCTTCGCGCAGATCTGAGTTAAACGGAACCTTGCCCAGCAGTGGAACATCTCCACCGACGAGAGTTGTCAGGCGACGTGAAGTTTCTTCGCCTCCCCCAGTGCCAAATAGCGCCATCTCTTCGCCGCACTTTGCACAGGGAGCTGCTGACATGTTCTCGATGACTCCGATTACACGTTGGTGAATTTGGTGAGCGATACGACCTGCGCGCTCTGCAACCTCTGCCGCTGCAACCTGTGGCGTTGTGATGACAACAATCTCTGACGTTGGAATGAGTTGACCGAGCGAGATGGCGAGATCACCAGTTCCTGGAGGTAGGTCAATAAAGAGAATATCGAGATCGCCCCAATATGCATCAGAGAGAAGTTGTTCTAGGACGCGGTGAAGAAGTGGTCCGCGATAGGCAATCGCATCAGAACGCTCTGGCTTAAACATCTCCATGGAAACGACTTTGACGCCATGTGCTTCCAACGGAATAAACATTTGATCAATCGCGGTGGGGCGTTGCCCAATTAGACCCATCAACCGTGGGATTGAGTGGCCGTAAACATCAGCGTCCAGAATTCCAACACGTAGACCTTTTTGCGCTGCGGCAACTGCGAGGTTTGCAGTCAGAGAAGATTTACCGACTCCGCCCTTACCTGATGCAACTCCGATGACGCGAGTCAATGAATCTTTCTGTGCAAATGAAATAAACGCTTCACGACCATTACGCAATAACTTCTTGATATTTGCGCGTTGTTCTTCATTCATGACACCGAATTCGATATCAACAGATTTAACGCCGGCAACTCCAAGCACTGCAGTATTTATATCGCTCTTGAGGCGATCCTTCATCGGGCATCCCGAAATTGTCAGGAGCACCTTGAGATTTACATGATCCCCTGATTGCGCGATGGATTCGACCATGCCAAGTTCGGTGATGGAGCGATGGAGCTCGGGGTCATTTACCTTAGAGAGCGCATCGTGAATTGCAGAAGTATCACTCATAGAAGATCTGGGTCAATTTTATTTTCAGGGCGAATCTTCGCCTTGGGTTGATCTTCATCGAGCGCCGATGCAATCTGCTTCTTTACAAAGGTCTTTGGGTTGAGATCGGCAGGCTTGAGATCTTCAAAACCTGGGCCAAGATTCTCTTTCAGTTCATTTGTGGCTGTTGTCGCAAGGCCACGGAGTTTTTTGACCATCTTTGCCGCCTCGACTGCGAACTGTGGCAACTTATCCGGACCAACTAAGACCATAGCAAGAATTGCTAGGCCGATGATTTCACCAGCTCCGAAGTCGAAGAACATGCGAGAACCTTATCGCTCTACTTGGCCGCTGTCAGGATGAGCGTTGCTTGATATTGCTTGCCTGCTCGGGTGTATTTCAGAACCACAGAATCACCGACATCATGAGAACGCACAGCAACGATGAGTTCTTCCGGACTTGTGAGAGCGCGCCCATCAAACTCTGTGATCAAGTCACCTGGCTTGAGTCCAGCCTTTGCAGCAGGTCCACCTGGCATGATCGCACTTGGCTTAGATGCAATGAGAGCGCCCTTGCCATCTGCGGTCATATCAACAGAGACACCGATGATTGGATAGGTTGCTTTTCCATTCTTAATTAATTGTTCAGCTGTCTTGCGAGCCTGATTAATAGGAATTGCAAAACCTAAACCGATTGAGCCGGTCTGTGAATTAAATGATGAACCAAGTGTTGCAATCGCCGAGTTAACGCCAATAACTGCACCAGTCGAATCAACTAGCGGGCCACCTGAGTTACCGGGATTGATTGCAGCATCTGTCTGAAGTGCATTGATGAAAGAGTTATCAGTAGCTGACTCGCCAGCTGTGACAGCGCGATCCTTTGCACTAATGATTCCTAAAGTGACGGTGCCCTGGAGTCCAAGTGGCGAACCAATTGCTAGGACCGAATCACCCACTGCGACTTTGTCGCTATCGCCAAATTGAAGAGCTGGCAGTGATCGATTACTAATCCGAAGAACTGCTAAGTCATACGAAGAGTCGCGTCCAACAACGGTGGCTTCATAAGACGTGCCATCTTGAAAACGGACGGAGATTGAACCGCCGCTAGTTACCGCCGAGGCAATCACGTGATTGTTGGTAAGAATGTAACCGTCGCTGGCAATTACAAAACCAGAACCGGTTGCTCCCCCATCGGAATCTTTTGCCTGAATTGAGACAACGGCAGGAAGCACACGTTTTGCGATTCCCGCGACAGAATCGGCAGGACGTTCGATTGTTGAGTTTGATTTAACAAGACGTGTTGAGTAACCAAATAAAGATCCACTAGATGATGCGCCGAAAGCGCCAGCTGTGACACCAACAATAATTGCGAGAACAATTGCACTACGAAGTGAGATTGCCTTGCCCGATGATGTGGGTACTCCCCACCATGGTCCTTGGCTTCCGAAGTTGCTCATGTGCCTATCCTGCTACAACTTTGTTGCGAGTAACAAACCATCACCGACTGGGATAAGGCTCGTTGACCAAACTTCTATATCACTTTTCAGTGTTTTCCCAGCTTCGCGAAGTGCAACTGTCTTTGGATCGCGTTGAGCAGGATCTGAAACTTTTCCGCCGCCGAAGAAGTTATCAATCACAAAGACTCCACCGCTTCGCAATATTCGTTGCGCTTCAGATATGGCGTAGGTGAGATCTTCTGGATTGTGACGATAGATAACAAGATCGTATGCGCGATCTGTAAGTTTTGTCATTACCTCCATCACTGGATTGGTAATCAAGCGAAAACGTGAAGGAGCAATCTCAGCCTCTGCGAGTGCAAGCTTTGCAATTGATGAATGCTCCATCTCATCATCAATTGATGTCAGAGTTCCAGATTTCAACATTCCATCGAGCAACCACAACGAGCCAACTCCTGATCCAGTTCCAACTTCTACAACTGATTGAGCCTTCAAAAGCTGAGCGAGAAAAGAGAGGTATGCGCCTGCACCTTGCGTTAAATCGCGAGTTCCGATTTCTACGCCACGAGCGCGAGCTGCGACTTTGATCGCATCCTCAGAGATAAAGCCTTCTGCATAGGAGTGCGGATCAGTAATCATGAGAGGGACAATATCCAATCAACGAGCAAACGGACGCCATATCCGGTACCGCCCTTAGGATTTTCTCCAGCATCTGCTTCGCTGCGAGCTGTTCCTGCTATATCGAGGTGAACCCACTTGCGATCTCCTACAAAATGTTCGAGGTAGAGAGCTGCAGTCACTGAACCTGCAGAGTAATCATGCTTATCTGCTGCGTGATTGAGGTCAGCAACGTCGCTATCGAGAGAATCTACATAATCATCGACAAGTGGCATATGCCAGACGCGTTCTCCAGACGTTTCTCCGACTGCGCTGAGCTGACGTGCGAGCTTTGCATCACGTGTATACATCGCAGCGTATTGGCGACCGAGGCCGAGCGTTGCTGCACCGGTAAGGGTTGCAATATCGATTAGATAATCAGGATCAAGATGTTTATCAGCATATGCAAGACCATCTGCAAGAACGAGCCTTCCTTCTGCATCAGTGTTGATAATTTCTACAGTTGTTCCACCATATTGAGTAATGATGTCTGATGGACGTTGCGATGTACCTGAAAGCGCATTCTCTGCACACATCATCAAAACTGTGACACGAATATTTGGTTGCAGATCTGCGATAGCTGAGATTGCACCGAGCGCAGCAGCAGAACCCGCCATGTCGCTCTTCATCGGTGCCATCATGTCGTATGGACGCTTGAGCGAAACTCCACCGGTGTCGTAGGTAATTCCTTTTCCTACGATGACAACATGTGGAAGCGCAGCTGCACCTTTGACCTTAGATTTTGCAATCTTCTTTGGGATATATGAAAGTTCAATAAAACGAGGACCTGGATTTGGCGATGACATACCAACAGCGACTAAGCCGCCGAAGGATGCAATCTCTTTTCCTTCAAGAACCTTGATTGATAAACCCTTTGCGGTCGCAATCTTCTTTGCTTCCTGCGCCATCCAAAGTGGATTCTTGATATTTGATGGAGTGTGAATTAGATCGCGAGTTGTGACCAGAGCTTCAGCGATTGCATTCGCTTCAGCGAGCGCATCGAGTTCGGTTGTTGCAATTGAAAATGTTGGAATCTCCGCAGGTGTACCTGTCTTTAAATTCCAGGTATATGCACCGAGCACGATAGAAATTGCATGTGCCTTCACTTCTGCTTTCTTGGAAGGTAAGAGTGAAATCAGGTTGAGCGCTTTACCGCGGACCTTGCGACCGAGAGCTGCGCCAGCTGCGCGGAAATCTTTCAGTGATTGATCGCCTATACCTACGAGATAAAGTCGATCCATCTCGGTATCGCTATGGAGAATAGGCACTTCAAAGAGTTCGCCCGCTTTCCCGCTCGGTGAGAAGAAAGAGACCTCATCGACGAGATTGATTTCAAAGAACTTCTCGAGTGAGTTAAGTAGGGAAGTTTTTCCTGCGAAGAGGATTTCACCTTCTGGGTTCTTATAGAAGCCCAGTGCGAGAACGTCGCCACCGAGAAGTGAATCTAATTCGGGGCTAACTGATTGAAGAATTTTCCGACAACCTTTACTTCTTGATAAGGGCTACTGCGGCTTCAAGGGCTGCGCTGAGGTTATTGGCCTCCTGGGGATTGAGCTCGACTACCAAGCGTCCTCCGCCTTCAAGTGGAATACGCATAACAAGGGAACGAGCTTCCTTCGTTACTTCCATTGGGCCATCACCAGTGCGGGGTTTCATTGCTGCCATGGCATAAGTATCCCGTATGTCACCCCTCTAAAGGAAATCGGTGAACGGCACCCATAAGCGTGAAATGAGCTGAAGTTAGAGGCCGAGCTGCCCGGTTATGCGACGTTTCCCGGACTCAATGACGGCATGCACCGAACGCTCTGGGACGGCGAGTAGATCTGCAATTTCTAATGGCTGTTTTCCGCGGAGATAGTGCAAGGTCAAAATGATTCGCTCTTCCTCAGGCAGAGCGGCAAGTAGCTCTGCAATTGTCTGAGGGGCGCTCATAGGAATAGAGGTTACTCCAGAAGACGAGCAAATCGTGCGAGAGAAATCTTCACACCCACCCATAGGAAAGGCTTGGCCAGCATAAATAGTAGCCAAGGGGCGATGACTTCTTCTGACCAGTGAAAGGTTGAGTGGTTACTGTCGAGGGCAATGACTTCAAAAGTTCCAGAGCCTTTAAGTATTTTGCCGTAGTGAATGACATCGCATCGGTGAGGGGCATCCCAATGCGTAACTTCCATGAGATCAATTAATCCAGGCGATTTAAATCGTGGATAGAAGCGGTAGAGCGGCCCAGTGAATGCTTCAATCTTTACGCCGACACCTTCAGAATGTTCACTCTTCAGTATGACCTTTGTCTGCAACATCCATTTGCCCTGGCTCTCCCAATCTGCAATTGCATCCCACACTTTCTGTGCTGGAGCATTGATGAGAGTAGAGATTGCAATGTGGTTACTTCGCATGTGGTTACTTCGCATAATGGTTCCTAATAAATGCTAATGAATCTTCAATATTTGTAGCCCATAGAACCAAATCTCGCATTCCTGGCTTTACGAATTCTTGATTCTCAAGATCAATTACTAACTCATGAAGTTTTTCGTAAACACCAAATGGATCGAGAATAACAATGGGCTTATTATGAAAACCTAAATAGCGGCCTACCCAAATCTCGATCAGTTCTTCCAAAGTTCCCAATCCACCTGGTAGAGCAATGAATGCATCAGCGAGCTCTTCAATCTTCGCCTTGCGGGTGCGCATTGATTCAACGATGACAAGTTCATCACTGTCATGATCTGCAAACTCAATATCAACCAGCTTCTGCGGGATGATGCCGATTGTCTTTCCTCCCTTGCTGCGCGCACCACGAGAAATCGCGCCCATCGATGAGATGTGGCCGCCGCCTGAGACCAGGTCAGCGCCAGATTCAGCAATCGATGCGCCAAGTTCAAAAGAGAGATCGATGAATTTAGAATCGATGGTGGGAGATGATGAGCAGTAAACGGCGATTCGCATACACGCAAGGATAGGGGCTTAGCCGTTATCCTTCCTCCTATGTCTATCAACGCAAATGAAGTTCGGGCACACGGTCATGGAATTGCAACACTTTCTGGTTCAACCGTCTTGGATGTCTGGTTTCCAAATCCAGCCCTCGGCGCACTAACCGGAACACCTGATGCCGCACTCGTTGCACTTGCAGTTCCCGATGCCGATCGCGGCGTGACTCGTGAAGTCGTCTCAATCGAAATTGATCTAACGAAAGCTCCTGCTGATGCAAAGGATGCATATCTTCGCCTCCACCTTCTTTCTCACCGTCTGGTGAAACCTCATGGACAATCACTTGATGGCATCTTTGGATTGCTCACAAATGTTGTATGGACATCAGTCGGACCATGCGCAGTTGAAGGTTTTGAATTAACTCGTGCCAAGTTAAAGGCAAAGTACGGAACAGTCACTGTCTATAGCGTCGATAAGTTCCCGCGCATGGTTGATTACGTAATTCCATCTGGAGTTCGTATTGCAGATGCTGATCGGGTTCGTCTCGGAGCTCATCTCGCATCCGGCACAACCATCATGCATGAAGGCTTTGTAAACTTTAACGCCGGAACGCTCGGTGCATCCATGGTCGAAGGTCGAATCTCAGCTGGCGTAGTTGTCGGAGATGGCACCGATGTCGGTGGTGGCGCTTCAATCATGGGAACGCTCAGCGGCGGTGGAAAAGAAGTTATTTCAATCGGAGAGAAGTGCCTTCTTGGCGCGAACTCTGGTCTCGGAATATCACTTGGTAACAACTGTGTTATCGAGGCAGGTACCTATATCACCGCTGCTGCGAAGGTAACTCTTCCAGATGGCGAAATCGTGAAGGCTGGAACGCTCTCGGGTGCAAATGATCTCTTGTTCCGCCGCAATTCATTAACTGGTGGACTTGAGGCAGTGATGCGAACTGGCACTTGGGGCGGATTGAACTCTGTCTTACATGCAAATTAATTATTTGTAACCAAGGTAAACCAAGGTGAAGGTAACTTTGCTCGACTTCTAAATGTATCGCCACGAAGAATTTGTGAGACACCTTCGCTCGATGTTCCCTTAACCCAAGTAACAGCACCTGCGCTATTGCGCGAAACAATTTCGATTGTTGCAACATTTTGCAATCCAAATGCTGCTGCCACAAGCGCTTGAGTTGTCGAAGCTTTCCAGGATGCAAAACGTGGATTGAGCGCAGTATCAACGCTGGCAGAGTCAGGAACTGATTGCGTATATGCGGTGAAGCCACCCCATGCGTCAGCCGTGGTTTGTGTGGCACCACCAGAAGATGAGAAGAAGTACGCCTGAATTGGTTTTCCGCCACTAAGAATTGCTAGACCAGTCGCGGAATCAACGGTTGTTCGCAATACGGCATCGCGCCAGATCTTTCCGACCCGAGCCTCGCCCTCTTTGGCATATCCAACAAAGTTTTGATCAGCAATATGCGAGTAAAGATGGCAGTCGCAGCTGGCCTTAACGCTTCCCATCTTTGAGAGGGCATAACTTCGAGATGCAATGGTCTGCGCTTCTAATATCGCAGTTGGCCAGGATGATGAGACTTCACTGATTCCAAGTAGGTACTCGTCGTGAAGTGAGAGCGAGGTAGTTACCTCAAGCGCTCCTTTCACAACTCGAATATTTATCTGGCCGTAACGAAAACGCTCTGTTACTCCCAACTTCGTAACTGAGACAACCGGAACCGCTCCCCCGACCCATCGCAGAGTTAATAAGGAAGAGTTGTAACCCTGAATTGTTTTCAGATCTGGCGAAATACTTAAGTTAAGTTTTTTCTTATTTGCCACAGTTGCCACAAGCGCATCACCTGAAAATAGTTGCAGCGAAGTTCCGAAAGATGTCGTTGTAAAGGTTACTGACTTGAGGGCATGTCCGATATTTACTCGGATAGTTGCGGTATCTGGAACAGGTAAGACTTCTACGTTCTTGTAGTAGTACTTCAAGATCGCAGTTGCGCTCTCTCCCGCAACTGCGCGGGCCTTTGCGCCAATCTGGCTCATGCCAACGCCATGACCGTAGCCGGCGCCAGTGAAGTTAAAGGTGGCTGGAACATCAACCGCATTAGCCGGTGCCATGAATTGGAAAAGCAAGAGAGCAATCGCGATGCGATGAAACTTCTTAAACATCCTCATCAGATGATGCGCTCTTTCTTACATTCATAAATTCTCTATAGGCAGCGATTACTTCAGTTGGATTTCCGCGCGCCATGAGCTTGCCCTTATTGAGCCAGATAACTTCGTTGCAGAGATCTTCAATAGTTGCGAGTGCATGGCTCACGAGAATCAGCGCTCGATCGGCGGTGCGGAGTTCTTTCATGCGATTGAGTGACTTTGCTTTGAAGTGAGCATCGCCGGTACTAAGAGCTTCATCCACAATTAAAATATCAGGCTCAACAACTGCTGCAACTGAGAATGCAAGGCGGGCGAACATTCCAGAGGAATATGTGCGCATAGGTGCATCGATTGCTTCGCCTAGCTCAGAGAAATCTGCGATTGCCTGGAAGTTCTGATCGATTTCTTCACGAGACATACCAGCTGCAAGTCCGCCTAAATAAACGTTTTCGCGCCCAGTCATCGCTTGATTAAAGCCAACACCGAGTGCCAGCAAAGTGCTGACGCTTCCGTGGACTTCAATACGCCCTTGAGTTGGCGGAACAATTCCAGAGATAGTGCGCATCAGCGATGATTTACCAGCGCCGTTGGATCCAATAATTCCAAGAACAGTGCCATAGTGGACATCAAGTGAGACATCTTGCAGTGCCTGCACAGTGCGGGTGTGTTTCTTTCCGCGACCAAGAGATTTGATACGAGCTTTAAGGGTCGGCTTCTTATCAATAGAAGTTGTGTAGGTCAGTCCAAGATTTTGGACAGAGACGGCGATCGAACCGCGTGAATGTTCGTGGCTATAGTCGGACAGCGAAATCACGCTCCCTCGATAGGAAGAAGTAAGTGCCCACGATAAAGATTGTGAGCGCAAAAATAGTTGCGTGCAACATTCCAAAGAGCGTTGGAGATTGCGCATGAACCATCACGCGCGACCAAGAATCAAGGAGGTAGAAAATCGGATTTACGATTTGATACTGCTTAATGCTGGAAGAGATTTTCGAGGCTTCATAAAGGATCGGAGATAAGTAAAGAAGGCTTCGGGTGAGATAAGGAAGCATGCTTGAGATATCGCGGAAATAAACGTTGATACATGAAATTAAAATCGCCATTCCAAGTGACATCACAATTGCGATGAGAAGAATTGGAAATATCCAGAGCATTTGCCATGAAAAAGGCAGACCCAGAATCGCGTGAATCGCAAAGGCGACTACAAATGTTGGTAAGAATTTGAAAATTGAAATGACTACCGCTGAAACCGGAAGCATGATTCGAGGAAATGAAGTGTTAAGAATCAGGCGCTGACCAGAGGTGATTGCTTTGACGCCACCAGTAAGACTGTTTGCTACGAGGTAGAAGAGAAAGAGCGTAGATGTCAGATGGCCAAAACGAACTGCATCGCTAGTGCCGCCAATGACATAGATCAGCAGAAAGTAAACGCCTGAGAGAAGTAGCGGGTTGAGCACGAGCCAGAGCTGGCCGAAGATTGAGCCGAAGTTCTGTTCACGAAGATCAGAGCGTGCGAACTCAGAAATAAATGCACGTCGGTGCCAGAGCGAGCGTAGATAGGCCCGCATTGGAGGGAGGCCAGCCTTAAATGGCTCATAGACAACTACCGGCTGACTCATATAGGGAAGATTACCCCAGGCGAGTGAGAGTTACTCGTCTGCAGGCACGAGATTCTTCGGTGAAGTAATGAACCCTGTACCCCAAGCAAAGTGCATTGTGGGAATAACCGCCAATAGATAGATGTATTGAGCCAAGCTTGAGGCGATTGCCACAGATGCTGCTGCAACAAAGAAGATGTAGATAGCTGCTGGGATAAAGAAGATTGAGTGAAGTAAAGATCCCATCAAAAGCGATGCGATAAAGCCTGCAACTGCAACTGGTGGTGCGAGGTATCGCAGATTGATAGTGCCCTTATGGCGACGAGAGACGACACGACGCCAGCGACCGTATTCGAAATATTGTTTAGCAAGTGCAGCCACAGTAGAACGTGGTCGATATGTCACATGCAATCTCGGGTCGAAGTAAATCTTTCCACCATTACTTCTTAATCTGAAGTTCAGTTCCCAATCTTGCGCCCTTGTGAAGCGCTCATCAAAACCACCGATTGCAAGTAGGGCAACTTTATCAAATACTCCGAGATAGACGGTATCAACCTCGCCAGCTTCTCCCCCGGTATGAAAACGTGAGGCGCCGACTCCGAGAGGGCTTCGCATTGCCCCAGCAACAGCCTTTTCAAATGTTGTGAGACCGATAGCTGCCATCAATCCACCTACATTGACCGCGCCGGTTTCATGCAAAGTTTGCACGGCAAGCGTGATGTAGTTCTCTGGAATCTGTGAATGTCCATCAACTCGAACGATGATGGATCCAGAAGCCGCAGCAAGTGCTGCATTAAGTCCAGCTGCTGTACGTCCTGATGGATTGGAAACGACGATAACTCGAGAATCTTCCGTGTGAAGTTTGTGAGCAATCTCCTCAGTTCGATCTTTGGAAGGTCCAATTGCAAGAACCACTTCGAACTTTCCTAGATAATCCTGAGAAAGGATTGAGTGCACCGCATCACGAAGATAAAGCTCTTCATTAAGAATTGGAAGGATTACTGAGACAACTGGCAATGGTGAGCCATCTATTCTCTGATTCATCTGTGTCGCCATAACCCCGTAACGGTATCGGTCAAGTACCCTGCGCATGTGAAATCAACTCGCGCGATTCGAATTATTACATCACTCTCTGTGGGTGTTGTAGCCCTTTCGGCCATCACTTGGCTTGGGCTTGGCCAAATTAGTGGCCAAATTTCGCGCATCGATGTCTTTGCCGGTCTTTCAGATCGCCCGGAGAAAGTGAACTCGGCGCTGAACTATCTTGTGGTTGGTTCTGATAATCGTGAAGGTCTTACGAAAGAACAGATTAAGAAGTTACGCGTTGGTGGAGTCAAGGTCGCTGCGGGTCAGCGATCAGACACGATGTTGCTCGTACATATTTCCAAGAACCGAGATGCCGCGTACATCGTCTCGCTGCCACGTGACACCCTTGCAGTAATTCCTGCGCATACCAGCACCGATGGAAAGTCTGAGATTCCTGCGCGCGATGGAAAACTTAACTCTGCATTTGCCTTCGGTGGCGCTCCACTTTTGATTCGAACAATTGAGGGGATGACGCAACTCAAGATTGATCATTACGTTGAAGTGAGCTTCGCCGGATTTGTCGGTGTTGTTGATGCACTAGGTGGCATTGAAGTTTGCTCCAAGGTCGCAATCAATGATCCAAAGAGCCACCTGGTCATGGATGCCGGTACCCACACTCTTGATGGAGTCGAATCGTTAAAGTATGTCCGAACACGTGACTTTGACGGACGTGGAGATATTGGACGTATGGAACGTCAACAGAAGTTCGTCTCTGCAATTATTCGTAAGGCAACTGCATCAGGAACTCTGCTCAACCCAATTAAGTTAAAGAATTTCCTGCAAGCTGCGATCTCTACTGTAAAGATGGATGAGGGCGTCAACAAGGGCGACCTGCTTACACTTGCACAGCAGATGCGCAACCTTTCATCAGGCAACGTGCGCACAATGACAGTGCCACTCTCTAATCCAAATGGTCGCCACCCCTCTCTTGGCTCGGTCGTGATCTGGGATTCGGTCTTGGCGCCTGAGCTCTGGGATCGCATTAAGAATGACGTTGCCCTCGTCGATGTAGTGGTCTCTAAGAAGTCATCTGCATCACCAAAGGCCTCTCCTTCGAGCACAACTATCGACAAATTTAAGACACAAACAGCTGCCGATAATCCCTGCGCTCCAAAATAATTAAGAGCCTGCAATAGACTCGCGGGCATGAAGTTAAAGCTCTCAGTCATCGGTTGTGGCTATCTCGGCGCAACACACGCTGCATGTATGTCATCTCTCGGTTTTGATGTTGTCGGCATTGATACCGATCCACATAAAGTCGAGCTCCTCTCTAAGGGTGAGCTTCCTTTCTACGAACCAGGTCTTGATACCTTGCTCGCAGCAGAGATGAAGACAGGTCGCCTCTCATTTACTACAGATTTCTCTGATGTTGCAGATGCAGATGTTCACTTCATTTGTGTAGGAACTCCGCAGAGCAAGGATGGACTTGCCGCTGACCTTACTTACGTCAAGGGATCGGTTGCAGCGATTGCGCCATTTCTCAAAGACGGCGCGCTCGTTGTTGGTAAGTCAACAGTTCCAGTTGGAACAGCACAGGCGCTCCGTGATTACCTCAAGGAGCATGCGCCACAGGCAGACCTTGCATGGAACCCAGAGTTCCTTCGTGAAGGATTTGCCGTCGAAGATACGCTCACACCGAACCGTCTCGTTGTCGGTGTTGCCAATGATCGCGCAGAAGAAATTCTCAAGGAAGTCTATGAGCCAGTAATCGCTCTCGGAACTCCATGGATTCGCGCGGACCTTCCTACTGCTGAGCTGGTAAAGGTTGCGGCAAACTCATTTCTTGCCACAAAGATTTCATTTATCAATGCAATGGCTGAAGTCTGTGAAGCAGCTGGCGGCGATGTCACAGTTCTTGCAAAGGCAATTGGATATGACCCACGTATTGGTAACCGCTTCTTGCAGGCTGGTATTGGTTTCGGTGGCGGTTGTCTTCCAAAAGATATTCGTGCATTTATGGCACGTGCACAAGAACTTGGTGCAGACCAAGCTCTCGAATTTCTTCGTGAGATCGACACTATCAACCTTCGTGCACGTCAGCGCGTAATTGATGTAGTTCGTGCAGATCTTTCAGAAGATCTCACTCAATACAAGATTGCTGTGCTTGGTGCGACATTTAAGCCTGATAGCGATGATGTGCGTGACTCCCCAGCACTTGATATTGCTGCGCAACTATCTGCAGCAGGTGCCCAAGTTGTTGTTCACGACCCTAAAGGCATCGAACCTGCACGTAAGCGCTTCCCGAACCTTGACTACGCCGAAAAGGTTGTCGATGCAGTCAAGGGCGCAGATGCAATCCTGCACTTAACTGAGTGGAAGGAATATCGCGAGCTTGATCCATCAGTAATCGGTCAGCTTGTGAAGTCAAAGTTCCTTATCGACGGTCGCAATATGCTCGATCGCAACCTCTGGCGTAACGCTGGATGGCGCGTTCATGCACTTGGTCGTACGGATTAATTGCACTCAAAGTAGTTCGTTTTATTTATTGAACAGTTGGAAATGCGAGTGCTATAAATAGAACAGGAGAAGGGCTTGCGCCCCTCCCCTGTCTGTCCTCCTCAAGGACTTAGTTGGATGGGCCGTCGTTTGCGCGACGGCCCTCTCTCTTTTCTCGATAATCAAGCAACGACTTGAATATGTCGAAAAGGAAACGCAGTAAAAGAATTACTGGCTCCATCTTCATCCTCCTCTCTGCTCTTTTCTCAGTGTTGTTCCTGAGAAAGCAAGCGGGGACGGATCCGAACGCTAGGGCGAGAGGTGAGTTGGACCTGCAGAAGTTATGTGAAATGAAGTGCTCGAAACCAGATCAATAAGCCAAGTGTGGATAGCTTCTTAACAACTGTTACTGTGCAAAAACTATGCGTCGATTTTCATCGACCAGTGTGTAACCAATCTCCTGATAAATCTTGTTGCTTGTTGGGTTTGTTGCTTGGGTATAGAGGGTGGGAATCACTCCTCGGTTGAGAAGCTTTTCCGAGATCGCCGACGTAAGCGCGCTTGCATAGCCCTTCTTACGGAATTCGTGAGGTGTATAGATTGGGCCAACTCTTCCAATAGAAAAACCATCAAACTCTTGAGTTTCTGAGTTACCGCCTAGTGAAACAACAACATCTCCAACTTCAAGCAGCGTGTAACGACCTGCTTCAAGCGCTGTACGAACCATGTTCTCTAGATTGAAATTACGCAGCGAAGTTTCTTCAATAAATGCCTGCATCCATTTATAAATAAGGTCAAAGTCAGATGTTACTGCCGTGCGAAATTCTCCTATTGGTTTCGCTGGGATCAGCTTCCGGTTTTCATAGATTAATTCAGATTCTTCTTCGGTTACTTGCTTGCCTGAAACTTTCTCAAGGAAATCAATCACGGATTTAGGTCCGGAAAACTCATTTGCAATCGAATCCTCAATTGAGATGAATGAGTAGAGCACCTCAACTGAATCATTGGACATAGGCGAGAACACATAACCGTAAGGAAGTGTTCGAATTGCGAGCCCTCGGACCTCTTCACCATCAATAGCTGCCAACCAGAAATAACCTTCATACGTTCGCGAACCGTTGGAAACGGAAGTTGCAATAGAGGTGATTAATCCTGTGCGAATTGGATCTCTGCTCCGAAATGCTTTTGATGCATAAAGGAAGTCTGCAGGTGTATCAAAACACAGAACTTTCACTATGGACCTACTTAGAAACCAGTCTTTGAATTTCGACGGGCGCTCAGGCTAGCGCCCTTTGCTTTTGCCTCTTCAGAGAGCGTTGCAAGCTGAGCTTCAATCTTCTTAGCAACTGAGGGATCTGAAGAGCCAATGATGCGTGCCGCAAGGATTCCAGCGTTTTTTGCGTTATCGATTCCCACTGTTGCAACTGGAACTCCGCCAGGCATCTGAACGATGGAGAGAAGGGAATCCATTCCTTCAAGATTCTTCAATGAGACCGGAACGCCGATAACTGGAAGAGTAGTAAGGGAAGCGACCATTCCTGGAAGATGCGCTGCTCCGCCAGCACCAGCGATGATTACCTTGTAACCCTTTGCTGCAGCGCTCTTAGCAAAATCAACCATCTCTTCTGGCATGCGGTGTGCTGAGACAACATCTGCGGTGTAAGTGATGCCGAATGAATCAAGCGCCTTCGCAGCTTCTTCCATTACTGGCCAATCAGAATCTGATCCCATGATGATTGCCACGTCATTTGTTAATGAGTTACTCATCAATCACTCCGCTCATGTAGTCACGTGCATGCTGGACTTCTTGGATTAAGTGTAGAAGGTCATCCCCACAGGCGGTAACGTGGCCAATCTTGCGACCTGGGCGCACATCCTTCTTATATTGGTGAAAGTGCAAGCTTGGATTGCGAGCCATCAGGTGAAGGTAGGGACGATACATATCTGTCTTATCGCCGCCCAGAACATTGCCCATGACAGCATATGAGTGGTTCATAGCAGGGCTACCAAGTGGAAGGTCAAGAATCGCACGAAGATGTTGTTCAAACTGCGATGTTACAGATCCTTCAATTGACCAGTGGCCCGAGTTATGTGGGCGCATCGCAAGCTCGTTGATGAAAATCTGTTCACCTTTAATAAACATTTCGACTGCCATCACGCCAACAACGCCGACTTCTTGTGCAATCTCGAGCGCAATTTTCTGGGCTTCTTCCGCAACTGCTTGTGAAATCTTCTGCGCAGGAGTAACCGTCATGATGCAGATGCCATCTTCTTGAATAGTTTCAACCGGCGCCCATGATGTTGCTTGGCCATGTGGAGAACGCGCGACCATCACGGCAATTTCGGTATCGAAGTCAACGAGTTCTTCAATCAAGAGCGGTGATGTGTGCTTAAGAATTTCTGCAAGTGCTGCAGATGTTTCCACCTTCCACACGCCGCGGCCGTCATATCCACCGCTAATTGCTTTAGCGATCACTGGAAAATCGTTGACCGAAGTCGCATCGGTAATTACTTGTGATTGTGGAGCTGGAAACCTGGAGAGCTTCTCGCGCATCGCCGCCTTATCTTGTGAATAGAGGAATGCAGATGATGGCGGATAAACCTTGATGCCTGCTGTCTCTAAGCTTTTGATGATCGAGAGCGGAACAAGTTCGTGCTCGAAGGTGACAACATCACATTTCTGCGCGAATTCGAGGACCTGAGCAAGATTGGTGTAGTCACCGACTACGTGATGAGTGATTTGTGCAGCTGAATCTTGAGCATCTTGAGCAAAGAGCAAGAGGTCTATGCCAAGTGCAGTAGCGGGTGCCACCATCATGCGAGCAAGTTGACCTGCTCCGATGACTCCAACACGTGGAAAGCGATTGCTCACCGGCTTATCGTAGATGAACGACATCTCCGACTGTTACTTCATTGCCATTTTCCAAGATGAGCGCTCCAGCATTTGAGATGTCAACTGCGCGGCCCTTGATTGCTTCTCCCCCTGGCAGGCTGACTTCAACCTCTTTTCCAAGAGTTACTGATGCAGCGCGATATTGAGCCAAGAAGCTCTGATCGTGCTCCCACATCTCTACATTGATTTCAAAATGATTGACGAAAGCCGCAAGAATCAAATTTCGGTCAAGTTCGGCGAAACCTTCAATGGAAAGTGAAGTTGCGTTTTCAACTGGTAGCTCTTCGGTAGTCATGCCGACATTGATACCTATTCCAATAACCACGCCCTTATTTGTGGCTTGTGCAATCATTCCAACAAATTTCTTTTCACCGATGAGTAAATCATTGGGCCACTTGATTCCTACTTCAACTTGAGGATCGAGTGCGTGCAGAGCTTCATGAAGGCTTAGCCCGGCTAGCAAAGTGAGGAAAGACCATTCTTCTTTATCTACCTTTGGTTCGATATAGATAGAGAATGTAAGCGCTGAATGTGGAGCAGCTTCAAATGTGCGATCTAATCTTCCGCGACCACTGCTTTGAAATTCACTTGCAAGAATTGTTTTCGGAATTGCTTTTTCGCTACTGGCAAGTTGATATAAATCATCTTGTGTCGAGCCGGTGACTTCAACCACGCTTACCCGCCAGTACCGCGAGATTTCTTGCGCTAGCAGCGATTTGTCTAGTGGCGCTCTTGGCGCATCAGTACCCACGGCTAGTACCTTAAGCGCATGAGCCACGATCTACATACCACCGCAGGAAAAATTGATGACCTCCGCGCTCGAATTGATGAAGCAGTACATGCAGGATCAGCCCGCGCAGTAGAGAAGCAGCATGCAAAGGGCAAGAAGACGGCGCGCGAACGAATCGAGATGTTGGTAGATCCAGATTCATTCACTGAGATTGATGAGTTCGCCCGCCACCGTGCACATGGCTTTGGCATGGAAGAGAACCGTCCCTATGGAGACGGCGTAGTTATTGGAACAGCGACCGTCGATGGGCGTCCAATTGCTTTGTATTCACAAGACTTCACAGTCTTTGGCGGATCACTCGGCGAGGTTCACGCAGAGAAGATTGTAAAGATTGCAGATTTTGCTCTGAAGTCAGGCATTCCTTTGATTGGTATCAATGACTCAGGTGGAGCGCGTATTCAAGAGGGAGTTGCCTCTCTCAATGGATACGGAAAGATCTTCCGCCTTAATACTCGCTCCTCCGGAGTGATCCCTCAGATTTCATTAATTCTCGGCCCATGTGCAGGTGGCTCTGCATATTCACCTGCGCTCACCGACTTCACTGTGATGGTGAAGGAAACTTCAAATATGTTCATCACCGGCCCAGATGTGATCAAGACCGTCACTGGTGAAGATGTTGGCATGGAAGAACTCGGCGGTGCATTTACGCATAACACCAAATCAGGAAATGCTCATTACATGGCAGATTCCGAGGCAGATGCAATCGATTATGTGAAGGCACTTCTTTCTTACTTGCCGTCAAATAATATGGATGGCTCTCCAGTTTTGCCTCCAACTGAAACTTTAGAGAAGAAGGCATCGGATACAGCGCTCAATACTTTGATTCCTGATAGCCCTAATCAGCCATACGATATGAAGACTCTCATTCAAGCTCTTGTTGATGAAGGTGAGTTCCTAGAAGTTCACTCACTCTACGCACAGAACATTGTTGTTGGTTTTGCTCGCATCGAAGGTCAATCAGTCGGAATTATCGCTAACCAGCCTTCACAGTTGGCCGGCACTCTCGATATCAACTCCTCCGAAAAGGCTGCACGATTCTTACGCTTCTGCGATGCTTTCAATATCCCAATCCTTACCCTCGTTGACGTTCCAGGATTTATGCCCGGAACAGAGCAAGAGTGGAACGGAATCATTCGTCGCGGCGCAAAGTTGCTCTATGCATATGCAGAAGCATCGGTTCCACTGGTAACTCTGATTACTCGCAAGGCATATGGCGGAGCATTTATCGTGATGGGATCTAAGTATCTTGGTAGCGATATCAACTTCGCATGGCCAAGCGCTGAGATTGCAGTGATGGGTGCACAGGGTGCGGTAAATATCCTGCACCGTAAAGAAATTGCTGAGGCGAAAGATGTTGAAGCAACACGTAAGGAACTTGTCGACGATTACACCGAGAAGTTCTCAAACCCTTACCTTGCAGCAGAGCGCGGAACAATCGATAGCGTGATTGAACCTGAGGATTCCCGCCAATACATCACCAAAGCTTTCCGCACCTTGAAGACCAAGCGCGATATCTTGCCTGCGCGTAAGCACGGAAATATTCCACTCTAATGAAGTTTTCAGTGGCATCAGGAAATCCCAGCGATGAAGAGCTTTTAGCTCTGCACGCTGTTCTCAATAACCGAAAGCCGGTCGAACTTAAAGCTGTCATTAAGCGCAGCGTCTTTGGTCTGCCACAACTACGTCAGCCACTTCCCCATCAGGTGACTTTCGGCGCACGAAAGTTCGACTAATGCCTCGTATCGTTCTTGCATCTCAATCAACTTCACGTAAGCGTTTACTTGAAGGCGCTGGGCTAAAGCCAACAATTATCGTGAGCCACGTAGATGAAGAGACTGAATTCTTTAATTCGATGTCACCTGAAGATATGGTGATTGCTCTCGCAGTATCTAAGGCACATACTGTTCGTGAGCAGATTGATTACCCAGCAATCATCATCGGTTGTGATTCAACATTCGATGTAGACGGAGTCTCATTTGGAAAGCCTGGCGTTCCAGAGGTGGCAGTCGAGAGAGCGAAGAAGATTAGTGGCCGAACCGGTCTGCTTCACACCGGACATTGCATTATCGATACGGCTCAAGGAATTGAAATTGCAGATCGCGTTACTACCAAAGTCACTTTTACTGATATGACTGATGAAGAGATTCACGACTACGTCGCATCTGGCGAGCCGCTCCATGTAGCTGGCGGCTTTACACTCGATGGCTTCGGTTCTCCATTTATTCCAGTCATTGAGGGCGATTACACAAATGTCGTAGGGATATCAATGCCTTTCCTACTTAAGGCGATGAAGCAACTTGGATATTCTTGGCCGGAAGTAAAGGAGATGCAATGAAGCGCGTACTGATCGCAAACCGAGGTGAGATTGCCCTTCGAGTCATCCGTGCTTGTAAAGATCATGGCCTCGAATCCATCGCCATGTACTCCGAAGAAGATCGCGATGCGCTTCATGTGAAGAGCGCAGACTTTGCTTACTCTCTTGAGGGAACGGTCGCAAAAGATACTTACCTCAATATCCCAAAAATCATCGCCCTAGCTAAGACAGCCGGTGCTGATGCAGTGCACCCTGGTTATGGATTCCTCTCAGAGAATGCAGATTTTGCACAAGCAGTAATTGATGCCGGGATGATTTGGATTGGTCCATCCCCTGCAGCAATCAGCGCCCTTGGAGATAAGGTTTCTGCACGACGTATCGCAGCCGCTGCCGGTGCACCTCTCGTGGCAGGTACAAAAGATCCAGTTGAAACTGCAGATGAAGTTGTTGCCTTTGCAAAAGAACACGGCCTGCCGGTGGCGATTAAGGCAGCTTTCGGTGGCGGTGGACGTGGACTCAAGGTCGCTCGCACCATTGAAGAAATTCCAGAGCTCTATGCATCTGCTGTTCGTGAAGCGATTGCTGGATTCGGCCGAGGCGAATGTTTCGTTGAGCGTTATCTGGATAAACCTCGCCACGTAGAGACGCAAGTACTTGCAGATAAGTTTGGTAATGCTGTCGTTGTCTCTACCCGTGACTGTTCATTGCAACGTCGCCATCAGAAACTTGTAGAAGAAGCGCCAGCACCATTCTTAACAGATGAGCAGAATGCTGAGCTCTATCGCTCCTCCAAGGCGATCATGAAAGAAGCTGGTTATGTTGGCGCAGGCACATGTGAGTTCCTCGTAGGACTCGACGGAACAATTTCGTTTCTTGAGGTGAATACTCGTCTGCAGGTAGAGCATCCCGTTTCAGAAGAAGTCACTGGTATCGACCTCGTGCGTCAACAATTCCGTATTGCAATGGGTGAAGCACTTGGCTTTGATGATCCAGTCGTTCGAGGACATTCAATTGAGTTCCGTATTAACGGTGAAGATCCAGGTCGTTCATTCTTGCCAGCTCCAGGTCGAATTACTGAGTGGCAGATACCAACAGGTCCTGGCGTTCGCATAGATGCAGGTTTCCGTAAGGGCGATGTCATCGGTGGAAACTTCGATTCACTTCTTGCAAAGCTGATTGTTACTGGCGCAACTCGTGAAGAAGCGATTCAGCGTTCACGTCGCGCACTGGCAGAATTTGAAGTTCAAGGTCTAGCTACTGCGATTCCATTCCACCGCGCAATCCTTGAAGATTCCAATTACACCGATGTCTTTAAGGTTTACACCAGCTACATCGAAAATGAATTCGTCAACGAGATTCCTGCATATGCTGCAGAAGCTCTTGATACGCAGACAAAGGCAGCAGCTGAAAAACTCGTTGCCGAGGTAAATGGCAAGCGTTTTGAGATTCTCGTTCACGCGCCAGAGCCAGTGGTCAAGCGCCACCGTGCAAAGCAGGCCTCAGCTACCGGTGCAACAGGCGATGGACTACCAAGTCCAATGCAAGGAACTGTCGTCAAGATTGCAGTCGAAGAGGGTCAGAAAGTTGAAGCAGGTGAGCTCATCATCGTTCTGGAAGCGATGAAGATGGAGCAGCCGCTTAATGCTCATAAGAGCGGTGTAATTAAGAACTTAAAGGCTGTCGTAGGCGAGACAGTTTCAAGCGGCACCATTCTCTGTGACATTATTGAGGCATGACCTCAACAGACCTTCTCTATAAAGATCCCATGGCAGCGGCCACTCAAGCTGCAACAGAAATCGCAACACGAACAGGTGTTGCATCACACGATGTTGCGCTCGTAATGGGTTCTGGCTGGGTCACAGCATGTGATGCGCTAGGTGCACCGGCATACGAATGCGATGCTCATGAACTCACAGGCTTTGAGGCGCCCGCAGTTGAAGGACACTCAGGCAAGGTACGTTCATATGTGATTGAGCATGAAGGTAAATCAATTCGTGCACTCGTCTTTCTCGGTCGTACCCATCTCTACGAAGGTAAGGGCATGGAGCCAGTGGTTCACGGCGTACGCACCGCAGTCAAAGCTGGTTGCAAGGTCGTAGTACTCACAAATGCTTGTGGTGGAATCAATGCAAACTACAAGGTTGGCGAGCCAGTACTTATTCGCGATCACATCTCGATGACGGCACAGTCACCGTTGTCAGGTGCAACATTTGTTGATTTGACCGATCTCTACAGCAAGCGCATTCGGGAAATTGTTCGAGGCGAAGATGCTTCACTTCAAGAAGGCGTTTACGTTCACTGGCGTGGACCAACATATGAAACGCCAGCTGAAATTTTGATGATGCGCACTATGGGAGCAGATCTTGTTGGTATGTCTACCGTTCCAGAAGCTATCGCAGCACATGCAATGGGCGCTGAGGTTCTCGGAATCTCATTGGTCTCAAATGCAGCCGCTGGAATGACTGGCGAGAAGCTCAACCACGAAGAAGTCATCGCAGCCGGAAAAGCTGCAGCGAGCCGTATGGGTCAACTTCTCAAGAACACTATTCCTAAACTCGTCTAACTCAATTCAAGCGAGTAACCTGCACGTATGAACGCAGCGCTCGTGGAGGAAGTCAAAGCCTGGATTGCCGATGATCCAGATCCTGTGACGGCAGCTCATCTCAAAGCCCTGCTCGATGCCGGCGATGAGAGCGCGCTCAAGCCACTCTTTAGCGGCTTCCTACAATTTGGTACCGCTGGTTTGCGCGGACCAATCGGTGCAGGTCCATCGTGCATGAACCGAGCTGTCGTGGGACGTACCGCTGCCGGACTTGCTGCATATATGAAAAAGCGCGGAATGAAATCCGTCGTAATTGGTCGCGATGCTCGTTATGGATCTGAGGATTACACATTTGAATCTGCCGAAATATTGAGCGGTGCAGGCATGGATGTTTTTATCTTGCCGCGTCCACTGCCAACTCCGGTACTTGCCTTCGCAACTGCACATTTAAAGTGCGATGTCGGAATCATGGTTACGGCAAGCCATAACCCTCCGCTAGATAATGGCTACAAGGTTTATATCGGGCCAGATGCCGATGGAATTGCCTACGCTTCTTCTCAAATCATCAACCCAACAGATGGCTTTATTGCAAGTGAGATTGGTGCGGTCACATCTTTAAAGTCACTCCCCCGCGGAAGTAAGTGGACTATTCTCGGCGAAGAGGTCATCACTGAATATATCCAGCGCACAATTAAGTTGGCGCCACGCCCTGGTGATATCAAGATTGTTTACACCGCGATGCACGGAGTTGGAACAGAGACTGTGCAACGAGTATTCAACCACGCTGGATTTGCAACTCTCATTCTTGTTGACGAGCAATGCACTCCGGATCCAGATTTTCCCACTGTCGCCTTCCCTAATCCAGAAGAACCAGGCGCAATTGATTTAGCTCTTGCTAAGGCTCGAGATTTTGGTGCCGATCTTGTGATTGCAAATGATCCAGATGCAGATCGATGTGCCGCAGCAATTAATGATCCCAATGTTGGATGGCGCATGTTGCGCGGTGATGAGCTCGGCGTGATCTTCGGAGAATGGATTGCTCGCACAAAGCCATCGGGAACAATGGGAAATTCAATTGTCTCTTCTTCTGCACTTCGCAAAATTGCAGCACATTACGATGTCGATTTCCAAGAGGTTCTCACTGGATTTAAATGGCTGGCAAAGATTGAAAATCTTGCCTTCGGTTATGAAGAAGCGATTGGATATGCAGTCGATTCCGAGACGGTAAACGATAAAGATGGCATCTCAGCTGCCCTCTTCCTTGCTCAGATTGCGATGGACCTCAAGCGCGATGGCCTGACCTTGGCCAACCTGCTCGATGAGGTCTGGGCTCGCCATGGCTTCCATGGAACCGAGCAGATCTCGATCCGAGTCGCCGATATGAGCGCGATTACCCGGCTATTGGCTACTTTGCGTTCAAATCCCCCTCGTGAGATAGCAGGACGTGCGGTAGAGGGCATAGATGACCTTGCAGCCCCCAAGGATGGCCTTCCACCGACTGATGGCCTTCGAATCTGGCTCGCTGGTGGGATCAGAATCATTATCCGCCCATCAGGGACAGAGGCGAAGATGAAGTGTTATATCGAAGTCATTACCAAGAACGCCGATGAATCCGCGGCTCTCTTGGATCAACTGAGAGAGCCGTTAAAGAACTTTCTTACCGCTTAGCTTTCAAAACGCTCTTTAAATTCATCGAGCATGGCAGCAGCAGCTGATGCTCCGCTGCGCTTTACCCCAGCATCCATAAATGCGAGCAACATATCGAGGTTCTTTACGCCACCTGCGCTCTTAACCTCCATCTTTGAAGAGACGGATGCGCGCATCAACTGAACATCTTCAAGTACTGCACCAGTTGGTGCGAAACCGGTTGATGTCTTTACATAGTCAGCACCTGACGCTTCAACGAGCTGACAAGCCTTCACAATTTCTTCTTTAGTGAGGTACGCATTTTCTAGAATGACCTTTACCTGGTGGCCACCAGCTGCTGCCACCACAGCTGCGAGTTCATCGCGAACTTCGTCATACATCCCTGACTTCATAAACCCAATATTCATCACGACATCGATTTCAGTTGCTCCGTCAGCGACGACCTGCTTTGTTTCAAATACCTTTACCGATGTCGCAGAGTTTCCATGTGGGAAACCAACTACTGTGCCGACGTGCACATCGCTTCCCTTGAGGATCTCGGCACAGAATGCAACGTCTGCCGGCTTACAACAGATAGAGGCAACGTCATACTTCAGAGCAACGAGGCAACCTTCACGAACTTCATCGCGTGACATATCTGGGCGCAGTAGCGCGTAATCGATTGTCTTTGCAACCTGCTTGAGCGTGTACTTGCTATGTGCCATTGGGATCTACTTTCTTTATTCGGCAGCGATAGCTGCAAAGCCGGGCTTTACGATTTCATCAATGATCTGGAGTCGTTCTTCAAAGGGAATGAAGGCGCTCTTGAGGGCATTGATAGTTGCCCGCTGTAGATCAAGGAAGGTCCAGTCGCACTGACTGACTAGCTCATTCATCTCATGAGACATAGATGTCGCTGACATTAATCGGTTATCGGTATTGACCGTCACGCGAAAGCGAAGCTTTGCCAACTTTGCAATTGGATGCTCGGCAAATGATGCTGCGACACCTGTCTGGATATTTGATGATGGGCACATCTCAAGCGGGATACGACGATCTCGCACATAAGAAGAAAGTCGTCCTAAACGAGGAGGCGTGTGGTTAAAGTCAATGTCATCGGCGATGCGAACTCCATGTCCGAGTCGCTCTGCTCCGCAAATTTGAATTGCCTCCCAGATAGAAGGTAGTCCATAAGCCTCACCGGCGTGAATGGTGAAGTGGGCATTTTCTTTACGTAGGTATTCAAAGGTATCGAGCTGATCACTAGGTGGAAAACCATCTTCGGGACCAGCAATATCAAAACCAACCACGCCCTTATCGCGGTATTTCACGGCGAGCTCAGCAACTTCTTGGGAACGTTCGTTCTGACGCATGCCGCAGAGAAGAGAGAAGATACGAATCGTATTTCCTTCCGCTTTCGCCTCTTTTTCACCGTCACGGAATCCTTCGAGGATTGCTTCAACGGCATCAGTGAGCGAGAGACCCTTCTCGGTCAGAAGTTCTGGCGCCATGCGCACTTCTGCATAGACAACACCGTCACGCGCAAGGTCAACTGCACATTCGCGCGAAACGCGAACAATATCTTGGCGGCGCTGCATCACCGCAACTGTGTGCGCAAATGTTTCTAGGTAGAGAACGAGTGAACCAGAATCACATGATGCGCGAAACCATTCGGCAAGTTCTTTAGGATCTGTAGTTGGAAGCGCGTGCCCAATTTCAGATGCAATCTCGATGATTGTCTCGGGCCGCAATCCGCCATCGAGGTGATCATGAAGCAGCGCCTTAGGAAGACGGAGAACCTGCGCTGGCGTAGGTGCATTAAGTAGTGCTGGGTTTACAACGCTCATCCTTCAATCCTCTCTAACACTAATGGCAGTCGATCAACGACTCCGTTTTCAACAATCTTTACAGCGCCATCAAGAATCTCTAGCGCGCGTTCAAAACGAGGCGCTTCATCGGTATGCAAAGTAAAGAGCGGAGCACCAGCTTCAATGTAATCGCCGGGCTTTGCATGCATCTCAATTCCAGCGCCGGCTTGAACCTTCTCGCCCTGCTTTGAACGTCCGGCACCGAGTCGCCAAGCAGAGACTCCAACTTTCATTGCATCCATAGTGGTGATGATGCCGCTATTGGCAGCCTTCACGACATGGTTCTCAGCGGCTACTGGCAATACTGCATCAGGATCTCCACCTTGAGCAGCAACCATGCGACGCCAATGATCCATTGCACTGCCATCCTTAAGCGCATCTGCTGGATCTTTGCCTACGATTCCCGCTGCATCAATCATCTCGCGCGCGAGCAGAATCGTTAACTCAACTACATCGGCAGGTCCTCCACCAGCTAGAACTTCTACGGATTCACGAACCTCGAGGGCATTGCCTGCAGTCAATCCCAGTGGAACATCCATCGCAGTTACTAAGGCACGCATCTTTACTCCGGCATCAACGCCGAGTTGCACCATGGTGCGCGCAAGTTCTGCCGCCTTCTTTGGATCTGACATGAATGCGCCAGATCCTGTCTTCACATCAAGAACGAGCGCTGATGTTCCTTCCGCAATCTTCTTGCTCATAATCGATGATGCAATAAGTGGAATAGCTTCAACCGTGGCTGTGACATCGCGAAGGGCATAGAGCTTCTTATCTGCCGGAGCAAGACCTGCACCGGCTGCACAAATAACTGCGCCAGTATCTTTAAGAACTTGCAGCATCTCTTCATTTGAAAGCGATGCTCGCCAACCGGGAATCGATTCCATCTTGTCGAGTGTGCCACCGGTATGCCCGAGACCACGACCCGAGAGCTGAGGTACTGCTCCCCCACACGCTGCAACGAGCGGCGCCAATGGAAGAGTGATCTTGTCGCCGACGCCACCAGTTGAATGCTTATCAGCAGTCTTGCGATCTAGCGCCGACCAATTCATTCGCTCGCCGCTATTGATCATTGCATTTGTCCAACGCGAGATTTCACGAGAGTTCATGCCGTTGAGCAAAATAGCCATGAGGAGAGCAGACATCTGTTCATCAGCAACTGCGCCACGTGTGTATGCATCTATGACCCAGTCGATTTGAGGATCAGTTAATTCATTACGGTCGCGCTTTGCTGAGATGATCTCTACAGCTGCAAATGGTTCAATCATGAGAGTCTGTTCTCGATTTCTTCTGGACCGAAAGCCCACGGTAGTAAATCATTGAGCGTCTTTACGCCTTCATCGGTCATGAGCTGTAACTTCGAGCCACCATGCTCTTGCAAGAGCTGACGGCAACGGCCGCAGGGCATCAATGGATTACCGGAGATATCAACACAAGCAAATGCAACCAGGCGTCCTCCGCCAGTTGCTGCCAATGAAGAAACTAATCCGCATTCAGCGCAGAGTGTGAGCCCATAGCTTGCATTTTCAACATTGCAGCCGGTGACGATGCGACCATCATCGACAAGCGCGGCAACTCCCACTGGAAACTTTGAATAAGGAACGTATGCCTTCTTCATCGCTGCCAGCGCTTCATTGCGCAAGAGTTGCCAATCAATCTGCATTAGTGGGAACCGCCTCCACGCTTGTAGGCGATTCCGTCAGCTGCCGGAGCTCGCACCTTTCCAACAAAACCTGATACAGCAATGATGGTTGCGATGTATGGAACCATCATCATGAATTCAGAAGGGATTGGTGTTCCAGAGATTGAAAGAACACTTCGAAGGTTGTCGGCAAAACCAAATACCAAGGCAGCGGCAACAGCGCCAAGTGGAGTCCAACGACCGAAGATCAGCGCAGCCAGGGCGATGAAGCCCATACCTGCAGTCATCTCACGGCTAAATGATCCAACAGATCCAACGGTAAAGAATGCTCCGCCATATCCGGCAATTGCTCCAGCAATCAAAACGTTTCTAAAGCGAACTTTATTAACGTCGATACCTACCGACTCTGCTGCAACTGGCATCTCGCCGACAGAGCGCATGCGCAGACCCCATTTACTCTTAAAGAGAGCAACCTGAATCACGATGACCATCACATACAAGGTGTAGATGATGATGGTGTGATTGAAGAAAATTGGGCCGATCAATGGAATCTTAGAAAGGATTGGAATCGGAATCGGGCTAAAGATAGGTGCGCTATTCCAGACAACTGGATTGGTGGTGAGCGCTCGTTGCGTAGCAAAGGTAGTGAGACCGATGACAAGAACGTTAATCACAAAGCCAAGAATTACCTGATCGATGGCGTATTTAATTGCAAAGGTAGCCAGAATAAGTGAGATGAGCGCTCCTGCCAGCGGTGCAACAAAGAGACCTACCCACATATTCTGTGTGAGCGAAGCAGCGACACCGGCGCCAAAGGCACCAGCAAGGAGCTGTCCTTCAATAGCAATATTGATAACACCAGATCGTTCACAGACAACTCCGGCTAGAGCACCGAATACAAGTGGAACGGAGAGAATCAATCCACCCTGGAGCAGGCCAGTAAACGGAACAAAGTCGCCGGCAGATGCCCAGTTAAGGAATGACATAAAGAGCGCAATTGCGGCCGCTGCAACAAGCAACTTGGCAGATTGACGCTTTACATACACAAAGAGAGATAGGACGCTCAGAATGATTGAAGCGACGCTAAAGCCGGTCGATCCAGACTTTGATCCGACCTTCCACTCTTTAATTAGAGTCCATTCATCACCGAGGATGAAGTTATAGGTCACAGGATCATTAACCTTCTGCATTAGCGCGAAGAAAATCAAAGAAAGAATTGCGGCAACATTCAGAAAAACGATGCGCTGCGCGGTCTTGCGTTGCGCCGTTGAGAGGTGAGCGAAGGAAATCATCCGTTCCATCCCTTCGATACAAGTGATGTGGCCTTTTCGTATGTACGCACCTTAAAGATCTTGGCGACAAGTCCTGGTGCTGCGATAAAGAGAACAACGAGGGCTTGGATTACGAGAACGATTTCAACTGGCACTTGAACATTGGCCTGCATTGTCACGCCACCAACGCGAAGCGCTGCAAAGAGAATAGAGGCAAGAACAACGCCAACTGGACTTCCCTGTCCGAGCAGGGCCACAGTGATGGCATCGAAACCAAATGAACCAGCGATATCTGTGGTCAGCTCGTACTGATTGCCTAGAACATGGATCGCTCCACCCACACCAGCAAGTGCGCCTGAGAAAATCATGGCAGCGATTGTTGTCGCACCAACTGAGATTCCTGCTGTGCGAGCAGCTGTGGCATTGGCACCGACGGCGCGGAATCTAAAACCAAGTGTTGTTCGATTCAAAATGAAGTAGACCAGAGCTGCTACTGCGAGAGCGATTACAAATCCCACATTAACGCGGTACTCATCGCCAAAGAGCTGTGGCAGTCGGGAAGATTCTTTTACCGGTGGAGCAAGTGGATCAATGCGCCCTGGTCGGCGGAATGATTGTTGACCCAAGAGCCAGAGAATGAAACGTGCCGCAATGTAGTTCAACATAATCGTGACAATTACTTCGTGAGCACCTGTCTTGGCCTTAAGAACTCCTGCGATACCGCCCCACAGCCCAGCAAGAACAATTGCGAATGCAACTGCAGCGAGGATGTGGATGCCGACCGGAAGGTCATACTTGAAACCAATAAATGAAGCACCGATTGCACCGAAGATAAATTGACCCTGTGCGCCAATATTGAAGAGACCGGATTTAAATGCGACTGCAACCGCTAAACCACAGAGAATCAATGGTGCGGCAGCGAGAAGAGTTTCAGAGAATGGGTAGAAACCGTGGAGGAATCCTTTTCCTTCTGCAAGATTTGGGTCATAGATGGCGCCTTGGAAGAGAGATAGGTAGGCATTTCCAACGGTTGAAAGAAGTGCCTTAATAAATTCGATTGGGTGTGAAATCTTTGAATTGACTCGGCTATCGGTGAGACCGATAACGATTCCACCAATGATCAGGGCAAGAACAAATGCCAAGAACGGCATTAATGATTTGCGGAGGACCTTCTTAAGCATGAGATGAACCTCCTGGTGTTAGCCCTGCCATATAGAGCCCAATATTTTCGCGGCTCTCTGTCGCTGGGACAATCGCAATAATGCGACCCTTAAACATAATTGCAATGCGATCGGCAAGAGCAAAAACTTCATCGAGCTCAGTGCTGAAGACGATTACTGCGCGACCCTGATCTCGTTCTTCCACTAGGCGCTTGTGAACGAACTCGATCGAACCGACATCGAGTCCACGCGTTGGCTGACAAGCGATAACAAGGTTTACTGGACGTGAAAGCTCGCGCGCAATTACAACTTTCTGCTTATTTCCACCAGAAAGCGATGATGCTGTGTCATGGATGCTCTGCGTGCGGATATCGAATTCGGGTACTCGAAAATCGGCATTTGCATTGACTTTATCTGGGAAGTAAACGCCGCCTTTGCTAAATGGCTCGTTCTGATGAATATCAAGGATGAGGTTCTCTGCAATCGAGAAAGAAGAGATTAAGCCATCTTTTTCGCGATCTTCTGGAATGTAAGCAATGCCCGACTGAAGATTCTCTAATACGGAGTTGCCCAACACATCGTGGCCAGCAACAGTAATTGAGCCCTTGGTAATCTCTTGTAATCCGATGATTGATTCTGCGAGTTCGGATTGACCATTGCCCTGTACGCCGGCAATAGCGAGAATTTCACCAGCCTTAACCTCAAAGGAAACATCATCAACGATTGGGCGGCCGTAATGGTTGAGCTGCGAGAAGTTCTTCACCTCGACGATTGGCGCACCGAGTTGTTGAGCCTTCTTGTCTACCTTTAAATCTACTTCTCGGCCCACCATCAAATTGGCCAGCTCTTCTTGCGAGGCAGATGGTGAGGCGCTTCCCACCACCTTTCCGCGACGAATGATTGTGATCTTGTCAGCGATTGCCTTTACCTCACGGAGCTTGTGGCTAATAAAGACAATGGAACGTCCTGAATCACGAAGCTTCTTGAGGTTGCGAAGTAGCTCATCGGTTTCTTGTGGCGTGAGAACTGCAGTTGGCTCATCAAGAATCAGAACCTGAGCATCGTAGATAAGTGCACGGATAATTTCGACGCGCTGTTGGATTCCGACCGGAAGATCTTCGACCAATGCATCAGGATCAACATTGAAATTGAACTCTTCTGAGATACGGCGGATTTCTTCACGCGCCTGATCGAGATTGAGCAGTCCTGCGCGGTTGGTCTTCTCATTGCCAAGAACGATATTTTCAACAACTGTGAAGACCGGGATGAGCATGAAGTGCTGATGCACCATACCAATGCCAGCCTCGAGCGCATCTAACGGTGAATGAATTGTTATTACTTTGCCATTCACAGAGATTGTCCCGCTATCGGGTTGGAGCAAACCATAAACCACATTCATTAATGTGGATTTACCGGCTCCGTTTTCACCGAGGATTGCAAGAATTTCGCCATCTGCGACTGCAAGATCGATAGAGTCATTTGCAACAAGTGAGCCGAAAGTTTTTGTGATGCCACGCAGTTCAAGGGACATGCGGTAAATCTACTCTCTTAAACAATTTTATACAAAGCAAAACGGAGCCAGCAAAATGCTGGCTCCGTTTTGTTAATTAGATTTAGTTAATTACTTAACTGAAACCTTGCCGTTCATGATTGCTGACTTTAGCTTTGCAACTTCTGAGCTAAGTCCTGATGGAACTGCACGAATGAGATCGTGGAACGGAGCAATCTTTGTTCCACCATTCTTGAGTGTTCCAACATAAGCAGCGTTTGTGAACTTGCCAGCCTGGACATCGTTGATAACAGACTTAACTGATTCGCCGAGGCCCTTCATGACTGATGTTAGAAGAACTGAACGGTACTTGTTAGCTGATACGAAACCATCTGTATCTACCCAAATAACCTTTGACTTCTTGCTAGCAATTGAGTTCTGAGCTGTAACAGCACCAAGACCACCAGCTACCGGAAGGATGATGTCCGCGCCAGCCTGCTCGAAGTTCTTTGATGTCTGAAGCGCCTTGCTTGTGTTTGCAAAGTCACCGATGAATTCGCCGGTCTGCTTTACTGGATCCCAACCAAGAACTTCAACCTTCTTGCCCTTGATCTTGTTGTAGTGAGCTACACCCTTAGCAAAACCATCCATGAAGATAGTAACTGTTGGGTATGGAGCTCCACCGTATGTTGCGACCTTGCCAGTCTTTGTTACGCCTGCTGCAAGGTAGCCAGCCATGAATGCTGATTCGTTTGTAGCGAATGTAAGGCCCTTAACGTTTGCGACCTTGCTGCCTGGCCAGATTGATCCATCTGCACCGTGATCAAGCGCCTCGTCATCGACGACTGCGTACTTGATTGATGGGTTTGCCTTTGCTGACTCAACGATTGCACCGCTGATAGCAAAACCTACGCCAACAATGACGTCACACTTGTTGTCAACGAACTTCTTGATGTTGACCTTGTAGTCTGCTGATGAAGCAGCTGGAAGGTACTCAACCTTAATTGCTGAGTTTGCCTTTGCAGCAGCCTGAGCGCCCGCCCATGATGATGCGTTAAATGACTTGTCATCTACGCCACCTGTGTCGAGTGCAAGACATGCCTTTGTTGAGTTTGCAGCGGTTGCAGCTGGTGCTACACCGAATGCAAGAGCTGCAGCTGCGAATGCTGCAACAATCTTTGTTGTCTTCTTCAAGGTTTCCTCCAAGGAAAATATGAACTATGGATCCTTCTTGCACTTGTGGGGCTCGAAGGGCTGTGTGGGGTGAGCCTATCTTTGGGGACTCTTAAATGCTAAATAGAAGGTCGTTTCTAACCGCGTGGCAAGTAACAATTAGGAAAACTCTCAACCACTACTTTAAAGAAAAGCGCCTTTATTGGCGCTTAGCCAGCGATTTTTGCAGCAGTAACAGCAGCCTTGTTAATTGTTGCTGAAGCTGCGGTAAGTGATGGCAAATAGGTAGTGAAGGTAATTCCGCCACTGAGAACTGTATATCGATGGCCATATATTCCAGCATCTGCATCAAGAACATCGAGAACTTGTTTGCCTGCAACCGCATTTGCAATCACGTCATACATTGCTTTATCAACGTGTTTCACAACTGTCGCATAGAGATACTTTTTTGTTGATGAAGTTACGGTGACGTATTGATCTGGTTCGATGGAGATTAATCCGACCTGCTTAAAGTTTTTGCTCTTTGACTTTGAAATATTGCGCGCAACTATCGCTGCAAATATCTCTGAGTTAGAACCTGGTCTTGCCACATAGAGAACATCTGCTCCTGCATCCATTGCCTGCTTAGTTGCAGTGACAGAGGATCCGTTTGTGTATTTGACCATCGAAGAGACTGTCTTCTTAGAGGCAAGCACGCCGGCAAGGAATCCGTTTTGATAGATATCGGCTTGGTTGGTAGTGCCAATCATCGCCACTTTGCCTGTCTTAGATGCAAGGGCTGCGCTCAATCCTGCAAGGTAAGCCCCTTGAGTATCAGCGAAAATAAGTGAGGTCACATTAAGTGCGTCAATCGATGCATCATTGAGAATCGCAAATTGAGTATCGGGGAATTCAACCGCTAAACCTTGGATAGTTGCTGAATACCCAGCGCCAACCAGAATGATGGGATTGCATTTCTTTGCTATCAGCGAGCGGACTCTGCGGTCACGGTCGGTGCTCGTTCCATCAGTCACAACCGGTTCCACCGTGAAGTTAAATTGCTTTTGAGCTTTCTCCAGCCCTACCGCTGCAGCATCATTAAATGAACGATCGCCACGACCACCAATGTCATAGGCGATGCCAATTGTGGTGGTTGCAGCATGTGCAGGTGCAGCCACCAGCGATGCCACAGAGATTGAAAGCGTCGCGAGAAGTGCACGAATTTTCATTAGATTACCAAGCCGAGATTCTTATAAGTTGAATCTAAGGTTCCTTGCGCGACTTCCCGTGCCTTCTCGGATCCCTGATGAAGAATCTTGAGCAGATGCGCCTCATCCTCTAATAGTTCGAGCGCATGGGTGCGAATAGGTCTGAAGTATTCGACGACGACTTCAGCAACTGCAGATTTGAAATCTCCATAGCCTTTGCCAGCAAATTCATTTTCCAGCTCGGAAATTGATTTGCCGGATAGAGCAGAGTGAATAGTAAGAAGGTTGCTGATCCCTGGCTTTTCAGCGGCATCAAATTTCACTTCGCGTCCTGCATCAGTGACGGCGCTCTTGAATTTCTTGAGGTTTACCTCTGGTGCATCGAGAATGTCAATTAAGCCAGAACCAGATCCTGATGATTTACTCATCTTTGCTGTTGGATCTTGAATGTCGTAAATCTTCGCGCCTTGCTTCAAGATAAAGCCTTCAGGAATTTGGAAAGTCTGACCGTAGCGAGAGTTGAAGCGACCTGCGATATCGCGAGTCAATTCAATATGTTGGCGTTGATCCTCCCCCACTGGTACGAGATCTGATTGATAGAGCAGAATGTCGGCAGCCATCAACATCGGATAGGTAAAGAGTCCAACGCGAGCTGCATCTGCTCCAGCCTTGGAGGACTTATCTTTAAATTGCGTCATGCGGCTTGCTTCACCAAAGCCGGTCATGCATTCCATAATCCAACCCAATTGATTGTGCTGTGGAACTTGAGATTGAACAAAGAGCGTTGATTTATCTGGTGAGATGCCCAGAGCGAGCAATTGCGCCGCTGACATCAAGGTGCGCTTGCGCAGAAGAGCGGGATCGGTTTCAACGGTAAGCGCGTGGAGATCGACGATGCAATAAAAAGCATCATGTCCATCTTGAAGCTCTACCCACTGCTTAACCGCACCGAGGTAGTTACCAAGGTGGAAGGAATCGCTGGTCGGCTGAATTCCTGAGAGGACGCGCTTCTTACTCATATGCGCATTCTCGCATGAGTCATGCAGAACGAGTGATTAATAAGCGGCCTACCCGCTTGCCTTCCATAGAGAGCACTGAAATGCGAATTCCGTTGACGTTGAGCAGGTCACCCTCGACTGGAATTCGACCGAGGAAGTGCATGACATATCCACTGATAGTTTCGTAAGGGCCCTCTGGGATCTCGACCCCCGCTTGCTCGGAGAGGTCTTCCAATGACATCAATCCATCTACTTCGAAGTCACCGGTGCGTGAGGAGGCGGCGAGATCTTGCTCATCCCCGTCGTACTCATCACGGATATCGCCAATCAATGTCTCTACAAGATCTTCCATCGTGACGATGCCATCGGTTCCACCGTATTCGTCGAGCACGATTGCAAGGTGTTGACGTTGTGAGCGCATCTCAGTCAGCGCCGGCAAGATTCCCTTTGTGCCCGGCAGGAACATAATGCTGCGGCTGAGCTCTTGAATCTTCGCCTGTGAATTAATTAAAGAAGGATCAATCAAATCGCGGACATGGATAAAGCCAATGACTTCATCTGATGAGCCACGAACAACTGGATAACGTGAGTGAGATTTCTCAGAGGCGAGCGCAATTGCCTTAGCGATTGTGAGCGAACCATCAATAAAGTCAACCTCAGTGCGAGGAACCATTACCTCATGCACTTGACGCTCGGATGCGTTAAAGACTTCTTCTACGATGTCGCGTTCTTCATCAGATAAAGCAGCATGTCCGGTAACGAGATCCAGGAGCTCTTCTTCTGACATCTGTTCGCGAGCTTCTTTGGGATCGATTCCAAAGAGGCGCACCACAAAGTCAGTTGATTTAGAGAGCAACCAAATTACCGGGCGGAAGACATTTGCAATGACATCAACAATTCCAGCTGACCACATCGCGATGCTCTCGGCGCGAAAGAGTGCGATCTTCTTGGGAGCGAGCTCACCAAAGACAAGAGAGATATAAGCAATCACAAGTGTGACGCCAACAATTGATGCGGTATTTGCTGAACTATTAGAGAGCCCGCGTTCTTCTAGCCACGGGATGATGAATTGGCCGAGCTTTTCTGCACCAAGGGCGGCAGAGAGAAATCCGGAGAGAGTCACACCGACCTGCACCGATGCCAGCAAACGGTTGGGATTAGAGTGAAGTTTGGCCACTTTGGCACCGCGGCGACCGCGAAGTGCTACCTGTCGAACCTGGCTCTCGCGAAGGGAAATCAGCGCGATCTCGGCAGCAACAAAGAGGGCTCCGAGCAAGATGAGGAAGATGACTAGGAATATAGGGGCGAAAATTGAACCACTGGGGTGACTGTCCATAGTCCGAGAAGTGTAGCGAGCCTCTTCCCTCTCGGTCTACGCGCAGATAGCCTTACCCCGTTAGCCAACCGGCTAGCGCCTTACCCTCGGACCGTCGGGCACGTACCTGCCCGGATAAGGAAGAAATAAAAATGGCATCAGTTGTATTCGAAAATGCTTCACGCATCTACCCAGGCACAACCACTCCTGCTGTAGACAAGCTCAACCTCACCGTCGCAGATGGCGAGTTCCTCGTGCTTGTTGGTCCATCAGGTTGCGGTAAGTCAACATCACTTCGTATGTTGGCCGGCCTTGAGGAAATTGATGGTGGACGCATTCTTATTGGCGATCGCGACGTAACAAACGTTGCTCCAAAGGATCGCGATATCGCAATGGTTTTCCAGTCATACGCGTTATACCCACACATGACAGTTGCAGAGAACATGGGCTTTGCGCTCAAGATCGCTGGCATCGATAAGGACGAGCGCGATAAGCGCGTCCGTGAAGCAGCAAAGCTGCTCGACCTTGAGCTCTACCTCGAGCGTAAGCCAAAGGCACTTTCAGGTGGACAGCGTCAGCGTGTTGCAATGGGTCGCGCAATTGTTCGCGAACCACAGGTCTTCTTGATGGATGAACCTCTATCAAACCTCGATGCAAAGCTCCGTGTTGCAACTCGTACACAGATTGCAGCACTTCAGCGCCGCCTCGGCATCACAACAGTTTATGTAACTCACGACCAGGTCGAAGCTATGACTATGGGCGATCGCGTAGCAGTTCTCAAGGATGGTCTCCTCCAGCAGGTAGACACACCTCGCAACCTTTACGACAAGCCAGCTAACGCTTTCGTTGCCGGCTTTATCGGTTCTCCTGCGATGAACCTTCTCCTTGCACCTGTCTCAGGTGGCAAGGCTCAGATGGGCGATCTCAACATTGATGTTCCTGCATCTGCTGGTTCATCTGTCATCGTTGGTATCCGTCCAGAAGGTTGGGCACCAGCATCATCAGGCTTCCACGTTCTCGTTGAAGTTGTTGAAGAGCTCGGTTCAGATGCATTCGTCTACGGCAAGCCAGCTGATAAGAACGTTCAGTTTGCTAATGCAACAGATGAAGGCGCACAGGTCATCGTTCGATGGGATCCAAAGAACCCACCAAAGCCAGGTGACACAATCACTGTGGCAAACGTTGCTAACGCTGTTCATCTCTTTGATGCAACAACAGGTGCACGTATTAACTAATTAGCCAGAGTAAATAACCCGTCACAGGAAGCTGTGGCGGGTTTTTTATTATCTATTGACCTTCCACTATTTTGCGAGAAGACTGCCTTGATGAGAGCTAAGGTATCCATACTTCTTGCACTATCCATTATTTCAATTCCAGCGACAGCATCTGCGTCGCTCAATGGAAAAGAAGACTTCTCGGAACCTCGAATAATGGCTGTTTCAATGACTAAAGTCATCGGATCAACGCCATGGGCGAATGGCTCAGGCTATCTCTACAGTCCAAGAATTATTTTCTCTGCTGGCCATATGAAAGATCAAGGCGAATCAACCAAATACTATGTTTCACAACCAAATCAAAAACTGAAGAAGGACATGGAATCTGTCAATGTAATTAAGATCTTCTACCCTGACTCATATAACCGTAAGACTTTTGCCGATGATTTTTCAATTATCGTACTTGAGAAACCACTTGCAAAAATTGCACCAGCCCCGCTGGTAACACGAGAACTCCTCGCTCGTGCAATTTCTGATAAAACACCCATGAAAATTACTGGCTATGGCGTTTATCAAGATAAGTGTCTCGAAATTAAGAAGGCTCCTCCGTGTAATTCTGTTGGAGATAGAACATCGCTCGTTCCACGAAGTTCTCTGATGACCCCATGGAGCGCATCAGAGATTCGCGACCAGTTCAATCAATATCAGGAAGAAGTGGCAGATCACCTTTTTATGACTGCGCCATACAAAGGTGGCCCTTGCGGTGGTGATTCAGGAGGGTCCACGACCGTTCTCATTGATGGAATTAGTTACTACGTTGGCACTGTGCCCTCGGGATTTTGGAATGCATACGCATGCGGACAGAGCGCTGGAGTAAAAGGAGTCACTCTTGGGTATACCGCACCTGTCTATAAATTTCTCGACCTCATTGCGAAAGCCGAGAAATACGTCGCAGAGCATCCATATTCTCCGCCAAAGGCAACATCAAAACAATCGACTTCAAAGAAAAGCTGATTGCCTCGAAGAGAATTACTCTCCAACTCTTATTTGATAACTCCACACATCAAAATCATCAAGGTTTATTGAGGTGAAGCCACGGGCTTCTAGCGCAGCGACTGCTTGGGCTCGGTGTTCGGTTGCATGATGGACCGTCTGAGACAAAATAGTGCTTCGTTTAAAGACATGCTGCTCACCACGAAATTCACGAGGAACATCGGCATCAGGAAATCTCGATTGTTCGAGCAGCTTGGCATCGGAATCGCGGAGAACATCTAGAACATAGTTAATATCTTGCATCTTTGGTGACTCTTCATCATCATCTTTCAAGCGCGCATCCCAATAGGACTTTTCTTCGGCGGTAAATGCTTCGCGATCAAGTAAGCGCCATAGATACCAATTAGATGCGCTGCCGATATGTCGCACAATCGTGCCAACCGTCCACTCTGGGTTTACGACATAAGCATCAAGTGCTTCCCTTGGAAGTTCGGCAATCTTGCCAATGATTTCTTGATTGGCCCAAGCCATGTGCTTGAGAATTTTCTCCATATCCATACGAGAAGGTTATGGTTTATTTTCTATTTCCAGAACCCCACGCAGCACATGAACTTTTCCGGCGCCGGTTACTTTCCAATTTTTCTCATAGACAAGAGCTGTGTTCTCATCAATGCCGACGAGAGTTGTATCCGCTCCGGCCCGTGCAATAAAGGAGGCTACTCGATCAGGTAACCAACCGAGCATCTTGTCGTAATGGGGAATGACTTCGATATCAGGAAGAAGGTTGAGTCCTTCACTATGGCTCGATTTACGTATGCCCATAATGGTTCCGCCAAAAGCCATCGCACCGGCCGAGCACCCAGCCAGTGATGAACCACTCTCCCACTCCCGAACAATCGCATCCCAGAGCGGTGAACCTTTAAAGACATCTGCAATGTAGTGTGGGTTTCCACCAGAGAAGTAAATTAGACCTGCATCTTTAACGGCTGCTACAAAGTCTGGATTAAATGCATCTTCGCGTTCGTGGATCGGAAGGTAGATGCATTCAGCACCAATGCGCTCTGCTTGTTCTTGACCCCGTCGCTGCCAGAAAATGCGGCGATCTTCACCTTCTTCTGAGGAACCGGTCGGAATCTGAATGAAGGTCTTCTTCTTTCCTCGAACAAAAGCAGAATGCAGGAGTCCGGTTTCGAACTCCTGCATTACTGGTAAATATTCACCTGAGCCAACAAGCGCTAAAACGCCATGGCTCTCCTTCATATTTAAGCCATTTCAACAGCTTATAAGCGCAAGCGCTTTAAGCCATTGCCTTCTTCAAGTTCTCATCGATTGAAGCAAGGAACTGCTGCGTTGTTTGGTACGGCGCATCATTAGAGATCAAAAGAGCGAGGTCCTTTGTCATCTTTCCTTCTTCAACTGTCTTTACGCAAACTTCTTCAAGTGTCTTTGAGAACTTTGCGAGTTCTGCATTGTTATCAAGCTTTGCACGGTGGGCAAGGCCCTGTGTCCAAGCAAAGATTGATGCGATTGGGTTTGTTGAAGTCTCTTTGCCAGCCTGGTGATCACGGTAGTGACGTGTCACTGTTCCGTGCGCAGCCTCTGATTCGCAGACTTTTCCATCTGGTGTCATAAGAACAGATGTCATCAAACCAAGTGAGCCGTAACCCTGTGCGACAGTGTCTGATTGAACGTCACCGTCGTAGTTCTTACATGCCCAGACGTATCCACCTTCCATGCGAAGTGACATGGCAACCATGTCATCGATGAGGCGGTGCTCATACCAAATACCAGCTGCTTCAAATTGTGTCTTGAACTCTGCCTGGTAGACCTCTTCAAAGATATCTTTAAAGCGACCGTCATATGCCTTAAGGATTGTGTTCTTTGTTGAAAGGTAGACCGGGAACTTGCGAAGAAGTCCGTAGTTCAGTGATGCACGCGCGAAGTCATAGATTGACTTATCAACGTTATACATCGCAAGCGCGACGCCAGATGATTCGAAGTCGAAGACTTCATGCTGGATTGGTGCAGAGCCATCTTCAGGAACGAATGAGAGCGTGAGCTTGCCCTTACCTGGAACCTTAAAATCTGTTGCCTTGTACTGATCGCCGAATGCATGGCGACCGATAACGATTGGCTTTGTCCAATGAGGAACCAAACGAGGAACGTTTGAGATGATGATTGGCTCGCGGAAGATAACGCCGCCGAGGATGTTGCGGATTGTTCCGTTAGGAGACTTCCACATCTTCTTCAAGCCGAACTCTTCTACGCGTGCTTCATCTGGAGTAATAGTTGCGCACTTAATACCAACGCCATGCTTCTGGATTGCCTTTGCAGCATCGATTGTGACCTGGTCATCGGTTGCATCGCGGTGCTCCATACCGAGGTCGTAGTACTCAAGGTTGACGTCGAGGTAAGGCAGGATCAACTTATCCTTGATGAACTGCCACATGATGCGAGTCATCTCATCGCCATCAAGCTCTACAACTGTTCCTTCTACTTTGATCTTTGTCATAGTTATTTCCTTTGTGGATTGCTTTTTGGTCTGAGATTAATTAGAGAGTCTGTACGTCGGCTTGCTTTGCGCGAACGGCTTCAGCAGCTTCCTTAAGAGATGCAACTTCTGAATCGGTGAGCTTGCTTTCAACAACTTTGCGGATTCCGCCCTTACCGATTTCAGCTTCAACGCCGAGGTAAACGCCAGAGATTCCGTATTCGCCATCGACCCATGCACAGACAGGCATGACGGCTCCTGAATCTTCGATTACAGCCTTTGCCATACGAGCAGCTGCTGCAGATGGTGCGTAGTAAGCAGAACCTGTCTTAAGGAGTGCAACTACTTCAGCGCCACCGTTACGTGTGCGATCAACGAGTTCATCAATTTCCGCCTGTGACAGCTTCTCTGAGAGAGGTGTGCCATCGACAGTGCAACGGCTTGGGACTGGAACCATGGTGTCACCGTGTGAACCAAGTGTCAGTGTCTTTACAGATGCAACTGATACACCGAGCTTTTCAGCAACGAAGTTTGTAAAGCGAGCTGTATCGAGCATTCCGGCCTGACCCATGACGCGATTCTTTGGAAAGTTTGTTGCAATCTGAGCTAGCGCTGTCATCTCATCGAGTGGGTTTGAGACCACGATGATGACTGCATTAGGTGAATGCTTTGCAATATTTTCTGCGACGCCGCGGACGATTCCTGCGTTGACACCGATGAGATCCATGCGGCTCATTCCTGGCTTGCGTGGAAGTCCTGCAGTAATGACAACAACATCTGAGTTCGCTGTCTTTTCGTAGCCAGCTCCATCTGCCGTTGTCGTTGCGCCAACAATCTTGGTCTCAAAGCCTTCAATTGAACGCGACTGGTTCATATCGAGTGCAAGACCTTCTGGCTTTCCTTCGACGATATCGGTAAGAACTACCTCATCGAAGATGTTGTATTCAGCTAAACGAAGAGCTGTAGTTGATCCATAGAAACCTGCACCGACAACGGTGACTTTCTTTGCCATGTTGCGTCCTATCTTGGGTAATCCCAAATCTCTTTAAAAATGAGGGTTATCTTGACGTCGAGATAACTCTACAACCCTTTTGGTAGGGCCAGAGCCAAGGCGAAGAGGATTCCCGCGATAGCCAGCGGGAAATAGCACTCAATAATTCGGCGGCGGCCAGTTGCCTGCCCCCATTGAGCTAGCGCCACGATTGCGGTTCCGATTGAAATCAAGATTGAGCCAGAGCGGACTGCGCCGAAGGCGCCGATCAGAATTCCGACAAGCATGGAAGACCAAGCAGCACGAATGTGTAGCGACGTTATCGCTCGCATGCATCCACCACATTTGTTACCAACATTGCGCGAGTCATTGGCCCGACTCCCCCAGGCATTGGTGCAATCCATGCTGCAACATCACGAACGCCAGGATCGATATCACCTAGTAATCCTGCATCGGTGCGAGATATACCAACATCGAGAACTGCGGCACCCGACTTAATCATCTCGGCCTTGAGAAAGTGTGCCTGGCCAATTGCAGCAACAACAATATCTGCGCGGCGAGTATGTGCTGCTAAATCTTTTGTACCGGTGTGCGTCAAAGTAACTGTTGCATTCTCTTGCTTGCGCGTTAGGAGCAAACCGAGCGGGCGACCGACAGTGAGACCGCGGCCGATCACAACGACCTCTGCACCGTTAAGTGGAACTTTGTAATGATTTAAGAGTTCAACGATTCCGCGAGGGGTGCATGGAAGTGGCGCGTCATACCCTGCAACGAGACGTCCCAGGTTCATTGGATGTAAGCCGTCAGCATCTTTTGCTGGGTCAATCGCTTCCAGAATTACTTGGGTATCGATGCCACGTGGAAGTGGAAGCTGTACGATGTAACCGGTGCACTCTTTTGCATTATTGAGGTCGCGAATTGCTGCAAGAACATCTGCCTGAGTTGCATCTGCTGGCAGATCAACTCGAATTGAGTTAATGCCAACTTCTTGGCAATCACGATGCTTACCGCCGACATAAGAATGCGAACCTGGATCATCGCCGACGAGGACCGTTCCGAGCCCTGGAGTTATTCCTTTGGCTTTCAGAGCGAGAGTGCGAGCGGCAAGATCTTGCTTAATAGATGCTGCAAGTGCCTTGCCATCGAGAATCTGTGCGCTCATGGAGTAAACCTAACTTATTGATTTCGTTATGCGTGTGAGAAGTGTCGAGTGCCGGTAAAGAACATTGCGATTCCAGCCTTATCTGCGGCTGCAATGACTTCTTCATCGCGAACTGAGCCACCTGGCTGAACTACGGCCGTGACTCCTGCGTTGGTAAGAATCTCAAGTCCATCAGCAAATGGGAAGAATGCATCAGATGCAGCAACGCTGCCCTTAACACGATTGCCGGCGCGATCAACTGCCAGCTTTGCAGAATCAACGCGATTAACCTGACCCATACCGATTCCGACAGCTGCGCCATCGTGTGCGAGCAAGATTGCATTGCTCTTTACCGCGCGCACTGAGCGCCAAGCAAATTCAAGATCAGCTAATACTGCAGCATCTACTGGCGAACCAGTTACCTGCTTCCAGTTCGCCGCGCTATCGCCTTCAGCGTTAATCAAATCAGTCTGCTGTACCAGAACGCCACCTGAAACTGGACGCATCTCTAGTGGAGAGATTCGGGTAATTGGATTGGTGAGGATTCGAATAGATGGCTTCTTCATCAAGATCTCAAGCGCTGCCGGTTCGTACTCTGGCGCAATGATTACCTCTGTGAAAACTTGAGAGAGTGGCTCTGCCATTTCAGCAGTGACTTTACGGTTTGCCGCGACTACGCCACCGAATGCCGAGACTGGATCGCAGAGGTGCGCCTTCTTATATGCATCAGCAATATCTGAACCGGTTGCAATGCCACATGGGTTTGCATGCTTAATGATTGCCACACAGGGTTCGCTGTGATCAAGTGCTGCACGCCATGCTGCATCAGCATCAGTGTAATTATTAAATGACATCTCTTTACCATGTGACTGCACTGCGCTGACAATGCCTGCTGGCCCACCGCGATAAATTGCTGCCTCTTGATGTGGGTTCTCACCGTAGCGAAGCGTGTTCTCTCGCTTCCAGATAAGTCCTAACCAATCTGGCATCTCTGTTGAAATTGTGGTGCCAAGCCAGCTTGCAATAGTGAGGTCATATTCAGCTGTTGTGCGAAAAACCTCAAGGGCAAGCGCTTTACGTTCTTCGGCTGTAAAGCCACCGGCCTGAATCGCTGCAATCGCTGAGTCATATTGGTGCTCGTGGCAGAGCACTGCGACCGAGCCGTGGTTCTTTGCTGCGCCACGCAACATCGATGGGCCACCGATATCAATCTGCTCGATTGAATCTTCAAAGCTGGCACCCGACATGATGGTCTTTAAGAATGGATAGAGATTGATAACAACTAAATCAAATGGTTCGATATCGAGTTCTTTAATTGCTGCTATGTGCTCTGGATTATTTTGATCCGCCAAAATTCCAGAGTGAACGCGAGGATGCAACGTCTTCACACGTCCGCCCATGATCTCTGGGAAACCTGTGTAACTACTGACCTCGGTTACGGCAATGCCGGCATCCTGCAGCGTCTTGGCGGTTGAACCCGTTGAAAGGATTTCAACATTCGCTGCGGCAAGTGCCTTGCCGAGTTCAAGGAGACGGTCTTTGTCATAGACGCTGACAAGTGCGCGGCGGATTGGTTTGCGATCAGACATTGATGGGCTCCAATGTGGGTAGAACCTGGCGGATGGTCGCAACAATGAGACCGCGTTCGACAATCTTAATGCGCTCATGGAGCGACTCTTCGGTATCACCGGGAAGAATCTCAATTTTCTCCTGCGTGATTACTTCGCCGGTGTCGACTCCAGCGTCGACCCAATGAATAGTGGTTCCCGTCTCTGTTGCTCTCGCTGCCAAAGCATCACGAACAGCATGTGCTCCAGGAAAGTGCGGCAGCAGTGCAGGGTGGCTATTGATAATCTTGAAACGAGTCGTAATCGCTGCCGGCAAGATCCGCATGAATCCAGCGCTCACCACAAGTGTGGGACGTAGCGCTGCAATCAGAGATTCGAGCTCTGAGTTCCAGAGATTGCGATCTGGAAGCATAGGGATCGTGTAGCTTTCAATATGACGTAGCTCAGCACGTTCTAAAACTTGCGCGCCCGGCTTATCGCACACCACGGCAACAATTTCAGCGCCCTCTGCTGAGAAATCTGCATCAAATATCGCTTGCGCAAGAGTTCCCGAGCCAGAGGCAAGGATGACTATCCGCTTCATCGCTGACGCCGCGCGGTGACAAATGTAGTGAGGGCCGCACCAAGTGCGATTTCACCGATTGCAACAAGCCCGAACTTCCAGATGGAAACACCGAAAGCCCCCATCTCATCTGTCATCAGCGAACCACTTGATAGATATGCAACCACGATAATCATCACGATCAGGAAGATTGCAGTTTGCAACAACTGTGCGATTCCAGATTGAAGAGTCCAATAAGCAAGGAGCGCGCCAATGGCGACAAAGAATAGAGCTGATGCGATAAATAACGGATGGCGGGAAGTTGGCAAGATGCCTAGCAATGGCAACACTGGGATCTGGTCGCTGTGATACCACCAAGGTGAAATAAGCGTTCCGGCGCCAACTGCAAAACCAGATCCTGCAACATAAGAGGCCATTGCGATTGCAGCATTAGGAAGATAGAGGATGTTCAGCAGAAGCAGGAGCGCTCCCCCAAAGATTCCAGCTTGAAGAGAAGTGTGAAGATCTTTTACTTGTGAGAAGTTTGTAAAAACCAGAACTCCAACGCCGACCATAAATGTTCCGACGATGATTGCCATAATGCGCGCTGCTATAAGTACCGGTGCTGACATCTTGAGGCGATGGCCACAGGTAAGCGTTGCAGTGATAGCGATAAAGAAAGCAAAGATTGGTGCCAAATACCACTGTGGGCGAACCGCTGGCGAAGCCGAGAGGTAAGAAAGTGCGGTCACAATGATTGTGTAGAAAATCGAATACGCGATGCGAACACCATTGATGTCATGGAAGTCGCCCTGCAGGCGATCGAGCGCGCGATTGAATGAAGAACGAATTGCTAAGAACGGAAGTGCAATCGCGCCCCATGGCAGATAAGAGAAATAACCCGGTAAACCAGTCGGCGGAAGTGCGAGTGAGAATGGGATGTGATGCGCGCCGAGCCAGATCCACGCTGCGCCGCGGATTGGATCAGTTGTTGTTCCGGTTGCGCTTCCTGCTGTTGCCCACGCAACGAGGGCGATAAATGCAAACGGGAGCAGCACAAGTGCTGCTCCACGTATTGCGTGAGACAACGAGACCGAGAGGACGCGTTGCATCTTTAAATTAGCGGCCGAGAATCTCGCGCATAAGGCGCGCAGTCTCGCTAGGAGTTTGACCAACCTTTACGCCAGCTGCTTCAAGCGCATCCTTCTTCGCTTGAGCTGTTCCAGAAGAGCCAGAAACAATTGCACCTGCGTGGCCCATTGTCTTTCCCTCTGGTGCTGTAAATCCTGCGACATAACCAACGACCGGCTTCTTCACATACTCTGCTATAAATGCAGCGGCACGTTCTTCAGCATCTCCACCGATTTCACCAATCATGACGATTGCTTCTGTCTCTGGATCATCTTGGAATGCGCGAAGGCAATCGATGTGAGTTGTTCCGATAACAGGGTCTCCACCAATACCAACAGCTGTTGAGAATCCGATATCGCGGAGCTCATACATCATCTGATAAGTAAGTGTTCCTGACTTTGAAACAAGTCCGATTGGACCCTTCTTTGTAATATCAGCTGGGATGATTCCGACATTTGATGCTTCAGGACTAATCAGACCTGGGCAGTTAGGGCCGATGATCTGAGTCTTTCCACTCTTCAATGAATATGCATAGAAGTATGCAGAGTCATGAACTGGAATTCCCTCAGTGATGACAACGACCAAAGGCATCACAGCATCGATTGCATCGATAACAGCTGCCTTTGCGAACTTAGGTGGAACGAAGACAACAGAAACATTTGCACCTGTTGCTGCCATTGCCTCTGCAACAGTATTGAAAACTGGAAGTGATGTGCCGTCGATATCTACGACCTGGCCACCCTTACCTGGTGTTACGCCGCCGACAACCTTTGTGCCAGAAGCCAACATGCGACGTGTGTGTTTGGTTCCTTCAGAACCTGTCATGCCCTGAACGATGACCTTGCTGGAAGAGTTGATAAAGATTGACATTACTTTGCCGCCAATTCTGCAGCGCGTGATGCTGCTCCATCCATAGTCTCTGCCTGCTCCACCAATGGGTGGTTTGCAGCGTTCAAAATTGCGCGTCCTTCAAGGACATTGTTGCCATCAAGGCGAACCACGATCGGCTTTGTTGCCTTTGCACCGAGAAGTTCAAGTGCTTGAACGATTCCGTTTGCGACCGCATCACATGCAGTGATTCCACCGAATACGTTAACGAATACGCTCTTAACATCTGGATCACCAAGAATGATTGAAAGACCATCTGCCATCACCTGTGCTGATGCTCCGCCTCCGATATCGAGGAAGTTTGCTGGGCGCATGCCACCGAATTTTTCACCAGCGTAAGCAACAACATCGAGCGTTGACATTACAAGTCCGGCACCGTTACCGATGATTCCGACCTGTCCGTTATCGAGCTTGACGTAGTTAAGACCCTTTGCCTTTGCAGCTTCTTCAAGTGCATTTGCAGTTGCGGTATCAACGAGCGCTGCATGGCCTGGCTGACGGAAATCAGCGTTCTCATCGAGTGAGACCTTGCCATCGAGTGCAACAATGCGACCATCTTCAGTCTTTACGAGTGGGTTTACCTCAACGAGTGTTGCATCTTCAGATTGGAATGTCTCCCAGAGCTTTACGAGAACATCTGCAACCTGATCAGCAACATCTGCTGGGAATTGTGCCTGAGCAATAATCTTTGTAGCGAGCGCCTTATCGATTCCATCTACTGCACTTACTGGAACCTTTGCGAGCTTCTCTGGAGTTGTGTGTGCAACTTCTTCGATATCCATTCCGCCGGCAACAGATGCCATAACAAGGAATGTGCGGTTTGAACGATCGAGCAAAATTGAAATGTAGTACTCGTCCACGATTGGTGCAGCTTGCGCAATCATCACCTTGTGAACTGTGTGGCCCTTGATATCCATTCCGAGAATTGCTGATGCCTTCTCGAATGTATCTGCTGGATCTACTGCAAGCTTGACGCCGCCAGCCTTACCGCGGCCGCCAACTTTTACCTGCGCCTTAACGACAACCTTTCCACCCATATCAGCTGCTGCATCGCGAGCCTGTTCTGGTGTTGTTGCAACTGCGCCCTTGAGAACTGGGACGGTGTGCTTTTCAAAGAGGTCACGTGCTTGATATTCGTAGAGATCCACTCAAGGCTCCTTATATATTGTTAATCCACATCGCTGTGAGTACGGGGGTAATCCTAAACCCGCATCAGCGCAGCCAATTACAGCGACTGTCCTAGCTAAAGCGGCGTGACTGGGGCATAGCGAAGCAAGAGGCGCTTATCGCCATATGCCCCGAAGTTGATAGTCGCCTCAGACTTATCGCCGGCGCCAGAGACTGCGACAACGGTGCCAAGGCCGAATGTGTCATGTGACACACGCTGGCCGACTTCGAGCACCATCGCCGATGAGACCTTGCCGGTGGCTCGTGGTGGTGGTGCTGTGGCAACACGAGATTTACGAACTGCGCTCGATGATGTGTAGGAAGGCTTTCCATCGTTCTGCCACTCAATCAACGTTGATGGAATTTCATCAAGGAAGCGAGATGCTGGGTTGTACTTTGGTGTTCCAAAAGTTAAACGATATTCAGCGCGCGAAATATAGAGGCGCTTCTCTGCACGAGTAAGGCCGACATAGGCAAGGCGACGTTCTTCCTCAATCTCTTTTGGATCATCAAAGGTGCGAGCATGCGGGAAGATGCCATCTTCCATGCCGGTAAGAAAGACTGTTGGAAATTCAAGACCTTTAGCGGTGTGAAGCGTCATCAAGGTAACGACTCCCCCGTGATCTTCGCCATCAGGAATTTCATCTGCATCGGCAACGAGTGAAACCTTTTCAAGGAAGCCACCCAGTGAAATAACTTCATCTTCACCGAGTTCATCGAGTGAGCGCTCTTCATATTCGATTGATGCCGAGACAAGTTCTTGTAGATTCTCAACACGAACCTCGTCTTGTGGGTCCGTGCTGGCAGAGAGTTCACGCAATAGACCTGATTGCTCAAGCGCTGCTTCAATAATCGTTGATGGCTTGGTGTTTACTTCAACAAGAACAGCAAGGGCTGAAATCATGTTGGTGAAATCGCTAATGGATTGCGAAGCCTTGTTTGGAACACCAGTTGCTTCACGCACGCGCAAGAGAGCTGCCCAGAAAGAGATTCCCTGTGCCTGTGCAAAGAGATCAACCTCTTCGAGCGCGCGATCGCCAATGCCGCGCTTTGGAAAGTTAATAATGCGTCGCAGTGAGACTTCATCAGTTGGGTTAGCTAGAACGCGAAGGTAGGCTAGTAAATCCTTTACCTCTTTGCGTTCATAGAATCGAAGACCACCAACGACCTTGTATGGGATAGCAGCGCGCATAAAGACTTCTTCAAAGACGCGAGACTGGGCGTTGGTGCGGTAGAAAACAGCGGTGTCGCCCGGCTGGGACTCATCTTTATCTTGCAGGCGACGAATCTCGCCCTTAATAAATTCGCCTTCATCGTATTCAGACTCTGCGACGTATCCAATCAGCGGTGCACCGGCACCAGAGTCAGACCAGAGGTTCTTCTCCTTGCGGGATTCGTTCTGGGAAATAACAGCATTAGCGGCAGAGAGAATGTTCTGGGTAGAGCGATAGTTCTGCTCAAGCAAGACTGTCTTTGCATTGGGGTAATCAACTTCAAATTGCAAGATATTTCGAATCGTCGCGCCACGGAAGCCATAGATTGATTGATCGGCATCGCCCACCACGCAGAGTTCGGCGATTGGAAAACCATCGTTCTCATCACCGGTCAGTTCTTTTACCAACTGATATTGCGCATGGTTGGTGTCTTGATATTCATCGACCAAGATGTGGCGGAAGCGAGATCTAAAGCGTGCCTTTGCCTCAGGGTATTGCTGAAGCACCTGCACTGTCTTCATAATCAAATCATCAAAATCCATCGCATTGGCTTGCTTGAGGCGCTTTTCGTACATCGTGTAAACATCAGCTGCAATGGTGTCGAATTGATTGGTTGCCTTGCTTAAGAATTCATAGGGCGTCTGCAACTCGTTCTTTGCATTAGAGATTAAGTTCTGAAATTGGCGCGCTGGATATCGCTTCGAATCTAAGTTGAGGGTTTCGCAGACCTTTGAAATCAACTTCTGTGAATCTGCAGAGTCATAGATCGAAAAGGATGAGCTGTATCCAAGACGTTCCACTTCTTGGCGAAGCAAGCGCACACATGCAGAGTGAAATGTTGAAACCCACATCGATTTTGCAATGGGGCCAACAAGCTCGGTAACGCGCTCTTTCATCTCACCGGCTGCTTTATTGGTAAAGGTAATTGCCAGGATTTCATATGGCTTTACGCCTCGTTCAGCCATCAAATAAGCGATACGACGAGTCAATACTCGAGTCTTTCCAGATCCTGCGCCTGCTACGACAAGAAGTGGGGTGCCGGCATGTGCAACAGCTTCCTGCTGCTGTGGGTTTAAACCCTCGAGAAGTTGCTCGTTACCGGACATGGCGCGGAGTCTATTAGGCTTACCTCCCATGGAGCCTTTGTCAGATTCTGAAATCAAGCGAGTCCTCGTTGTTAACGCCCACCCTGATGATTCCGATTTCGGTGCATCCGGAACGATTGCCCAATGGGTAGCTAAGGGCATAGAGGTCAGCTATGTGCTCTGCACCAATGGCGACCAAGGTGGCGAAGAATCTGGCTTTACCAAGGAAGAGATGCCGGCAGTGCGCCAGCGCGAACAACGTGCAGCATGTGCCGCCCTTGGCGTTTCAGATGTCACATTCCTAAATTATGTCGATGGCCACCTTGAGCCAACGATTGCGCTTCGTAAAGATATTGTCCGTCAGATTCGTCGCGTGCAACCAGATCGCATCTTGTGTCAATCACCAGAACGTAACTGGGAGCGAATCGGTGCCAGCCATCCCGACCACCTCGCAGCAGGTGAGGCAACAATTCAAGCGGTCTATCCCGATGCGCGAAATCCTTTTGCCTTTACCGATTTATTAGATCAAGAAGGGCTACAACCTTGGAAGGTCAAGGAAGTCTGGATGCAAGGTCATGCACATCCAGATCACTTTGTAGATATCACTGACACTTTCCACTTCAAGATTGCAGCTCTGAAAGAGCATGCATCACAGACTGGCCATATGGAAAATCTTGAAGAGATGCTCCGCGAGTGGGGTCAGCGCAATGCAGGTGTGGGCGCACTTCCAGAAGGTCGTATTGCTGAAGCTTTTAAAATAGTTAGTACTAGTTAAGAGCTACTAAGCTGCTTTAGCTTTCACGATTTCAACGAGCTGGACTGGGAAACCATCGCCAGCGTAGTAAGCCTTATCGTCTTGTACTTGATAGGCACCGACTTCAGCGATCTTCTTTACGAGATCAAGACCCTTGGTGATTTTTCCCCAAATTGTGTAATCAGGTCCGAGTTGAGTATCGGCATAGACCAAGAAGAACTGTGAACCATTTGTGCCAGGTCCAGAGTTAGCCATCGCTACTGTTCCAGCAGGGTAATTCTTTGCTCCCGCCTTTGGCAGGTTCTCATTTGCATAACCCTTCCAACCAGTTGGAGAACCGCTACCTGAAGCAGTTGGATCGCCACATTGAAGAACATAGAGACCTTCTGTTGTAAGGCGATGGCAGAGTGATTTGTTGTAATACCCAGCATTAGCAAGTGCGCTGATATTTGTCACTGTCTGCGGTGCCTTTGGATTAAGTGCAATCACGATGTCGCCGCAGTTTGTTGAAAAAGTAAGTGTCTTTGCAAGCTTCTTGGCCGGAGCAGTTGGCTGCTTCACCTGTGCAGGCGCATGGCCTTTTGCCACTGACTTCTTGCAACCAGCGACAGATGTTGGCTTCTCTGCCGCCATAGATACAGGTGCGAGTGTTGCTGTGATCACAAGGGCGGCGAGAATTGCTGAGATTTTCTTCATGTACTTTCCTATTCCCACTCGATTGTTCCGGGTGGCTTGCTCGTGACATCGAGGACAACGCGGTTGACCTCGCGGACTTCATTGGTAATTCGGGTAGAGATTTTTTCGAGTACATCATAAGGAACCCGCGACCAATCGGCAGTCATTGCATCCTCGGAAGAGACGGGACGAAGCACAATTGGATGTCCGTATGTGCGACCATCGCCTTGCACGCCAACGCTGCGAACATCTGCGAGCAAAACAACTGGACACTGCCAGATATCGCGATCAAGGCCAGCTGCACTGAGTTCTTCGCGCGCAATGACATCTGCCTCACGCAAGATATCGAGGCGTTCGCGAGTAACAGCGCCGATGATACGAATCCCAAGGCCTGGACCAGGGAAAGGTTGGCGCCAAACAATTGCTTCCGGTAACCCAAGCTCCAGACCCACCTGACGGACTTCATCTTTAAATAATGTGCGAAGCGGCTCTACCAATTTAAATTGCAGGTCATCAGGTAATCCACCGACATTGTGGTGTGACTTGATATTGGCAGTACCTGTGCCGCCACCGGATTCAACAACATCTGGATAGAGCGTGCCTTGTACTAAGAATTCAACATCGCCGCCGGCTGCAATATCGCGCGCTGCCTTTTCAAATGAACGAATAAATTCGCGACCAATGATTTTTCGCTTCTCTTCTGGATCTGTCACACCGGCTAATGCGGAGAGGAATTGTTCAACGGCATCGACCACAACTAGCTGAACACCAGTAGATGCGACGAAATCACGTTGTACTTGTTCGGATTCACCGCTGCGCAAGAGACCATGATCTACGAATACACAGGTCAGTTGGTTTCCGACTGCTCGTTGAATAATTGCAGCTGCAACAGCAGAGTCAACGCCACCAGAGAGTCCACAGATAACGCGCTTATCGCCGATGACTGACTTTGCCTTTGCAATTTCTTCCTCAGCAATATTGCTGGTGGTCCAGGTTGGCTTGCAACCTGCGATGTTAATCAACCAATTGTTAAGAATTGCCTGGCCGTGCTCTGAGTGCAAAACCTCTGGGTGGAACTGAACACCAGCGATTTTTCCGGATGCATCTTCGAAAGCTGCAATTGGAGTATCCACAGTCGATGCTGATATTGAGAATCCGCAAGGGACTTCAGATACGGCGTCACCATGTGACATCCAGACAGATTGTGTGGCTGGAAGACCGGTAAACAACTTAGAGCCAGGCTTTACCTCAAGTGGTGTGCGACCAAATTCGGATTTACCAGTCTGTGCCACAACACCGGCAAGTGCTGCCGCCATTGTTTGGAATCCGTAACAGATTCCGAAGGTAGGAATTCCTAAAGCAAAGATCGCTGGATCAACTTTGGGCGCATGATCTGCATAAACAGATGATGGGCCACCAGAGAGAATGATTGCCTCTGGGTTCTTCGCACTTACTTCAGCTGCTGTAATTGTTGAAGGAACAATCTCTGAGTAAACATGAGCTTCACGTACACGACGAGCAATCAGCTGAGCGTATTGCGCACCAAAATCAACGACTAGTACTCCGTGTGCCAAGACAGATTTATCTTGGCTACTTGCCATGGTGCATCACAACATCTACACGTTGGAATGACTTCACATCAGAGTAACCACAGGTCGCCATTGCGCGACGGAGTGCACCGAAGAGGTTCATATCACCAGATGATGAATGTGATGGACCGAGAATTACTTCCTCGAGTGTTCCCACAGTTCCAACATTGAAGCGACGACCACGTGGAAGTTCTGCGTGATACGCCTCTGAACCCCAGTGCCAACCAAGTCCTGGTGATTCAACTGCCTTAGCAAGTGCTGATCCCATCATCACTGCATCTGCACCACATGCAATTGCCTTCGCGATATCGCCAGAGCGACCGACTGCGCCATCTGCAATCACGTGGACATAACGTCCACCAGATTCATCCAAATACTCGCGACGAGCTGCGGCAACATCTGCAACTGCAGTTGCCATTGGAACTTCAATGCCTGTGACTGTACGAGTTGTGTGTGCTGCTCCCCCACCGAAACCGACGAGCACACCAGCGGCTCCTGCGCGCATCAAGTGAAGCGCACCGGTTGTTGTGGCAACGCCACCAACGATTACTGGAACATCGAGTTCGTAGATAAATTTCTTGAGATTGAGCGCTTCACCTTCTGCGCCAACGTGTTCTGCGGAAACTGTTGTGCCGCGGATAACGAAGATATCTACGCCAGCTTTAATAACCGCATCATGGAGTTCAACGGTGCGCTGTGGTGAAAGAGATGCAGCAACAGTGACGCCAGCATCGCGAATCTGCTGGATCCGCTCTTTAATGAGCTCGGGGCGAATCGGAGCTGAGTAAATCTCTTGCATTCGCTTGGTTGCATGCTTTTCTGGCATCGATGCGATTTCGCCAAGGGGAATTCGTGGATCGTCATAACGAGTCCAAAGTCCCTCTAGATTAAGGACACCGAGTCCGCCGAGCTTTCCGATGGCGATTGCAGTATCTGGTGAAACAACAGAATCCATTGGCGCGGCAAGGAGCGGCAACTCAAACTTGTATGCATCTATCTGCCACCCCAGGCTTACCTCTTCTGGTGTGCGAGTACGGCGGCTTGGAACGATGGCAATGTCATCAAATGAGAAGGCTTGGCGTGCGCGCTTGCCTGGTGCGATTTCGATCTCCACTTACGCCTTCTTTCCATAGTTCGGTGCATCAGCAACATCGAGCACATCGTGCGGATGGCTCTCTTTCAGCCCTGCAGATGTAATTTGAATAAGTCGACCTTCACGACGAAGCGTTTCAATATCAGGAGCTCCGGCATAACCCATACCGCTGCGTAATCCACCAACGAGTTGGTGAACAACGTTTGCAACCGTGCCCTTGTACGCAACCTTGCCTTCGATTCCTTCGGGAACAAGTTTGTCCTCAGAGAGCACATCGTCTTGCATATAGCGGTCCTTTGAATATGACTTCTTCTCACCGCGTGATTGCATCGCACCGAGTGAACCCATTCCGCGATAGCCCTTGTATTTGCGACCATCGATCTCAAAGAGTTCGCCTGGTGACTCTTCACAACCGGCCAAGAGTGAACCGAGCATCACAGTATGTGCGCCGGCAACGATTGCCTTGACGATGTCACCTGAATATTGAAGTCCACCATCTGCGATCAATGGAATGCCCGCTTTATTGCAAGCCTTTGCCGCTTCCATGATTGCGGTGATCTGTGGAACGCCAACACCTGCAACCACGCGGGTTGTGCAGATAGAACCTGGACCAACACCGACCTTGACTGCATCTGCACCTGCATTGATCAGCGCCTGGGCACCGGCACGGGTTGCGATATTGCCACCGATGATTTCAGTTGTTGGAGAGAACTTCTTAATGCGCGCAATTGCATCGAGAACTGCGCGGTGGTGACCATGTGCGGTATCAACAACAACGATATCTACGCCAGCATCAATCAAAGCTTGTGCGCGAGCAAAGCCATCATCGCCGACACCGACGGCAGCACCGGCAAGGCCGACGTTCTTAACCAATTTAACGTGGGCGACTTGTTCTTCAATGGGAAGGTTGCGGTGAATGATTCCGACGCCGCCAGCCTTTGCCATGGCAATCGCCATTGCAGATTCGGTGACGGTATCCATCGCTGAAGAAACCAATGGGACAGCCAGCGAGATATTGCGAGTCAACCAAGTCGAGGTGTTGACCTCTGATGGGACTACCTCAGATGCATCAGGGAGAAGGAGTACGTCGTCATAAGTCAGGCCAAGGAGCGCGACCTTCTCTGAATCGATGGTCATCTACTCTCCCTTTACTACTGACAGGAGCGCAGTCTATCGGGTGGTCAGAACCCCGACTGCACTGGCTATCTCATCGCAGGCATTGCCTAAACCCATTACCAGAGTGGCATCTGAGCAGCTTTCCGGATCCCAGCCGGGACCGCCAAGGACGATTCGAGGAGCTGGGCGTAACGCAGGCAAAGCGCGATAGAACTCAGGGTTGGCATTTACCGGCAATAAGGCCCAGAGGAACACTGCCGGTGGTGCAATCCGAGTAATCGTTGCCGCCAGGGCCTCAACCGGTGTGCGGGCGCCAAGGAAGTGCACCTTGATTCCGATTTCACCAAGGGCGGCCTGGAGCGCATGAAGTGGAAGTGAATGTTGCTCTTCACCGACAGCGGCAAGAATTACTGGGTGCGGATTGAGAGCGGTTTCGCATTCAAGAACTCGTTCGCGGAAAACTTTCTTGAGAACTTCGGTAAAGGCATGTTCAATCTCAATGCCTTGTCCTGATTCTTCCCAAGCTTCTCCGATAGCAATCAAGGTCGGCACAATAACTTCATGCCAGCCTTCAATGACGCCATGGAGGTCTAGCTCACTGCGAAGGGTCTCTTCAACGAAATCGATATCAAAAGCCTGTAGCGCTTTATTAATTGCAGTGACAACATCTTCACGAACTTCAAATTCTCGAACAATCTGTTCCAGCTTCAACTTGCCCTTATCGAGCTTTGCTTGTTCGGCAGCATCAATGGGTGCAACGCCGGCACTGATCAGACGGCGCATCAACATCAAACGCGAGAGATCCTCCGGGCAATATCTGCGGTGTTCGCCGGATTCGTGGGATGAGGGTCCAAGGCCATAGCGACGATCCCAGGTGCGCAAGGTGCCTGGAGCGACCCCAAGGCGACGAGCGACGGCAGCTACGGTGAGAAGCTCTTCCTCGCCCTTTGCTCCGCGTATCGTCATGGCGCAAGGATGTCGGAGAGTGGCTGACATCACCACTTGAAAATCGGACATTTGGGGCAGATTCTCAAATTGAACAACATTTGGAGCGTTAGCCCCTTGAACAACTTATGAATCGATTGTAGATTCATCCTTGTAAATGCAGCTTTCTAATCCAAGGAGTAAGCAATGAGCATATTTGCAGATCGTCCAGTCGCACCTCGTCCTGTAGCGGATGAATGGGAGTGGCAGTTCGATGGTGCATGTCGCAGCATGGATCCAGAAATGTTCTTCCACCCAGATGGAGAACGTGGACCACGTCGCCGCAATCGCGAGAACGCAGCAAAGGCTGTCTGTGCTTCATGCCCAGTGCTTTTGAAGTGTCGCGAACAAGCTCTTGCAGTTCAGGAGCCATATGGCATCTGGGGCGGACTCTCTGAAGATGATCGTGCTGCAATCTTGTCACGTCGAGGAATTACACGGATCTCCGAAGCGTCATAAGTTGCAGATACAAAAAGAAAACCCCGCCTCGCAAGAGACGGGGTTTTCTTTTACAGAAATTAGTGGCAATTCTTATGAGCCACTCGTGAACTTAGTGGCTGTGGCCACCAGGTCCATGTGAATGTCCGTGGCCTGAAGCTTCAGCTTCTTCGCCAGCTGGACGATCAAAAACAACAGCTTCGGTTGTAGTAAACATCGCTGCGATTGATGCTGCGTTAGCAAGCGCTGAACGAGTCACCTTTACTGGATCGATAACGCCATCCTTGCGGAGATCGCCATAGACATCAGTTGCTGCGTTGAAGCCTTCGTTCACAGGAAGTGCGCGAACCTTGGCAACTACTACGTAGCCTTCAAGTCCTGCATTCTCTGCGATCCAACGAAGTGGCTCATCACATGCCTTGCGAACGAGTGCCACACCGATTGCCTTATCGCCAGTGAAGCCAAGGTTGTCATTAAGAGCATCAGCTGCATGCACAAGTGCCGCACCGCCACCGATAACGATTCCTTCTTCTACTGCAGCACGAGTAGCTGAGATTGCATCCTCAAGGCGAAGCTTCTTCTCCTTGAGTTCAACTTCAGTATGTGCGCCGACCTTGATAACGCAGACTCCACCAGCGAGCTTTGCAACGCGCTCCTGGAGCTTCTCTTTATCCCAATCTGAATCTGAATTAGCAATCTCATTGCGGAGCTCTTGAACGCGAGCTTCAACAACCTTTGCATCTCCCGCGCCATCGACGATTGTTGTTGCATCCTTAGTGATAACGATGCGACGTGCGCGACCAAGTTCAGTCAACTGAACCTGATCAAGCTTCATGCCGATTTCTGCAGAGATCACTGTGCCGCCAGTAAGAACTGCAATGTCCTGGAGCATCGCCTTACGACGATCACCAAAACCTGGAGCCTTAACAGCTGCTGATGTAAATACTCCGCGCATGCGGTTTACCACGAGCGTTGAAAGCGCTTCGCCCTCAACATCTTCTGCGATGAGAAGAAGTGGCTTGCCTGACTGTGAAACCTTCTCAAGGACTGGAAGTAAGTCAGCGAGCGCTGAGATCTTTCCAGCTGAGATAAGCACGTAAGCATCATCAAGGACTGCCTCCATGCGATCTTGGTCAGTGACGAAGTATGGCGAGATATATCCCTTATCGAACTGCATACCTTCTGCGAATTCGAGTTCGAGCGCAGTAGTTGACGCCTCTTCTACGGTGATGACGCCATCCTTGCCGACCTTCTCCATTGCTTCAGCAATGAGGTCGCCGATCTCGCGGTCCTTGGCAGAAATTGTTGCAACGTCAGCCTTTTGTGCCTTGTCGTTGACAACTGTTGCATTCTCGCGAAGACGTGCAGAGACAGCAGCAACTGCTGCTTCAATGCCGAGCTTGAGATCCATTGGCTGTGCGCCAGCTGCAAGGTTGCGAAGGCCTTCCTTCACCATTGCCTGAGCAAGGACGGTCGCTGTTGTTGTTCCGTCACCGGCAACATCGTTGGTCTTTGTAGCAACTTCCTTCACAAGCTGTGCGCCCATGTTTTCTACTGGATCTGAAAGTTCGATTTCCTTTGCGATTGTGACGCCGTCATTTGTAATCAACGGTGCACCAAAGTTCTTTGAGATAACGACGTTACGTCCCTTAGGGCCGAGCGTTACCTTGACGGTGTCAGCAAGAATGTTGACTCCGCGTTCCATTGAGCGACGAGCCTGCTCGTCGAATTGCAGCATCTTTCCCATAAGAGTCTTAGCCCTTACTTCTCGACGATTGCGAGGATGTCACGTGCTGAGAGCACGAGAAGTTCTTCGTTACCTGAACGAACTTCTGTTCCTCCGTACTTGCTGTAAAGAACTACATCGCCAACCTTGACATCCATTGGGACGCGGACACCATCATCAAAGCGGCCTGGGCCTACTGCAACGACAGTTCCTTCCTGTGGCTTCTCCTTAGCTGTATCAGGGATAACAAGACCTGAAGCTGTAGTTGTCTCTGCCTCATTCGCCTTAACGACGATGCGATCTTCTAGTGGCCGTAGTGCCATGGTGTATCTCCTCTATAGGTAGTGAGTTTTGAGCGTGCCAAGGGGAATTAGCAGTGTCCCCTTGAGAGTGCTAAATCTAGCCCTACAGGCTTACGCGTTCAACCTGGAGGCTGGAATCAGCGTCAAAGGCTCCCTGGGTGGCTGGGCGACCTGCTGAAACCATCAATGAGCCCAGGGCTGCGACCATCGCCCCGTTATCGGTGCATAAGCCAGGGCTTGGGATTCGAAGCTGGATGCCGGCCTTGGCGCAACGCTCGGTGGCGACTTCGCGAAGGCGTGAATTAGCCGCTACTCCCCCGGCGATCACCAGCGAATCAATTCCCGATGATTTACATGCGGCCAGTGCCTTCAGGAGCAGCACATCAACAACAGCTTCTTGGAAAGATGCGGCAACGTCTGCGCGAATATGCGACGGAGTTTGCTCAATGTAACGAGCGACAGCAGTCTTTAACCCTGAGAAAGAGAAGTCGTAGGGACGAGTCTCCCAGTCACTCTTCATCGTTAATCCTCGAGGGAAATCAATGGCGCTCGCTTTACCGTTGCGGGCTTCACGATCAATTGCCGGACCGCCAGGAAAACCTAAATCAAGGATGCGTGCAATCTTGTCGAATGCTTCACCTGCTGCATCATCCATCGTCGCACCGAGCTTTGTAATCGAACCGGTGATGTCATCTACTTGAAGAAGTGATGAGTGTCCCCCGCTGACCAATAAAGCAATCGTTGGATCAGTTGGAAGGTCATGCGTTAGGTAATCAACAGATACATGTGCAGCTAGATGGTTAACGCCATAGAGCGGCAGGCCAAGTCCTTGTGCCAGTCCCGATGCAGATGCTGTTCCAACAAGGAGGGCACCAACTAATCCAGGACCTGCGGTAACTGCAATAGCATCGAGATCTTTCAGGGAAATCTTGGCATCTTTAACTGCTCGCTCGATGCTCGGCAAGATTGCTTCCAGGTGTGCACGTGATGCAATCTCTGGAACAACTCCACCAAAGCGAGCATGTTCTTCAACGCTTGAAGCAATCTCATTGGCAAGAAGTGTGCGACCGCGAACGATTCCGATTGCGGTCTCATCGCAGGAAGTTTCAATACCGAGTACTAGTGGCTCACTCATGAGAGCCCCTTGCGCATGACGTGAGCATCTTTTCCTGGGCCGTAATAATCCATGCGAACTGAAATCTTCATATAGCCAAGTGATTCATAGAGCTTGATTGCAGATTCGTTAGAAAGTTCAACCTCAAGCATTATGGCGCTTGCTTCTCGTTCAACCGCATATGCCTCGATCTGGCGCATAAATTCTTTAGCAATTCCCCGGCGACGATAGGCAGGCAAAACCGCAACCGTCAGGATGTCAGCCTCTATTCCTGGTGCGGGCACAAAGACTCCGCAATAGCCCACGATCGTGTTTTCATCTTCTGCAACGGAGATAAAACGTGTTGCTGGAATGCCGGCGAACTCTTCCTTAAATTGCGAAGTACTCCAAGGCGAATATGGGAATAGTTCTTTCTCGTATGTTGCAAGAACTGGAATATCTAAAGCAATCGGCTGGCGATAGGTGATCATGAGCGCTCCGCTGTTGGCACTGCATCAGGGCGACGTAAGTAGAAAGGCTCTGCTTCGTTCTGTGATCGCGAGAGCAAAGCTAGTCGACTCACAGATGGATAGAGATCAATAATGAAATCTTCAACTTCATTGGGTTTACTTACCGATGGACCTTCAATGCGAACTCCATCTTTATAGCGAGCCCAGTAAATCTCTTTACGGCGAGCATCAATTGCAACTGTGTATTCACTCTTGCCGGTATCGATTGCATCAAGTGAACAGACTCCGATTACGGGAATATCGCGAGATAGTGCGAAGGTGCGAGCAAAGGCAATGCCCACTCGAAGCCCCGTAAATGGACCTGGACCCATTCCAACAACAACACAATCTGGTGAAGGGTTATCAGTTAGTGCCTGAGCCACCAGATCGCTGACTGCACGACCATGATCAGTGGCACCTTCGGCAAAACTTTCAAAGAGGACTTTCTCGCCATCAAATAATCCAACGATGGTGCGCGATGTTGAGGTGTCGATTGCTAATGAGATAGTCATAGCGATACACCTGCCCAACGTGCACCGATTGGCGTAATGGTGACTTGGCGAACATCGTCACTTCGATCGATCACAATCTCTAGCCGGTCATCGCCTAGGCGGGCAGATTCTTCTCCACCCCATTCGATTACTGTCACCGCATCTTCCCGTGGTGAATCGAGATCAAGGTCATCGAGATAGAGCGAAGCTTTACCTGCCTCTAGTAAACGATAAACATCAACGTGGATTAGCGGCAGCGGCGCCTTATGAATACGAGAAATCACAAAGGTCGGTGAAGTGACATCCTCAATACCGAGCGCTGCGCCGATGCCTTGAACCAAGACGGTCTTACCTGCACCGAGTGGGCCATTGAGGAGGATGAGGTCTCCGGCTTTGCAATGTGAACCTATGACTCTGCCAAGTTCGTGCATCGCTTCAGGCGTTGCAATCTGGTGCGCAGTCATAGTGGGTTAAGGGTATTCGACGAGATGGAGAATTGAGAAAAAACGAAGCCCCGCACCATAAGGCACGGGGCTTCGCTTACTTACTTGGATTTAGTTGTAGAACTTGAGCAGCTGTGGAACATAGTTTGTATCCACTACGAGACCCTTTGAGGCGCGAACAGCCTTACGAGCTGCTCCATCCCAAGTGATCTGACCGTTGTTTGCTGCATCAATTGCGAACTTCGCAGCAGTCAAGTAGTTAGCTGTTGTGAAAGTACAGTGACCTGTACCTGGTGTGACCTTCTGAGCAACTGGCTTGCCATCAGCATCGTACTTTGTCCATGCCTTAGGAGTTGTTGACCAGAGTGTGAGCACCTTGCTCTTTACAGGTGAGTATGAGCCTTTTCCGTATGAAGCTTTCTTAGCTGCTTCAACCTCTGCCTCAAACTGAGCTGCATACTTATCGATCATGCGCTGAGTTGCACCAGCTGGTGTAATCGGATCTGCAACGCCAACCATGTAGATTGTTGGAACGTTGATCTTTCCGGTAGTTGTACCAAGCTTGTTGAACTTAGCAACTGCATCAGCGTTTGCCTTTGCGCGAGGTGATGCCTTGAGAACTCCGAGCATCGCTTCGAGTGCAGTGTTACCTGAAAGACCAGAGTTGTAGATTACTGATGATTCAGCAACGCGTGCTGAGTAATCAGTTGCAGTGTTGTCAAAGACAGCGCCGCCAACCTGTGTCTCGATGTCATGGAAAATAAGAACTCCGAGAGCACCTGAGTTTGCACCGTTTTCAAGGACTGCAAGTGCAGGCAAGACTGCAGATGGATAAGCAAGCTTGAGAGTTGCTCCTAGAGTTTCAGGACCAGTAATTGAGTCAAAGCTTGTTGACTGTGTTGGGATTCCTGATGCAAGACCTACGAGTAGAAGTGCTGAACGAGCAGGAATTCCTGCTGCGCCGAGCGCCTTACCTGCAGCTGATGAAGTAGATGGCCATGAGTTAGAGGCAACTGTCTCACCAAGCTTGGCTTGAATTTCAGCGAGTGCTGTGAAGAACAACTTAAGGTCAGTCATCGCTTCAACATATCCAGCTGCACCAGCTGTGTAGTTTCCACCCTTGATTGCTGGGTTGAAGAATGTCTTAAATGCCCAGAGGAAATCTCCAGCCATTGTGTACTCAGCAGCGATGTTATCTGCCATACACAAAGGTGCAGCAGCATCAATCAGAGTTGGGTACTTCTCTGCAAGTGTCTGAGTGATGATTCCACCAAGTGACTGTCCCCATGCAACTACCTTCTTAGTTGTTGTGAACTTCTTCTTGAATGTATCGATCAATTCGACGTTTGTTGCAACAGCAGCATCGAGGTTCCAACCCTGCTGTGAGAAGCCTGAACCCATGAGCGCATAGCCCTGAGCCAGAAGTGTCTGAGTTGGAGCAAAGTTTCCATCAGATTGTCCTGGTGCAGTCTCTGCCACAGTCTTTACTGTGTAGCCACCGAGGCCCGGGATTCCTGCAGGAACTGCAACGCTTGGACGGTAACCGTGTGAGTAAAGCAGCACTGTTCCGTTGAAGTTAGCAGGTACCTGGAATGCGTAAGCCGCACCATCTGCTGTTGTTCCAGCACATGACTGCACTGGAACCTTTCCATCGCAGAGTGGACCAGTAGCCGCAGCATGTGCTGGGACCATTGAGAGTGATGCAACTACGAGAGCTGCAGCACCTACGAGTGATGTAAGGCGTGACTTATGAGAGATTCTCATTAGTTAGGTAGTCCTTTCGCTGGCATAGCTGGACGCTTATATGTTGACTTAACAACAGCGCCTGAGCCTGAATCGGTTGTGTAAAGGGTGTACTTGCCACCTTCTGGCTTGAGATCACCAGTTGGTGAGTACTTACCAAACCAGTAACCGTTGTAACCAACGTGGCTTGTCTTTGAGTAGTTCAAAGGAAGGAGAGCAGCTGAAGCAAAGGTTGAACCCTTTGAATCAATTGCTGCAAGAAGTGACTTGCGTGTTGGGTTTGTACCCGCAGCCTTAAGAGCCTGAACAGTTACGAATGCAGTGTTCATACCGATAAGCACGTTGTTATCGAATGCTGATCCTGGAACTGCCTTTGCGTAGATGCTCTGGAAGAGTGAAATGTACTCATCTGAAGTATCTGATGTAGATGGCAAGAATGAAGCACCAACAGCGTTGTAGAGAACGCCCGCTGGAACTCCTTGTGCCTTAATTGTTGTTGCATCTCCACCAACAGATCCGAGAATCCACTGTGGTGCGTACTTAAGCGCTGCTGCTGTGCCGAGGCCAGCTGCTGTTGCACTTGATACACCGAAGAGGATTACAACATCACAGTTTGCTGCCTTGAGCTTTGTGACCCAGCCAGCTGCTGTTGTTGCGTTCTGTGAACCAGATGCATATCCAACAGTTGTTGCGAACTTGATGCCAGCTGACTTAAAGCCTGCAAGAGCATCTGAACCGAAGTCGTCATCCTGGTAGACAAGACCAATTGTCTTACCTGCGAAGTTATCCTTGATGTACTCAGCCATGATCTTTGCTTCCATTACATATGAAGGCAAGACTGCATAAGTTGTTGGGAACTTCTTCTGATCAGCGAATCCGCTGAATCCTGTATTTACGAAAAGTACAGGGACGCCGCGCTTACCTGGGTTAACAGATGCTGCGATTGCCTTGTTGCTTGCTGTGCCCAATGGTGAAAGGAGTGCAAGAACACGATCCTTGAGGATGAGTTCATTTGTCTTAGCAACTGCTTGTGTTGGAACGTACTGATCATCCTTGACGACCAAAGTCACCTTGCGACCATTTACGCCACCGTTTGTGTTGACATAATCAAAGTAAGCCTTCATTGCGCCTGGAACCTTGTTATATCCAGGTGAAGCTGCACCTGTCATTGGCAGTGTCATGCCCAACTTAATTTCTGTCTGGCTCACACCAACTTCTGACTTTGGTGAAAATGCCTGTGCAGGAACTGCTGTAGCTGTAAGCGCAGTAGCCGCGAGAATCGCACTAGCTGAGATCAGCTGACGACGATTAAAAGATTTCATCTCTTTCCTTCCATTGAGGGCCCTTACGGGATTTAGAGACTCTTCTCCTTCTTCAATCGTCGTGAACGCATTTGTTCAACTGGACCGTTTGGCACGAAGACCACAGTCAGTATCAAAAGCGTTCCCACTACGATGTGAGGCAGGTTGGTTGCAATTGCCTCAGATGCACCAGCACGATTAACAATCGTTCCGACGATCTCGGGTATTGCGACCAGAGTCACTGCCCCAATCATGACGCCTCCGAGGGTAGTTACGCCAGCGAGAACCGCGCCTGTCAGAAGGGAAAATGAGAGGGCCAATGGGAAGGCACTTGGCGATACGGTGCCGATTGTCATGGCCAATAACGCCCCTGCAAGCCCGGCAACGCCTGCGCTGAGTGTAAATGCGAGGATTTTTGCCCGTGCAACGTTTACTCCAGCTAATTCGGCTGCTACTTCGCTTCCACGGATTGCCTTCCAGGTACGACCGTAGCGAGATCTCATAACGTTTTGTAACCAAAAGATTGCAAGCAAAGTAGCCAGGGATGCGATCCAGAAGAACCACTTATATTGAGTGAAATCGGCGCCGAGTGATTCAGGTGGGAATCCGACATCAAAGAAAAGTCCTTGTTCGCCACCGAGCACAGTAAATTGATTTGCAATTGATGGAAGACCAACTGCTAGCGCAAGTGTTGCACCTGCAAGATAGGGACCAGATAAACGCGCTGCTGCAATTCCAAGAAGTGCGCCAGCACCAGCTGCGGCAAGAATTGCAACTGCAAACGTTAAAGGAATCGGAAGATTCCATTTCAAATGCGAGAGCGCTGCTGCATATCCACCAACGCCAAGGAGCGCGCCCTGTCCTAAAGAAACTTGTCCTGAATAACCAGTGAGCAAAATGATTGATGCAATTCCAACAACATAGACCGCAACTTGTGCACCCTGATAGACGCGAAGTTCGTCGACATTATTACTAAGCAAATAAATCGCAAAGCCGATCACGATAAAGATAAGGATGCGAACTTTATTGGAGAGCTTATGCACGACGGCCACCCTTCTTGCCCAAAATTCCTTGCGGGCGAATAAAGAGAACCAAGAGCAGAATCACAAATGGCGCGATAAAGAAGAGTGAGTCACTGACATACATCAAGACAAATGAGGTGATGATGCCAAGTGCCAGACCGCCGATGACTGCTCCAAGAACGCTCTCGAGACCACCAATTACCGCTGCGATAAATCCTGAGATCAGTAGCAGTGAGAACTCCATAGAGGCCGATGAGAATGAGCCATTGCCATTGGAAACTAGGAGTAACCCAGCCACAGCACCGGTTGCACCAGAGAGCGCCCAACCCAAAGTGCGGACTGCATCCACGCGGACTCCCGCAAGACGAGCAAGCTCTGGTGAGAAGGCTGCTGCGCGAAGTGAGAGCCCAATCGATGTCCGCTGGAAGATAAGAGAGAGGAGCAGGAGCAGGATCACTACAACGATGATGATTGCAAGCTTCATTGGTGAGAATACCAATGTGTTTGTTCCAATTGTGAAACCGGTATTAGATAGCGGTGGCGTCAAGATGACATCAGCGCCGCCCCAGATCAAAGTAATCGATGCCTGAATTACTTCAAGCAATCCGAGAGTGGCAATGATGGGAGCAACTCCTGCAATCGCACCGCTTGATGAATGCTTGAGAAGAACGCGCATCAACGTGACTTCGATGAGAGCAGATATCAACGCTCCCCCAACCATTGCAATGAGCAGCGCAATCCAAAATGAATCAACGAAGGTAAGTGCCTGGTATCCGATAAAGGTGGAAGTCAGCGCTTGGCCAGCCTGCGCAAAGTTAATGACACGAGTCGAACGCCAAACAAGAACTATAGAAAGCGCCATCAGTGCATAGATAGCACCCGATGTTATTCCGATGAGGAGAGTGTTGATGAGTTGGAACATTGGTCTCTCCTTCCTAATATCCCAGGTAGGCAGCGCGAACTGCTGGGTCGGAGATGAGCTCTTGCGCACTGCCAGTTGTGGCAATTGTGCCTAGATTAAGAACAATTCCTGAGTTTGCAATCTTGAGTGCGCCCATCGCGTTCTGCTCAACAAGTACTACAGATAAACCGTATTGCTTTGTGACATTAACGATTGCTTCAAAGATCTGCTTCACTAGCAGCGGAGCTAGTCCAAGTGATGGTTCATCAAGAAGTAGCAGTTGAGGCTTAGACATCAACGCACGACCTATAGCGAGCATCTGGCGCTCACCACCGGAGAGAGTTTCAGTATTTTGCTTGCGACGTTCTTCTAGTCGTGGAAATAAATCAAAGACTTCGCGCTTTGTTGCAGCTGACTCATTCTTATTGCGACGCCAAATTGCACCGAGATCAAGGTTTTCTTCCACGGTGAGTTCTGGGATTACTGATTTACCTTCAGATACATGAGCAACACCGTGGCGAACATGGGATTCAGCTTTGCCGTGCAAGAGGTTGTGGCCCTTCCAGGTTGCTGTTCCTGTTGTTGCTGATTTCAAACCTGAGAGCGTGCGCAAGAGTGTTGACTTGCCGGCACCGTTAGAGCCAATAACAGCGGTGAGTTCGCCTTCTTTCACATCGAAAGAGACATTATTGAGCGCTTGAATCGCACCGTGATGGACAGATAAATTCTCAACGTGAAGTGTCATTGGGCATCAGCTCCAAGATAGGCGGTGATGACCGCTGGATCATTACGAACATAATCTGGAGTGCCAGAAGAAATAACTTGTCCAAAGTTAAGTACATAGATGCGATCACAGACCGACATCACCACATCCATATGGTGTTCAACAATCAAGATAGACATCTCGCCGGATAGATCGCTGATGAGGCGATTGAGCCATTCGATATCTTGCGCACCGAGGCCACCTGCTGGCTCATCGAGAAGCAATAACTTTGGATGGCTGACAAGTGCGCGAGCGATGGCAACGCGCTTTGAATCTGGGTATGAAAGTGAACCGGCGCGAGTCTCGCTCAGCGTTGATGCGTAAACGCGCTCTAGTGCAAAGTGTGCGCGATCTCGTAAATTATTTTCATCGCGAGAATTAAGTCCAAATGAGGCAGAGAGCAATCCGGTGCGGGCAAATTTCTGAGCACCCATCATCACGTTCTCAAGCACTGAGAGCTCTGGGAAAAGTCCTACGCCTTGAAGTGTTCGGGCAATACCAATGCCGGCAAGTTGATCAGTTGCTGGCCACGGAGTTTCTTCGCCTTCAATTGTCAGAGTTCCAGAATCTGGTGTGACGATTCCGCAGATGGTGTTGAACATTGTTGTCTTACCTGCGCCGTTAGGTCCGATGAGTCCAACGACTTCGTGATGACCGACAGCGAGATTGACTTCAGACAATGCGCGTAGCCCACCAAAGGCTACGTTGACATCTTTGGCTTCGAGCAGGTTCTTATTAGTAGACATGAGCAGAGTAGATTCTAGGCACACGAGGGCCGATTCGGGTCACAATCTCGTAATTAATACTGCCGCTAGCTGCGCCCCAATCATCTGCGGTGTATTCGCCATGCGAACCACTGCCGAAAACAACGACCCAATCACCTGTCTTCGCTTTCGATTCAGGTCCTAGATCAACTACAAATTGGTCCATAGATACCCGGCCAATAATCGGCGCCCGCATGCCATTAATCCAGACCCCTGCGTTATGGGCGATGCGTGGGATTCCATCTGCATAACCCATGGTGACCACGCCAAGTTTGGTATCTCTCGTTGTTGATTCAGATGCACCATATCCTACCGGTGTTCCCGCCGGGACATCCTTCACAAGATAGAGCGCTGCTCGTAATTGCATTGCAGGACGCAATCCAAAATCTTTAGAACTTCCCATTGCAACATCTGGGGTGAGACCGTAGATCGCGATGCCAGTACGAACCATGTCGAAAGCTGCATCTGCGTTTGTAAGCGTTGCTGCTGAATTTGAAAGGTGTCGAGTGATTGAAGAAAATCCAAGTCCCGCAAGATGAGAAACCATCTCATTGAAACGGTTGAGCTGATCAATATTCTGTTCTTCAGATGGTTCATCGGCGCGAGCAAAGTGGGAGAAGACCCCGACAATCTCGAGACCCGCAACATCGGCTGCAGAAAGTTGGGACCATTCATTTAAGAAACCGCCGCGAGTCATACCTGTATCGAGCTCGAGGTGAACTCGTGCCTTCTTATTTGTTGAAGCTGCTTGAATTTCATGGAGCGCTTTCAATGAACCGGCAGCAAGTTCGATATCGAGCTCAATCGCCTTTGCAAAATCTGAACCAGGTTGAACTAGCCACGCAAGAATCGGCGCAGTTATACCTGCTTCACGAAGAGTGATTGCCTCTTCAAGTAGTGCAACACCAAGCATCGAGGCGCCACCATCTAGCGCCGCCTTTGCAACAGGTATTAAGCCATGGCCGTAAGCATCAGCTTTTACAACGGCAAGTAAATTGGTGCCTGACTTCTCCTTTAGCAGTGCAACGTTATGTTTGATGGCGCTGAGATCAACGATTGCTTCTGCTCTCACTTTTCAATCACCACCATTGCAGATGCAATACCTGCATCGTGTGAAAGTGAGAGATGCACCGATGCGCCATCGACGAGATCTGCAATCTGCCCACGGAAGAGGAAGGCTGGCTTACCGTTAATGTGATTGATGACCTCGGCTTCATGCCAGGCAAGTCCGTGATCTGGGCTTAGAGCTTTATAGAGCGCCTCTTTGGCGGCAAAGCGGGCAGCGAGTGAAGATTCGTTGACCTTGCGCTCAGATTCAGTGAAGAGTTTTTCACGCAGACCTGGTGTGCGTTCAAGGGATTCGTGAAATCGTTTGATATCTACAACATCGATACCGATTCCATCAATCATGGATGGAGATTAGTGCAACTGGCTATCAGATGGAAAGTAGCGGTCGATGGCAATAACGAGCACGAGGAGTGCGCCACCAAGCAAGAGTCCACCAAATAAATCTGAGAACCAATGCGTATTGCGAAGCAGTGAGACGGTGCAAACAGTCAGTGCAAGCGTTGCAACACCGGCGCTTGCCAAACGACCTCGGTAACGGTCGACATGTGCGTAGCGATAAATGAGATAGGCGATGATGCCCCAGATAAAGATTGCATTCGATGCGTGGCCACTGGGATATGACATTCCGCCGGCATGCAAGAGATCAATTCCGACGCGAGGCTTGGTGCGTCCCAAGCCATACTTAAATGCACCAACAACAATGTTGAGTGAGATGAATGAAAGCAGGCCGAGATTAATCGGACGCCAGGTTTTAAATCTGCGGGAGATATAAATCGCGACAATCAGAAGTGCAATACCGGAAACTCCACGAAGCCCAAGGTCATCTAGCCTGCGAATAACAAATGCCGATACACCTCTAAATCGTGGATGATCTGATTCGCTGAGGAATTCGTCGATATCGGTGATGGGGCCATAAGTGACCACTTGTTGCGTTACTGCGAGAAAGCCTGCAAAGAGACCGGCGCTCCACTTAAGAGCGCGACGCATCTGACGACGGCGGTTCTCAATCATCATTATTCAACTGTTACTGATTTAGCCAAGTTTCGTGGCTGATCCACATCAGTGCCACGCGCTACTGCAATTTCATATGCAAAAACTTGAAGCGGCACAGTTGCAAGAACTGGCTGAAATAGCGGTGAGGCAACCGGAATTCGAATGATGTGTTCTGCACCGATTACTTCGGCGCCTTCATTTGCAATCACAATCACGCGCGCACCACGGGCTTTGACTTCCTGAATATTGCTCAACATCTTCTCATCGAGCTGATGTTCATCTGACGTTGGAAGGATTGCAATGACTGCAGTGCCTTCTTCAATGAGAGCGATAGGACCGTGCTTGAGCTCTCCCCCAGCAAATCCTTCTGCGTGAATATAGGCGAGCTCTTTAAGTTTCAACGCACCTTCAAGGGCCACTGGATATTCGATACCGCGACCAAGGAAGAGGACGGTGTTGTTCTTTACAAACTTACGGGTCAGCTCGCGAAGTGGCTCGATTGTCTCGAGGATCTGTTCGACCTTGCCAGGAAGCTCAAGCATTTCGTTATAAAGATCGCGCACTTGATTATCAGTCAGAGTCCCGCGAACCTGAGCAAGCTTGAGACCAATCAGATAAACCGCAACAATTTGAGTAAGGAATGCCTTAGTAGAGGCCACTGCAATCTCAGGACCTGCATGCGTATAGAGCACTGCATCTGATTCGCGTGGAATCGTTGAAGAGTTGGTATTGCAGACAGCTAATACGCGCGCACCGCTTGCTTTTGCATGGCGGACTGCCATCAGCAAGTCCATGGTCTCGCCGGACTGAGATATGGCAACAACTAGTGAGTTCTTATCAACGATTGGGTCGCGATAGCGATACTCAGATGCAATCTCTACATCTACCGGAATCTTCGCCCACTTTTCGATTGCATATTTAGCAACCATTCCTGCGTGATAAGCCGTTCCGCATGCGATAACCGAGATGCGCTTAATATCCCTGATTTCATCATCAGTCATATGGAGCTCATCGAGCTGAACTTGGTTGTTATCTGAAAGGCGACCAATCAATGTATCGGCAATCGCCTTTGGCTGATCGAAGATCTCCTTCAACATAAAGTGCGCAAAGCCGCCCTTTTGAGCTGCCGCTGCATCCCAGGTGATTTCATATTCGCGCAGTGGAAGTGACTTGCCCTCAAGGTCGCAGATTGCAATGCCCTCAGGTGAGATGGTGACAACTTCATCTTGACCAAGTTCAACTGCGCGCTTGGTGTAATCGATAAAAGCTGCGACATCGGATGCTAAGAAGTTTTCTCCATCGCCTAGACCTGCAACAAGTGGAGAATTGCGACGGACGCCAACAATGGTCTGCGGCGCATCGGCATGAATTGCAAGGAGTGTGAAAGAACCACGTAGTCGCTTCACCGCTGATCGCATCGCTGCCGTGAGATCGCCGTTATGTTCTTTGCGAAGCTCGGAAAGTAAGTGCGCGACTGATTCGGTATCGGTCTCTGATTCGAATTTATGTCCACGCTTTTCAAGCTCTGCCTTGAGCTCAGAATAATTCTCGATAATTCCGTTATGGATTACTGCGAGCTTGCCTTCGTTATCAAGGTGAGGATGGGCGTTGCGATCGGTAGGTCCACCATGAGTTGCCCAACGTGTATGTCCGATACCGGAATGAACCGTTGGAAGATTGGCAGGAAGTGCGCCTTCGAGATTAGCGAGCTTGCCGGCGCGCTTTTCTACAAAGAGAGAGTTGCCGGTACCGAGTGCGATTCCAGCTGAGTCATATCCGCGATATTCGAGACGACGGAGACCTTCAACAATTGGGGTAAAGGCAGATTGCGGTCCGGTGTAACCCACGATTCCGCACACGAATTAGTTCCCCAGTTCTGCCTTAACAACCGCAGCTAGTGATGATGCGATTTCTTGAGCAAGGCTATCACTTGAGGCTTCGACCATCACGCGAATGAGTGATTCAGTTCCAGATGCACGCAAGAGAACGCGACCGGCATCGCCTAGCTTTGCTTCCGCCTCTGCCACAGCAGTCGCTACAACTGTTGAACCTGGCAACTTATCTTTTGCAACACCAGAAACATTGATCAGAACTTGTGGGAATCGCTGCATTGCAGATGCGAGCTCTGCCAATGACTTTCCAGTGCGAACAACTTCTTGCGCAAGTGAGAGAGCCGTGAGGATTCCATCACCGGTTCCTGCGTGTTCACGAATAATGAGGTGGCCGGATTGTTCGCCACCCAATGAGTAATCGCCTTCCAGCATCTTCTCAAGAACATAGCGATCTCCAACCGCAGTTGTGATCACATTGATGCCAGAGTTCTTCATTGCATGGAAGAAACCGAGGTTGCTCATCACTGTTGCAACAATTGTTTCGTCCCTGAGCTTTCCACGTGAATTAAAACCGTTAGCAAGAATCGTCATGATCTGGTCACCATCGACAACTGCGCCGGTGCCATCTACTGCCAGGCATCGATCTGAATCACCATCGTGAGCGACTCCGAAATCAGCTTTCTCGCGAACTACCGCTGCTTGCAAATCTTCTAAGTGCGTTGAACCACAGCCATCATTGATGTTCCAGCCATCTGGAGCGTGATGTATGGCAACAACTGTTGCACCAGCCTTTTCATAGACAGTTTGAGCTACATGTGAAGATGCACCGTTTGCGCAATCAACAACAATCTTGAGCCCGGCCAATGGAGTTGAAACCGATGAAAGCAAATGTTCGATGTAGGCAGCAGCTGCCTTCTCATCGTTATAGATACGTCCGACGGCGCGACCTGTTGGACGCTCCCACGGCTCGCCCATTCGCTTCTCAATAGCTGCCTCGATTGCATCATCGAGCTTTCCACCACCGCGAGCAAATAACTTGATTCCGTTATCTGGCATTGGGTTATGTGATGCCGAAATCATCACGCCGAGATCTGCGCCGCGAGCGCCTACGAGATAAGCAATCGCTGGAGTAGGTAGAACACCAACGCGATAGACATCGACTCCAGCGGAAGCTAAACCAGCAACAACTGCTGCTTCTAAGAATTCGCCAGATGCACGTGAATCTTGACCAACAATTGCTATTGGTCGAGAGCTGCTTGCAGCCTCGCCGTTGGAGCTAGGACGTCTCCCGGCATTACTTGAAGATTCAACGAGAATGTGAGCTGCTGCAACCGCTGCTGATAACGCAGTCTCGGCAGTTAGAATTGAACCGTTTGCTAAACCACGAATCCCATCCGTTCCAAAGAGAGCCACGTGGACCTCCTTGCAACAAATGGGATTCTTGGATGAAAAGTTTGTTTAGCGCTTTGAGTACTGTGAACGCTTACGTGCCTTCTTCAGACCGTACTTCTTGCGCTCGATAACACGTGCATCACGCTTAAGGAATCCAGCCTTCTTGAGTGCTGGACGGTTTGCTTCACGATCGATCTCGTTGAGTGAACGTGCAACACCAAGACGAAGTGCGCCAGCCTGACCTGAAACTCCACCACCGTTGATGCGAGCAAATACATCGTATGTACCTTCAGCGCCAACTGTGCGGAATGGCTCTGATACGAGCTGCTGGTGAACCTTGTTTGGGAAGTAGTTCTCAAGTGTCTTGCCGTTTACAACCCAGCGACCTGTTCCTGGAACGAGGCGAACGCGTGCAACTGCTTCCTTGCGGCGACCTGTACCAGCACCTGGTGCTGTGATTGCCTTACGGTTTGTTGCTGCTGCTGGAGTTGAAGAAGAGTATGAAGTTGGAACTTCGTTCTCATCAAGTTCGAAAGTTGTATCTGACATATTTTCTATTTTCCTTTACTTGATGATCTGTGAAACTTGAGTGAATACGTATGGGACTGGCGCCTGCGCAGCATGTGGATGCTCTGGGCCTGCGTAGACCTTGAGCTTGCTTGCGATATCGCGACCAAGACGGTTCTTAGGAAGCATGCCCTTGATCGCCTTTTCTACAGCGCGTGTTGGGTGCTTCTCAAGGAGTTCGCCGTAAACAGTCGATGTAAGACCGCCTGGGAAACCTGAGTGATGGTGAGCAAACTTTGTTGTTGTCTTATTACCTGAAAGCGCGATCTTCTCAGCGTTGATTACGATGACAAAGTCACCCATATCCATGTGAGGAGCGAATGTCGCCTTATGCTTTCCGCGAAGAAGCGTTGCTGCATGAGTTGCTAGACGACCGAGCACAACATCCTGTGCATCGATAACGTGCCACTTACGGACTACGTCGCCTGCCTTTGGGCTATATGTACGCATGCTTCTATACCTTCTTCTTCTAGTTCTTCGAAGTCACATGACCTTCGTCATTGACTCAGTATTTTGGTTACCCAGCGCCTACTGGCGCAGGAGTGGAACTTTACCCGCCCGCATGGGTAGGGTCAAAATCGGCCTCCTAGCCTGATTATTTAGACGGCAAGCCTTTAAAATACTGGTTCTGGGCTCTCGTAGACCTGCCCATCATCGCCAAAGACGAGAAAACGGGTAAATCCACGCGTAAACCAGCGGTCGTGGGTCACAGTCAAAACGGTGCCCTCATAGGCATCGAGGGCTCGTTCCAAGCTCTCGGCGCTAGCCAAGTCGAGGTTATCGGTTGGCTCATCGAGCAAGAGCAATGTGGCGCCAGAGAGTTCCAATAAGAGAATCTGGAATCGCGCTTGCTGTCCCCCAGATAACGAAGTGAACTTCTGTTCGGCCTGTTGATCAATCTCGTACTTACGTAGCACCGATTTAGCTGGACCCAGTTGCAGTGAGTGCATCTCCCACAAGATTTCTAGCAACGTTTTATTCTCGAATTCGGGATGGGCGTGTGTCTGCGCGAAGTAACCCACCTCAACGCGTGCACCTAATTTAAATGTGCCGGTGTGTTTCATCTGCTCGCCCGAGATGAGGCGGAAGAAGTGTGACTTTCCGGTTCCGTTCTTACCAAGCACGGCGATGCGATCTTGGAAGAACACCTCAAAGTTAAATGGCTTAGTCAGGTATTCGCCGGAACCATTTTCGATGGCAACATCTTCAAAAGTAAGTGCCCGCAAACCGGTGCGACCGCCCTTAAGTCCCACACGAACATCTTGTTCAATCGGTGGCGCAACTGGCGCACCAGCTTCTTCGAACTTGCGTAATCGAGTCTGCATCGCATGATATTTATTTGCCATATCGGGCGAGCTTGCAGCCTGCACTTGCAAAGTCTTAACCAAGTTAATCAGGCGCTCATGTTCTTGCTGCCAGCGTAAGAGTAATTCAGCAAAGCGAGCATTACGTGCTTTGCGAGCATCGTGCCAAGTTGAGAACTTTCCACCGTGAACCCAAGCTGTGTTGCCGGTAATTCCTTGTTCGAGGGCAACGATGCGAGTAGCTGTATTTTCAAGGAGTTCGCGATCGTGGCTGACAAAGAAGACAGTTTTCTTTGTTTCGTTAATAACCTTTTCTAACCAACGCTTGGAAGGAACATCGAGATAGTTATCTGGCTCATCAAGCATCAGAACTTCTTCAGGTCCCTCGAGCAGTGCACGGACAACGAGCTTCTTCTGCTCACCACCAGAGAGAGTGCTGACTAAACGCTCTGCGACCTCATCAAATGTCTTGCCAAGCATCTCGGTGCAACAGACATCCCAAATAACTTCGTATTCGTATCCCCCGACATCGCCCCATTCGATAATTGCTTGGGCATATGCCATCTGTGACTTTTCAGTATCTTGTTCATGCATTGCTTTTTCGGTTGCAAGAACTTTCTCAGCAGCATCGCGAATATTCTTTGGTGCAACAGATAACAGGATCTGGCGAACAGTTGTCTCATCGCGAACCGAACCAACGAACTGACGCATCACACCAAGTCCACCAGTGATAGATACCTGACCTTCATCGGGAGAGATATCGCCACAGATCATGCGAATGAGAGTCGTTTTACCCGAACCGTTAGGTCCAATCAGCGCGACCTTTGCGCCATCTCCTACGCGAAATGAAACATCGTTGAGTAATACGCGGCCATCAGAGAGCGAGTACTCAACGCCGGAAACATCAATATGTCCCATTACTTCTTCGCCTTTAGCTGGCCATACATATCAAATAGATCACCGCGACGGGCAACTGTGATTCGAGCACGTTCCATCAATTGATCATCGGTGGGGTAATCCACTTGATAGAGAGTCAATCCGCGAGCTGGAAATACCAATGAATCGGAGACGCGCTCTTTATTCTCTAGAAGCTCACTTATCCAGCTAGTTGGCTTACGTCCATCGGCAACACAGACAATTGCACCGACGAGGTTTCGAACCATTGAATAACAGAAGGCATCGGCAACAACATCTGCGACGAGTAAGCCATCTTGGGTGCGCTCCCATTGATACTTTTCCAAGGTGCGGATCGTTGTTCCGCCTTGTTTGAACTTACAGAAAGCTGCGAAGTCATGGGTGCCCAGCAATAGTGATGATGCTTCGTTCATTACCTTTTCATCAAGGTGGCGATACCAAGGGGCGGTATCAAAGCGTTGTGCTGGCGTGATGACTTGATTGTCATCGAGAATTTTGTAGGTGTATTTGCGACGAAGTGCAGAAAATCGTGCGTGAAAACCTGATGGAGCATCGGAGATTTCAGTGATGCGGATATCTTCATCGAGTAAGCGATTGAGCTTGTAGCGAAGGTCCTTATATGTGAGTTCGCGATCAAAGGCTGCATCGGCAACATCGACGTGAATTACCTGCCCCGTCGCATGGACTCCGGCATCGGTTCGTCCTGCGACTACTGAATCAACATCGTGGCGAACAATTCGAGCGATTGCCTCTTCGACCATATCTTGCATGGTGCGCATTCCTGGTTGAGTTGCCCAACCAGAGAATTGAGTTCCGTCATAAGCAATATCTAGACGTAAACGACGAAACCCGCCCTCTGGGAAGAGAGCGGGTTCGGCCATAAACGTTTACGTTTTAAGTTAAGTAACGAATTACTTATCTGTAACGAGCTCGATCACTGCCATAGGAGCGTTATCGCCCTTACGTGGACCGATCTTTGTAATACGTGTGTATCCACCTTCGCGGTTAGCGAATGTTGGAGCAATCACTGTGAAGAGCTGGTGTACAACGCTCTTGTTAGCGATACGTGCAGCAACTTCACGACGAGCAGAGAGGTCACCCTTCTTACCGAAGGTGATGAGCTTCTCAGCCAAAGGACGAAGGCGCTTAGCCTTTGCCTCTGTTGTTGTGATCTTGCCGTGCTCGAAGAGCTGCTCTGCAAGAGTACGAAGAATCAAGCGCTCATGTGATGGGCCTGAACCCAAACGAGGACCTTTAGTTGGCTTTGGCATTTGTTATATCTCCCTTATGCCTGATCCGCGTCAGCGAAGTCTTCATCTGATGCGTTGTAGTTCTGGTGTTGTGATGGATCGAAACCTGCTGGTGAGTCCTTGAGAGACATTCCCATTGAGTGAAGCTTCGCCTTGATCTCGTCGATTGACTTTGATCCGAAGTTACGGATGTCGAGCAGATCAGCCTCTGAACGGTTGATGAGCTCGCCAACTGTGTGAATGCCTTCGCGCTTCAAGCAGTTGTATGAGCGAACTGTGAGATCAAGATCTTCGATTGGAAGAGCAAGATCAGCTGCAAGTGCTGCATCGAGAACAGATGGACCCATCTCGATACCTTCTGCATCAACATTGAGTTCGCGTGCAAGACCGAAGAGCTCTACCAATGTCTTACCAGCTGATGCAACTGCATCGCGTGGCTTCATTGATGGCTTTGTCTCAACATCAACAACGAGGCGATCGAAGTCTGTGCGCTGTTCAACGCGAGTTGCTTCAACCTTGTATGTGACCTTAAGAACTGGTGAATAGATTGAGTCAACAGGAATGCGACCAATCTCTGCGCCAGCTGCCTTGTTCTGTACTGCTGTTACGTAGCCACGGCCACGCTCAACAGTAAGTTCGATCTCAAGGTTTGCCTTGTCGTTCAATGTTGCAATGTGAAGCTCTGGGTTGTGAACCTCTACGCCGCTTGGGACTGCGATGTCAGCGCCTGTAACAGCACCTGCACCGCTCTTGCGGATGTAAACAACTGATGGCTCATCGTTATCTGATGAGAGAACAAGGTTCTTGATGTTCAGGACGATATCTGTGAGATCTTCCTTTACACCCTCAAGAGTTGTGAACTCGTGGAGAGCTCCAGCAACGCGAATGCTTGTTACTGCTGCACCTGGAATAGATGAGAGCAGAGTACGACGCATTGAGTTACCGAGTGTGTAACCAAAACCTGGCTCGAGAGGCTCGATGATAAAACGTGAGCGGTTCTCGCCAATTACTTCTTCGCTAAGTGTTGGACGCTGTGCAATTAGCACTGTTGTTCCTCTTTCTTCTCACGGAAACCCACTATTTGATTTCCTTAGTTAGCTACGAAAAAAATTACTTGCTGTAGAGCTCAACGATGAGCTGCTCTTGAACCTGTGTATCGATGATTGATCGAGCAGGTACACCGTGGATGATGATGCGCATCTGTGATGCAACAACTTCCATCCACGCTGGAACAGCCTTCTCACCGAACTCGGCGCTAGCGACGATGAATGGTGTGAGGTCGTGTGACTTTGAAACGACATCAATGATGTCCATTGGAGTCACGCGGAATGATGGGATGTTGACCTTCTTGCCGTTCACAAGGAAGTGACCGTGGCGTACCAACTGGCGTGCCATGTCACGTGACTTTGCGAAACCTGCGCGGAAGACAACGTTGTCGAGACGTGTCTCAAGGATGATAAGAAGGTTTTCACCAGTCTTACCCTGCTTGCGGTTAGCCTCTTCGTAATATCCACGGAACTGCTTCTCGAGTACACCGTAAATACGTGCGCACTTCTGCTTTTCACGCATCTGGAGTAGGTACTCAGATTCCTTTGAACGGCCGCGGCCGTGCTGTCCTGGTGGATATGGACGTGATTCGATCGGACACTTTGGTCCATCGCACTTTGAGCCCTTGAGGAAGAGCTTTACTTTTTCGCGACGGCAACGCTTGCAGTCTGCTCCGGTATAACGAGCCATTTATTCTCTCCCTTTCCTTAAACTCGACGTGGCTTTGGTGGACGGCAACCGTTATGTGGAGCTGGAGTCGTATCTGAGATAGCTCCAACTTCAAGTCCTGCTGCCTGTAGTGAACGAATTGCAGTTTCGCGTCCTGAGCCTGGGCCCTTAACGAAAACATCTACCTTCTTGAGGCCGTGCTCCTGTGCGCGCTTAGCTGCTGCTTCTGCTGCAAGCTGTGCTGCGAATGGAGTCGACTTACGTGAACCCTTGAAACCAACCTGGCCTGATGAAGACCATGAAATTACTGCACCGGTTGGATCAGTGATTGAAATAATTGTGTTGTTGAAGGTTGACTTAATGAAAGCCTTACCGACAGCAATGTTCTTCTTCTCCTTCTTACGGAGCTTTACCTTGCCCTTACCTGCGGCAGCGGTCTTTGACTTAGGAGCGGCCATTACTTAGTCACCTTCTTCTTACCTGCGATTGCCTTACGTGGACCCTTGCGAGTACGTGCATTTGTATGTGTGCGCTGACCACGTACAGGAAGTCCCTTACGGTGACGAATACCTTGGTAGCTCTGAATTTCAACCTTACGACGGATGTCACCAGCGATTTCGCGGCGAAGATCACCCTCGATTTTGTAGTTAGCTTCGATGTATTCACGAAGCTGTGCGAGTTCTGCTTCTTGCAGATCCTTAACGCGAGTATCTGGTGAAATACCAGTTGCCTTCAGCGTTTCGTGGGAACGAGTTAAACCCATCCCGAAGATATAGGTGAGTGCGATCTCAATGCGCTTCTCGCGCGGAAGATCGACACCGACTAGACGTGCCATTTAATCAACCATTCTGTATCCGGAGGTCCTCCGCAGTGCTCCTCAGCATATTTACTGAGCCTCGGCCTACCGGTCCGGGGGTCTTAAGTATTTCTACTTAAGTCGCACTACGCGTACTTATTTCTTTGTCTTAGTTAACGAATTAACCTTGACGCTGCTTGTGACGAAGATTCTCGCAGATCACCATTACGCGACCCTTACGACGAATGACTTTGCACTTGTCGCAAATCTTCTTCACGCTTGGATTAACCTTCACGTGATTTCCTTTTGTTAGAAGTGTCTAGCTATTTACTTGTAACGGTAAATAATTCGACCCTTAGTTAGGTCATATGGACTAAGTTCTACGATTACACGGTCTGCAGGCAAGATACGGATGTAGTTCTTACGCATCTTTCCTGAGATGTGAGCCAAGACTTTATGTCCATTAGTTAGTTCAACGCGAAACATTGCATTAGGAAGCGCTTCAGCCACAGTGCCTTCGATCTCGATCGCACCATCTTTACTAGCCAAGTAACGCCACCCAATTTCTATATCTCAAATTAAACGAACATGATTCGGCCCAGCCAGAAATCTGTGGAAATCAGGCTGAACAGAAGGGTGATTCTATGGGAGAGCCCCCTTATAAGGGAAATCGCCTTAATACCCCCTGATTGAACAGGGGTGACACGCCGAGAGCCTGTGGCCTAGGCCACCTTCTTATAGCCGGCTGGGCAGACTGGCTTTGCGGCGGTGACCTTCTTCTTGACCTTGCCCTTGGCGCAGGTAATCGTCGATTTCTTCACCGGAAGCTTAGGGCTGGCCTGAGTAGTCATCTCGGGTTGAGGGGTTGGCGGGGTTTCCTGGCTCAATTGAATCTTGATCGAAGGTTGCGAGAAGTGAAAGCCGTTGGCGGATAAATAAAGCCAACCATCCCGCTCGTTTACCACTTCTGTTGCCACGGATTGAATATCACTTTCGTTAACGATTGAGACCGATGCCTTGATTGGTGAGTTACTGAAACCGTAAACGCATCTTGCAGCATCTGAGCGAAGCAGGAGGTTGTAAGTGCCTTGAGTGAGCGTTTTGCCATCTGTCATGAAGTGGGCTCCCGCAACTTTATATGTGAGTTCACCACCATCTAACGCTGGCATGGATTGTTGATACCCAGTTGCGTTTGTAGTTACCAATCCTACAAATCCATCTTTTACGCAAGGACTAAGACCTGATTGTGGGGCTTGAGAGACGGACCAATAAGGAATGGTTCGTGAAGCGGTATCTTTTGTAATTTCTTTCCACGCCTCAAGGTATGCAAATGTATGTGGACCAGAACTAGTAATTCCGACATTGCATTCGTAAGCTGGGCAGCCAGGATTAGTGCTTCTCATAAATTCAACTAGCTTCGCAGGTGCTGTTGCATATGGAATCTGTGCTCCTACAACATTCACTGATACTGGTTCGCCAGAAATAACAATGCGGTTAACAGAAGGATTAAGCGTTGCAACTGTCACTTGAGGATTGCTCAAACGTCCCCCAAGCCAACCTGTAAGTCTTGGGGATAAATGAAGAACGAGAGCCAGGCGCGATCCCTCATCAAAACTTACCCGGTGCCCACATCGTCCTTGCATATTCCAGATGCAAGTTCCTGATATATCAGCGGCATCTGATGTAGGAGTTATTGATGCGAAGAAATTAGAGAGTTGATAAGTACCAGTACCTTGAGAGGGCGTAGAGAGATCTCCAAATACATTTACAAAATAGTTTCGATTCGAATCAGTAGAAAATGGATCAGACCAAAGTCCTTGACTTCCTGCTATTGGAAATCCTCGAGCGGGATCTGCTGTCCATGTGCCTGCGCTCACTCGAGAAACTAGATTCGATTGTTTAGTAATGCCGTTCTTAGTTACTTCTAATCCTTCAACACAATCATCCTTCGAATTGGTATCTACGCAAGGCGGGAGGACTCGGAGAATCCACCAATTAATAGAAGAAAGGGATGCGCACTTTGGATCGTCCAAACTTGAACAATCTGGTTGCGGTCCGGGAATTACCGCCTTCGATAAACGATTTCTCATCCCAACACCAAAATCATCTTGGATGTGCATCCCAAGGATTGCCTGACCTCCTGGTGCTGATGGCGGCCAATCTAATGGGTTATCTGCTGCGCCTGCTGTGACTGCAGTTGTAGCAGTGAAGAGAATTGCGAATAAAAGTGCTTTGACTTTCATTGTTAGCTTTGGAAGTCCTCGCGGCGAACCCAAGTCACCAAGACCCAAAGGGAACAGACGAGAGTCACAATCAGTGATGGGAAGTAGAACATCTTGTCTACGTAAATTCCAATTGGAGGTGAGCCCGGCATCAAACCGCGAAGTGAGATGAGGGAATATGTAAGCGCTGCTGACCAAGTCAATGAGCTTAGGGTTGGCGGGCGCTGACCCGAAACCACCATATAAGTCATGATTGTCACCGATGTCATCGCAGTAATCATCAGAAGCAAAATGATGACTACAAGCAGCTTTGTGGAATTAGAACGTATCGCCTCAAAGACTGATGAGGATTCACCGTTGTTAAACTCATCAATTGCCAGCTGGAATGACTCTGCATCATCCATTGACACAGTCTTGAATGGATCGTTCCAGAGACCACGACTCATCTTGATATCAAAGGTATCAATGCTCTTGGTGTAGTCGAGCGGAAGAATGTTCTGTGTGATGCGATCGCCATTTTCTAGATTGGTCACCGCGCTAATTGGAACCTCAAAGTTATATCGATCAAGCGGATACCAGTTGATGTTGCTCGTTGCGCCAGCACCTGGCTGCTCATCAATTTGAACGTCAAAGCCACCTGTTGGGACTCCTGCCTCAAATGAGTAAACGCTACTTCCACCATTGCTGCCACCGATTACAGAGTCAACGACGATATCGATGTTCTCGGACGGAACCCACCCGCTCTTAAGACGAAAACCAACTTCCTCTGAGTTAGGCCATGGAAGAACTCTTGCCTCTGCTGTTCCCTCAAGCGGATTAACACCGGTGATCTGAACCAACATCTCAAGACGGTTATCTGAGCTCATCGAAGTTAACTTCTCATCAATGGCTGCAACATCACCTGTTGGTGATTGAGAGATAAGTAAGACAACACCTAGGTAGGCAACTGCAAGCGCCAAGAAAGTCTGAATGAACTTGCTTCGTAGTAGTTGCATCTCTATCCCTTTTTCTTATATCCGGTTGGGCACTTTGGCTTAACCGCTGTGACTTTCTTCGTTGTCTTTCCTTTAACGCAGGTAATTGTAATCTTCTTAGTGGCTGGGGCTGCCTGTGTGGTCATTTCAGGTTCTGGCGTCACAGTTGCTTCTTGTGAAAGCTTTGCCTTAATGACAGGGGCTGAGAACTCAAAGTTCTTCGCAGTCAGGTATAGCCATCCGTTCCTCTCGCCAATGATTGTCGTCGCAACTTGCTGAGAACCATCTGCGCTTGTGATCGAAAGACTTGCTTGGATTGGTGCCTTTGAGAATCCGTACACACAGCGTGCTACTTCAGAGCGCATCACCAAGTCATAAGAACCCTTAAATACATCCCCCGTTGTTCCATAGTGAGGAGATGCAACTTGATAGCCGAGTGTTCCCTCGGATTTATCAAACTTTGGAGGACCAGCGGAATACTGCGTTGAGTTGGTTGTTACGATTCCCGTGATCTTTGAGCTATCTGTAAAGCAATCACTAGCGCCTTCCATTTCAAATGCAGAAAGGGAGCGCACGCTCCAAAATGAAGGCAGAGCAGTTGCCTTGTCATTGAGATACGGAAGCCAGATCTTAAGTTGTTCCATACCGTCTGCTGCTGAAGGTGATGGCGCAATAATTACATTTCGGTTCAACGGATCCTTAGATGGACCTGTTCTGCCACCGGCGCAGTAACTCTGAGTGGCTGAACATGTAGCTTTATATCCGCCCTTTTCAACGTCATATAGATTTTTTAGCTCTGCCGGCATTTCTTGGTATCGGTAAACCTTGTAAGCAATTGGTACGGCAATAGGATTTCCTTGAATTTCTAATAATGAGAAGTTTGCGAGCTTTGAGACTTGAATGTCAGGCGAACTAATTCGCCCATGCATCCAACCGCCAGGAATCTGGCTAACTCTTAATGTCACATAAAAACGTGTGTCTGCTGGGAATGCATACTTCTGAGCACAAGCTTTTTCCTTTGCAGATGTGGCAGCACATGCCTGCGTGCCGGAAGTTGCACCGCCCTGTAAGCCCCATCGAGTTTGCCCGCTATTGGGAAAATAAATTTCTCCCCAACCAGCATCCAGTGTTGGGTGTGTCGCGGAAGTGTTTTCGATAGCAACTGGACTTACTCGCACTTCAAGCTTTGGCGTTGTAATTACTCCAAAGGCAGCAACGCTTCCCGTAATCATGGGTGCGATGTAATAAAGATTGCCACCATCATGCGTGGCGGAGGGGAGTTCATAGAGGGACCCGCTGGCTCCAGCAGGTAGACCCGCTTTAGGCGAACCCTCGTACGCATTTTGAGCCTTGGCAGGAAAATATCTTGAAAACTTTGCTGAAGTCTTCACTCCTGATTCAGAAATAACACCAAAATCTTGCAGACAATCAACATCTGCATCAGAAAGACATTGCGGAAGCACCGCAGAAAACTGAAGCTCTTTTCCTGCGCAATTTGGGGCCGACATAGAGGAACAAGTTGGATCACTGGTGACAATCTCTGGAAGTCGGCCTGGGACTAAGAAGGATGTTGGCTCAGATGGTGACGTTTCTGCGAATTGCTGTACGTGTAAACCAAGAGCGTCATCGTTAGGTTGCGCCCAAAATCGCCCTGGATCGCCAACCGAATTAATCGCCGCATTACTCGAAGCCACGAGCCCAATACTGATGATGGCGGTGACTATGGCAATTTCAAGCTTCTTCAACATTATGCCTTTTTCTTATATCCGGTTGGGCACTTTGGGTTAAACCCCGAGACCTTCTTAGTTGTCTTTCCCTTTACGCAAGTAATTGTCTTTGTACTCTGCGCCCAGGAAGGAGTTTTAGGCGTTGGTGTCGCAACCGCCGCCTTGTCTTGCGTTAGCTTCACAGCGATAGTTGGAGAGGAATAGGTAAATCCAGCTGCAGAGAGTGTCAGCCAACCGTTCTTCTCATTGATTACCTGAGTTGCAACCTGCGGAGAACCATCTTCGGAAAGAATGGTCAAGCTCGCACTGATAGGTGCATTTGTAAATCCATAAATACACCGTGCTACTGAAGAGGACATGATGAGATCGTAAGTTCCCTTAGCCACTCCCCCATCAGCTGAGTAGTGAGTCGAGAGAACTTTGTATTCAAGATTCTGGGTGGACTTATCAAATGATGGTGGGCCTGAGTGGTAAACAAGTGCATTTGTTGTCACAACTCCTGAAAGAGCTCCATCGCTCTTTGTGCAGTTGGCAATAATTGGATCATTTATCTGTTCCAATGTTCGCACGGACCAGTAGGAGTTCGAAGTTGTTGCCTTGTCCTTTACTAGCGGAATCCACATTTTGGTCTGATTAAAGGCTGCCTCGCCGGATGATTCGGGCATGATGTAGCCGAAGCCATTACCAACCTGATTGTTGCTGAGGAAATTTCTCAGCTCGTCAGAGATTGAAGCCGTTGGCATTTTCTCTTTCAGGGTAGGCACCGCAACTGGGAGTGCTTCAATAGTGAGCTCCTCCGCGCCTCCGGCGCTTGCAGTCTTCGTCGAGATTACTGGCTTATAGATTCGCCCGTGAAACCAACCCTTGAGGGTCGCACCAATTTTTAAAGTAATACCGAAGCGGTATGAAGTTGGAAAATCTGCCGCCATATAGCACTTTCCAGTTTCAGTAACGACACAGTCGTTCCAGTTCTGTTCTTGTGAATCATTGCGATATCCAACGCCGCCATTAATCGAACCATCATTACTTTTCTGATTTGAGTCAAGTGCATAGTTGAATCCATAAGCGCCTAATTTTGTCGACACAGGAGTAATAGCTGTAACCATTTTTGATGGGTAGAAATTTTCAAAAATTCGACCCCCACCAAAAGTAGCCCAGGACTCAAAGAGTGCACCCACGTAATACTCTTCGTTACCCGCGCCATTCTTAAGTCCAGGCATAGTCCAGATAGAGCCCTGTCCCTTACCTTGGGGCAAATTATATTTTGGATTTGCCGCGTACTGATTTCCGCCGTCTTCAGCCACATACCGATTGAACTTTCCTAAAGTCTTATTTCCTGCCTCATCGATTGCATAGACACTGGCGATGCAATTGATATCGATTTCAGGCGAACATGGAGGCAAGAATGCGATCGACCTGATGTTATGTCCATTAGTACAAATAGAATCATCAAGGGTTTTGCATAAGTACATTCGATCTGCGCCGGCAGTGAAGGTCTGTGCCATCAAATTAGGTGTATCGGTAAGAATTTCACGGTTGTCGCTCACCATAACCCCGATAGTTGGATCATTGAGGTTTGTTAATGTTGCTGCTTGAGCAGTCCAAGTAGAAAACGCCATGACGGATACCATCAAAATCGAAGCAAACTTTTTCATCATTACGCCTTCTTCTTATATCCGGATGGGCACTTCGGATTAACCGCAGTTACCTTCTTAGTGGTTTTGCCTTTAGTGCAAACGATTGTCTTCTTCGATGGCTTAGTTACTGGATTAATAGTTGCCTCTGAAGCTGACTTTTCTTGAGTAAAGCTGACTTTGAGAGTTGGGCTTGAGTAAGTGAAGCCCTTCGCTGAAAGCTTTAACCAGCCATTGCGTTCTGAGACAACAGTTGTTGCGCTCTTTGTCTGTCCATCGTCATAGATAATGCTGACAGAAGCTTGGATTGGTGCGCTCGTAAAGCCATAGATACAACGGGCAATATCAGAGCGAATAGCTAAGTCATATGTTCCAACTTGGATTTCGTTCTTGGAGTCATAGTGTGGCGATGAAACCTTGTATGAAAGGACTCCATCCTTAAATACTGGAGGACCCGCGATGTAGGCATTGGAGTTTGTTGTGACCATGCCGGCTACGCCAGATGCACCGATGCACTTCTCGTATTGTGCGTAATTCTCCATAGTTCTAAAAGACCATGTCGATGGGTTTGCATAAGCCTTATCTTTGGCTACTTCGACCCACAATAGATATCGAGCAAAGAAGTTCTCGTCGAACGATGGGTTACGGTCGTCGATAACCGCTTGTTTCGCTCGATCTGTCTCATTTCCCCCGAAGATGCCAGACCCAGCAAACTGGCGGCCACGCTCAATAAACTCTTTCTCAATCATCTCATCAAGGGCCTTAGGGAGTTCTGTGTTCTTCGCCCAAGCTGCTAGGACGGGGACTTTCATCGCTGCGCCTTCGATGGTTATCAGAGTCTGTCCATCGCTTAACTTCTCACTAGAAATCGTTGGCTCGTAAATTCGACCGTGGAACCATCCGATAATTTTTGATGAAGTCTTTACCGAGACCTTAAAGCTGGATCCATTCGGATGAGCCCAACGAACAAGACAGTAAGAATCAGTAAGCATGAAGCAGTCACTGGCGTTCTTTCCGGCACTTGGAGACTTTGAGATTGGAAAGATTCCAACATCAAGATTTGATGCCTTCTTTCCTTGCTTATCTAGGTGATCTCCGTTGAGCTTAGGAATTAGTAAGTATTCATCTCCTCCACCTGCATGAGTCATACCAGGAATTTTCCAAATCGAAATTGAACCGCTATCTGGAATTCCTCTACTTGCATCTCCAGTGAAAGGCGTGAAATATCGCTTTAAGAACTCGGCGCCGATATTTGAAAATGAAGAGGTAGTTGTCTCAACGAGGGTGGCATTAATCCACTCCCCTTCACCATTCTTTCCAGAGAGCGAAACGACACAGTCTTTCACTCGTTCATTTGAACATGGAGAAATAGGTGTCTCATAGAAAAGATAGTTTGAGGTTGCGCAAGCTTCATCCTTCATTGAAGAACAAGTGGTCTGACTTCCATTTGAGAAATACTCGGTAGGCCAAGATTCTAGGTAAGTGAAAGCTCTAAAGAGAGTTCGCTGGTCATCGTAGTAAGCACCGGAGTAGCCACCAGTTTGCTCAACGGGAGGTCTTGGTACTTGCTTCTGCTCATCTGGAAGATCTGCAGCGCTGAGCTGAGTAAAGGATCCCAGTGTTAACGTAATAAGTAATAGCGCTACGACCTTCTTCTTCATTATGCAGCCTTCTTCTTATATCCAGTTGGGCACTTTGGATTTACAGCAGTTACCTTCTTCGTTGACTTTCCCTTTATGCAAGTAATCGACTTCTTTATCGGTGCCGCGGCAATAGCCGTTGGTGTTGGCGTAACTAAGACAACAGGTTTTGCGACTTCCTGACTGAGCTTGACCTTCACAGTCGGCGCTGAGAAGGTAAATCCATATGCACCGAGATGAATCCATCCATCGCGTTCATTTGTGATTACAGTCGCAACTTGATTGGTGCCATCAGTAGAAATAACGCTGACTGACGCGCTTACTGGAGCAGATGTGAAGCCATAAATACAACGAGCATAAGTCGAGTCAATCGCTAAGTCATAAGTGCCCAGGAATGTTGAGCCATCCTTAAGGTAATGAGGCGCTAAGACCTTGTACTCAAGCACCTGATCAACCTTGTTGAATTCAGGAGGCCCTGAGACAAATCCAGTTGCATTTGTTGTAACGATTCCAGTCAGCTTGGAACTGTCCGCACTGCAATTGCCTATTACTCCGCTATCTGTGGAATTAATGTTCCATCGAGTTGGGGCCGCAACAGCAGTATCCTTTAGAACTGGGAGCCAAAGGGCAACTTCCTGGAGATCCCTCAAATTCTTCTGTGGTCCTCTAAGTACACTCTCCCAATATTCAGGATTACATGGTCCCGGTGTTGCATTAGCTGGGAGCGCTGGATCCAAGCACTTACCGTACCCGTTACCACCGTTAACCTGGACAGCGGTCATCGATCCATAGAAATTCTTTAGGGAAGAGGGAGCAGATGCTTTCTGAACCCAACCGAAAATTACGGGAACTTTTACAGGATTACCTTTGACGGTAATCTCTTGCATTCCGGTATTGTCAATGAGAATCGTTGACTCGACCTTTGAAACGCGCCCATTTAGCCAGCCAGTCACTTTCGCGTTTAATCGAATCTTCACGCCAAGCTTTAAATTTAAATCCATAGCCTGACCGAGTGCAATCTCCGTTTTTGAGCATTGGATTGCGCAACGCGGATCACCTGCTCTTCCGACACTTGGGAATGCTCCATTATTCGCAATTGCTGTTATTGGAGAAGGAAGGTTGTAGCTGCCGTTTTGGAGTGAGACTGCATTAATTGAAACATTAAGGCGATCCGTGCGAAAAGAGCTTTCATTTGGCATGCGACTTCCCGCTAATACAGAGCTAACAATGTAGAGCGAGCCGCCTGCGTGTGGAGCGTCTGGAATATCGATGAGAAAAGTATTTCCACTGGCAGGTAACTTTGCTAGAAGGTTTGCACTGAATGAATAAGGATTCTCATCAGGAAAATTCCGTACAAATTTATATCCGAGCTTTGTCCCATCGGATTTTTCGGCATAAATATCTGCTACACAATCGGTATCTGACGCGCTCTTGCAGAAACCAAGTGGAGTTTGATATGTCTGAAATTCATCTTGTGGGCACGCTGCTGAAGGGAAACTTGAGCAGGTTTTGATTGATATTTGCTTACTGCTGCCCCAGACGTAACCATCGGCTTTAATGGAGGTGAGATACCCAATTGGACTTTCGTTGCCGATGTCATCGGTCATTGCAATTCCCCATGAACCACCCTCTTGTGAAGGCCCACTCTTAACCCACTGCTCATCAGGGATATCAGCTGCGCGCACAGATGACGCAGATCCCGCGACGAGGGCAAATCCAATGAGAACAGTCAGGAGCTTTTTCACAATTACCTATTCCAAAAAGTCAGTGGGTAGTTAAAACCAGAGATGCGATAGCTGCCTACGAAATGTCTCGCAGTAGGCAGCTATCGCATTTATCTCTTGGAGGAGTTGAGTTACTTCTTTGTGTAACCCTTAGGACATGTTGGCTTCACAGCAGTGATCTTCTTAACTGTCTTGCCCATTACACATGTAATGGTTGTCTTGTTAAGCATCGCTGTTGCTGGCTTCCAGCCCTTCTTCATTGTGATCTTGAGCTTTGGTCGTGAGTAAGAGAAGCCAGATACATCGATGATGATCTTGCCGTTCTTGACTGAGACGCTCTTAAGCGATGCAGTTGATCCGCCCGCTTCAGTTGTTACTGCAACCTCAAGTGCTGTTGCTGCATCATTTGGATTCTCAAGACCCCAAAGGAGCTTCGCATCGTTTACAGGAATAACAGCCTTGTAGAAGCCCTTGTTCACTGTCACGCCATCTGGTGCAAAGTGAGGAGCAGCTGCCTGCCATGTGAATGACTTCTCGTCGTTGTTCCATACTGGAGTTGAAAGTCCGCAGACACCGTTGGAGCCTACGTACATATCACCTGAAGTACCTTCAACACCGAAGCCGGTCTGATCATCGTTCTGTGCAAGAGCGATCATCTGGAACTGGCGAACGTTTGCCTTTGAGATACCTGTCTCGCCAGTACAGTCCTTCACGCTTGATGCAAGAGGAACAGTTACAGGAGAACCTGTGATTGTGATTGCGTTGTACTCACCTGTTGAAACCTGATCAACTGTGATTGATGTACCGATAGCAACTGTGACACCAGTCTTCATATCGCCAACGCGAACCTTGACTGAGATTGTGATATCTGAATCAAGCGAAGCTGCGTAGTTCTTATTACCAACCTGGCCAGCGAGGTTTGTCTTCTTATCTGCACCGGTAAGTACTGGAACAACGTCTGTCATCAAGATGCTTGAAACAAACTCGTTAGCTGCCTTCGCATCTACGTAAAGTCCGTCATAACCAAGTGATCCAAGGTTAAGACCCTGCCAATCTGGGTGAGTCCAGCGACCTGGAAGAGCGCGGCCTGCCTCAGTTGGTGTACCAACTGCAACGCCTGGTGCTGGAGCAAGTGGAGCAGTTGCTGCTAATTCCTTAGCCTCTGCTGTTCCGCTCTCAGTTGTTGGTGTTGTAGTTGTTGATGCAGCTGCATCTCCTGCTGGTGCTGCAGCTGGTGTACCCGCTACTGCCCAACCGTTGATAAGAGCATTCTGTGTGACCCAAATAGGAATGATGATTCCTTCTGTTGCCTTAAATGTCTTTGTTGTCGCATCGTATGTTGTTCCCCATACTGGACGCTGCTGAAGAGCTGAAAGCTCTGCAAGGTCAATAAACTTTGCGCCAGTGAAATCTGCAGCTTGCTTTGCAGCCTCTGCAGCTGTTGGGTAGAAGAAGAAGAATTTAACTTCGTTATCCTGAAGGAAAGCTACTGAGCCCTTGAAGCACTCTGAGAAGACCTTCTTTGAAGATGAACGAGTTGTCTGATCCCAGCAATCAATTGTGTATGCGTAAGAATCAAGCGGCTTGTTGATGTCGTACTTCTTTGTTGCCGCGTCATACTTCGCACCTTGTTCTGGGTGGTTTGCAGTATTCAAGAGTGATGAAAGATCCTGAACAACCATTGATCCTGATGTGAGGACATCGCGCTGGTACTGTGAAAGCCACCAGTTGTTGTCGACTACCTTGTTGTTCTTATCAAGGCGAGCTACCGGAGCGAAGAAGTCTGATGGAGTCTTCTTTGCTGGAACTTCTGCTCCTGATGGAACCCAGACCAAAGGAATCTTCTGGCCTGATGCGGTCTGTAGCGATACAGACTCGATGCAATAGATACCGTTCTGCACAACGCAAGCAGGCATCGCTGTCTTTGGAAGGCGGATAGTTGCTGCAGATGCTGAAGTCACACCTGTTGCAATTGTTCCCGCCATCAGTGCTAGGGCTGAGAGCCCTGCAATAATCTTCTTCACTTTTCCCCCAATGTGAGTAAATTGGCCATTTCTGGCTCTACGGCTTTCACCGTGGATATGGGGTCAATTTATGCGCTAGCTACCGCTATTAATAGGGCTAGTACGGTCAATCGTGGTCATGACTGCGCCTAACGGAGCTGTGCGAGGTACCAATTCCACTGCCAAGAGACATTGCTTGAGATCTCGAGACCATCATTGAACTCTGGGAAGGTGAAGACCAAGAGCGCCTTTCCGCCCGGAAGGACGGTCGTTGGCCGTGAGTCACTAACGAGCGGAGTGTGATTATTAAAGATTCCAAGTGATGGTGAGGTCGAAACTAAATCTGCGGTGTTATTTTCAACTGAGAGCACCCACGTCGTTGGACACTGTTCTTTACCGCAACGCTCCCATGAAATCTTCAAACCGACAGCAGTGAGTCCACCCAATGTGTCGCCAAGTCCACCTGCACCACTAATTGCAGAGACATCGCCAACGCTCTGTTCCCAGGTAACTGGGTAATCTGAAATCAAACCTTGGATCTCAGGCAGATTCATCGTATTGCTTCCGGTGACTCCCCCAACAACTTGAATTGGTTCGCTCTTGAGGACTTCATACATTCCGATGCTGCCGCCGCTTATTGCAAAGACTGCGAGAAGGGCAAGAATTGCATTACGGATGCGTCGACGACGAACCTTGGCAATAACTATCGTAGCAAGATCGCGGTTTTCGTTAACGCCGACTGCCATCCATTGCATTTCGCGTTTGATCAGCGGATCAATATCACTCATTGGAATCCACCACCTCTGCAATTAATATTTCGCGAATGTTATTTTCAGGAGCGGCGAGTTCATTCTTTGCCGATTTTTCCAGTTCAGGTACTAACTCTACATACGCTGCAACGGCTGCCTTACCACGCGCTAAATGAGATGCCGCTGTTCCCATCGGAATCTGCAAAACCTCTGAAACTTCACGTAAGACCATTCCATGCTCATAAATCAGAACAAGCACTGCACGTTGAATTGCAGAGAGCGATTTAAGAGCTGCCTGGACCAAAAGTCTTTGGGTAACATCATCAGTTTGATCTGCAATATCGCGAATGTTCTCTGCCAAATCCCAAGATGTTTCTCGTTCTTCTTGCTTGCGAAGCCACTTGCGACGCATATCTGCATGCTTGCTCACCATCACGCGCATCAGATATGCCTCTGGGTTTTCGTGATCGCGAATCTTTGACCAACGCTTATAGACATCTGCCAGCGCTTCTTGAAGAACATCTTCGGCATTTTGGGTATCAAAACAGATAACTTTTGCCGCCTTGAGAAAGGCTTTCTGGTTTTCGCGCAGCCAGAGCGTGAACTCCACCTGATCTTGTTGACTCATGCGCGCGGCCCCATGCGGTGAGTTTAAGGGGTGGTGATTCCCCTAGTCGAGTGGAACGGCCTATCGCTGAGGGGTTATGAAGGTTGTCGCGAGCAAGATTGAGAGGCCTACGAATACCGCGCTTGTTCCCGATGCGGCGGCAAGTAAGCCGGCACCGGCTGGGATCACAAATTGCCCGAAGCGGTTGCCGGTCAATCTCGCAGAGACAGCCAGTGCACGCTCTTCCGGCTTGGTCGCAAGCGAGACCAAGGACATTGTCAATGGCTGACCAACTCCCAGTGAGAATCCAGCGATCAAGACGATAAATCCAAGCACCCAAGGATTGGGCGCAAATCCCATCAGTGCACACATCGCGATTGAGATTGAATTGCTAAAAATTAAAATGTTCTTTGTTGAATAACGCGCACTTAAAGCGCCAAGTGAAATACGAGAGAGCATTGATGCACCAGCGCGCACCGCGATGATGGCTCCAATTGATAACGAAGAAAATGACTTCTCTGATCCATAGAGCGGCAAGAAGACCACCAAAATATCACCGACCGAACTAATCGCCATTGAGGTATAAATCGCGGCAAAGACTTTCTTATTTCGAAGTAAAACCGCAGCGCTCTTCAGGGTTCCATGTTCGCTCTTTGCTGCAACAACAGTCGGTGTGTAACTTCGCCAGCTGATCACTGGCAGAAGTGCGATGAAAGAAAAGATCAGAGCGAGCAAGAAAGCATTGGTAGTTGATTCTGGAAGTACGCCAGTTGAACCAGCAACTAAGGTTCCAAGGATTGGACCAATCATCTGACCAAGTGATGCACTGAATGTGTAGTAGCCAAAGTTTGATTCATATTTATCTCTTGGGCTGCGCAGTGAAACCATTGTCTGACCGCCGACCATGCACGCTAAGTGAGCCAAGCCAGCTAACGCCGCTGCAATTGCCAGAATAGGAATTGAATGGGCAAGAAGTAAGACTGTAGAAGAGAGAATCATTCCCGCCGTACCGAAGATCACGAAACGACCTTCTCCGACTACTCCCACCCAACGACCAAAGGTCAGCGCCATCATCACCGGCAAAAGTGCATAGAGCGCCGCAATCACACCAATCATCGATGGCGATGCATCGAGCTCTAGCGCACGGTAGGTAATCATCGGTCTGACGATGTAGATGATTCCCTGCGTGATTGTTGAACTCCAGAGAAGCTTGCGAGTCCAATCAGGTAGAGCCATAGAGAATTACTGAGTTACGTCTTTGCGAATCTTCTTCATTACACGGGTAATCACAGGTGTAAAGAGAGCTAAGAAGAGAACTGCATAGAGCACCTTTGAGAGCGGTGATGCCCAGAGAGTTGAATAATCTCCAGCGCTAATTTGAAGTGCGCGACGGAATTGAAGTTCTAGGTTTGGACCCAAGATCAGACCAAGAATCAACGGCGTAATTGGCATTCCGAAACGTCTAAAGAGGAATCCCACTAAACCGATGGCGATTGCCACCTGCACATCGAAGATAGATGTGTTGAGGGCATATGCACCAAGGAGAGCAAAGGTCACGATTCCGGCAAAGAGATATGGGCGTGGGACCTTCAGTAACTTCACCCAGAAACGAACCAGCGGCAAGTTAAGGATCAGTAGGAGTGTATTTCCGATGAAGAGAGATGCAATCAAAGTCCAGATAAGTGCGCCATTGGTAAGGAACAAAGTTGGACCTGGCTGGATTTGATATGTCTGGAAAGCAACGAGAATAACTGCAGCAGTCGCAGACGTTGGAAGACCGAGCGCAAGTAGCGGAACGAGTGCTCCGGCAGCGTTTGCATTGTTTGCAGCTTCAGGACCGGCCACGCCTTCAATAGCGCCATGGCCAAACTCTTCTGGATGCTTGGAAAGTTTCTTTTCAATGGAATAAGAAAGGAACGTTGGAACTTCAGATCCACCGGCAGGAATAACTCCGAGTGGGAAACCAAGGAATGTGCCACGAATCCATGGCTTCCAAGAACGCTTCCAATCTTCACGGCTCATCAGAGCCTTGCCCTTCATCGGGATGATGTTCCAACCTTCTTCTTTGAATCGGCTCGCAATATAGAGCGCTTCGCCGAGTGCAAAGATTGAAACGATGACTGGAACAGTTTCAATTCCTTCAAGAGCTGCTTCATTTCCAAATGTAAGACGTGAAAGACCTGATTGAAGGTCAGCTCCTACAAGGCCGAGGATGAGGCCAATAAAGAGTGCAATAAAGCCGCGGATCTGTGAAGCGCCTAGAAGTGAAGAAACCGTTGTGAATGCAACGAGCATCAAAGCTACATACTCTGCCGCGCCAACTTTGATTGCAAGATCTGCAATGGATGGCGCCGTGAAGGCGAGGATTCCAGTTGCAATGGTTCCGGCAACGAAAGAACCGATAGCAGCGGTAGCAAGGGCTGCGCCTGCGCGACCACGACGTGCCATCTTGTTGCCTTCAAGTGCGGTGATAACCGATCCTGATTCGCCAGGAGTATTAAGCAAGATTGAAGTAGTTGATCCGCCATACATTGCGCCGTAGTAAATGGAGGCGAACATAATCAAAGCTGAGGCCGGACTTACTGTGTAAGTGATTGGAAGCAACAGCGCAATTGCTAGAGCCGGACCGATACCTGGAAGAACACCTACGAGTGTTCCGAGGAAAGTTCCAAGAAGCCCAAATCCCAAGTTACTTAATGTAAGTGCGCTTACAAAGCCATCCATTAATGAGTTGAAGCTGCTCATAGAAGATCCTTAAAGATTCCTGCTGGCAGTTGCACATTGAGGAAACGGGTAAATGTGATGTAAATGATTGTGATGAAAAGTGTTCCAAAAATTGCGGCGCGGCCATGTTTCTTATTCTCGAAGGCAACTGTTACACCGAAGAAAGTCAGGGAGGCGGCGATGATAAATCCAGCTCTCTCAATGAGAAGTAGATAGGCAAGTAAAGATGCAAGAACGATTCCAAAAGTTTTGAAATCCGTCTTATGAATAGGCTCTCCAGCTTCGGCTCCTTCAGGAACTGCAATATCTCCACGGAGTACTGAGATAAAGAGAATGGCGCTGAGTGCCATGAGCGAGATCGCTATTGCATAAGGAAAAACCTTAGGGCTGATTGTCAGGTTGAGCATCGGGAGCTCTGTGTTCCAGGTATCCCAAAAAACGAGTGCTCCAAGGAGGAAGAGTGAGCCCACAAATGTGAGCTCACTCTTTCCACCTTGAGGTAATTTCATATTAATAATCGAGTTTCGATTCTTTATGAATTACTTTACGAGCTTGAAGTCAGTGAGAACGCTGATGATGTCTGCATTCTCCTTCTTGATCCATGTCTGGAATGAGTCACCAACGCGGAACTCATCGATCCATGACTTAGCAACCAATGTGTCCTTCCATGATGGTGATGAATGAAGGATGTCCATGATCTTCTGTGTGTTGAGAAGATCAGCAGCTGAGAGATCTGATGGAGCCAAGATTCCACGCCAGTTACCGAATGTGAGATCCACACCCTGCTGTACGAGAGTCTTGCCCTTGATTACCTTCAGTGGCTTAGGTGAAGTGATGGCGAGTGTGCGCATCTTTCCTGCAGCAACATATGAAGCGAATTCAGATGTTCCTGAGATACCGACAGCAACGCGTCCACCGATTACATCAGGAACGAGTGATCCGCCACCTGAGTAAGGGATGTAGTTAAGGTCTGTTGCCTTAACGCCAACTGTTGCAGCAAGAGTTGCCACTGTTACGTGGTCGACTCCACCGTAGTTACCGCCACCAATAGCGATTGACTTTGGATTTGCCTTGATATCTGCAAGAAGGTCGTTGATTGTCTTGTACTTCGATGAAGTTGGGACAACGAATGCTTCTGCTTCACGCATCACACCAGCAACTGCCTTAGCAGTTGTGATTGAAAGCTTTGAACCGTTTGTTGCAAGACCACCAGGCATAGCAAAACCTGTGATGAGAAGAAGGTCCTTGCGATCCTTCTGGTCATAGAAGTAGCCGAGGCCAAGTGGTGCATTTGAACGGTATGTAACTGTGTAATCCTTAAGAAGGCCTTCCTTCTTCATTGCATCACCGATTGCGATAGCTGTCGTTCCATAGCCACCACCGATGTTTGATGATGAAACCCACTCGAGTGAGCCGAATGGCTTGACTTCTGGGTACCACCAACGCATTGTTCCTGCGAATGAACCAGTCTTCACAGTTGTACATGTGAGGTCTGTGCCGTTAACTCCACGACCAGCAGCCTTCTTGCCTTCGCGAAGACATTCATCTCCGACAACAGCTTTGTAATCAGGCTTGAGTGCAGCGTGTGCAGCTGGGCCTGTTGTTCCTACGAGTAGTGCCGCAACTGCAGCTGTAGCTACAAGGGCAACCTTCTTCTTCAACATAGATCCTCCATGATCATGCGATGAGTCCCTGCGAGATGCGGGCCATCGAGAGAGGTTAGGCGCTAACTCAAGCGTAAGAAAGAGATTTCGGTAACGAATTGATATCAATTCGAGGTTAGAGAAGGTCAGAAACCTCAATACCTAATGTGGCTAGCTTTTCACGACCGCCATCGACTGCCGTCAATACAAATGGCTTTCCATCTGGGCAGATGACATAAGAATGTTCGAAGTGAGAGCCACGGGAACCATCGGTGGAGACAACGGTCCAATCATCTGCCAGCACCTTTGTCTTATCGGTGCCACGAGTAATCATTGGCTCAATTGCAAGTGCCATTCCAGGAACAATCTTTGGACCAAAACCTTTACGGCCGAAGTTGAGAACATGTGGCTCTTGGTGCATCTCAGTGCCGATTCCGTGACCGCCATATTCGCGCAGGATTCCGTACTTTCCTTGAGAATTTACATATTGCTCGATTGCATACCCGATATCGGAAAGTTTTGCATTAAGTGATCCGGCAGCGATTCCGCGCCACATAGATTCTTCACAGGTATCCATCATCTTCTGATCTTCAGGATCAACTGTGCCCAGTCCTATTGAGAAGGCTGCATCGCCATGCCAACCATCGATAACTGCACCGCAATCGATTGAAACTAAATCTCCATCGAGAAGCGTGCGTGGACCTGGAATGCCGTGAACAATCTCTTCATTAACAGAGACACAGATTGTCTTTGGATAACCGTGGTAACCAAGAAAGTTTGGTGTTCCGCCACCACGTTTAATTGTTGCGGCAGCAATAGCATCGAGAGCATCTGTAGTCATGCCCACTTTAATGTTCTCACGAATAGCTTGGTGAATCTGGGCAACGAGCAAACCTGCGCGACGCATTACCTTGAGCTGATCAAGGTCTTTGATTTGGATTGCCATTGGATTTACCGCAATTAAGCTTTTACGCGAGCAAGTGCGGATGTTGCGCGATCTGTAATTTCTGCAATCTCGCCATCGGCATCAATAGTGATGAGCAAACCTTCTGTGCGATAGAAATGAATAATTGGCGCTGTCTGCTCTTCATAGACATCAAGGCGCTTTGCAATGACTTGAGCCTTATCGTCTTCGCGCTGGTAGAGCTCTGCTCCCCCACATGCGCTACACACTGTTGCGTCAGGGCCAGATGGCGCACCACATGCACGACATGTGCGACGTGATGAGAGGCGACCAATAATTAATTCGTTAGGAATTGAAAGTTCAAGAACTGCATCAAGTGGTGTGCGCTTTTCAGCAAGGATTGCGCGCAATACCTCTGCCTGAACAACGTTACGTGGGAAACCATCAAGGAGAAAGCCATTAGCAACATCGTCCCAAGTAAGGCGATCTTTCACCATTGCGTTGGTAACAGAGTCAGGAACGAGCTGACCGGCATCCATAAAAGTCTTAGCTTCCTGGCCTAGCGCTGTATTCTCTTTCAAATTCGCGCGAAAGATGTCACCTGTAGAGATGTGCGGAATTGAATAGTGCGCAGCTAGGAATTGAGCTTGTGTTCCCTTGCCCGCACCTGGTGGACCTACCAGGACGAGGCGCATTACTTAAGGAAGCCTTCGTATGAACGCTGCTGTAGCTGTGACTCGATCTGCTTTGCAGTATCAAGACCAACACCGACAACAATCAGAATCGCAGTTCCACCGAATGGGAAGTTCTGTGATGCACCGAATGCAACGAGAGCAATGATTGGAATAATCGCAACGAGTGCAAGATAGACGGCACCTGGCGCTGTGATTCGTGAGAGTACATATGTGAGGTACTCAGATGTTGGGCGTCCTGCACGGATACCTGGAATAAATCCACCGTACTTCTTCATGTTATCTGCAACCTCATCTGGGTTAAATGTGATTGCAACATAGAAGTAGGTAAAGAAGATGATGAGTGCAGAGTAGATCGCGATGTAGATCGGGTGATCACCCTTAACCAAGTTACGTGAAACCCAGACAGCCCAACCAGCTTGGCTATTGGTGAAGTTCACGACCAAAGATGGAATATACAAAAGTGAGGATGCGAAGATAACCGGAATAACACCAGCCTGGTTTACCTTAATTGGAATATAGGTAGATGTTCCTCCGTATGCCTGACGTCCAACCATGCGCTTTGCATATTGAACCGGGATACGACGCTGTGCCTGCTCAACGAAGACAACTGCAGCAACAACTGCAAAGCCCATGAGAAGAACGAAGATAAATACTGGAAGACCCTTTGAAACCTTGATTGCCCAGAGCTGGCTTGGGAAGCCTGCTGCAATAGATGTGAAGATCAAGATTGACATACCGTTACCGACACCGCGATCTGTGATGAGCTCACCGAGCCACATGATTACAGATGTACCAGCTGTCATTACAACGATCATTGTGACGATTCGCTGCCATGAAGCATCAGGAATGATTGGAAGTGAACATCCTGAGATCAGACGACCTGGTGTGCGTGCCACTGCAATCAAACCTGTTGACTGCAAGATTGCAAGACCGATTGTTAAATAACGTGTGTACTGAGTAAGTGTTGCCTGACCTGACTGTCCTTCGTTCTTCAGTGTTTCAAAGCGAGGGATTACAACAGTCAGCAACTGAATAATGATTGAGCTGGTTATGTAAGGCATGATGCCGAGCGCGAATACAGAGAGCTGCAAGAGCGCTCCACCAGAGAAGAGGTTAATCAGACCGAAGAGACCTGAATTATCAGCACCAGCAAGACATTCCTTGACGTTGGTGTATGAGACACCTGGTGTTGGCACTACTGAACCAAAGCGGAACAACGCCATGATGGAGAGAGTGAAGAAGATTTTCTTTCGAAGTTCTGGCGTCTTAAACGCCATTCCAAATGCACTAAGCATCAATCTTCTCCCTCTAACCAATCACGACGTTGAATCGATTTTTTTACAGTGTGTTTGTAGATCCGCCAGCTGCTGCAATCTTCTCGATTGCTGAAGCTGAGAATGCGTGTGCTGTAACAGTTACCTTGACAGCGATATCGCCGTTTCCGAGAACCTTTACAGGCAATGAATCACGAACTGCGCCCTTAGCAATGAGGTCTGCAACTGTTACATCGCCACCCTTTGGGAAGAGTGCGTTGATTGTTGAGACGTTAACCGCCTGGTATTCAACGCGTGCTGGGTTCTTAAATCCACGAAGCTTTGGAAGACGCATAACGAGTGGAAGCTGGCCACCCTCGAAACCGATACGAACGGTGTTACGAGCGTGAGTTCCCTTACCGCCACGACCTGCTGTCTTACCCTTTGATGCTTCACCGCGACCCTTACGAGTCTTAGCTTTCTTAGCACCAGGAGCTGGACGAAGATGATGAAGTTTGAGTGTCATCTTTATTCGACCTCCTCTACCTTGATCAAGTGACGAGCAGCTACTGCCATGCCACGAATTTCTGGACGATCTTCTTTAACGACAACATCGTTGATGCGCTTTAAGCCAAGAGAACGAACAGTGTTACGAATCTCTGGCTTATTGCCAACTGTTGACTTAATCTGAGTGATTTTCAAACGTGGCATTTATGCACCAACTGTCTGCTGTGAAGCGCGGATAATTGCAGCAGGAGCAACATCTTCTAGTGGACGACCACGTCGAGTTGCAATCTGCTCTGGTGACTCGAGCATCTTGAGCGCTGCAACAGTGGCGTGAACCATGTTGATTGCGTTAGATGATCCGAGTGACTTTGTAAGAACATCGTGGATGCCAGCACACTCAAGTACGGCACGGACAGGACCACCAGCGATAACTCCGGTACCTGGGCTAGCTGGGCGAAGAAGAACTACGCCTGCTGCAGTCTCACCCTGAACTGGGTGTGGGATTGTTCCCTGGACGCGTGGAACCTTGAAGAATGACTTCTTAGCCTCTTCAACAGCCTTTGCAATCGCAGCTGGAACTTCCTTTGACTTGCCGTAACCGATACCAACGAGACCGTTTCCATCTCCAACAACTACGAGAGCTGTGAATGAGAAACGACGTCCGCCCTTTACAACCTTAGATACGCGGTTGATGAAGACCACGCGCTCTGTGTAAGGAGACTTCTCGCGTTCGCGATCGTCACGACGACCTTCGCGGCGTTCGCCACGACCCTTATTTGCTGGAGCACCAGTAGTTGATGGAGCAGCTGTTGTAGTTTCAATAGCCATAATTAGAACTCCAATCCGTTCTCTCGTGCAGCTTCAGCAACTGCTGCAATGCGACCGTGGTACTTGTAACCAGCGCGGTCGAATACAACTGTTGTGACGCCAGCCTTCTTTGCGCGATCAGCAACGAGTGAACCGACCTGCTTAGCCTTATCTGACTTATCGCCAGATGCCTTGCGAAGATCTGCTTCCATTGTTGATGCATAAGCCAATGTCTTACCTTGTGTGTCATCAATTACCTGAACGAACAGGTGGCGTGATGAACGTGAAACGACGAGGCGTGGACGTGATGGTGTGCCTGAGATCTTCTTACGAAGACGGAAAGCACGACGAGCGCGCGCAACTTGTGCGTTGCCCTTACGGACCTTAACTCCGATTGCCATTACTTCTTACCTGCCTTTCCAGCCTTGCGACGAACCTTTTCGCCCTCAAGACGTAGACCCTTACCCTTGTATGGATCTGCCTTGCGAAGCTTCTTGATCTTCGCTGCTGTTTCGCCGACGAGCTGCTTATCGATTCCGCTGATGTGCAACTTTGTTGGAGATTCAACCTTGTAGGTGATTCCTTCAGGAGCTGGGAAGTTAATAACGTGGCTGTAGCCGAGCTGGAACTCAAGGTCCTTGCCCTTCTCAGCAACACGGTAACCAACACCAACGATGTTGATTGTGAGTGAGTAACCAGTTGTTACACCCTCGATCACATTCGCAACCAATGTGCGTGAAAGACCGTGGAGTGAACGAACCATGCGCTCATCGTTTGGACGGGCAACAGTGATAACACCGTCAGCCTGTGAAACCTTGATTGGCTCTGCAACTGTAAGACCAAGTGTTCCCTTAGGACCCTTAGCTGAAACTTGCTGACCGTTAATTGTTACTTCAACGCCGCTAGGAACGGTGATAGGCATACGACCGATACGTGACATAGTCGATTACCATACGTAAGCGAGAACTTCTCCGCCTACGCCCTTCTTATTAGCCTGCTTATCGGTCAAGAGACCAGATGAAGTAGAGATGATTGCAACACCGAGTCCACCAAGTACCTTAGGAAGCGCAGTTGACTTCGCGTAAACACGAAGACCTGGCTTTGATACACGGCGAAGACCTGCGATTGAACGCTCACGGTTTGTGCCGAACTTGAGATCGAGTGTCAGAGTCTTTCCAACACCGTTCTCGTTTGAAACGACGCGGAAGTCACCAATGTAACCCTCTGTCTTAAGAATTTCTGCGATACGAACCTTCACCGATGATGACGGCATTGAAACCGTGTCATGGTAAGCAGAGTTCGCGTTGCGCAGACGAGACAACATGTCTGCGATCGGATCTGTCATTGTCATACGTGGCCTGTGGCCTTTCTCGAATTAGTATCCAAGCGATTTGCTTGGACTTTTTTCGTTGTAGTTATTACCAAGAAGCTTTAGTGATACCTGGAAGCTCACCACGATGAGCCATTTCGCGGAAGCAAACACGGCAGATACCAAACTTCTGATAAACAGAGTGTGGACGACCGCAGCGTGAGCAACGTGTGTAACCGCGAACCTTGAACTTTGGCTTGCGAGCAGCTTTAACCTTGAGTGATGTTTTAGCCATTCTTTATGCCTCCTTGAAAGGAAAACCGAGCAACTTCAAGAGTGCGCGACCTTCTTCGTCGTTCTTAGCTGTAGTTACGATTGTGATATCCATACCGCGTGGGCGATCAACCTTGTCCTGCTCGATCTCTGGGAAAACAACCTGCTCGGTAAGACCGAATGTGTAGTTGCCCTTGCCATCGAACTGCTTTGGTGAGAGACCGCGGAAGTCACGGATACGTGGAAGTGAGATTGAGAGAAGACGGTCTGTGAACTCCCACATACGATCTCCGCGCATTGTCACGTGTGCACCAATTGGCATGCCTTCGCGAAGCTTGAACTGCGCGATTGACTTACGTGCCTTAGTGACCTGTGGCTTCTGACCGGTGATTGTTGCGAGGTCGCGGATTGCGCCTTCGATCAACTTTGAGTCACGAGCAGCGTCACCGACACCCATGTTGACGACAACCTTTGTAAGGGTTGGAATCATCATTGGGTTCTTGTAACCGAACTGCTCCTTAAGAGCCTTCTGGATCTCTGAACGGTAGCGCGCCTTGAGACGAACATTTGAGGCATCAATTACTGCAGCCATGGCTAGATGTCCTTTCCGGTGCGACGAGAGATACGTACGTTCTTGCCTTCTTCATTCTTGCGAATTCCGATGCGAGTTGCCTTGCCATCGCCATCAACAACCTGAACGTTTGAGATGTGGATCGAAGCTTCCTGAGTGATGATGCCGCCGACCTTTACTCCACGCTCTGTGGTTGTCTCTTTTGTGTGGCGCTGAATGCGGTTGACGCCTTCAACAGTGATGCGATCGCCATCAACATGGAGAACCTTGCCGGTTACTCCCTTGTTCTTTCCGGCGATAACAAGCACGTTATCGTCTTTCTTAATCTTCGCCATGGTTTAGAGCACCTCCGGAGCGAGTGAAATGATCTTCATGTAGCGCTTGTCGCGGAGTTCGCGAGCAACTGGGCCGAAGATACGAGTTCCGCGTGGTTCGCCGTCAGCCTTGAGGATGACAGCTGCGTTCTCGTCAAACTTGATGTATGAGCCGTCTGGACGACGACGCTCTTTTACTGTGCGAACGATGACAGCCTTAACGACTTCACCCTTCTTCACTGTTCCGCCAGGAATTGCATCCTTGACTGAACATACGATGATGTCACCGATACCTGCGTAGCGACGCTTGGTTCCACCGAGTACACGAATACAGAGAAGCTCTTTAGCTCCTGTGTTATCCGCGACGCGTAGGCGAGATTCTTGCTGAATCATTTTTTAATCCACCCGTCCCTTACTTAGCCTTCTCGATGATTGAAACTAAACGCCAGCGCTTTGAAGCAGATAGTGGACGTGTCTCCATAATGATTACACGGTCACCAATGCCAGCTGAGTTTGTCTCATCATGTGCTTTGAGCTTCTGTGAGCGGCTCATAACCTTTGAGTAGATACCGTGTGCTACACGATTTTCTACCTCAACAACGATGGTCTTATCCATCTTGTCTGAAGTTACGATGCCTTCACGTGTCTTGCGATCTGCGCGATCAACTGAATTAGTAGACATTATGCAGCGCCTCCAATTCCTAGTTCGCGTTCACGAATGATTGTGTAGATACGCGCGATCTCCTTGCGTACGGCGCCGAGGCGACCATGTGACTCGAGCTGACCAGTTGCTGCCTGGAAACGAAGGTTGAAAAGTTCTTCCTTGTTCTCACGTAGCTTTGCTGTTAGCTCTTCTGCTGTTAGCTGACGAAGTTCGTCATTAGTAGTAGTCGTCATCTTTACGCCTCCTCACGCTTTACAACACGGCACTTCATTGGAAGCTTGTGAATTGCAAGACGCATAGCCTCTGTTGCAACTTCCTCTGAAACTCCTGAAATTTCAAACATTACGCGACCTGGCTTAACGTTTGCGATCCACCATTCTGGAGAACCCTTACCGGAACCCATACGAGTTTCAGCTGGCTTCTTTGTGAGTGGACGGTCTGGATAAATATTGATCCATACCTTTCCACCACGCTTGATGTAACGTGTCATCGCAATACGTGCTGCTTCGATCTGACGGTTTGTTACGTATGCAGGTGCAAGAGCTTGGATACCGAAGTCACCAAATGCGACCTGTGTTCCACCCTTTGCTCCACCACTACGTGATGGGTGGTGCTGCTTACGGTGCTTAACCTTGCGAGGGATCAACATTAGTTAGCCGCTCCTTCCGCTGGTGCAGCTGGTGCTGCCTGTGATGAAGTCACTTCAGCACGTGGGCCACGTGGTGTACGTGGGCCGCGACGCTCTGGCTTTGGTGCGCGTGCTTCTGCAAGTGCCTTCTCAGCACGCTCTGCACGTGAACCAATAACTTCACCCTTGTAGATCCAGACCTTTACACCAAGACGACCGAATGTTGTATGTGCTTCGTAGAAGCCATAATCAATATCTGCACGAAGTGTGTGTAGTGGAACGCGACCTTCACGGTAGAACTCTGAACGTGACATTTCTGCACCACCGAGACGACCACCGCACTGAACACGGATGCCCTGTGCGCCAGACTTCATCGCTGTCTGCATTGACTTCTTCATTGCGCGACGGAATGAAACACGTGCCGCGAGCTGCTCTGCAATGCCCTGTGCAACAAGCTGCGCATCAATCTCTGGGTTCTTAACCTCGAGAATGTTGAGCTGAACCTGCTTGCCTGTGAGCTTTTCGAGCTTCTGGCGAATAACGTCTGCTTCTTGTCCACGACGACCGATGACGATACCTGGGCGCGCTGTGTGAAGGTCGATACGTACACGATCACGTGTGCGCTCGATTTCAATGCGTGAAACGCCTGCGCGCTCCATTCCCTTTGTCATAAGGCGACGGATTTCGACATCTTCCTTGACGTAATCCTTGTACAACTTATCTGCATACCAACGTGACTTGAATTCAGTGGTAATGCCTAGGCGGAAGCCATGTGGGTTTACTTTTTGACCCATTAGTTGGACGCTCCCTTCGCTGCTAGTGGTGACTTATCAGAGCGCTTTGGGCTACGTGTTTGCGCAGATTGTGCTGCTCGTGAAATTGTCTTCGAAACATTCTTATCAGCACTTACTGCAACAGTGATGTGTGATGAACGCTTGAGGATACGGAAACCGCGACCCTGTGCACGTGGACGGAAACGCTTCATTGTGCGTCCCTCATCAACGAGTGCTTCTACAACCCAGAGCTCTGAAGCATCGCGGATTGCTGGGTTCTGCTGCTTAGCGTTTGCTACAGCTGAGTTGAGAAGTGTGAAGACATCATCTCCCGCAGCTTGTGGTGCAAACTTAAGAACAGAGAGAGCTTCATCTGCACGCATTCCACGAACCAAGTCGACAACGCGACGAGCCTTCTGTGGTGTGTGGCGGATATCGCGCAAGATTGCGCGACCGACTACAGGCTTATCAGTATTAGCCACGGCTAGCTCTCCGATCGTCCTTGACGTGACCCTTGAAGGTACGTGTTGGTGCGAACTCACCGAGCTTGTGCCCGATCATCGCATCTGTTACGAATACTGGAACGTGCTTGCGTCCGTCGTGAACTGCAATCGTGTGGCCGATCATTGATGGTGAGATCATTGAACGACGTGACCATGTCTTGATGACATTCTTTGTGTTGGCTTCATTCTGTGCATCTACCTTCTTAGATAGATGTCCATCAATGAATGGACCCTTCTTGAGACTACGTGGCATAAGGGCTCCTACCGCTTCTTATTCGACTTACGACGACGGACGATCATTGAATCTGACTTCTTGCTCTTACGAGTGCGGCCTTCAGGCTTACCCCATGGAGTCACTGGGTGACGTCCACCAGAGGTCTTACCTTCACCACCACCGTGTGGGTGATCTACTGGGTTCATAACAACACCACGAACAGATGGACGAACGCCTAACCAGCGCTTACGTCCAGCCTTTCCGTAGTTGATGTTGCCGTGCTCAGAGTTTCCAACTTCACCAACAGTTGCGCGGCAACGAACATCTACGTTGCGGATTTCGCCAGATGGCATACGAAGCTGTGCGTATGGTCCATCCTTTGCAACGAGCTGAACTGATGCGCCAGCTGAACGAGCGATCTTCGCTCCGCCACCTGGGCGAAGTTCGATTGCGTGAACAGTTGTACCTACTGGGATGTTGCGAAGTGGCAAGTTGTTACCAGGCTTGATATCGGCCTTTGGACCGTTTTCAATCAACTGGCCTTGCACAATCTTGTTTGGAGCGATGATGTAACGCTTTTCGCCATCTGCATAGTGAAGAAGCGCGATATTCGCTGAACGGTTTGGGTCGTATTCGATGTGAGCGACCTTTGCTGGAACGCCATCCTTATCGTTACGTGTGAAGTCAATAAGACGGTAAGCGCGCTTGTGTCCACCACCCTGGTGACGAACAGTTACACGACCCTGGTTGTTACGGCCACCCTTTGAGTGAATTGGGCGAACGAGTGACTTTTCAGGAGTTGTACGTGTGATCTCTGCGAAATCTGATACAGATGCTCCACGCTGACCTGGTGTGGTCGGCTTAAGTTTGCGAAGTGCCATTTATGGTTTCCTCTCTTTAAGGTCCCGTCTCAATTAAGAAACAGGGCCTCCGAAGATGTCGATACGGTCGCCAGCGGCCACATGAACGATTGCTCGCTTTGTGTCTTTGCGCTTTCCATCACCAAAACGTGTGCGCTTGTTCTTTCCTGGACGGTTGAGTGTGTTAACACTGACAACCTTGACTCCGAATACCTTCTCAACAGCGATCTTGATCTCTGTCTTGTTTGCATCAGGGGAAACCAAGAATGTGTACTTGTTTTCATCTAGCAATCCGTAGCTCTTCTCAGAGACAACTGGTGCTAGCAAAATGTCGCGGTAATCCTTCATTATGCAGATACCTCACTTTCGCGTGCGACTGACTTAACGCCTTTGCCTGTATTTCCTGAAGACTTAGCCTTGAGGAAATCTTTGATCGCTGCTTCTGAGAAGACAACGTCATCGCTCTTCAAGATGTCGTATGCATTGAGCTGATCTGGAACGAGGAGGTGAAGGTTCTCAGCGTTACGAAGTGAACGCCATGCGAGATCTTCTGTGCGAGATACAACAACCAAGAGGTTCTTGCGCTCTGAGAACTGACGAACTGCTGTGAGTGCATTCTTTGTAGAAGCCTCTGCTGCAATCTGGTCTAGTACGTGAAGACGATCATTGCGTTGACGATCAGAGAGGACTCCACGGAGTGCTGCTGCGATCATCTTCTTTGGTGTGCGCTGTGCATAGTCACGAGGACGAACTGCATGTGCTGCACCACCACCACGCTGAAGAGGAGCACGGACAGAACCCTGACGAGCACGACCTGTTCCCTTCTGCTTGAAAGGCTTCTTACCTGAACCAGAAGTTTCACCACGGTTCTTTGCCTTCTGTGTTCCCTGGCGTGCTGCAGCGAGCTGCGCTGTAACAACCTGGTGAATCAGAGGAATGTTTGTCTGAGCGTCGAAGATATCTGCAGGTAGATCTACTGATCCAACCTTCTTACCTTCAGCGTTCTTGACTTCGAGTGTAAGCGCCATGGCTTATGCACCTGCCTTTACTGTCTCGACAACTGCCTTCTTTGCAGCTGAACGGATGAAGACAAGGCCTCCATCAGTACCTGGAACTGCGCCCTTGATGAGGAGCAAGTTACGCTCAACATCAACGCCGGCGATCATGAGGTTCTGGGTTGTGACCTTCTCATTACCCATACGACCCATCATGCGCATTCCCTTGAAAACGCGACCTGGTGTAGAACATGCTCCGATTGAACCTGGCATACGGTGCTTACGATCAACACCGTGTGAAGAACCAAGACCACCGAAACCGTGGCGCTTCATAACACCAGCTGTTCCCTTACCTGTTGAAGTACCAGTTGCATCTACAACCTCTCCAATTTCGAAAGTTGTTGCGCCGAGCTCTTGGCCAATTGTGTAGTTAGCTGCTGAGAGTGTGCGGAGTTCTGCAATGCTGCGACGAGGAGTGACGCCAGCCTTTGCAAACTGTCCAGCCTGTGGCTTATTAACCTTCTTTGGGTCAATCGCACCGAAACCGAGCTGAACAGCTGAGTAGCCATCCTTCTCAGGAGTGCGAAGACCGGTAACGATGCATGAATCTACAGAGACCACAGTTACTGGGATCATCTTGTTCTGTGCATCGAAAATCTGTGTCATTCCGAGTTTCTTACCAAGAACGCCCTTGATGGACGAACCGTAAGACTGAGTAACAGTTGTATATGCCATTTAGTTTCGTCCTTTCCTTAGAGCTTAATCTCGATGTCGACGCCAGCTGGCAAATCGAGGCGCATCAATGAATCAACAGTCTTAGGTGTTGGATCGATGATGTCGATGAGGCGCTTATGTGTGCGCATCTCGAAGTGCTCGCGGCTGTCCTTGTACTTATGAGGAGAGCGAATCACACAATATGTGTTCTTCTCTGTTGGTAGCGGCACTGGACCCGCGACGGTTGCACCTGTGCGCTCGACTGTCTCAACGATCTTCTTCGCTGATGAATCGATTACCTCATGGTCATACGCCTTGAGTCGAATGCGGATCTTTTGTCCCGCCATGTGAATCTCCTCTTTACTTAATCTTTAGTACTGCTTCGGTAAATTTAATTTTCAATCTGTCTTACGTGTTATGCGGTGGTGGCGATTTCTCGCCACCACCCACAACGTGGAATTACTTTTTTTGACTTACTTCTTGATCTTTGTAACGCGACCTGCACCTACTGTGCGGCCACCTTCACGGATAGCGAAGCGAAGTCCTTCTTCCATAGCGATTGGCTGGATGAGAGTTACGAACATCTCAGTGTTGTCGCCAGGCATAACCATTTCTGTGCCTTCTGGAAGTGTTACAACACCAGTTACGTCAGTTGTACGGAAGTAGAACTGTGGACGGTAGTTGTTGAAGAATGGAGTGTGACGTCCTCCTTCATCCTTTGAAAGGATGTAAGCAGATGCATCGAACTCTGTGTGAGGTGTGATTGAACCTGGCTTACAGACAACCTGGCCACGCTCAACATCTTCACGCTTAAGACCACGGAGAAGAAGTCCGACGTTCTCGCCAGCCTGACCTTCGTCGAGGAGCTTACGGAACATTTCAACACCTGTAACAGTTGTCTTCTGTGCCTCTGTGCGGATACCAACGATTTCAACTTCTTCGTTAACCTTGACGATACCGCGCTCGATACGACCAGTGATAACTGTTCCACGACCTGTGATTGTGAAAACGTCTTCTACTGGCATAAGGAATGGCTTGTCGATTTCACGCTCTGGCTGTGGGATGAATGAGTCAACTGCATCCATAAGCTTCATGAGCTGCTCTGCCCAGTGAGCGTCGCCCTCAAGTGCCTTAAGCGCTGAGATGCGAACGATTGGAGTGTCATCGCCTGGGAACTCGTACTTAGAAAGAAGTTCACGAACTTCCATTTCAACGAGCTCTAGGATTTCTTCATCATCAACCATGTCTGACTTGTTAAGTGCAACAACGATTGATGGAACGCCTACCTGACGAGCAAGGAGAACGTGCTCCTTAGTCTGTGGCATTGGTCCGTCTGTAGCTGCAACAACGAGGATTGCTCCGTCCATCTGTGCAGCGCCAGTGATCATGTTCTTGATGTAGTCAGCGTGTCCTGGGCAGTCAACGTGTGCGTAGTGACGCTTCTCTGTCTGGTACTCAATGTGAGCGATAGAGATTGTGATACCGCGCTGACGCTCTTCAGGAGCCTTATCGATCTGATCGAAAGGTGTGAATGGGTTTACATCAGGGTACTTGTCGTGCAATACCTTTGAAATAGCCGCTGTAAGTGTTGTCTTTCCATGGTCAATGTGACCGATGGTTCCGATGTTTACGTGTGGCTTGTTACGCTCAAACTTGGCTTTTGCCATTTTCGTATCCTCTTTCGTTTCTAGTGCTTAGTTATTAGGGGTTGTGCTTTTCTTCTTATTAGGGAGTAAAGGATTATTCGCCGCGAACCTTCGCAACGATCTCCTTCATTACATTGCCGGGAACTTCTGCATAGGAATCAAATTCCATGCTGTAGCTCGCACGACCTTGTGTTCTAGAGCGGAGATCTCCGACATAGCCGAACATCTCTGACAATGGAACTAGCGCCCTAACAACGCGGGCACCTGACCGCTCGTCCATGGCCTGAATCTGACCACGACGACTGTTGATGTCGCCGATGACATCACCCATGAAGTCTTCAGGGGTAACAACTTCGACCTTCATCACTGGCTCGAGAATTGCAGGATCAGCAAGCTTTGCTGCTTCCTTAAATGCTGCGATACCAGCCACCTTGAATGCGAGCTCCGATGAGTCAACATCGTGATACGCGCCGTCAAGAAGAGTTACTCGTACATCTGTAAGTGGGTAGCCAGCAAGAGGACCTGTAGTCATTGCTTCACGGCAACCTGCATCAACTGAAGGGATGTACTCGCGTGGAACGCGACCACCAGTGATCTTGTTAACGAATTCGTATCCGCCTTCGACAGTACCTGTTGGAAGTGGCTCGACAGCAATCTGGATCTTTGCGAACTGACCAGAACCACCTGTCTGCTTCTTGTGTGTGTAGTCGTGACGTGCAACTGGCTTACGAAGTGTTTCGCGGTATGCAACCTGTGGCTTACCGACGTTAGCTTCAACCTTGAACTCGCGACGCATACGGTCTACGAGGATTTCGAGGTGGAGCTCACCCATACCAGCGATGATTGTCTGGCCTGTCTCTTCATCAGTCTCAACGTGGAATGTTGGATCTTCTTCTGAGAGACGCTGAATAGCAACGCCAAGCTTCTCTTGGTCACCCTTTGTCTTTGGCTCGATAGCAACAGAGATAACTGGTGCTGGGAAGTCCATTGACTCGAGTACAACTGGCTTAGCTGGATCACAGAGTGTCTCGCCTGTTGTTGTGTCCTTAAGACCCATAACAGCAACGATCATTCCTGCACCAACATTGTCACGCTCTTCGCGCTTGTTCGCGTGCATCTGGTAAATCTTTCCGATGCGCTCCTTGCGGTTCTTCGCAGAGTTCAAGATTGTTGAACCTGTCTCAAGAACACCAGAGTAAACACGGATAAATGTGAGCTTTCCAAGGTGTGGATCAGTCATGATCTTAAATGCGAGAGCTGAGAATGGCTCTTCGTTCTTTGGAAGACGCTTGATTGAAACCTCTGGGTCGTTCATATCTGTACCTTCGATAGCTTCAACATCGAGTGGTGATGGAAGGTAACGAGTTACAGCATCGAGCATTGGCTGTACGCCCTTGTTCTTAAATGCAGAACCTGTAAGTACTGGTGAAAGCTTTGCAGCGATTGTTGCGCGGCGGATACCAGCAATGATTTCTGCTGTTGAAAGCTCTGCGCCATCAAGGAACTTCTCCATGATTGCATCGTCGTTCTCGGCAAGTGTCTCGAGCATTGCTGCACGAGCTGCCTTAGAAGCATCGACCATATCTGCTGGAATCTCTTCGATTACGTAGTCTTCGCCCTTCTTTGTCTCTCCACGCCATACGAGAGCCTTCATTTCGATGAGATCAACTACACCGATGAAATCTGACTCGTTGCCGATTGGAAGCTGAAGAACGAGAGCAACTGCGTTAAGGCGATCCTTGATCATGCCTACGCACTTGTCGAATGAAGCACCTGTACGGTCAAGCTTGTTAACGAAACAGATACGTGGAACTGAGTAACGATCTGCCTGGCGCCATACAGTCTCTGACTGTGGCTCAACGCCTGCAACACCGTCGAAGACTGCAACAGCGCCATCGAGAACACGGAGTGAACGCTCTACCTCAACTGTGAAGTCAACGTGGCCTGGTGTATCGATGATGTTGATGAGGTGGTTCTTCCACATACATGTAGTTGCAGCTGAAGTGATCGTGATACCACGCTCTTGCTCCTGCTCCATCCAGTCCATCGTTGCAGCACCTTCGTGCACTTCACCGATCTTGTATGAGATACCTGTGTAGAAGAGGATGCGCTCAGTAGTTGTTGTTTTACCCGCGTCGATGTGAGCCATGATTCCGATATTGCGAACCGTAGCTAGATCGATCTTCTCTACTGTTGACACTTATATTCCTCTTCTCGTCTTATTAATTCTTTTTATTTAGCTTTATTTAGAAGCTAGCGATTACCAGCGGTAGTGAGCGAAAGCCTTGTTAGCTTCAGCCATCTTGTGTGTATCTTCGCGACGCTTTACAGCTGCACCAAGACCGTTAGCTGCATCGAGCAACTCGTTCTGAAGGCGCTCTGACATTGACTTTTCGCGACGAAGACGTGAGTAATCAACTAACCAGCGAAGCGCGAGAGTTGTTGCGCGACCTGACTTAACTTCGATTGGAACCTGGTATGTAGCACCACCGACGCGACGTGACTTAACTTCAATCGCTGGGCGAATGTTGTCGAGTGCGCGCTTCAATGTGATTACAGGATCAACTTCTGTCTTTGCACGTGTTCCTTCGAGAGCTGTGTAGACAATGCCTTCAGCTGTTGAACGCTTACCGTGAAGAAGAATCTTGTTGATAAGAGCTGTTACAACTGGTGAGTTGTAAACAGGATCAGCAACAACAGGTGACTTCGGAGCAGGACCTTTACGTGGCATTAGCTAGCCTTCTTTTCTCTCTTAGCGCCGTAGCGTGAACGTGATTGCTTGCGGTTCTTTACACCCTGTGTATCGAGTGATCCGCGAATAATCTTGTAACGAACACCTGGTAGATCCTTTACGCGACCACCGCGTACAAGAACGATTGAGTGCTCCTGAAGGTTGTGACCTTCACCTGGAATGTATGCAGTTACTTCCATGCCACTAGTAAGACGAACACGTGCAACCTTACGAAGCGCAGAGTTTGGCTTCTTAGGTGTTGTTGTATAAACACGTGTGCAAACACCGCGACGCTGTGGTGAACCCTTTAGCGCTGGTGTTGAAGTCTTCGTAGTCTTTTCTGCGCGACCACGACGAACTAGTTGCTGAATTGTTGGCACTACATTCTCCTTTTATGTAATGTGAAAAAACATCTTTCTCTTTTTTCACATCTAACTTTCCGGCTCTTTTCACGCTCAACCTCCGACCCACGCGGTCGGGTGTGTTGCATGCAAAAAGCGCAGAGGAGAAAGGTATCTGCCCAGTGGGGCAAAGGTCAAAACGGCCCTTTTACTCCTTTGGCTCCAAAATTTCTTGGAGTATCCCCAATTTTCTATCCCGGGCGTGTCTTGAACCCGATCCCCCGCTATTGTCCAGAATGTCCGATTTTCTCCTCATAGGGCGCATATTCGAGCATGTCCTAGACTCCAGGTATGAGAAATCGACTGATCTGGAGCTTTGGGGTGGCCCTTGCCCTGCTTCCAACATTCGCCATTTCTCATCCGGCACCGGCACAGGCTGCAGCGCTAATGAGGAGTGTTCTATCCACAGCCGGACAGAGCTCATATGACGCTGCCGTCAGTGGCGGTTATTTCAATGTGACCAAGAGCGATTATGACGCCGCCTTCAATAATCTCACGTCAGTTGTAAAAGTTGGAATGACAGATTCTCAAGTTGCCGAATGTTCGGCTGCTTTTTCCGGAACCTTTATTAATGTTGTCGATAGCGCTACAGCGATACCAGCGAATTCTTACATCGTTGGGTTTGCATCCGGACTTATCAGTACCGGATCGAATCAATCATTGCGATTAGTTATTTCTTCGACTTATAAAGGCGTGTACGACTTCTTAACATCTGCAACTGCACCTGTGAATGTAACAACTTCGGGTGCTAAATATTTCTTGTTTAAGCAACCAGTTACATCAAGTACGAAACGCTTTGTGGGTATTTGGAGCAGTGACAATACCTGCAAAGGAAGCGGAACATTTCCAGAAGGTGGATATGCAGGACCAAGTTCGACCTCACCTTGGGGTACTTTCACGTCTCGCACATCCGATTTAACTCGCTTGCAAGTAATGTACTCGAGCGAAGATCAATGGACACCCGCACCACCGACAATTTCATCCTCTCTGACAGGAAATGCAAAGACAGTTTTTAAAGGAAAATCGATAGCAATCACTACAACCTTGAGCGACGATGGGCTTGTGACTTTTAAATACAACAATAAGAACATTGGTGGATGTGTTTCCGTACGTAGCGCTTCGCTTTCTGCGACTTGCAGTTGGAAGCCTTCTGTTCAGGGAAGTGGAAGAATTACTGCCACGTTGCGTTCTCCGACTGGCGCATTTACTTCGGTCACTTCGTCTCCACTTTTGGTAAGTGTTAATAAGCGAAGCAATAACCGCTAAGCCAAGTGCGAAGGTAGTGCTATGCCTTGCGAATCTGGCGCAGTTACTGGCTCGCCTTTAATTCTTGAGAGCGGAATAACTCCAGACCAGATAGGCAGATCTTTATCTTCGGGCTCATCCATGACTCCCCCGGTGCGGGATTTGAGGCTGTACTTCTCTATTGGCAGCTCAATAATCATGGTGCCGGCCGCCTCTTTGCCCGTTGTGGGGCGGGCGTATGAGGTCATCCCAGGTACGAGCCCCTCGGTGATTAAATCCATCGCTTCGAGCTTCTTTGAATCCTCTAATCGCTTGCCCTGGCCAAAAATCATCACTGATTCGTAGTTCATAGATGAGTTAAATGCAGACTTTGCAACGATGATTGCGTTGAGTTTTGTAACAGTGACGCACATCTGTGCGCCCTTTGCTAACTGCATCATCAATCGAGAACCAGTTGAGCCGTGCAACAGGATGCGATCGTTATCGCGTGCATAAGCCATTGGGATGACGAAGGGTTCGTTGATATCTGCATCAATAAATCCAACGTGTGCAACGTATTCAGAATCAAGAAGTGCGTTTACTGCATCGCGATCAAATACCTCGCGATCATCGTGGCGCTTTACATGATATTTAGAATCGTTGCTCATAGAAAAAGTTTAGCGATTACTTCTTCTTCCATCCAGAAGGACATGCAGGCTTAACCGCAGTTACCTTCTTAGAGCTCTTTCCCTTTACACAAGTGATGGTTGATTTCTTTGGCGCACTATTACTTGGAGCTTTCACGACTTCCTGGGTCAACTTCACACGGACAGTTGGAGAAGAGAAGGTGAAGCCTCGTGCTGTTAAATACATCCAGCCATTGCGCTCATTAAAGATAGTTGTTGCAACCTGGGTAGATCCATCTGCAGAGAGAATTGAAATCTTTGCTGATACCGGTGCACTTGAGAATCCGTAGATACAGCGTGCAACATCGCTCTTGATTACCAGGTCATAACTACCTTTGAACTCTGTTCCATTTGGCAATGAGTGCGGTGACATCACCTTGTAATCAAGGCTCTGGCTCTCTTTATCAAAGGTAGGTGGAGCGCCGATATACATAGTGGAGTTAGTAGAAACAATGCCGCTTAGTGAATCAGAGCCCTTCATGCAAGATTCAAATTCGCCAGAGAGCATCGCTCTCACAGACCAGACGGTAGGCGCGTAGGTGGCTTTATCACCAGTTGCACTTATCCATGCCAGCACCTCTTTAAAGCTACCTTCGTCATATCCGAATCCTTCCTTCATGATGGAATAAGGAAGTCCATCCGGACCATCAAAAGTCTTTCCATCAGTGCTTGGCCACCCGCCGCCCATTGCATTCATCTCTGTTGCAGATCGTGTTGAATAATATTTTGCTAATTCTCCTGGCAGATTGCTCTTCAAATACCAAGCATGAATTCCTGGCACCACGGAAGGCTTTCCTTGGATTGCGAGGATCTGATCTGAATCAGCTGCTTTAGTAATTGATGCGCTTGCCTCAGACAATCTTCCGTGGAGCCATCCTTTAATCTTTTCTTGAAGCTTCAGTGAATATCCAAATGTCACATCGAGCGGCAATGCCCAAGGCAGAGCACATTGGGTCGCAGATGCCATTGCGCATGCAAGTTTAGAAGAGCCGTTGGATGTTCCATCACAGCCACCACCTCTAACAGCACGGCCGCCAACTTTGTGATCCGTACGAATTGTCGTTTCTGGTTGAGGTGTGCTGCAACCGCCTGAGACTCGAGAAATTGCAAAGATTGCACTCTTAAAATCTTGAACAGAAAACTTTGTGTCGTTAAAGCCACGATATCCCTGCATGTAAACCACAACGAGAAATTCATTTCCTCCGGGATGAGAAATTCCCGGAAACTCTACGGTGAGCGCACTACTTCCTTCTGGCAATCCAACGCTTGCATCACCTTTATATGTATATGGAGTCTTACCCGGAAATGCGCCAAGCACATTTCCAACAATCTCTTTTCCAGATGCGTCAATTGCATAGACCTTGCTGACACAGTTTGTGGTTAGCTGGGAATCGCAAGCACCCAAGAGCGCGTTGTATTGGAAGTACTTATTGGCTTCGCATCCTGCATCGCCAATCTTTGTGCAGGTTACTTTTGTCTTGATATTGCCCTCTACGCTATTGCCTTCGGTAGTAAATGCCTCAAGCAGCGAAAGACTGTGCTTTGCAAAAACTTCATCAGCCAAGTTGATGCCGGTATAGCGATCATTGGTGGGTGGGGCTGCGACAACGAATTGCTCATCCGGCAGGTCTGCTGCGCTAGCTAAATTTCCGCTCAGAATAAGAGCTGGAATGAGTGCAATAAGTAGAGCTTTCTTAGCCATTTTCACAGTAATCCCCCATAGATCATTGAGCGCAAGGTTAAGCCTGAACCCAGTATTTGTAGAGGGTCATTGTGTGCAATCGTGGTCAGACTTTTACTTACTTTTCTTCCATCCAGAAGGACATGTTGGCTTCACTGCAGTTACCTTCTTAGAGCTCTTTCCCTTTACGCAGGTGATGGTTGTTTTCTTCGCGACGGTAACAGTCGGTGCATCAACTTTTACTTCTTCTTGAGTCAGCTTCACGCGGACAGTTGGAGAAGAGAAGGTGAAGCCACGTGCGACCAAATACATCCAACCGTCTTTCTCGGTGAATGTAGTTGTGGCCACCTGAGTAGTTCCATCCGATGAAAGGATGGAGACTTTCGCAGAGACTGGAGCACTTGAAAAGCCGTAGATACATCTCGCAACTGAGCTCTTAATAACTAGATCATAAGTTCCTTTAAAAATAGCTCCGTCTTCAAGGAAGTGAGGAGCTGCAACCTTGTAATCTAACGACTGATCTTCCTTACTAAATGTTGGAGGACCTGCGATATACATCGTTGAGTTTGTAGAAACAATTCCACTCAGCGAGGAAGTGTCACTGAGACAGCCAGCGAATTGGCCAGTCATCGTTTTAAAGGACCACATTGATTGCGAATAAGCGGCCTTATCTCCCAGGGCTCCAATCCAGGCGAGAGTTTCTGCAATTCCTCGGTCTCCATAATCAAAGTTTTCTTTCATAATTGAATATGGCGAGCCATCAACCCAATTATTAAGAGTCGGGTCAGTGCTTGGCCAGCCTAGACCGCCTCCGTCAACATCTTGTTTTGGAACCCCTGCGTATAGAGACTGTAGCTGCGCTGGATAACTATCTTTCTTGAACCAGCCGAAAATGGCCGGAACGACGATTGGCTTGCCTTGAATCGTCAAGAGTTGATCACCATTTGCCGCGCTCGTGATCTTTGCATTGGCATCCATAAAGCGACCGTGCACCCAACCTGAAACTTTTTCATGCAACTTGATAGTTAAGCCAAATGAAACATCAAGTGGCAATCGGTATGGAAGTAAGCAGTCATCTGCTGAAGTTTGAACACATGCAGAGCGCGAGCGAGGTGCACCTGGAGCAAGTGAAAGTCCGCCTGCAGATGACCATCGTTCGACTAATTTCTGATTAGAGCGATCATCGGTGCCGGGACTTGAACGTGTGTATTTTCCTGCTACTTTCTTCACCGCAAATATTGCAGAGCTGAAGTAATCAAGCGCAAAATCTTTTTCATTAAAGCCACGAGATCCCTGCATCCACACAACAACTAGGTACTGGGAGCCTCCTTGATGTGGGTAATCAGGGAAATCAACGACGAAGGTGCTTCTTCCTGAAGGTAAACCGATTGCAGGATTTCCTACATATGTATATTGAGTCGGACCTGGATACTCTTCAACGAAAGTGCCCACCACTTCTTTCCCGGCTTCATTTTTTGCAAATACTTGAGAGACACAGTCGGTCGTATTCTTGCTATCGCATGGACCAAGTTGAGCGTTGTATTGGAAATATTTTTCCGCTTCGCAACCAGTAGAGCCGATCGTTGTGCAATTGGTATGTGTAAGAACTTTGCTTTCGCGGGAAGTCCCCGAAGCTGTAAATGCTTCCAGTGATGAGAAAGTATTCTTCACTGCGTTATCGCCCGAGAGATTGAGACCCGTATAGCGTTCACTTGTTGGCGGATTTGTGATGACAAATTGCTCACCAGGAAGATCGGCCGCATAGGCGCCATTCATAGCGATCAGTGCTAGAGGCAGCGCCAAAGCAATTATGAACTTCTTGGTTTTCTTCATCTTGCTCCTTCATGAGCCATCCCATGAAGGCTATGCAGGTTCACCGTTGCTGTGAAGGGCTTTTATGCGCGGAAATGGTCAGACTTTTGAGCATAAGAAAAGCCCGCCACCATTTCTAGTGACGGACTTTTCCTTTAGGGAATTAGCGAGGAACTTCGACCTCATCCAAGCGAACTGCTTCGCCTGAACCCGTATCAAACGGTGTGAGATCGTATTCATCGTAGTTAGCGTAGACAGCTGCCTTCGCTTCCTCTGTTGGCTCAACGCGGATGTTGCGGTAACGGGCAAGGCCTGTTCCTGCAGGGATCAACTTACCGATGATGACGTTCTCCTTGAGACCGAGCAATGGATCGCTCTTCTCTGAAAGCGCTGCATCTGTAAGCACACGAGTTGTTTCCTGGAATGAAGCCGCCGACAACCATGACTCAGTTGCAAGAGATGCCTTGGTGATACCCATAAGTTCTGGGCGACCTGATGCAGCCTTAACGCCTGATGTAACAGCCTTGCGGTTTTCAGCCATAAAGCGGTTGTGCTCTACGAGCTCACCTGGAAGAAGATCTGTATCTCCAGCTTCAAGCACTGTAATGCGCTTGAGCATCTGGCGAACGATTACTTCGATGTGCTTATCGTGGATTCCTACGCCCTGTGAACGGTATACACCTTGAATTTCGTTAACAAGGTGTACCTGTGTTGCACGTGGGCCGAGGATACGAAGAACCTGCTTTGGATCAATTGCGCCGACGACCATCTTCTGGCCAACTTCAACGCGTGAACCTTCTTCAACGAGGAGCTTCTGACGACGTGTGATTGGGTAAGCGACTTCTTCTCCACCATCATCTGGTGTTACGACAATCTTCTTGCCCTTTGCATCTTCGCGGAATGTCACAACGCCTGCAGCTTCTGCGATTGGCGCAACACCCTTAGGTGTACGAGCCTCGAAGAGCTCGACAATACGTGGAAGACCGTGAGTGATGTCATCACCAGCCACACCACCGGTGTGGAAGGTACGCATTGTGAGCTGTGTTCCTGGCTCACCAATTGACTGCGCTGCAATGATTCCAACTGCTTCACCGACTGCTACACGCTGACCTGCAGCGAGTGAGCGACCGTAGCAAGCAGCACACTGTCCAACCTTGCTATCGCAAGTAAGTACAGAGCGAACCTTGATCTCGTCTACGCCAGCAGCAACAAGTGCATCAATATCGCGGTCACCGAGATCGGCGCCTGCCTTCATGACGACTGAGCCGTTAGCTTCAACATCTTCAGCCAATGTGCGGCCGTAGACAGATGATTCAACGTGATCGTGCTTAACGAGGTTTCCAGCTTGCTGACGAATAGCAATTGGAAGTGTGAGACCGCGATCAGTACCGCAATCTTCCTCGCGGATGATTACATCCTGTGCAACGTCACAGAGACGACGTGTGAGGTAACCAGAGTCAGCTGTACGAAGAGCTGTATCTGCAAGACCCTTACGAGCACCGTGCGTTGAAATAAAGTATTCGAGAACTGACAAGCCCTCACGGAAGTTTGACTTAATAGGGCGAGGAATAATTTCACCCTTTGGATTCGCTACCAGACCACGCATACCTGCGATCTGACGAATCTGCATCATATTTCCACGAGCACCTGAGAAGACCATCATCCAGACTGGGTTGACGCGTGGGAAGTTATCTTCCATCGCCTTTCCAACTTCAGCAGTTGCCTTAGTCCAGATCTCGATGAGTTCCTGACGGCGCTCATCATCTGTAATAAGACCCTTCTCATATTGAGACTGTGTCTTTTCAGCAGACTTCTCGTAACCATCAAGGATTTCAGCCTTGCGTGGTGGTGTCACAACATCTTCGATACCGATTGTTGCGCCTGCACGAGTTGCCCAGTGGAAACCGAGTGATTTAAGTGCATCGAGTGTCTGTGCCACTGTGACCTTTGGATAGAACTCAGCAAGGCGATCAACGATTACGCCGAGAGCCTTCTTTGTTACATCGTGATCAACGAATGGGAAGTCAGCAGGAAGTGCTTCATTAAAGAGTGCGCGACCAATTGTTGTCTCGACAGTCTTGCCATCGATACGAATCTTGATTGCAGCCTGCAATGAAACTGAGTGCTGATCGAAAGCCATGATTGCTTCAGCTACTGAACCAAATGCACGACCTTCACCGAGCTCGTTTTCACGAGACATTGTGAGGTAGTAGAGGCCAAGAACCATGTCCTGTGTAGGAGATGTAATTGGGCGACCGTTAGCTGGTGACAAGATGTTATTTGAAGACAACATCAAGATACGAGCTTCAGCCTGTGCCTCTGCAGACAATGGAAGGTGAACAGCCATCTGGTCACCGTCGAAGTCAGCGTTAAACGCTGTACAAACGAGTGGGTGAATCTGAATAGCCTTACCTTCAACCAACTGAGGTTCGAACGCCTGGATACCCAAGCGGTGAAGAGTTGGTGCGCGGTTAAGGAGCACTGGATGCTCTGCAATTACTTCTTCAAGAACATCCCACACGACTGGGCGAGCACGCTCGACCATACGCTTTGCGGACTTGATGTTCTGTGCGTGATTGAGATCAACCAAGCGCTTCATTACGAATGGCTTGAAGAGTTCGAGAGCCATCTGCTTTGGAAGACCACACTGGTGAAGCTTCAACTGTGGGCCAACAACAATTACAGAACGGCCTGAGTAGTCAACGCGCTTACCGAGAAGGTTCTGACGGAAGCGACCCTGCTTACCCTTAAGCATGTCTGAAAGTGACTTGAGTGCACGGTTACCTGGACCTGTAACTGGGCGACCACGACGACCGTTATCGAATAGCGAGTCAACAGCTTCCTGCAACATACGCTTTTCGTTGTTAACGATGATCTCTGGTGCACCGAGATCAGCAAGACGCTTCAAACGGTTGTTACGGTTGATAACGCGGCGATAGAGATCGTTGAGATCTGATGTCGCGAAACGTCCACCATCGAGCTGAACCATCGGACGTAGATCCGGTGGAATAACTGGAACACAATCAAGCACCATTGATGCAGGATTGTTAGTGGTTGTCATGAATGCATTGACGACCTTAAGACGCTTGATAGCGCGAGTCTTCTTTGCACCCTTACCGTTTTCAGAAAGGTCTGTGAGCATTGCATGCTCTGTCTCGAGATCGAATGTCTCAAGGCGCTTCTTGATTGCCGCAGCACCCATATCGCCCTTGAAGTACATTCCATAACGATCGCGCATCTCGCGGTAGAGGTTCTCATCACCTTCGAGATCCTGAACCTTGAGGTTCTTAAAGCGGTTCCAGACATCTTCAAGACGTGCGATCTCGCGATCAGCACGCTCACGGATTGCCTTGAGCTCACGCTCTGCAGATTCGCGAACCTTGCGCTTTACATCTGACTTTGCATCTTCAGCTTCGAGCTCAGCAATATCTGCTTCGAGCTTCTTCTGACGAGCATCGAGATCGACATCGCGCTTTGTTTCGATCTTCTTGCGATCGTTAGCAAGCTTCTTCTCGTTCTGTGCACGATCTTCTTCGCGAGCTTCTGTATCAACTTCTGTGATCATGTAAGCAGCGAAGTAGATGACCTTTTCAAGGTCCTTTGGTGCAAGGTCAAGAAGGTAGCCAAGGCGTGATGGAACACCCTTGAAGTACCAGATGTGAGTTACAGGAGCTGCAAGCTCGATGTGACCCATGCGCTCACGACGAACCTTTGCGCGTGTTACTTCAACACCGCAACGCTCGCAGATGATTCCCTTAAAGCGGACGCGCTTGTACTTACCGCAATAACATTCCCAGTCGCGAGTTGGACCGAAGATCTTCTCGTCGAAGAGTCCGTCCTTCTCAGGCTTGAGTGTTCGGTAGTTGATTGTCTCTGGCTTCTTTACTTCGCCGAAAGACCAATCACGAATGTTCTGTGCCGATGCGAGACCGATACGAAGTTCATCAAAGAAATTTACATCTAACATGTTTTTCTCTCTCCTTAAATTTCTTCTACTGAGCTTGGCTCAACTCGTGACAAGTTGATACCTAGTTCTTCGGCTGCACGGAAAATTTCTTCATCGTTATCGCGCATTTCAATTGCGACACCTTCTGAAGAGAGAACTTCAACGTTAAGGCAGAGTGACTGCATTTCCTTGATAAGTACCTTGAATGACTCAGGGATACCTGGTTCAGGAATGTTCTCGCCCTTCACGATTGCTTCGTAAACCTTGACGCGTCCGAGGACGTCGTCAGACTTAATTGTGAGGAGTTCCTGGAGTGTGTAAGCAGCACCATAAGCTTCAAGTGCCCACACTTCCATCTCACCAAAGCGCTGACCACCGAATTGAGCCTTACCACCGAGTGGCTGCTGCGTGATCATTGAGTATGGACCAGTTGAACGTGCGTGAATCTTGTCGTCTACCAAGTGGTGGAGCTTCAAGATGTACATGTATCCAACTGAAATTGGAGTTGGGTATGGCTCGCCTGAGCGACCATCGAATAACTTCGCCTTACCTGAACGACCGATTAACTGAAGGCCATCGCGGTTTGGAAGAGTTGATGAGAGAAGACCTGAGATTTCATCTTCAAGTGCACCGTCGAAGACCGGAGTAGCAAGGTTTGTTCCTGGCTCGCCCTTTTCTGCGCCGATTGACTTGAGGTGATCTGCCCATGCTTCGCCGACACCTGAAACATCCCAACCGGTCTTTGCGACCCAGCCGAGGTGCATTTCAAGAACCTGTCCAACGTTCATACGTCCTGGAACACCAAGTGGGTTCAAGACAACGTCGACTGGTGTTCCATCTTCAAGGAATGGCATATCTTCAACAGGAAGAATCTTTGAGATAACACCCTTGTTACCGTGGCGACCAGCGAGCTTGTCACCATCTTGAATCTTGCGCTTCTGTGCAACGTAAACGCGCACGAGCTGGTTCACACCGGCTGGAAGTTCGAATCCTTCTTCTGATTCAAAGATCTTTACGCCGATAACCTTGCCTGATTCACCGTGTGGAACCTTGAGTGATGTATCGCGAACTTCGCGAGCCTTCTCACCGAAGATTGCTCGGAGCAGGCGCTCTTCTGGTGTGAGTTCAGTTTCTCCCTTAGGAGTTACCTTTCCAACCAAGATATCGCCTGGAACAACATCTGCACCTACGCGAATGATTCCGCGCTCATCGAGGTCTGCAAGGACTTCTTCAGAAACGTTAGGGATATCGCGTGTAATTTCTTCAGCACCGAGCTTTGTATCGCGGGCATCGACTTCGTACTCTTCAATGTGAATTGAAGTAAGAACATCGTCCTGCACGAGGCGCTGTGAAAGGATGATCGCATCTTCGTAGTTGTGGCCTTCCCATGACATAAATGCCACGAGGAGGTTCTTACCAAGAGCCATTTCACCGTTTTCGGTACATGGACCGTCTGCGATTACTGAGCCAACTTCAAGCTTCTGTCCCTGAGAAACAACAACTTTCTGGTTGTATGAAGTTCCCTGGTTAGAGCGTGAGAATTTACGAAGTGAGTAAGTCTGGTAAGTGCTGTCATCTGCCATGACTGTTACTTCATCAGCAGAAACGTTTGTTACAACACCTGACTTAGTCGCAGTAATTACGTCACCAGCATCAACTGCTGCGCGGAATTCCTGTCCTGTACCAATAAATGGTGCCTCAGCGCGCATCAATGGAACAGACTGACGCATCATGTTAGAACCCATGAGCGCACGGTTTGCATCATCGTGCTCGAGGAACGGAATCATTGCGGTAGCAACAGAAACCATCTGACGTGGTGAAACGTCCATGTAATCAACTTCGTCAGCAAGAATGTATTCAACTTCTCCACCACGACGGCGAACAAGTACACGCTCTTCTGCGAAGTGATTATCTGCTGTCAACGGAGCATTTGCCTGAGCAATGATGTGCTCATCTTCTTCATCCGCTGTGAGGTAATCAACTGAATCTGAAACCTTGCCCTTAACAACCTTGCGATAAGGAGTTTCAATAAATCCAAATGCTGTTACGCGAGCATATGTTGCAAGTGATCCGATAAGACCAATGTTTGGTCCTTCCGGAGTTTCAATTGGGCACATACGTCCGTAGTGAGATGGGTGAACGTCACGAACTTCGAAGCCTGCGCGGTCACGTGAGAGACCACCAGGTCCGAGCGCTGAAAGACGACGCTTGTGTGTAAGACCTGACAATGGGTTTGTCTGATCCATGAACTGTGACAACTGAGAAGTTCCGAAGAACTCCTTAATTGATGCAACAACTGGACGGATGTTGATCAAAGTCTGTGGAGTAATTGCTTCCACATCCTGTGTTGTCATGCGCTCACGAACAACGCGCTCCATACGTGAGAGACCGATACGTACCTGGTTCTGAATGAGCTCACCAACTGTACGAAGGCGACGGTTACCGAAGTGATCGATATCGTCCTTCTCAACGCGAACTTCGCGGCCGTACTCCATTGTGAGATCGCCGCGGTGCAACGCAACGAGGTAGCGAAGTGTTGCGACGATGTCAGAGATTGAAAGAAGTGTTTGATCGAGTGGGAGCTCCATACCGAGCTTCTTATTCACCTTAAAGCGACCGACCTTGGCCAAGTCATAACGCTTAGGGTTGAAGTAGAGGTTCTCAATCAGGTTCTGTGCTGCTTCCTTTGTAGGAGGCTCGCCTGGACGCATCTTGCGATAGATATCGAGAAGAGCTTCGTCCTGTGTCTTAACAGTGTCCTTCTCAAGTGTTGCCATCATTGATTCGAAGTCACCAAACTCTTCACGAATTTGTTCTTCAGTCCAACCAAGAGCCTTGAGGAATACTGTTACAGACTGCTTACGCTTGCGGTCGATACGAACGCCAACGAGATCCTTCTTATCAACTTCGAATTCAAGCCAAGCACCGCGGCTTGGGATAATCTTTGAAGTAAATACATCCTTGTCAGATGTCTTCTCAATGTTGCGCTCGAAGTAAACACCTGGTGAGCGAACGATCTGTGAAACAACAACGCGCTCTGTTCCGTTAATAACGAAAGTTCCGCGAGGTGTCATCACAGGGAAGTCGCCCATGAATACTGTCTGAGACTTGATTTCGCCTGTCTCGTTGTTTGTGAATTCTGCAGTCACGAAGAGTGGCTGCGCGTATGTCATATCGCGCTCTTTGCACTCTTCGATTGAATACTTAGGTGGCTCGAAGCGGTGGTCACGGAATGACAATGACATCGTTCCTTGGAAATCTTCGATTGGTGAAATCTCTTCAAAGATTTCTTCCAAACCGGACTTCGATGGAAGTTCACCACGGCTTGTGCTGGCATCTGCCAAGCGAGCGCGCCATAGATCGTTACCGAGTAACCAATCAACGCTTTCTACCTGGAGTGCAAGAAGATTTGGAACCTCTAGCGGTTCACGGATCTTTGCAAATGAAATACGACGGGGAGCAACTGAACTCTTTTTCGCGGCCAAGAGATGTCCTTTCAGACAAAGTTGTTGGGTAACCTTCAAACTTTGGAACGCACAACTAGAAGGTCGCCGCCGCTATATGCAAAGACCCTCTGGTAATAAAAATGCGAACCCCAAGGGTATCGGCTCACCCCCGAGCGTGGCAAACCGGGGGCTTATACCCCCAAATCTGACCTTTTGTCTTGGATTTCGCCAAAATTGTGGATTTGAGGATCTACGTAGTTTTCCCGCAACCGATGGCCGGCAATTTGATTGTTGTGCTAAATTTCGTACTAAATTAAGTTCGATTATAAGGAGAGAGTCTCATGTCGCAAGTTCTCGCTACCTTTATTTCTAGCGTCTCTGAATTTAAGAAGAATCCCAACGAGACCCTCAGCCAATCAGGCTCCGGTGTGATGGCAGTCCTCACTAACAACAAACCTTCTTTCTATGTCCTAACTCCTGAAGTTTATGAACTTGTCGCAGAGCAGCTCTGGGAATTCACAGTCGCGCCTACTGTCCTGAAGCGTCTTGCTGATAAAGGCCATACTGTGAAGGTGTCGATCGAAGAACTTTAATTGGGAGCATACGAGCTCCATTTTCATAACGACGCCTTAGTTGAATGGCAACGTCTTGATTCGGGGATGCGAGAGCGTCTAAAGAAAAAGCTCATCAAGCGTCTAGAGAATCCAGAAGTTGATTCCGCTCGACTCAGCGGTGAGCTCTCAGGCCTCTATGTCATTCGCTCTCAAGCCGATGGACTCCGGCTTATTTATCGGGTTGATACGAAAGAGAAAATACTGACAGTTGCCTCTGTTGGAAAGCGGGAAGATTTAATCGCCTATCGAAATGCTATCTCTCGAATTGAATGAGGCATTGTCAAAAGAAAAACCCCGCACCTTTCGGTACGGGGTTTTTCTTAAGTAAGACGGAATTACTCCTGCCTTGTATAAGGCTTAAATTACTTAAGTGTGACCTTTGCGCCAGCTGCTTCGAGAGCTGCCTTTGCCTTGTCTGCTGTCTCCTTGTTTGCCTTCTCGAGGAGAACTGCTGGAGTCGCGTCAACGAGATCCTTAGCTTCCTTAAGTCCGAGAGCGCCGTTGAGGTTACGTACTTCCTTGATAACTGCAATCTTCTGTGAGCCTGCATCTTCAAGAACAACTGTGAACTCATCCTGTCCACCAGCATCTGCGCCTGCTGCTGCGCCGCCTGCTGCTGCAACTGCTACTGGAGCTGCTGCTGTGACATCGAATTCTTCTTCGAATGCCTTGACGAACTCTGAGAGCTCAACAAGTGTGAGTTCCTTGAACTGTGCCAATAGATCTGCCTGTGAAAGCTTTGCCATTTTTATATTTCCTTTTCTTATTCCGCTGGAGTTTCTGCTGCATCTGTTGCTTCTGCAGCAACTTCAGCGACAACTTCTTCTGTTACAACTGCTTCAGCAGCTGGTGCTGCCTCTTCAACTGCTGGAGCTTCTGCAGCTGGTGCTGCTTCCGCTGCAGGTGCTGCTGGAGCTCCTGCTTCCATCTTGATGCGAAGTGCATCGAAGGTACGCGCTGCCTTAGCAAGCGATCCCTTCATAGCACCAGCAAGCTTTGCAAGAAGTACTTCGCGTGACTCGAGGTCTGCGAGCTTCATGATCTCTGCTGCTGAAACAAACTTGCCTTCGTAGATTCCACCCTTGATAACAAGTAGTGGGTTCTCCTTCTGGAAGTTCTTCATGTTGCGAGCTGCATCGATTGCATCGCCCTTGATGAATGCAAGCGCTGATGGACCAGCAAGAAGATCATCTGAGATCTCTACGCCAGCGTTCTTTGCTGCAATCTTGGTGAGTGTGTTCTTTACGACGCTGTACTTGGTATCTGGACCAAGTGAGCGACGTAGCGCCTTCATCGAAGTCACGGTAAGACCGCGATATTCGGTGAGGTATGTAGCTGTAGCTGACTTGAAATCTTCAGTCAGTTCAGCAACTGCTGCTACTTTATCTGGGCGAGCCATTCGGTTCACCTTCCTCTAGTTCGACGGGCAATGGTCGCTTGCGCTCTATTACCCCTTGGTCGACCACAGGAATGAAAAAACCCGTGACGCGTAAGAGCGCACGGGTTAACGTGAACACCTACGCGGGCTGAGAATCCTCATTTATCTTGGAAACCTTGCGGCTTTCAAGACCTGCGGTCTTTGGTTATGGGGATACTTTAAAGGTGGGCTCCCCCGAGGGTCAAATTGAGCGTGAAAGGCGGCTTGCCCTGCGTACGCCAAGGGTAGAAATAATGATCGAGACGATTACCGCCAAGAGAACACCGGTGAATTGCGTCTTCGTTAAAACGCCGGCTGCTAGTGCAGTACTTCCCAAAACGAATGAGAATTCCCCCACCTGGCTCAGCCCCACAGAAAGTTGAGCAGAACTGTCGCCAATGTGGCCATAGTGGGCAAAGAGCAGCGCGGGAAGAGTCTTGAGTAGAACCATCAATGCGATTAAGAGCGCCGCAAACGGTAGGGCCTCGACGATAAGAGCGGGTTCCACCAAACTTCCAATCACAACAAAGAAGAGAACTTGGAACAAGTCACGGAATGGCAGAACGGCCTTGCGGACATCATCTGTATCGCTGCTCTGATTGATTGCAAGTCCGGCAACAAAGGAGGCAAGCGCCATTGGAATGTCAAAGATAACTGTGCCGATAGCGGCAATTGATAATCCAAATGCAACTGAATAGATCAGAAAGAGATCGTTCTCCCATCGAATCAGCTTGAGAAGTGAAGGCAAAAGTTTCGAAGCGACGAAAGCGAGAAGAGCAAAACCGCACAAACCGATAACAGATCGAAGCGGAGATTCACCGGAATCGCCGAGGATTGCAATAACAAAAGCTGCGAGAGCGACGCCTGTGACATCTTGCAAAACGCTCCATCCAAGAAGTGCCTCTTCCGTTGCCACACTTGTGGTGCGTCGTCGACTGCGAGTGATATTAACGATGACAACACTGGAAGACATAGCTAAAGAAAGCGCAAGAAGAGCTGCGCCATAGAGCGGAATATCTACGGCGAGAAAAACAAGTGTGCCAACAAATGTTCCTAAGAAAACCTGAACTGGTGCAGCCCAGAGAAGTGCACCGTGTTCTCTCTTAATTCTTCCAAGATCAATTTCAATACCCACCTCGAAGAGAAGCAGGACAACACCAATATCGGCAAGTATCGCAATCTGTTGACTATCTGCAACAAAGCCTGGAGTAAAAGGCGAGACCAGCAACCCGGTAACGAGATAACCCACAATTGCTGGTAAGCCCACCTTGCGAGCAATCAAACCGCTGGTCGCAGCAACGAGAAGTACAGCCCCGACATCCAGGACTAGCGGTGCTGTCTCAACAACTGATGCCATGCCTAAATAGTAGGGATATAAAAGCAAGAAGGCCCCGGAATTAACCGGAGCCTTCTCTGTGAAACTTTTACTTAGTTAGCTGATGGTTCGCGTGTGAGGTTTGGATCTACAGCGATACCAGGACCCATAGTTGTTGAAACAACTGCCTTCTGGATGTAGCGACCCTTTGAAGAGTTTGGCTTCACACGAAGAACTTCTTCAAGAGCTGCTGCATAGTTATCAGCAAGCTTGTCAGCAGAGAATGAGACCTTGCCGATGATGAAGTGGAGGTTTGAGTTCTTATCAACGCGGAACTCGATCTTTCCACCCTTGATGTCGTTAACAGCCTTAGTGACGTCTGTTGTCACTGTTCCTGTCTTTGGGTTTGGCATCAAGCCACGTGTTCCGAGCACCTTACCTAGACGGCCCACCTTAGCCATCAAGTCAGGAGTTGCTACAACAGCGTCGAAGTCCAAGCGACCCTTTGAGACCTCATCGATGAGTTCATCTCCACCGACGATATCTGCACCAGCTGCACGCGCTTCTTCAGCACGCTCACCGTTCGCGAAAACCAAAACGCGAGCGGTCTTACCGGTTCCGTGTGGCAAGTTCACTGTTGAACGAATTGCCTGGTCTGCCTTCTTTGGATCAACGCCGAGAACGAGAGCAACTTCAACTGTCGCGTCGTACTTAGTTGTTGATGTTTCCTTAGCAAGTGTTACTGCCTGAAGTGGTGTGTAAAGGTGGTCCTTCTCGACCTTTGCAGCTACTTCTGTGTACTTCTTTGAGCGCTTCATTTCTTCCTTCTTTCTATCTCTCGATAGTTCAGGTTGTGGTTAGCGAACCAGCGCGGTTCTCCCACAAACGATTTGTTTGTTTACTTATGCAGAGACAGTGATGCCCATTGAGCGTGCTGTACCTGCGATGATCTTTGCAGCTGCTTCAATGTCATTTGCATTGAGGTCAGCCATCTTTGTTGTTGCGATCTCCTTGACCTGAGCCATGGTGATATTTGCAACCTTAGTCTTGTGTGGAACGCCTGAGCCCTTTTCGACTCCTGCTGCCTTCAAGATCAAACGTGATGCTGGTGGAGTCTTTGTGATGAAGTCGAATGAACGATCCTCATAAACAGTGATCTCAACCGGAACGATCTGACCCTTTTGGCTTTCAGTCGCAGCGTTATACGCCTTGACGAACTCCATGATGTTTACGCCGTGCTGACCGAGCGCTGGACCTACTGGTGGAGCAGGTGTAGCAGCGCCAGCTTGGATCTGGAGCTTAATAAAGCCAGATACCTTCTTCTTTGGTGCCATTTCTTTATCTCTTTTCTTGGTTTTTTCGCTTTAAATTTATTTGTTAAACGATCTTCTGTACTTGGTTGAAGCTGAGTTCTACCGGAGTCTCGCGACCGAAGATAGATACCAATACCTTGAGCTTTGCCTGCTCTGGCATGATCTCTGAAATATTTGCTGGAAGCGTTGCGAATGGGCCATCCATAACGGTGACTGACTCGCCGATTTCGAAGTCAATATCCTTCGCCTCGACCTTGTCGCCCTTCTTAGATGGACGTGGAGCAAGAATCTTCTCCACATCATCGAGTGAGAGTGGGCTTGGGTTATGTGCGTTGCCAACGAAGCCAGTGACGCCTGGTGTATTGCGAACTACAGACCATGACTCATCTGTAAGGTCCATACGAACAAGGACATAACCTGGGTAAACGTTGCGCTTAACAACCTTGCGAGCGCCGTTCTTGAATTCAACAACTTCTTCTTCTGGAACTTCAACCTGGAAGATGTACTCCTCCATGTTGAGTGTGTGGATACGGTTGGCAAGGTTGCCCTTTACCTTCTTCTCGTAACCTGCGTAAGAGTGGATGACATACCAATCGCCAGCAGCTGTCGCCAATGTGCGGCGGAACTCTGCGTTGGGATCGTTCTCGTCAGATTCGATATCGCCATCTTCATCAGATGCGAGCGCGAGCTCTGGCTCAGTTGTTGCAGCGCCTAATTCTTCGGCAGGAAGTTCTACCTCAACAACTGGAGCAGCAATCTCGTCAGCATTGGCAACAAGAGCTGCCTCGAATGCGTCGTGCTTAATCTCTTCAGTCATGATCTCCCCTTAACCGAATACCCAGAAGACGACCTTGGTAAGAACCAAGTCGATGATGGATACAACGGCAATGATGAATGCAACGAATACAAGTACAACCGCTGTGTAGGTTGTGAGCATCTCGCGTGTAGGCCATACGACCTTCTTGAGTTCGCTGACTACCTGGCGATAGAAAAGTCCAACGCGCGCGAAGATGTTGAGCTTGCCCTCGGACTGATCCGCTGACTTCTCTACTGCATCACTCATGTTCTTACCTTTTCTCTCGTAACTGACGTCGTACAAAACTTCTTGCAGGGCAAGAGGGACTCGAACCCCCAACCGGCCGCTTTGGAGACGGCAACTCTAGCCAATTGAGCTATTGCCCTTCGCGAGAGATTTTTGGCGCGCCAAGGCGAGGAAAAAATTTCTCGTGAGCGTCGAAGTGTAGAGGCAGGGGGGTGGGCGAGTAAAACTGGCTAAAAGTCCGCTCCCGCATAGCCAGCTGAGTGTGAGAGGCGCCCCATTGAGTTCACGCTTATCCAACGGGCGGGTAGGTGGGGCGATAGGGCAGACTTACGCTCATGAGCAGAATTTCAGCGCGTATCGCAGCAATCGCAGAGTCAGCCACTTTGGCAGTAGATGGAAAGGCTAAGGCCCTCAAAGCTGCCGGCCGTCCCGTGATCGGCTTCGGCGCCGGCGAACCAGATTTCCCAACACCTTCTTATATTGTCGATGCAGCTGCTGCTGCGACCAAGGTCGTTGCAAATCATCGCTACACACCAACACCAGGTCTACCTGAGCTTCGCCAAGCAATCGTTGATAAGACAAAGCGCGATTCGAACTATGACATCACCGTTGATCAGGTGCTTGTAACAAATGGTGGAAAGCAAGCTGTCTACCAAGCTTTTGCAACAATTCTTGATCCAGGCGATGAAGTAATTCTTCCTTCACCATTTTGGACAACATATCCAGAGGCAATCAAACTCGCTGGCGGAAAAGCGGTAGAAGTTTTCGCTGATGAGACTCAGAACTATTTGGTTAATGTTGATCAACTAGAGAATGCTCGCACCGGAAAGACCAAGGCGCTTCTCTTCTGTTCTCCTTCAAACCCAACTGGCTCTGTCTATACCGAAGAACAAGTCAAGGCAATTGGCGAGTGGGCGCTCAAGAACAACATTTGGATTATCGCGGATGAGATTTACGAGCACCTGCTCTATGACGGTGCGAAGGCGCCATCAATGCCTGTCGTTGTGCCAGGTCTTGCAGATCAGACAATTATTCTCAATGGTGTTGCAAAGACGTATGCAATGACAGGTTGGCGTGTGGGCTGGATGGTCGGTCCAAAGGATGTCATCAAGGCAGCGACAAACCTTCAATCACACCTAACATCAAACGTTGCTAACGTGTCACAGCGCGCAGCGATTGCAGCACTTACTGGCAACCTCGATGCGGTGCATGAAATGGGCGTTGCCTTTGATCGTCGCCGTAAATTAATCGTGGGCTTGCTCAACGATATTCCAGGTATTGAGTGCCCAACCCCACAAGGTGCTTTCTATGTATATCCATCAGTTAAGGGTGTACTTGGAAAGTCGATCCGGGGCAAGGTTGCGAATACATCTGCAGAGCTTGCAACAATCATCCTGGATGAGGTTGAAGTTGCAGCTGTTCCAGGTGAAGCATTTGGTCCTTCTGGTTACCTGCGCTTTTCATATGCAACAAGCGATGAAGATATCGTCGAAGGTATCGGACGTATCAAGAAACTTCTTACAGAGTAATTCCCACGAGGTTTACCTCTGGCTCAAGGGTGATTCCAAACTTCTCTTGAACACTTGCACGAACTTCGCGCGCTAACTGAATTAACTCTTCAGCTGTTGCATTTCCTGAGTTAGTGAGTGCCAGAACATGTTTTGTGCTCACGCGCGCACCGCCATGGGCATGGCCCTTATCGATTCCTGAATGTTCGATTAACCACGCTGCGCTGGTCTTTACCCGACCATCTGAAGTCGGCCACTTAGGTGCATCTTCAGGAAGAGCCGATGCAATCTCTGTTGAAACAATTGGATTGGTAAAGAACGATCCAGCTGACCAAGAATCTTTATCGTCAGGGTTGAGCAACATTCCCTTTGCGGCACGAAGTTCTAATACTGCTTTGCGGGTATCGACAACAGGTGCCTTCTCCCCCACTGCAATACCGAGCTTCTTCGCAAGTTCTGCGTAAGTAATAGGTGTTGAGATTTCACCGGTGCGAATTTGGAACTGAACTGAGAGAACGATGTAGCGACCTGGGTGCTTCTTAAAGTGTGAGTTACGGTATTCGAATTCGCACTCGGCATTGGTGAATGTCTTAATTGCTTTTGCTTGGCGATCGTAGGTACGAACGCGAGTAATGAACTCAGATACTTCGTGGCCGTATGCACCAATGTTTTGAATCGGTGCTGCGCCTACAGTTCCGGGAATTCCGCTTAAAGTCTCTAGGCCGGCAAAGCCGCGCGAGATAGTGGTGGCAACAAATTGATCCCAATCTTCACCAGCGCCGATGGTCAGTGTTGCGCCGCTACAAGCATCGACCTCGGATTCGGCTTGATTGTTGGCGATGTGAATAACAGTGCCTTCAAAGCCACTATCAGAGATAAGAACGTTGCTGCCTCCACCGATGATTAAAACTGGTGAATCTCCAGCAGCTTCAATAGCCGCAATGATCTCTGCTTCGGTGGATACGTTGACGATGCTCTTTGCAGGACCGCCCACACGAAGTGATGTGTATTTGTGCAGCTCGGTCATGGCTCAAGGTTACTGGTTAAGAGTTAACGACGTGGACTGAGAATCGCTGTCTTGCCACGGAAGCGCTCAAGGATGCGGTCGTAATTCTTCTTTGATTGCAGATCTCGATACTGCTCATCAGAATCGTGATAGCCGTGATGACGATCTTGCTCCAGCGGAAGATCCATCTGCAAGAGGCGACCATTGGCATGGCGCAGTGTTAGCGAGAATTCAATATCTGCATTGCGATAGAAGACGGCGCGATTGTTAAAGCCGCGGGATGCGAGGGCATCTTCCCGGTGCATGGCGATGAAGTAACTAAAGATGACATCGACTTCGCCTGCGCCCTTATCGTCAACGCTGCGCCAATCATCTTCCAAGTTGACCAATCCCCCGCGCCAACCAACTGCGACGTATTCACGCTTCTTGAGCTCTGCAAGCACTGGTGTAATTGCATCACCGGTGAAGCGAGTAGATGGATCCATAATCACGATGAATTCACTGGTGACGTTACGAAGAAGGGCGTTGGCATTCTCACCCCAGCCATAGTTTTCAGTAACAACCACGAGAGACGTGCGGGCATCAAGGTGATCAGCCAGAGCACCAGCATCGCCGAGAACCAACATTGTTATTGCGCAATCAGCACTGTGCGCCTTAATAGTCTTGAGGGTCTCAATGGCATCGTCATGGAAGCCATCAATAATCATTGCAATCGTGATTTCATACTTGCCTGAATTGATTGGGCGAATATCGCGCGTTGATTCATATGTTGCATAGCGCTTCTTCGCGCGAAGTTCGTAACCACCTGCAACGTCGACAACTTCAAAACCCTTTGCGGCAATCTCATCGCGCAAGGTATCTGAGAGCGCGAAATTTCTTTCAGCGCGAGCTGCCTGACGGGCAACCGCTAAATCATGGACTTCTTGTGGGGCGCTCATATCGCAATGACGGCCTTTGCCATTCCAAGTACCTTCACGCCAGCAGAGGTTGCAGAGAGCGAAAGTGAAGCCTTGCCATCTTCGACATCGGTCACCGTTGCAGAGACGGTGAGGTCAACATCAACACCGGCCGGGACAATGACTGGCTTGGTAAATCGCCCACCGAGTTCAAGAACATTGGCTGAACCGCCTGCAAGCTCGGTGACATACTTTCCAACAAGTGCCATCGTCAGCATTCCGTGGGCAATCACATCGGGCAAGCCGACTGACTTTGCAAAATCTTCATCTTGATGAATTGGGTTCTGGTCACCACTTGCATCTGCATATTGCTTCAGGAGCGCGCGGTTGACGTAGTAAACCTTCTCGTCGATTACCTGATCTTTAATCATGCGCGAATCACCAAAGTTGACCAGGATGAAACAAGTAATTCATCAGCAGTTGAAATATCTGAGCGGACCGAGATGATTTCGTTTCCGGCAACAACGCGAGCGCTTTCTATTGTTGATGCGCAGGTAACAACATCGCCAGCTTTGATAGGGCGCTTGATATCGAATTTCTGGTCGCCATGAACTAGGCGATCCCACTTGATTCCAACCTCGGGGCTGGTCAGGATTGCCTCTGATTGTTCTAGCGAGATGCGAATAGAGAAGGTAGGTGGCGCAATGGTTGTATTGGTTTCACCGACAACGGCGCAGAAAGCATCGATTTCAGATTGAGAAATTGTTATTGACTCTGTACCAGGAAAGGTACGCCCGATTGATTCCGGGCTAATCATTAGCGAGTTTCGCGGTGAAGAGTTGAAGACTTGCAACGTGGACAGAACTTCTTGAGTTCCATACGGTCTGGATCGTTGCGGCGGTTCTTCTTGGTGATGTAGTTACGCTCTTTGCAATCCACGCATGCCATGGTGATCTTTGGACGTACGTCCGCGCTCTTACTTGCCATGGTGTTACTCCTTCGTGGTTGGTGCGCTCAGATTACCTGAGCTCACTGTTCTGGGCAAAATGCCCGCCTGATTGACCTTCAATACCTTGTAGCGGAGGCGGGATTTGAACCCACGACACAGCGATTATGAGCCGCTTGCTCTACCAAGCTGAGCTACCCCGCCTAGATAATCAATGTCAGATGGCCTTCGGCCTTTGACACACATTGCCTTACATATTCAGTTGTGCACGTACTGTACTGCGAGCCCCCCACCGGAATCGAACCGGTGACCTTTTCCTTACCATGGAAACACTCTACCGACTGAGCTAGGGGGGCAGAGGTAGAGGACGCAGTCTAAGCGCTAGGTCAGGAAAGTAAAAATTGGCCCGATCAATAAACCAGGGCGATTAGCCCTTGGTGGAGCCGAGGGTCAAGCCTGATACGAACTGCTTACGAAGGACGAAGAAGACGATCAGAGTAGGCAGAGCCGCAATCATCGCTCCCGCAGCCAAAAGGTTGTAATCGGTGACGAATTCACCGGTCAGTCGACCAAGGCCTGAGGTAATTGGGCGCTTGCTATCACTTGATGTGAGAACCAAGGCCCAGAAGAAATCGTTATAGATCCAAGTAGTCATCAAGACCGTCAGCGAAGCCAGTGCTGGACGCAATAGAGGCAAAATGATGTTGAAGTAGTGAGTGAAGACAGATGCACCATCGATCATCGCTGATTCAGAAATCTCTTTTGGAATCGTCTTCATATATGAGCTGAGAACGAATGTTGCAAAGCCCATCTGGAATGCAACGTGAATCAAGATGATGCCCCAGTGTGAATCATAGAGAAGGCGACGGTTGCCGACTGCATCTCCGATTGCGAGGTACATCTTAAACAAAGGAATAAAGATCAACTGTCCTGGTAGCAAGTTACCTGCTGTGAAGAAGAGCAGGAGTGCAACGTTTGCCTTGAATGAGTAACGTGAAACCACGAAGGCCATCAAAGAACCGAGGAACAAAGTTAAGAAGACTGCAGGGATAGTGATGATTGCAGTGTTGGTGAAGTACAAAGGCAAGTTCATGCGACGAATCGCATTAAAGTAGTTCGAGAGGTTTAGCGTCTCTGGAACAGAGAAGACTCCGTTTGCCTGCAAATCAATGTATGGACGAAGTGAAGAGTAAACAGTCCAGAGCAACGGGAAGATCCAAGCAATTGCAAAAATTCCGATAAAGATTGAGATTGCAGCATCTTTACGCTTTTGACGATCGCGATATTCCTTATTAACGACGATAGTGGACATTACTTCACATCCTCTTTAAAGCTCTGTCGCAAGTAAGCGATGATTGGACCAATGGAGAGGATAAAGAGCAGCGTTGCATATGCAGCGCCCTTCATTGACTGTCCTTCACCAGAGATGTTCTGGAAGACCAGGGTTCCGAGGATTGGCACCTGGGCACCCGATGTTCCGTAAATAATGTAAACAATGTCGAAGGCACGAAGTGATTCGATCATCGTAATAACAAGAACGATGATGTTGACCGGGCGCATTGTTGGAAGAATGATCTTCTTAAATGTCTCCCACTCAGTTGCACCATCAAGGGCAGCAGCTTCACGAAGTGCTGGATCAACAGCCTTAAGGCCAGCTAAATACAAGAGCATGATGTAGCCGATATGACGCCACGAAGCCATCGTCAGAATGACATAGAGGTTCCAGCGATCATCGCCGAAGAATGAAATTGGATTGGTGATGTCTTTGCCGAGGATTCCGTTGATAAATCCATCAGGGCGCAACATAAAGTTCCAGATGATTCCAGTAACAGCCAATGAGAGAACCACTGGAATGTAGTAAGCGGTCTGGAAGAAAGCGTGTCCGCGAATCTGGCGGTCAATCTGATAGGCGAGCAATACACCGAGCGGTGTTGCAATAAAGCCGAACCAGAGAAGCCAGACAACGTTATTTTTCAAAGCATCCCAGAAGACGGGAGTCGAGAAGAAGATGTTGTGATAATTGGCAAATCCTGCCCAACGAATATCGTCGAGGTGGATGCCGGTCCAATATGTAAACGAGAGAAGAATTGTTGAAACTGCAGGGATCCATACAAGTAGTACGTGGAGCGCAGTTGGGAGTCCGATAAAGACGCCGAGTGTTAAACGATCTTTCGGGGAAAAGGCTCGACGGCGGGTAACGTGTGTTTTCACTTTGTTATCCGCCGTCGAGTTCATACCTTTACCTTATCTCTAATTAGTGCTGGATTAAGTTGTTGAGAACTTAATCTCATTTACTAAGAATTAGAGAGCTGGAAGTGCTTCCCATTGTGCCTGAAGAGAATCAACAATCTTGTTGACATCCTTAGGGTTCTTGTACCAAGACTGGATTGCTGGACCAACAACTGGACCTGCGAAGTCTGGACGTGTGTCACGATCCAAGAACTGAGTGATGTACTTAGCCTGGCTCATAACGTTCAACTGCTGCTTCTGGAACGCATCGTATGTTGATGTGTCCTGGTTCTTGTTAGCAGAAGTCATTGGGATACCGGTATCAAGCATTGCCTGCATACCTTCCTTATCACCAGCGAACTTGATGAAGTCCTTACCAACCTCAGGGTTTCCACCGTTTGAAGCTACGCAGAAACCATCGATAGGTGCATCGATTGTGTCAACGCCATGCTCTGGGTTGATTTCTGGGAATGGAACGATCCATAGATCGTCGTAATCTTCCTGTGACTTCTCCTTGAAGTTTCCACCGAACCATGAACCCATAAGAGTTGTTCCAGCCTTCTTCTGTAGGAGGAGCTGCATAGCGCCATCCCACTCGAGGTCAAGAACGTTCTTATTTGTGTATGGAAGTAGGAGTTCCCACTGCTTGAAGACGTCGATAACGCGCTGATCTGTCCACTTTTCGCGACCAGCAAGAAGGTCAACGTGGAACTGGTAGCCGTTTACACGAGCGTTGATGATGTCGAATGTTCCCATTGCTTCCCAGCCGCCCTTATCGCCAGCTGCAAATCCAACAAGACCCTTCTTCTTCATCGCATCGAACATCTTGATCATGTCATCGAATGTTGCGATGTTCTCTGGATCAAGACCGAGTTCCTTAACCATTGACTTACGGTAGTGAAGACCCCATGGGTACCAAGACTGTGGAACGAAGTACTGCTTGCCGTCTGTACCTGTTGAAGCGATCTTGTATGAGTTGTCGTACTGACCTTCAAGGTCCTTCCAGACATCTGAAATATCTTCTAGGAGACCCTGCTCTGCGAAGAACTGCATGCGGTATCCGGCCATCCACTGGAATGTGTCATCAGGTGTTCCCTGGAGATACTGTGAAAGGTTGTTCTGGAACGCATTTGATTCTGTTGCGTTGTAAGTAACTTTGTTACCTGACTTCTTCTCATATGCAGCGACAAGTGCCTTGAGCTGCTTTGTTGGAGATTCGTCGACTGTACGCGCGCCGAATGACATTGGTCCTGATGCCTTTGAACCGCATGAAGAAAGCACTGTTGCGCCTCCTGCGATTCCGATACCACCCAATGCAGCACCCTTAATGAGGGTACGACGTGATACTCCGTTTTGTTCTACTGACATTTACGTCCTCAAACTTTCCGAAAAGTTAAACCTTCTGAAAGGTTGCGTCGGCGCTTTCGTCGACACGCGTAAAATGTATGTCGCTGAGCGTGGATTCTCTAGTGACTTTGAATAACGAAATGGTTACTTTTACGCGTAACTGGGTGGGTCAAAGGGTGAGATTTGGAGCTTCTTTGCAGGAAATTGCAGGAAGTTGCCCGCCCTATTCCTGGGTTATTGGATATCCCACCAGATAACGGCCAATTTACGCCGTTCTGGCATTGGGTTCTCGGCGATAAAGGCATCAACCTCACTTTGGCGCTCCTCGGACAGGCAGAGGCGGCGGCGAATAAAGCCATTTGCTCCATCGACCTTCTTATCGAGCAAGATTTCACTCTCGAAATATTCGATGGTCGCTTTAATTCCCATCTCATCGAGAACGGTAATGAGATCACTAGCTGCTGGGACTGTTGGTCGAATCAAATTCCAGAAATGTTTCCAGCCCTCATTCATATTCGACATCGGATGAATAACAGGTACTTCAATCACCACCCGCTTACGGGCATGTGAATTGAGAGCTGTCAGGAATGGAACAATCTCACCGACGTTATAGGCAACATGAAAGACAGTCACCACATCTGCAACTGGAGTTACATCTGCAACCGCAGGCCACTGCCCCAATACCGTTTCAACATTGACGCCATACTTTTTTGCATTATTTGTGAAGAGGTCGAGCATCTCTTGTTGTTCATCAACCCCAACTACATGCGATGCAGGTGGTGTAATTGCGAAAGCTGCGATGCCTCCGCCACAACCAATATCAAGAACTGAACCGCCAGCGGGCATCGCTTCGCGTGCGCGCTGATGTGAAAGAGAATCTTTGATCACGGCTGGGATTTCAAAGAGCGCCGGTGGATGTATCCAGGGCTTCTCAACTGCCTGATCAAGAATCTCTTTTGGAATCGCCCAAAGAGCTAAATCCTTCTTCCATTGTTCTGCAGCAGTAATCATTACGCCTTCTTAAATAGTTTTGCGAAGAATCCTGGCTCCTTTGGATCATTCTGGTGACCCTGGCAACGCTGAGCCTTTGGAACCCCCTTCAGTGCAATCTCAATGTGCTGACCGCATCCAGCCCATGATGGCTTTCCACACTTACGACATGTTGTCTTGTGACACATTCTTCTTCTCTTTTCTTTAGTTAACAGTTGCTGGTGAATTTGAATAGGTGAGGTAACCGCCATCGAGGTTTGTTGCATCGAAGCCAAGTTCCTTGAGCAACATCGTTGCCGTGTGGCCACGTTGTCCGACCTGACAATTAACAAGGATTGGCTCCTTCTTAATCTCGGCAACGCGTCCGCGAATTTCATCGACGGGAATATTGATTGCACCTGGGATTGAACCATTGCCGTATTCACTAGGTGTGCGCACATCAATTAATTGGTAACCAGCATTACGCAACTCTTGGGTCTGATTCCATTGAGCTGTCTTGAGCAATCCACTCATCATGTTCTCAGCGATATAGCCGAGCATGTTGACTGGATCTTTAGCTGAACCAAATGGTGGTGCATATGCAAGCTCAAGGTCAGCGAGTTCTGGCGCTGTGATTCCACCGCGAATAGCAGTTGCAATCACATCGATGCGCTTATCAACACCATCAATGCCAACACCTTGTCCGCCGAGAATTTCTCCTGTCTTTGGATCGAAGATCAACTTCAGTGCGATTTGCTTTGCATCTGGGTAATAGCCCGCGTGATTATTAGGGTGAGTATGGATCACCATGACTTCACGACCTGCAGCAGCTAATCGCTTCTCATTCCAGCCAGTTGCTGCGATCATCAAGTCGAAGACCTTCACAATTGCAGTGCCAATAGTTTTGATAGGACGGGTTGCACGACCGGCAATGTGGTCTGCGACTACACGGCCATGTCGATTAGCGAGGTTTGCAAGAGGCACAAGAGTCGCAGATCCATCAATGGCATCTGTCTTCTCTGCTGCATCCCCCACTGCATAGATGTCATGGTTGCTGGTGCGATTGAAATCATCGACTTCAATTCCACCACGTGCTCCAATAGTCAATCCGGCCGCCTTTGCAAGCGATGTATCGGGGCGAACACCAATAGCCATAATTACTAATTCGGCATCAAGAACTGTCTCATCAGAGAGCACGACAGTTGTTGCAGTGACATCTTTGGCGCTGACGCCAAGGTGCAAAGTAATTCCATGCTTGCGCATCTCTTTTGCCACAAGAGTTGCCATCTCAGGATCTAGCGGAGCAAGTAATTGAGGAGCAGCCTCCACAACAGTTGTAGGTATACCCTTATGGACAAGATTCTCGGCAATCTCAACACCAATGAATCCACCGCCGATAACCACTGCGTTCTTTGGCTTTGCATTGACTCGATTAGCAATCTTTTCAACATCTTCGACCGTGCGAAGTGTCAGTGCTCGTTCGATTCCTGGAATTGGTGGGACTACAGGTGAAGCACCTGGGCTGAGAATGAGCTTGTCATATGTGAGTTCATACTCTTCGCCTTTGAGCCAATCTTTAATCTTGACTGTCTTGGCAACAGGATCGATAGAAGTCACTTCAGTTGCGACTCGAACATCGAGTTTAAAACGAGCATGGAGCGATGCTGGGGTCTGCAAGAGCAGTGCATCTTCTTCTTCAATAACACCACCTACGAAATAAGGAAGGCCGCAGTTTGCATAGCTCACGTGGCCACTTTTTTCGAGAACGATAATTTCTGCATCAGCATCGAGGCGACGCATACGGGTGGCAGCAGACATTCCACCTGCTACTCCCCCAACGATTACTACGCGCATTTATGCAACCACAGGTAGACCAGCTGATTGCCAGCTTCCGATACCTTGATCAAGGTTGAAGAGCTTGTTAAAGCCCGCCTTAGACATTGTCTCTACCGCAATACGTGAACGACGTCCGCTCTGGCAGTAAATCGCATACGTCTTTGTCCTATCGAGGTTGGCGATTTCACCGTCGAAAGTCATTCCCTCTACATCGATATTGATTGCGCCATCAATATGTCCGGCATAGAACTCACCAGCTGTGCGAACATCGAGCAGAACCACGCCAGCCTCTTGAGACTTAGCCTGGAAATCAGTTGGGTTGAGGTCAACAGCCGCTGATGAACCGCCACATGATGTAAGTGCGAGAGTTGAGGCGAAAATTACTGCAATAAGCTTCTTCATTCTTTAATTTCTTTTCTATTAGGCAAGGCTGAGGAATAGTTTTTGCAACTTCTCTTGTACTTCTTTGCTGTTCTTTTTATCGTCGACGATGCACTCACGAAGGCTTGTTGAAAGAAGTGTGAAGGCTGCAGTATTAACAGCTTTGCTCACTGCAGACATTTGAGTCACAATCTCATCGCAATTTCTGCCCTCTTCGAGCATGCGAATAACAGCGGCTAGCTGCCCGTGGGCACGCTTGAGGCGCTTTGCAATCGCATCGACTTGTTCCTCATCTTGAAGAACATGCGTTGGATTTGTCGCCATTGTTAGCACTTACAAATTTGATCGTCTGAAAGTCCTGCAAGTGCATCATCTACGTGCTGGCCACAACCTGACCATGTGTACTTCTTGCATCGATCGCATGTAACTCGTGAACACATCTTTAAACCCCTTTATTGGCTAGTTCTTGTATACCCCCTAGGGTATAGCCGAAACTGTATCAGAGGCTTTTCAAAAAGGCTAGCAAGCTCCTTTTAGGCGCCCTCCACCTGGTCATTGAGCGCAGGCGAGCTGAAATCCAGGGAGTCGGCGATGATTTCTGCATTCGAAACAATCGATAAGCCTTTAACAATCTGAGCTTTTTCGACCTTGGCATTGTTAGCCACAAGTGTCTGGGTAAGAGCCTGGGTTGCCGCGCGAAGGTCTTCGGTTGGAGAGAGAAGTGCACCAATTATTTCTTCCGGATCTTCGATATGTGCACTGAGCGCATAGCTTGCAGCAGAGAGAACTACTGCAGTTTCTTTCCTTGCAAGATCTGCAATTCCTGCATCAAGGGAAGCATCAAAGATAGTGCGAGCGATAACGCGAATCTGCACCAAGGTGTGTTCGATCGCAAGACTTTCGCGCGAGGCCTTCTCTGCTTCTTCTCTCTGCCCTGTGCGAATCCAACGTGTATATCCCTTTGCTTCGCCAATCTGTAGGCGAAGTTCCGGCAGTGAACGAACCAACGCACGTGCGCGTGCTAACCAATGGCCAGCTTCTTCCTGCGAATATCCAGATGCAACGCCTTCTGACATCTCTGCCAAAAGTGCGGCACCTTGCAAACCTAATTTATTAAGAAGGTCGTAAGTGCGATCAATTGGTGTTTTTGGATGTGAGAAATAAGAAAAGGCGATTCCAGTAACAGCTCCAACCAAGGTAGCGCCAAGTCTGTGCGCCACAGTACTTTCGGAGAGGTCTGGCCCAATGATGATCATTGCGACTACAGGTACGTTTACAGAAGCAATACTTCCTAAGCGAAGAACGGCGGCCAAAATTGAACAGATAAGAATTGTCAGGCTGATGGAGAAGAAGCCAAGGCCGAGATAGTGCACCGAGATTGTTGCAACAATGGCGCCAATGAGGTTGCCGAGAATCTGTCCAAAACCTTCACGAAGTGAGCGGTGGAGGCTAATTCTGATTGTTAGTGTGCAAACAATCGCCGCAACGATTCCGCCCCGGCCGCCAAGTTGATCTCCAATTAACCAAGCTGTTCCACCGGCAAGGCTGGCGACAATAATCTGTCGATACCAGAGCAGGTTTTTAAACATTACTTCTCTTCGAGAATAAGTGAGACAGAGTTAATGCACCAACGCTCATCAGTGGGAACGTCATAACCTTCACCTTTAAAGACGTGACCTAAGTGAGAGTCGCACTTTCCACATCGCACTTCAGTGCGAACTCGTGGAGCAAGTGAGCGATCTTCAAGAAGGCGAACTGAATCTGACTCTGATGGCGCATAGAAAGAAGGCCACCCACAGCCCGAGTGGAACTTAGTTTCAGAGCGGAACAACTCATTGCCACATGCCTTACAGCGGTAAGAACCCACCTTGTCGGTGTCGGTGTATTCGCCTGTAAATGGGCGCTCGGTCGCACCATTGCGAAGAACCTCATAGGAAAGCGGATCTAGCTTTGCTGCGAGCTCGGCTTCATTGAGATTGGCTGGGTTTGAGATGTTCTCCATACCTGAACTTTAGAGCCAATCATCTATCTCTGCATTTCATCGCACGATTAGACTCGCACTATGACCTGGACTGCACCTACAAACGCTGAAGTTAAGACCCTGCTGCAAGAATCAAAGAATGTAGCAATCGTCGGTATCTCCAATAAAGAAGACCGCGCAAGCTACCAAGTCGCAAAGTGGCTACAAGAGAATTCTCATTTCGCACTCTTCTTTGTAAACCCTGTCATTGATGAAGTGCTCGGCCAAAAGACATATCAATCTTTGGCTGATATTCCAGAGCAGATTGATATCGTCGATGTCTTCCGAAAGGCAGAAGATTGTCCATCTGTTCTGGAAAAAGCAATTGCAATCAGTGCAAAATCAATCTGGCTTCAATTGGGAATTAGTAACGATGAAGTCGCAGCCAAAGGTTCGGCGGCTGGAATGAAAGTCGTAATGGATCGGTGTATCAAGATTGATTATGCAAATTTAATTTAAAGGCCAGTTACCTTCACGGCAGCAAGAGCAACGCCAGCAACAATGACCCAGGCAATCATTCCCATAGCCATTGGGCGGGGTCCGATAGCGCGGATTGACTTCCACCGAACTCCTGAGCCAAGCGCCACGAGTCCTGCACCGAGCAGCAACTTGCTCGTGAAGACAATGTCAGCAAGTAGGCGCTCATTGATCTCAACAAGATTATGAATTGTTGCTACTGCTATGAATCCAAGTACAAAGTATGGAATCAATGGCACCTTAGCTGAAGAGGTTTCGCTCTTGCCTTGAGATGTCAGCCACTTGCGATGGCGGATAGAGAGAATAAGAACAATTGGTGCCAGCAGACAAACACGTGCGAGTTTTACGACAATCGCATACTTATCTGCGCCATCGCCCCAGACTGAAGCAGTTGCAACAACCTGTCCAACATCGTGAACGGCAGCACCTGCCCATGACCCGAATTCACGGGTATCGAGGTTGAAGATGTGGCCCAGGAATGGAAGTAAGAAGATTGAAAGTGTTCCGCAAAGAGAGATAAGTCCAATTGCATATGACGTCTCTTCTTCTGTTGCACGAGTCTGTGGTCGAATAGCTGCTACTGCGGTTGCGCCACAGACTCCGAAGCCAACACCAATAAGAAGACCAAGATCGCCTGACATCTTAAAGAGCTTTGAAAGTCCCAGGATTCCAAAGATTGTAAATGTCACCACAACAGCCACAGTGATGACGCCTTTGAGGCCAATCTCTTTCAGTGATGCAACGCTGACCTGTGCTCCAAGCAATGCAACACCGATGCGCATCAAAGTTTTACTAGAGAGCTTTGTTGCAGGGGCCGCAAATGCTGGCCACTTTATAAAGTTCGCGACAAGGAAACCAAAGGCAACACAGAGAGCTAGTGGACTGATTGCAGATTGAATGTGGTTGATCTCAAAAGCTATTGCAACCAAGAGTGCAATAAGGGCAAAGCCGGGTGCGTAGCTCTTAACCATTTATAGTCCTAACTGTGACGCAACAGAATCGGTAATAGTGATTTCATCGTTGAGATTAAGCTTGCCAGGGTTGACGCGGTTTGAGCCGGGAAGTCGGCCTCCAGCACTGCTTACCTCACCTGCAAAGTCAGCGAGGCGGGTGTTCTCGCCATCGACAGATAACTTGGAAGCATCAATGGCTATAACAAAATGCGCAATCTCTTGTGGCGATGAATCCTGATCGTGATTGAACATATCTGGAATGTTCTTTGACAGTGTTGGGCCAATCAGGACGCCAGTAAGTGATTCAACAAGAACAGCAAGTGCGTAACCTTTTGCGCCGCCAAGTGGAGCGAGCATTCCGGCCAAAGCTTCTTTTGCATCTGTAGTTGGTGCGCCATCTTTAGTAAATGCCCAACCCGGTTCGAGTTCAGCGCCAGCTTGTGCCTTTGCTTGAATCTTTCCGCGAGCAACAGCGCTAGTAGCAAGATCGACAACAGTTGGAGGGTTCGTTGGAATGCCTGCAGCAAGTGGGGATGTTGAAAGCAGCGGCTTATTTCCACCAGTAGGTGGCATCACTGCAGGTCCAGTACTAAATGCAATACCGACTAGTCCTGCATCAATCATCGGCCAGACATAAATACCGAGAGCACCACAGTGAGAAGAACGTCCAATACCAACAGCTGCAATGCCATTGACCTTTGCTCGTTCTGCTGCCAGTTGCGAAGCATTTTGAATCTGCCAATGTCCGAGTCCATCTTCGCCATCGAAGATAACCAGACCAGGCATATCTGTGACTTTCTTCAGCTCAGCCTTTGCATTGATTCCGCCAGCCTTAAGGCGATCGAGATAGAAAGGAAGGCGCATCAAGCCATGGCTGCCAATCCCCCAACGATCACTGGCAACAATTGCATGCGCACTGGTTGCCGCCTTTGCTGAATCCATTCCGGCTGCGACTAATAACTCTGTCGCCTTTGTGATTGCAGCACCGACGGTAAGTTGTGTCATGAGCGAGTGCTCTCCTTTATAGAACCGACAGCGTTAATGGCAGCTTTGCCATTGAGCATCAGTTCGATATTTGCAGTGAGAATTTCATTAATGCGAAGTTGACTCTCGGCGGTGATGCCAGCAACGTGCGGTGCAAGAATCACATTAGGAAGAGTCTCTAACTCGCCCACAACTGGAGGTTCTTGAGCGCGAACATCGAGTGCGGCGCCAGATATCACCTTTGCCTTAAGAGCTTCAATGAGATCTGCTTCATTGATTACTTCGCCGCGACCAACGTTAACGATGATTGCACCTGGCTTCATCATTGCGAGAGTGCTCGCGTTAATAGTGTTATTTGTCTGTGGCGTTGATGGCATATGAATACTGATGACATCTGCGCCCTTGAGAACTTCTTCCAAAGAGTGCATCGACATATTGAGCGCTGGCAGACGTGAATCATCAGCCTTTACATATGGGTCATAACCCAAAACTTTGCAGTTAAATCCTTGAATCAGTCGAGCTGTCGCCATACCTGTTGCGCCACATCCAAGAAGTCCCCAGGTAAGACCTGAGAGTTCGCGACCCGGTGTGCGAATCCATTTACCGTCATGAGTTGCAACATCATGGGTTGGAATATTTCGAAGTGTTGCCAGAGCCAAACCAAGTGTGAGCTCTCCGACGCTGACGGCATTTGCGCCAAGTCCGGCGACTACTACAACGCCCGCAGCATCCGCGGCCTTGAGATCGATATTGTCGAGACCAACACCGGCACGCGCAATCACACGAAGGTTCGGCGCTGCGGCAATGATGTCAGCGGTTACTTGTGTGCGGTTACGCACTACTAGCGCTTTGGCGCCCTTGATCTTCTCTTTCAGAAGTTCTGGGTCCTGCCACAAATTATCTTCTCGAAGAATGGGGAAGCTCCCTCCAAGTTTCTCGAAAGGAGCTCCCCATACATCTTCTGAAATAAGAATCACGAAGTTAAATATCTTTCGCTTACGCAGAGATATAGAGCTTAGTGAATGTGTACTCGCGGTGACCCATGACCTCAGCGGTGCAGAGACGACCGTTAACTGTGCGCTCGATGACCTCCATCATCATGTCGCCAGCCTTTGGCAAGTCATACTCGTAGCGAAGAAGACCTGAGACATCGAGGTCCATGTGCTCCTTCATGCTGCGTGCTGTCTTGATATTTGCAGTCAACTTCAATACAGGAATGATTGGGTTACCAATCACGTTGCCCTGACCTGTTGGGAACAAGTGAATAACAGCGCCCGCTGCTGCCATGAGAGTTACGCACTCTGCAGCTGCTGATGATGTATCCATGAAGTAGAGACCCTTCTTCTTAGGATCTGGCTCTTGTGCTGGCTTAAGTACGCCAACAACTGGGACGGAACCAGTCTTAGCAATATTGCCAAGTGCCTTCTCTTCAATAGTTGTAAGTCCACCAGCGATATTGCCCTGTGTTGGCTGTGAGCCAAGAAGGTTTGCGCCAGTTGATTCAATCACCTTGATGTAGTTGTCGTAAGTTGTCTGGAACAAGTTACGGCAAGCATCATCGATGCAACGATCTGCAATGAGGTGCTCTCCACCTGTGAGCTCGGAAGTCTCACCGAAGAAGACTGTTCCGCCTGCTTCTACCCAGCGATCAACCGCTTGTGAAGTTGTAGGACATGAACCGAGACCAGATGTTGTATCTGACTCGCCGCACTTGATTGACATGATCATGTCGCCGATTTCAGCCTGCTCGCGCTGAATCTCTGATGCATCCTGAAGGAACATCGCAGCTACGCGGCTTGCTTCAGCGATTACCTGAAGATCACCCTTTCCTTCGATAGAAAATGCTGCAACCGGCTTACCTGTTGATGCAATTCCATCTGCAACTTTCTGTGTCCACTTTGGTTCGATACCAATAACGACAACTGCTGCAACGTTTGCATTGCGACCAGTTCCGATAAGTGTCTGGAAAGTAAGTTCTAGATCTTCACCAAATTGCAGACGACCGAATGCATGTGGAAGAGCGAGAGTGCCAGGGATAACCTTCGCTACTGCTTCTGCAGCTGCGTTAGAGAGGTCATCGAGAGGCAAAATAATGACGTGGTTGCGGATACCCATCGTGCCATTTTGGCGACGGTATCCTGTTAAGCGCGGCTTGCTTCCCATCGATAACTCCTCATGTTGTGTGTATGGATGTAATCACCTTTTTTGATATTTGCTGAAGCAAGGCCGACTTTGATGCCGTACTTAATAATCGCATCGCCTTCTGCGAGATCGGTCAGAGCGAACTTGTGACCGAGTGGAATTGCATGATTTAAAATTGCTGTGCTCTCAGTTCCCTGCTTCACGGAACGGCCGTGAAGAGTCCCTGGCTCCAGATCTTCCATCGCCACTGCGACGTTATCGCCATCGTGGTGAAGCAAGAACTGCGGAGGTGTGATTGCCATATATGCCCCTCTGCTGTGGTTAGTCGTGCGTCTTTCCACGCCCTCAAAGGGGTAGTGGTCTGACCTCTGCCGGAAGTCTAAAGGTTTTGAGCGTATTTTGTCTAGACCCCTGCCCAAAATAGTGGCAGTGGTCTAACCTGTAGCCATGGGACGTGAACTTCGATACGGAATCATCGGCGCCGGCAGCATGGGGCGCGAGCACATCGTCAATATTCAGGTGATGGGCGGTGGAGTCGTTACCGCCCTGGCCGACCCACATCAGGCGAGCCTCGATGCCTCATTGGCGATGGCCCCAGGAGCTAAGACATTCTCTGATCACCGAGCCCTCCTTGAATCAGGGTTGGTCGATGCCGTCGTCGTAGCAACTCCCAATGACACACATGCCGCGGTTCTTAAAGATGTTCTCGCTACCGATATTGCAGCTCTCATTGAGAAGCCGCTTGCAACGACAATGGATGATTGCAAAGCAATCACTTCATGGGGCGAGGGACGCAACGCTCTTACCTGGATGGCTCTCGAATATCGCTTTATGCCACCTGTAACTGAAGTTATCCAGCGCGCTAAGGCAGGCGAGGCTGGAAAGATTCACCAAGTTTCAATTCGCGAACACCGCGAACCTTTCTATCCAAAGGTAGATAACTGGAATCGCTTCTCAGAGCGCACCGGCGGAACCTTGGTTGAAAAATGTTGCCACTACTTTAACTTGATGGATATCGTCATTGGTGAAAATCCAGTTCGCGTATTTGCCTCTGGCAGCCAAGCCGTTAACCACCTTGATGAAAAGTACGATGGCAAGCAGGCAGATATGTTGGATAACGCATTTGTCATCCTCGAATATGCAAACGGTGCTCGCGGAATGCTCGATCTCTGCATGTTTGCCGAAGGTACATTTGATAAAGAGATTCTCACTGTGGTTGGTAGCGAAGGAAAGCTTGAATCATTCTTGCCATCACAGACTCTCAAGGCATCCCGTCGCGATAACTATGGTGCACGCACCGAGTGGTCGAGCGGAGCAAGCAAGGGGCGCGGTAACGAGGTTAAGCATGTTCATAATTACGATGTGCGCGTGATGGGTCACCACTTTGGTGCGAGCTATATCGAGCACATGAAATTCCGCGATGCGCTTCTTAACTCAACTCCAGCTGAGGTCACACTCAATGACGGTGTCACTAGCGTTGCAACAGGACTTGCTGCACATAAATCAATCCGCGAAGGTCGTGTTGTTACCCTCGCTGAGATGTGGGCTTAATTCCTTTATCGAACATCGCTCCATGGACGTGCAAACTCGTCCACGATTGCCGCAAGCTTTTCCAGGCGTGGAATAGATACTTCACGCAGCGCTGCTGGAATATCTGCCGATCCGACGATATCTGCCCAGACTGCGCGACCGGCAAGGAATCCACTTGCTCCACCTTGTGCACATGCCTTTACTGCATCAGCAAAGAATGGCGCCTTCACGCCGTTAGAGAGAACAACCCATGGAGTTCCGACCGCCTCGGTAATGCGTTGAGCATTGCGAGTGATTGCAAGTGCGTCACCTTCACCATGGAATGGAACCTCAGCCTTATAGAGATCTGCGTTCCAGGTAGATGCTTCCTTAGCGGCAATGATGAGCTCTTCTTCGCGATCAAATGAACGAGATGAATCTGTTGGAGGCTTGACGATTACCTCAATAATTGAAGGTAGGCCTGACTTTGCGCAGAGTTGATTAAATTCATCAACCAACTTCAAACGTGACTCTGGGCTCTCGTCATTGCGCCAAAGAACTAGGAACTTGAGGCCGACAGAACCGATATCGCGCATACGCATTGGATCAACATCTGGATCGACTGCGGTATCAGTTGCCGCTCCTCCTGCTGGACCGACCAAGAGATCTGCTGCAGCGATAAGACCACAAGTTGGAGCAAGAGCCTTTTGATCGATAATCGCATCGATACCGAACTCTTGATCAACAAGGAGAGCAGATGCAAAAGGTGATAGCTCGCGAGCAACATCAACCTTGAATTGTGTCAGCTGTGAATCTGGAACTGAAGTGCTCTGGTGAGCTGCAAACATTCCACGAAGAGCTTCACGTTGATCGACCGCAACCATTGCAAGAGCGCCAGATGGACGTGCCAAGTTAGTTAGTGCTCTTCTCATGATTGTGCCTCCAGGTAGGTATTGAGTTCTTTTGTAGTGGGAATTGCAGATTGGCCATCGAGACCCTGACAAGAAAGTGCAGCCACTGCATTTGCGCGACGAAGCGCCTCTGCCATCGGACGTCCTTCGACAACTTGTGCCATTAGTGCGCCATGGAAGACATCGCCGGCACCAAGTGTGCTGACGACTTCGACCTTAAAGCCCGGTGCTGTGACATAAGAATCTGAGTATGCAGCGCTACCTTCAGAGCCACAGGTTGCAACAACTGTATTGCCGGCGCTCTTTGCATCTTTAGCCATCGCATCTTCCAGAGATAAACCTGGATGGCGAAGTGCCATCTGACGATCGGTTGGGACAAAGAGATCTACCAAGCTGACATCGAAGGTTTCTACGCCGTAGCCGGCATCGAAGGAAATCTTCGGGCCGTTGCCACGAGAGATTCCAAGTTCGCTCAGTCGATTGATACCAACATGATCGCAATGCACCCATTGTGCCTGTGCGACTAATTTCTTGGCTGCGTCATTGGCCGGTGCCTGCTGCACTGGTTGTCGAGTACTAATGGCACGAGCGCTATGTTCCTTTGAGGCAACGATGACGCTGCCGGCTGTCGCTGTGCCACCAATAGAAATGCCTGAAGTATCAACGCCTTCACGCTTAAAGATTTCAAGGATTTCGCGACCATCTACATCATCGCCGATAGTTCCAACAATTGCCGTTGATACTCCAAGGCGAGCTAGCGCAACTGCAGCTACCGCTGCTGGTCCCCCGCCACCACGTGCAATCTCTGATGCAATGACGCGTTCATCTTCTGAAGGATATCTATCAACGAGTGCAATGGTGTCCATGGTGATCACACCGACACAAACGACTTGGATATTACTCACGAGCATCGGCGAGAGCTGTAGCGCGAGCTCCAGAGATATGTTGGTGAGTTATCTTTGCAGCTAATACGCCGTCGCCATTTTCGATTGCATCAAGGATTTCATTATGTTCCTTGCGAGAGATTTCCTTACGGCCAGGTAGACGAAGCGTTGTATCCATCGACATCTTCATAACATCCTGCAGCACGTTGAGGGTCTGGTTAATAAAGCGATTGCCTACGATTCCAACGATAGTCAGATGGAACTTGGCATCGAGCATCTGCAATTGATCGTAATCAATTGGCTCTTTCGCACAGATGGTGTCGATCTGGTTAAGCGTCGTGCGAAGGATGCGAATATCTTCTTTTGTCGCCTTAATCGCTGCCCAGTTAGATGCAGGTACTTCAAGGACTTCACGTGCATCGAACAGTTCATTGAGATCATGGGCTGTGGCCATCATTGATGCACGAAGCTCTTGTGCAACAAGTGGCTCTTGAACGAATGTGCCCTGACCATGACGAATTTGTACAAGACCTTGTGCCTGCAAGATATGAAGTGCCTCGCGCAGTGAAGGACGAGAAACTTCAAGCAAGTCAGCCAACTGACGCTCCGGTGGCAACTTATCCCCCGGACCGAGGTTTTGAATCTCAATTAGCTCGGTTAACTGTTTGGCAATTTTGGCGGCTCTCTGTGGAGCTAGATGGGTCGCTGGTGTGCTCATGGAGGCTAGCCTTTCACAGCGCCCGCAGTAAGACCGGCAATAAATGACTTTTGCGCCACGACGTACATCACAACCATTGGAATTGAAGCGACGATAATCGCGGTAAAGAGCATGCTGTAGCTCGTTGCGAACTCACCCTTAAAGTCAATCAGCACTAGCGGCAAAGTCTTCTTTGAAGCTTCATTGATTAACATCAATGGATAAAGGAGATCGTTCCAGGTAATAACGAAGAGGAAGATTCCGGTCGCTCCTACCGCTGGACGTGCCAGTGGCAAAGCGATGGAGCGATAGATACGCCAATGGTTTGCACCATCAAGTCCTGCTGATTCAAACATCTCCTTTGGGAGGTCCTTAAAGAATGCAGTGATGATGAACACCGAGATGGGTAGCGTCAGCGCAATATTGACAAGCACTAGACCCCAGAGCGAGTTATTCAATCCAATTTTTACGAAGAGAGTAAAGATGGGAACGATATTAATCTGACCTGGAATTGCTAATCCAAGCGAGAACATCAGAAAGAGCACCTTGCCAGAGATAGTAATACTTCGTGAAATCGCAAATGAAATCATGCTGGCAAAGAGCAGCGTGAATCCAACGGAGAAAACTGAAACAAAGACAGAGTTCTTAAATGGTGTCCACATTTGGCCATCGGCGAAAAGCGTCCGGAAGTTATCGAGATTAAATGACTTCGGAAGAGCGAGAGGCTGTGTGTAAATCTCGAGGTCAGTCTTAAAAGTTCCGAGGATCACGATCGAAGTTGGAATGATGATTGCTGCCGCAAAGAGAGTCAGAAGCGTGTTCTTAAATACCTTATAAAACATTCTTAATCCTCCGCCTTATTCTTCAAAACTCGACGTTGCAACCATGTCACAAGGAGTACGAGGATGACGAGGTAAATTGATTGAGCAGCTGCGTAGCCGAACTTATAGCCAACGAAAGCTGAGTTATAGACAAGGTTGACCAAGAGGTCTGAACCATTGAGAGACGCTGGTTGCGCCATTGAGTAAACAAGGTCGAATGCGCGGAAAGTCTGGATGGTTGTATAGGCGACAACTACCGCAGTAGTCGGCATCGCCATTGGCCAGGTAACGCTCTTAAATTGCTGCCAACGTGAGGCGCCATCGACTTCAGCGGCTTCATAGAGATCTGCTGGAATCTGCTGCAAACCTGCGACATAGATTATGACCATCTGTCCTGTATGGAACCAGACCTGCGTTACTGCGATTGCATAGAGAGAAAGTGTTGGATCTGCGAGCCAGTTCTTTGCCAGAAAATCAAGGTTAAAGAATTTCAGGGCTGCGTTGATAAAGCCAAAGTTTGGGTCGTAAAGGAAGTTCCAAATTAATCCGACAGAGACAGAAGAGAGGATTGTCGGGAAGAAGAATAGTGTGCGAAGAAAAATAGTGGTCTTAGTATTTTTTACCAAGAAAGTTGCGAATAGCAGCGCAAGACCAGTCTGGAAGATGACCACGATGAGCGAGAATCGAAAGTTGTTACCTAAGACTTTGATGAAGAGATCATCGTTGGTCAATAAATAGGTGAAGTTTCGTAGGCCAATTTGAATTGGCTCGGTTACGCCATCCCAGCGAGTTGTCGAATAACGCAGATTGGAGAGCGATGGGTAGAGATAGAGGAATGCATAGATAGCAAAGGCAGGAAATGCCATCGCCAATAGAATCCAGGATTCTTTCTTACGCTTCTTTTTGAAGGGTGCAGCAAGCTGACCCCCACCAGTGGTGGGGGTCAGCTTGTTACGAGCAGTTAGCTTAATTACGCACCGATACCTTGCTTGATGGTCTTCGATGTTGCTGTCAATGTTGCATTGACATCAGCACCTGCACCGATTGCAATCAGTGCATCTTCAAGTGGGTTACGTACGTTGTTGACGTTCACGAACAAGAAGCGTGGTGCAAGAAGAAGCTTCTTACCCATGATCGCTGATGTGTTCAATAGGTCAATGTTTGCTGAGTAATCAACGTTGATGATTGAAACATGCTGTGATGTGCCGACTGCATACTCCTGAGCTGCTGCTGCAGTTGTGAGGTATGACATGAATGCACGAGCGATGTTCTGATCTGATGCTGATGACTTAGCGTTAACGCTGAGGATGAAGGTGTTATTTGTAATTCCTTCATAGAGTGGCTTTGAATCAACGGTAATCATTCCGAAGATTCCCATCTTGCCCTTCATATCTGGGTTGAGCTTTGTAACTGTGCTCATACCAAATGTTCCTGTTGGGTAGATAGCAGCCTTGCCTGAAGCAAAGTCAGCTGGAGCGACTGTGTCGTTGTAACCAGCTACGTTAGCTGGGAAGCAACCTGCATCGTTCATCTGCTTGTACTTGTTAGCAATGCCCTTGAACCAGTCAGTTGTAAGGTCTTCCTTACCTGATTCGATTGCTGCAACGTGTGCCTTAACTTCAGCCAATGGAGCTGAGTTCATCATGAATGAGTTCATGATCTGACCTGCGTTACCGCGTGTAGCTGCTGGCCATGCGAAAGGAATGATTCCATCGCCCTTAACCTGCTTACAGAATGCAAGAAGTCCTGACCATGTTGTTGGGACCTTGTAACCCTTCTTAGCGAAGAGCTCTGTGTTGTAGATAGGGTTGTTAAAGAGTGACTGGTATGGAACTCCGTAGATCTTGCCATCAACTGTCGCTGGTGTAAGTGCAGATTGAATAACGTTCTGCTTTACAAAGCGCTCTGATGAGATGTTACGAAGGAGTCCACCGTTGTAGAACTGGTCGAACTGTCCACCACGTGAAGTTACGAAGAGAGCAGCTTCCTTGTTTACGTTGATCTTTGAGTATGCAAGGTTTGTGTAATCAACAGAGTTCATGATTACCTGGTTGATCTTTGTTCCTGGGTTTGCATCTTCAAACTTATCGATGATGCTCTGAAGGACAACCTTGTCTTCTGGACGCCAGTGGTGGAATTCAATTGATCCCTTTGGTGCCTTGAGCGCAGCAACTGGTGCACCTGAGTTAGCACCCAAGCGAACGCGCTGCCATGTGAGCTTGCCGTTTGATCCCTTAACGCAGATCAATGATGTTGTCAGGTTTCCGGTGCTAACACCTTCTGTTGAACATGACTTACCGAATTCTTCACCTGCAGCGAAGGTCGATGGCATCGCGGTAGCGACAAGTGCGAATGCAACTGCAGCTACTGCTCCGAGACGACGAGCGCTAAAGGTCTTTGTTCCTTGAGCTTTCATTTTGTAGTCCTAGCCTTGAGGGTTTGAGGGGTTGAGATATTTACCATTCAGTGAGGGGGATCCCTAACATGTCTGCCATTTTGCGGATACCCGGTCTCACATCAATCCAAGAGATGACTAAGTGATGCGGATATCCACCTGTGACTATTCCATTCACCAAGACAGCAGCATCTGGCTCTGTTCGAACTGTCGCTGTATTGCCTTGGAAGTGATTGGGAGCTGGGATTGATTCCCCTCGACTCACAACCATGCGTAAACCCGTGCTGTTGCTCGGATCTACATCCCGATCAATACGGAACAGTGTTACCGGTCCCGTCTTGAGCGGAAAATTACCTGCAACGCCTAGTTTGCGATTGCAGTGGATGTATTGCGTTGCGCTCTTTGGATCTGCCGCCAATTTTGTTGCTGCAGAACCACAGTGCCAAAGACGTAAGAGACCTTCTTTTTCAACGAGGTCGACGATATCTACGAGATAGTTTTCATCAGAGCCAAGTGCTTCGCAGACCAACATGGTTACTGCACCAAGCACATCGCGTTCGCAGGTTGTGACAGTTCCGCGATCTGAAAGCCGACCGAGTGATGAACAGATGCATGCACCTAGATCTGTTGGAAATTCTGGCCAGCAGCGAATAGCAATTGCATCGAGCGCATCTTCTTCGCGCCAATCATCGAGTGCAACTTCAACTCCATAAACTTTCTTTGCCTGCTCAACGTTGACATCACCGAGTGATGGTTGCGCTGCCAGCGCTGCTGCATATGCCTTATCCGCACGAGCTGGTTCAACTGCAGAGATTCTTTCAAATGCATTATCAATTGAAATCTGTCGCACATCTAAACCAAAGAGAGAGTTAAGTTTTGGACCGTCAAAGAGACAAGGTGTAAATCCAACCGGAGCTTCACCAACTGCTCCAACCTTTTTATCCTTCAACCAAGCAAAAGCTTTATCTGCAACTTCTTGCGATGCGCGCTCTCCAGAAATATTTGCCGGAGTTAATGGCGCTGGAAGTTTTCCAGCGAGCGCCTCAGTGATAGCAGTTCGCACATGCGCTTCATCTGCATTTCCATGAATGTGACGAATAGATTGACCTGCATCCATCAGCGCATGGGCTGCAAGATTGACGCCACACATTGAATTCAGTTTGAGACGTTCTCCTACTTCACCTGGTTCGCGCATTGACCAACCAAGGACTGGTCCTTTAACTGATCCGAGAAGTTCAACCGCAGGAGATGCATCAGAGAATGAAGCCATAAAGAGAATATGAAGATCAGCTTGCGGCAAAGTCACTGCCGCCACATCTTCTACTGTCATCACGAGCTCTGCTGGTCCGACCACTGTTGCGCCGAGTTCTTGCAAGAGCGCGCGGGCGCTATCGAAATTAGCCTGAGCGCATGCGAGATCAAAGGTTGGACGGGCAAGTGCTACAAGAGCGACGGTGCTCATATTCCTCCAAGTGGTAAGACCTCTTGGAGAAGTCTGCCCGCCGGCGCACCCCTCGTCAATGGTCTATGCGGGGGAAATCTCCGAGTTACCCAATTGTTATAGAGGTGGCTTCGCTGGCTCTGAGCCTTCCAGAGCTATCGAAGCTGCCGCCCACCTGGCCCCATAGAGGAGCGCGGCGGCTAAGTCGGGCCTATCTCCAGCTAGATGGGTGAGATATCCGGCTAGAAATGAATCCCCAGCGCCGGTGGCATCAATAACTTGGCTCGCAACCGAGGCCTGATGGACCATTCCTGAGCTCTGATACTGATCGATTCCGGCAGCTCCTCGGGTGATAACAATCGTGGGGAATTTTTCGAGGCGCTCGGAAGGGTGCACGCCATTGAGCTCTGCTTCACTACCAATCGCAAAGTCAGCTCCTGAAACGTCAGGGTCAGAGAGCGCTTCCAGGCCAACAACCACCATGCATCCGAGTTTCTTCACATAGTTGAGATGGTCGAGAAAGAAGGGGCGCCAGAGTGAGAAGACAACGATATCGTTCTCTGAAAAATTAATTGCTTCGAGTGAGATCTGGGCAAGATGGCTTTCGGTGAGGGCGATGATTGTGCGATCTCCCGACTGATCAACCATCACAAGTGCGCTATTGCTTTCGCCCACAACATGTTGCAGATGAAGATCTGTGATTTGGCTTTCGGCAAATCGCCTCTGAATTTTCTTTCCGTTCTCATCATCACCTACATAACTGATGAATCCAGTTTCAACGCCGGTCTCTGCAAGTGCCAGGGCCACGTTGCCTGAAGATCCACCGATGCGTTCGACTATTCGAGATGGCCTAGTGAAGCTTCCTTGAGTTGGCAATTGATCGACATATGCGACTCTGTCGATTGCAACAGGTCCGATGATCCACACTTTGCGCTTCATGAAATTATCTTCTTTTCTTGATAGAGATTATGTAAGAACAGAGCTGCGCTAGAGAGTCCGGAAATATCGCTCCATAGGATGTCCTTCAACCAGGGTATTGATTGAAAATCAGCAGCACCTCGTTCGCGTGCCACAATGAGCGCAGTTGTTAGCGCTGCGACCGTATCTGTGTCGCCACCAAGTTCACATGAGATCTGCAAGGCATCACGGGCGCAAGTACTGGTTTTTAAGGCCCAGAGCACTGCATTAAGGGTCTCGGTTGATTCGTTTGATACTCCCGTGCAGATTGGTTCAGACCAATCCGAGAGCGCAATATCTTCTTCGATCAGCTCAAGTTCTCGGCGTGCAACCTCGTAGGCTGAATGTGCATTGCCATGCGAGCGAGCATCAGCGAAAAGCGCCGAACCAATCAGTGCGCAACCAATTGCAGTAGCGCTCTTATGTGTTGTCTCGGCAAGAGCGCGAACAAAGTGGCGTCGCTCTCCTGCTTCGCTCTCTTGAAATGCCAAGCCGAGGAGTGAGGTCCGCATGAGTGCGCCATTTGAGATTCCAACCTGAGGCAGCTCATGAACTTTCACCGGCAAACCAAGTGCGGCTCGAGTTGTTGGTCCAAGTCCGCGCAGACGAGGAATTGATAGCTCAAGTTCAGCGAGAAATTTATCCTGGGAAAGTTGTGAACTTTTTGGGTTGAGAGATTCGATGGTGAGCAGCGATAGCAGAGAGTCATCACTTACTCCCCCATATGGCCAACCTTCTTTTTCCAGCAAACAATCGGGATCAATTTCTCCACGGTATTCGACAAATTCAAATGCAACCCCAAATACATCTCCCGCCGCATATCCGCGCAGAACCTGCTCAATCTCTGCAACGGTGAGGTTTGACATAATTACTTTCGAAGAAGATCTGGGCGAATGCGACCACGCACTGTGCGGGTTGGCCATCCATCATCGCCCCTGAGTAAGAGATTTCCATCTGTGTGGGTCAGCAGAGTCTCTTCAACCTTCCATCCCTTGCCAGTTGGGTTCCATGCAATGACTTGGTGCTCTTGAATTAATCGCGCGCTAGCCGGTGTTGCCGGCCAATCACGAGGAAGAAAACCCGAAGGGCCGCCTTGATGATGGCGATGCCACTCATCACTATCAAAACCATGTGCTCCATATGCTCTGGTAGCCACATCAAGTACTGATGAGAAAGGATTGCCAATTACGGTTGCATCGAGGAGATCGGCTTCAACTTCCAGAATTGCAGAGTATTCGTTCTCCTCAGTATCTGTCAGCGCCCCGAAGGTGGCTATGCGAGTAACTGAAGAGATCAAGCCTTTATCGCGTGCGCAGATAGAAGCGCTGGCGCGATTTCCAATCACTGCATCTGTTGGTAGCGGGTGGCGGAACTTCTTAACCCGAGATTCCCCTGCCACTCCAAGAAATGCAATCTCTAAATTGTGACGCCAAAGTGCTGAAGTAATGCGAGCTGCGACATCAATCTCGCGATCAGTGCTGACTACCTCTCTCATTGCATCGCTGAGCGCTTGTGCAGAGCGAGCGGAGATATCTGTAATACGGGCCTGATCGTATTCATCAAGTGATGCACGAAGAATTTCGATTTCAGTGCCTAGATCTACCAGCCCTGCCCCGGGCTGATCTGAGCCCAGCTTCGTTGACTCTGAAAGTCCGTGGTTGCGACCCTCCCACCATTGCACCACTTTGATTTCAAGACCTGAGGGGAATTCTTCGGCTGCTAAGCGTGGTGCCTCAATCGCATTCGTCACGGCAAATACTGAATCTTCAGAAATCACAAGATCAAAGCAAGCGGCATCAATTGTGGTGGGAACATGAGCACGGCCACTAATTACCCAGGCGAGATTGGGGTTTCGTCGCAGAATCAGCGCATCTAAGTGCTTCTCTGACATCAGCTCCCGAAGGGAAGAGATCTTTCCATTGAACGCTTGCTGATGATTCATGATGGAAAGAATACTTAACTTGTGCTTATTTACATATGACCTATGCAAGAAAATTATCTCAATGTAAATTACATGCATGAGTGCCGATGAACTCTTGGGTGCAGCCCTGGATGACGGTAGCTATTTTTCAAATCCATATCCGCTATTTGCACGGCTGCGCAGCGAATCTCCCGTCTATTACAGTCAGAATCTAGGTGGATGGGTCGTCACTCGTTATAACGATGTCTCTGAGATTCTTCATAATCATGAGGATTACTCAAGCAAAGGCAGAGTCCTCCACCTTATTCATCAATTAGATCAAGAAATTCAAGATCAATTACCGCTACTTCAAATGCATTTTTCAACTGGACTAGCTCACTCAGATGCCCCAGAACATAAGCGTTTACGAGGTCTCTTAGCGCAAGCATTCACGCCGAAGATGGCCGAAGGTATGCGTCCCATAACCAACGAGGTTGTTCATCGAGTACTCAGCACGCTCGCCTTGAATGCAGATTTAATTAAAGAAGTTTTCACTCCGGTCCCTGCACTCGTAGTTGGGCGTTTACTTGGATCAGATGAAAGTGATATTCCAGATTTAATTCGTTGGGCTCATGCTATTAATGGTCTATATGAAAAAGGTGGTCGCATATCTCCGGATAAGGCCCTACATGCCGAGGCGATGCTGGAAGAGATGCGCATCTTTGTACGCAGATTGGCGCAAGAACGAAGAGCCCTTAGAGAACTCGGTCAGCTCGATGCGAATGCCGACATTTTGTCGGCTCTTGTCAGCGCCGAGCTTCAAGGCGACGCTCTAAGTGAATCCGAATTAGTTTCTACCGCTGTCACGCTCTTTGTCGCTGGACATGAGACCACAACTCATTTACTTGGAAATGGCATGCTCGCACTTCTCTCTCAACCTGGTGCACTGCTAAGTCTGCAATCAAATCCAGAGCTCATTAAGTCGGCGGTGGATGAGATGGCTAGATTTGATGGCTCAGTTCCCCGGTCGTGGCGCATAACAAAGCGGGAGATGGAGATTTCCGGTGTAAAGATTCCACAAGGCGAACTTGTGTTACCGATTCTTGCCTCTGCCAATCGAGATGAGTCGCTCTTTGAAAATCCAGATCTCTTTATGATTGAGCGCGATTCTCGTAAACACTTGGCTTTTGGCCGCGGGGTCCACGTATGTCTCGGCGCACCTCTTGCTCGAGTTGAAGGCGAAGAAATCTTAAAAGCACTCCTTAAGAAATTTTCCAATATTGAGCTCTCAATAAACGCTAGCGAACTTCAATGGCGCGCTGATATCGCTCTGCGCGGATTAATTTCACTACCCGTCACTTTCACGGTGTAACAAGAAAGTAAGACAAGTACCATTCAGCCGTGCCAATTGTTACCCATCTCTTCACCGAAGATATAAAGCGCCCCGCTTTAGTCTTGGTTCATGGCCTTGGCTCTGCCGGAAATATTTGGAAGAGTCTGATCCCTAAACTCACACCTCACTTCAGCGTGATTGCAGTCGATTTACCTGGCCACGGAATCGCCGACCTTCATGAGCACGAAGATGTTGATCCAAAGTCATTGGCACATGCAATCGTTGAAGAAGTTTCAACGAGACTTAACGTTGATCACATGCACGTGGCTGGAAATTCTTTGGGCGGTTGGATCGCGCTAGAGATGGGTGCTATCGCTCCCGATAAGGTCAAGACAGTTACTGCACTAGCTCCGGCTGGGCTTTGGCATCAAGTACCCACCAGCAAACTTCCGCCGAGCTTCTTTGACGCTCGAATCTTGGCAAAGATTTCACAGCACTTTATGAGACTTGCCTATCACCTGCCACCATTGAAGGCGATTGGTTATAAGAAAATCACACATCTCTGGCGTGAGCTCAGTTATGAATCCTGCCGTGACTCGGTGTTGGCGATGGCTAACTCCAAGGGTTACATGCCGCTATGGCGTGGATTGCGTGGTCGCAAGTTTGAATCATCGATTCCAAAAGAGGTAAAGGTCTCGATTGTCTTCGGTGATTACGACCTGACATTGCCGGAAGAGATTGCGCAAGAAAAAAGCGTTGCCCCGGAGCATTCCAATTGGGTGGTCGTTGATAACTGCGCACATGTGATTATGTGGAACTACCCGGATCTGACCGTGGACTTTATAAAGAAAACGGCCCTAGCTATTCGCTAAGGCCATCTCGTCGTACCTTGGTACTGGTGGCGGGTGAAGGATTTGAACCTTCGAAGGCAGAGCCGGGGGATTTACAGTCCCCTCCCATTGGCCGCTCGGGCAACCCGCCAGGGTCGAACATGTGTTGCGGCTTTTGAAGTACGAGGCGAAAGGATACCTTAGGCTCATAAGGATGAAAAATCGTCCTTCTTTTTCACTCACGTGACCTAGAGAGAGGGCCAAAAACAATGGCTGACGCAAGTTTTGACGTAGTTTCCAAGATTGACCGGATGGAGCTTGATAACGCAATTAACCAAGCGATCCGCGAAATCGATACCCGCTTTGATTTTAAGAACACCGGTACCACCGTTGAACTATCTGGCGAAACAATCAAGATTGAAGCAGGAACTGAAGAACGTGCCAAGGCAGCTCTGGAAGTTGTGAAAGAGAAGATGATTAAGCGCGGCGTCTCATTGAAGCACCTTGAATCAGGTGAACCACAGCTCTCCGGCAAGATTTATAAGATTGGTTGCACACTCAAAGAGGGAATCTCAACAGAGAACGCAAAGAAGATTGCTAAGTTCCTTCGTGACGAGGGACCAAAGTCAATCAAATCTCAGATTCAAGGCGATGAACTTCGCGTGACATCAAAGAGCCGCGATGACCTTCAAGATGCAATCCAGCAGATTAAAGAAGGTCCATTCGATTTCGCAGTTCAATTTACTAACTTCCGATAATTGATGGCAGCGCGTAGCGAGAAATCGCTCGGTTTAATCTTTGGCTTAAGCGCCTACATTTTATGGGGGCTCTTCCCGCTCTATTGGCCACTTCTTAAGCCGGCTAGCGCTTACGAGATTGTCGCCCATCGCGCAGTCTGGACCTTGGTCTTCTGTCTAGTCGTTCTGGCTTTTCATAAGAAGTTGCGACATACCGTTGCACAATTAAAGAAGCCAAAAATTTTCTTCGGTCTTCTGGCGACATCGATGTTGATCTCCATTAACTGGATTGTTTATATCTGGGCAACTAATTCAGGCCATGTTGTTGAAGCTTCACTTGGTTACTACATCAATCCTCTGGTCATCATTGCATTCGGCGTTCTCTTGCTGAAAGAGAAGATGCGCATTGGGCAATGGGTGGCAGTTGGTATTGCAACAGTCGGCGTTGCTGTCTTAACAATTGATTACGGCAGACTCCCCTGGATTGCTATTGCACTTGCTCTCTCATGGGGAAGTTACGGAATCATCAAGAAAGTCCTTGGTTTAGGGGCTTTAGAGGGTCTCACAATCGAGACGATGCTCAGCTTCATTCCTTATGCAACGTTCTTGCTGATCTTGCAGAACAATGGGACCGGTCAATTTGGCCACCATTGGGGGCTCTCATTCTTACTCGTGAGCGCAGGAGCAATCACGGCAATTCCGCTTCTACTCTTTAACGGTTCAACAACGCGACTTCCTTATACTGTCATTGGCTTATTGCAATACATCACACCGACAATTCAATTCTCAATCGGTGTCTGGGTTCGCCATGAGGATATGCCAATGGCGCGATGGATTGGCTTTGCGATTATTTGGTGTGCGCTGATTGCTCTAGCGATAGATTTAGTGCGATCAAGCCGTGCGGTCGATAATAGCGTCGCATAACGAATAAAGCGCGCCTGTCACATCATTGACTGGCAATGGGCCAAGCGCCTTACGTGCATCTTCTGCATACTGAATTGTTTGTTTGCGTGAGAGCTCAAGCGCAGGGTGTGTGCGAAGGGTCTTAATGACTTGCTGCACTGTTGCTTCATCTTTGATGGGCGCCTTCAAAAGTGCAATTAAACTGGCATCTTCTGCGCGGTTCATCGCAATCACATTAAGTGTGACCAGAGTGGGTACTCCTTCACGAAGATCGGTTCCCGGAGTCTTACCTGATTCAAATGATTCAGAGGCGATATCAATAACATCATCTACCAATTGAAAAGCCACACCAATTTTTTCACCAAAGACTGTGAGGGTTTCTTTAATCTCATTAGGTGCGCCCGAAACCATTGCACCAAAACGCGCTGACGCTGCAATTAAAGAACCGGTCTTATCGGCAACAACTGCCAAGTAATGAGCTAGTGGATCTTCGTCTGCCTTAGGACCTTGGGTCTCCATAATCTGCCCAATAACTAAACGCTCAAATGTCAGCGCTTGCAGACGAACTGCCTCTGGTCCAATATCTGCAAGGAGCAGTGAAACCTTGGCGAAGAGATAATCGCCGGTAAGAATCGCAACGGTATTGCCCCAACGATTATTGGCGCTCTCTACTCCACGACGAAGTGGAGCCTCATCCATCACATCATCGTGATACAAAGTCGCAACATGGGTCAGTTCACAGACCGCAGCAGATTCAATAATTCCTTTGCGGTTCTTATCTCCATAATGCGATGCCAAGAGGGTCAATAAGGGGCGTAGGCGCTTGCCTCCGGCTGCCACAAGGTGACGAGATGTCTCTTCCACCAAGGGATATTTACCTTGAATATGGCTATGAAGAAGGGCTTCGACGGTAGCCATGCCAGCGGTGAGCTCTGCCTCAAGGGCAGGAGCCATGCCTGGGATACCGAGAGATGCCATTAGCGAAGGAAGGTTGCTGTGGATGCGATGTAGTTAATCAGTGGCGCTGGGAAGATACCAAGAACCAGAGTAACAAGAGCTGAAGCAGTAATGGTGATTGTGGTGAGAGCTGATGGAATCACAACGCTCGTGCCATCTTCAACCGGATCCTTAAAGAACATCAAAACGATGACGCGGATATAGAAGAAAGCTGCAACTGCTGATGAAAGAACACCAGCGATAAGAATTGCAAGACTTCCTGATTGATATGCCGCAGAGAAGATTGAGAACTTTCCGATAAATCCAGATGTCATTGGAATACCTGCAAATGCAAGGAGGAAGAAGGCGAACGTTCCGGCAACAAGTGGGGAACGTTTTCCAAGCCCGCTCCAGCGGTTGAGGTCAGTGACCTCACCGGCAGAGTCGCGGATTAGTGTGACGATAGCAAAGCCACCCACTGTTGCGACGCCGTAGGCGAAGAGGTAGAAGATTGAAGATTCCAGACCTGACTTACTAAGGGCGATAACGCCGGCAAGTAAGAAACCTGCATGTGCAATTGAAGAGTAGGCAAGCATGCGCTTGACATCCTTCTGTGCAATTGCAACTAGTGAACCAAAGACCATAGTTGCAATTGCAATCACGATCATTGCTGGACGCCACTGCCATTCGGCATTTGCAAAGGCGACATAGAAGATGCGAAGAATTGCACCGAACGCTGCCACCTTGGTAGCTGCAGCCATAAATGCTGTGACCGGTGTTGGTGAACCCTGATAAACATCGGGTGACCATGCATGGAATGGAAATGCGCCAATTTTAAAGAGCAAGCCCACTGAGATGAGCGCGATTCCGAGCAGAAGGAACACATCGTTTCCGGCGCCGCCAACAACAGCTGCCTGAATCCCAGCGAAAGTTACTGATGATGAGTATCCATAGAGGAATGCCGCACCAAAGAGGAAGAATGCGGAAGAAAATGCTCCGAGCAGGAAGTACTTCAGCGCAGCTTCCTGTGATGCCATGCGGCGGTAGCGTGAAAGGCCAGCCATCAAATAGAGCGGCAATGAAAGGACTTCCAGGGCAACAAAGAGAGTGATGAGATCTGTTGCAAGTGGGAACAGCATCATTCCGGCAACTGCAAAGAGAGTCAGTGGGAAAACCTCAGTGGTGCGAACACGTGCTTGATGTGCTTCGCGCTCTTCCATTGAGCCCGGCACTGCAGCTGCTGCCGCGGTGAAGTTATCTTGATCTGCAATCAAGAAGATTGAGAGAAGTGCAATGATCAAGATGGAGCCCTGGAGCAAGACACCAGCGCCATCGAATGCAATTGAGCCCATCGCAGGTGTTGTTGACGCTTCTCCGCGAACGAGCACTAATTGCGTAAAGGACATCACGATTGTTGCCACTGCAACAAAGAGCTGAACTGTTGAGCGAATGCTGTTGCGGACGAATGCCTCAATGAGTACTCCGGCAAGTGCGCCAGCTAGAACGATGAGAATCGGCGCAAGGAGCGCATACTCGAGTACGGGGGCTGTAAATGTCATTTACTTACCTGCAATCTCTGTTGGAGCTGGATCAGTAAATCCAGCAGTCTCAAGAACGTGAGCTGATGCTGGATTAATAATGTTGAGAAGCGGTGATGGATAGAAACCAAGGGCCACAATCACTGCAACCACTGGAGCTATCGCAATCTTCTCGCGCAGGTTGAGATCTGGCAGATTCTCATTTCCTGGAGTTGTAGGGCCGTGAAGCGCCTTCTGTACCGGAATCAAGATGTATAGCGCTGCGAGCACAATTCCGAAGGTCGCAATTACTGCCGCTACCGGATAGCGAGTGTAAGTACCGACGAGAACCAAGAACTCAGAGACGAAGCTTGATAGGCCTGGAAGTGCCAATGAAGACATTCCGGCGATAAAGAACATCCATGCCATTACTGGAGTAACGCGCTGCAAACCACCAAAGTCTGCAATCGTTGAAGAACCTCGACGAGCGATCATCCAACCGCCAACGATAAAGAGGGCAGCTGTTGAGAAGCCGTGGTTAAACATATAGAGCGTTGCACCTGAATGACCTTGAGTGGTCATGGCGAAGATTCCCATAGTGATAAATCCGAAGTGCGAGATTGATGTGTATGCAATCAAACGCTTCAAATCACGAGCACCGATAGCAAGGATTGCGCCGTAGAGAATTGAAATAACAGAGAGCACAATGATCACTGGTGTAAATGTCTTACTTGCATCAGGGAAGATGGTGATGCAGAAGCGGATCATTCCAAATGTTCCGACCTTATCGAGAACACCGAGAAGCAAGACAGATGTTCCTGGTGTTCCAGCTTTAGCTGCATCTGGGAGCCAGGTGTGAAGTGGCCAGAGTGGAGCCTTAATCGCAAAGGCGATAAAGAAGCCAAGGAAGAGCAGGTTCTGAGTTGTAGGGCTCATCACCGTGTGAAGTTCAGCGAGCTCGGTGATATCAAAGCTTGCATAACCTGCATTGCTTGAGACTACGTAGATACCGATGATTGATGCGAGCATCAGAAGTCCACCGAAGAGGCTGTAGAGCAGGAACTTCACAGCAGCCGCTGCGCGTTCGCCTGAGCCATAACCACCGATAAGGAAGTAGACCGGGATCAACATCGCTTCGAAGATAACGTAGAACAAGAAGACGTCAGTTGCAGCAAAGACACCAATCATCATAGTTTCGAGAACAAGAATCAGAATGTAGAAAACCTTGGCTGACCAACGTCCGCCTTCTGACTCATTCCATCCTGCAAGAACCACGATTGGCGTCAAGATTACTGACATCACAATCAGTACGAGGGCAAGTCCATCGACACCCACTGAGAAGTTGATCGCAAATGATGGAATCCACTGATTCTTCTGAACAAATTGCAGAGCAGTCTCTTCTGCAACAAACTGAGTTGCAATATAGATACCAAAGAGAGCGGTAAGGATTGTTGAACCGAGCGCTGCCTGCTTGATGCGAAGTACATTCGATGTTGGCAGAGCTGCCACAAGGAGTGCACCTACCAACGGTAGGAGGCCGAGAATGACTAGTGAACTCATTGTGTAACCACCCAGATTCCAGCGATCAAGACGATCGCACCGATGAGAATGAATGCGGCATAGCTGCGAGCAAAGCCGGTCTGTGACTTACGGAGCACAGCGCCGGAGCCTGTTGCCAAGCTTCCGATGCCACGAACTGCGCCATCAATCACCGCTGCATCAGCCTTGACTGCAAGATCTGTCAGTGCGATACCAGGACGCATAAATACTGCTTCGTTAAAGGCATCTTGACCGAGGTCGCGACGAGCTAAGCGAGTAAAGATTGAAACGTTTTCTGGTGCAACCTTCTCAACATCAGCGAACTGATACTTCAGAAGCGCAACAACAACACCTATTGCAACAGCTGTCAGCGCCATACCTGAAACAACGATTGGCTCAAACATGTGCTCTTCATGATGATCACCATGTTCGCCAAATACTGGTGTGAGCCAATTGACGAGCGCATCACCGCGAGTAAAGAGGAAACCTGAAGCAACCGAACCGAGTGAAAGAATTGCAATCGGAATCCACATCAACGCAGGCGATTCATGTGGATGAGCATTGTCATCCCAACGAGCCTTGCTGGTGAAGGTGAGGATCATCAAGCGAGACATGTAGAAAGCGGTGATTGCAGCCCCCAAGAGCGCTGTACCACCGAGCAGAATTCCCTTGACTCCGCCAGCATTAAAGGCGGTTTCAATGATGAGATCCTTCGAATAGAAACCAGCAAATGGTGGAACACCAATGATTGCGAGGTAACCCAGACCAAATGTGATGAATGTGATGGGCATGAACTTGCGGAGATTTCCGAACTTACGCATATTCACTTCATCGTTCATTCCGTGCATGACTGAACCTGCACCGAGGAACATGCTCGCCTTAAAGAAACCGTGTGTCAGCAAGTGCATGATTGCAAATGCATATCCAACTGGACCAAGACCAGCAGCAAGGATCATGTAACCGATCTGAGACATTGTTGAAGCAGCAAGTGCTTTCTTGATGTCATCTTTTGCAGTACCGATAAGCGCACCGAAGATCAGTGTGATTGCTCCGACAACAACTACAACGAGCTGCGCAGTTGGAGCAGCATCAAAGATGAAGTTAGAGCGAACGATGAGATAGACACCAGCGGTAACCATGGTTGCTGCGTGGATAAGTGCTGAGACAGGTGTTGGACCTGCCATCGCATCACCAAGCCATGCCTGCAATGGGAACTGCGCTGACTTACCTGCAGCTGCCACGACAAGCATGATTCCAATTGCCGTCAGTGCTGCTTCGGATGCGTGATGTGCATGCTCTGCAACTCCTGCAAATGAAGTTGTGCCAAGCGTTGCAAAGGCGATCATGATGGCAAATGAGAGACCCATATCGCCTACGCGGTTCATCACAAATGCCTTCTTAGAAGCAGTTGCATAGGCAGGCTTCTGGTTCCAGAAACCGATCAAGAGGTAGGAAGCAAGACCTACGCCTTCCCAACCAACATAGAGGTTGAGATATGAGTTGCCGAGAACGAGCAAGAGCATTGCTGCGATAAAGAGGTTGAGGTAGGCGAAGAAGCGGCGACGGTTCTCATCGTGCTCCATATATGAGATGGAGTAGATATGAATCAAGGTTCCGACGCCGGTAATAAGTAGTACAAAACAGATTGATAACTGGTCGAGCAAGAGCGCAGCATCGACATTGAAATCACCGACTGCGATCCAAGAGAAGAGCTTCTGAGTCAGAGCGCGTTCTTCAGTTGGGCGACCAAGCATCGCTGAGAGCTGATAGAGCCCAACGCCAAATGCGCTGGCAGACATTGCAGTAGCGAGGAAGTGTCCCCACTTATCTGTGCGACGACCGCCAAGAAGCAGAACTGCAGCGCCAATGAGAGGAAGTGCAATCAAATACACGAGTGATGATGAAGTGTTCATATTTATCGCTTCAACAAACTAGCATCGTCAACAGATGCTGAACGGCGTGAGCGATAAATCGTCACGATGATGGCTAGACCCACTACAACTTCACAGGCAGCAACAACCATGGTGAAGAAGGCGGTGACCTGTCCATCCAGAGTTCCGTTGATACGTGAGAAGGTAACGAAGGCAAGGTTTGCAGCGTTGAGCATTAACTCAACGCACATAAAGACCACGATTGCATTGCGGCGAACCACAACACCGATTGCTCCAATTGTGAAGAGCAGACCTGCGACGTAGAGGTAGTTATATGGATTCATTACTTCTCCTCCACGACTGTTGTATCAACAACATCAAGTTGGAACTGGCTCGATTCGAGCATGTCGCCACGTGCCTTGAGCGTTGCAGAGATAGATGTTGGAGCAGGTGATCCATCTGGCAAGAGCGCTGGAACATCGACTGCGTTGTGGCGAGCAAATACACCAGGACCTGGAAGGCCAGCAGCGCTGGCAAGCGAACCGGTACGGAAGCGAGCGATTGCGCTCTCGCGCTGTGTTGGACGAGCAATAGTGCGCTCATGGTGAGCGAGAACCATTGCGCCAAGAGCTGCAGTAATAAGAAGTGCTGAGACAACTTCAAATGGCCAGACGTAGTCAGAGAAAAGTAAGCGCGCGAGCCCTTGCACATTTCCATCTGCATTTGCCTCTGCGAGACCACGTGCATCGTGGCCAAGTGTTGCGCGACCAATCAATGAAGTAAGTAATCCACCAAAGCCAACTGCTGCTGTGATTGCAATCGGGCGAAGACCAGGAATTGTCTCTTTCAGAGAATCTGATGCATCAACACCGACGAGCATCAAAATAAAGAGGAAGAGCATCATGACTGCGCCGGTATAGACAACAATCTGAACGATTCCAAGGAAGAGCGCATCTTGTGCGATGTAGAAAATAGCTAGCGTGATCATGACCCAAGCAAGTAAGAGAGCTGAGTGAACAGCCTTCTTAACAAGCAACATTCCAAGCGCTGAAATAACTGCGAGTGGAGCGAGGATCCAGAACATCACTGCCTCTGGAGTCTGGATAATCATTACTTAGCCTCCCCCGCTGTTGTGCCATCGAAGATTGGACCCTGTGATGGATCAGCAGACTTCACTTCTCCGCGGTAATAATTGTTCTCATCCATATCTGGATACATTGGGTGTGGTGGCATCACCATTCCTGCGCGCAATGGAGCAAGGAGATCTTCCTTTTCGAAGATCAACTTCTCGCGAGTGCTATCTGCAAGTTCATATTCATTTGTCATTGTGAGTGCGCGTGTAGGACATGCTTCAACACAGAGGCCACAGAAGATGCAACGGAGATAGTTAATTTGATAGACCGCACCGTGGCGCTCACCTGGTGAAACCTGGTTGCCTGGTGTGTTATTTCCACCTTCTACATAGATTGCATCTGCAGGACATGCCCATGCGCAGAGTTCGCAACCGATGCACTTTTCAAGACCATCTGGGTGGCGGTTAAGTTGATGACGACCGTGGAAACGCTCTTCTGTTGGAGCCTTTACATCAGGGTATTGAACGCTGAGGTTCTTCTTAAACATTGTCTTGAAGGTGACCCAGAAACCAAGTGACTGCTTTCCAAGCGATGCTGGTCCTGGCTGCTCAACCTCAACAAAAGAGACATCATTGATGTCTTTAGCTACGCCAGACTTCTTTGGTTCTAATGAATTACTCATTGGTGCCTCCTGAAGTGTGAGCCTTAGCTGATGCGTTGAAAGATGAAATTCCGGGAAGCTGTGGAAGTGGGAAGTTTGGCGCTTCACCTTCTGGAAGTGGCTTGCGTGCTTCCTTCTTCGACTTCTCAAAGAATGTAGAGATTGCCATCACGATGATGACAATTCCGAGTGCGAAGGCCAGTGCGACAGTGCGTGATGCACCGTTCTGCTGAATCACTCGAAGTGATGCCACGATCATGATCCACAAGAGTGAAACTGGAATAAGAACCTTCCAGCCGAACTTCATAAATTGGTCGTAGCGAAGACGTGGCAGAGATGCACGAAGCCACATAAAGATAAAGAAGAAGAAATTAACCTTGAGGAAGAACCAGACGATGGTGAACCAGCCGCCAAGCCAGCTCTCGGTAAAGCCAAGACCCGGAAGTGCGTGATATCCACCTAGGAAGAGTGTGGTTGCAAGCGCTGAAACAGCGATGATATTGACGTATTCGGCCAAGAAGAAGAGTGCGAACTTCAGTGATGAGTACTCGGTGTGGAAACCACCGACGAGCTCACCTTCAGCTTCAGCTAAGTCGAATGGCGCACGGTTTGTCTCGCCCACCATTGAGATCACGTAGATAACAAATGATGGGAAGAGCACGACGACGTTCCAAATATGTCCATGCTGTGAGTTGACGATATCTGAGGTCGACATTGAGCCGGCATAGATAAAGACAGCAACAAGTGAGAGACCCATCGCTACTTCATAAGAAATAACTTGTGCGCTTGAACGAAGTCCCCCAAGTAGTGGATAAGTAGATCCAGAAGACCAACCTGCAAGAACAACGCCATAAACACCGATTGATGTAACGGCAAGAATGTAGAGAACACCGACTGGAAGATCGGTGAGCTGCATTGCAGTTTCACGACCGAAGAGTGTGACAACACCAGTCATTGGGATTACTGCGAAAGACATGAAGCACATCGCTGCCGCAATGATTGGCGCTGCAATGAAGACAATCTTGTCTGCTGCTGCCGGAATGATGTCTTCCTTTAGTGCGAGCTTTACTCCATCAGAGAGTGACTGTAGAAGTCCAAAAGGTCCAACGCGGTTTGGGCCGGTGCGCTGCTGCATCTTTGCCAAGACGCGGCGCTCGGTCCAGACAGCCATCAACGTTGAAACTACGCAGATCGCAAAGACCAGTACTGCTTTGAGTGCAACGAGCCACCCTGGATCTTGTCCTAGAAGCTGTGCTGTTGTCATGCCTTCACCACCGTTACTAGTTCGCCGTGAACCGCATTGAGCGCGGTAAGTGCCTGAGAACCAAATGAGTTACGTGGAATCCACACTGCATCATCGTGAATATCTTCAACGAGTACTGGCAGCGTGATTGAACCATGTGAGTTAGAGATGCGAACCTGATCGCCAGTTGTTACACCAGCTGCAGCTGCGCGCTTTTCAGAGATAACAGCAACTGTCTGACGACGAGTTCCGGCCAAGTTATCTTCACCGCGTTGCATTGTTCCCATATCGAGCAAGCGACGCCACGAAGTAAGCACTGCTTGATCACCTGATGCAGCCGGTGCATTTCCAGCAGAAACTGGTGTGAATGGAACGCGAGCCCCATCCCACTTACCGAGCTGTGCGATTTCGCGTGCGGTTGCTGAAACAGTACCGAGCATGATGGATTCGCCCATCGCATCGGCAAGTGCTGACAAGATACGAACATCACTGCGGTTAAGAGATTCTGCGACCGCTGCATCGAATGAACGTGCGCGACCTTCCCAGTTAAGGAATGAACCAGACTTTTCAGTGATTGCAGCAACTGGAAGAACAACATCTGCAACTGCAGTTACAGAAGACTCTGCAATTTCCAGTGATACAACAAATGACTTCTTCAGCGCATCGAGCGCCTTGCCGCTATTGAGTAGATCGTAAGCATCTACGCCACCGACAACAACTGAATCGAGATCGCCGTTGCCGAGGGCTTCGATAATCTGATGAGTTGTGCGACCTGGTGTTGCTGGAAGTGAATCAACACCCCATGCAGCTGCGATATCTACGCGAGCTGCAGAATCTGCAACTGGACGACCGCCAGGTAGAAGTGTTGGGAATGCGCCAGCTTCAAGTGCTCCACGCTCGCCTGCGCGACGTGGGATCCAAGCAAGCTTTGCACCGCTCTTTTCAGCGAGAGCCACTGCAGCTGAAATCAAACCGGCTGATTCAGATGCACGCTCTCCGAGAAGAATGACTGACTTTGCCGTCAGTGCTACTCCTGCAACAGCAGCGCTTTCGGCACCTGGTGCAACCTTGATGAAATCAGCGTTGAACTTATCCATCGCAATTGAACCCTTAGTTGCAATTGAAGTGACCTTGAGGCCGCGCTTCTTGAAGTTCTTATTGATACGCAAGAAGACGATTGGTGATTCTTCTTCTGGTTCAAATGCGACCAAGAGAATCTGATCTGCTGAATCAATATCGCTGTAGTGAACGTTGAAGTTTCCAGCAACCTTTGCAGCGAGAAATTCGCCTTCTTCGGCTCCTGAGACACGTGCACGGAAATCAATATCGTTTGTCTTCAGTGCAATACGAGCAAACTTTGCATAGCCGTAAGCATCTTCAGTTGTGATGCGACCGCCAGTAAGAACCGCTGCGCGCTTACCCTTTAGCCCTGCTGCAGCTGCAGCAAGTGCCTCTGGCCATGAAGCTTCAACGAGAACGCCTTCAGCGTTACGTACGAGTGGCTGGGAAAGGCGATCGGTAGAATTGATGTACTTAAATGCCCAACGACCCTTATCGCAGTTCCATTCTTCGTTAACTGCTGCATCATCTCCAGCAAGGCGACGAAGTGTTTTGCCACGGCGAACATCGGTACGCATATCGCAACCTGATGCACAGTGCTCACATGCAGATGGTGTGGAAACCAAGTCGAATGGACGAGCACGGAATCGGTATGAAGCACCGGTGAGTGCACCTACTGGACAGATCTGAACTGTGTTACCTGAGAAGTAAGAGTTAAATGGATCGTTCTCATAGATACCAACCTGCTGCAACGCACCACGGTGGTTGAGCGTAATAAATGGATCTGATGCAATCTGGTTTGAGAAGCGAGTACAACGTGCACAGAGAACACAACGTTCACGATCAAGCAATACCTGTGACGAGATATTGATTGGCTTTTCAAATGTGCGCTTGTAACCAGTTAAACGTGATTCGGCATTTCCGTTGCTCATTGCCTGGTTCTGCAATGGACACTCGCCACCCTTATCGCAGACTGGGCAATCAAGTGGGTGATTACCAAGGAGCAGCTCCATCACACCCTTCTGTGCCTTATCGGCAACTGGTGATGTGAGCTGAGTCTTTACGATCATATTTGGCTCTACGGGAATTGTGCATGAAGCCTGTGGCTTTGGAAATGCACGACCATTGATTTCAACATCAACCAAACACTGACGACATGCGCCAACTGGATCGAGAAGTGGGTGATCGCAGAAACGTGGAATCTGAATTCCGAGCTTCTCGGCAGCGCGGATAACGAGCGTGCCCTTTGGCACTGTTACTTCAAAACCATCGATAACGACGGTGATCATCTCGACCTGAGTTACTTCCTGCGTTGTCATTTATTTAGCCTCCGCAAAAAGTGTTGATTTAGATGCATCGAATGGGCACTTGCCACCAGTTACGTGAGCGATGTACTCATCACGGAAATACTTGATTGAAGATGTGATTGGGCTTGTTGCACCATCACCAAGAGCACAGAATGAACGACCTGCGATGTTGTCGCAGAGATCAAGTAGCTTCTGAAGATCTGCCTCTGTTCCCTTACCTTCTTCGAGGTCACGCAAGATTTGTACCAACCACCATGTGCCTTCACGGCAAGGTGTGCACTTTCCACATGACTCGTGCTTGTAGAACTCTGTCCAACGCAATACTGCGCGAACCACACATGTGGTCTCATCAAAGATCTGAAGTGCCTTTGTACCAAGCATTGAGCCAGCAGCAGCTACACCTTCGTAATCAAGCGGAACATCAAGGTGCTCTGCCGTAAAGAGTGGAGTTGATGATCCACCTGGTGTCCAGAATTTGAGCTGGTGTCCGTTACGGATACCGCCTGCAAGTTCGAGGATTTCACGCAGTGTGATTCCAAGAGGTGCTTCAAATTGACCTGGGTTGTTCACGTGGCCAGAGAGTGAGTAAAGAGTTGCACCCTTTGACTTCTCTGTACCCATTGATTGGTACCACTCTGCGCCGTTGGCAACGATTGCAGGAACAGCTGAGATTGACTCAACATTGTTTACAACTGTTGGACGTGCATAGAGACCAGCGATTGCTGGGAATGGTGGGCGAAGACGGGGTTGACCGCGGAAGCCTTCAAGTGAATCAAGGAGTGCTGTCTCTTCACCGCAGATGTAAGCACCTGCACCGATGTGAAGAACGAGATCAATATCGTGACCGGTTCCGAAAACATTCTTACCGAGGTAACCAGCCTTGTAAGCATCAGCGATTGCCTTATTGAGGCGACGAGCAACGTGAGTTACTTCGCCGCGAATATAGATAAATGCATGCTTTGCGCGAATCGCGTATGCCGCGATGATGACACCTTCAACAAGAACGTGTGGATTTGCCATAAGAAGTGGCATGTCCTTACATGTGCCTGGCTCTGACTCATCAGCGTTAACAACGAGGTAGTGCTCTTTGTTATCGCCCTGTGGGATAAATCCCCACTTCATTCCGGTTGGGAAGCCTGCGCCTCCGCGACCGCGAAGTCCTGAATCCTTAACGAGTTGAATCACTGCATCGGGATCCATCGCAAGTGCCTTCTCGGCAGCTGCATATCCACCATTGCGCTTGTAACCGGCAATTGTGAATGAATCCTTCTCATCCCAGTGAGCTGAAAGAACGGGAGTTAACTTTGACATTACTTTCCTTCCTTTGCGAGCTTGAGACCGAGCAACGTTGCCGTACCTGCTTGAACGCCTTCTTCAGCAAGTCCGTCATCGAGACCGGCAAGAACTGCAGATGCTTCTTTAAAGGTGACGAGGCGGTTAGGTCCGCGAGTTGGTGCGGGAGGATTTCCGGCACGTGCACCATCTACAAGTGCTTTAGCTGATTCAACGGTCTGGTTGTCGTAGAACTCCCAGTTAGCCATGACAACAGGTGCATAGTCACATGCTGCGTTGCACTCGATATGTTCGATTGAAACTTTGCCATCTGCTGTTACGCCATCGTTTTCAAGACCGAGATGCTCTTTCAGAGTTTCCAGAATTACATCTCCACCCATGACGGCACATAAAGTATTTGTGCAGACGCCGATGTGATATTCGCCAGTTGGGCTGAACTTGTACTGAGTATAGAAAGTAGCTACCGCTGAAACTTCAGCGGTCTCAATTTCAAGAACTGAAGAAATTGTTTCGATTCCTTCATTTGTGATGAAACCAGATACTGATTGCACATAGTGCAGCAATGGCATGATTGCAGAGCGCTTACGTGGGTAGCGCGCAACGATTGATTGCATGACATCGTGGTTTAAATCTTTATTCACAGTTGTCATTATCGGTCGACGCCTCCCATAACAGGATCGATAGATGCAACAGCTCCGATGATGTCGGCAACCATTCCACCTTCGCTCATTGCAGATGTTGATTGAAGATTGTTAAATGAAGGTTCACGGAAGTGAACGCGATAAGGCTTTGTGCCTCCATCAGAGACGATGTGTGCTGCGAGTTCACCACGTGGTGATTCGATTGCCACATAAGCCTGACCTGCTGGAACGCGGAAACCTTCAGTAACAAGTTTGAAGTGGTGAATCAAAGATTCCATTGATGAACCCATGATTTCGCGGATGTGATCGAGTGAGTTACCAAGTCCATCTGCGCCAAGTGCAAGCTGTGCTGGCCATGCAATCTTCTTATCGGCAACCATTACTGGCTGTCCTTCGGTTGCATCCAACTTATCGATTGCTTGTTCAATGATGCGAAGTGATTGCTCGAGTTCGGCCATACGAATCAAGAAGCGACCGTAGACATCGCAGGTATCTGCGGTGATGACATCGAATTCGTAATTTTCGTAACCACAGTAAGGCTGCATCTTCCGAAGATCCCAAGGTAAACCTGTTGAACGAAGTACTGGACCTGTGATTCCCAATGTGGTGCAGCCGGCGAGATCGAGATATCCGATTCCCTCTGTGCGCTTCATCCAGATTGTGTTACCGACAAGCAAACGCTCATTATCTTTAAAGTTCTTACGGAGTTCTTTTACCAAGTCGCGAAGACGTGAAGTCATACCTGCTGGAAGATCCTGCTGGACTCCGCCTGGACGCACATAAGCCATGTTCATGCGAAGACCAGTAATTGCTTCAAATGCATCGAGCACTGATTCGCGTTCGCGGAATGCAAAGAACATAGGTCCCATTGCACCGAGCTCGAGAGCTCCGGTACCAAGAGCAACCATGTGTGAAGAAATACGGTTGAGCTCCATCATCAAAACACGAATGATTGATGCGCGCTCAGGAATGTCGTTTGTAATACCGAGCAACTTCTCGATCGCAAGACAGTAAGCAGTCTCGTTAAAGATTGGTCCGAGGTAATCCATACGGGTTGCAAATGTTGTGCCCTGTGTCCAAGAACGGTATTCCATGTTCTTTTCAATACCTGTGTGAAGGTAACCAATACCTGGGCGAACTTCAGTAACAGTTTCGCCTTCAAGCTCTAGAACTAGGCGTAGAACACCGTGTGTAGATGGGTGCTGTGGCCCCATGTTGACGATGATGCGTTCTTCTTTTGCTTCACCGATTTCTGAGACGAGTGAATCCCAATCGCCACCGGTTACTGAATAAACAGTTCCTTCAGTGGTTTCGCGGGTAGCTGCATATGGATCGAACAATGTTGATTTGTCTTGGGTCACTTGTAAGACCTCCGGTTCTGTGGAGCCGGGGTTGTCGCACCCTTGTATTCGACTGCAATTCCACCTAGTGGGTAATCCTTACGTTGTGGATGTCCATCCCAGTCATCTGGCATCAAGATGCGAGTAAGTCCTGGATGTCCATCAAAGATGATTCCGAACATGTCGAAAGTTTCGCGCTCGTGCCAATTGTTTCCGCCATAGACCTCAACGAGTGAAGGAATATGTGGATCAGTCTCTGATGTGCAGACTTCAAGACGAACGCGCTGATTCTTTGTCATTGAAAGCAATGGATAGACCGCAACAAGTTCGCAACCTGTGCGATCTGGATAGTGAACACCTGAGACACCCATGCACATTTCAAAGAGCAACTTGTCGCGAAGGATTGTGGCAACTTCAACGAGACGGTTCTTCTTAATATGAAGTGTGAGTTCACCGCGATCGACAACTACCTTGGTAATTGCATCAGCGAAATCTGGATATGCGCGCTCTAGATCATCTGCAACCTGATCAAAGTAACCACCATATGGGCGTTCTGTTGAACCTGGGTTTGAAACTGTGCGAACCAATCCGCCGTAGCCTGATGTATCGCCAGTACCAGAAACTCCGAACATGCCTTCTTGTTCTGACATTATGCGAGCATCCCTTCGTGTGGAAGGTTGCCGAGCTGAATAGTTGGCTTAGCCTTCAAAGCAGCTTCTTCTACTGCTTTTATGACTGCTTCGCGGTTTGGACCAAGCTTTGTATCGGCGATGAGTTCGTGCAATTTAATAATTGCATCCATCAACTGCTCTGGACGTGGTGGGCAACCTGGAAGATAAATATCTACCGGCACAACGTGATCAACACCTTGAACTATTGCGTAGTTGTTAAACATTCCGCCAGAAGATGCACATGCACCCATTGAGATAACCCACTTTGGCGCTGTCATTTGATCGTAAATCTGTCGAAGAACCGGCGCCATCTTCTGTGAAACGCGACCTGCAACGATCATCAAATCTGCCTGACGAGGTGATGCGCTAAAGCGCTCCATTCCGAAGCGAGAGATGTCGTGTTTTGGTGAAGAACCAAGCGCCATCATTTCAATTGCGCAACATGCAAGACCGAATGTTGCTGGCCATACAGAGCTCTTGCGCATGTAACCGGCAAGACCTTCTACTGTTGAGAGAAGTACTCCACTTGGTAACTTATCTTCTAGGCCCATGGACTAGTCCCATTCCAATCCGCCACGTCGCCAAACGTATGCATATGCAACGAAGACCGTTGCGATAAAGATTCCCATTTCCACAAGTCCGAATAATCCGAGTTGATCGAATGTGACAGCCCATGGATAGAGGAAGACAATTTCAATATCGAAGACGATGAACAACATTGCAGTGAGGAAGTACTTCACTGGAAAGCGTCCGCCTTCAAGCGCTTGAGGTGATGGTTCGATTCCGCACTCGTATGCCTCTTGCTTGGCACGGTTGTAACGCGCCGGACCGGTTACCGCAGCGATGCCGACTGAAAAGGCGGCAAAGCCGAAGCCGATGGCAAAGAGGATGATGATTGGCAGATATGGATTAGCGCTCACGGGGCGTAATTCTAGGTGCAACAGTGAGTAGGAGTTAGCCCATCGGCTTCAGAGCGATGTGAATCGCGTCAAAGAGTGTTGCCACTTTTCGCCCCTGCCAGATGGCAGAGCGCTTACGGCTTTACCGCCAGCTAGACCGCGTCAAGGCTAAGGCTTTACCGCCAGCTAGTCCGCGCCAAAGCTACGGCTTTACCGCCATATGGACAGCGACGATCCCGCCAGTCAGGTTCTTGATCTCAACCTGGGACCAGCCGGACTTTTCGATAATCGCAGCGAGCGCCGCCTGGTTCGGCCAGGCCTTAATCGATTCCGCTAGGTAGATATAGGCATCCGGGTTGGAGGCGGTCTTCTTGGCGATCCACGGAAGGGCGCTCATGAGGTAATTGGTATAAATGGTGCGAAACGGACGCCAGGTAGGGGCTGAGAACTCGACAATGACGAGCCGTCCGCCTGGGCGGACCACGCGAAGGGCCTCTTGGAGCGCCTTCTCCGTCTTATGGGTATTTCGAAGGCCGAAGGAGATCGTGTAGAGGTCAAAGGAGTTATCCCCAAAGGGGAGGGCGAGGGCATCTGCCCATTGAAAATTCAGGTATGGGCGCTGTTTCCGGCCGGCATCGAGCATTCCATGGGAGAAATCAGCTGAGGTAACGGTGGCGCCTGCCTTGGCCAGAGGCTCAGAGCTAGCTCCAGGGCCGGCTGCCATATCTAAAATCTCCATCCCAGGCTTGGGGTTGATCAGCTTGGTGACCTGCTTGCGCCAGCGCTTTGTTTGGCCGAGGCTCAAGAGATCGTTGACGAGGTCATAGCGCTTGGCAACGCCATCGAACATCTTCGCCACTTCGTCAGGATTCTTTGCTGCATCTGCCCGAAAGCCCTTGCTCTGCGGGTCAGATGAGTTTGATGCAACGGACATGTCAGTAGTCTGACGCAAAGGTAGGCTTGCCCACAACTTAGAAACCAGTTGGAGGAGATATGTCTTCTATAGCCACACTTCGCGTTGCCGTTGCGCCCCGGAGCACAGCTCTTACACATGCTCTCTTCATTGTCGGTGGGGTTGGCTTCATCGCTGCAATGGCTCAACTTTCAATTCCAGTTCCTGGTTCACCGGTTCCAGTCACAGGCCAGACTCTCGCCGCTCTTCTCGTTGGAACGACCTATGGCGCTCGCTTAGCCTTTACAACTTTTGCAACATATCTCGTTGCTGGAATCGCAGGAGCCCCAATCTTCGCTCCCTCTGCAACAGCTCCTAACCACGGAATCGATCGCATCATGAGCGCAACCGGTGGTTACCTCATCGGAATGCTTATTGCATCGCTCTTGCTTGGATATCTTGCTGATCGCAAAGCTGATCAAAAGTTTCTTACCTCTTACCCTGCGCTTCTTCTCGGCGAAGTCCTCATCTTTGGTTTCGGACTTACTTGGTTGCACTTCTCGCTCGACATGTCTTGGTCTGCAACTATCGCCGCTGGATTTACTCCATTTATTCTTGGTGAAGTACTAAAGATTGCAATCGTCGGAACATCGCTGCCACTTATTTGGCGCAGAATTTCTGCAACGCTCAATAAATAAACAATGCCGTCACTCGTTCCGGTAACAACCAATCGCATTGGTTCACACCTTCCCTTACTGCAGCTATTGCCTGACGATGCTGCCTATTCCTGGGTTCGTGGTGGTGAAGGACTGGTTGGTTGGGGCGAATACGCATCAATTAAAGTAAAAGGTAAAGATCGCTTTGATCAAGTGCGCACTTGGTGGCATCAGCAATTAGAAACTTTCACAGTCTCTAACGCAGTACATGGCAGCGGCACCGGACCAGTTCTCTTCACATCATTTAGCTTTGATCGCAATGAAGAATCTATTGCGGTAATCCCCCGCGTTGTCATCGGGCAAAAGGGTGAAAACTCATGGATTACTTGGATCGGTGATGAGGCGCAGCCATTGATTTCAGATAGCGCACCTACCTATGCGCAGCAGAACTTTGAATGGCGCTCTGGAACATTGACTGAGCAACAATGGGAGACACGCGTTGCGCAAGCGATTGCAAAGATTGATAAGACCGAAATCGACAAGGTTGTACTTGCTCGCGATTTAATCGCAAGCACAGCCAACGAAATTGATGTTCGCCCAATTCTCAATACATTAGCTGCAAACTATCCAGCAACATGGGTCTTCTCGGTCGACGGCTTGATTGGTGCAACACCTGAACTATTACTTCGACTCTCTCGCGGAATGGTCACATCTCGCGTGCTAGCCGGGACAATTCCAAAGACCGGTGATGATGCTCGAGATCTAGCGCTTGCAGGTTCACTCGCTCGTTCATCAAAAGATTTGGAAGAACACGAATATGCAGTTCGATCAGTCGCAGAGGCTCTCGAACCATTCTGTTCTTCAACTAACGTTCCCGATGCACCTTTTGTGCTTCACCTCGCAAATGTGATGCACCTTGCCACTGATGTAACTGGCGCATTACTTGAATCCAAGAACCATGTCGATGCTTTCGCGCTACTTAAATCACTTCACCCATCAGCTGCTGTCTGTGGAACGCCACGCAATATAGCTTTTGATGTCATTGATGAAATTGAAGGCATGAACCGTGGGCGCTATGCAGGTCCGGTTGGTTGGATTGATGCACGTGGCGACGGTGAACTCGGAATCGCACTGCGCTCGGGTCAAGTCACTGGAAAAGAAATACGAATCTTTGCTGGATGCGGCATTGTCGCTGGATCAGATCCAGTCGTTGAACTTGCCGAGAGCAACGCAAAATTTAGCGCGATGAAGTCTGCGCTTTAATTTTTAAATCGAATTAACTGAAGCGTAGATCTCTTGTAAGTGATCGGCATTGTTCTCTCGATCTGGTGCGCTGACAACTACAAGTGACAACCCCACAACAGGTTTAGCTAATTCTGCACGAAGTTCGCTTTGATTCTTTACCTCAGATGTTGCAAGGCCAAAGGCTGCGCCAATCTTTGCTAAATCAAGGTTATGTGGGGTGCCAAAGATTGATTCAAAGCCATCGACACCACGATGACCAAGTGTGGAGAAGATGCCACCACCATTGTTATTAATCACGAATATTGTGAGGTTGATCTTCTCATCGTGGATCAGACCTGTGATGTCATGTAAAAAGCTCAAGTCACCAAGAACAGCAATAGTTTCTTTCCGCTGTGAAGCGATGCCGAGCGCGGTAGAGATATTTCCATCAATACCTGCAAGGCCACGATTGGCAAATGTTTCAACGCCACTGCGGGCAACCGCGAAGCCTTCGATATCTCGGATCGGACGAGATGATGAGATAAATAATGTCCTGCCAGCTGGAGTTGCAACACCAATTTCGCGAGCAATGAGAGCCTCTGACCAAGTATTCATATCAGCAATCTTCTTTGCTGTGCGCTGTGAGTACTTATTCCAGCGTTCAACATATTCGGTATCGACTGCAGGAACTTCAACAACCGGGATACCGGTGAATTTCTGATCTGCGCTGCGATCGCCATCTACTGTCAGAATTCTTGGATCAATGACAATTGATTTACGCGCTGTCTTGATCAAGCGATTGATGGAACGAGAAAGAGTTGTGCGACCGATAACTACAACAGTGTCGGGAACTAACTCATCAGTGATTGTCTGAGATGTAAGGAAGATGCTTGCATGAGAAAGTGCGGTGGGAAATGAGAGTGGATCTTCGGCAATGACTGGCCAGCCAAGTGCTGCTGCAAACTCGGTAACGCTCTCGATACTTAAGCCACCTCGGTCATGTCCGATGACCAAAACTCCGCGGGTGGATTTTGTGTAGAAAGTTCCGGCGCTCTTGCGATTGAAATCCTTTGGTGGCATTGTGCGAAGATCTTTAAGCCAATCACTATCGTCATCTGCGTTCAATGGTTCATCGAACTGCACATTGAGGTGGACTGGGCCGCTCTTGAGCGAATTAAATGGAAGCTCCATTGGATACGCGGCGCCAGAGATATCCGCAAAATAACGAACTGCTTTGCCGAAGATTCGTGCCTGTTCAGTCGTTTGATTGGCGCCAGTGCGTCGCAATTCAGCTGGTCGATCTGCAGTAATCACTAGTAACGGAAGATTTGAATGCGATGCTTCAAGAACAGCTGGATGGTAATTCGCGACAGCGGTGCCCGATGTACAGACAATCGGAACAGGGCGATTGGTCGCCTTTGTTATTCCTAAAGCGAAGAAGGCAGCAGTGCGCTCGTCGATACGGGTGTGGAGAGTGATGAGCTCCCGCTTTGCTGCTTCGTAGAACGCCATCGTAAGCGGGGCATTGCGTGAACCTGGAGAGATAACAACATCTGTTATTCCAGCTTCAACTATCTGGCGAACAATTGTGCGCGCAAGAGTGGTCGATGTATTCATTACAGACCCAAAACTTCAGCGCATCGCATGGTGCGATTCTTCCACCATTCATAGCGATCAGCTGACACATCAAGTCCATCGAGCTTGATATCTAAGTCACTGAGCGCAATAGCACCGTCAACAATCGGAAGTTCTGCAACATCACGAGAGACCAATGAACCAGTTGCTAATCCACAGTCGTAAGTCAGTTCTGGTAGCGAAGCTGCGAGCTCAAGCCCGTAATGAATTCCGACAGCACTTTCGAGTGCGCTTGAAACAACGGCTGGCAATTTATGGTGTTCTGCAATTGCCATGGATCGAGTGATTCCGCCAAGCGGTTGAACTTTAAGCATCACAATATCTGCAGCACCTTGTAGGTCGAGCGCAAAAGGATCTGCTGACTTTCGAATCACTTCATCAACGGCAATTTTCAGTGGGATACGAATCTTGCTCTTGAGTTCGCGTAATTCATCCAAAGTTGCACATGGTTGTTCCACGTATTCAAATGGGCCAACATTTTCGTAGAAGGCATAGAGATTGGTAAGCGCTTGATCCGCACTCCATAGACCGTTGACATCGATACGAATATTGACTTTGCGGCCCAGTGATCGAATTCGTGCCAACCGAGCAATATCTTCGCTGAGGTTCTCGCCTACCTTAACTTTGTAAGTATTTACCCCGGGATAGGAAGCAACTAGATCTTCGATTATTTTCTTATCGTTGGTCGCAGGAATAGTGCCATTTACTGGGATTGCCTCGCGTAACCGCGCAGGACGTGGCTTTGTAGCTGCCTCAATAGCAGAGGCCAGCCATTGTGAAGATTCGTGATCGTCGTATTCCAGAAATGGAGAGAATTCTGCCCAGCCGTATTCGCCTTTAAAGAGAGCAACTTCTCGCACCGTAACACCACGAAAATTTGTCTTCATGGGTAGCGCAACAACGCGCATGGTGGAGAGAAGTTCTTTAAACATTATGGGCGCTTGGGGAACTTTCCAAAGTCAGGCTTGCGCTTTTCCTTATAAGCATCGCGGCCTTCTTGGCCTTCTTCACTTAAGTAGAAGAGGAGTGTGGCATCGCCAGCAAGTTGTTGAATTCCAGCAAGACCATCATCAGCTGCATTCATAGATGCTTTAAGAAGTCGAAGCGCCATTGGGCTATTCATCAACATCTCGCGACACCAAGAGACAGTCTCTGCTTCGAGTTCTGCCAATGGAACAACGGTATTTACCAGACCCATATCGAGGGCTTCTTGCGCATCGTATTGACGCGTCATAAACCAAATCTCGCGCGCCTTCTTCTGGCCAACATTGCGTGCCAGCAGTCCTGAGCCATAGCCGCCATCGAAAGAACCAACCATCGGACCTGTCTGGCCGAACTTTGCATTATCGGCAGCGATAGAGAGATCGCAGACAACGTGAAGAACATGGCCGCCACCGATAGCCCAACCAGCAATCATTGCAACAACTGGTTTTGGTGTGCGACGAATCTGAACTTGAAGGTCGAGCACATTGAGACGTCCCATTCCTTGCTGTCCGAGTGTGTCATCACCGATATATCCATCATCGCCGCGCACACTGATATCTCCACCAGAACAGAATGCTTCGCTGCCTTCACCGGTAAAGATAATGACTCCGACCTCGGAGTTATCGCGAGCTAAATCGAAAGCTGCCTTTAATTCAATGATTGTTTGCGGGCGGAAAGCGTTACGAACCTCGGGGCGATTGATTGTTATCTTCGCCATTCCATCGGCTGCTTGATACTTAATATCGGTGAAGTTCTCTCCCCCGGGCGCGGTCTTCCACGCAGGGATGGTGCGGTCACCAAAATCACGCTTAATCGGCTTGCTCACGATTCCTCCATTGTTGAGTACGGGCGATAGCCTACGCGGGCAATGGAGCAAAACGCACAACGAGAAGTTCGCACAGTCGATCCCGCATGGAGCCTGAGCGAATTAATGGCTCGTATCGCAAAGGCCCTCGTCGCCGATGGCGCAGCGCTCTCTCTTTCGCCAATTGAGGCGGCAACAGTTTCTGCTCGCACCGCATTGGTGGTCACCACTACCGGTTCAACCGGAACTGCAAAGAACGTTGGTCTCTCTGCCGCTGCGCTTCTTACATCTGCGCGAGCGTCAAATAAGTTCCTCGGCGCAGAGTTTGGAAATACTTGGTCACTCTTACTTCCACTCAACCATGTCGCCGGAATCAACGTTTTGATTCGATCACTTGAACTCGGAACTACACCCACAAATCTGATTGGTTATGAAGGTAAATATCCAAAGGTGGATTTCACAGCAATTGTTCCGACACAATTGTTTAGAGCTCTTAACGGTGACGAGAATCTGCTTACTCATCTCAAGAGCGCGAAGGCAGTTCTCGTCGGTGGCGCTGCACTCACACATCAACTTCGCACTCAAGCAGAGTCTGTCGGTATCAATGTCGTCGAAACTTATGGATCTACTGAAACTTCTGGTGGGTGTATTTATGACGGTCTGCCTCTGGAAGGAGTAGAAGTCTCAATTGGCGCGGATCAGCGCATTGCAATTAAGGGAAAAATTATTGCTCACGAATTAATCGCAGAAGATGGCTGGTATTACACATCAGATGCTGGCCACTTCGATGGCGATAAATTAATTATTGATGGTCGCATCGACGACATCATCATCTCTGGCGGAGAAAATGTATCTCTCACTGCAATTGATCGAGTCATCGGGCAGTTATTCCCAGATATTCAATCTGCTGCATTTGCAGTTTCACATCCAGAGTGGGGTCAAGCCGTTCACCTCGCACTAGTCGGAGCAGATGCATCAGTTGAAAATGCAATACAGATTGCTTTACTGAGCGAACTCGGCACCGCTTCAAAGATTAAAGAGTTTCATCATCTGCAAGAATTGCCACTTATTGGAATCGGCAAGATTGATCGCGCAGCGTTAGGTAGGTTGTTTCAATGAGCAAGTGGATCATCGGTGCCCGCCCCCGCACATTGCCGGCGGCAATCGCGCCAGTACTTGTGGCGACAGCTCTTGCAGGTAGCGATGCATCACTGCTTCCAGCGCTATTAGCTCTTATTGTCAGCCTCTCCCTTCAAGTTGGCGTGAACTACGCCAATGATTACTCTGACGGAATCCGCGGCACCGATGCCAATCGAGTAGGTCCCACAAGAATTACTGCATCAGGTTTGGCATCGCCGGCTTCAGTAAAAGCTGCTGCATTTCTCTCATTTGGTATCGGCGCAGTTGCTGGCCTTGGCTTAGCATTAATGACGAGCTGGTGGTTGATTGCAATTGGAGTTGCCTCAATTCTCGCAGCTTGGGGTTATACCGGTGGCAAGAATCCGTACGGATATATCGGACTCGGTGAACTCTTTGTCTTTATTTTCTTTGGTGTGGTTGCAACGGTCGGAACTTTCTACGTTCAGACTGAAACCATCACTCTTGATTCCATCTTGGCATCAATTCCTATGGGGACATTTGCTTGTGCACTTCTAGCAATTAATAACATCCGCGATCGCGCACTCGATGCTCCAGCTGGAAAGAAAACTTTGGCGGTTCGCCTCGGAGACCGCAATGCCCGATATTTCTTTGTCATTCTGATTTCACTCGGCTATATAGCAGCACTTGCTATCGGCAATCTATGGATTCTTTTGACCTTGCTCACTGCTCCGATTGCGCTTGGACTTATTCGTGGGGTTCTAGGCGATGTCCAGGGAAGAGATCTCATTCCTTATCTGGCTAAGACAGGCAAGCTGCAGCTTCTATTCGCCATTATTTTCTCGGCTTCACTAGTATTGAGCCATGCTTAAACTCCAAGGCTTCCTGGCAGTTCTCTCACTGGCACTAACGCTCTTTGCATTTGTTGATTGCGCCATGCGCGAAGATCATCAGCTTCGCAAATTACCTAAGTGGGGTTGGCTGCTTGCCATCATTATCTTTAACGCATTTGGCTCAGTCTTTTATCTAGTTGCCGGACGTTCTGGCTCGCGCCAAATAAAGCCAAAGAAGAACAAGCCACGAATTCTTCCGCCTGATGATGATCCAGATTTCTTGCGCGGCCTTTAATTAGTTAGATAGTTATTCTTGATTTAGTCCGCTGTATGTGTGCTTACCTGTTCCCCACACATTGACATAGACATAGTTAAATAAGAATGTTGAACCGGCGAAGATACAGAGCCATGCCGCGCGGCGTCCACGCCATCCAATAGTTACGCGAGCATGTAAGTAAGCGGCGTATGCAACCCAGGTAATAAAAGCCCAGGTCTCTTTTGGATCCCAGCCCCAGTAACGACCCCAAGCGCTCTCTGCCCAGATCGCACCGGCAATAACCGAGAAAGTCCAGAGTGGGAAGACAAATGCAATGAGTCGGTATGACAACTGATCGAGAACTTCGAGCGAGGGAATGCGAAGCGCCCAGACTGGACGTGCTCCTGCTTGTTCATAACGATCAAGATAGAGATATGCACCAGCGATGACATTTGCAAGCAAGAAAATTCCGCCACAGATGATCGCGGTTGAAACGTGAATGACAAGCCAAGTTGATTTCAGAGCTGGCACAAGTGGTCCGCTATTGCGATATAAAAGTGTGATGGCGGTTCCAAGAGTGAGCAGAACTGCAAATGAGATAAAGAGTCCGAGCCAACGAAGGTCATACTTTCGAAGCGCTGCTAGGTATGCCAATGAGAAAGCAAAGGCTCCCGTGATTGAGAACTCATACATATTTCCCCATGGCGCATGGCCTGCAGATATTCCGCGAGCAACAATTCCTGCAAAGAGAAGAAGTGTTCCGAGCGCCATAAAAGCTGTAGCTAAACGAGCTGCCTTTTCGGTGCGAGAGTAATCCAAAGTCTTATTGATGAGCGTGCCTTGGGCTGCATCTGCGTTCTTGGGGACGCGAACTGCCCACGCGGTTTCAAATGCATGCGCTAAGAATGAGAGCGTGAAGAGCGCCATGGCAGAGTAAACAAAGTTATTGGATGCATAAGCCCAAGTTGTATTCATTTATCGCTTCACGCTTTCTACTAAATGAGCAATCTCTGCTTCTAGCCCAGGAGCATTGTTCTTTGCTAGACCGGCAACTTCAACTTGAGAACCTGTGACTCTGATCCAGATGCGGCGGCGTCGACCATAGAGGGAAGAGAGTAAGCCGAGAATCGCAAAGATTGCTCCGAATAAAGCAAAGCCTTTTCCGCGGTCTTCAACTATCTGAAGGTTGATCCACGGTGTGACTCTCTCAAGCGTGATAGTTCCGCCGGGGTATTTAAAGGTTTCGCCGATTGCGACCGAACCAAGTCCCAAGTTCTTCATGCCTGTTGTATCAATGCGATAGACAGATTGTGGGACACCAGAATTCAAACCGAGATCTCCGCTCCAGACAGAAAAGAGCAGTCGTGGGTTGAGAAGCTGCGGATAGATAGAAACTCCACCTTGATTCTCAGTACGTGAATACGTCGGTAAGAATGAAGAGACAAAACCAACTTCTGGGTCAGCATCAGGGACTTTGATCGCACCGATAGAACGTAAGTTTCCATCTTGTGGCAAGAAGGTAACTGGACCCTGAAAGGCAACATCGCCTTGTGAGTCTCTTACGGTAACTATCGGTGAGTAACCATTTGCTTGTAGATAGACACGGGTACTTCCAAAGGTGAGCGGTGAATTTACTTTGATTGTCTGCTTCTTCACTTTTCCATCTTCAGATGTTGTTACCCAAGCCGTGTAATCAAGCGGCATATTTGTCTTTGGATCGTATTCAGCGAGGAACTTATCTACCGTAATTGTGAAGGGCGAGATATCTGATTCTTTCGTTAATTTTCCGAGGCGTAAAGTGTCATAACTTGTTGGAACATTAACGAATCTTTCTCCAGTATTTACAATCGCCTCACCTTGTAGACCGAAGAGTGAGCCGAAACTCACGCCAACTAAGATAAAAATTAATGAGAGATGAAAGAGAAGGTTTCCAGTTTCACGAAGGTAACCTTTCTCAGCAGAGATTGAATCTTTACTCTTCAGTGTTCTAAAGCGATTCTTCTTAAACCATTTTTCAGCTTCAGCAAGAGACTCGGCGTTACCTGCAAATGAAGTGTGGTGCTCCATCCGATTGAGATTCTTTGGCGTAGCAGGAGGTAGCGCACGCATGGCATGAAAGTGCTCAACGGTGCGTGGTAATACGCAGCCAATAAGCGAGATGAAGAGCAAGATATAGATCGCGCTAAACCATGGTGAGCCATAGACATCAAAGAGTGAGAAGCGGTCATACCAAATGGAGAGCGTTGGGTGGTTTTCAAAGAAGTCTCGCACTGCAATGAGATTGCTGGTTCGCTGTGGAATTAACGAACCAGGAATAGCCGCAATGCCAAGCATCATCAACAAAATGAGTGCGGTGCGCATACTGGTGAGCTGACGCCAGGCAAAGCGCATCAACGCAAAGAATCCGAGCTCCGGAATTTCTACATTATTACTCATTAAATCACCGGCACAAACGATGAGATGAGAGATCGAAGATCAATCATGAGGTTTCCCCAAATTCCTGTTAGCTGCAATAAGCCAATCAGGATGAGTAGCGCTCCACCGATTTTACTGATGAGAGATCCACGCTTGAGGAAGAATGAACGAATCTTCTTACTTCGATCTAAGAAAAGCCCAGAGAGAATAAAAGGAATACCTAGGCCGATGCTGTATCCAATCGACAAGATTGCTCCTCGAGTTGCACTGGATTCCGTAAATGCGAGTGTTTGGACCGTGGCAAGTGCAGGACCGATACATGGCGTCCAACCGACGCCAAAGAGAATTCCAAGTAGCGGCGCACCAGCAATTCCGCCAGTTGTAGATATCTTTGGCTGAATCGTTGGCGCAAATGGGAAGAGACCAAGAAATATCGCGCCCATTGCAATAGTAAATACACCTAACACTCTTGTTATTAAATCTTCATTTGCGGCGATCTGACTTCCGAGTCCGCCAAAAGCGAGTCCATATGATGCAAAGACAAATGTGAATCCCAAAACGAAGAGCAATGAACCAAGTAGAACCTTGCCTTTAGTGGATGCAAATCCTGTTGCATATGCAACATAACCTGGCACTAAAGGAAGAACGCAGGGAGATAGAAAAGAGATGAGGCCGGCAAAGAGCGCGATTGGAAGCGCTGCTAAGAGCGTCCCGCCCATCAATTGATCTACGACAAAGTTTGTCATTCTGATTTCACCTTATTAAGTAACTCTGTAAGGGATGCGATAGTGACTACTCCAGAGATGCGTCCCGCAACTAGGCCATTCTTATCAATGACAAGTGTGGTCGGGATTGCATTTGCTGGAAGCGACTTACTAAATCCGATGAGCACTGAGTCATCAATCAGCGTTGGATACGGGCTACCGTTCTTACGCACAAATGCTTCTGCATTCACTGGATTATCACGAGTCAAAATTCCAACGAAATTAACGTCGGGGTTCTGACGTGACATCGCAGCAAGAGTTGGCTCTTCAGCTCGGCATGGCGAACACCATGAAGCCCAGACATTAACAACAGCAATTGCATTACGTGGGAGCGTGTAGTTGGTTCCTAGAAGAGTCATTCCAGAAATCTTGGGTGCGCTCACCCGATCACCGATTGAAATATATGAGGTCGCACCGTTTCCGGCTATAAAGCTTTCTTGTGGCGTATTGGAGTTTGAATTTCCACAGCCAGCTAGAAGCAAGAGTACAGCGCATGCGGCAACGAGCTTCTTCATCGGCTGATTCTTATTTCTTTGGAAGTAAGTGAGCTGCAGGCTCTGAGTACGAAGTTCCAGTGATAAGACCATTCTCATCAAAGTGAATGCTTGTTACCGAAGCGAGTGAGCACTCGCGCTTGCGCGGATCGTGTAAGAGTCGACGACCTTCAATTGCGCTGCGAAGAATCCAAATCGGTGATTGGTGAGAGACAACAATGGCGTCTTTATCTCCGGCAGCTTTCTTCGCTTCAAAGACGGCTGCCAGCATGCGATTGATCTGTTCTTCATATGGTTCGCCCCACGATGGTTTCCATGGGTTGTAGAGATGTTTCCATGCCGATGGGTGCTTGAGAACACCATCTCCGATTCCAAAAGGTTTGCCTTCAAAAATATTTGCTGCTTCGATTAAGCGCTCGTCAGTGTGAATATCAATCGAGTGAGCACGAGCAATTGGGGCAGCCGTCTCTTGTGCGCGTTGCAGAGGAGAAACATGGAGCGCACCTAGATTGATTGATTTAGACCATTCACCAAGCGTCTCTGCCATTTCTTGTCCGCGAGTAGATAAACGCCAACCTGGCTGACGTCCATAGAGAATCTTTTGAGGATTTTCTACCTCTCCATGACGCACGACATGCACTGATGAACTCATGGCATAAGCATAAAGCGTAGGTCGATGCGCTTTCTCACCCAGCAATCGCTAAGGTAGTGACATGGCGCTCAAACCCACACGTGCAGCCTTCTTTGATGTAGATAACACCCTGGTTCGTGGGTCCACTCTCTACTTTCTGGGAAGAGGGATGTACCAGCGCGGGTATTTCACCAAAGCTGATATTTCTCGCTTCGTCGTCGCCAATCTCAGATTTCGAATGACTGGCACGGAGAAGAAAGAAGTAATCGAGAGATTTCAAAAAGCAGCTACCGATTTTGTTGGTGGACATGAAGTCAGTGACATTCTAAAACTCGGTGAAGAAATTTATGATGAGTACGTCTCTCCCAAGTTATGGGATCGCACCTGCGAAATCGCTCGAGAACATTTAGCAAAAGGCGAAGATGTTTGGCTAGTTACTGCGGCGCCACAAGATATGGCAGAAATCATCGCTAACCGACTTGGATTTACAGGAGCAATCGGTAGCAAAGTTGTAATTAAAGATGGCATCTATACCGGAGAGCTCGATGGGAAATTACTTCACGGAATAGAGAAGGCTGTTGCAATTCAGCAGCTCGCTGAAGCTCACGGTTACGATCTCAAAGAATGTTTCTCATACTCCGATAGCCATAATGACTTGCCGCTGTTAACCGCGGTAGGTCATCCATCTGCAATTAATCCCGATGCAATTCTTCGACTCAAGGCTCTGGCCGAAGGGTGGCCAATCCACGACTTTCGCCGTGCTCGTTTCCTTAATCGCCTCTTAGGTCCGGCTGTCAGTCGTCTTGCAGCAGTGGCTACTTTGTTCGTTCCACGCAAGAGACGATAACTCGATTCGCGCCAAGGTGCGCCACCCCGCTAATGTAGGCAGGTTATGGAAATTCGCTCCTACGCCGATTACCTGCGCTCACTCGATGATGACGCGCTTATTGCGTTGTTCGAAAGTCGGAGCGATCTCACATCTCCAGTTCCTTCAGATATTTCTAGCTTGGCTGTCCGAGCATCTTCTATCCCAAGTTTGGTACGAGCCGTTGATTCATTAAATAAGTGGCAACTACAGGTTCTAGAAGCTGCCGCTGTTATCTCCGAGCCATTCACCGAGAAAGAACTCCTGCTTCACACTGATAAGTCGGCGAAGTTCGCACTCGCCGCGCTTGTTGATCGCGCCCTGATTTATTTAGGCCACGATGGATACCGTCTTCCATCTAATCTTCGCGAAGTTCTTGGCAACGAAATTGCAGGGCTTGGACCTATCGCTCCAAAGAAAATTAAATTGAAAGACCTCGCTGAGGCGCCGGCAGCATCGAAGAAAGTTCTTGATGCGATGGTCTGGGGTCCTCCACGTGGTGCAGTCGCAGATGTAAAGAAACCAAACCCGGGATTGAAATGGTTGCTCGATGAAGGATTTGTCTCTCCCGTAAATCAGCAAACAGTTGTATTGCATCGTGAGGTCGCGCTGCATTTACGTGGCAATAAAGTTCACCACGAACTCGCGCCTTCACAACCAGAGCTGGTTGGTAGGAAGGTAGAGAAAAAGGGTTTGCAACTTGCCGCGATTTCAAATGTCACAACATTTCTGCGCTGGGTGGAAGAAGTACTCAACTTCTGGGGACAAGAAACTCCAACTGCTCTCAAAGCTGGCGGACTCGGAATCCGTGATTTACGCGAGCTCTCTCAGCATCTCGGCGTCGAAAGTGAATGCGCTTCATTTATCGCAGAAATTGCATACATCAGCGGCTTGGTAACAATTGATCCCGATGATCGAATTCTTCCGACACATCAATTTGATATTTGGCTGGCACAACCAGCATCCGTTAAGTGGGAGAACTTGGTCTCTGCTTGGCTCATCACTTCACGACTTAGTGGAATTGATGCTGCACCTATGGGGCCAGAGCTCGATCGCAGCAGTGCAGCTCTTATTCGACGCAAAGTTCTTGCATTGTTAGAAAGTGCAGATGCGCTATCTCCAACCGCGGATTCACTATTAGCAACGCTGCAATGGAACCTTCCTTATCGACGCACCGGCGGAGTTCCCGCTGATTACGTGCAGTGGATTACTCGTGAAGCCGAATGGCTTGGAATCACTGGCCAAGGCGCTCTCTCCGAGTATGGTCGTTTAATACTTGCCGGCGAAGATCTGACATCAATTGATGCAGACCTGCCAGCAACTGTCGATCACATACTTATCCAAAGTGACAACACCGCAATTGCACCAGGGCCACTTGAGCATGAAGTTTCACAAGAGTTAGATCTCATCGCAGATATCGAATCCCGCGGAGCTGCCACAGTCTTTAGATTTAGTGAGGCCTCACTTCGTCGCGGACTTGATCACGGTCGCACTGGTGAAGAAATTCTCGCCTTCTTAAAGCAGACTTCTAAGACGCCGGTTCCACAACCGCTGGAGTATTTAATTGGCGATATTTCAAAGAAACACGGCAAGCTTCGCGTCGGAAACGCCTCTTCATTCATTCGTTGCGAAGATACCGCTCTCATCACGCAGATTATGAAAGATAAGAAAGTGGATGCACTGGGTCTTCGTCGCATCGCACCTGAAGTTCTGGTCTGCACCCATGACGCAATCGATGCCATGAATATATTGCGAGCTGCGGGATATCTTCCTGCGGGAGAAGATTCACAAGGACTACTTCTATCCGGTCCAAGAATTCAACGCGCTCAGACCAAGGCTCGCCCACCACGTATCATTGGTGAATTTGAACAACCAGAACGCGAACTACTCGAGATTGCCGTGCGCACAATTCGTACCGGCGAGAAATCCAGTGCAAAGCAGAGCACCTTGCGAGATATTGATCGCAATGCACTTGGCGCACTTCCTCGTACAACTGCAAATGAGACTCTCGAACTTCTAACAAAACATCTTCGTGAAACTCCGGCTAAATCACTTTCAATTGGGTATGCCGATAACAATGGACTTGTTTCTCACCGCATTATCGATCCGCTCAAGATTTCAGCAGGCTCGCTGATGGCGCGCGATCACGCCACTGGTGAAGTCCTCACCTTTAGAATTCCGCGTATTACGGGGGTTGCAACGTTATGACGAGCAAGAATCACGACGAATACGGCAGACTTAGCCCCATGTTGGCAGCAATCGAAGCATTGGTGAAGTGCGAATCTCCTAGTGAAGATATCGATGCCTGCCGCTCTGTTGTTGCTCTCGCCAGTGATATTGCCACTCGCGTTTTAGGCACACCGGCACAGATCAAAGAGATTGAAGGACGCCCAGTCTTTTGGTGGGGTAGCGAACGTCCAAAGGTTTTAGTACTTGCCCATCTCGATACTGTTTGGCCAATCGGATCATTTACTCCGCTATGGAGCGTTGAAGGCGATGTAGTTCGCGGCCCAGGTGTCTTCGATATGAAGGCGGGATTTGTGCAAGCACTTTATGCCCTCAAGGGGATTGAGGGGGATGTAGCACTGGTAGCAACGACTGATGAAGAAATCGGTAGCCACAAGTCAAAGGCTCTCATTAAAGAGTTATCGGAAAGTGCGGATGCAGTTCTTGTTCTGGAAGCTTCACTGGATGGAAAAGTAAAGACAGGTCGCAAGGGCACTGCGATGTATCAAATCTCTGTCCATGGCAAGGCATCACATGCCGGACTAGAGCCAGAGAAAGGTATCAATGCAACAACAGAGGTTTCACATGTTGTTCTCTCACTTGCCGCACTTGAAAATTCTGAAGCGGGAACAACGGTTGTGCCCACAATGCTCAAATCCGGAACAACAATAAATACTGTCCCTGAACTTGCGGTACTTGAAATTGATGCGCGATCTTTCTCGCAGGCAGATCTAGAGCGAGTCGATGCTGCAATTAAAAATATTAAGGCGACTCTTCCTGGCGCACGAATTGAAGTTGCCGGTGGATTGCATCGCCCTCCCCTACAACCTTCTTCAACTGCTGATCTCTATGCCATCGCCGAAAAGGTTGCAACTGAAATTGGTATGCCACCACTTGGTTGCGCTGAAGTTGGTGGAGCAAGCGACGGCAACTTTGCAGCGGCAGCTGGCGCCCGTGTTCTTGATGGCCTTGGCGCTGTTGGTGGCGGAGCACATGCTGCAAATGAATGGGTAAGCCTTTCCAGCATCGAACCACGAAGTGCTTTCTTGCATGCATTTATAAAAGAATTACTCGCATGAGCGACGGACCACTCATTGTTCAGAGCGATAAGACGCTCCTTCTCGATATAGATCATCCACTCTCGGTCGAATGTCGTCGTGCAATTGCACCTTTTGCTGAACTAGAACGCGCTCCAGAACATATGCATACCTATCGCCTTACCAACTTAGGTCTCTGGAATGCGCGCGCTGCTGGGCATGATGCCGAGATGGTGATTGACACCCTCATTAAGTATTCTCGATACGCAGTTCCACATGCGCTTCTCATTGATGTGGCAGAACAAATGTCACGTTATGGACGCCTTCGTTTAGAAGCAGATCCGATTCACGGTTTGATCCTGGTAACAACAGATACAGCTGTACTCGAAGAAGTTATTCGTGCAAAGAAGATTGCACCGCTACTTGGCCCTCGTATCGATAACGAGACAATCGCTGTTCATCCAAGCCAACGTGGCGCTATTAAGCAATCGCTCTTACGTCTTGGTTGGCCAGCAGAAGATTTCGCCGGCTATGTTGATGGTCAGGCTCATCCCATCGAACTCAAGCAAGATGGCTGGAAGATTCGTGAATATCAAGAACATGCAGCTGAGGGCTTCTGGCATGGCGGATCTGGCGTTGTAGTTCTCCCATGTGGTGCCGGAAAGACAATCGTTGGCGCAGCTGCCATGGCACATGCAAAGGCAACGACTCTTATTCTCGTCACAAATACCGTGGCAGCACGTCAGTGGCGTGATGAACTGCTTAAGCGAACATCGCTGAATGAAGATGAGATTGGCGAATACTCAGGATCAAAGAAGGAAATTCGCCCAGTCACTATTGCTACCTATCAAGTGATGACAAAGAAGAAGAATGGTGTCTATGCCCACCTTGATCTCTTCGATAGCCATGACTGGGGTCTGATTATTTACGATGAAGTCCACCTTTTACCGGCCCCAATCTTCCGCTTTACCGCTGATATTCAATCTCGCCGTCGCTTAGGTCTTACTGCAACGCTAGTTCGCGAAGATGGAATGGAAGGCGAAGTCTTCTCTCTCATTGGACCAAAGCGATTCGATGTGCCTTGGAAAGAAATTGAAGCGCAGGGCTACATTGCGCCGGCTGAATGTATTGAGGTTCGAGTAAACCTGACTGAGGCAGAGCGCTTGTCATATGCCACAGCAGAGCCGGAAGAGCGTTATCGCTACTGTGCAACAACTCGTACAAAGCGTGATGTTGTTCAAGAGCTCGTAAGTTTGCATGCAAAGGAACAAATCCTTGTCATCGGTCAATATCTTGACCAGCTCGATGATCTTGGCGAAACTTTAGGTGCGCCAGTTATTCAAGGCTCAACACCTCAGAAGGTGCGCGAAGAGTTGTTCCAGGCATTTCGCACCGGAGAGATTTCATGTCTTGTTGTTTCAAAGGTTGCTAACTTCTCGATTGATTTGCCAGAGGCAACTATTGCGATTCAGGTCTCTGGCGCTTTTGGTTCCCGGCAAGAAGAAGCTCAACGTCTTGGCCGAGTATTGCGTCCAAAGGCCGATGGCCGTGGTGCACGTTTCTATTCAGTGGTTTCACGCGACACTATTGATCAAGATTTTGCACAGAACCGTCAACGCTTCTTAGCTGAACAGGGTTATAGCTACACAATTATTGACGCTGACGATGTTTTTCAAGGGAAGATCTAAATCTCTCAGGATCAACTCTCCAAAAATCGTGATGCTCTCCATCAATATGTGTCACCGGCACTTGTTCGCCATATAACTTCTCGAGCTCTGGATTTCCATCGATATAGATAATCTCTATTTCAAATGCGAGCTCTTTGCGAAGGCTTTCGAGAATATTCACAGCATCTTCGCAGAGATGACATCCGTGGCGAGAGTAAACGGTGACCATGGTCATATTCTCGCACCCTGATAGCGTTGCCCGCTATGAGCAGCATCTTTAGGCGCCTTTCTTGGGGCGCTCTCCCCCTCGCGCTTATTGCGGGATTGCTTGCTCCAATTCAGGCAGATGCGCTCACTCCATTTCTTCAACGAGAAGCAACGCATTGGGGAAATGTCTATGCCGGCCCCAATACAAATGTTAAGCAAACTCCGCGCGAGAAAGTTGCTTACGTTGAGGCGAAGTCAAAGTTTGTTGTCAATTACAAGAACTTTCCAGAATGGGCGAAGAAAGATTTTCAAGCGGCGGTAGATGTCTGGTCCGCTAACTTCGCATCAAATGTCCCCGTCACTATCGATGCAACATGGACTCGTATTTCATCCTTTGGAGTTTTGGGAAGTGCGCGCCCTGGTAGTTACTTCTCAGGTTTTGATAAGGCGCCAGATTCAAGTCTTTGGTATCCCTCAGCGCTTGCTAATGCTTTAGCTGGAAAAGATTTAGATCCCAAGCAATCTGAGATGGTGATTCAGGTAAATTCACTTGCCGAGTGGAATACACGTAATGACGGTATTTCTCATGCCAACGAATACGACCTCCAATCTGTCTTCCTACATGAAATGGGACATGGACTTGGTTTTCTCTCTACCGATTCTTACGACTCGTTCTTTGGGTACGGCAGCATCGATCAACCAACACCTTTTGATGCCTACCTTCAGGTTGAAGATGGTCGCAGACTCTCTGATCTGCCCACTCCATCAATCGAATTAGGTAAAGCTCTCACATCGAAAATCCTTTGGTCTGGCCCACTTGGTATCGCGGCAAATGGTGGCGAAAAACCTTTGATGTACACGCCAAAGAAGTATGAAGAAGGTTCGTCGGTAAGTCACCTTGATGAAGCCACATTCTCGAAATCAGAATTTGATGCGGTGATGACTCCAAATCTGGATGCTGGCGAAATTTTCCATCAGCCGGGCCCACTATTGCTTGCCATGATGGAAGACCTGCGTCGAAAGCCTCCTATTGGGATTGCAGTAGGAATTCCGCAGGCTGTTCGAAATGTCACTGCTTTGGTTGCCGATAGCGCTGCAATTGTTACCTTCGATCCTCCGGCCAATGCGCGAACAGCTCAAATTACTAGCTATTCAGTTCGCAATCTCAAGACCAATCAAGTGAAATCTTCAACTACGTCGCCGATTGTCTTTACCGGTCTCAAAAACGGCACTTCCTACACATTTTCTATTACCGCCGCTAACTCCAATGGCACATCAGAGCCAGCGAACACTGCACCCATCACGCCTCAGGCAAGTTGGAAGCGATTTGTCATCGATTCAAAGAGTGATGCATCAGTTCTTGCGAGTGCTACTTTCAATGGTCAGCCAGCTATCGCATACATCGATTCAAAGAGCGGTGATTTAAAGCTTGCGACATGGAACGGCAAAGTCTGGGTCAAAGTAACTGTCGATGGCGCAGGTGGATCAGCGGGTAGAACCAATGCAAATATCAAGGGTGCACTTTCGCTCTGCGTCAACGGCAGTGGCAAGACTCAAATGCTCCATATCTTCTACGCCGATGCGCAAGATACGGATCTTCGATATGCAAAGTTTGATGGCAAGAAATTCATCTATGAAATTGTGGACGGCAATGCACCGCAAGTAAATAGCTACGAAGATCCCGTTCGCGTCCGCACTGGATCAGATCTCAGTGTTTCAAGTGCATGTGTTGCTTCAGCGGCAGGGGTTCAGGTCTTCTACCGCGATGAGAGCCAAGGTATTTTGTTAGGCGCTGTGAAATTAGCAGCGGCGAAGAGTTGGTCCTACGAGCTCGTCGATGGTGATCGCAAAACCGATGGCCGCACTACTGGAGATGTTGCATTTAAATTGAAATCAGCATTTGATGGCAAGACAAGTTATGTCATCTACGACTCTGTCTTAACGATTAATCAGAAGAAGGAAGTAACCACCGGAGAAGTCCGGGTCGCTATGCGTAGCAATCTTTCAAGTACTGGCTGGAGCTACCAAACGCTTGAAGCTACTTCAGCTGCCACACCTGTTGTCGGATACGACGTAGCGCTTGGTAAGAATACAAAGGGAATCTTCGCGACCTGGTTGAGTTCGGCGCCAAATACTCTTCCTAACGCAAATAAAGTTCGTTGGAGCTACATCTCACCTGCTCCAACTCAAGAGAACCTTTTAACTGAAGGCTTTGGTAAGCCAAGCAAATACCTCTCTACAGATGGATCAATGATTGCCTTTAACTGCGAGAAACGACTTTGTGCAGTTGATACTTCAAAGTCAGCGCCGAAGATTTCATTTGTAGTTGCAAGCGAAAACCCAGATGGAATAATTTCCACCTGGGTCCTCGTAAATCGTGTGAAGTATCTTGTTGCTGGCGTTAATGGCCAGCTATCGATGCTCCGTCCTTAAGCGCTATTACTTAGCGTTACGGCGCTGAATACGTGTCTTCTTCAGAAGCTTCTTATGCTTCTTCTTAGCCATACGCTTGCGACGCTTCTTGATAACGGAACCCATAAGTCACGCTCTTCCTAGTAGTAGTACCCGGATTTAAATAACCCGGAATAAATCGATGGCAAAGGCTACCGCGATACGAGGGTAAAAATCGAAACGGTTCCATCGCTTGCAGTAGCTAGCCCTACAACCCCGCGACTGGCTGAATACTGGAGCAAGAGAGGCGTTACGAGGCCAGGAAGGGCAGTTGCGGCCTTCATAACACCCTTGCTATCGAAGGTGATCACAAGAAGCGAGGGTTGGGTTGGCTTCCAGGAAGAGATGCCGGTAATTGGACCTCTACTTGTAAAGGCAAGATATGAATTTCCATTTGCTGACAGTGTGGTCGAAGCTCCGACACTTGGGAGGCGAAGGGTCCATGTTGGAGAAAAGGTGGAGGTAAATTTTGTAATCGCGGTCTCAGTGACTTTTCCGGTAATTACGGGACCGCTAACGAGATGTGAAGTGTCACCAGAAATCCAACTGCGAGAGGCTTTCTGAGCAGAGCTACGAACGATTGATGTCACTGCACCTGATTTAGAAATCTTAAGTAAAACACCATCGCGAATACCAGCAAGGTTCTTTCCGGCCAACTTCTCCGAGCTTGATCCAAAGATTGAAGTGCTTCCATCTGAGTTGCGCGCAACCGCATTGAATTCACTCTTTGATGAACCGATGACGAGTGTTTTTCCGAAAGTTCCCGAAGTTGTCGCAGTAATCAAGAATGGTTTTGCTTCGAGCGCGCCAATAATTGAAATGCCTGAGTTTGTAGCGGAGAGGGCGTTAATTACAGGGATGCTCTTCTGCGGTGATAGATAAGTAGCGAGAAGTTCGCCTGCTGAAGAAATCTTCCAAAGCGCTAGCAGATTCATATCAGTCCGAAGGACAGTGCCTGCTTCAACGCTCACGAGATCTGGATTATCAATGCCAATTACTGGTGTTGTTGTTTCATTGGCTGCAGGTAGCGCTGCCGATCCTGCCAGCCAAATATTTCCCTGTGGATCAACAGTCGCAGCCGTTGCAATCTCATCAACACCAGAGTCAATTGTGCGCTGCCAGATTTGGTTTCCGGATGGATCAATTGCTGTGACCTGAATATCTGAACTTGCAACATTGAGATTGGCGTAGAAAATTGAATTCTTGCCGGAAAGAACGAAGCCTTCGGTATTTGTTGGCGCGCTGTAGATTGATCCAAGTTGTACTGCAACTGATTTTGGTGCCGCGGATGCCTGCGGCATGGCAATCAATGCAACTGCACATGCAGCAAGTAAACGTTTCATTTTAGGCAAGTTCTTGAGAGCGTTTAGCTGCTGCAGCCATAGCCTGCGCAACGATTGAGTTAAGTCCTGAATCACCAAAGGAGGCAAGCGCAGCGGCAGTTGTTCCGTTAGGGCTGGTTACCTTTTCGCGAAGCATTGTTGGCGAATCACCTGATTGATCCAAGAGCGCTGCTGCACCAACGATTGTTTGAATGGTGAGCAGAGTGGCATCTTCTCGCGAAAGTCCGAGCGCAACTGCGCCATCAACCATCGCCTCAACAAATGCGAAGAAGTAAGCAGGGCCAGAACCACTAGTGGCAGTTACTGAATCTTGCAGCGCCTCAGGAACTTCAATCGCCTTGCCAGTTGCTGCCATGAATTCTGCGATAAAGGCTCTCTGCTCTGCATTAACACCTTCACCAAGTGAATAGCCTGACGCTCCCTTGCCCACCAACGCTGGAGTATTTGGCATCACGCGAATAATTGAATTTGCCTTGCCGAGACCTGATGCAATCGATGCAATCGTCTTTCCAGCTGCAAATGAGATAACTAGACAACTCTCTGCAATATGGAGTGCAAGCTCTGCCAGCGTAGCCTGCATATCTTGTGGCTTCACAACAAGCAACAAGGTCTGAGAGGTCGATGCAACAGTTGCAAGATCTTTATGGGTGATGCCATATCTCGCCACAAGTTCTTGGGCTCGCTCATCGCGCTTTTCTGCAAAGGAGATATCGGGCGGTGTAACGCCGCTTCGAATTAGCGCCGCGATAAGAGCTTCGCCCATAACGCCAGCACCAATTACTCCAATGTGATTAGCCATGGCGTAAGAGTACGCGTAGGCTCTGCGACTATGTCAGAGGTTAAAGCAGGTTTCGCACGTGACTGGATTGAATTCTCAGACCCAGATAGCCCGGAAGAAATCTATAAGTGCGACCTGACCTGGCTCACATCTAATTGGTCTTGTATCTATGGCGATGGTTGTAAAGGCGTCTTTGCAGATCGCCCAAATGATGGATGTTGCACCGAAGGCGCGATGTATTCAGATGCCGCCGACGAAGAGCGCACGCTACGTGCCGCAGAATTTCTTACGCCAGATATGTGGCAGTTCTATAACGAAGCCCGCCCAAAGAAGCCTGGTGGAAAACTTCGCATCACAGATACCGATGAAGATGATGAACGAAAAACTCGCACCGTTGATGATGCTTGCATCTTCTTAAACCGTAAGGGATATGAAGCAGAAGGATTTACAGGTTCATTCGGTTGCGTACTTCACCATCTTGCAGAGAAGCGAGATATGCACTTTGTCGACACCAAGCCAGATGTTTGTTGGCAGCTTCCACTTCGCCGTAGCTATGAAACACGCGAAGTCGGCGAACGCGAATATTCAATCATTGTCATTGGCGAGTACGAGCGACTTGCCTGGGGCGATGGCGGCGATGATTTCGATTGGTACTGCACCAGCAATACCGAGGCTCATGTTGGCAAGCAGCCGGTCTATCTCTCTAATAAGGCAGAGCTTCAGAAGCTTATGGGCGAGACTGCATATGCGATTTTGGCAGAGCACTGTGATCGCCGTATCGCAGGAATCCGCGACGCACAGGCGAAATCACTTCCACTCTTTGTTATTCAACACCCAGCCACACTGAAGGTGTCAGAGTAAAGAACTACTCTTACCTCCATGGCAAAGGTAGAGAAGGATCCATTCCGCTGCGTTGAATGTGGATGGACATCCCAGAAATGGGTTGGACGTTGTGGCGAATGCCAAGCATGGGGAACCGTTGAAGAAATTGGCGCACCTAAGAAACTCTCACTGCAAGCCGGTCCAATCTCTGCAAAGGCAACTGCTATCGGCGATGTTGATCTCTCGGCCGCACATGCACGTGCCACTGGTGTCTCTGAACTCGATCGCGTATTAGGTGGTGGATTGGTTCCAGGAGCTGCAATTCTGCTCGCCGGTGAACCCGGTGTTGGAAAATCAACGCTGCTTTTATCTGTTGCGGCGCAGACCGCAAATAAAGCAATCCCAGTTCTTTACATCAGCGGCGAAGAATCAGCTTCTCAGGTTCGTCTTCGTGCAGAGCGCATCAAGGCAATCGATCCCAACCTATTTCTTGCATCAGAGACAGATCTTGGGGCCGTCATTTCGCACATCGATACCGTTAAACCCGAACTTCTTATCATTGACTCGATTCAAACTATTGGATCATCAACGGTAGATGGCGCTCCAGGCGGAGTAACACAGGTGCGCGAAGTTGCCGGTGCCCTGATTCGCATCTGCAAGGATCGCGATATCACTTTGCTTCTCGTAGGCCATGTCACAAAAGATGGATCTATTGCAGGTCCTCGCCTGCTCGAACATATTGTTGACGTTGTTCTTCAGTTTGAGGGCGAGCGTCACTCACGACTTCGTTTGATTCGCGCTATCAAGAACCGCTTCGGTGCCAGCGATGAAGTTGGTTGCTTCGATCTCAGCGATTCAGGTATTGAGAGCGTCCTTGACCCAACCGGGCTCTTTACATCGCGCCATGCTGAACCGGTTCCAGGTACCTGTGTGACAGTCACTCTTGAGGGCCGCCGCCCATTGCTTGCTGAGATTCAAGCGCTAGTCAGCGCCGGTCGCGAAAACGATTTCGGCAATGCCCGTCGCGTCGTCAGTGGCCTGGATTCAGCCCGTACTTCAATGACTTTAGCTGTCCTCGAACTTCGTGCTCATGTTCGCGTTGGTGGCCGTGATGTCTATGCTGCAACTGTCGGTGGCATGAAGATGACTGAACCAGCTGCCGATTTAGCGCTTGCTCTCGCCGTTGCTTCAGCCGCGAAAGGCTTGGCACTGCCCGCTGATCTTGTTGCTATTGGTGAAGTCGGATTAGCTGGAGAAATTCGCAAAGTAAGTGGCGTGTCACGACGTCTTGCAGAGGCATACCGTTTGGGTTTTAAACGCGCACTTGTTCCGACCGGATCTGATGTAAAGATTGCCGGGATGGAGATAGTTGAGGTTGCTCGACTTGATCAAGCGATTGCACGAGTAAAGATCAACGCTGACTAATATGTACGAGAAGCAGATCATTGATTGGTTTAAGAAAAATCAACGAGATCTACCTTGGCGCAAGTGCGATGCATGGGGCGTATTAGTTTCAGAGATTATGTTGCAGCAGACACCGGTGCAACGAGTATTGCCGGTATATAACGAGTGGATGAAACGTTGGCCAACACCAGCCCTTCTTGCAAAGGCAACACCTGCTGAAGTAATCACTGCTTGGGGTCGTCTCGGTTATCCGCGGCGCGCTCTTCGCTTACACGAATGTGCAAAGATAATTTCTACAGATCTCAAAGGTGAAATTCCAACCACTGAAGTTGAACTTCGTAAACTGCCAGGCATCGGCGAATACACCGCTGCTGCAATGGTTGCTTTTGCCTTTCAGGGACGTTCACTCGTTCTCGATATCAATATTCGTAGGCTCTTCTCTCGTCTTTACAAAGGAGAGGAAGCGCCAGCTGCTGCACCGACAAAGGCAGAGCGAACTGAATATTCCCAATATGTGCCGCAGAAGAACGCCCATCTCTGGGCAGCCGCCACGATGGAGCTCGGCGCTCTTATCTGCACGGTAAAAAATCCCACCTGCGGAAGATGCCCGGTGGCAGATGAATGTGCTTGGCGAAGCCTCGATTACCCAGCATCTAAACGTGTGAAGCGTACGCAAACCTGGCATGGCACAGATCGCCAATGTCGCGGCACCATCGTGCAGGCTCTTCGTGAGAATTCAACGCTTAAAAAGAAGGAGATTCACCTCTTATGGGATGTTCCTTCACAGGTTGAGAAAGCAATTCTTACTCTGCTCGATGATGGACTGATTGAAGAGAGAGGCAAGAACTCTTACTCACTCCCCCGCTAAGGTGTGCTGGTGGAGATTTATTTATATGCAGTTGTCGCGATTACTGCGCTCAACGCACTCCCTGCATTTGCTCCTCCGACATGGATGGTCTTGATCTTCTTTCTTATAAATTACGATGCCAATCCGATTGCGCTGGTTGTCCTTGGTGTAATCAGTGCGACAACCGGGCGTGCACTCTTGGCGTGGTACTTCCGTAAATTTGCTCATTTTGTACCAACTCGCTTCTCTCGCAATATGGAGTACGCCGGAAAGTACTTTGAGAATAAACCCGAGAAGAGATATGCAATCTTGGCGCTCTTCTTAATTTCTCCAGTTTCTTCCGCACAACTCTTTGAAGCTGCCGGAATGATGAAGACGATTGGGCTCAAACCTTTACTTACTGCATTTGCAATCGGGCGCACTATTTCATATTCCACCTATGTCACGGGAGCTGCTGCACTTGCTGCTACGAGCTTCGGCGAGGTATTGATAGCTGAGATTAAATCTCCCTGGGCGATCACAATCCAGATATTGATGATTGCCGGACTGATTGCTTTGGGCTTAGTTGATTGGAAATCAAAGCTTCATCGTCACCGCAAATAACGAAACGCCCCTCACATTTAGGTGAGAGGCGTTTCGAATTAATCTAATTGCAATTAAGCAGTTGGTGCTTCAGCGAGATCCTCTGGAGAATCAGGTGTGGCCACCTTTGCAGCGCCTGTAAATGTGAACTTGGCATCTGCTTCAACGCCTTCAACGTCGACCACGATGATTTCGCCTGCCTTGAGTTCACCGAACAAGATGCGCTCTGAGAGAGCATCTTCGATTTCGCGCTGAATTACGCGGCGAAGCGGACGGGCACCAAGTAGTGGATCGTATCCACGCGCAGCAAGCAGATCCTTGGCAGCTTGTGTGAGTTCGATTCCCATGTCCTTGGCCTTAAGGCGATCATCGAGACCTGCAACCATGAGATCAACAATTTGAATGATCTGATCTTTGGTCAACTGGTGGAAGACGATGACATCATCGATACGGTTTAAGAACTCAGGGCGGAAGTGGCTCTTAAGCTCATCTGCAACTTTGCCCTTCATGCGCTCGTAATTTCCAAGATCATCATCTGCAGCTGAGAAGCCGAGTCCGAGTGACTTAGAGATGTCGCGAGTACCAAGGTTGGTTGTCATGATGATGACAGTGTTCTTAAAGTCGACGGTGCGACCTTGTGAATCTGTGAGGCGTCCATCTTCAAGTACCTGAAGAAGTGAGTTAAAGATATCTGGGTGTGCCTTTTCGATTTCATCGAAGAGAACTACAGAGAATGGACGACGGCGAACCTTCTCAGTCAACTGTCCACCTTCGTCATAGCCAACATATCCTGGAGGTGCTCCGAAGAGACGTGATGCTGTGTGGCGCTCTGAGTACTCGGACATATCCAATTGGATAAGTGCGCTCTCATCACCGAATAAGAATGATGCAAGAGTGCGTGAGAGCTCTGTCTTACCAACACCTGAAGGACCGGCGAAGATAAATGAACCGCCAGGACGTTTTGGATCCTTAAGACCTGCGCGAGTACGACGGATTGCCTGTGACAACGCCTTAATCGCTTGATCTTGTCCGATAACGCGACGGTGGAGTTCATCCTCCATACGAAGCAGACGTGCAGTCTCTTCTTCGGTTAACTTGAATACTGGAATACCAGTTGATGCAGAAAGCACCTGAGCGATGAGTTCTTCATCAACCTCGGTGACCTTATCGAGATCTGTTGCCTTCCAGTTCTTCTCCGCCTCGTTCTTCTCAGAGATCAGAGTCTTCTCTTTATCGCGAAGCGCGGCAGCACCTTCAAAATCTTGGCCATCAATTGCAGATTCTTTCGCCTTACGTGCTTCTGCAATTTTGGTATCGAATTCGCGGAGTTCGGCAGGTGCTGTCATGCGCTTAATGCGAAGACGTGAACCAGCTTCATCGATTAAGTCGATCGCCTTATCTGGCAAGAAACGATCTGAGATATAGCGATCTGCAAGGTTTGCAGCGGCAGCAAGTGCACCATCGGTGATTGATACGCGGTGGTGTGTCTCGTAGCGATCGCGAAGACCCTTCAAGATTTCAATTGTGTGAGCAACAGAAGGCTCTTTCACTTGAATTGGTTGGAAGCGGCGCTCAAGGGCTGCATCTTTTTCAATGTGCTTGCGGTACTCATCGAGTGTGGTTGCACCAATTGTCTGGAGCTCACCACGAGCGAGCATTGGCTTCAAGATGCTTGCTGCATCGATTGCACCTTCTGCAGCTCCTGCACCAACAAGTGTGTGAATTTCATCGATAAAGATAATGATGTCGCCACGAGTTTTGATCTCTTTCAGAACCTTCTTCAGGCGCTCTTCGAAATCTCCACGGTAACGTGAACCAGCAACAAGCGCTCCTAGATCAAGTGAGTAGAGCTGCTTATCTTTCAAAGTCTCTGGGACATCGTTCTTGGCAATTGCTTGTGCAAGTCCTTCGACAACTGCAGTCTTACCAACACCTGGCTCGCCGATAAGGACTGGATTGTTCTTTGTGCGACGAGAAAGAATCTGCATGACGCGTTCGATTTCATCATCACGACCGATAACTGGATCAAGCTTTCCTTCGCGAGCTGCAACTGTGAGGTTGCGACCGAATTGATCGAGTACCAAAGATGTTGATGGAGTTCCTTCAGCTGGTCCGCCTTGGGTAACGGCTTCCTTGCCCTGATATCCAGAGAGAAGTTGAATTACTGTAGAGCGAACGCGATTGAGATCTGCGCCGAGCTTTACGAGAACCTGAGCTGCAACTCCTTCACCTTCGCGAATGAGTCCAAGAAGGATGTGCTCTGTTCCGATGTAGTTATGACCAAGTTGAAGCGCTTCGCGGAGTGAAAGTTCAAGAACTTTCTTTGCACGTGGAGTAAAAGGAATGTGGCCACTTGGGGCTTGCTGGCCCTGACCGATGATTTCTTCAACCTGCGCGCGCACAGCATCGAGTGAGATGCCCATGGATTCGAGCGCCTTCGCCGCAACGCCCTCACCTTCATGGATGAGGCCGAGCAGGATGTGCTCAGTACCGATGTAGTTGTGGTTGAGCATGCGTGCCTCTTCTTGCGCCAAAACAACGACGCGGCGGGCTCGATCTGTAAAGCGCTCAAACATAAATAACTCCTTCGGTAAGGATGGCTAGCCTATCGCCGACCTATAGGTGGGCGCGAGGCGGACTTATTACGCTGATAGAACCCCAAATATGGGGCTGATATTCCCGCTGAGAGCTACAGATTGAGGAGCATACGGGTGTTGCCAAGGGTGTTTGGCTTCACTGATTCGAGATCCAAGAACTCAGCCACACCAGCATCGTATGAACGCAAAAGCTCTGCATAAACATCTGGCTCTACGGGAGTTCCCTGAATCTCTTTAAAGCCAAGGCTGCCGAAGAATTCGGTTTCAAAGGTCAGACAGAAGATGCGCTCGACGCCAATAGTTTTTGCACGAGCGATGATTGCATCAAGAATCTTTCTTCCAACGCCTTTGCCATGAAGATGTTCTGCAACTGCAACTGTACGAACTTCTGCGAGATCTTCCCAAAGAATGTGAAGAGCGCCGCAACCCACAACAACTCCATCTTCTACTGCAACTGTAAATTCCTGAACAGATTCGTAGAGCGTCACAGTTTCTTTGTTGAGCAAACGACGTTGTAGCGCAAATGCATCAATGAGTGCGCGAATACCTTTGATATCCGATGTGCGCGCAGGACGAATCTCAATCATTCTTCTTATTCAACCTCAGGCTTTACCAATGGGAACAAGATTGTTTCGCGAATACCAAGACCAGTCAGAGCCATCAGTAGACGATCAACGCCCATTCCCATTCCACCCATTGGCGGCATTCCGAACTCCATTGCACGTAGGAAGTCTTCATCAACCTGCATCGCTTCGAGGTCGCCCTTAGCGCCAAGTTGTGCCTGCTCGACTAAACGATCACGCTGGATCACAGGATCGATGAGTTCGGAGTAGCCTGTTGCGAGTTCGAATCCATCAACATAGAGATCCCACTTCTCAACGACTCCAGGAGTTTCACGGTGTGCGCGAACAAGTGGAGATGTATCGACTGGATATCCCATGACAAATGTAGGTTCGATTAATAGATCGGATGCAACATGCTCGAAGATTTCTTCGGCGAGCTTGCCGGTTACCCACTTTGGATCAATCTTCATACCGAGCTTCTCTGCATACTTCTTGAGATCCGTATATGGAGTAAGCGCAGTAACGGTTTCACCAACGCCATTAGATATAGCGTCATATAAGGAGATTTCGCGCCAGGTTCCGCCAAGGTCCTTCTGGCTGCCATCGGCATGTGTCACCACATGTGAACCAGCAACCGCCATCGCTGCATTTTGAATCAGCGTGCGAGTCACATCTGCAATTGAGCGCCAATCACCGTAAGACATATATGACTCAACCATTGCGAACTCTGGCGAGTGGGAAGAGTCTGCGCCCTCATTACGGAAGTTTCGGTTGATTTCAAAGACTCGTTCGATTCCGCCAACGACACATCGCTTCAAGAAGAGCTCTGGCGCAATACGCATATAGAGATCCATGTCGTAAGCATTGGAGAAAGTCTTAAATGGACGGGCTGCTGCTCCACCGTGCATTACTTGAAGCATCGGTGTCTCAACCTCAATGAAGTCGTAATTATTAAAAGTATCACGTAGTGAGCGCATCACCTGAGGACGCATACGGGCTGCCGCACGTGCTTCTGGACGAACAATCAAATCTACATAACGCATACGGACGCGAGTCTCTTCCGACATTGGCTTGTGATCGTTAGGAAGTGGGCGAAGTGACTTTGATGCCAAGGTCCAAGAATTTGCAAGGATAGAAAGTTCGCCGCGCTTTGAGGTAATGATTTCACCGGTAACGCTGACGATATCGCCGAGGTCGATATCTGACTTCCAGGCATCGAGCGCCTCTTGGCCAACCTTGTCGAGCGAGAGCATTGCTTGCAGTTCAGTTCCATCACCTTCACGAAGCGTTGCAAAGCAGAGCTTTCCGGTATCGCGCTTAAAGATGATTCGACCAGTAAGGGATTCGATATCTCCGGTAGCAACATCAATCTCTAGACCGGTGTACTTCTCGCGAATCTCTTTTAGTGACTTGGTGCGGTCGACTGCGACTGGGTATGGCTCAACACCACGCTCGATCAATCCAGCACGCTTCTCGCGTCGAATGCGGAGCTGTTCTGGAAGGTCGTCCTCTACTGCAGGCGTGTTTTCAGTCGTCATAGTGGCTGGAGTCTACCTTTTCTAGAAAGCTCGAACTGGCCTGACTTGGTAGTTCACCCCTTTGCCCGTGGAAGTCCAAAATGGAGAAGCATTGCTATTTGATACATATCGGGCATTTGAAGCGGAGTCTTGGGTTGAGGTCCAGAAACCAGAGTTGTAAGTAAGGCCAGCGGCTGCTTTATTTGTATAAATCTGCGTTGCTTCCTCCTGAGAAGGTAAGAACCAATCGGTGTAAGTAATGCCATTGACTGTCGGTTGATAACTTCGTGACAGCGGTGCAGCTGCAGCTGTCGGATCATTATTTCCTTGAGCAATGATTGCCAGTGTATTTCGATAGCCCCAACCGATGGCGGTTGCTGATGCAGTATCTCCACCCGTGCTTCCCACATTGCTTCCTTGATATCCGGTCTGTGCCCAAGTTCTCGTTGGATCAGCATTTCCGCCCCAAGGGTAAGGCGCAAGCTCCATGTAGTTACAAGTGCTCGAAAGTGTTGGTCCGCATGCAAACCCACCGACAGAAATGTAGAAAACCTTTCCGCCACCTGGTCCGGTATCACCTAACGCACATGTTCCACCGAGAGCACAGTTGACCGCGCTGTGTGGTCCACTCTGAATTGTGATTCGAGAGAGAAAAGTTGATCGCAAAACTGGCGTAACAAAATTTACAGTGAACTCTCGAACACCGCTTGTGACGGTCAATCCATATCCACCAGCGCCTACTTTGAATGTTCCCGCGTTGTTGTAGACAACGGCATCTGTAGATGATGAATTAAAGAGTGCAAGTGAGGCAGAGCTGGTCTCACCAAATCCTTTCAATGTGAAATCAAGGCCTTGGCAAGAATCAGGAATGCCTGAAACTTTGATTGCAGAGACTTTAAAATTTGCAGAAGCTCCATTTTCAAATGAGAGCACCGGTGTGACTGTAAGTGCATTAGATCCAGAGCAAGCAGTAGTCAACTGAACGCCTTGACCAAACTCAGTTGGACTACCTGAATTCAGTGAAATGCTGGAGGCAAGTGTTGATTGGATAAAGAAACCAGCAGTGAGAAGAAGAGCAAGGTAAGAAAGCTTCTTGAGCTTGCCTTTGCGGGGAAATTCTTCCTCTGCAGATGGGTCGTCGTGATAGGCAGGCTCGTCATATTCGTGAGAGGAATACTTACGACGGCTCATAGTTAAGGGTAACCCCTAGTCTGCTATCGGTTCTTTTCGTGAATCAATCGCAGGCCAATCAGCGTTAAATCAGGCTCATATTCATCGATTGTCTCGGCAACGCCGATGATGAGAGGAGCAAGACCTCCAGTTGCGATGACCGTTGGTGCTTCATCGTAATCAGCAGCTAGCTCTGCGGTAATGCGATCAACTAGTCCATCAACCTGTCCGGCAAAACCAAAAATGGTTCCTGATTGCAATGCTTCAACGGTGTTTTTGCCGATAACGCTCTTTGGGCGAATGAGTTCAACTTTACGAAGTTGAGCGGCGCGAGATGCAAGAGCATCAACAGAGATTTCAATTCCAGGAGCAAGAGCGCCACCAAGGAACTCGCCCTTTGGAGAGACAACATCAAGATTCGTTGAAGTTCCAAAATCCACCACGATTGCAGGTCCGCCATAGAGAGTGTGCGCAGCAAGAGTATTGACGATGCGATCTGCGCCGATTTCTTTGGGATTATCAACGAGTAACTGAACACCGGTCTTTGTCCCTGGCTCAACGATGGTCGTTGGCAAATCTTCAAAGTAAGTACTAATCATTGTTCGAAGCTCGCGCAGTGTTGCCGGAACTGTGGAACAGATAGAAAGCCCAGTTAACTTATAACCAGCAACAAGTGCGTTGAATTGGAGCCAGAGTTCATCAGCCGTTGTACGAGGGTCTGTCTTTACGCGCCAAGACTTAATGAGCTCATCGCCTTCGAAGATTCCAAGAACAGTATTTGTATTTCCGACATCGACAGTTAATAACATTATTACTCCGCTCTCAGATCTAGACCAATATCAAGTACTGCTGCGCTATGAGTAAGTGCGCCAATAGCAATGTAATCAACGCCAGATTCGGCATATGCTCGAGCACTTTCCAGCGAAATTCCACCAGATGCTTCCAACTTCGTGGCACCTGCCACAATTGCAACTGCTTCTTTGCAGAGAGCCGGTGACATATTGTCGAGCAGGACTAGGTCAGGCTTAAGCGGAAGTACTTCACGAAGTTGATCGAGTGTGTCTACTTCAATCTCAATCGGTGCTGCCGGGAATGCGCTGCGCACTGCAGAAAATGCTTGCGATACGCCACCTGCAGCTGCAATGTGATTGTCCTTAATAAGAGCTGCATCCGATAGCGACATCCGGTGATTTGTTCCGCCACCCATACGAACTGCGTACTTCTCAAGTTGGCGATATCCCGGAGTCGTCTTGCGAGTATCGCGCACTTCGCACTTAGTGCCTGCAACTGCGGCAACCCACTTTGAAGTTTCAGTTGCAATGCCGCTCAGGTGGCCAACAAAGTTAAGAGCTGTTCGCTCTGCCAGCAGAATGGCACGTGTATTTCCTGAGACCGAGAGAAGAACTTCCCCGGCAGAGATTGCATCGCCATCTTTCTTCTTCAATGAAATATCTGTAAGACCGACTTCTTCAAGTACCGCCTTCACCATATCTATTCCAGCCAGCACTCCAGCTTTGCGCGCCGTAAAATCTGCTGTGCTTGTGGCTTCTGCTGAAATAGTGGAGACAGAGGTGACATCTACTCCCCCTTGTAAATCTTCAGCGAGAGCTATCGCAATGAGGTTCTTATCAATCATTTATCACTGACCTCCTGGTATCCGGTAGTCCACGCACCGCTCTGATCTAACTGTTGCACGATGCGCTTGCGCCATAGGTTGCTACTCTCAGGAAAATCTTCACGCCAGTGAGAACCACGAGTCTCTTGGCGAATGAGGGCTGCCTTTAAAATAGCTTGCGCCAATTGGAAGAGGTTAGTTGCCTCCCAAGCTTCAACACATGGTTCGGTACTACGACGATCTTCAATGCGTGTGAGATCTGCGCTCGTCTTAAGAAGTGAATCCGATGAGCGAAGTACGCCAGCACCGCGACTCATGCTCGCTTGAATATTTGCTCGCACTGATGGATCAAGCAAGATTTCCCGGGAAGAGTTTTCAATTGGAGAACCTGGCTCTGGGGTATGCGCTGCAATATCAGCGGCAATACGAGCACTGAAGACAAGTCCTTCAAGGAGAGAATTTGATGCCAGACGGTTAGCGCCATGGACGCCAGAACATGCTGTTTCACCGCAGGCATAGAGGCCAGCAACGCTGGTACGACCGTTGAGGTCTACTCGAACGCCACCGGATGCGTAATGTGAAGCAGGAGCAACCGGTATCAGGTCCTTCATCGGATCAATATTGTGGGAGATACATGAGGCGTAGATTGTTGGGAATCGTTTCTCAAATCCTTCAATATGGCGAACATCGAGCCAGACATGGTGTGCACCGGTTTCGTTCATGACTCGCATACTTGCGATGGCAACAACGTCTCGTGGTGCAAGCTCTGCCATCGGATGCACGCCCTGCATAAATCGATTGCCCTGGTCATCTAAGAGATAGGCACCTTCACCGCGCACTGCTTCAGAGATCAGCGGTTGTTGACCTTGAGAGTTGTCGCCGAGCCACAGAACTGTGGGATGGAACTGAATGAATTCAACATCTGCAACTTTCGCACCAGCACGCAGCGCCAACGCAACTCCATCACCTGTTGAAACTGATGGATTGGTTGTCTGTGCAAATACTTGGCCGAGCCCACCAGTTGCTAAGACGACTGCCTTTGCAAGTGCTCGTCCAACGCCATCGCGACTTCCTGCACCGATCACGTGAAGCGTTACGCCACAAACATCACCATCTTGATCCTTAAGCGCATCAAGCACAAGTGCATGTTCAACAACTTCAATCTCAGGGTCGTTATGGACGGCAGCAAGTAGCGCCCGTGAAACTTCAGCACCTGTTGCATCTCCCCCGGCATGAATAATGCGGTTGCGGTGATGTCCACCTTCACGTGTTAATGAAATTTCACCAGATGCTTCGGTATCAAATTTTGCGCCGCGTTCAATCAACTTACGAACTGCCTCTGGGCCTTCCGTGACAAGAACACGCACTGCCGTTGCATCGCAAAGCCCTGCACCTGCTTCTAAAGTATCCGTCAGATGTTCTTCCGGTGAATCTCCTTCACCGAGCGCTGCCGCGATTCCGCCCTGCGCCCACTTGGTAGAGCCTTCATCTACACGGGCTTTAGTTACGAGCAGAACCGATAAACCATATGTACGACACTGCAGCGCGGTAGTAAGTCCTGCGATGCCAGATCCAACAACAATCACATCTGCGGTCGCAGTCCATCCCGGAGCAGGGGCTAGTAACTTCATTACTTCGCCTCACTCTTCACGGCCATATTGTCGAGCAAACGAACACCATTAATCCAACCGGCGACAATTGCACGCGTAAATTGGGTGGTTTCCGTTGAAGCTAGAAAGGTCTGCTCATCGATGTAGTCGGCATAGTCGATCGTGAGCTCGGCTTCACTTGCAAGAATCTCACGGAGCTCTTGCTCGCTACTTGATTCACGAAGTGCCTTAGAGATGATGCGCGCTGCCATACGTCCGCGCTCATCGAGTCGAACGTTGCGAGATGACATCGCCAATCCATCGCTTTCGCGAATGATTGGGGCTGCAACGATTTCGACTTCAGCCGCGATTTCACGAATGAGTGTCAATTGCTGAAAATCTTTCTCGCCAAAGATTGCAACCTTTGGTTTTACCAAATCAAAGAGACGTCGAACCACAGTGACGACTCCATCAAAGTGGCCAGCACGAGAGGCTCCTTCGTAGAGCTTGGCAATCGGTCCAGCAGTGAGTCTCGGAGAGTTATCTGGATAAATTTCTTCATAACGTGGAAGCCAGAGGTGAGTGACTCCATATTTTTCGGCGAGTTCGATATCGCGCTCTGGTGTTCGTGGGTATTTATCTAGATCATCCTTATTTTCAAATTGAAGAGGATTAACAAAAATACTGGCAACGACATCCTCGGAATATGTCGCTGCGATAGAAAATAGTGAACCGTGACCTGCATGGAGGGCTCCCATGGTGGGAACAAATGCGCAGGCAGAAGGAAGCTCTTGAGCGCTTGTTACTACTTTCATGGCTCCAGTCCTTTCAGGTACCGGGCAGGCAGTGCATTGAGTCTAAAGCGTTAAGGCAATTGAGCCAAAAGTTCTGAAATCTTTCCATGAGTAAGAAGCAGCGCATCAGGCTCAATTTCCACCCATGGCTCTAATACAAAACGACGTTCATGCGCACGTGGGTGTGGCAATAGAAGTTCATCGGCATAGCTCAAGATTCCTCCGTATTGAATGAGATCGAGATCAATCGTGCGAGGACCCCAGTGCTCGATCCGCTCTCGGCCAAGAACTTTCTCAATTCCATGCAAGAGCGCGAGAAGTTCAGCTGCCGGAAGATCTGATTCGGCTAAGCAAACGGCGTTGAGATAGTCGGGTTGTTCTGGGCCGCCAACTGGAGCGGTGACGAAATAGCTAGATACAGCAGTGACTTCCAGTGATTCCTTCAAGAGTGCGACGGCAAGATCCATCTGTTCTTTCGGATTTCCGATATTTGCACCGAGTGCGATTACCGCTTTCATGGTCGGTGAATAGTTACTGCGATATCAGCAACGCTTTCGCGAACCGGTGCAGATGGTTTATGTACTGTGACAGCGATTGCTTTTACAGCTGGAAAGTTCTCACAGATTGTGTCGGCGATAAATCCTGCCAACCTTTCGATGAGATCAAATTGCAACTTCTCAATCGCTTCTTTTGCAATCGCGGTAAGTAGGCTGTAATCAACGGAATCTGAAAGAAGGTCGCTATTACTTGCGGCAGTGAGATCGATATCAATCTCAAGATCAACAAAGAAATCCTGGCCATCACGTTTTTCAAAATCGAAGACTCCGTGGAAGCCAAAACCTTTAATTCCCTTAATTGAAATCTTGTCGCTCATCACTTCACCAACTCTACGTGGGGAGCAACGCTATGTACACGCACTGCCCAGATTCCTTTACCGACAAGGGATTCTGAGATCTTAAGGGTGCCTGCTTCTCGTTCATCAGGAGTGTCGCCGCCAATAAATCGCTTACGAGAGTGGCCAATCAGTACCGGGTAGCCAAGAGCGGTAAATTCTTCGATACGCTTCAGAATCTCCCAGTTATGTTCTGCATCCTTTGCAAATCCCAAACCTGGATCTAGAACTATGTTCTCGCGCTTGATGCCAGCAGCCAGCGCCTTATCCAATTGAATAGTTACTTCATAAATTACTTCTTTAACAACATCGCGGTAGTCAGCTTTTTCGTTCATCTCTTTTGAATGCCCACGCCAATGCATCAAAGTATATTTACAACCAAGAGCTGCCACTGTGGCAAACATTTCAGGGTCGGCAGCACCGCCACTGACATCATTGACGATTGAGGCACCAGCTTCTACTGCCAGCTTTGCCGTCGATGCGCGCATCGTGTCAATGCTGATATCTGCGCCCTTGCCCACAAGTCCTTGGATAACAGGCATTACCCGGCGTTGCTCTTCCTCTTCACTGACGCGATCTGCGCCAGGACGCGTGGATTCGCCACCTATATCAATGATGTCAACGCCTTCTTCAATCATTTGAAGGCCGCGTACAATCGCATGTTCAAGGGTGAAGTGTTTTCCGCCGTCGGCAAAAGAATCCGGTGTGACGTTGAGGATTCCCATTACCAACATGGTGGCTATCGATTCGTGATGAGACTAATTGCTTCAGCTCTAGTTGCTGGATCACGGAGAACTCCGCGCACAGCTGAGGTTGTTGTACGAGCTTGTGACTTACGAACTCCGCGCATCGACATGCATAGGTGTTCACAGTCGATGATGACGATGACACCCATCGGCTTGAGAATTTCAACCATGGCATCGGCAATCTGGGTTGTCAGACGCTCTTGCACCTGAGGACGACGTGCGTAGAGATCTACGAGTCGAGCAACTTTTGAGAGACCAGTAATTTTCCCGCTTGGGATATATCCAACATGAGCAACGCCATGAAATGGTGTCAGATGGTGTTCGCAATGTGAAAAGACTTCGATATCGCGAATGATGACGAGTTCTTCATGCCCGATATCAAATGTTGTTGTCAGAACATCTTCTGGACGTTTCCATAGTCCTTCAAAGTTCTCTTTAAATGCACGAGCAACTCGAGCTGGAGTTTCTTGAAGACCTTCGCGATCTGGATTTTCACCAAGTGCTAGTAAGAGTTCGCGGACAGCTTTCTCTGCACGTTCCTGATCGTATGGTGCACTTGCGCGACCATCTTCAGGACCCATTGAGATAGAGCTGATTTCAGTCATTACTCCGTTGCCTTCTTTACGCGTCGAGCACGCTTGGGCTTCTCAGTTTCCTCGGACTCTGCCACTGGCGCAACTCTTTCAGTAAGTGCAACAGGTGGAATATCAGATGGGATACGGGTAAGTGAGCCGGTCCACTTTGGACGTTCTGGCCACATCACAACGTTTGCAAAGATCTCTGCAATCTCTTCTTTATTAATCGTTTCCTTCTCGAGGAGAACAACCACCATGGCATCGAGTGATTCACGGTTAGCAACCAAAATATCGAAGGCTTCTTGGTGGGCATTGCCAATCATTGTGTGGATTTCAGCATCAATAGTTGATGCGAGAGATTCAGAGTAATCACGCTGGTGACCATATTCGCGCCCCAAGAATGGTTGAGTTGAGTCTCCGCCAAGCTTGATTGCGCCGATAGTTTCAGTCATTCCGTATTGGGTGACCATCGCGCGTGCGAGGGCAGTCGCCTTCTCAATGTCATTGGAAGCGCCAGTTGAAGGGTCATGGAAAATCAACTCTTCAGCCGCGCGGCCGCCGAGAGAATATGCCAATTGATCGAGTAACTGATTGCGAGTTGTCGAGTACTTATCTTCATCTGGAAGGACCATTGTGTATCCGAGAGCGCGCCCACGAGGCATGATCGTGACCTTATGGACTGGATCGGTATGTGGAAGTGCACGTGCAACAAGTGCGTGGCCTGCCTCGTGATAGGCAGTGACGCGACGTTCTTGCTCTGACATCAAACGAGTCTTGCGCTGAGGTCCACCCATAACGCGATCGATTGCTTCATCAAGCTGTGGATTTGTAATTGCTTTCTTGCCTTCACGTGCTGCAAGAAGTGCCGCCTCATTAAGAACGTTAGCTAAATCAGCGCCAGTAAACCCCGGCGTGCGACGCGCATATGCAACTAGATCAACATCTTCTGAGATTGGTTTGTTCTTTGCATGAACCTTAAGAATGTCACCACGACCCTTGAGGTCTGGGCGATCGACTGGAATCTGGCGATCAAACCGACCTGGACGCAAGAGCGCAGGATCGAGAACATCTGGTCGGTTAGTTGCAGCAATCAGAATTACCTGACCATTTGCTTCAAAGCCATCCATCTCAACCAAGAGCTGGTTAAGTGTTTGTTCGCGCTCGTCGTGACCGCCACCCATACCAGTTCCGCGTTGACGTCCAACTGCATCGATTTCATCGATAAAGATAATTGCCGGTGAATTTGCCTTCGCTTGCGCAAAGAGATCACGGACACGAGCTGCACCGACACCGACAAACATTTCAACAAAGTCAGAGCCAGAGATGGAATAGAAAGGAACTTTCGCTTCACCTGCTACAGCACGCGCAAGAAGTGTCTTGCCTGTTCCCGGAGGACCAAAGAGCAAGACACCCTTTGGAATCTTCGCTCCAAGTAATTGGTACTTAGTCGGATCAGAGAGGAAGTCTTTGATCTCTTCGAGTTCGCCAATTGCTTCATCAGCACCAGCGACGTCGGCAAATGTATTTTGCGGAACATCTGGATTTTGTAGCTTGGCACGGGACTTTCCGAAGCTAAATACACGGTTTCCGCCTTGTGCGTTGCTCATCATAAGGAAGAGCAAGAAACCAATAATCAGAATTGGCCCAAATGAGAAGAGGAATGAGATGAACATAGATTGACGTGGAACATCAACATCCCAGCCCTTAACAGGTGGGTTGGCGGTGAGCGCATCAACAATTGTTGGTTCTTGGCGGACAACATAAGACGCTTCAACTTTCGATGCACCCTTGATTGTCTTGCCGGATTTGAGAATCAACTGAAGCTTCTGGTTGCTATCAATTAAAAGCGCTGATTCAACATCTGACTGTGCGATTGCATCCAAAGCTTGCGAAGTTGTGACAACGGTATAGCGGTTTGCAGCGCTAGTAATTTGTCCAAAGATTGATACCGCAAAGATTGCAACGATGATCCAAAATAGCGGGCCGCGGAAAATCTTCTGCGCGCGGGTCTTTGGCTCATTCTTGCCGGAAGCGTTTGAATTCTTTGCCGGTGAAATTTTCTTTAGCGGGTTTGAAATCTTCTTCTTTTCTTCGCTCATCAATTCGGCCTATTCGTACATGTGCTTTGCAAGCACACCAATGAATGACAAGTTGCGGTACTTCTCATCAAAATCTAATCCGTAGCCAACAACGAAATCCTTAGGAATGTCGAAGCCGACGTACTTCACATCGACTTCAACTTTTGCTGCCTCTGGCTTACGTAGGATTGTAAGAATCTTTACATCAGCTGCGCCGCGTGATTCGAGGTTTGCCTTAAGCCAAGAAAGCGTCAGGCCAGTATCGACGATATCTTCGACGATAAGAACGTTGCGACCAGTGACATCGGTATCGAGATCTTTGAGAATACGAACAACTCCAGAAGACTTTGTTCCAGAACCATATGAAGAGACAGCCATCCAATCCATCTGCATATGTGTCTGCATCGCACGAGTCAGATCTGCCATTGCCATGATTGCGCCCTTGAGAACGCCTACAAGCAAGAGATCCTTGCCTGCGTAATCTGCATCAACTTGAGCTGCCAACTCTGCAACGCGAGCCTTCAATTGCTCTTCTGTTGCGATAACGCGCTCTACATCGGTTCCAACTGCTGCAAGATCCACCGGTTCGCTCCTAAAGGTCGAGGTCGGTAGGAGGTCTTGGCCTACCGTGAGAGGGACAGTCTGCCCGAAATACGCTCAACCTTCACACCGCCGGCAAGGCTGACCGCTCCCTGCCCTTTCCATGCGGAAATCAGGGCATCGATTGCCCCCACCTGCTCAAAGGTGAGCTGGCCAGGGGTCGCTCCCGCCTCGAGCGCCGCAATTCGAATAATTCTGGTGCGGATCGCGCGAGGCAACTGCGCGAGTCGATCGCAATCGAGATCACCAGATTCTCTTGCCGCCCATTGATCGAGCGCATCTGCATCATCGCGCAATAGTGATGCGGTTCTTACAAGCGCCCGGGAAATACCAGGATCGAGGTGCTCTTCTAAATATGGAATTACCTCCCGGCGAACTTTTACGCGGGTGAATTCAGTATTGAGATTATGTGGATCGTTCCAGTATTCCAGACCAAAATCTTTGCATGCAGCTTCTGTCTCTTGGCGAGTAATTGCAAGAAATGGTCGACAGAAAATTCCATTGACCGATGCCATTGCAGAAAGTGATCGCGCACCAGATCCACGTGCAAGTCCGAGGAGAACAGTCTCTGCCTGATCATCTCGGGTGTGACCTAAGAAGACTTTGACCGCCTTCTTTTCTTGAGCGCTTTTATTAAGAGCCGAATAGCGTGCATCACGAGCGCCACTTTCGAGGCCGGACTCAAGAGTGACCACAACTTTCTCAATAATAACTTCACCATAACCGAGCTCCTTGAGTTGTCTTGATACATGTTCTGCTTGCTGATGTGAATCTTTTTGAAGTTGATGGTCAATCGTGATTGCAATGGGATTGAGAGCCAGCTCTTTGGATTCAATCAGCAATGCTGCTGCAAGTGCTAATGAATCTGCGCCGCCAGAAACTGCAACCAGAAAGGTGTCCCCTGCTTCTAATTCGGCAAGAAAAGGTCTAACACAATTGCGGAGGGCAACGGTTGCATCAACCATCTTTTTAAACTCGACCGCCGAATGGCATCAAGCCCTTAACTGAGTAGATGCTTGAGTAAAGGAGGCCGCGATCCTTTGAATTTGCCTCCCACATCATGCCGTTGCCGGCATAGATTGTGATGTGGTGAATTGTTGAGATAGATCCCTTGTATGAATAGAACAACAGGTCGCCTGGTTGTAGCTGTGTGAGCGGTACGTGATACGTATAACCGGCGTAGAGCGCTGAGTTCAAGCGATCCCAATTTGGCCAACCTAGACCTGCTGATTTATATGCAGCATAGACAAGACCAGAGCAATCGAAGGAGCTAGGTCCTTGTGTGCCCCAGATATATGGCTTACGTGCTTGTACTTGTTTCTTAGCAAAGGCAACTGCGGCCAGGCGTTGCGCCTCAGAGGTGCGAATTGTCGAACGTCCCTTGAAGCCTTTATTTGGCCAGACCTTCGCTTGGTTGATAGTTGTTGTTGCAGTGGCAGCCTGGCTCTCTTCGAGTAGTGCTAACTGACGTTGTTGTTCAAGGGTGATGCGAACATTCTTTGCCTTCGCAAGTTCGGCAATCAATTTATCCTGCACTGCGCGAAGTTTATTTACTTCCTTCTGTTGCAGAGTTTGTGCGTCATCGGCAGCTTTCTTTGCAGTTGCCACCTTTGCAGTTGCTGCTGCCTGAATGACACGAGCTTCATCTGCCTTCTTCTTGGCTGCACGAGCAACAATTTCAGCTGCTTTAAATCGAGCAAGTGCAGTTGTATTACGTGCACCTAATGTGTTGAGTGTTGAAAGTTGATCGATGATGTCCTGTGGCCCATTTGCACTGAGCAGCGGTTGGATATCACTGAAACTTCCACCCATGATGTATGCATTAGATGCCATCTTGCCAATTGTCTTATGTGCCTCGGCGACAGCAAGGGCAGTTTCAGCGGCATGTTTTGCTGCGGCATTTGCGGCAGCTGTTGCAATGTTAAGTTCTTGCTGGGCTTTAAGGTAGAGAGCCCGGGCAGCGTTTGCCTTCGCTGTTAATTGGCGAAGCGTTTGATTTGCCGCGGCTAACTTCTTTGCTGCTGCATCTGATGCTTTCTTCTTCGCCGCTTCGGCAACCTTAGCGGCTTCGATCTCAGCCAGAGTTGGCTTTGGCTTTGCGATAGCCGGTGTTGTGGCAAGGGTCAGCGCACCCATCAGGGCAAGGGCTATCACTGACTTACGGCGCATTATTCAAGAATAATTGAGAAGTGCCCCTGTTGCAGTGGCAACTCGCCTAAGGTTCTTAGTTAGCCACATCTCTCTTAGTAAATAAGAATGAAGATGCGATAAGAGCAATAAATACATAGAAACTTCCCAGAGAAAGCGCATGGGAATATGAAATTGTTTCGCTACCGCCCTCAGCGATTGTGGCGAGTTGAATTCCAGGCATCCAATCGAGAGTTACCGGCTTCACAGCGCCAATCAGATTTTCAATGATCAAGAGCCAGACCAAGGCGATTGATATCGCTGAGATTGGTGAGCGGAGCAAAATTCCGAGCGCGATTCCGATAACCGCATAGAAAACGATTGATATATACACATTTATAAATGTGTGTCCGATTGCTGACCAACCATCAGATGTGAACCAAAGGTCGGTTGCGACTTTGGCTCGGTCGGAGAGATAGACGGAGATTGCGATGCTGACAATTGCATTGATGAGCGCGAAGAGAAGTGCAAATACCTTCATCGCTGCATACTTGCCCAGCAAGAGAACTAAACGGCGAGGTTGGCGAACGAGGAGATTGCGAAGCGTTCCGTAGGTGTACTCCTGCGCACTTTGCGCCGCGAAGACACAGAGAACGATGATTCCGAGTAAGCCTCCGATTGAAGAAAAGGCATGGATAGAACCGCTCGCAAGACCGAGTACTTCGCGGCCAACGCTGCGGCCACGATCACCATTGCCATCAGGTGAATCAATCATGAGATAGAGAAACGATGTGATTAGCCCGTTAAAGAAGAGCGCAGCCGCAAAGGTGCCAAAGAAGAGTGTGGGGCGTCGTAATTTGCGCCATTCAGCGAAGAAGACTTTAAACATTAGCGACCTCCTGTCATCTCAAAGAATGTCTCTTCGAGGTTAGGCAGTGTTGGAGTGAGTTGGGAGAGAGTGATGCCAGCATCGAATGCCATCTTGTTCAACGTTGCACCCCATTCGTGAGGACCTTCAATATGTGCTTCCCCATGTCGGATTGAAGTTGGATGGCCAGCTGAAGTTGCCATGGCAGCGACTTTCTCAAGGTCGCTCTCGTTCTCTGTGCGAACAATCAACATCGGCTTCTGGTTAAGCAAGAGCTCATCCATAGCGCCAGCGAAGACAACTTCACCTTTTCGGAGCATCACAATATGTTGAGAGATGATTTCAATCTCTGAAAGCAAGTGGGACGAAACGAAAACCGTAGTTCCTTCGCTTGCTAATTTCTTCAATAGATCACGTACTTCTTGAATTCCTTCTGGATCTAATCCGTTTGTTGGCTCATCAAGGATCAGTAGTTCTGGATTTGGAAGCAGCGCTGCTGCGATTCCAAGACGTTGTTTCATGCCAAGTGAATAAGTTTTGTATTTATCTCCACCGCGGCCTGCGAGTCCAACTAAATCAATCAATTGATCTACGCGCTCAATTGGAATTCCACCCATTGTTGCTAATACTTTGAGATTTTCGGCACCGGTAAGTGCCGGATAGAAAGCTGGCCCTTCGATCATGGCTCCGACTGATGCCAGGTATCGCTCTGGGTGTGAGATGGAGTGACCGAGGACGGTGCCGGTTCCAGCGCTCGGTGAGATTAAGCCGAGAATCATCCGGATCGTTGTTGTCTTGCCGGCACCATTGGGACCAACAAAGCCACAAATCGTGCCTCGTGGAACCGAGAATGATGCTGACTGCACCGCTGCAATGTTCTCGTACTGCTTGGTCAGTCCTTCTACTTCAATCGCCATCGCTGTCATGGACGTGACTATAACGCCCTCGCCTGAGAGTCCTCTAAGATTCTGCTATGAGTAAAGATGTTTGGGGTTATCAGCCACGTAATAACCGTCCTGCACCTGATTGGGATGTAAATCCACAGACCGATGCTGTGCGCGCAGGGTTAGCCCGTACCGGTTTTGGTGAAACGTCAGAGGCGCTCTTTCTCAATAGTGGCTTCACCTATACATCAGCGCAAGAAGCGCTCGACTCATTTACCGATGAGACTGATCATTTTCTCTATAGTCGTTTTCATAACCCAACAGTCGCGATGTTTGAAAAGCGTCTCGCTGCGATTGAAGGTGCTGAATATTGCGTCGCATTTGGCTCTGGCATGGCGGCCGCATTTGCCTCACTCGCCTGTTTAGTTGAAGCCGGAGATCACATCGTCGCATCAGCTGCCATGTTTAGTTCATGCCACGTAATCATCACCGAGATCCTGCCAAAGTGGGGCGTGACTTTCGAACTCGTGAAGGCAAATGATCTTGCAGCCTGGGAGAAAGCACTTTCAAAGCCAGTCAAAGCTGTCTTTATTGAAAGTCCTAGCAACCCTTTGATGGAAATTACAGATATTCGTGCAGTCAGCGACCTTGCTCATAAAGTTGGAGCGACTGTCATTGTTGATAATGTGATGGCATCACCAGTATTGCAACGTCCGCTCGAACTCGGCGCTGATGTTGTTATGTATTCAGCAACTAAACACATCGATGGCCAGGGTCGCGTTCTTGCTGGTGCGCTACTCGGTTCATTCTCATATATTCAAGAAAAACTAATTCCATTTACCCGTCACACAGGTCCATCACTCAGTGCCTTCAATGCATGGGTTTTGGTTAAATCACTTGAGACCATGCAGATGCGCGTAGAGCGAATGAATGCAAATGCGCAGGCAATAGCAGAATTTCTAGAAGGTCATTCATCGATCAAGAGCGTTAAATATCCTGGTCTTGCCTCACATCCCGATGCTGCTGTTATCAAGAAGCAGATGTCTGGCGGCGGAACGACTATTGGTATTGAGTTTGCGGGCTCGCAGAAGGATGCCTTTAAGTTCATGGATAGTTTAAGAATTATTGATATCTCCAACAATCTCGGTGATAGCAAATCTTTGATTACCCATCCAGCTTCAACTACTCATCGACGACTTTCCCCAGAAAATCAAGCAGCGATGGGAATTACTCCTACCGTGCTTCGTTTATCGGTTGGTCTTGAACACGTAGATGACTTAATTAAGGATATTGATCAGGCACTCAAGAGCTGAGCAACAACTAGCAATATTGAGAGCAGGGTCAGATAAGTAATTGACCAATGAAATATGCCACCGGCAACCTTGTTGTAGTTATCTGAATTTTCTTTCAGAGCAAAGAGTTGGAATGTGAAGACGGCGCCTAGCGCAACAGTTGCCATCAATGTCCAGACCGGAAGCTCTGCTAATTGAATCAGCGCCGTAGAACAAATCACCATTGCAATAGTGTGAAACCACATTTGCCCAATGACATTTGCGCGGGTTGCAACTGATGGAAGCATTGGAATTCCAGCAGCTGAATAATCATCTTTATATTTAATGGCTAAAGCCCAAAAATGTGGCGGGGTCCAGAAGAAAATAACCAAGAAGAAAGCAATCGGTACCAGCGTCAAAGAATTCGTTACCGCTGCCCAACCGATAAGAACTGGCATGCATCCTGCTGCTCCACCCCAGACGATGTTCTGTGATGTGTTGGGCTTGAGTGCAATTGTGTAAATGACGACGTAATACGCAATCGCAATAGCTGTGAGTAGCGTTGCAAGCGGAGTTGTAAAGAGATAGAAGATAACGAGTGAGATAAGGCCGATTGTGATTGCAAAAATGGTTGCCTGTGTCCGCGAAACGGCACCAGTAACAAGAGGGCGCTTTGCTGTTCGTTTCATCAATTTATCGCGCTCAGATTCGATCACCATGTTGAATGCATTCGCAGATCCCGCTGCGAGGGTTCCTCCAATGAGGGTCCAGGCCAATAAGGACAAGGAGGGAAATCCGCCTTCGGCCAAGACGACTGCAGGGACGGTGGTGATGATTAAAAGCTCAACGACCCGGAGCTTCATGAGGTCTATATAGGCGCGAAGGGTCGACACACGCGTAGCCTATCCGTCATTAGCAGATTACTTCACGCCAGTTCTCAGTCCTTTCACAGGCAGAAAGCCTATTTTCAAGGCATTGAAGTACTTCTGGAAAGGAAGCGCAATGACCGAGAATCTAGAACCTACGAAGCCAACGTGGTTTGAACTCACCGATGGCGATGCACCTTCTGCCCAAGTCACTAAGGTCAATAAGAAGCTTCCGGCATTTGCCGTAATTGTCACAGGCGCTGTATTTGCTTCAGGTGCTTTCTTTGCACATGCGTCCGACTCTGAAAACGTTGGAGGCAACATCCCAGCAACGACAATCAATCAGGTTGATAACTCAACTGCCTCAACTAGTGCAACAACTGCTGCAACTACGCAAATTTCGAATAACAAGCCCGCTGCGCCAAAGAGCAATGAATCTGTCATTGCCAATGTCAGCAACAAGGTTCAAGATCCGACAGAACCAGCAATGAATGCACCCGGTGGAAACGGTCATGACGGTGATGATGACGATGACGAGCATGAAGGTCGTGAACATGAAGGTAGAGAGCGCGGAGAGCACGGAGAGCACCGCGATCGCAACGAGCACTAGAAACGAGAAGAATTAAAAGCAATTACTTAATTTGTAGCAGTAGCTGATTCGCTTGAGGGAGCGATAGGTAAAAGTTCGGGCAATAAAGGCGTAGCAATCTTTCCTAAGATTCTATCCACCGTTGCTCGAACTTTTTTTGTCACTGTGTAGCTCTTGCTATGTCTATCTGCAATTACTACGAAGATGTATTGGTGATCCCCGGACTCAACAAAGCCGGCAAGATTAGTTGTTCCATTGAGAGTGCCGGTCTTTGCCTTTACTAAACCAACTGCTTCTGGCGCAGTGTCCACAAAACGATTCTGTAGCGTGCCCGAGACTCCCCCGATGGGAAGACCGCTCACAATTGGAGCAAATTTAGGATCGTGATAAATCACCATCAATAGTTGTGAAATCTGACGTGCGGTGACGCGATTCTGCTTGGAAAGGCCACTGGCATCTTTGACGACAAGGTGAGAGGTATCTATTCCTAAAGATGTGAGTAATTCGCTAAAAGTTTTCGCTACGCCGACATCATCGAGAGAGTGGCCAGCTGCTTGCGAAGCAAGTCGAGCGATTCGCTCTGCCAACACGTTATCGCTCCAAACGAGCGTCCAATCAATGATTTTGCGCAGTGTTGGCGATGTTGAATCCAAGACCATTGCCGAAGATTTCTCTATCGCAACTGCTGATGTCACTCGCTTTAACGTGGTTGATACGCGATGGTCCTTAAGAAAGCGCGAAAAATGAGCAACATCTTGGGCATAGAGATCGCTGTAGTAAATCGTGGTGTTCTTTGTTGATCCGCTATTGAGTCGTTTGATGGTTGAGAGAGCATTGAATTCAAAACGCTCAAGCGAGGTTCGACCCATCTTCTCTGCAACTTTATTGTCATAGCTCACCCATGGATCAAGAGATCCCTGAATAACAACGGATTGATTATCGATACCTTCCCAGAGCGAAGTGGTGAAGGTATCTGCTGGCGATAAATATGTATAAGCGGCTGCTGCTGACACTAATTTAATTACTGAGGCAGGTTTGCGCGGAGAGTTGGCATTGGATTCAAAGACAACTTCACCGGTCTTCTCATCAACAACAATCACAGAAGGATCTGCCAGGGTTGGGGTAGACGCTAATTGAGAAAAGGCGCGGGTAATTGCAATCGAGTCTGCCGCAAGTGCCGAGCTTTGAGGTGCGATCAAGAAACCCGCGAGCAGGCAGGCTACAAGAGTGATCCTTGAACGCATCAGTGATTAAACGCCGACGGCGATAATGATGTTAAGAACTGTTAATCCGAGCATTGATGCCCAGACCCACGTCTTTAAGGTTTCCTTCTTCACATTGGCATAACCAAGGAAAAGAATTGCGGTAAGCACTAGTGTCTTGACGCCGATCTTTGCGTGGTTGAGCTCTTCATCAGGGTTTGCCTGGCTCCAGAAACCGACCATCACGATTCCAGCGACTAGCGCTGTGAGACCGGCATGAATGATTCCTTTATTGAGCTTTCGCGGGCTCTTCTGAACTTGCGAGAGGAGCATGCCAAGGATTCCAAGGATGCTGAGAATATGAATACCAAGTGCGACGTTAAATGCTGTCTCCATGTTTCCTAGTTTAGAGTGCAACCATGGAAATTAAGACACCGGCAGAGATTGGTCCGGGCGAATTCTTTCCCGTCGTAGGCGTAGGCCCTCATGCGCAGCCTTGGCCCACTGGTGAGCAATACGATCCAGAGCTCTTGGAAAATGGCGATCGTCGCAATGTGCTCAATCACTACCGCTATTGGTCGGTCCCTGCCATCGTCGCAGATCTCAACACCAAGCGCCACAAGCTTCAGATTGCGATCGAAAATTGGCAGCATGACCTCAACATTGGCTCAGTTGTAAGAACAGCAAATGCATTTAATGTCTCGGCTGTTCACATTATTGGAAAGCGTGACTGGAATAAGCGCGGTGCAATGGTGACCGACCGTTACCTGACAGTTATTCACCATCCAACAGTTGCTGACTTTGCCGCTTGGTGCAAAGAGAATTCACTGCCAATTATCGGAATCGACAACGTTCCAACTTCTAGAAACTTAGAAGGATCTGATGTTCCAGAGAACTGTGTTCTTCTCTTTGGCCAAGAGGGCGCTGGAATGTCCGATGAAGCTATTGAGGTATGCAGCGTGCTGTATGCAATTGAACAATACGGATCAACTCGTTCCATGAACGCATCAGCTGCGGCTGCAATCGCCATGTATCACTGGGCGTTGCAGCACCTGCCACGCAAGAGTTAGTTCAGAGCCTCTTTGACCGAGGCGAGACGTCGTTCGACCTCGGTTGCTTCGTCGATTCGCCCCAGCTGGCGCATTACAACCGCCATCGCACTCTCGATTTCAACGATGAATTCAAAATCTTTCACATCTTCATCGGCTGTTATCTGAAGGACGTTATCAAGGGTTGAGAGCCCATCTTCTAGCTTGCCTAAGAGAATCTCAGCGCGACCCAGCTCGTAAAGAGCAAAGGTTTCGCGGCGATGATCGTGGCCAGTTTCAAAGACGTCGATTGCTTTGCGAGCGGCTTCAAGCGCTTTTTCACCGTCGCCGAGTTCGTTGTAGCAAGAAGCGATTTTCTGATCACATCGTGCGATATGGAGAACTTCCTTCTCGGCTTTAAATGTGGCACGTGCTTCCTGGAAACAGATAATCGCTTCTTGATAATTCTTGAGTTCGCGCTGAGCACAACCGATGAGGTGCATATCGTTTGCTGCGCTGATGTTATTTCCATCAACTAAATGTTCTTGCGCACACTCATACATAATCTCAATTACTTTTTCGTAATTCTTCGACGAGTACCACCACTCGCCCAATGTGCAGGCAAGTTCAAGTGCAATCGGAGATTTGTTTTCACGCAGGAGTTCGACCGCCTTTGACATTGCAGTTGCAGCTTCATCCATGCGCTTAAGTTGATTGAGGTTGTAACCGATTGCAGAATATGCCTGAGCTAAACCTTCATTGGATACACCAGCACCAAGTTCAGAGTAGATATCGCGTGCCGTCTCTGCGAGCGCAAGTGCTTCGTCATATTGGCCGCGTGCAAAGATGCGAGCGCTGAGTTCGTAATAAGTGTCGGCTCGTTCTTCACCAGTTACCTCAGGAATTCGATCCCAGAGCATCTCTTCGGTCAAGATCTCATCGCCATCGTGGATGCCATCGTCATTGCTCATAGCTACCCCCTTCACCTGCGCTTGATTCCCGCACTCTAGACCTAACAATCTACGGTAGGCAGATATTTCGACTTTCTGAATGGTTAAAACTCGGTTACCCTTCTACTTGCAAATGATTTGCATCTAGCGCCTGGAGAGAGCGATGAGCCAGAAAACCAGCTTGAAGGAACACCTGCGTTTTAGCCGGGAAGAGCTTCCTGCCCTCTTTGGCGTACTCGGAACAGTGATCGCCCTCCACGTCATCGGCTGGGGACTCTTTATCCATTACAACTCAGATCCTCGCTACCACTCTTTGGTAGATGGAAATGGCGCGCTCATCTATGCCGGCGCCGGCGCTCTCGCATACTCATTTGGACTTCGCCACGCCTTCGATGCAGACCATATCTCTGCCATCGATGACTCCACGCGCATCATGTTGGCGAAGGGGAAGAAGCCGCTCGGTGTTGGACTCTTCTTCTCGCTCGGTCACTCCACAATTGTTCTTGCACTTTCCATCGCGATTGCAGTTGCCGCAAAGGCAGCGATTAAATTCCAGAAGAATTATGCAGAGACCGGCGCAATTATCGGCGCCTCTGTCTCTGGAGTATTTCTCTATCTCGTAGGAATCCTTAACCTGGTCATTCTTATCGGCGTGCTCAAAGTGTGGAAGAAAGCAAAGTCTGGACAGTTCTCACATGAGCACCTCAATGAACTTCTCAATGAGCGCGGTCTGATGCGACGCATCTTCCGCGGATTCTTCAAGAAGGGCTTTGATCATTCATGGCAGCTCTATCCAGTGGGCGTTCTCTTTGGACTTGGTTTTGATACCGCGACCGAAGTTGCGTTACTTGCTCTCTCGGCAACTACGGCAGTTGGTGCTGTAGGAGGAACATTGCCGCCACTTGCAATCATTGCACTTCCAATTATTTTCGCAGCAGGTATGTCGATGATGGATGCACTTGATGGAATCTTTATGACAAAGGCATATTCGTGGGCCTTTACATCGCCACTACGTAAGATTTATTACAACATCACCACTACAGGTTTATCTATCTTTGTCGCACTTGTAATCGGAACAATTCAACTGGTCGGTGTTCTCGCAGATAAGACCAATATCGATAATTATCAGCCATTTAAGCTCCTGGCATCGATTGAGCTTGCAGGAATCGGATATTGGATTGTTGGCGCATTTGTACTTGCCTGGATTGTCTCGGTCGCCGTCTGGAAGGTTGGGCGCTACGAAGAGCGCTATTCATCTGGACTAGTGGAGACCGATCACATGCATAAAGAACTTAAGGTCGAGTAAACCGAATTCGTTCTTGCGCAATAGCTGCGCCAAATAAAACTACCAGCGCTCCTACAGGTTCATTCCAGGTGATGTGTTCACCGAGGAAGATGATTCCAACGATTACCGCGACAACTGGCGTTAAGTAAGTAACGCTGCTTGCAATTGCACTGCCAGCAATCTGCATGACTCTAAAGTTCCACAGGTATGCAAAGCCGCTTCCGAATATTCCTAAGGCGACCATTGAAAGCACTGGACCACGTGGAAATTGATCAATCGCGATGCCATCGACGAGGTAGATAGGAAGCAACGTGAAGCTAGCAAGTTTGAGTTGCTGGGCAACGATTGCCTCAGATTTAATGCCAAGCGGAAGCACAAAGCGTCGGGTATATGGAAATGAGAATCCATAACACGTCACAGCTGCCAAGAGAATTGCCACTGCCCACCAAGGGTTATCGCCTAGACCTTTCCATGCGCCAAGCACAATCAGCACACCTGCAAATCCGATTAGCAATCCAACGATCTGACCAAGCTTGGGCTTCTCTTCTCGATTAACAATCAGAATTGCGAGCAAGGTCATCAACGGTGTGACTGCATTGATGATTCCGGCCAAGATAGAAGTTACCTCGGTCTCTGCCAGAGCAAAGAAGATTCCTGGAAAGACGTTAAGAAGTAGCGAAACAACCCAAATGTGGAAGAGGCTCTTTGCGCCTCGTGGAAGTTCGATCTTTTTATATCGGGCAAAACCGTAAAGGGTCATTGCACCGAGTGAGCAACGCACAAATGCGACCCCGATTGGCGATAAGAATTCGAGACCGCTCTTGATAAAGATAAATGAGCAACCCCAGATAAAGCCCACGACGAGATAGATCGGTAACCACGAGCCAGTCTTCTTCACCTGGCGACCTTACTAAATAAGTGCGAGCGCGAGCGCCTTCTTCGCAGCTTCTTTTCGATCACTTACGCTCAGCGCCTGATAGATGCGCATCGTTTCGTGGCGAATCGTGCTCACGCTAAATCCGAGTTCGGTAGCGAGTTCATGGTTGGTCTTACCCTCAACCATTCCACCAAGGATTGAGAGCTGGCGCGCAGTCAATTGCTCTGCTCCAGTGTCATCTTTCTTCGCCTGCGAACCTGAAACTTTTCGACCTTCATGGCTGAGTGAGAGATAGAGCGAAAGTGGCACTGCATAATCCAGAACAACTTCTTCTACTCGATCAACATTTTCCACTGGGTGTGAGAAGCGAACAATCAGATGTCCTTGAATTGCGCCGCGATGGCGTAGTTGGAACATCAAGAGCTTTGCATCAGGTGACCAATTCTTTGGATTGCGACCGAGCGCGATATCGGCCTCGTCATGGTTCCAAGAGCGCCATTCCGCGCTGGAGAATGTCTGGTTCTTCTTGCCATCTTCAAAGCCATATTCGCCGGCAAAGGTGAGGGTGTCATCGGAGTTGAGCAGGCCGATTCGAGCGCAGCAGGCGCCGAAGGATGAGAGGTGGTCGAGTACGAGAGCGCGACAGATCTCGTCTGGGGTTGGGTGATAACTCAACCACTCGATAAAACTTCTCATCTCATTCATCCTGGTGACCCTTTCAGAGCGCTCTGAGATGGTTACCGTAGGGAAAGCCCCCTATTTATGCAGAGGGACTGGTTTTGACCAGTCAGAACGCGACTGGTCTTTGGCTGGTCAGGGCCTTAAATCTGAGCGTGAAGGGCTCTGAGCTGCTCGGTATGGCTCACGAGGTGGCCACTAGCCTTCGCAACTAGCTCCGCCAAGGTAAAGCTCTTTCCATCTTCGCTCGTTGTCTGGCGCGACCAGGCACTCTCATCAACGTTGGAGAGGACTTCAAAGATCATCGCGCGAATTCCGGCGATCGAGGCAAGGGACTTTGCAACGGTGCGCTTCTCGTATGAGAGCGCCTCTGGATAGCGATCTTCATCGAAGTAAACCATCGTCGGATTATCGCTGCCCAATGTATGGAGGTAGCGGGCAGCAAAGTGGAGCTCACCATCTGCAACGTGATGAACTATGTATGCCGCAGACCATTCACCTGCTGGAGCAATTGTGCGAGAACGGTCAGGAAAGAGCGCTAGCGCATCTAAGAAGTCTGCAGTGTTCTTCTGAAAACCATCGAGAAGGTTGCTCATGACTTAAATTCTCTCTGCAAAACGATGGTAGGCAGCTGTCCATTGAAGTTCACGACGGAAGTCGCGAATCTTCGTATCTTCATCAATGATGACATGTTCAATCTTTGCAATACGCGCAAAGTCTTCTATCGCTTCAAGTGAAACTGCATTTGTTAAAACTGTGTGGTGAGATCCGCCGGCAAGCATCCACGCTTCTGCTGAAACAGGAAGTGAAGGCTTTGGTTCCCAGACTGCATGTGCAACAGGGAGCTTTGGAAGAGCCTCATTCGGCTTTACCACGGATATCTCATTGCTTATTAATCTAAAGCGATCGCCCATATCTACCAAGCAAACAACTCGAGCTTCTGCATCGCTTGCAGTAAAGACCATACGTACTGGATCTTCTTTTCCACCGATTCCAAGTGGATGGATTTCAATCTTAGGTTTGTTCTTAGTAATAGTTGGACACACTTCAAGCATATGCGCGCCGAGAATTTTTGCAGGGCCAGGGCCGAAGTGATAGGTGTAATCCTCCATAAATGAAGTTCCACCACCTGCAGGTGTCATTGATTTAAGAATTGCACCAAGTGCCGATGTCTTCCAGTCGCCTTCGCCACCAAAGCCATAACCCATCTCCATCAAGCGCTGCACGGCAAGGCCTGGAAGTTGCTTAAGGGTTCCTAGATCCTCAAAGTTGCTCGTAAATGCATCGAAATCACCATCCTTCATGATTTTCAGAAGGGCGATCTCCTGCTTTGCAGCATAGACGAGAGAGTCATGTCGAGCTCCGCCAACCTTAAGTTCAGCAGCGACGTCGTACTTCGCCTCGTATTCAGCGGCAAGCTTCTCTGCATCTGCATCAGAAACAGCATGTACTGCATCTGCTAAAAAGTTAACGCCATAATTTTCAATCGACATACCCAATTGCAATTGCGCAGAGACTTTGTCGCCATCTGTAACAGAAACAAAACGCATATTGTCACCGAAACGAGCGAGCTTGAGGTTCTGTGATTTATTCCAACCGATAGTTGCCCACGCCCACGCTTCAATGTGCGCCTTTACATCTGCAGAACCTGGTTCACCAACAACGATCTTATGTGGAACTCCAACGCGTGCAACTGCATGCGCATATTCACGATCGCCGTGAGCTGCTTGGTTGAGGTTCATAAAGTCCATATCAATTGTTGCCCATGGCAGTGATTGATTGGCCTGTGTATGTAAATGTAGAAGTGGTTTACGCAGTAAATCCAAACCTTGAATCCACATCTTTGCTGGAGAGAACGTGTGCATCCAGGTAATTACGCCGAGACAGTTGGGATCACTGGAGGCATCGAGCATCGCCTGCTTGATGTTTGCAGTGTTCTTCAAGGTTGGCTTCCAGATGATTTCAACTGGAGCGCCAAGACCGGCAGAAATCTTTGCTACTACTTCCTTCGACTGAACAGCTACCTGTTCAAGAGTTTCAGGTCCGTAAAGATCCTGACTGCCAGTAAGAAACCAAATCTGATGTGTCATAACTGCCTTCTTTAAAGTGGAGAAAGGATGGAAATTACTTGGTGCGGCGCTTTGACCAGACGTCAAAGGCAACAGCCAAGAGAAGAACGAGACCCTTAATAGTCATTTGGAAATCGATGCCGACAGAGTTGAGGTTCATACCGTTTCCGAGAACGCCCTGAATCATTCCGCCGACGATTGAACCTGTCACAGTTCCAACGCCACCTTGAACTGATGCGCCACCGATAAAGACTGACGAGATCGCATCGAGTTCGAAACCATCTCCCGCCTTAGGCACAGCGGAGTTCATGCGCGCTGTGATCAAAATTCCAGAGAGCGCAGAGAGCATTCCCATGTTTACGAAGAGCCAGAAGTTAACGCGGCGCACGTTGATACCGGAGAGCACTGCAGCATGAAGGTTTCCACCAATTGCATAGATGTGGCGACCAAAAGTTGTCTGCTTCATGATGATTGTGTAAACAACGATAAGGAAGACCAAGAGGACCAAGGTCCAAGGAATTCCAGATGATTGTGAAAGCTTGTTGCCGACGTAGCCGATCATAAAGGCGAGAAGCGCGTTCTTTACAAAGAACCATGTACGCGGTTCGACGCTCTGGTTATATTTGATGCGACCACGACGAGTTGCAAATGAGCTCCAGAGAAGAGCGAGGATTCCAACGCCAGTAATAATGAGTGCTACTAGGTTGTGTGTTTCGAAACCAAAATCTTTTCCGAGCGTATTTTCTTTATCAACGAAACCATTTCCGATTGCGCGGAAAGCATCTGGGAATGGGCCGATATTAGAGTTTTGGAGCGTCATGAGGGCAAGACCGCGGAACAAGAGCATTCCAGCAAGCGTCACGATAAATGCTGGAATTCCCATATAAGCAACCCAGAAACCTTGCCACATTCCTACGAGCGCACCGACGAGGATCGCACCGAAGATTGCTACAAACCAAGGCGAAGCAGGAAGCCAGTCCCAGCCGCTCTGTTCTAGTGGACGTACCGCCAAGATTCCAGATACTGCACCGATAAATGCGGCAACAGAACCAACAGAAAGATCGATGTGGCCGGCAATGATGATCATGACCATGCCGATTGCAAGAACAAGAATGTAACCATTCTGCACAACCAAGTTAGACCAGTTATCTGGAGTAAGCGATGCGTGTTCCGGCGTTGTGACAGCGAAGTATGCAATCAACATAAGAAGGGCAAGGAAGATCGCATTCTGACGAAGATCTACGCCTTTGAGTCGGTTACGTAATTTGCCGATAACCCCTGATTCTTGCTCTTTGATATTAGACATTGCTTGCTTCCTTTACCGTGGTCATATATTGCATGAGTAGCTCTGGCGAGAAGTCCTTGCGGGTAACTTCTCCTGTAATTACACCTTCAGCGATTGCATAGATTCGATCGCAGATTCCTAAGAGTTCTGGGAGTTCACTTGAAATAACAAGGACAGCCTTACCCTTTGCTGCTAGCTCCTGAATGATTGTATAGATCTCGTATTTAGCACCGACATCGATACCTCGAGTTGGTTCATCGAGAATTAAAATCTCTGGATCAACGTTAATCCATTGACTCAAAACAACTTTCTGCTGGTTTCCACCGGAGAGCTTTCCAACGATGGAGTTAGCAGATGGCGCTTTAATATTCATTGATTTACGGTATTCAGATGCAACTTTGAACTCTTCGTTAGCATTTACTAGACCGCGCTTTGTGAAATCTTCCAGCGATGCGAGCGAGATATTGCGCTTAATGTCATCGATAAGGTTGAGACCAAATCGCTTGCGATCTTCTGTTGAGTACGCGATACCTGCATCAATTGCCTGGCGCACGTTCTTCACTTTGACTTCTTTGCCGTTGACAAAGACTGAGCCCGAGATTCTTGCACCCCAGCTATGACCGAAGACGCTGCGCGCTAACTCTGTGCGGCCAGCACCCATGATGCCTGCGAGACCTACGATTTCACCGGCCTTAACGTTGAGATTAGCGTGATCAACAACAACTCGGTCCTGATGATCCGGATGGTGAACAACCCAGTTCTCGATACGGAAGACTTCTTCGCCAATCTTTGGTTCACGCACTGGGTAGCGATTGCTCATCTCTCGACCAACCATTCCTTTAATGATGCGCTCTTGATCGACCTTATCGGCCTTCATATCAAGGGTCTCAATTACATGGCCATCGCGGATAATTGTTGTCTGATCTGCAATTGCGGCAATCTCATTGAGCTTATGAGAGATGATGATGCAGGTCATTCCTTGGCTCTTGAATTGGCGCAACAAGTCGAGCAGATGAGCAGAGTCGGCATCATTGAGAGCTGCTGTTGGTTCATCGAGAATCAGAAGCTTTACCCGCTTTGAAAGAGCTTTAGCAATTTCAACGAGCTGCTGCTTTCCGACACCAATTTTATTGACGGGTGTATTTGGATCTTCAGAGAGGCCAACCTTGGCAAGTAACTTCTGCGCTTCTTGACCTGTCTTATTCCAATCAATGAGGCCGCGGCTCTTGATTTCGTTATTGAGAAAAATATTTTCAGCGATTGATAGATACGGACTCAACGCAAGTTCTTGGTGAATGATGACAATGCCAAGTTCTTCGGAATCACGAATGTTTTTAAGATTGAGTACTTCATTTTCGAAGACGATATCGCCATCGTATGTGCCATGAGGATAGACACCTGAGAGAACCTTCATCAGTGTTGATTTGCCTGCACCATTTTCGCCACAGATTGCATGGATCTCTCCGCGCTTTACCTTGAGTGTGACATCAGTAAGTGCGCTAACACCGGGAAAGGTCTTGGTGATGGTGCGCATTTCCAAGATATTCTCTGTCATTTTTCCTAATCTTTCAGATGGAGCGAATGTTTAAGCCAGTGCTGCTATCTAACCTTAAATGGGAGTTCGGTTGGCCAATCCCGTATGTGAGATTGACCAACCGAACTATTAACCATTTACCTTGGAATTAACCGAGGTCTGCTGCCTTGATGTAACCGGAGTCAATAAGGAGCTTCTTGTAGTTCTTTGTTGTAACGATGTATGGAGTAAGAAGGTATGAAGGAACAACCTTTACGCCATTGTTGTATGTCTTTGTATCGTTAACTGTTGGCTTCTTGCCCTTAAGAAGTGCATCTGCCATTGATACTGCAACCTTTGCAAGTTCACGAGTGTCCTTGAAGATTGTTGAGTACTGGTCGCCCTTGATCATTGCCTTAACAGAAAGAACTTCTGCATCCTGGCCTGAGATGATAGGCATTGTCTTTGTTGTGTAACCACCGTCTGTAAGAGCTGCGATGATTCCACGGCTTAGGCCGTCGTATGGTGAAAGAACGCCATTGACCTTAGCTGATGCGTATGAAGAAACAAGGATGTCTTCCATACGCTTCTGAGCTACAGCGCCGTCCCAACGAAGTGTTGCGACCTTTGTGAATGCTGTCTGACCTGACTTAACAGTAATTACCTTGCTCTTGATGAGTGGGTTAAGAACTGACATTGCTCCGTTGAAGAAGAATGTTGCGTTGTTATCGTCTGGTGAACCAGCGAAGAGCTCCACGTTGAATGGACCCTTTGCCTTTGGACCGTCAGCCTTTGTTGATGCTTCTGACTTGAAGACACCAAGACCAACGAGAAGTGATGTTGCCTGCTGTACGCCAACCTTGAAGTTGTCGAATGTCGCGTAGTAGTCAACGTTTGGTGACTTACGGATCAAACGGTCGTAAGCAATAACAGGAACCTTCTTGCTCTTTGCCTTTGCAAGAACGTCTGTGAGCTGCTCACCATCGATTGAAGCGATGATAAGTGCCTTAGCGCCCTTTGTGAGCATACCTTCGAGCTGTGAAACCTGTGTAGGAATGTCATCTTCTGCGTACTGAAGATCAACTGTGTAACCCAACTTAACGAGAGCAGCCTTGATGCTGTTTCCGTCAGAGATCCAACGAGTTGAAGACTGTGTTGGCATTGCAACACCGATAAGGCCCTTGCCTGCTGCCTGTGCTGGCGATGCAACCAAAAGACCTGTTACTGCCATTGCTGCAACAGCAACAACAGTTGTTAGCTTCTTAATCAATTGTGTTCCTTTCCTAGGATGAACGAAAATGAGAACTCAAAGTGAGCGCTCACATTTCTAACGGGAAATCTACCTACTTTCGCCTATTTTCCATAGACCTTTTGATAACGATTGAATAAAGATTCAATCGCCTCCTGCGCGATCGGAATTGGGGTTCCGAGCTGACGCGCAATGAAGGCGCTCTTCGCATTGTCCTCACACATGACTGCTGCCTTCACTGCCGCTTGGCCGCTTGGACCAATCGTGAAGACTCCATGGTTTTGCATCAAGACCGCCGGCGAACGATGGCCCTTAAGAGTCTCAACGATGCCGCGGCCGATTGAATCATCACCAATAATCGCAAATGGTCCAACTGGAATTGGTCCACCAAATTCATCTGCGATGGCGGTAAGAATGCAAGGGATCTCTTCTCCCACTGCCGCCCATGCACATGCGTAATTGCTATGGGTATGCACAACGCCATTTACCTCAGGCATGTTCTTGTAAACGTATGCGTGTGCGGCAGTGTCACTCGATGGTGAAAGTTTTCCTTGCACCAAATTTCCATCTAAATCGCAGACAACCATTGAGTCAGGGGTTAACTCGTCATAACGAACACCTGATGGTTTGATTGCAAAGAGATCTGGTGAGCCATCATCAAAGGTAATGCGTTGCGAGACATTGCCTCCGGTCCAGACAACTAGTTCGTATCGAACGAGCTCTTGGTGGAGATCAACAAGAAGTTCCTGCGTCTTCTTAATGAGTTCTTCTCTACTTGCCATGGTTATCCCTCTCGCTTCATCTGCTTAAGACGCTTCATTACATTATTTGCACCACGACCAAAGTAATCGTGAAGTTCTACGTACTCGCGATACAACTTGTCGTATTGCTGTGCGCGTTCTTCATTAGGTGTGTACACATGCTTGTTCACTTTGCCCATCGCCTCTGCTGCGGCGTTCACATTTGGATACTCCCCCGCTGCAACAGCTGCATGGATGGCTGAACCAAGTGCCGGACCTTGATCGGTATCGATGGTTGAAATAGGCAATCGTGTGACATCTGAATAAAGCTGCATTAAGAACTTGTTCTTCAGCAAGCCACCGGCAACGATAAATTCTTTAACCGGAACGCCTGAGGCTGCAAAGGTATCGACAATCATGCGGGTTCCGTATGCAGTTGATTCAAGCAGTGCGCGATAGACCTGATCGGCAGTAGTCGTGAGAGTAAGGCCCAGCACTGTTCCGCTGAGTTCGTGATCGACGAGCACTGAGCGGTTTCCGCTATGCCAATCGAGGGCAACAAGGCCATGTGCACCAACAGCTTCTTTCGCAGCGAGATCGGTGAGGTACTGATGAATTGAAGCACCTGCAGCTTTTGCATCATCGAAGTAACGTTGTGGCACTTGATTGTTTACATACCAAGCGAAGATATCGCCAACACCTGATTGACCTGCTTCATAGCCATAGAGACCACTGACGATGCCACCATCGACAACGCCGCACATTCCTGGAACTTCTGTAATCGCATCGTGGTTCATCACATGACAAGTTGATGTACCCATGATTGCGACCATTTGACCTGGCTCGGTTGCCTTGGCAGCAGGTGCGGTGACGTGCGCGTCAACATTTCCAACAGCAACTGCAATCCCGGCAGGCAGTCCCGTCCATGAAGATGCTTGTTCTGTAAGAGGTCCTGCATTGTCTCCGAGTTCGCCGATGGTGTGTGAAATCTTTTCTTCAAAATCTGCGAAGTTTGGATTGAGTGCGGCGAAGTATTCGCGTGATGGATACTTTCCATCTTGCAGATTTCCTTTATATCCCGCGGTGCATGCATTACGAACATACTTTCCGCAGAGCTGCCAGATAATCCAATCTGCTGCTTCAACAAACTTCCACATCTTCTTATATACATCTGGTGCTTCTTCCAGAATCTGTAGACCCTTTGCGAGTTCCCACTCTGAAGAAATCTGTCCGCCATAGCGTGGTAGCCAAGACTCGTTACGTTCACGCGCCATCGCATTAATGCGGTCTGCATGGGGCTGAGCTGCATGATGCTTCCAAAGTTTTACATATGCATGTGGATTGCCCTTGAACTCTTCTAACTGACAGAGCGGAGTTCCATCTTCAAGAACCGGAATCATTGTGCAAGCCGTGAAATCTGTTGCGATTCCCACTACATCGGCAGGGTTGATGCCAGAGGCTTTAATTGCATCAGGGACAGCGTGACGGAGGACTTCAACATAGTCATTGGGATCTTGCAGCGCCCAATCAGGGCCAAGTGGGACACCTGTCGAGTTAAGAACGCGATCCATCACCGCATTGGGATATTCAAAAACCGCGGAACCTAATTCAACGCCATCAGCGACTCGGACAATGAGGGCTCGACCTGAAAGTGTTCCGTAGTCGACTCCGATTACATATTTATCTGCCATCTTATTTCCCTGCCTTGAGTTGTTGAGTTGATTGACGGACAAGAAGCTTCGGTCCAATTGTGAACGCCGCTGGTTTTTCCGGGTGTTTAATTTGATTCAACATTCTGCTGATAGCGAGCTTGCCCAACACATCAAAATCTTGATGCACAGTTGTGAGGGCTGGTGAAAAATATCCAGCTTCAGGAATGTTATCGAAACCCACAATGCTCACATCCTGAGGGATTCGTAATTTCTTCTCAGAAAGCGCTTTCATAATCCCAAGTGCAAGATGGTCATTTGAGGAAAAGATTGCGGTAGGGATTACTTTTCTACCGACAATTGATTTACCAATTTCGTAACCGGTTTCAATAGACCAATCACCTTGGAGCACATCCACCTTCAACTTTGCACCTTTCATCGCATCTTCATAGCCACGACGACGTTGCTCTGCCTCATAACTATCCGATGGCCCGGTCACATGAACAATGCTCTTGTGCCCAAGATTGATTAGATGTTCGGTCGCAATCTTTCCGCCGTCGTAGTTTTCAATATTGACTGCATCAAATTTCTTACTTGGCTCGGTATCAACAATCACGATAGTTGCCGACCCGAGCGATTTTTCAACTTCTTTCACAATCTGATTGGAGAGCGCAATGGTGATCACGCCATCGATATCGAGGTTGCGGAGTTGCTCAATGGCCTCTCCCCATGAATCTGGAGAGCCAGGCGAGACTGAAATAGAGATGACTGAATAGCCTTCCAAGCGCGCCTCGCGCTCCATTGCATTGAGAATTGCCCAAGGACCATAGAGCTCAGTTCCTGCAATCAAAATTCCAATCATCTGGCTCCGCGATGTAACAAGTTGACGCGCTGCTTGATTTGGACGGTACTTCAGCTCTGCAATTGCGTTCTCTACTTTTTCTCGAGTAGCAGGCTTAACGCTGGGATGGCTGTTGAGGACACGCGAAACTGTTTGATGTGAAACCTCAGCCCGCTTGGCAACATCGTAAATATTTGCTTTGCGTTCGATCACAGCAGACTCTTCAAACGTTCCAGAAGCACCATAATTTCGGTAGTTTTTAAATCTGAATCATCGGTCAAGATTGTGAATTTTAATTGAAGCGAGTTTGCTGCTTTTCCCTTGATAACTTTTGCGTTGAAGTTTCCAAACTCATCCGAGATCAGTGAAACCTCCTTGCCAAGCACAAATGATGTGCAAGTTGCATTGTTGCCATCGGCGAAAACCATCTTTCCACCGGGGCGAGAATCAAATGAAACTACCTCATCAAGCCATTGAGAAATGTAGCGAGGATCGCTCATTAATGAATAAAGAAAATCTTTATCCTTCATCGTTTCTAACGATTCTTCAATTTCGAGAAGCTGAAAACCCTCTGGAATTTCTACCTTCTCTTGAAAACCAACGAAGCTGACTTTGGCCATAATAGAAATTAATTCTTGAGGTAGGAGAAAGCTCCTACAGCAACGGAGAGAGCGAGAACTGAATGTGCGAGCATAAATGCAAGATCGAGCGAGTAAAAGAAGTTTGCATCGAAAATTGGAACAATCCAAATGAGAGAAATCAGAACTGTAAAGATTCCAACGAGCGACTTAGATGAGAGAGCCTTCTTCGCGATAAAAACCGCTGAAGCGAGAATGAGGATGCACATCCAATACTTGTACTTATGGTTATGGCTGCCAAAAGTCTCAGCAGCAACAAAGACAGATAGGGCCATTCCGAAGAAACTGTTCTTGGCCTTTGGGTCGTAATGGCCCAGAAGGGTCCAGCTCTTTTCCACGGATCGCTCCCTCTTCTCACGCTTCTTTATGAGAGCGCTCACATGAGAGTATCACAGCGGAGTTTCTGACTGAAAGGGTGAAGTTTGGAAAAGTGAGATCTGTCCGGCTCGAACCGACAACTCTCGTATTAAAGGTCCGTTGCTCTACTGAATGAGCTATCTGTGCCACCTGCTCGGCCGAGAAGAGCGCACGAGTAATTTCAACGTGGGGTTAGTCTCTTTATGACCTGCACATAAATTGGGGCTGCAGATCCTGAAGAGTAGACACTGCTACCTGGCAAAAGTGTCGCCGTTAGTTGAGTCCTGCTCTGCGTCGCCGGGTTCCACCGGCAAGTTGCTGAAAAAGGCGAAACAGCAGTGGTTGCTACTGAGAGACAATTTGGAATCCGTTTACCGTTCGCAAGAAATCTAATCTTTCCAACCGCAGGAGCGGTGACCACAAGATTGATTGCAACACCTTTTCTGGGCGAACTAGGCGGAGTAATCGTAAGCATGGCAACACCTGGTGTGATTGTCAGGCTCAGAGTTGCTGTCCCTGTTTCTCCCACGGCATCAGTAGCGGTCACTGTATATGTTGTCGCGCTTTGGATTGCAAGTGGCGTGCCCTCGACTTGACCAGTGCTGGAATTCAAAGTGAGCCCGGTTGGAAGAGCTGGTGAAACTGAGTAACTAGAAATTACCGAACCCGTGGAGTTGATTGCATTGTTTGCGAAGGCGTTTCCGGTAGTCGTTGTTGCACTTGCATTGGAGTAAGTGAAGCTAGGAGATGGAATTTGAATTGTAATTGAACCGCTGGAACCAGAGCCGCCAGAAGAAGTTACATTTCCGCCATTTCCTGATCCGGTCACCGTCGTATTACTACCGGAGCGATCGCCGCCTTTTGCATAAGTGTTTCCGAAGTAAACTTTTCCAGGGCCGGCAGTTGATCCGGATGCAGCGCCTCCAGCACCACCACCTGCACCAGATCCATCGGCACCTCTATATCCAAATGCGTTCCAGGGTGATGAAATTCCTGTGGTGGCATTTGATGCTCCGCCAGTACCTGTGTACGTGACTGCGTTGTAGATATAACTTGAACCGCCGCCGCCTGAACCACCCACTGCGCCGTTTCCTTCAAGACCGGTGTCAGCATTATTTGTGGGATCGCCACCAGCCCCATAACCTCCACCAGTCGCAGTGACAGATCCAAAAGAAGTTGGACTTCCGCTGACACCACGACCTGCAGTAGATCCTCGTCCTCCTTTACCAATCGTGATGTTAAAGACTGAACCCGGTGTTAAAGAAAAATTTGTTGTGACAACAAGGGCACCTGCTCCACCTCCGCCAGCATTGCCGTAATAACCGGCTCCACCTCCGCCTCCCACTATTAAAATCGTAGAAGCAAGTGAGGTTCCAGCTGGAACGGTCCACGTACAAGTTGCTGAAGTGTCTGTAAAGGTAATGTATTTGAATCCACCGGAACGAGTAGTCGTCGGACTGCATTCTGCAGCAGATGCACTTTCTACAAGAGAGACACTCGACGTCGCCACAAGCGCAACCGCAGCCAGGGTTCGAGCTACTTTGCGCATTTCAGGATTATATTGAACAGGGAGTAAAAAGATAATTCCAAGTGGGCCCTGTCGGGCTCGAACCGACGACCCACGGATTAAAAGTCCGTTGCTCTACCGACTGAGCTAAAGGCCCCACTGCCTGAGGAAGACCGCAGACTTCGCGAATCTTATTGCATATTTGAGCCCGCGCATTACGTGTTTTCCCCCTCATAACTACCTCTTCTGTAGATACTTCGCATATGAAGAATGGCCGTCACTTTCTACTTTTCGCGCTCTCAGTCGCGCTGATCATCCCAAGCCTGGCGGTCGCTGCTGCTTCTCCCACTACTTCGGTGCTTCCAGAATGGGCTAAGAAATCAACAATCTATGAGGTGAATATCCGCCAGTTCTCGCAAGGTGGTGATTTCAAATCGGTCACGAAATCTCTTCCACGATTACAAAAATTAGGTGTGGGAATTCTTTGGTTAATGCCAATTCATCCAATCTCTTCTGTCAAGCGCAAAGGAACACTTGGTTCCCCGTATTCAGTTGCAGATTACAAAGGAGTCAACTCTGAATTCGGAACTTCGGCAGATTTCAAAGAACTTGTCGACAGTGCGCACAAACTTGGCATGAAGGTCATCATCGACTGGGTCGCTAATCACTCCGGTTGGGACAACCCGTGGATTGCAAATAAATCTTGGTATCACCAGGATTACAACGGCGATGTCATTTCTCCTAATAGGGATTGGACCGATGTCGCCTGGTTGAACTATGAAAATCCCGAGATGCGTGCCGCGATGATTGATGCGATGAAGTATTGGGTAGCAGAGTTCGATGTGGATGGTTTCCGTGCCGACGTTGCAAGCGGTGTCCCTGTTGAATTCTGGGAAGAAGCCGGGGCACAACTTCAAAAGATGAAGCCACTCTTCATGTTGGCCGAAGAACAAGGTACTGCTGGAATGCTTGATCAAGCATTTGTTGCTAACTACAACTGGCGATTACTCAATCTCATGAACCAAATTGCAAATGACGAGATTGATGTCCAATCTTTTATTAGTTACTACCGGCTGAAGCTACCTAGATACCCGGCTGGATCTTTCCCAATGAATTTCATTACAAATCACGATGAAAATAGTTGGAACGGAAGTGAATTTAAACGGTTAGGTTCAGCAGTCCCAGCGATGGCCGCTCTTACCTTTACCTTGCCAGGAATACCTCTTATTTACTCCGGACAGGAGGTTGGCAGCACCAGAGAGCTAGAGTTTTTTGAGAAAGACTTGATCCCAAACCTTGAAGTAAGTAATGAAACTACAGCTTTCTACACAAAACTCGTTTCGCTAAAGAAGAAGAATAAGGCGCTGTGGAATTCATCTGGGGTCTCTCTCTCAGAACTTCTCCACAATAATTCAAAGCTCGTAGCTTTTTACAGGAGTGCAGATAAGAATCGAGTTGTTACGTTGATTAATGCCTCACCAACAACCCAGAAAGTAAAGCTCGATGTGAGTGAAGTGAAAGGAACTTACTATTCATTCACAACAGGCAAAAAGATTAAGCTCGCTTCTACCCTGACCATCACCTTAAAGCCTTGGCAGTTCGAGATTTACTCTACTTCTGGTAACTAGTTAAAAGCTTGAGGCATCAATTACGAAGCGGTACTTCACATCGCTTGCAATTGTGCGCTCGTAAGCCTGATTAATGTAGTCAGCCTTAATTACTTCAACATCGCTGAGGATGTTGTGTTCGCCGCAGAAGTTGAGCATCTCTTGCATCTCTGGGATGCCACCAATCATCGAACCAGCTAATGAGCGGCGTGCACTTAAGAGTGATCCAGCGTGAACAGAGTATGGCTTACCTGGCAATCCAATAACCACCAGAGTTCCTTCTTGCTTTAACAAGTTGAGATAGAGATTGATATCAATCTCTGCGCTGACCGTATTAAGGATGAGATCAAAGCTCTTTGCAATTGCTTTGAGGTTTGCTGGGTCCTTTGTTGATACGAAGTGATGGGCACCCATCGCCTTTGCATCGGCTTCCTTAGATGGTGAATGAGAGAGAACTGTTACCTCCGCGCCAAGTGCCACAGCGAACTTAACACCCATATGCCCAAGACCACCGAGTCCCATAACAGCGACCTTCTTGCCTGGGCCAACATTCCAATGCTTGATTGGTGAATACAAAGTGATACCTGCACAGAGCAGCGGTGCAACGCCATCGAGCGGAAGGTTTGCTGGGACATGAACTGCGTAATTTTCATTGATGACAAAGCGGTTGGAGTATCCACCCATCGCCACGGTCTTGCCGTCGCGCTCATAACCGTTATAGGTGCCAGTCATTCCTTCTTCACAGTACTGTTGTAAACCCTTGGTGCACTGTTCGCACTTGCCACATGAATCTACAAATACGCCAACGCCGATTGCGTCGCCAACTTTAAATTTAGTAACCGATGCGCCTACAGAGGTGACGATTCCTGCGATTTCGTGACCGGGCACCATTGGGAAAATTGCAGGGCCCCACTCTTCGCGAGCTTGGTGAATATCTGAATGGCAGATTCCAGAATATTTAATATCTAGCTCAACATCGTGAGCACCGATTGCTCGGCGATCAAACTCATATGGAACTAGTTCTGATCCTGCGGAAAGCGCTGCGTATCCCTTTGTATTCATATCCGTACCTTATCTAGATAAATATGAGTAGTCTTTCTGAATGCTGATTGATCCTCGATTTAAGGTTGTCGCCGATAGATTCTTTTCGTTAACGGCAGAGCAGCCCTACGGTGGCGCGGCCCTCTGCATTTATCAGCACGGCAAACCGGTTGTAGATATCTGGGCTGGCGAAGCTAAGCCAGGTAAACCCTGGGATGAAGCGACGAAAACTGTTGTCTTCTCCACCTCAAAAGGTCTGCTCTCCATCATCGGACATAAATTAATTGAGGACGGGATGCTAGATCCTGACGAGAAAGTTTCACATTACTGGCCTGAGTTTGCCGCCAATGGAAAAGAGAACGTAACGGTCGCAATGATTATGCGCCATCGCTCCGGGCTCAGTGCAGTTCGAGAGGATTTAACTTTTCAAGATTTGCAGAAAGTTACTCCGGTAGAAGAGGCGCTTGCTCGACAGCTTCCAATCTGGGAGCCAGATACTGGATATCTTTATCACGCAGGAACCATCGGACATCTACTCGGCAAGATTTACTTCAACATAACCGGCAAACGCCTCAATCAACTTCTTCAAGAAGTTGCTGCTAATCCCCTTGGCGTGGAAGCTTATTTCGGAACTCCCGCAGATATCGAAGATGAAATTGCTCAACTCAAAAGTGATGATGCCCCACTGATTGATTACCCATTCGAATCTCCGCTCTACTGGAACCGCAGAGCCATGACATTTGGTAAAGCTTTCACTGGCCACGTCGATGACTTAGTTGGCGGATATAACGATCCGCGCACACATCAATTGGAGTTTGCCGGGGCAGGTAGCGTCACACATGCACGTGCTGTTGCAAAGATTTACTCAGCACTTGTTCGAGAAACAGATGGCGTTCGGATCCTTAACGATGAAACAATTTCAAAGGCAATTTCTCGTCCCAATATCGGACCCAATGTATTCAATGATCCAGCTCCATATCCAGTTCATTCTTTAGGTTTTATTGTGGCAAACCCAGAACACTCCCCCGTTTTAAGTACAACAACTTTCGGCCATGATGGGCTCGGGGGGCAGCAGGGATTTGCAGATCAGAAACACGGAATTGGTTTTGGTTACGTAACTAACTGGATTCCGATGGTTGCAGATGGAATGGCTCGTCATCGCGAAATTACTAAGGTACTTGCTGAAGTATTGAATTAGCGCCCGGAGGCAGCTCGCTTCAAACGATCGCGGATAGCGATTGCAATTCCCTCGCCATCGGGCTGGATAACGACTATCTGGTCAATACCTTGGGCATCTGCTTCGCGGAGTGCGCCATATAACTGACGTGCAAAATCTTCATTGTTCATTGGAGATGCAAGACGTACTGCGCCTTCAGGTGTTGGGAAAGAGTTGAGTGCAATCAGTCCGTCACCGGGACGGGGATGTCCGTCAAGAACAACTTGAGCAGAAGGTGCGTAATGGTTTTCAAGGGATCCACTCACGCGAATCACATCATCGCGGTTCTCAACCTTCACGCCGGTAACAGCTTCAATCATTTCAACTGTGATGGCACCTGGTCGCAAGATTCTTGGCGCAGTTGCGGTGCAATCGATAATTGTTGATTCCAAACCTACCTGTGATGGTCCCCCGTCGAGAACAATGTCTTGCTCTTCCATGTAGTCACCAAGTTCTTCACGCACTGCTTCTGCCGTAGTTGGTGAGACCTGTCCAAAGCGGTTAGCACTCGGGGCTGCCACACCTTTTCCGCCAAGTTTCTTGAACTCATTAAGAAATGCGAGTGCGAGAGTGTGGTCCGGAACTCGAAGCCCAACTGTGTCCTGTCCGCCAGTAATGAAGTCTTGCGCAAGTCCGCTGCGCTTGAGAATCAAAGTCATGGGGCCTGGCCAAAATGATCGTGCCAGATCAATTGCGTAATCAGGAATCTCTTCCGACCACTCACCGATATCTTGCATATCTGCCAAGTGAACAATCAGCGGATGATCGGCAGGACGGCCTTTCACGCTATAAATTCGCGCAACAGCGGCAGGGTTTGTTGCATCTGCCCCGAGGCCGTAAACGGTCTCGGTGGGAAAAGCGACGAGAGAGCCAGCCTGTAACTGCTGCGCTGCACGTGAAAGTGCATCTGCGGTGCAGAAGGAAATGAATTGACCCTGGCTCATATGGCTAATTATCCCTCTATTTTGCGAGAAGATAACCACATGGCAACAAAGGTTATTCAGATTATCGCCCGCATGAATGTGGGTGGTCCTGCCGTAATCGTTGCCGATTTGATGCGCGGGCTGGATTCGACAAAGTTTGAGCAAACACTGATCACTGGATACTGCGCAGATAATGAAGCAGATTATCTAGAGACTGTTGCCACCGATATCACTGCAAAGCGAATTGCCGGTCTTGGTCGATCAGTTTCTCCACTTGCTGATGCACGTGCCTTTCTCGCCTTAGTTCTCTTGATCAAACGAGAGAAACCAGATGTGATTCATACTCACACCGCAAAAGCTGGAGTCTTGGGACGACTCGCTGCAATTCTTGCTGGTGGAGATGCGCTTCGAGTTCATACATTCCACGGTCATTTACTTCATGGATATTTCGATGGTTGGAAGACCCAACTAGTTATCGCGATTGAAAAGTTCCTAGCCACACGCACTGACGTTCTAGTCGCTGTAGGAAATCAAGTGAAAGAGGATTTACTGAAAGCAGGAATCGGAAAGCGCGACCAATACAGAGTCTTCTTCCCAGGTCTACCTGCACCTGAACTCTTTGATAAATCCGAGGCACGCAAAAATATTGGTCTTGATGAAAAGGCCATCTACTGCACCTTTGTTGGTCGTTTAACGCAAATCAAGCGCCCGGATCGTTTACTTGATGTGGCAGCTGCATGTTTAGCTCGCGAACTTGATCTTCATTTCTTAGTAGCAGGAGAAGGCGAGCTCTTTGAAGAGTCAAAGTCACGCGCTGCTCGCGAGAATCTCCCCGTTACCTTCCTTGGCTGGCGCACAGATATTGATCAACTCTTTGCTGCAAGTGATATCGCAATTCTGACTAGCGATAACGAAGGTATTCCGTTGACTTTGATTCAGGCTGCTTTTGCTGGCCTGCCCATCGTTGCGCCACGCGTTGGATCTATCTCTGACATTGTGGTCGATAGCGAAACCGGTTTTCTCACCTCAAGCCAAGCCGGGGCGATGGCTAGCGCACTGAGCGCTTTGGTTACCGATGAAGATCTCCGATTTGAACTTGGTTCTGTTGGTAAAGCGCATGCAGAGAAGTACTTCTCATTAGCAAAATCACTTGCTGATCATGCATCTCTCTATGAATTTTCACAGAGTAGATAGGCCATACTTGGGGTATGACAACCTCAACAATTAAGAAGACACTTCTCCTCGTTACTCCCCTAGCGCTCATCGCTGCTTTTCTAGTTCCAACGTCAGCTAACGCTGCAACGGCGACTCGATACATCACGGTAAGCGCTGAAGGCACAGTCAAGGTTGCACCAGATGCAGTTCGCCTCACCGCGACTGTCTCAGTCGTATCGACAACGAATAAGGAAGCCCTCGCTGCAACATCAACAAGCGCAGCTGCGGTTCGTAAAGCACTTATCGCTTCAGGAATTTCGACAAAAGATATTGCTACTCAGAACATCACTGCCTATCCCGAATATAAGTATGACAACGGTGGATCGACTCTTGTGGGCTACCGCGGATCGCAGGTCTTCTCAGTTGTCATCCGTGCTGCAGCTAACGCAGGTGCAGTAGTAGATGCTGTAGTTGCAGCAGGTGGCGATGCCGCACAGATTAACTCTGTCTCCCCATTCGTTCTTGACGCTGCGAAGGCAGCAGAATCTGCGCGCGCAGTTGCAGTTAAGAATGCAAAGGCAAAGGCGGCTTCATACGCCAAGTTGCTCGGAGTAAAGCTCGGCAAGGTCAATAACCTCACCGAAAACGGCAGCCCATCAATCTCAGCTCCAATCTTCGTGGCATCTGCAAAGGCAGAGGCTGATGCGGCAACTGTTGTCGATCTTGGACAGCAGGATGTAACAGTCTCAGTGACTGTTCAGTGGGCTATCTAGTTGCAAGAAGGCTCTAAGCGCTTACGAGGGGTTCTGCAATCCCTCGTAAGCGAAGGCGCGATTACTGCCGAACAATCGCAGTTGATTGACTCTCGTTTTGAAGCTCTCGAAGGAGCGCAGAGTCGAAAGAGTATCTTCGCTGAAATTGCCGCTTACCTCGGTGGCGCATTTGTAATCATCGCGGCAATCTTCTTAGCGGCAACAATCTGGGATGAAGCTCCACTTCCAGCACGTGTTGGCTCACTTGCTGCCCTCTCAATTCTCCTCTTGATAATTTCGCACATCCTTGGCGACATAAATGCAATGCGTCTTCGTTTGACCAGCGTTCTCTCAATGGGCGCTGCAATCGCAGCAACAGCGGCAATTGCTTTCTCATATGAATCAGGAAATAGCGCACCGTGGGGGCCATTTCTTGCAGGCGCAATAATTTCGCTCTACTCATTTATTCGTTACCGCCATGAAATCTTGCATATCGGTGCTTACGGCTATCTCTTTATCACCGGTTTTATGATTTTAAGCATTTTCGGAAAGATTGAACCGGAAGATAGTGTTGCCTACCCCTTCTATTGGGTAGTACTCGCATCGATTTGGTTGTACTTAGCCTGGACTCGCATGATTGATCAGACTCTTGGTTATCTCATCGTCTCTGCCACCTTCTTTATCGCAACCCAATTTCTATTTGTGACAGATCACCGTTTTTTTTCATATCTAGTTGCAGTTGTCATTGCGCCCACTCTTGGTTGGGTTTACCTGCAAGATCGGCGCTGGCCACTCCTTTTAGGATCGGTTGCTATAACAACACTGATCACTGGTGAATTTGTAGCTGCGACATTGGGTGGTTCGCTCGGAGCGCTCTTGGGGTTGATGACAGCGGGAATCGCACTGATATCGAGCTCTATGGTCGCTATTCGCAAAGCCCAGCACTCTCAATAGCCGGCCACTTATCGGGTTTGGAGCATGGGTGCTGAGCCTGTATTCTTTCCCAGCCTCATACGTCCCCATCGTCTAGGGGCCTAGGACATCGCCCTTTCACGGCGGTAACACGGGTTCGAATCCCGTTGGGGGCACGGATTTACCTCGGTAAGTCTTTGATCGCACGAAGAAGTAATTCAATGGCCTCGGCCATCTGAATTCGAAGCAGTAGCGGCTTTGAGCAATCAAGGCCCGGTAGCGCAGTTGGTTAGCGCGCCGCCCTGTCACGGCGGAGGTCGCGGGTTCAAGTCCCGTCCGGGTCGCTAGAAGAAGAGAGTGTCCACACGCTCTCTTCTTCTTACTAAGTTTTACAGACAATTAAATATTGGCTCGGTAGCTCAGTTGGTACGAGCGCGCGACTGAAAATCGTGAGGTCGACAGTTCGATCCTGTCCCGAGCCACTCTTATTAAGTATCGAAGCTAGAAAATTACAGAAGTTTCGGCAGAACGTTCATCAACTCTTCAAGCTTTGCTTGGAGAGTTTTTTCATCCCCGGATACCAATAGCCGTTTATCGCGACCAAGTTCACCGAAGACAATTGTGAAATCTCTTGCCCGCAGATTAAATGCATCCGCTAACTCTTTAATGACTGCTTGATTTGCCTTACCGTCGACCGCTGGCGCTTGCACCGCAACAACAAGACGCGGTGGTTCACCGACTGATCCGCCAACTTTATTCCGTGACGAATTTGGTTTCACTCGAATTTCAAGGAGAAAAGACACTTGCTAAAGCTAGAAAGGTTTAGCCTGCTGAACCAGAACCTGAAGGTCCTGCCTTGCGCTGCACCTGTGGTGCTCCACCAGAGCGCTGTCCGCCCTTAATCTTTGATCCGCCTTCAGCATGGTTCTGCGTGCCTGGAGCGCCCTTCTTGTTCTTCTTTGCTTCAAGGGCAGCGAGCATCTTTGCTTTTACATCATCTGAATTAGTGGACATGGCTTTAGTTTACCCCTCAGATGGAATGCGAAGGAAACCAATCAACTTTGCCACCCATGTAAGTGCAGCAACTACCAAAATCGTATTTCCATAGGAATCAGGCCAGGTATAGAGCGCAAGAGCGAGACCGGCATAGAAAGCTGCAAGTGCCCATAAAGTGATGGCAGTCGACTTTCGCTGGAAACCAATACGCATCAAGCGATGAGATAGGTGATCGCGTCCGCCCTGGAAGGGAGATATTCCACGATAAAGGCGCGAAATAACCGCGACGGTTGTGTCGAGAATTGGGATAGCCATCAAAAGCAGTGGGATAGCTAGCGACTTATAGGTCGGCACGACGCCAGGTGAAAGGCGGATTGTGAGCACCGAAATAATGATTCCGAGGAATAGCGAACCGGCATCTCCCATATAGATCTTTGCTGGGTGGCGGTTCCAGATGAGAAAACCTGCGGTAGCTCCAGCTGTAACCACGGCCAGCGCGCTGACAAGAACCTGCTGGCGGTCATAGGCGATAAAGAAAGTGAAGAAGGTGATGACGGCAACTGTTCCGGCTGCTCCTCCATCGTGATTATCAAAGAAGTTAATTGAGTTACAAACACCAACAATCCACGTTGTTGTAATCAAGTAGTTGAGAAAAGTATTTCCGAATGCAACGCCGCTGGTATCGGTTGCAATCAAGATAAACGCCACCACAACGCCGGTAAATGTCTGTGCAATCAGACGTGGCCATGGCTCTAATCCACGAAGGTCATCCCACAAACCCATCGCAGAGATTGCGATTGCCGGGACAAGTACGGTGCTGGCAAGTTTGATGGTCTGCCACGAGAAATCAACGGCCAACATAGATCCGTAAGAAGCGGCAATCACACCAATGGCGATCGCGACTCCGCCTAGGTAAGGAACCGGTTCCTTCTGAGTTTTTCTCGCAAGGTTGGGTGCATCGACAACATCAAAGTGAAGTGCCACTTTTCTGATTTGCGGAGTAATAACTCCAACTAGAACCAGGGTCAGAAAGCCAAGTAGTGCGAATTGGGTAATCGAATAATTCATAAGAAGAAAATTTAGCTATTGCTCTTAAAGTAATTTGCGCGAAGATCATCAACTTCGGATTTGCGATAGCGACGATGTCCACCAAGTGTGCGAATTGAAGTGAGCTTTCCAGCCTTTGCCCAGCGAGTAACTGTCTTTGGATCGACACCAAAGAGGTCGGCGACTTCGCGAGGGGTGAGAAGAGTTTCAGCGACTGGAATGCGGTCCACTGGTGTTACCCCCTTCGATTGCCCTGAGCTAATGTCCGAATTGCTCCGTTATGTCGGGAAGTATCGGGGAGAAAGGGGTGAAATTGCAATATAAATATTGATAAATATCGAAGTACGGGCGTTACATCGCAGATTCAAGAGCCTGAACAGGGCGCCAACGGCTGACTAGACGGTTATAGCCCTCGCCCGCGATAGCTCCATCGCCAGATGCCAACCCCGAGAGACTAAAGATGACGTCTTCAATCGATCCATCATCTTCGATACCTGCAAGGCCATCGCTCTTTAACGTTCCATCGAGATAGTGAGCAAGCCCTCCATAATCGAGTTCAACCATAGAGAGCGGATGAAAGAGTTCGAGCCATTCGATGAGCTCTTCAATCTCTTGCTCGACAACGCCCTCACCAAATGATGCAAGCACAATCTCATGCGATTGTTGTGATCGTTCGAGCGCTTTAGAGATTGTGGTGCGTGCGATTGAAAATGCAATCTCGCCGCGATACCCGCGTTCACGTTCTTCCGGAATAAAAAGTGCCAACCAACGAGGCGGCACCATCCACGTCTCGGTCAGAATATGTGGAACGCGATCTTCGATTGTCTCCATGCCGGAGGTAATAACTTCCTCTAACGCAGGTGGAAGAAAAAATGTCGAGACAGTTGATGGCATGGAATCTTTAAATTCATCGAGTGCGTTCCAGCATCGCGCAGCTGTTGACCAAGGAGAGATATATCGCTGACCCTCGATATCAAGTATGTGAACTCCGTCAGGGCGAAGCGCTGGTGATTCTGGCGCAACTAATCTACGGAGGGCGAGCGCCTGTTCTTCTTCACGAGTATCAACCTCTGACGAAAGGCTCTCCCACCGCAAACGATCGGCGGCAGGAAATGCAGAGATGGGTTCGAAGATTCGAAGTGATGCAACGTAAGGTGTAGAGCTCATGAGAGCCGCGCTTTAGGCGCGTGGAATGTAATTACCTTCAGCAAAGGGATCATCATCATCACGCTCTGGCTGAAGTGGGGCATCGCTATGAAGCTCCTTGGCGAGACGTTCGATATCCATCTCTTGGGAGTTGTACTTCAAATCACGAGCAACTTTTGTCTGTTTTGCTTTTGCACGGCCGCGACCCATGGGCGAGACCTCCTCATCGGAACTATGTGTGTTTCAGGAGGGTAGGTTATCGCGAGAGCACCCTGCCCACCAAAGCGAAGGTTTAGCCCTCTACTTCGACCTTAAATGAGCCCTTCTGAGCTCGATATCGGAGGGCGTAGATGCCCACCACCTGCAGGAAGAGGCTCAAAGACATCGTTGGCAGGCGGAATCGGTGGTCGCCGATCGTGCCCATTCCGACGAGCCAGGAGATGACTACGGGCAGGAAGGTGAGCCAGGCGAGCTGGCTATAGATGCCCTTATAGGAGCGGAGCCAGAAGAAGCCGATAAAGAAGAGGCTGATGCATCCCAACATCCAAACCCATGAGACGAACTTTCCAAATACGCCATAGACCAAGTCGTGGCCCTGCTGGCTGCCTCGAGCGATGTTGAGCAATGGATCAATCTTGAGCCATGGATTGCGCGCCATCGTTCCATTAACGATTGGGCCAGACCATGGAGACCAGTAGAAGAATCCCTTGTTGATAAAGAGTTTGACTGACTTCACTGGATGAGTTGCATACCACTTGAGAACGCACTTCACCTTCTCGTTATCAGTAACTGTTGTTGCAGGTGGAACTGGATCGCAAGGAACTTCTGGTCCGCTTCGCTGATAACCGCCAGATGTTTCATCGCCGGCACCGATTGCCATCGTGACACCAAGGTTGGTTGAGATAACTGCTCCGTTACCGGCCTTGATGTTTCGTGCCATCAAAGCAGCTGGTGCCAGAGCCATGATTGCCATGATTGCAACAATGATCAGCGCTTGCTGCTTACGGTTCTTGTAAGCAAGTGCCCAGACGATTGCAACCACAAGTGTTGTGAGCAACCAACGTGGCTGCATAAACGCTGCTAGCGCAAAGAATCCACCAACGGCAGCAACGCGAATCCAGAATCGTCGGTCGATTGGGTTCAGCTGTGACTTAACGATCAAGCCGGTAATCATCAACATGCAGGCCGCGATTGGGCTTTCATATCCAACTGCGAGTGAGCTGAGAGAAAGAGTTGGATTGATTGCAAGAATCATTGCAATCCAGAACATGTATGGCTTCAACTTTGTATCGCGCAGTTGGCGGGTGAAGTAGTAGCTGGCATAACCGTAGAAAGCGCTCTGGGTAATTGAGATAACCCACAGGATGTGGCTAATGGAAATTTTGGTCATTAACCAAATCAAGATTGGATAACCAGCAGGCCAGTAACCGAGGAGGCGTTCCTTGGAGTAAAGGCCATCTTTAATAATTCCATCGACGCCACCGAGATAGTTCTCACCGTCGGCGCCGAGCCAGCCACCACCAGTGGCATTGCTCATCACAATTAACTTAATAAGGAAGGTAATCGCAGGAATTGCAATCAACCAATACCCAAGGCGGATATCTTTCTTACCCTGGACTGCTTTTACCTTTTTGCTCTTACTTGCCATTGTCGATGTGCCTCTTCTTTTAAATGTTCAACCGAAAGACTTACTTATAGTCAGAGACCAAGTATGAGCGAGGAGCGCCCATTTCTGCTGCTTTTTCGACCTTTCCAGCAATCCATGCCTTCATTCCGCGGGCAGCAAGTGAGCGAATTATCAAATCCCCAACAGCAGGGTCAACGATTGCGCTCATTCCAATTCCGGCATTCCAAGTGCGCTCGAGATCTGCTTGTGGAACAGATGCAATATCGGCGAGGAACTTCATCTCTTGTGGAAGTGACCAGGTAGAGCGGTCATATACAGCTGTGAGGCCATCTGGAATAACACGCGCAGTGTTATCGGCCAAACCGCCGCCAGTGATGTGGCTAAAGGTTCGGATATTTGTTTGCTGCGCCTTGATCAGAGCCAAACAATCCAAAGTGTATATCTCTGTCGGAGTCAGGAGTACCTCTCCGAGTGATTTCGAGAAATCATAATTTCGAGTGATATCTAACTCTTGTGTGGCAAGAATGTGGCGCACGAGTGAGAAACCATTTGCGTGGATGCCGCTAGCTGGCATCGCAATAATCAGATCGCCTTCTTTAACGCGATGCGCACCTAATTGAAGATCGGCATCAACAACGCCGGTAGCAGCACCGGCAATATCAAATTCATCTTCTTTTAAAAGTCCTGGGTGTTCTGCTGTCTCTCCGCCAACAAGCGCAGTGCCAGCTTTGATACATCCCTTGGCAATTCCAGAGACGATAGCTGCAATGCGTTCTGGAATAACTTTTCCCACTGCAATGTAATCAGTCATAAAAAGAGGTTCTGCGCCGCAGACAACGAGATCATCGACCACCATCGCAACGAGATCTTCGCCGATGGTGTCGTAGATACCGAGCTGTCGGGCAATCTCTGTCTTTGTGCCCACACCATCGGTAGATGTAGCAAGCAGTGGCTGCTTCATACCCTTCAACGCTGAAGCATCAAAGAGCCCAGCAAAACCACCGATTCCACCCATGACTTCCGGGCGAGATGCCTTTGCTACAGAGGCCTTCATTAATTCAACGGCGCGATCTCCGGCATCGATATCAACACCTGAATCTTTATAGGTTGCCATTACTTATGCCTCCAGAATTTCTAAGCGGGTCTTGCCTTCAGATAAATCTGCTGGAATTGCGATGGGGTACTTGCCTGAGAAACAGGCGGTGCAGAGCTTATTTTCCGGCACTTTTGTCGCCTCAATCAACCCTTGCTCGGAGACAAATCCCAATGAGTCAGCGCCAATAGATTGGCGTATCTCTTCCACCGTCATCTCTGCGCCAATGAGTTCGGCCCGCGTTGCAAAGTCGATACCGTAGAAGCATGGCCACTTAACCGGTGGTGAAGAGATGCGAACGTGAATCTCAAGTGCACCTGCTTCGCGCAACATCTTCACGATTGCGCGCTGGGTATTTCCGCGAACAATTGAGTCATCAACAACAACAATGCGCTTGCCTTCAATAATTTCCTTGAGCGGATTGAGTTTGAGGCGAATACCCAATTGGCGAATAGTTTGGGATGGTTGAATAAAAGTTCGACCAACATAGGAATTCTTTACGAGTCCCAATCCAAATGGAATTCCAGATTCCTTCGCAAAACCAATCGCAGCTGGTGTTCCGGATTCAGGAACTGGAATAACCAAATCAGCATTGACCGGTGATTCAACAGCCAAGCGACGACCGATTGCGCCGCGCACCGCGTGAATTCCTTGGCCTGCAATCGTTGTATCAGGTCGAGCAAGATAGACATATTCGAAGATACATCCCTTGGGATCAGGCGTTCCCCACATTGTTGAACGAACACCATCTTCATCGATAGCGATAAATTCACCTGGTTCAATTTCGCGAACAAATGTGGCACCGACAATGTCGAGCGCTGCTGTCTCTGAGGCAACTGCCCAACCCTTTTCTAGTTGTCCTAAAACAAGCGGGCGGACTCCATTGAGATCGCGCGCGGCATAGAGAGTTGTCTCGTCCATGATGACGAGCGAGAAAGCGCCTTGCAAAAGTGGAAGAACAGCGATGATGTTCTCTTCAATAGTTTCGTGATCTTGTAGCCCGATCAACGCGGTCATGATTTCAGTATCCGTTGTTGCCCCACGACCAAGCTTTGGTGTTTCAGGTTCTAACTCACGCACTAAATCAAAGAGCTCTGCAGTATTAGTGAGATTGCCGTTATGGCCTAAAGCGATTGTGCCGTACTTAGTTGGACGCAGAGTTGGTTGAGCATTGACCCAGGTACTAGATCCGGTGGTGCTATATCGACAGTGCCCAATAGCGATTTCACCCTTAAGGGATGAAAGATCGCTTTCAGTAAAGACCTGAGAAACCAGTCCCATATCTTTAAAGATAACGATTCGTTCACCATCAGATGTTGCGATACCGGCAGATTCTTGACCGCGATGTTGCAGCGCATAGAGGCCATAGAAGGTGAGCTTTGCTACCTCTTCATCAGGTGCGTAGACACCGAAGACGCCACAAGCATCTTGTGGACCTTTATCTTCATCGAGAAGATTGTGGTTGAGATTTCCATCGGCTCTACGATTCATGGTTTCCCCGCAAGTGGTAGAAGGTGGCTTAAATCTGCTCGAACACCTGATGCACTAATTAGCCCTTCGCTATATGCATCAGACCAAGTGCGCTGACCGGCAACTAATTGCAGCCAAGTCTGCGCATCCATCTCAATCACATTAGGCGGCGTTCCCCGAGTGTGCTTTGGCCCATCGCCACATTGCACAGCGGCATATGGAGGAATACGAACCTCGATTGCCTTGCCCGGATAAATCTCAGCGAGAAGTGCCAATGAAGATTTCACTTCACTTAAGATCTTAGGATCGCGCATTTTTCTGATTACCCAAACAACTTCTTAAATGTCTCGGTATGTGCGGTGCGAAGTTCAGAAAGCGAGATTGAAGCGTCGTTGATCACGAGCGCATCTCCCCCAGTTGTTCCAAGCTTTGCAAATGGAATCGATTGCTTGGAAGCTAACGCTTGAAGTTCAGCTGTCTTCGCAGGTGTCACTGCTACAACAACGCGTCCTGGAGTTTCACTCAAGAGCGCGATGCCAGGGTTATCGAGCGAGATAGTTGCACCAACGTTATGGCGAAGCACCATTTCAATCAGCGAAATCGCAAGTCCACCTTGGCTCAAATCATGTGCGGCGGTAAAGAGCGCGCTCTTATTTCCTGCAACCAGCAGATCAATCAAGCGCATCTCGCGTTGCAAGTCAGCCGTTGGCGCAATACCTCCACGCATTCCGTGGATATATGCCCATTCGCTACCAGAGAGATTCTCATCAGTTGCGCCGAGGAGGTAGAGCTCTAAACCAGCGTTTTTAAAGGACATTGGGGTACGTGTACGGACATCTTCAATAACTCCAAGGACGCCAATGACTGGAGTTGGAAGAATCGCGGTTGTTCTAGTCTGGTTATAGAAAGAAACGTTTCCGCCGGTTACCGGAAGTCCCATCTCAAGGCAACCATCGGCAAGACCACGAACAGTTTCAGCAAATTGCCACATCACACCTGGATCTTCTGGTGAGCCGAAGTTGAGGCAGTTTGTAACTGCAAGCGGCTTAGCTCCAGCTGTTGCAATATTGCGAGCTGCTTCAGCAAGCGCCAACTTCGCACCTTCATAAGGATTGAGATACGACCAGTTTGCATTCGCATCCGTTGCTACTGCAACACCGAGATGCGTCTTCTCATCAATGCGGACCATTCCAGAATCATCTGGCTGAGATTGAATCGTATTTCCTTGGACATAACGATCGTATTGATCGGTAATCCAAGATTTATCTGCGAGGTTCGGCGTTGCTGCAACCTTGAGGATTGTCTCTTTAATCTCTGCCGCAGTTGTTGGCAAAGGTGGGTTGATTACTTCCTTCGCTACCTGATCAATATATGCAGGTTGTGCAAGTGGACGGTTATATACCGGACCATCGTGAGCCACGGTACGTGGTGGCACATCAACAATCAGCTCACCGTTAAATGTGATTTCAAGGTGAGATCCATCAGTTACTTCACCGATAACTGTTGATGTGACATCCCACTTCTTACAAATCTCGAGGAAGCGATCAATCTTTGATGGCTCAACGATTGCACACATACGCTCTTGCGATTCTGACATCAGAATTTCTTCTGGTGAGAGCGAAGGATCGCGCAATGGAACCTTATCTAGTTGCACCTTCATGCCACCTGAGCCACCAGATGCAAGCTCTGATGTTGCACAAGAAAGTCCAGCGCCACCTAAATCTTGAATTCCAACAACGAGATCTTCGGCGAAGATTTCGAGAGAACATTCGATCAGAACCTTCTCAACAAATGGATCTCCTACCTGGACAGCTGGGCGCTTTGCCGGACCTTTAGATTCAAAGGTCTCTGAGGCCAATACCGATACGCCACCGATTCCGTCGCCACCGGTCTTTGCACCGTATAAAACAACGAGATTTCCCGCTCCAGCAGCTTTCGCCAACTTGATATCACTGTGCTTCATCACGCCAACGCAGAGCGCATTAACAAGTGGGTTACCGAGGTAAGTTTCATCAAAGACAACTTCACCACCGATGTTTGGCAGACCTAAACAGTTTCCATATCCACCAACACCGGCGACGATACCTGGCAAAACGCGACGAGTATCTTCAGCATCTGCTGGTCCAAAGCGAAGGGGATCCATCACAGCAATTGGTCGCGCGCCCATCGTCAAAATGTCGCGAACGATTCCACCAACTCCAGTTGCAGCGCCTTGATATGGCTCAATAAAAGATGGGTGGTTATGTGACTCAATTTTAAATGTGACTGCATAGCCCTGTCCTACATCAACAACACCAGCGTTCTCACCAATACCTACGAGAAGCGCATCTGTCTTAACTGCCTTCTCGCCGAATTGCTTGAGGTGAACCTTTGATGATTTATATGAGCAGTGCTCTGACCACATCACTGAATACATCGCGAGCTCTGATGATGTTGGACGACGTCCTAGAATCTCTTTAATACTTGCATACTCATCTGCCTTAAGGCCGAGCTCGGCAAATGGTTGTGGTGTATCTGGATTAGCTTGCGCTTTTGCAACGGTATCGAGTGACATTTTTATTTCATCCCTCCAGAAACGAGAGTTTTCAGAACAGAGGTAAAGAAGCCAAGTCCATCGGTGCCAGGACCAGTAAGCGCATCAACAGCGTGTTCTGGGTGCGGCATTAAACCGACGATGTTGCCGCGTTCATTTGAGATACCAGCGATGAGATTGCGTGAGCCGTTTGGATTCTCGCCAACATAACGAGCAATGATTCGTCCTTCGCCCTCAAGCATCTTGAGAGTTTCATCATCACATTGATATGAACCTTCGCCATTCTTCAATGGGATAACAAGTTCTTGATCTTGAGCAAACGAATTTGTCCAGGCAGTGAAGTTATTTTCGATGCGAATCTTCTGGTCGGTGCAGAGAAAGTGCAGGTGCTGATTGCGAGTAAGTGCACCAGGGATGAGGTGCGCTTCAGCAAGAACCTGAAAACCATTGCAGATTCCAAGCAGTGGCATGCCACCTTTAGCTGCGGCGATCAGTGGCTCCATTACTGGTGAAAAGCGCGAGATAGCACCACAACGCAAGTAATCACCGTATGAAAAGCCTCCCGGAAGGATTACTGCATCGACGCCCTTGAGGTCAGCATCATCGTGCCAGAGCTCAATAGCTTCAGCTCCCGCATATCGAACAGCGCGGGCAGCATCTCGATCATCGAGGGTGCCCGGAAAAGTTACAACGCCAATCTTCATACCGGTTACTTCTCTACTCGTACAGTGAAGTTTTCAATAACAGGGTTTGAGAGCAACTTCTCGGCGGCAACTTCTACCTCGGCCAGCTGTGCAGCAGTTGGTTCACCATCGACAGTTATCTCAAAGCGCTTGCCTTGGCGAACATCGGTAGCAAAGGAGAACCCAAGTCGAGGAAGCGCTGACGCAACTGCCTTACCTTGTGGGTCGAGGATCTCTGGTTTCAACATTACATCCACCACGATTGTTGCCATTTTTCTCTCCTTCGCTATTTCTGCCTAGTAGTTAAAACTTTGTGCCGGTGATGCGTTCGTATGCTTCTTCATATCGAGCAGCCGTCTTTTCGATAATTTCATTGGGAAGCTCAGGTGGTGTTGACTTCTTATCCCAGCCGCTTGAGATTAACCAGTCACGAACAAATTGCTTATCAAAAGATGGTTGTGACTTTCCTGGCGCCCAACCATCTGCTTCCCAGAATCGAGATGAGTCTGGAGTGAGCGCTTCATCACCCAAAGTAACTGTGCCTTCAGAGTTTGCTCCGAATTCAAATTTGGTATCTGCGAGAATGATTCCGCGACCTTGTGCATACTCGGATGCTGTTTCGTAGAGCTTGATTGTTGTTGCACGAAGTTCTTCGGCAATTTCCCGCCCTACAATTTTTACAGCGGCTTCGAAATCGATATTGATATCGTGGTCACCAATTTCTGCCTTCGTTGCTGGCGTGAAGATTGACGTTGGCAATTTTGAGCCATCGAGCAATCCATCAGGAAGTGCATTGCCACAGACAGCGCCGTTCTCGTTATATTCAATGAGACCACTTCCGGTGAGATATCCGCGAGCAACACATTCGACTTCATACATCTCAAGTGTTTGCACAATCACGGCACGATCCATTACCGACTTTGGTACATCTTCAGTAATGATGTGGTTGGGGACTATGTCTCCCAAGAGTTCAAACCAGAAGAGGGATAACTGCGTCAAAATAGCGCCTTTATTGGGGATTACTGAGGGAAGAACCCAATCAAATGCCGAGATGCGATCTGATGCAACGAGCAAGATCTCGCCCTCATCATTGCTATAAAGATCACGCACTTTGCCGGTGCGGATGTGAGTCCAGCCATCAATCATCGGCGCAACAGGTGCGCCCGTTGCTCCGAATCCGCTCATCGAATTGAGCCTGGCTTATATGTTGCAGCTGATGGGAACTTCTTGGTGATTGTCTCTACCCGAGCAACCACACGAGAAACTTGTTCGCGGGCATCTCCGGTAAATTCAATAGGATTGCCGATAAGCGCATCGAGATCAGCGCGCTTAAAAGGAATTCGATCATCTGCCGCAAGAGCATCGAGCAAGTTATTTGCCTTACCCTCGCGCATACCAAGAGCCGCTGCAACTGCATGCTCCTTAATTGCTTCATGTGCAACTTCGCGACCAACGCCAGCCTTTACGGATGCCATCAAAATCTTTGTTGTTGCAAGGAATGGAAGGTAGCGCTCGAGTTCGGCATCAATCACTGCAGGGAATGCGCCAAACTCATTAAGGACGGTGAGCATTGTTTCGAGCAAGCCATCGATTGCATAGAAAGCATCAGCGATAGCAACGCGACGAACGACGCTGCAAGAAACATCGCCTTCGTTCCACTGATTACCAGCGAGCTCAGAAACCATCGATGCATATCCACGCAAAATCACGGTAAGTCCATTGACGCGTTCACATGAGCGAGTATTCATCTTGTGTGGCATCGCAGATGAACCAACTTGTCCCGTCTTAAATCCTTCTGTGACTAGCTCTGCGCCAGCCATCAGGCGAATCGAGGTTGCAAGAGATGATGGAGATGCCGCAAGCTGAACCAATGTTGTGAGCACTTCGTAATCAAGTGATCGTGGATAGACCTGACCAGTTGAATCAAGTACTCGCTCAAATCCGAGCTCTGCCGCAATCGATGCTTCGAGTTTCTGGTGTGTTTCGGTTGAACCGAGCAGATCAATTGAATCCTGCGCTGTGCCTACAGGACCCTTAATGCCACGCATGGGATAACGGTTTTGGAGCGACTCTAGGCGCTCATATGCATAGAGCAGCTCTTCAGCCGCTGATGCAAAGCGCTTTCCTAGAGTTGTGATTTGTGCGGGCACATTATGAGAGCGTCCGGCGATTGGGCGATCTGAATATTCGGCTGACTTTGCAGCGAGTTGAGCAAGGAGTGCAACCACCTTGTCGCGAACGATATTGAGACCGTCACGAATTTGGAGCGCTTCAATATTTTCAGTTAGGTCACGGCTTGTCATTCCGGCATGGATTGCCTCATGGCCAGCAAGTGCGTTGAACTCTTCAATTCTTGCCTTCACATCGTGGCGAGTGATCTTCTCGCGCGCATCGATTGAAGCGAGATCCACGTTGTTGATGACCTTCTCGTAATCCGCGATGACATCTGCCGCGATTGGGTGTCCAAGTTGTGATTGTGCGCGAGCAACAGCGATCCATAATTGACGCTCAGCAATAATCTTTGCCTCTGGCGCAAAGACCTTGCGCATCTCTGCTGATGCATAACGGTTAGCCAATACGCTCATTGGATTACTTCCCTTCACTTGCTGCTAGTGCTATATCTGAACGAAAAAATGAATTCTCACAGAAAATCTTTGAGATAGTTCCATATGCTTTCTCGCGCGCTTCGACCAATGTTGCACCAAGGCCGGTAATCGCAAGAACTCGACCACCAGTTGAAACCAAGCCCTCGCTCGTATGTGCGGTACCTGCGTGATAAACAGTTGTGTCCATGCATGTCGGGATATCAATTGTTGCGCCTGTCTTTGGTGACTCTGGATAGCCTTCCGATGCCAGCACTACTGTGACTGCACTTTCATCGCGCCAATGCAGAACTGTGTCATCTAAATTATCTGTTGCTGCGTTATAGAGAAGCGTTGCAAGTGGCGTCTTAAGGCGAGGGATCAGAACTTGTGTTTCAGGATCACCGAAACGGGCATTGAACTCAATAACCTTGAGACCGTTCTTTGTGAGTGCAAGACCGGCATATAACAAGCCTACGAAAGGGGTTCCGCGGGCTGCCATTTCAGCAACCATTGGCGCCAAGACCTTTTCATACGTCTCTTCCACAATATCCTCAGGGGCCCAAGGAAGTGGCGAGTAGGCACCCATTCCACCCGTGTTCGGACCTTCATCATTGTCATAGGCACGCTTGAAATCTTGCGCAGGTTGCATCGCTAAAATATTTCGGCCATCTGAAATTCCAAAGAGAGAAATCTCAGGACCATCTAGGAATTCTTCAATCACTACTCGTTCGCAAGCAAGGGCATGCTTCAGTGCGAGATCGCGATCGTTTGTCACAACCACACCCTTACCCGCAGCAAGCCCATCATCCTTGACGACATATGGGGCACCGAATGAATCAATCGCTTTAACAATTTCTGTCTCGGTTGTACAGGTAAAGCTATGCGCCGTAGGAACTCCCGCATCACGCATGACGCCCTTTGCAAAATCCTTCGAACCTTCAAGCTGCGCTGCTGCCTTTGAAGGACCAAAGACTGGGATTCCAAGTGCGCGAATTACATCAGCCGCGCCATTAACGAGCGGAACTTCCGGGCCGATAACAACGAGATCCACTGACAATGACTGTGCAAGAGCTGCAATCGCTGAGTTATCGGAAACAGCGAGTGGGTGTATTTCAGCAAAATCTTCTATCCCAGGATTTCCTGGAGCAACATGAAGTTCTGTACAAGCAGAATCTGCCTGCAGTCCTAGTGCAAGTGCGTGTTCGCGACCGCCGCTTCCGACTAGGAGGATTTTCATGGCTTAGATGAAATCCTTTACGACGATTGTTTGGTCGCGCCCCGGACCTACGCCAATCGCGCTCATCGGGGCTCCCGAGATCTTTTCAAGGAAGGTGATGTAATCCTGCGCATTCTTTGGCAGATCACTGATCTTTCGCGCGCCAGAAATATCTTCCTTCCAACCTGGGAGATATTCGTAGATTGGCTTTGCATGGTGGAAATCAGTTTGTGATGATGGAAGCTCTTCTACGCGCTTGCCATCAATCTCGTATGCCACACATACTGGAATTTGCTCCCAGCCGGTGAGGACATCGAGCTTGGTCAAGAAGAAATCTGTAAGACCATTAACGCGCACTGCGTAGCGAGCAATCGGTGCGTCATACCAACCACAGCGACGTGCGCGACCAGTAGTTACACCGACCTCGCCACCGATTGTGCGCAGCTTCTCGCCATCTTCATCGAAGAGCTCAGTTGGGAACGGACCTGAACCAACGCGAGTTGTATAGGCCTTTACGATTCCAATAACTTTTTCAATCTTTGTTGGACCAACGCCGGAGCCTGTGCAAGCGCCACCAGCAGTTGGGTTTGAAGATGTCACGAATGGATATGTGCCGTGATCGACATCGAGAAGAGTTCCTTGTGAACCTTCGAGCAAGACACGCTTACCTGCCTTGAGCGCTTCATCGAGAAGCAGAACAGTATCTGCAACATATGGGCGAAGGATCTCTGCATACTCGAGGTACTCAGCGAGAACGTCATCGACAGAAATGTCCTTACGGTTAAATACCTTGATCAAAATCTGGTTCTTATCGCGCAGTGCGCCTTCTAGCTTCTGGCGAAGAATTGATGGATCAAAGAGATCTTGTACGCGAATACCGATGCGGTTGATCTTATCTGCGTAAGCAGGTCCAATGCCGCGACCGGTTGTACCGATTTTTGACTTACCAAGGAAGCGCTCTGAAACTTTATCGATTGTGCGGTGATAAGGAGTAATCAAGTGCGCGTTAGTTGAAATAACTAACTTGCTGCAATCGATTCCACGTTCTGTCAAACCATTGATCTCTTGCAAGAGAACAGCAGGATCGATGACAACACCGTTAGCAATAACAGGAACAACATTAGGAGAAAGGATTCCGGATGGAAGTAAGTGAAGTGCGTACTTTTGATCACCGATAACAACAGTGTGACCTGCGTTGTTTCCGCCTTGATAGCGAACTACATAATCGACGCGATCTCCGAGCAAGTCGGTAGCTTTACCCTTGCCCTCATCACCCCACTGTGCTCCCAGTAGAACTAATGCAGGCATAGATAAAGCCTCTCCGACTCGTAGGTGAACTGATTACTTAAGTAGTGATGTTCCGGTTGAACGAAGGTCTGCGCAAGCAAGTGCAACGCGAGCTGCGATTCCTGCTTCTGCAGCCTTACCCCACGCACGTGGATCGTAAGCCTTCTTATTTCCGATCTCGCCATCAATCTTGAGAACGCCGTCGTAGTTCTTCATGACGTGATCAACAACTGGACGAGTAAATGCGTACTGAGTATCTGTATCGATATTCATCTTGATAACACCGTAATCAAGTGAGTCGCGAATCTCTGAAAGCAGTGAACCAGAACCACCGTGGAATACGAGATCCATTGGCTTGCTTCCCTCTGGAAGACCAAGCTTTGCAGCAACTGCATCCTGCAAGCCATCAAGAATCTTTGGCTGAAGAACAACGTTGCCCGGCTTGTAAACACCGTGAACGTTTCCGAATGTTGCTGCAACCATGTAGCGACCCTTTGATCCGTCGCCAAGTGTTTCGATTGTCATGAGCGCATCTTCAGGTGTTGAGTAGAGCTTTGCATCGTGCTTTGCTTCAACGCCATCTTCTTCGCCACCGACAACGCCGATTTCGATTTCAAGAATTGTGTTTGCTGCTACTGACTTCTCGAGAAGTTCCTTAGCGATAACCATGTTCTCCTTCATGTCGACAGCTGAGCCATCCCACATGTGAGAGTTAAATAGAGGTGCCTTGCCATCCTTAATGCGCTGTGCGCCGATTTCGAGAAGCGGACGCATAAATGTGTCGAGCTTTTCTTTTGGGCAATGGTCTGTGTGAATTGCAATGTTGACGTTGTAATTCTTTGCAACAACGTGTGCGAACTCTGCGAGCGCTACTGCTCCAGCAACCTGATCTTTTACTGTTGAGCCTGATGCGTACTCTGCTCCACCCCAAGAGAATTGGATGATTCCATCTGACTCTGCCTCTGCGAAACCGCGGATGGCGCCGATGATTGTCTGTGATGAAGAAACGTTGATCGCTGGATATGCGAACTTACCCGCCTTAGCGCGGTCCAACATTGCTGCATAAACTTCAGGGGTTGCAATTGGCATGATGTGCTCCAATGGGTTAGATCTACAGGTGTAAACCCTTAACCGAAAGGCGCCCTTGGCTTTGGTCTGGCTTACGGCTAATCCAACCACCTACCCCCGCGTATGCGAAAATCGACGCTCGGTAGGCTACTTAATCAGCTTCTGAATCAAGGCCATCAGGGCGCTCAGGAGCGCTGGATTTGAGAGGAATTTGAGCAGGTAGCTGAGGAAGGTTATGAGTGTCATGGGTGAATATTCGATGGGCTGGGCCGCCAGTGGGAGCCCTCTTTTCTCATTTGGGGATAAGAAATCCCTATTCAGGATGAGGTCAACCTTGTAGCCTCTTTCGTTATGAGCTCTGAAACCCTCGACAATCTCTCCTCTGAAAATCGAACATTTGCCCCTAGCCCAGAATTTGCCGCGCAGGCCAATGCGCAGCCAGGGCTCTATGCGGAGGCTCACCAAGATCCGATCGCCTTCTGGGAGCAGCAGGCGGCAGAACTCGTATGGGAGCGCAAGTGGGATAGGGCGCTCGAATGGAATCCGCCATTTGCGCAATGGTTTGTCGGCGGAAAGATCAACGCATCCGTTAATGCACTCGATCGACATGTTGCACAAGGTCATGGCGGACGAATCGCATTTCACTTTGAGGGCGAACCTGGCGATACCCGCACTATTTCTTACGCCCAACTTCTCACCGATGTGTGCAAAGCTGCAAATGCTCTGACTGAGATGGGAATCAAATCAGGTGATCGCGTCGCAATCTATATGCCTCTTATTCCAGAGGCAGCGGTGGCAATGTTGGCATGTGCACGCATCGGCGCAATTCACTCGGTGGTCTTCGGTGGATTCTCAGCCGATGCCCTGCTCTCCCGTATTCAAGATGCGGATGCAACTCTTGTCATCACCGCAGATGGTGGTTTCCGTAAAGGTGCAGCATTTGCGTTGAAGCCAGCTGTTGATGAAGCGCTTAAAGGTGAGACAAATGTGAAGCAGGTGCTAGTTGTAAAGCGCACCGGGCAAGAAACTGCTTGGAATAAAGAACGTGACATTTGGTGGCATGAAATTGTTGATCGCCAACACTCAACACATGACCCAGAATTCTTCGATAGCGAACATCCGTTATTTATTTTGTACACATCAGGTACTACAGCGAAGCCAAAGGGCATTTTTCATACAACTGGCGGATATCTCACACAGGTTGCATACACTCATAAAGTTGTCTTCGATATTAAACCGAAGACCGATGTCTATTGGTGTACCGCTGATGTGGGCTGGATAACCGGCCATTCATACATGGTTTACGGCCCTCTCATCAATGGTTCGACACAGGTGATGTATGAAGGAACTCCAGATACTCCTCATAAGGGTCGTATCTTTGAAATCATTGAAAAGTACGGCGTAACTATTTTGTATACCGCACCTACACTGATTCGCACCTGGATGAAGTGGGGCGAAGAATTTCCAAATCAATTTAACCTCTCCACTCTTCGCCTACTTGGTTCCGTCGGTGAACCAATTAACCCTGAAGCTTGGATCTGGTATCGCCATGTTGTCGGTGGTGGTCGTTGCCCAATCGTTGATACGTGGTGGCAGACAGAGACTGGCGCCATCATGATTTCGCCACTTCCTGGCGTGACTGCAACAAAGCCCGGTTCTGCAATGCGTCCGATTCCAGGAATTAGCGCGAAGGTTGTGGATGACAATGGCGTCCCCGTTGGTGACGGACATGGTGGTTATTTAATTCTCGATCAACCGTGGCCATCTATGTTGCGTGGCGTCTGGGGCGAAGAAGAAAGATTTAAAGAAACTTATTGGTCTCGCTTTGAAGGAATTTACTTTGCCGGCGATGGTGCAAAGCTCGATGATGATGGCGCAATCTGGTTGCTCGGTCGTGTTGACGATGTCATGAATGTTTCAGGACATCGCATCTCTACAACTGAAGTTGAATCCGCTCTTGTTTCTCACGAAGCAGTTGCTGAAGCAGCTGTCGTTGGTGCAGCCGATGCAATGACCGGACAAGGAATCGTTGCATTTGTGATCTTGCGCGGTGGAGTCGATCATGTAGAAGGTGAAGCGCTTGTAAAAGAACTTCGCAACCATGTTGCTAAAGAAATCGGTGCCATTGCAAAGCCGCGTCAGATAATGGTTGTTAATGAACTTCCAAAGACTCGAAGTGGCAAGATCATGCGTCGACTATTGAAGGATGTCGCTGAAAATCGCGCAGTAGGAGATGCCACCACTTTGGCAGATCCCAATGTAATGAAGCTGATCTCTGAAGGGCTAAAGAGCGCTACATCTGAGGATTAGCGAGCAGTTTTTCAACTCTCTCACGCACTTCAGTAATCACTGATGGAGCGTGGGTATCAATCTGCAGGTAGACCTTGCTCTCCGAAACAGAGTTCTGTCCGGCAGCCCAGGGCGCCCAGAGCAAGATGGTGCCGATGACATAGAAGAGCACGACATATTTAGAAACTTCAAAGAGCGCGCCAGCTGCGTTATCGATCCATCGAAGTGGTCCGCGAATCAGAGTGACCTTGAGCGCCTTTGCGATTTGAGTTCCGACCCACGCTGCCAGGTATGCACCGGTAATGATTGCTGCAATCAGCCAACCGGTCTTGTTGTATTCGACAACGAGATACATCGCAGCGACGCCGCCAGTTAAGAAGAATGCGGTGCGAATCAGCGTTGTGACGAGCCCGTTCTTATATCCATTAAAGAGTGCGCCAAGAGCGATGAGGCTAAAAATAAGATCAAAGACCATGCTTATCTCAATCCAAAGTATTTAAAGCTTAACGAACGAAGTTCTTCAGTCGATTTGATGGGGCCAATCTTCTTATAGAGAACATTTCCGGCATCATCGATAAACCAGGTCACTGGAACGCCCATTCCGAAGTACTTTCGAGTCGACCCATCTGCGTCATAAAGGTTCGGCCACATGATGCCGTTTGTTCGAGCAAACATGCGTCCATCTTCAATCCGCTTCTCTTCTACATCGACGCCAATGAGCTGAACTTGCGGGTCTTTAGTCTGGAAATATTCAGAGAAATATTTGAGCTCTTCTTTGCAAGGGTCACACCAAGAGCCCCAGACGTTGATAATTGCTGGACCTTTAATTGCTGCGACATTAACACCTGGTGAGCTATCAAGACATTCTGCAACAACTTCTTCGCTCGGATTGTCGATGAGAGCAATCTGATTACATGCGACTACTTCACCAGTAACTACCACCGGTTCTTCGCCGCATCCGGTCAGTACGAGAGCGCTCAATAACGACGCAAGGGCAAATACTTTCTTCATCTAAAGTCCTTATCTGTCTTTACTAAGAGCGCAGCCTTTGCTGGATCCATCTCGCCAATTCCTACCGATGGACATAGTTTAGCGACGGGACATGCTCCACATGCAGGTTTGCGAGAGTGGCAGATGCGCCGTCCGTGCCAAATCATGCGTTGCGAGAGATTGGTCCATTCTTTCTGCGGAATTAGTTCTCCCACTTCAAATTCAACTTTCACCGGATCCATCGACGTTGTCCATCCAAATCGTCGTGACAAACGTCCAAAGTGGGTATCGACTGTGATTCCTGGAATATTGAAAGCGTGGCCAAGGACAACATTTGCTGTCTTTCGACCAACACCGGGCAAGGTAATTAACTCTTCAAGAGTTGCCGGAACTTGCCCATCAAACTCTTCTACTAACTTCGTACCCAACCCTTTGAGATGTCGAGCTTTTGTGTGATGAAAGCCGGCTGAGAAAATATATTCCTCGATCTCCGGAAGTGGCGCCTTTGCATAATCTTTAGCTTTCTTATATTTCTTAAAGAGAGCAGGAGTTAACTGGTTAACCCGTTTATCTGTGCACTGAGCAGAAAGAACGACTGCCACGATTAATTCGAGAGGATTCTTAAAATCAAGTTCACATCTAATATCGGGGTAAGTCTTCGTTAAAACGCGATAAATTGCCCTTGCTTCATTTCGATTTTCCTTATTGGCAGGCACGGGTATAAAGTACCGGTGTGCCTCAAGATGATGAAGTTATACGTCGAGCCCCGCTCTTTACTGCGCTCGATGATGCGTCTGCAACATCTCTTCGCGCTTCAATGGACTCGGTAAAGATCTCCAAGGGCGGAATCCTCTTTAAAGAGGGCGATGAAGGCGAGCATGTCTACGTAATCGTGGATGGAAAGCTCAAGCTCGGAACATCCAGTGGCGATGGTCGCGAAAATCTTCTCTCCATCCTTGGCCCAGGCGAAATGTTCGGCGAACTCTCACTCTTTGATCCAGGACCACGCACATCAACTGCAACTGCAGTCACTGATGCAAAACTTCTATCTCTTAGCCACGAGAAGTTAATTCCATGGCTGCGCGATAACCCAGATGTTTCACTGCAATTGCTCGCACGTTTAGCTCAGCGCCTACGTCGCACCAATGAAGCAGTCGGCGACCTTGTCTTCTCTGATGTTCCAGGTCGCGTTGCTAAGGCGTTAATTGATCTCGGCGAGCGTTTCGGTAAGAAGACAGATGAAGGTCTATTTGTTCACCACGATCTCACCCAAGAAGAGCTTGCTCAGCTTGTTGGTGCATCACGCGAAACAGTAAACAAGGCACTCGCTGACTTTGCTGGTCGTGGATGGCTACGTCTTGATGGTCGCGCTGTATTGATTACAGATGTCGAACGTCTCGAAAAGCGCGGTAAGTAAGTTTAAATAAGAAAGCCCCCACAAAAAATTGTGGGGGCTCTTTATTGAAATCGAGTGAATTACTTAACTTCTACAGTTAGCTCAACTTCAACTGGTGAGTTCAAAGGCAACTCTGCAACACCGATAGCGCTACGTGCAGCTACTCCGGCTTCGCCCCAGATGTGCTTAAACAACTCGGATGCGCCATTTGCAACTGCTGGGTGATTGATAAAGCCTGATGCTCCGTTGACGTAACAAACAATGCGAACAACCTGAACGATTGAATCAACAGGTGCAACGAGTTCAACAGCAGCAAGTGCGTTAAGTGCACAGATCTCAGCGAGCTTATTTGCCTCTTCTGGAGTGATATCTGATCCAACTTTACCGACAGCTGCAATTGCGCCATCAACCATTGGAAGCTGACCTGCTGTGAAAACAATATTGCCGGTACGAACTGCTGGAACATAAGCAGCTAGTGGCTTTGATGCAATTGGAAGTGTTAAGCCCTTTTCAGCAAGCTTTGCGCGAACATCAACTGACATTTATTTAACCTCACGCTTCATGTAGGCAACGAGCTGCTCGCCACCTGGTGCTGGAACTACTTGTACGAGTTCCCATCCATCAGAACCCCAAGTATCAAGAATTTGCTTTGTTGCATGTGAGAGCAATGGAACAGTTGCGTATTCAAGCTTCATTAGTTGCCTCCGGCGAGTGTTGACTTCACGAGCGATGAAACGAGTGATCCATCTGCTTTTCCTGCAATGAGTGGCTTAATTGCGCCCATGACTTTGCCCATGTCGGCAGGTCCTGCAGCGCCAGTTGATGCAATTGCATCAGCAATAATTTTCTTCACTTCATCTTCTGTCAGCTGAGCAGGCAAGTACTTTGCGATTACTTCACCCTCTGCCTTTTCTTCGGCAGCCTTATCTGTGCGACCAGCTTTAGCAAACTCTTCATGAGCTTCGCGGCGCTTCTTTGCCTCGCGAGAGAGAACGGTAATGATCTCGTCATCGCTGAGCTTGCGCGCTTCTTTGCCAGCGACTTCTTCGTTGGTGATTGCTGTCAGAACCATGCGGATGGTTCCTGATACCAACTTGTCGCTGCTACGAATGGCAGCAGTTAAATCTTCGTGGAGAGTTTCTTTAAGTCCCATGGGGCTATCTTCTCACGCCCCTGTAGCCTCTACGCCATTCACTTCGTTCACAAGGTATCTTGTTCACCATGAGTTACGTGCTCCGAGAAGCTGAAATCCCGGTACTGCCCGAGGGTCACGCGCCTATCCGCATCCTGCATTTCTCGGACCTGCATCTGACTCCGAAAAGAAAGACTGAGATTGCCGACATTAAATCCTGGGTGAAGTACTCCCCTGATTTAATTATCAGTACTGGTGATTTCTTAGCTGATATGAATGCTGTGCCAGTAGTCCTTGATGCTCTCGATGGACTGCTGGATATTCCTGGCCTCTTTGTATTTGGCTCCAATGATTACTACGCACCAAAACCAAAGAACCCCTTGAAGTATCTACTGCCTGATCACGGCAAGCGAGTTCATGGTGAAGATCTGCCCTGGCCTGAACTCGACAAAGGTTTGCAAGCGCGTGGTTGGAAGAATCTCAATAAGTCTCGCTCAACAATTACCGTAAATGACACTGTGATTGAAGCGCGCGGAACAGATGATGCCCATCTGGAATTTGATGACTATTCGCTCGTTGCAGGAGATGCCGGCAAGTGCGATCTCGCTATCGGTGTAACGCATGCTCCGTACTTAAGAATTATTGAAGCGATGAGTAACGACAACCTCGATGCAATCTTTGCCGGACATACTCATGGTGGACAGATTCGTTTGCCGTGGCCAGGTGGCTCAAAAGCTTTGACAACAAATTGCGATCTACCAAATTGGCGTGCACGTGGATTGACTCAAGAGAAGAACGAGCCATACCTACATGTTTCAGCTGGGATGGGAACAAGTCCCTTTGCGCGAATCCGCGTTGCAAGTCCACCAGAGGTATCTCTGGTGACGCTTACTCCGTTGTTCTAGTTTTCCTAGAACTAATTCTTGCGGGCTAAAGCTTCGATATCAGCATCGACCATCAGGTGAGCAAGCTCTTTCCAATGAGTCTTGGCCTTCCAACCAAATGCATTTGCTGCCTTTGATGGGTCGCCGATAAGTGCATCTACCTCAGTTGGACGGATGTACTTCTTATCTGTCTCAACGTGATCTTCCCAGTTAAGTCCGGCATGTGAGAAGGAAGCTTCAACGAAATCTTTCACTGTTGCGCCAACACCTGTTGCAACTACGTAATCAGAAGGCTTATCTTGCTGAAGCATCAGCCACATTGACTCGACATATTCTTTTGCATAACCCCAGTCGCGCACTGCATCCATGTTGCCAAGGAAGAGCTTGTCTTGCTGGCCAGCCTTAATCGCTGCAACTGCGCGAGTGATCTTGCGAGTGACGAAAGTTTCGCCGCGTCGTGGTGATTCGTGGTTGAAGAGAATTCCGTTGGTGGCATGCATGCCATAGCCATCGCGATAGTTAACTGTGCACCAGTAGGCCATCAACTTCGCAGCCGCATAAGGTGACTGTGGGCGAAAGACAGAAGTTTCATTCTGTGGTGGTGGAGTAGATCCAAAGAGCTCAGATGTTGAAGCTTGGTAGAAACGAGTGTCGATATCTGCGCTCCGGATTGCCTCAAGTAAGCCAACTGCGCCTACTGCATCGACCTGACCTGTGTACTGCGGCATAGTGAATGAAACCTGCACATGTGACTGCGCGCCGAGGTTATAGACCTCAGTTGGCTTTACTTCACGGATTAAGTTTGTAAGTCCAACGCCATCAATGAGATCGCCATAGTGCAAGAACAATTGTGGGTTCTTTACATGCGGATCCTGGTAGATGTGATCGATACGGGATGTGTTAAATGTTGAGGAACGACGGATGAGGCCGTGTACTTCATAACCCTTTTCAAGCAAGAACTCTGCAAGGTATGAACCATCTTGACCTGTAACACCGGTAATGAGGGCTACTTTTCTGCTCATCGTCGTACTTCTCCCTTAGCTGTTGCATCTTTATACCAAGCGATAGTTGATGCAATTCCATCGCGCAATGAAATCTGTGGTGACCATCCAAGTGCCTTCGCCTTAGATACATCGAGAACCTTACGAGGTGTTCCATCAGGCTTCGATGAATCCCACGCGAGTTCGCCCTTAAATCCTGAGAGTTCAGCAACTAGTTCAGCTAATTCTTTAATGGTGAGGTCTTCACCGGTGCCGATATTGAGGTGTTCTGAAGAGTTGTAGTTCTTTCCAAGGTGAACGACTGCTGCAGCTAAATCATCAACATGTAGGAACTCGCGCTTAGGTGAACCTGTTCCCCAGAGCGTTTCCACCGGTGCGTTCTTCTCTGCAGCTTCAACAAAGCGGCGAATAAATGCTGGCAAGACATGTGAGCCTTGAAGTTCAAAGTTGTCGTTGATTCCATAGAGATTTGTTGGCATCAATGAGATCCAGCGACGGCCGTATTCCTTGCGGAATGACTTTACTAATTCGATTCCGGCAATCTTTGCTACAGCGTAGGCAGAGTTGGTCTCTTCTAGCGGACCGGTAAGGAGGTACTCCTCTTTGATTGGCTGTGCGCAATCGCGTGGATAGATGCAACTAGAGCCAAGGAAGATAAAGCCTTCAACATCAGCTGCGTGTGCTGCCTCCATCAAATTGCTCTGGATGCGCACGTTATCGCTCAAAAATTCCACGGGGAAAGAGTTATTGGCACCGATTCCGCCAACCTTCGCCGCAGCGTCAACAATCAGAGATGGCTTAACATCTTTGATGAACTTAAAGGTGGCATCGCGATCAAGGAGGTCCACGACCTTACGGCTGACGGGAATGACTTCCTCGCCCGCTGCCTGATAGGCGCGAACGATGGCAGAACCAGCTAAACCGGTTCCTCCTGCCACGACGATTGTCATGGCGTGGAGTCTACTGGTTCAAAAACCTTGGTTTTGTGAACTTGAAGGGCCAATGCCTTGAAAGATAAGGCTTGCGGTTACTTAGTGAACTCGACAGCGAGAAGTTCTGCGATTTGAGCCGTGTTGAGTGCAGCTCCCTTACGCAAATTATCTCCGCAGACAAAGAGATCCAATGACATTGGGTCATCGATGCTCTTACGAACGCGTCCAACCCAGGTTGGGTCTGTGCCGACAACTTCTGCCGGTGTTGGGAATTTGTGATTTTCTGGATCATCAACCAACTTCACTCCGGCTGCGTTTTCAAGAATATCTTGCGCCGCCTTACGTGATGGCTCCTTTGCAAATGTCGCATGCACGGTCAATGAGTGAGTTGTAATAACTGGAACACGAACGCATGTCGCAGAAACTTTAAGGTTGGGAAGACCAAGAATCTTGCGTGATTCGTTACGCACCTTGAGCTCTTCTGAAGAATATCCATCTTCCTTCAATGAGCCTGCCCATGGGATAACGTTCATGGCAAGTGGCGCAGGGAATGGTCCATTGTCCTTAATGAGTGCACGGACATCTCCTGCAACATCACCAGCGTTTGAACCAGCGACTGCAGAGATTTGAGCGCGAAGCGTATCGATACCTGCTTGGCCAGCGCCAGATGCTGCTTGGTAAGAAGAGACAACGAGCTCTTTCAATTCATATTCTTTATGGAGCGCACCCATGGCAACGATCATAGAAAGTGTTGTGCAGTTTGGGTTTGAGATGATTCCGCGTGGGCGCTTCTTCACATCTTCTGGATTTACTTCTGGAACGACCAAAGGAACATCTGCATTCATGCGGAACGCACCTGAGTTATCGACAACAACTGCGCCACGTGATGCTGCAACTGGTGCCCACTCGGCAGAGACCTCATCTGGAACATCGAACATTGCAACATCGATTCCATCGAATGCCTCTGGTGAGAGCGCAACAACTGTTAGCTCTTCCCCGCGGCACATCAACTTCTTGCCTGCGCTTCGTGCAGATGCAATCAAACGAATTTCGCCCCAAACATCAGGACGCTCAGACAAAATGCCGAGCATTACTGTGCCGACAGCACCTGTTGCACCAACGACTGCAAGTGATGGCTTCTGTGTCATCGTCCTGTACCTCCGTATACGACAGCCTCGTTCTGATCTGAATCAAGGCCAAAAGCAGTGTGGGCAGCCTTCGCTGCGCGTTCTAGATCGCTTTCGCGAACGATGATGGAGATGCGAATTTCAGATGTCGAAATCATCTCGATATTGACGCCGGAATCTGACATCGCAGCGAAGAATGTTGCTGTCACACCTGGGTGTGAACGCATTCCTGCACCGACTAATGAAAGCTTTCCAATGGTGTCGTCATATTGAATTGAGGCGAATCCAACTTCACCTTGGATCTTCTTCAAGACTGTTGTTGCTTCTGCACCATCTGCCTTAGGAAGTGTGAATGAAATATCAGTAAGGCCAGTTGCTGCAGCTGAAACGTTCTGAACAATCATGTCGATATTGAGATCGTTATCGGCAAGTGCCTGGAAGATGCGCGCTGCAACGCCCGTGCGATCAGGAACACCAACGATTGTTACTTTCGCCTCTGACTTATCGTGTGCGACGCCAGCGATGATTGCTTGCTCCATGGTGCCTCCTTCTGGGTGGTTTTCAACTACCCATGTGCCTTCTAGTGGTGAGAAAGATGAACGTACGTGAATTGGTAAGTTGTAACGGCGCGCGTATTCAACGCAACGCAAGTGAAGAACCTTTGCACCTGCTGCGGCAAGTTCGAGCATCTCTTCATATGTAACTGTCTCTAACTTGCGCGCACTTGGTACCGCGCGAGGATCAGCAGAGAAGATTCCATCAACATCTGTGTAAATCTCGCAAACATCTGCTTCGAGTGCAGCAGCGAGCGCCACCGCTGTTGTATCGGATCCACCGCGACCAAGAGTTGTGATGTCCTTTGTATCTTGCGAGATTCCCTGGAAGCCAGCAACGATTGCAATATTGCCGCCATCGATTGCCTCACGAATGCGACCTGGTGTCACATCGATGATGCGAGCCTTGCCATGTGTTGAGTCAGTGATAACACCAGCTTGTGAACCAGTGAAAGATTGCGCTTCAAAACCAAGATTGTTAATCGCCATTGCAAGAAGTGCCATCGAGATTCGCTCGCCGGCAGTGAGCAACATGTCGAGTTCACGCCCTGGTGGGATTGGGCTGACCTGGTTGGCAAGATCAATCAGTTCATCGGTGGTATCACCCATAGCTGAGACGACAACTACGACCTGATTGCCCGCCTTCTTCGTCGCCACAATGCGTGCAGCAACGCGCTTCATGCCTTCGGCATCAGCTACTGAAGAACCACCATATTTTTGAACGATGAGCGCCATGGGGTAAGTCTGAACCCCTATTTAAATCCACGCCACCCGAATTTAGGAATTTCTCAATATATGGAACAGGGTTCAATCCATATCGTGAGACAAATACTCGTTAGAGGTTAGTTCGGCCTTCGAATGCGCGTCCGAGCGTGACCTCATCTGCATATTCGAGATCTCCACCCACAGGCAGTCCCGATGCCAGGCGTGAGACGTTGATACCCATCGGCTTAATCAAGCGAGCCAGATAGGTCGCAGTCGCCTCTCCCTCGAGGTTCGGGTCGGTCGCCAAGATGATCTCTGTAATCGTTGAATCAGAGAGGCGCTGCATGAGCTCTCGAATGCGAAGCTGATCTGGGCCGATGCCATCAATAGGGCTGATTGCTCCACCAAGGACGTGATACTTCCCGCGGAATTCGCGAGTGCGCTCGATTGCAATAACGTCCTTTGATTCTTCAACAACACAGATCTTTGAAGGATCGCGGCGTGGATCGCGACAGATTCGGCACTCTGCTTCTTCTGAGACATTGCCACATTGAGTACAGAACTTCACGCGATCTTTAACTGTGCGCACAGCCTCAACAAGTGAATCTGCAATCTCTGCATCTGATTGCAGGATATGGAAAGCGATGCGCTGAGCAGACTTTGGTCCGATACCTGGCAAACGACCTAGCGCGTCGATGAGGTCTTGGATTGCGCCTTCATACATTCCACTAGACATTAGTCGTGCTTCGTTTCGCTAATGATTGTTGCACCGAGTTCGGCTGCAAGAAGTGCTGCACCAGTTAACTGAGTCCTATCGGTTGGCGCCTCAGTTGTGCGAACTGCACGTGCTTCAGGTGTGGAAGAGGTATCGATACTTGGATCAACAGTGACTTCAATCTTGCGATCGAGCCCCACAATCTCAATGAATGCATCGCGCAGGATTGCATCGGATTCGCTGCGAAGGAATGAATCACGTGCACCTGCATTAACGATTCCGATGGTGATGTTCTTATCATCAACACCGAGAATCTGTGCGCTTGCGCTCAGCAGCGACCACGTTAAACGGCGACGCTTCTTAACATTTTCAATGACTTCAGGCCACATGCGACGAAGTCCTGCAACATCAATTGCATCAATTTTCTTCGCAGGTTCGCTCTTTGACACTTCATCAACAATCTTTGTCTCGGGAGCTTTTTCGCGAACCGCCTCAGCCGTGATCGGTGAAACGTAATCTGCAGGATCTACTTCCTTTACAGGTGTAGAAGGTGGAGTAAGGCGAGGTTCTGTCGGAACGACAGTGCTCGCCGGCTCTACCTTCTTGGCCACTGGAGCAGAGACTGTAGGAGCAATATTTTCAACGCGCTCGAGGCGTTCGATACGTGAGAGCAAACCTGCATCGGAGTTGTCGCCGATAGGTAACAAGATTCGACCGCAAATAAGCTCAAGAATCAGGCGTGGGGCTGTTGCACCGCGCATCTGAGTAAGGCCTTCAGAGGCAATATCTGCAGCACGAGAAAGCGATGCCTGGCCGATGTTCTGTGCCTGAACACGCATCCGCTCGAGTTGATCATCAGGAAGTTCGCGCAAAATACTGTTGGCATTGGTTGCCTGCAGCGCATCAACAATCATCAAATCGCGAAGGCGTTCCAGCAAATCTTGGGTGAAGCGACGTGGGTCATGTCCTGATTCAATTACGCGATCAACCGTCTGAAATAACGTTGCTCCATCACGAGCTGCAATAGCATCCATTGCATCATCTAGTAGCGCGCCATCGGTAAAGCCAAGGAGCTGCACTGCAATTTCATAACTGACGCCATCTTTGCCAGCGCCAGCAAGTAATTGACCAAGAACAGAGAGAGCGTCACGCACGGATCCGCCAGATGCGCGAACAACCAAAGGAATAACTCCCTTCGCAACCTTTACGCCTTCTGATGCGCAAACCTTTTCCAGGTGTGCTGCAAGTGTTCCAGGTGGAACAAGGCGGAATGGGTAGTGGTGTGTGCGAGAGCGAATTGTTGAAATTAACTTCTCGGGTTCAGTTGTAGCAAAGATGAAGATGACGTGTGCAGGTGGCTCTTCCACAACTTTGAGAAGCGCATTTGCTGCACCTGTTCCAAGTTGATGCGCTTCATCGATAATGTAAATCTTGTACTTGCTCTGTACCGGTGCAAAGAATGCTTTATCGCGAAGATCGCGCGCATCATCGACAAGACCGTGGGTCGCAGCATCAATTTCAATAACATCGAGTGAACCTGGACCGTTAGCAACGAGATCTTTACAGGATTGGCACTCACCACATGGGTTTGGTGTTGGACCTTTTTCGCAATTGAGCGAGCGCGCCATGATTCGCGCAGAAGAAGTTTTACCGCAACCACGAGGACCGCTAAAGAGATATGCGTGATGTGTCTTGCCAGATTCGAGGGCATTGGAAAGTGGAACAGTGACATGTTCTTGTCCGATCACATCCGCAAATACAGATGGACGATACTTTCGATAGAGAGCTAGGCTCATTTTCATACCCTTCGATAGCTTCGACTCAACTCACTTCTAGTTGGACGAAGGATCTAGATTTACTTACTTATTAGGACCTCCGGTGCACCCAACAGAGCGCTCCTACCCTTGCTGTATTCCTACCCTGGGGGAGTTCAGAACGGTGCCGTCGCACCGGAGATCTGAGCCAATCTTATGTGTCAGGGCTGACTTCGCACACCGCTACCCTTAGCCAGTCCGATTCAGGCTCGCCTGGGCTGGGCGCGGGAGGATTCGCATAGCGGCCGAGTGCGCACGCTTGGAAAGCGTGTATAGGGAAACCTATCGAGGGTTCAAATCCCTCATCCTCCGCATTTAGATATTTCACAGATTCGCACCAATAGAATGAACCCATGCGCACGCGTTGGCTCTGGGTTAAGAAAAACTGGAAGCGCCTTCCCCACCCTTTCCGTTGGGTAATCGCTGCCTCTGTTGGTGGAACACTCGTTGTGCTCGGACTCACCGGATTAGTACTTCCAGTTATTCCTGGTGTTCCTCTTCTCATCGCAGGTTTTGCCCTTCTTGCATCTGAATTTACTTGGGCTGAGGTTTTACTTAACCGCACCAAGCACCATGTTAATAAGGCAATTAATAAGGTTCGCAAGAAAAAATAATCGAAACCATATGAACTTCCGCCGCGAAGAATTCTGGATCAACCGTGAACAGTTCGGTAGAGATCTAGTCGCTGGTGTAACGGTTGGCATCGTCGCACTCCCCCTTGCAATTGGTTTCGGAATTACCTCCGGTATGTCAGCGCAAGCTGGAATCTCCACTGCAATTCTGGCTGGATTTATTGCGGCGCTCTTTGGTGGCTCTCGCTTTCAAGTAAGCGGTCCAACCGGTGCGATGACAGTTGTGTTAATTCCGGTGATCGCTAATAACGGCATCGAAGCCATCCCTGTTCTTGGCCTGATGGCTGGGCTCATTGTTATCGCTATGTCTGTCTTTAGATTGGGTGGAATCATTAACCGGATTCCCTGGGCTGTTGTTGAAGGTTTTACCTTGGGAATCGCAGTTGTTATTGCAATGCAACAGATACCGATGGCACTTGGTGTGACAAAGGGCGAAGGTGAACGCACTCTTCAGGTAGCAATCAATACCGTGAAAGGTGCAATTGAATCCGGGCTCCACACCTCCACTCTGGCAATTCTTATTCTTACCCTCGTCATTAAATTCAACATCGTCAAGATTGTTGAGAAACTCAAGCTCAAGCCATATGTTCCAGCAAGCTTTTCAGCACTCGCAATCACAACAGTCGTAGTTGCTCTACTTAATCTTGATGTAGCAAAGATTGGCGATATTCCTCGCAATGTCTTCATCTGGAAGGGCTCTCATCTCGAGTTTGCCACCTCACTTATTACTCCAGCGATTTTGATTGCGCTACTTGCTGCAATCGAATCCCTGTTAGCTGCTCGTGTGGCAGATGGCATGTCGCATGCAACAGAGAAGTTTCAACCAAATAAAGAGCTCTTTGGTCAGGGTTTGGCAACGATGGTTGCATCTATCTTTGGTGGACAGCCAGCCACGGGTGCAATCGCTCGTACTAGCGTCAATATTCGATCGGGTGGCAAAACAAAGATGGCGGCGCTTATTCACGCGCTATTCCTTCTTATTGTTGTATTGGTTCTTTCGCCTGTATTCGCGCTCATTCCGCTTCCTGCGATTGCAGGTGTTTTGATCGGAACTTCAGTGCGCATCTTGAATCCAAAGAGCGTCCGCGAACAACTTACTTCTACGTGGCAAGAGGTCAGTACTTACGTTGTGACAGCCCTAGTAACAATAACTGTCGATCTCATCTGGGCAATCTTTATTGGAATCGCCCTGCACTTCCTTCTTTTCCCTACAAAAAAGAAAATTTAGTCCCTGGGTTACCCTTATTGAGGCCTTATGGTTGCAATAAGAGAATCTCGGGATGTCATTTCTCCCCAGTTCATTTCTCATTCCCCTAATCATCGTCCAATTATCAATACCTGCGTCAGCTCAAGCGTCGTTAACAAAACCCAGTCCCTCGCCGCTCGTGTGCCATATCAGAATGCATGATCCACATATTTCCGAGTACATGAAAATCAAGGTTGGTGTTGACTACGTAAAAGCAAATGCCGAATCTAAATGTAATCGTTATCAATCTAAAGTGATTCTGACGGTACAGATTTATAAGTTAACTAAGTTCGGAGACGAATTCATTACTCAGAAATCTACAAAGATGAATGCACCGCAATCTTCAGGCCTCAAGGTCGTAAATGAAGGAACAATGCGTCGGTGTAAGAATCTAACGCCTACATTTTTTTACGCCGTTGCTTTTGCAAAAGCAGTAATCGATGGCCAATGGCAATATGCCGGCAAGACTAGATCTGAAAATATTGTTGAGCTGCGATGTGGTACCTGAGTTATGATTGCACCATGACGCAGCGACCTGAGAAAAAACAAAGCGAGAAATCACTCGCGCTTTTCGCGCGCAATCTTAAGGAGAATTCCTCAAGATATGAGGAAGAAGCTCTCTCATTGCTTCAAGAAGGTGTCTTTAGAAAACTTATTGATGGCGTAACCATTGTGCACTTCTTGAGAGATGGAGGAAGTGGTTATCAAATCTCAAATCAGTCACCTGAAGCACCAGAAGAAATCTTTTTCCAAATCCTCGATGAAGATCCTGCATATCGACTGAAGTTACTCATTGATCAAATGGCTCACAGCGAAGTTGATGCAAGCTTCTTGATTAAGTCTTAAATCTCCACACCGATGTACTTGGTCTGCAAGAACTCGTGAATACCGTCGAAGCCACCTTCGCGACCAAGACCTGATTGCTTTACGCCACCAAATGGCGCAGCTGGATCAGAGATCATGCCGCGGTTGATCGCAACCATGCCCGACTCCATCGCTTCTGCAAAACGAATTGCACGCTTGAGGTCTTCTGAATAGACATAGCTAATCAAGCCATAATCAGTGTCATTAGCAAGCTTGAGCGCTTCTTCGTCTGTATCGAAGAGAACAACTGGTGCAACTGGACCAAAGACTTCGTTAACGAGAATCTCATCATCCTTAGCAACTTCAATAACTGTCGCTGGATAGAAAGCTCCTGGTCCGTCAGGTGTTTGACCACCGAGGTGAACTTTTCCACCACGTGATGTTGCGCCTTCAACGAGCTCTGCAATCTTGTTGCGCTCTTTCATTGAAACTGATGCGCCGAGTGTGATTCCGGTTTCGCGACCGGTACCCATCTTCATAGCAGCCATTGCCTTTGCAAACTCAGCAATGAACTTATCGCCGATTGAGCGTGCAACATAAATGCGGTTTGCAGCGGTGCAAGCAGCTCCACCGTTACGCATCTTTGCCAACATCAAGCCCTTAACAGCTTCTTCGATATTTGCATCATCGAGAACAACGAACGGTGCGTTTCCACCAAGTTCGAGTGAACAACGAATGACTTGATCTGCTGCCTCACGAAGCAAAATCTTTCCAACCGCAGTTGAACCGGTAAATGAGAGATTCTTAAGACGTGAATCGTGCATCAACTTAGAAATTGCAGGACCAGTCTGCGCCGGAAGAATTACGTTGAGAACGCCCTTCGGCAATCCTGCGCGCTCCATGATGTCGACGATGTGAAGCGCAGTCAGAGGAGTCTCGCCCGCTGGCTTAAGAATCATTGTGCAACCAGCTGCAACTGCTGGGCCAATCTTTCGCGTAGCCATACCTGCAGGGAAGTTCCACGGTGTAATAAGAAGTGAGACACCGATTGGTTGGTGTGTAACAAGGATGCGCTTATCGCCAGATGGTGAAAGTCGGAAGTCACCTGGTGTGCGGACAGTTTCTTCTGAGAACCAGCGGAAAAATTCTGCGGCATATGCGACTTCACCCTTTGCATCAGGAAGTGCCTTGCCGTTCTCCTTAGAGATGAGCTCTGCAATGAAGTCAGACTCAGCGGTCATGATCTCAAAAGCTTTACGTAAAATTTCTGCACGCACGCGCGGAGCGGTCTTTGCCCAATCAGCTGCCACGCGATCTGCTGCCTCTAGCGCCGCTAGGTTCTGCTCATCGCTGGATGTGGCCACATTTGCGATAACTGAGCCATCGCTAGGGTCGATTACCTCGAGAGTGCCATTTCCATCTACCCATTGACCATCGATATATAACTGTGTGCGCATAAGATGAGCCTACCAAAATAGCTATTTATTAGTCATTGCAGATAGTGCATAAAAGGAGTCCTTCGTGGCGAAGTCGTGGACAGATGGCGCACCAGCGCCAGTAGCCCTCCAGGAACATGCACATCTAAAGGACCCGCTGCGCTACAAGATCAAGCGTCGCATCCTCGGTGCGCCACATAATCGTCACTCACTTGGCCATCAGCGCCTCAGCAAGAGATATGCGCTCGGAATTCTTTCATCTGACTGTATTTCATCTTCCGCATACGGTTCAGAACAGATTCTCATTGCGCTGCTTCCAGCATTTGGTTTAGCAGCTTTCGGAATCATCATGCCGATGACTGCCGTTGTTATCGCAATTCTTATTCTTATTACTCTTTCCTATCGCAACGTCATCGATGTTTATACAAAGACCGGCGGCGCTTACATTGTTGCCAGAGATAACTTCGGACCGGTAACCGCACAAGTTGCAGCTGTTGCACTAATGCTTGATTACTTGGTGACAGTTGCAATTCAATCTGCAGCAGGCGTTGCAGCAATCATCTCGACTTTCCCAAGTGCTGCTCCTTGGAAGATGCACATGATCGTTGCAGTCATCGTCATTCTCACATACGGCAATCTCCGTGGAGTTAAAGAAGCAGGTAAAGCATTTGCGATGCCAACTTATTTCTTCGTTGGAACAATGTTTATCGTTTTCGGAATGGGAACCTACCGCCTGATCAATGGCACTTTGCCTATGCTTGATCCATATGCACCTGGCGCTGTTGAAATTGGACAATCACAAGGATTGCTCACTGCTGCATCCATCTTCATCTTGCTTCGCGCATTTGCAAACGGTGGTTCTTCACTGACTGGACTTGAAGCTATTTCTGATGGCGTTGCACTCTTTAAGACACCAGAGCACGTCAATGCCAAGCGCACTTTGGTAACAATGAGCGTTCTTCTTGGAACTCTTGTCCTTGGCGTCTCTTATTTCGCAAGCCATGTGCACGCCGTTCCATACGAATCAGGCTTTCCAACTGTTATCTCGCAGGTAGCTAAAGCTGCTGTCGGCGAAGGCTCATTTGGATCAGTGATGTTTATTTTGGTGCAGCTGGCAACAATGCTTATTCTCTTTGCCGGTGCAAACACGACTTACAGCGCCTTCCCATTGCTCTGTAACTTCGTTGCAACCGATGGATACCTTCCACGTCAGCTCACCAAGCGTGGCCACCGCCTTGCATTCTCTAACGGAATCCTCTTGCTCTCAGGTGGCGGATTGCTCTTGGTATTTCTTACCGCAGGATCGGTTGAGCACCTCGTTGCCTTCTACGCGCTCGGTGTATTTACCGGATTTACTCTCGCTGGATTCGGAATGACAAAGCATTCACTTCGCACGCGACCTGAAGGTTGGAAGCTCCGCGTTGTTATTAACTCGATTGCTGGCTCTGTTTCGTTGATGATTGTCATCATCTTCTCTGTTGTGAAATTCACTGAAGGTGCTTGGTTGGTACTCGTTACCGCGCCAATCTTGGTCATGGTCTTCCTTCGCTTCCGTCGCCAGTATGTACGCGAACAAGAGGCGTTAAAGGTTAAGGATGAGCAAGAACGTGCAACATCGATGGCTCGTCACGATGTAACAATCTTGGTTGATAACGTTGACCTTGCAACTGTTGGCGCCGTGCGTTATGCCCGTAGCTTGAAGCCACATAAAATCAAGGCAGTTCACTTTGTCATCGACGATCGCCATGCCGAAGAAATTCAAAGCGCATGGGCAGAATCAGAAGCACTTGAAGACATCACTCTTGAACTCATTGACTGCCCTGATCGACGTATTGCTAACTCTGCGGTTGATTACGCAATTCGCAAAACGGCGAAGCCAGATATCGAACTCACACTCTTACTTCCTCGTCGTTCTTATTCACGTTTCTTGGGGCGCCTACTTCACGATCAAACTGCTGAAGAAATTGCAGCGCCAATCTCACAACTCAAGCGTGTAGTTGCAACGATTATTCCTTTCGACGTCAACAACATCACCTCAGATAAATCGGTTCTTGTTCATGAAGAGCACACAACATCTCCTGTGCTGGTCGCTGAAGCGCCAAAGACGACTGCGGCCCGTGCAGATATGCCATTTACTCCGATTAGCCACTACGCAGAGAACATCACGCCAATCGGAAAAATCGAATGGCGTAAGCGAGCACATGTTCAGGGACGAGTAACTTCTATCTCAACTGCTCCTCGCGGAAGCGCTCCAACTCTTCAGGTTGAAGTCTGGGATGAGACTGGTGGAGTAACTCTTAACTTCCTTGGCCGACGTGAGATTGCTGGACTGGAAGTCGGCATGGAAGTACGCGCCGAAGGTATGGTCGGTGAAGAAGAAGGATCGCTTGTGATTCTTAATCCTTCTTACGAACTTGTAATTAGCTAATTACTTATCTTTAAAGAATTCAGTCAATAGTTCGGCACATTCGGATTCAAGAACTCCGGTTGTTACCTCTACTTTAAAGATAGAACGCGGATCACGAAGCACATCCCAGACGGAACCAACTGCTCCGGCCTTCTCGTCCCATGCGCCAAAAATAACTTTAGAGATACGAGATTGTGCAATTGCGCCAGCGCACATCGCGCAGGGTTCAAGAGTGACAATCAATGTGCAACCATCTAGGCGAGACTTCTGTAAGCGAGATGCTGCATTTCGAATTGCAACCACTTCAGCGTGCGCGGTGGGATCGTTATTGGCTTCGCGTTCGTTGAAACCTTTTCCGACAACGACTCCCTCTGCATTGATAACAACTGCCCCCACGGGTACATCGCCCGTCTGCGATGCGATACGCGCCACATCTAAAGCCATGCGCATGAGCTCTTCGTTATTCTGCATAGCCCGACTTTATCGGTAAGGTTGGAGGCATGAAAGTACATGTCGCCAATCACCCGCTTATCTCTCATAAGTTAACTGTTCTCCGCGATGAGAACACTGATTCGCCAACTTTCCGACGTTTAGTAGAAGAGCTCGTCACCCTCCTTGCTTACGAAGCAACGCGTGATGTGAAGACAACGACTGTAAAGATTAAGACTCCGGTAACAGAGACAACCGGGCTCAAGATGGCAGAACCGCGTCCAGTTGTTGTGCCAATCTTGCGCGCAGGTCTCGGAATGTTGGAAGGCATGACAAAACTTCTTCCAACAGCGCAGGTTGGATTCCTCGGCATGGTTCGCGATGAGAAGACTCTTCAAGCAAGCACATATGCCAATCGCCTTCCAGAAGATCTCTCTGGCCGCCAATGTTTCGTTCTCGACCCAATGCTTGCAACTGGTGGAACTCTCGTTGCAGCGTTTAACTTTCTGATTGAACGTGGTGCAACTGAGATCACTGCAATCTGTTTACTTGCAGCACCTGAAGGCATCAAGGTTGTAGAAGATGCATTTAAGGATTCAGGTATTCCAATTACCTTGGTGACCGGTTCTCTCGATGAGAAGTTAAATGAACACGGTTACATCGTGCCAGGGCTAGGCGATGCTGGCGATCGCCTCTACGGAGTCGTGTAATGGCATCTACATCACCTGGCTACGGAATCACCATCCGCGTTGAAGGCGCACCTGAGCTTCAGCCGGTAGCACTCGTCACCGCAACAGTTACCAGCGCTGGCGCAACTATTACCGCACTCGATGTTGTTGAATCACATCTTGATCGCGTTGTCGTAGACATTACCTGTGACACGATCGATAAGGATCACGCGCAAGAAATCAATTCAGCTCTCGCTGCACATGCCGGCCTGACTGTTCGTAAGGTCAGTGATCGAACATTCTTGCTCCACCTCGGTGGCAAGCTTGAGATTAATTCCAAAGTTCCATTGAAGACTCGTGACGATCTCTCTCGTGCATATACACCTGGCGTAGCTCGCATCTGTCAGGCAATTGTCGAAGATCCATCAGATGTTCGTCGCTTAACTATGAAACGAAATACCGTCGCTGTAGTTACCGATGGATCAGCCGTTCTAGGCCTTGGAAATATCGGCCCTGCTGCTGCTTTACCTGTGATGGAAGGTAAGGCTGTTCTATTTAAGCGCTTTGCAGATATCGATGCCTGGCCAGTCTGCCTCGATACCCAAGATGTTGATGAGATTGTCCGTACCGTTCAATTGATCGCACCTGTCTATGGTGGCATCAACCTTGAAGATATCTCTGCGCCACGTTGTTTCGAAGTTGAAGCACGTCTGCGCGAACTTCTTGATATTCCTGTCTTCCACGATGATCAACACGGAACAGCAATCGTTGTTCTTGCAGCTCTTCGAAATTCACTCAAGCTTGTTAATAAGAACATTGGTGATGTAAAGATTGTCATGAGTGGTGCTGGTGCAGCAGGCACGGCAATTGCACGTCTCCTGGTTCTTAGCGGTGCAAAGAACATCGTTGCCTTTGATAAAGATGGAGTAATTCACAAAGCAACCACTGGCGATGAACCAATGCGTCGCTGGTTTATCGACAACTCAAACCAGAGCGATTACCGCGGTGATATCCATGAGGCGATGCGAGGAGCAGATGTCTTTATCGGCGTAAGTGCGCCAAATGTTCTCAATGAAGAAGATATCGTTTCAATGGCTAAGGGTTCGATTGTCTTCGCTCTCGCTAACCCAACTCCTGAGATTGATCCGGCTATCGCTCGAAAGTACGCAGCTGTGGTTGCTACTGGTCGAAGTGATCAGCCAAATCAGATCAACAATGTTCTAGCCTTCCCAGGAATCTTCCGAGGATTGCTCGATGCAGGGGTAAGCAAGATTTCCGACGACTTACTCGTTGCTGCAGCAGAGGCAATCGCAGAATGCGTCACTGAATCACAGCTCAACGCCTCTTTTATCGTGCCAAGCGTCTTCGACCCTCAGGTAGTTCCAAAGGTCTCGGCAGCTGTAAAGAAAGTTTCACGTCGGTAATCTGTGAACGCATACGCTGCATCATTTGACTCCCAGTTTTCAACCCTTGCCCCATTTGTTCTCTATGTTCTTATCGGGGCGATAGTTTTCGTTGAAACAGGCTTACTTTTCGGCTTCTTTCTCCCGGGAGACTCGATCCTCTTCAGCGCTGGCTTGGTCGCAGCAGCGCACGGAAATATCAATATTGCGCTTTTAGTTTCAATCATTGTTCTTGCTGCATTCTTTGGTGATCAGGTTGGGTTTGTTATCGGCCGAGTCTTGGGACGCCCTTACCTTGATAAGAGAGAATCTCCACGAATAAAGCGGATGATTGTGAATGCAGAACGCTTTTACGAGCAGACAGGTTGGTGGGCGGTAATCGCAGCTCGCTTCTTCCCTTGGATTCGTACCTTTGTTCCACCTATCGCTGGCGCATCAATGATGAATTACTACAAGTTCTTATCTGCAAATATTTTCGGAGCAATTCTCTGGGGAGCCGGTATCACCCTTGCTGGTTACTACGCTGCATCGCTTCCATGGGTAAAGACTTCCTCATATGCGATTGCGGCTTTCTTTATTATTGCTTCTTCAATCTCCGTGATTGTGAGTTATTCACGCCGCCCACAATAACTCCTAAGTAAGTCATCGCAATTCCGGTGACGAGATACCAACTAACGTGAACGCCTTCGGTTGGTGAAACTAAATCAATAATTAGAGAACCAAGAAGATTTCCGCCGACGCTAAATAGGGTAAATGTAAGTACGCCAAGGTGTTGAACAATCTTGGAGGTAAAGGCAATGTAAATAACGCCGATGACACCACCTGTGTAGATCCACCACGGACCTGCAGGTAGTGGCGATAGTTCTGTATCTCCAAAGAGAACGAGAAGTGTTAACAAAATGCAGAGAAAGCTCGTTCCCATAATGAAGTTAAGCAGTGACGTTGTATAACTTTGATGTGAATGCTCGTTGATCTGGCCGTTGAGAGCGCGCTGAACACCGACAACTGCACCTGCAACACCGGCAAGAAAGACTGAGAAGAGCGCAAGATCTGCGCTCTCGATGCGATCTAAAACTGAAACCAAGACAGCGAAGACAGTAAAGGCTGCTGCAGCTACGCGTCTGAAGGTGATTTCCTTCTTTCCTCCACCAGTAATTCCAAGACGATCCACCAGTAGCGAGGCAGCAGTTTGGCCCGCAATCGAGGCCACAGAGTAAATAGCCACGCCTATTACAGGCACTACATGAGTTTGAATGCCAACAAAGGTTCCACCAAGGGCTCCGGCAAAGAGCGTCCACTGTGGAATCTCTCTCCGAGCTACTGCACCTCGAAGGTTACGAGCACCTTCTTTGATGGCAGGTGAGAAGAGTGCAACCACGGCAATGATTGCTAAGCCAGAACCAAATGAGATGAGAGCTGCTTGCACTCCGTTATTAAGACGATGTGAAAGTTCACCATTAGCGCGAGCTTGCAGCGCAATCATGACCCCTGAAATTGTTGCCAGGATGTCGAGGCGTTGGTGTCCTTTGTTATCCATTATTCGCCCTCAAGTGCCACAGTGATAGAAAGCCATTCCTCTTCTCGCATAATTAGCTCTTGCGAGATTTTGGAAAGTTGCTCAGAAATCTCTATCAACTTCGCAGAGTCCATTGCGAAAGTTTCTTGTTCGCCGGTAAGCCGGACTAACTCCGCCTTACCCTTTTCAATCTGACGCTCAACTCGACTCAAATCTTTCTTCAATTGGCGTTCTTCAGCCGCGCTAGAAGTTTTGCCCTTGCTTGAGGAACTTTGTGCTGGCTGTGATTGTTTGTGACGAAGTTCGAGATACTCATCAACACCGCGAGGAAGATCGCGAAGTTGTAGATCTCCCAATAGACCAACGAAGCGATCACATACGCGTTCTAAGAAATATCGATCGTGAGAAACCACGAGAAGAGTTCCACCATAGCTATCGAGCAAATCTTCAAGCTCGGTCAGCGTTTCAATATCAAAATCATTTGTTGGTTCATCGAGCATTAATACATTGGGAGCATCCATCAACAATCGCGTTAACTGAAGACGACGACGTTCTCCGCCAGATAGATCTCCCACAGGTGTCCATTGTCCGTCGCGGTCGAAACCGAGTCGTTCGCATAGTTGTGATGCTGAGAGCGTTCTGCCTTTTCCTAATTCAACAAATTGAGCGACTTTTTCTACCGCTTCAAGAACACGCCATGTCGGATCGAGCTCATCTAAATGCTGCGTAAGGAAGGCTATTTTCACTGTTATTCCAGTAGTTAACTTTCCAGCAGCAGGTTGTAGTTCGCTCGCTAGTACGCGCATCAAGGTGCTCTTTCCAGCGCCATTGATTCCAACGATGCCGATGCGATCGCCTGGACCGATATTCCAGGTCAGATGCGAAAGTAATTCCTTATCCCCTGCTTTAACCTGCATATCTTTTGTCTCTAGAACTGTCTTACCAAGTCTGTTCAGGGCAAACTTTAGAAGTTCGCTTCCATCACGTGGAGCAGGTTCTGCCGAGATTAATTCGTTTGCTGCATCTACTCGGAACTTTGGCTTGGTTGTTCGTGCAGGTGCACCGCGACGAAGCCATGCTAACTCTTTACGAATGAGGTTGTTGCGTCGGGCTTCCGTTGCAGCTGACTGGCGGGATCGTTCAGCCTTCGCTAATACAAATGCCGAGTAACCACCGTCATACTCTTCGACGTTTCCTTGCACTACTTCCCAGGTGCGATCAGTGATTTCATCAAGGAACCATCGATCGTGAGTCACAACCAAGACCGCTAAATCGCTACGCTTCTTAATATGTGCAGCAAGCCAGGCAACTCCCTCGACATCAAGGTGGTTGGTAGGTTCATCGAGCAGAATTAATTGGACATCATCGATGAGTAGCTTTGCTAAACCAACACGGCGCTTCTCTCCACCAGAAAGATTTCCAAATGTGCGCTCAAAGAGATGGTCATCGAATCCACCAAAGAGACCGGTAAAGATTTCACGAATGCGTGCATCGCCAGCCCACTCATGTTTCTCGCGATTGCCAAGAACTACCTCACCCACTGTTGCAGCAGGATCAGCATTATCGATTTGTGCGAGATAGCCAATATTTGTCGCATTAGATTTTGTGACTCGGCCAGCATCAGGAGCCTCTTCACCAGTAATGATGCGCATCAAAGTGCTCTTGCCGGCGCCGTTGCGGCCGACAATTCCGATGCGTTCGCCTTCAGAAATACCGAGTGAGACCTTTACGAGAAGTGGGCGAATATCAAAGGCTTTAGAGACCTCTTCGATGTTTACAAGATTGCGCGCCACGGTAGGAGAGCGTACCTTTCCGTCATGAAGGTTACTGACCGCGAATACGCACTCGAACTCGACAAGAACGACCCGTTAGCTCATTTCAAGAGCAAATTCGTCATCACCGATCCCGATCTCTGCTATTTAGATGGCAATTCGCTCGGTCGTCTACCCCACGAGACGGTAAAGGCAGTCAACGACTTCCTGACCCACGAATGGGGGCGTGAGGTTGTTACAGGTTGGAGCCACTGGGTTGATGAAGCCCAACCTGCCGGAGATCTCCTAGGTCGCTCGGTTCTAGGAGCGGCAGCCGGGCAAGTTCTTGTCTGCGATACGACTTCTGTAAATTTCTATCAGCTCTGTCTTGCGGCAATTAATTCGCGTCCTGGTCGCAAGACAATCATTACCGATGCGGCCAACTTTCCCACCGATCGATACATCCTCGATGGAATTGCAAAGCAGCTCGGACTCAACCTTGTCATCATCGATAATGAAGATCCTGCAATCTCAGAGAACGAGCGCATCACAGTCGACATCCTGAAGCCTTACATGAACGAGGATGTAGCACTTGTTACCTTTGAAGTCATCCAATATCGATCTGGTGCGCGTAACGACATCAAATCCATTACCGATTTTGTTCGCTCGTTTGGCGCGTGGGTTGTTTGGGATGCCAGCCATGCAGCCGGTGCCATTGAGATGAACTTTGATGAAAATGGTGTTGACCTTGCAGTTGGTTGCACATATAAGTATGGAAACTCAGGACCGGGATCTCCAGCTTGGTTATATGTGAACAAGCGTGTGCAGAAAGAATTGCAAGTTCCGATTCAAGGTTGGTTTAGTAATGAAGATCAATTTGGTATGGGTCCAGAGTTTGTAAAGGCGGATGGAATTCGTGGGTTCCAAATTGCAAGTCCTTCCATCATCGGAATTCGTGGAGTACAGACAGCTTTCTCTATGATTGAAGAGGCTGGAATCAAGGCAATTGCACATAAGGCTGCAGTCGGAACTCAGATGATGATTGATCTCTACGATGCGTGGTTAGCTGATCTTGGCTACACACTTCTTACATCACGCGATGCTCATGAGCGCGGCGGCCACATCTCTATTGGCCATCCGCAGGCTGCTCAAATCTGTGTCGCGCTTCGTAAATTCGTCAACGTGATTCCGGATTACCGCACACCAAATGCAATTCGATTGGCAATAGCTCCACTACCAACGTCATACGTTGAAATTTGGGATGGCTTCGAGCGCCTACGCGAACTGACTTTGAGCAAGAAATATGAAGAGATTAAGGGATCGGATTCACGAGTCACATGAGCAATCAATATGAATCAGCTCTGACATATACCTCTTATCTACAGGTAGATGACTTACTTAAATTGCAGAAGCCACTATCTGATGGCCCCGAACATGATGAAATGCTCTTCATTATTATTCATCAGACCTACGAACTGTGGTTTAAGCAACTCATCCATGAATTTCAAGCAGCTGCAAAGGCGATGGAATCTGGAGATTCGCATTATGCACTTGCTCTACTAGGTCGCATTCGGACAATCATGAAGGTCTGCGTCACCCAGGTAGACATTCTCGAAACTATGACCCCGCTTCAGTTCAATGCATTCCGCGGTTATCTCTCTTCTTCGAGTGGATTCCAATCGGCACAGTTCCGTAAGGTTGAAGCGCTGCTGGGTCGGCGTGATTCGAAGATGGCCGGCCATCTTCCAGAAGATGTGCAAGCAGAAATTAAGGCGATAACATCTGTGAACTCAATTTGGGATTCTTTCCTCATCTACGTTGCAGGTAGAGGCTTTGATATTCCAGCAGAAGTTCTCAACCGTTTGAAATCGATTGCATACGAAAGTAATATCGTTGTGCAAGATGCGCTGCTTGAACTTCATCGTAACGATGCTGAGGCAGCAATGGTTTCGGAACGCCTGCTTGATATCGATGAAGGAATCCAAGAGTGGCGCTACCGCCATGTGAAGATGGTCGAACGCACTATCGGAGCAAAGATGGGCACTGGTGGTTCAAGTGGAGTTCAGTACTTGGCGAGCACTCTCTTTAATCCGGTTTTCAAGGACCTATGGGAGATCCGTTCTCGCTTCTAGGCAGGTAAGCCTTTAACGACAATAGTCTCAAGCGGTAGTCGTTCGCGTTTGGCGAGCTCTCGCTCCAACATGGGACCTGAGAGCTTCTCTGGAACATCCTGCACGCCAACAGCTGCTACAACCACTGGAACCAAAGTTGCATCCATTGTGAGTGCGCTCTCTGCGATTGATTTATCGAAGCCAGTCATCTGGTGCACGATCAGCCCGCGATCATGAGCCTCGATAGCAAGCTGTGCCACTGAGAGTCCGCAGTCATATTGATAATCGTTATGAGGAGAACCATCGCCTTTTACAGTTGTAGAAGCGACAAGAATCAGGGCTGAAGCTTTGTGAGCCCACTTTTGGTTGAACTCGCCAAGAGAAGAGAGAATCTCAGTAAACACTTCATCTCCACGCTTGCCGACGAAGAATCTCCAAGGCTGACCATTAAATGCTGATGGAGCCCAACGTGCTGCTTCAAGAATGGCGAGAAGGTCTTCATTCGAAATTTCCGCTATCTCATTAAAGGAACGAGGACTGCGGCGGGTAGCGATGATTTCATTTACTGGAATAGAAGTTTCTGCTCTCATAAGTGAGAAGAGTAGCTATGAAACTAATTGTGCGCAGTTTGAAATGACGCGCTAGCCCTGTGACTTTTTCGTGTTAATGATCTCAGTGCGATGGCCGTAAGCCTGCTCTGCAATCTCTTTACGACGAGCGATGTACTGCTCAGAGGCTCCGGAAATAAGGTGCTCAAAACGTGTTTCGCTCTTGATGAGCGGGTGCAGCTCTTTAGCGGTTGTTTGCGAGCCCCACACCGGTGGATCTTGTTTAACAACATTGACAACAATATGAGGGTTGATTAATCGGTAAACCAAAGCTAAACGACGAAGTCCCATATATACGAGGTGACGTTTACCGCGGTTGATGTGCTCTTGAATCTTTAAACGGTTATAGGTAAACCACGATGGACGAATTGGCTCTTCTCGTGTCGCTAAATCAAAGAGAATTTTGGCAATCTCGGCTCCACCTGTGGTGGCTGGCAGCTCTTTACATTTTGCAGCGAGCTTTGCACGAACTTTCGGATCTTGCAGTTTCTTCACCGCTGCTGTGATGTCATGTAGGTCAGCTTGATTTCCACGAATAGCAAAACCAAAATCATGTCCCCACTGCGCACGTGCCTCTTGATCATCTGTGCCACGAATGTTTGAGATGAAAACTGTTGGAAGACAGGCCGGTAGATTTTCATGGAACCCGTTATAACCAGTTGCAGATACTCCGGCATCAAATGCGTGGAGCACTCGCGCAAGTGGAAAGTGGCGCACAACGCGGATATCAAGTCCCTCTGGGGCGAGTGACTTTCCATCTTTATCAAACGGTTGTTTTGTAAGGATTACTTGCAAGTCTTTCCAACCAATCAAACCGGAAAGTGCCGCCGTTAACTTCTCATTGACATCGCTATCGCCAGTTCCTAGTTGCACCAAAACAGCAGGGCGATCAAGATCTAGGCCTAAGACTTTTCGTGCTTCCTCGCGTGAAAGCGCCTCTGATTCTCGAAAGAGCGAGACTGGTGAGGTAAGTGTGGCATCGTTACGTTGGGCAGTTGGTCCGAAATCGTAAGCACGGGCCATATCGCCTGGTTCAACGATGTGATCCATCATCTTCGATTGCATTCCAAGAACAAATCGTTGTGGCTTCTTCTGCCAGAGTCCTCGACGAACCCAGACAAGTGCAAGCTTTGGATGTGAGAACTTTGCTGCAATTACACCTGGGTATGGAACAACTCCATCGAATGACATGACAGTTGCGCCGGTTTCATCAACCAATGCCATTAGTCGATCGCGGAGATAGTCATCCCACTTTTCTCGCGGCATCCAACCTCGATCGCGGCCAGGAATGTATTCGACTCGGATTCCAAGATAATCAGGAATCTCAGCGATTCCACCAGCCATCGAGACAATAATTGGATTTGCGTACTTCTTAAGTTCAATTGCAATACCGGTAGCGCGCACTAGGTGGCCCATCCCAACGCCATTACTGGTCGCGAGGATAATTGTCGGCTTTGTCATGGTGGTAAAGGCTACCAATAGTTGTGGTTATTGAGTTTAATTAGCGCTATGCCTCAGTCAATTCACCCCACTAAGTCTCGCCTCATTGAGACGACAGCAGAATTACTTGAGACGCAATTTCCTGGTGATATTCAGGTTGATGAAATTCTTGAAAAATCTGGAATATCTAAAGGCAGTCTCTACCACCACTTTGAAGATCTCGGTGAACTGCTGGAAGCGGCGCAGGTTTCGCGTTATGCAGCCTGGGTTGATCGAAGTATCTCTTTAATTGTGCCGGTGCTTTCTAGTGCAAAGACACGCGATGACATTGTCGAGGGCTTAAAAGTACTCACTACTTATACGCAATCACCTGAATATAAATCCACTCGGTTCACACGCGCACGTGCATTGGCAAATTCCGAATCTTCTCCACGCTTTCAACGAGCACTTGGATTAGAGCAAGAGCGCCTCAATATTGCACTTCAAGATTTGGTGGAAGAGGCTAAGAATAAGGGACTCTTCAAACCAACTTTAGATTCACATGTAGTAGCTATATTTATTCAAAGTTATACACTCGGAAAAATTGTTGATGACATTGTTCCGACCCCTATGGGGCAGGAAAACTGGGATAAATTCATCTTAGAGATGCTTATCGCCACGATGGTTAGCTAATAGTTGCAACTTTATTGGGCATCAGCGATAATTGCGCATCACGTTAAATCGTGACTTAAAAGGAGAGTACAGAACAAAACCGCTTCTAAGTTAGAGGCTTTTGTAGTACAGCGTTACAAATGACAACTGCGCCACATGCGAATACGTATCGTCGAGTTCCAGCAACATCAAAACCAATTTCTTCCGAGAAGGTAGCTTCAGTTCTTGCTGCTGAGTGGGAGCTCTTTACAAAGAACACCAAGGCATCAGAGACAGAGAGCAAGCGTGCATTCTCATCTCTCCCCCTCGGAGTGACATCTAGCTTCCAGCATTGGGATCCATACCCAATCTCCATCGAGAGCGCATCAGGCGCTTACATGACAGATGTCGACGGCCGAAAGTTGCTCGACCTCTCAATGGGCTTTGGCGCAATGCTCGCCGGCCACCTCAACCCAATTGTTGTTGAGGAAATTCAATCTTCACTCACAAAGGGAATGCTCTTTGTAACCCCATCGCCTACTTCAACTGATGCAGCTGAGCGCATCTGTAAGCGCTTTGGCATAGATCAGGTGCGCTTTACCAACTCAGGTACTGAATCAACGATGTATGCCGTCCGCGTTGCGCGCTCTGCTACAGAGAAGATGGGTATCTTGAAGATTGAGGGCGGTTACCACGGTAGTTATGACCCATTCGTGGTTTCTTCAAAGCCACCACTAGATAAAATCGGTAAGGCAGATAAGCCAGTTCCTCATATTGATTCAAACTTGGTTCCCGGAGATATCTACGTCGTTCCATTTAACAATATCGAAGCACTTGAGAAGATGTTTAAGAAGAACGCAAAGAAGCTCGCCTGCTTTATCGTCGAGCCAGTTCTTGAAAACCTTGCGATTGTTCTTCCTGATGCTGGTTACCTCGAGCGAGTTCGCGAACTCTGCGATCAGTACAATGTTGTTCTTATCTTTGATGAGGTAAAGACAGGTCTGACAGCTGGAGCACACGGTGCATCGATGCGCCTTGGTGTTAAGCCAGACCTTATTACTCTCGCTAAATCAATCGGTGGCGGACTTCCGCTTGCTGCTTTTGGTGGCAAAAAGAAGTACATGGATTTTGTTACTAATAACAAGATGGCTCACTTTGGTACCTTCAACGGTAACCCGCTTGCAATGGCAGGCGTGCGTGCAATCGATCGAATTGCGACAACAGAGACACTTGGCGCAGCCGAAGCACTTAATTTCCAGGCTCTCGAGCGCATCGGTGATCTCATTGATGAGTATCAGCTTCCAGCTCACACTGTTGGTTTCGGTGTCAAGGGTTGTGTTACTTGGTCAACATCACCGGTTCGTAACTACCGCGACTATAAGGCAACTGACTTTGGAGTAGCAGAAGCTCACTGGCTCTTTGCACTTAACCGCGGAATCATTACTCCTCCGGGACTTGATGAGCAGTGGTTGATTTCGCTCGCGCATACTCAGACTGAAATCGACATCTTGGTCGATGACTTTGCTGAGTTTGCAAAAGCACTTCGAGCTTAAGTATTTCTACTTAGTTACTTTAAAACCACTCGGGCACTTAGGGCTGACTGCTGTAACTTTTTTCAACGTCTTTCCCTTTACACATGTGATGGTCTTCTTAATAACCGTCTTTGCCGGTGGAGCAACTGGCGCTACAACAGCAGGGGCTTCTTGAGAGAGTTTCACCTGGATAGTCTTGGTACTAAAGGTAAATCCAGCAGCTGAAAGGCTGAGCCAGCCATTTCTCTCACCCGTAACTGTTGTTGCCACAATCGCGCTCTCGCCGCCGACAATCGAAACAGAGGCCGAGATTGGCGCGCTTGAAAATCCGTAGAGACAGCGAGCAACTTCGCTCTTCATCACGAGGTTATAGGTTCCGAGCACCGGAGTGATGCCATCTGGCATGAAATGCAGACCTGAGACTCGATAGTTTAGAGATCCATCTACAAATGATGGTGACCCGCCATCGTAGGCAAGAGAGTTGGTGGTGACGATGCCAAGCACCTTGCTCTTATCTTGCAGACACTTACTGCCATCGCCCCAAGAAGTGGTATTGAAATTCCAGAAGGAACTTACCCCTGTGGTTTTATCTTTTACTCGCTCGCGATAGAACTCGATAAAAGGGAAAGAGTCTTGTGGGTTTCCTGCTTGCGGACCACTTCCTGTGCCACCTGCTGCAAGTGGCCATTGGCCGTTATTTTGGAACCAGACTTTCTCTTGATCGCCAAAGGTCGCAGGCTTAACCACGATGGCCATACGTGGAACTGTTACTGGGGTTGCTTCAACTGTGATGAGATTGTTCTTCGCAGAGAAATTGGCAACATCTAGAACAGGATCTTTCATTCGCCCTCGGAACCAACCGCCAACGGAATTGGCGATGCGAAGCTTCAATTTAATCCGTGTATCAGCTTCATATTCTTGAGCAACACCGCAAACGCCATCTTCTTCGAAGACACAGCTCTGCGCATTACGTGCAAAGTCATAACGATTTTCAGGTGTTGCATCTGGTCTTGTATTAATTTTAATTGGTGCGTAATTACCGGTCTTCTCCTTATAAGGAATGACATCGGCAAAGAGCTCTCCTACGGAGAATGATCCATTACGGAAGTAGAGCTGCATGCGAGGCATCACAGCGAAAGGATTGGCACCAGAAGCTGTCTTCCAGAGCGAGATATTTGAACTTCCTGGGTAGTCATATTCAGGCACTGCCGGAAATGTCAGACCTGATGTCACGCGGATTAAAGTTGCGCGCTCTAAATTAGTGCCACGTCCAACCTCGAGAGATTCGATGCAATTTTCATCCGTAGCGCTGATACATGGACCCAAAATTGATGTTGCCTTCATATTTACCGGATTGTTCTTTGGATCGCAGACCGGGTCATTAAGACCAAGGCACCACTTCCATTTGCCGGCGCGAGTTTCGCCCACTGCCGTTACTGCAGGCGGCATGATTGCGATGTAACTATTTCGTTCAACGCTTCCATCTTCGACCACATAATTAAGTAATTCATCATTGGCAATCACAGTTGCAACCGGGTTGTAGACATCCGCCGATGCTGATGGCGTGATTGTGATGAGCAAAATGAGTGAGAGCGCAGCCACTGTGACGCTCTGGATAGTGCGAAGGAATTGAAAGAACTTCATCCCTGAATTTTGCTGCATTGGCGAAGGTTGAGCAGCACAATGACCAGTCGAACTCTTATTGCTGCCGAAGCCGGCTATACAAAGAAGAAAAGCCCCGAGTGTGAAAGGCACTCGAGGCTTAACTTGTGCGCGCGAAGGGATTCGAACCCCTAACCTTCTGATCCGTAGTCAGATGCTCTATCCGTTGAGCTACGCACGCTTATTGAGTTGTAGAACGCGAATAATACCTTCTTATTAGAGCGCGCCCAAATTGAGCAGTTCCTCGCGCGAAACCGCCTTTCTACGGGGCTTTCCGAGAGGCTCACCCGCTGCTACTTCAGCGGCATTGATCTGCTCCCAATGCATCTGTGTGATGACTTTGTTATGCGCAATTATCTCGGTGACATCACCCGAATTCTTAGGTGACTCCAACTTTGAGACAAGAAGCTTCATCACATCGGCAGCATCGGATTTATTTGTTCCGATTACACCAGAAGGTCCGCGCTTAGCCCAACCGACCACGTAGAGATTTCCTTCAACGAAACCATCGACATTCACTACTTTTCCGTGAGCATAAGGAATGCCCTCGAGCGATGGTGATTCATAACCAATTGCGCTGACTACTAATCCGCACTTGATGCTGAAGGTTTCTTCTCCACCTGTGCGCTTGAAGACCACTTCCTCCACTTTTCCATCGCCCTTAATTTCAATAGGCGTTGCCAAGAACTGGAAGCTCAACGTGCGATCGTGAGCGGTTGCTTCACGTTCTGCAATCAATGTCATCGCATCGAGATTTGATTTTGTATCTTTCTCAATCTCATCACCTGCGCGTTGAATTGCTTCAGAAATATCTGATGGGTTCATCACAACGTTTGTGTGTTCAAGCTTTGGAAGCTCGCGTAATTCGGGAGATGTAAATGCGGCATGTTCGGGGCCGCGACGGGCGCTCAGCACTACATTGCGAATTGCGCTCTCTTTCAAAGCATCAATTGCATGATCTGCAGTATCAGTTGGATCTAGCTCTGAAGGTTCAAGCGCCAGCATTCGGGCGACATCCATCGCGACATTTCCAGCGCCGATAACCACCGCAGTCTCTGAAGAGAGATCGATTGACGCATCCTTGAAATCAGGGTGTGCGTTATACCAAGGGACAAATGTCGCCGCTGATAGCGATCCTGGTAGATCTTCCCCTGGGATACCTAGCTTCTTGCCGCGTGGTGAACCTGTTGCAATAACTACAGCGTCATAACGCTCTTTCAGTTGTTCAATGGTGAGATCGCTACCGAGTTCAACATTGGCGAAGAGGCGAAAACCTTCGGTATTGGCAATCTTTTCAAAGACCTTTGAAACGGTCTTAATCTTTGGATGATCTGGAGCAACACCACTGCGAACTAAGCCCCATGGGGTTGGCAGGCGTTCGATCATGTCGATTGAGAAAGAAAGCTCTTCGTTAACGAGATTCTGGAGAGCTTGGGCTGCAAAGTAGCCGGCAGGTCCGGCGCCCACGATGGCAATCTTGTAACTCTTCATCACCGCTCCCTCTGATCAGAGCAGTAGTTTAGCGGTTCTAGGAGTTGCTGACTCCGGTAGTAATAAAGGCTGTATTTGCGGTGACATCGACCTTCATAGTGCCAGTTTTATTCTGGACTATCTGAAAGACATAGAAGCTATTAGGCGTTGTGGGCAAGGTATATGTAACGGCAGATCCTGGGGTGATAGTGACGTTGGTCGTTGATCCACTGGCGCAAGTAGTGGGTCCTGAGAAATCTACATTGACATTGCACCGTCTAAATGTAGAGACATTGGAGCTAGCAGGAAGAGTAATTGTTAATGTAAATCTTGAGAGCGAGAAATTTCCACTGTTATTGATATAGAAATTCTTTCGGGCTCCATTAGTGACAATTGTTGTGAATTGGACACCTGTGTTGGTATAGGTCTGAGTTGCGCTGGCAAAGAGAATGAGTGATGCGGTAGAGACAGAAAGTGTTGTGTTCTTGGCGACTGCGGTATTGGCGAAAGCTGATGGTGGCTGGATGGGCGCGAGTATTAACGCGCCCATCGCAGCGGCGACGAGAGATGCAGATCTTCTCTTGAATCTCATCTCCCTCTCCTTCCACCAATTCAGTTGATTATAGTTTAGCTATTTGTTGTGACTGCAGCGCGCTCAGTAACTGTGAACTGCCATGTCAGAGCTGCGGTGAGGCCTTGAACTGTTCCGACTGGTAGAACGCCGTTGACGGTATTTTCACTGCCTGCAGGAAGCGCAATTGCAATCTTCAATCGATTCAAGCCACCAGCAAGAACGGTGGGAAGTGTGATGGATTGAGCTGAAGATTTGAGGGTTGCAACTGGTGTAGCTGCGATTACAGATGTTGTTGTACCGCTACAAGTACCGGTGTTAGTCCATGCAACTGTGCAGGCGCTGATTGTGACCTGAAGACCCGTTGACGCATTATTAACGATGGTATTTGAATCAACAGATGAAATTAGCAGCGTTGGAGTTGCTCCATCGAGAGTTCCGGCATTGGTGAGATCGATATAGCGGTTGACTGTATCGCCAGGTCCCATTGCCGTGATTGCAGTTGTAAAACCACCTGTGATTCCGGAAACTGAAGAAGGTGCGAGGGTCAGGCTCAGGGTTCCCGTTGTCACAGAACCGCCCGAAGTATTTGAGGCAGTTGCTGTCAGCGCTGCAAAGACATTAGATGAAACCAGTCCAGCCCCACCCACCGCTGCTGCGACGATGATAGTTACTTTGAGGGCAATACTTCCTGCACTCTTGGATAGTACGGTAGCGATTGGGTTCATGATTTGCTCCCTGTCTTTTCTTCCTTCTCGATCGCAAGTGATTCTTGCAAGTTATCGATAAGTTCGCGGTACTGCTGGCTGCTTCGACGTTCCTCCATATATAGCTCGCGATAGACGCGCTCTGGAGTTAAGGATGCAACGATTTTCTTTCTAAAGAGAAATGCAAAGAGTGCAAGAAGGTTCGAGAGCACAAGCAAACTTGTTGCGAGCTGACGGCCTTGCACTGTATTGAGATATACCAATGGGCGACCAATTGCTGGAACAAGGAATTGCACCTTTGAGATTGTGCCAATCGGAGAGACCATATATGGCTCACGATCGGCAGCTTCATTCGCATCACCGTGAGTAGTAATACGGAGAGTGCCATTGAGATTACGGATCTCTTCAACTCGGTGTGAGTAGTAAGTTCCAGTTACTTGATTATTAACGGCTATGACATCACCGACGACAATCTCGGAGGCCTTAACCAAGCGAGTAATGTAGACATCGCCGGCGCTGGCAGAAGGCTGCATGGATCCTGTGAGGATTGGTGAGAAGCCAAAACCAAATTGTGAAGTAAGGATGGCAGGTGCCACCGCTACCGAGAGGGCAATTGCGATAAAGATCGCTTTGCGCACTTGGCTTCCCCTGCTTCTGCTTCTCATGTAGTGAAGGTAAGGTGCAATCCTCACAATAAGTTCACAGTTTCATTCTTTAACCTCCACGATGAGCTATTCCAGCTATCTTTAATACGTTAAAGGTTGTCGCCTACCTGCCCTTAGGCATCACGGCGCGATGGAGGGAAGTACACGGATGAATCAAGAGAAGCGAAAGATCCTCGTGGTCGACGATAATCAAGATATTCGCGAGCTCGTCATGCATATCCTCGACGCTGATGGTTTTCACGTATTTTCAGCAGCTGATGGGGATAACGCCCTGGCTATCCTCAAAACCAACACAATGGATCTCATCTTGCTCGATGTGATGATGCCCGGAACCTCTGGCCTGGAGGTTCTGATGGAGATTCGAACTGGACCCCATAAAAATAACCGTGAAGTTCCCGTCATCATGATTACGGCGATGGCCTCAACTGAACATATAGACAAGGCACTTTCTATCGGAGCAAATTCTTACATCGTTAAGCCTTTTCGTGGCGCACTGATTCGCGAGAAAGTACGCACCATCCTAGAACTTCCAGCGAGCAAATAAAGAGAGATCAAAGAGATGAGAGAGATGAAGAAGTTAGCCATTTTTACGGTAGCGCTTTCGCTGACCGTTGGATCAATATATGCCTCACCGGCAGCTGAAAAGAATCCTTACGGAATCTCTACCGTTGATCCAGCAGGTCCTAATGAAATTATCTTCACGGTTTCAAAGGGAGGAAAGAAGACAGAGTTTGCCACCGCAAGGATTCAGAAGATGAAGAGCAAGACAATTTCTATCTACGAACCATTTCTCAAGAAACGTCAGACATTTACAGTGATTCCACTCAAGAGCTTCTTCTCGCTCGTCGGAATCTCGGGACAAGATAAAGTGGCGACAATCGCACTCAATGATTACATCTATAGCAACACTGCGGCTCAATTCACCTCAGCTGGTGCCTATATAGCGATTAAACGTAACGGCCTCGATATTCCATACGACCAAGGTGGTCCACTCCGTTTGATCTTCGCAGACGATAGCAAGTGGGCGAAGAACCTCGATGCCTGGAACTGGTCACTCGCGGCTATACGAGTAAAGTAATCATATGAATGAGGAGAAGAAGGAAATAAATCTTCGCTCAATAGCGAAATTTGAAATCACAAAGAGCCAATGGGTTCTTGCGACCCTTGCTCTTCTTTCAATTCTAGCTTTAGGCATTTCTTCTCTGACGCAGTCGAAAGAGACCGTTAAGGATTCCGCGATGTTAAGTAACGTTGAATCCCCCGCGGCTTCAATCATCTTTACCCAGCGCGAAACCATGGTCTATGCCACCCGCCTGGCTCAATGGTCAAATGGTGGAACTTCGCGCAGAACGGTGCAGATTGCGCGCAGTCTCTTGGCTCAACGTCTCGCCGTTATCGACACCAGTGGTCATTCAATGGGGTCTCGCGCAAAAGATACTTACTGGAAAGCACTCAAAGAGGCGGATGCAATCGTTGCTGCAGCACCGGTTGGGATCATGCCCGAATCTATGCATATGGAGGTAAGCAGAAAAGTCTCTCCTATCATCGACGAGATACTGGCTGAGGCGCGCAAACTAGTGGTTTCATATCAGCGTTCCATTGACGAAGAGACTATGGCTGGAGCTCGTGAGATAGCAAAACGTGATCAAATCTCCCTCATACTCTTCTATCTATCTCTCTTCTTTAGTGTCCTCTTCTTACTCCTTAATGTTCTGACCAACTTTAGAAATTATCGAAACGCTGGGAAAGCTTTGGATGAAGAACAGCGTCGTCTAGAAAAGACAATTTCAGAATTACATCAGGCTCAATCAACAGTTACAGAACTACAGAATCTCAGCGATGCCAAAAATGCCTTTATCGCAACAGTCAATCATGAGTTGCGCACACCATTGACCTCAATCATTGGGTATATCGACATCATCCGTGAGGAGAACGAGCAAGACGAGAAGGCAGATATTGGTCAGTATCTTGAGACCCTCGATCGCAATGCGCACATTTTGCTCAATCTTGTAGAGAGCATGTTGACCTTAAGCAAGATTGATAGCAACCCAACGCAGGTATCACATGAAAAAATCTGGCTCAACGAGGTAGTAGATAATGCAATTTTCACGATGAAACCTCAAGCTATCAAATCTGAAATTAACTTAGCACTCGAATATGAGGATGAATATTTCGTAGCCGGTGATGCGGGGCAGCTCACTCAAGTCTTCATCAATCTCATCGGCAATGCCGTTAAATTCAGCCCAAAGGATTCTGTAGTTTTGGTTTCACTCTCTAGTCTTCGGAACAAGGACGGGGTTGACTGTGTATGTGTTGCAGTCAAAGATTCAGGTATCGGAATTCCTGAAGAAGATATCGAACACCTCTTTACTCGCTTTTTTAGGGCTAAAAACGCGGTCTCTGAGCACTTTCAAGGTACCGGACTTGGGCTTTCGATAGTTGCGCAAGTACTCGAGCGCCATGGAGGAAGTATCGACGTTTCCTCTAAAGAGGGGGTCGGGACCACTTTCACCGTATGCATTCCGCTCTTTCGCACAAGCGAGGAGCAGATGATTCAAGATCGACGTGGTGATGTACTGCAGCGTGCGATAACAGCTCTCGAGGATTCAACGCCATCGAATATTTGCGATGTTGCTCATGAAATGGGAGGCGCGCTCGGATTCTACGGCTTCTCCAGCGCAGGAACAGAGTTACTAGAATTCTCGAGATCGATTCCAAAGGATCGGGAGCTGACTCAATCGGAGTACGAAGAATCCAGGGGTAATTTCTTATCCAAGTTAAGAGTAGAACTTAAGAAGATTGAAGGAGAGCGAAATGGTTAAAGATCAGATTCTCGTTGTTGACGATAATGCAGATATTCGATTCTTTGTTAAGAGCGCTCTGGTCGGAGAAGGATTTGAAGTTATCGAGGCAGCAAATGGAAAAATAGCTCTCGAAATCTTCCACAAGAAAGAACCTGCTGTCATCATTCTCGATCTCTCTATTGGTCAACCTGATGGTTTTGAGGTCTGTCGTGAGATCAGAAAAGTTTCAACCGTTCCGATCATCATTCTAACGAGCCATGTTGAAGAGATGGATGAGGCGATGTGTTTGGCGGCTGGAGCAGATGATTACATCACCAAGCCGGTCTCTGCCAGAATTTTAGTGCTCAGGACTACAACCCAGATCCGTCATCGTGCCGCGCAAACTCAAGTAGTGGGAACAAAAATTACCGCTGGCCCGCTTACTCTCAACACAGAGACTCGCTCACTGATGATTGATGGAAAGGATATTGAACTCACTCGAACCGAATTCGAATTCCTTAATCTGCTCATCGCAAACCCTAAGCGCGTCTTCACCCGCGAGCAGATATCTGAAGCAATCGGAACATCACATGAATATTCAAGTGATCACTTACTCGATACCCATGCCTCACGTATTCGCATGAAGATCAAGGAAGTGACTGAAATAAAGGTACTTCACGCCGTCCGTGGCGTTGGATACCGATTACTCAGTAATTAAGCCCCGAAGACCGCGGCATAAAGATCTACTCCACGCACAATCTGAATGAGAAGTAGGAAGACGATAATTCCGAGAACGCGATAGACCGCGTTGCCCATCGGTGTTTGCTTCCAATCGTTCTCAGGTTCTCTCACCATTTTGCTAAGAATGCTCAGAATGAGTCCAGGTATTGCAAGAACAACAAAGGACCATTCAATGAATGTTCGTGGGCTAGTAAAGAGTCCTTGGATAAATGTGGCTGCAAATGTTCCGATAAAAACCATCGCAACAATCTTGAATGCACCAGTTGGTAATAGGCGATAAAGAATTGAAGTCTTTGGAAGCTTCTTTCCGATGGTAAGTCCAATAATTGTTGGAGCAGCCATCAAGATAGTTCCTAGCAACAACTTGATATTGAAACCAACAAATGGCATCGCAAGTTCAACAAAGACAAATATCTTCAACTCAAGGCTGATGATCTTGTGAATAGTGTCCTGTGATTTGAATTCACCTGACACTGCTGCAATACGCTGCGGGTAGCTGTATGAAGCAAAATCTTCAAGAACCATGCGCGCCAATACAAATACAGCAGTCCACCATGCAATCTCTTTTGCATAGAAGGTAATCAATAACTGAACTCCAGCTAGCGCATTAAGTCCACCGATGAGCTTAGACATCGTCCATCCTGAGAGCAGAAGCCCGAGCGCATAATCTGTGACACGCTCCCAAGCATCATCGCGATCACTTGCAAGACGGCGAAGTGGACGAATTGCACTCGCTAAGAGAGCTGGTGCATAGAAGATGATGTAGAGACCTGCAACGGTCAAAATTTCATCGCGCGATGAGAGGTTACCTGCGATTGCTACGCCGAAGGTAAATACCAATCCTGCAACAAATCCAGCAAAGGCATCGAGGTTAGCTAGCGCAATGATTGCTAAAACAATCCACAGAGTTGGTGGAATTGCCTGCCCTGACGTATCAAAGGCGGCAATTAACCCAAGGGCGACACCTGGCACGATAGTCAGCGGCGCAAGTGAACCGAACATTGCACGTAAGTAAGTTCCATCGGCCAATGTGCGAGCCATTAACGGAAGATGGCGTGAAATGCGGGTTATCAGTCCTGCAAAGAGTGCATCGCTTGCAGCAGAACCAGGGCGGCGCCAAGTATTACTGAGGTCTCCCTTACCTGGCTTGCGATTGATCTTATCTAAATCACCAGCGCTAATAGATGCGAGATCGTCTTGCTCTTCCTTTTCGGAGCCAGAGTTATCCCCTTCTGCATCCGAATCTTTATCTTCGCTATCTCGTGAATTGCTTCCAGAACCGTTCCCCGAATTTCCTTGCCCGGAAGCCGAAGCTCCTGCAACGGAAAGTGCGGCCAGCGCAGCAAATGCTGTCACGGCGAGATCTTTGGTTTTCTCTGGTTCTTGCGCTGGGTCATATGCAGGAAGTTCTGCTCGTTCAGTGAGGGGTATCAGTTCTGGTTCCGTGTAAATACGGTTTAAATCAGGGCAGTTGCTCGCCCAGTCAATTGCACCATTGAGATCTTTACAGAAAGTAAGAACCTTTTTATCAACAGTTCCAGCATCGTCATAAACTTCGATTATTACTTCGTGGTACCCCGGTGGAACATCTGCTGGAATATCAATATTGAGCTCTTCGGCTTCTGCACTCGTTAACTTATCAATCAATACCGTCTCGGCCCCCCAACTTGGCAGAATCGATAGTTGCAGAATGAATAGAGTTGCTAGCAACAGCTTTCTCATCATTTCTTTGTACCTCCGGTTTTGATTGTGACCTTAATTTTTTGCCCTGGCTTTAAATTCGTCATGCCAAAGCCAGCAGAATTACCTGAAGGTTTTGGAATTACTGAAACTGGATTCTTATTTGTTGTTTTAAAAGTTTGCTTTGGTGATGGCTTTGGAGTGGCCTTTGATGACGTGTTTTTAGATGGCGCCACTACCTCTTTATTGGCTGCAACTGCGCCTTCCACTACTGTCACCTTGATCTTCTGACCTGGCTTGATGTTATTAACCGTTACCGAACTCTTTGATGAGTCACCACTGCTCTTGGGAGGGGTAATTTCCAAAGGTTTTTTCGTAGGAGCAACCGATACTGCTGGGGCCGGAGATGAACTTGCTTTAGGTGAAGCTGCCTGTGACGGCTTCGCTGAAGGTGAAGCAGAAGGCTTAGGTGTAGCCGACGGAGCTGGCTTGATTGTCGCTGATGGCGAAGGTGACGGCTTTGGTGCAGGTGTTGGTGCAGGTGTTGGTGCAGGTGTTGGTGCAGGTGTTGGTGCAGGTGTTGGTGCAGGTGTTGGTGCAGGTGTTGGTGCAGGTGTTGGTGCAGGTGTTGGTGCAGGTGTTGGAATATCAGCGAAAGAGAGAGTGAGCTGAGCCGATGTCGCGCTTGCGAAGTTGGAATCTCCTGCCTTTGTCGCAGTTGCGATACATGTTCCGGAAGTGGTTGCAGTCAGGTCTCCCTGTGAGTTAATTGAGCATCCGGTTGCGGTGCCATCAATTACTGCAAAGGTGACCAAACCAGTTCCGCTTCCACCAGTTGTATAGGTTGAAACCGGAGTTCCAACGGTTCCTGATGAGCCATTAAGAACCAATGTAGCTTGAGGACTTGCTGCAACACCAATAGCGACATCAGCAGAAGCTGTCTTGGCTATCCCAGCAATATCAACTGAAGCAGTAATAGTAAATGTTGCCGCCGCGGTAATAGACGTTGGTGTACCGGAAATTACTCCGGTTGTAGGATCAAAAACAATTCCTGCAGGAAGCTGTCCACTTATCGAATATGTTGCTGATGTTCCTGGTTCAGTCAAGAGCGAACTTGTAATTGGTGTGATTGCAACACCAACAGCTCCAGTGGTGGTTGCAACCGAGGTTAAAAGTGCAGGGTTGGTAATGAAGATGGACGACGTTACGGTTGCTCCGGCTCCCGCTGCATTCACCGCTGCAACTACTGCCGTGTACTGAGTTCCTGGAGCTAAGCCAGTCAGATTTGCCGTCGTATTTGCAGTTGTAGTCGTAATTGCGGATCCACTCACTACCGGAGTAACCGTCACGGTATAGCTATCAATGGATTCCCCGCCGTTAGATGCTGGGGCTGTAATCGCAACTATCGCCGTTGTTGTTGCTCCCACCGCTACAGATCCTGCTGCCGCCAGAGGCGCAGTTGGCGCAGAATATGTAACACCAAGGGTCACTGAGGCAGAGGCAGACAAGTTAACGCCGGCAATCACTGCTGTTGCTGTAATCGTGAAAGATGTAGGGGCTGTGACAGTTGTTGGTGTCCCAGAGATAGTTCCTGTCGAGGTGTCAAAGTCCAGTCCCGCAGGCAGCGATCCGCTAATTGAATAGGTAGCTGTTGATCCAGCCTCTGCCAACAATGATGTTGTTATTGGAGTTAAGGCTGTATTAACGGCGCCTGTAGCAGAAGTTACTGAAGTCGTTATTGCTGGATTTGTAATGAAGGTAGATGTGGTTGTTGCTGCGCCTGTGCCAGCTGAGTTAGTTGCCGTTACTGATCCGGTGTATTGAGTACCAGGTTGTAAACCAGTTACCGATGCTGAAAGTGTGGCAGTTGACGTCGTCACTGTTAGCCCCGGAAGTACCGGAACTACGGTTACCGTGTAAGTGTCAACCGAATCACCACCGGTTGATGTCGGAGCAGTGATTGAAACGTTTGCAGTTGTTGAACTTCCACTTGGCACTAAAGCACTAGCTGCTGCTGGTGCTGATGGAGCAACCGGTGAGATGCCAAGAGTAATAACTGCGGTGCCCGTTGTTGTTACACCGCTAGAAAGAGTTGTCACTGCCGTAATCGTGAATTGGGTTGGGTTGATCGCAACAAGTGGAGTTCCTGAAATAGTTCCAGTCGCGGAATCAATACTCAATCCGGTAGGCAACGGACCGGTGATGGAGTAAACGGTGCTCACAGATCCTGAAGAAGTGAGGGCAATAGTTACCGGGGTTATCGCGGCATTTACAGATCCATTTGCTGAAGCTGTCGATGGCGTAAGTGCTGATGGCGTAATAACAGTTGAAAGCGCTGTAGCGGCTGCACCAGAGCCAGCCGCGTTTGTTGCGACTGCAGAAACTGTGTATTCAGTTCCAGGCGTCAATCCCGTCACCGAGATTGATGAACCTATGGCAGAAGCTAGTGGCGATGCAGTTCCAATCGCACCTGATACAACCGGTGAAATGGTGACTGTGTAAGAATCAATGGTTGCACCACCGTTATAGGTTGATGCTCCGATTGTGACTGATGCTGTTGTTGCCGTAGCTGCACTAGCAGAGACTGAAGCTGGTGCACCTGGCACATTTGGAGAAACAGCAAGTGTCAGCGTGGTGGTACCCGTAGCAACTGCACCACCGGCAACTGTTGTCGTGGCAGTAATTGTGTAAGTGGTAGAACCAACTGCGATTGTCGGAGTTCCAGAGATTTCTCCTGTCCCAGTATCAATTGATAGACCTGCAGGCAGCGCACCGTTAATTGAATAGGTTGTATTCGTCGGAGATGCGCCAGAAATTGAAGTACTAATTGGAGAGATGGCACTTCCTACTTGTCCTATTGCGGTGGATACCGATGTTGTAACACCAAGTGGAGTAGTAAATGTTGTTGAAGTCGATGTTGCACCAGCGCCACTGCTATTGGATGCAGTTGTTGTCACTTGGTAGGTAGTTCCTGGTGCTAATGAATTAGTAGTTAATGATGTCCCGGTAGAGGTTTCTACAACTGTATTTCCGCCACCAAGTGGAGTCAAAGTTGTCGTGTACTCGGTAATAGCCGAACCACCATTTGATGTTGGCGCTGAGAGAGAAATATTTGCTGATGTAGTTGATGTCGCTGCCACGGCTGTGACGGAAGGCGCGCTTGGTGGTGCCGCTGGTGTTGTGATGGTTGATCCAGTAGATGTTGTTGCTCCATCGCCAACAGCATTGGTTGCATTTGATGTGATTGTGTACTGAGTACCCGGTGCTAATCCGGAAAGCGTTACCCCACTAGCAATCTGAGCTGCCGTCACAGTTAGGGTCACAGGTGTTCCGCCACCGACCGGTGTAGCTGTGATGTCATACGCGGTGATCGGTGAACCGCCTGTCACAGTGGCAGCCCCAATCGTGATTGTTGCTGACGTAGCTGATGCCGCAGATGCACTCACTGTTGCAGGCGCTCCCGGCACTGTCGCCGGTGTCACTGCCGCTGAGTGCGGTGATGCCACTGATGATCCCAGCGCATTATTAGAGACAACTGCATATGTATATGCGGTGCCATTTGTAAGTCCAGTTACAAGGCAGGAAGTTGCTGGTGCCGTTGCAATGCATGTGCCAGCAACCGTTATCCCATCCGGCGCGTACGCAGTTACTGTGTATGAAGTAATTGGCAATCCACCAGTACCAAGAGCTGTATTTGCTGGAGCGGTGAATGAAACTGTTGCTTTACTATCTTCGATAGTCGCTACCGGAGAAGTTGGAGCGCTAGGAACCGTCGCCGGTGTTATTGGTCCAGTAACACTTGCTGTCGATGAACCGGTCGCGTTAGTAGCAACCGTAGAGAAGTTGTACGGGGTTCCATTGGTGAGTCCGGCAATAGTGCAAGAAGTTGCTGGTGAAATAACTTCACAGCTTCCCACTGTTTGACCAGTTGCTGAATCAAGAGCAGTAACGGTGAACGAGGTTGGCACTCCTCCAACTCCAGTTCCTTGGCTAACCGCAATAGTTACAGAACCGCTTGATGCAGTTAATGTTTCAATTGGTGCATCTGGGGAAGTGGGCGCCCAGACCGCGGCGAGTGTTGTATTTACAACCGGAGCAATAGTTGTAGATGGCGCAATCGTTGTACTACCTGTTGACCACGCTTCCAATCTGAATCGCGTACGGGTAATGCCAGTGGTTGGTGCAACTGTAACTGATGTAGCTGGAGCAATCAGTTGTGTAGCTGGTGCTGTACCAGAAGTTGCACCTGCGATTGTGTATGTAACTCCAATAAGCGCGCTGCTCCATTGCGCAGTGAGAGTTAATCCACTTGCAGGCATCGTGTAGGTAGAGCCTGCTGCAACGATATTTGTTCCGTCAGACCACCCTAAGAAGTTAACGGTTGAATCTGGATTTGTTGGAGCCGCCGCCACAGTAAACGTCGATCCATAGGCGACTGCGTTTTGTGTAGGCAGCGCGCTATTGCCACCGTTGAGTGCATATGTCACTGGGTAAGAGGAAGCGCTCCACTGTGCAGTGAATGTGACGTCAACGTCAGGCATTACAAATGCAGTAGTGCTCTCGTATGAAGTCGCGCTATAAAGCCAGCCAGTGAAGCTATAGCCGGTTCGCGCTGGGATGACAGAGGTAATTGTGACTGCTGCGTTGTAGTTATATGAAGTAGTTATTAGCGGGGTACCGCTGGTACCTAAATTGAGGTCGTAAGAAACAGAATGTGCATTGGCAATCCAAAGTGCAGTCAGAGTGATTGCCGACGAAGTATCGATTCGGTAGGAGGCACCTGCACCGTATGTCAGTGCCCCATCTGACCAACCAGCAAATGTGTAACCAGGTTGGGTAATGGCTGCAGCCAATGTAACCGAGCTTAGGTAGTTACCGGTCTGTGTACTAGGAGTGCTGCTACCACCGGCGGCGGCATAGGCAACATTGACAGCGACTGGTGTCCATTGCGCAGAAAGCACATAGTGTCCTACTGCAACCGTGTACGAAGCATTTGCTCCAACACTGGTTCCACCTTGATCAATCCAACCTGTGAAGTTATATCCATCACGAGTTGGTGCGTTATTGGTTGCAATAACTTGTTGATCATTACACATGTTCCCAGCATTTACGCACTGACCATCTGAGGTCAGATCTCCAGCTGCTGAAGTGCCACCGTTCAAAACATAGGTGACAACAAATTGCTGAATCCATTGGGCTGTAAATGTGGTTCCGGCAGCTTCCACCGTATATGAGGATCCTGAAGCGTAGATAGTTCCATTTGTAGCTTTCCAGCCTGTAAATGCATACACCTGAGTCGAAACAGTTACAGTGAGGGAATCAATCGCTGGAAGCGTGTACTGCGAATTAAATGGTTGAGTCACCGAAGTTGTGGCAATCGTTGCCCCAGAAGAAGTTCCAGCAGAAACTTCACCAGCTGCAAAGTTAATTGCAACCGGCGCAGGTGTCCAGATTGCATAGAGCGTTGTGTTTGCCGTTGGAGTAATTGCACCCGAGATAAGTGAGCCTGTTGGTGAAGTTGACCAACCTGCAAGTGTGTAACCAGGATTGCTCATCCCGGTAGACCCTGGAAGCACTAATCCATTTCCTGATGTCGTGTAACTACTTGCTGCACCTGTCGGCGATCCGGTTGCGCCATTGGTGTTGTAAGTAATTGAATAAGTGCCAGGAGACCATTGCGCAGTAAGGGTTTCGGAGCGGGTTGGTGTGTATACGCCACTTATAACTGTCGTCGTCTCCGCCCAGCCGGCGAAGACATATCCTGCTCGGATCATTGTTCCCACAGTAGGAAGGCTGATTGCAGACCCACCGTAATTAAATGAATCTGAAGTACGCGATGCTGAACCAGTTCCCAAACCAGCCACGTATGTGACGGTAAATACCTCTGGCGTCCATTGTGCTACGAAAGTGATGTTTGCAGCCGGCATAGTGAAAGTCTGGTTATAGGAGTAGACCGTTGAAGACTCCGCCCAACCAGAGAATGTATATCCGGTACGTGATAGTGCGGTTCCAGATTCAACCGTAAAAGTTTGACCAGCAGAGCGGGTTGGCGAGGTAGGCACCACACCAGTTCCACCGTTTGCCGAGTAGAGAACGAGATATTGAAGTGGTGTCCATATCGCGGTCAAGGTGACGTTGGAACTTCCCACGGTGTAGCTCTCACCAGAAACATATGTATTTGTTCCATCTGTCCAGCCAGTAAATGTATAGCCAGCATTTGTCAGCGCTGATCCCGATGCCACTGCAAATGTTTGTCCGATTGTTAATGCAGGGTGGGTTGGTAACGTGCCGGTTCCGGAACCACTATTGGAATAAGTAATGCTGTAATTCTCAGCGTTCCACTTTGCAAAGAGCGCGAGAGCTGAAGATGTGCTGTAAGGAGCTCCTGCAGAGTAATTAGTACCGAGACCAGTGGAGAGCGTGTTCCATCCAGCAAATGTATATCCGGTCTTGCTCATTCCTACTGGGGCCGCACCGATTGAATATGAACTTTCACCAGTTGTATATGAGCCTTGGGTTGGAACTGTTGATGTTCCGCCATTGGAGTTATAGGTAATTGGATATGCAATACCGATCCATTGTGCATAGACCGTAATGTTTCCTGGTGGCGAGTAGCCAGCGCCATTAAGACCCAGCAGAATGCCTCCACTTGCAGATGTAAACCAACCGGTAAATGTGTATCCAGCACGCACTGGTAGCGGCATGGTGACAGGAGATCCCATATCGAAGTTAGCTGTTGCCGGAGAAACAGTTCCACCATTTACAACGCTGTATGTAACTACATAAGGCTGTGGGGTTGATGTTGTTGATGTCATCGTTTCAACGCTAGAACCAGATGCGTTATTTGCGACAACTGAGTACTTATAAGCAGTTCCATTGGTTAGTCCGCTAATGTTGCAACTTGTTGCTGGTGCTGTCACGGTACAAGTAAGAGGTCCTGGTACTGGATTTCCAGATGCATCGAGTGCGGTAACTGTGTATGAGGTTGCGGTACCAGCTGATGGTGCATAGCTCATGATGATTACGCCAGATCCACCGGCAGAACCAGCCCCACCGCCATTACCTGTGCCAGCAGTTCCGGCAGGCTGAACAGAAGGCGCGGCATATGTATCACCATTTCCACCTGCTGCATATGTGACGGATGTTCCGGAGATTGAAAGAGGTACGCCGGGGCCGCCGGTGTAGGACAAGCTTCCAACCGTCGTTGGTAGACCTGGTCCGCCAGCACCACCGCCACCGCCACCGATTTGAGATGCCGTGACAGTGGTGGAACAACCAATTCCACCGATATTTCCAAGTGCGACCCAATCCGTATAACCGGTTTGGGTTGAAGCGCCAGGAGTTCTGACAGTACATGCAGATGATGGTGAACTTGTTCCGCCGCCAGATCCGCCAGCTGAACCAGTGACTACAGATCCTCCACCGCCACCACCGCCACCAATTGCAACTATGGATCCGAATGTTGAATTACCGCCATTGTTTCCTGGTCCAGTTGAAACCGCAGTTCCACCAGCACCTACGTTTATCGAAATAGTTGCACCTGGTGCGACTGTGTAAGAAGAGTTGTAAAGCAGTCCGCCAGCACCACCACCGGCTGCGTTGCCCGACCAACCACCAGAAGCTCCACCACCTACAACAAGCACTTCAATTGAAGTGACATTGGCAGGAATAGTTACCGTAGCTGGTCCGACAGTCGTGTTCTTGTAGACGCAGTTTCCTGCAGTGAGAGTAAAAGGTGCAACACATGAGACCGACCCTGAGGTTACAGTAACTGTTGCTGATTCATTTCCAGAGACAACTGAAGAGATAGAAGGTGTCGCAGGTTTTAATTCGCTCCACTTTGCATACAAAGTAACTGTAGATGTATCTGAAAAGATAGTTGTCAGCTGCAAATCCTGATAGGAAATTCCATTTCCTGTCGAAGAAGTATTCCAACCTTCAAAGGCGAAACCGGTCTTTACAAATGAATTCTCAGTCAAGACTTTGGCAACACCTGAAACCATCGCAAGATTTGCCATCGTGCCAGAAGTTGAACTATTTCCGTTGAAGACGATATTAAATGACTTTGGCGTCCAGATTGCATAAAGCGTCTGATTCGCAGTAGGTGTCAGTGTCGTAAGCGCAGTTGTTCCAGTTGCGGTTGTTGCCCATCCACCAAATGTGTATCCAGTTCTGGTCATAGCTCCAACATTTGCGAAGGCTGTAATCGCCGCACTTCCGTAGGTGTAGTTCTGCGAAGTTACAGAAGCTGATCCAGTGCCACCATTGTTGCTATAGGTGATTGCATAAACCTGCGGGGCCCATTGAGCGTAAATATTGGTATTTGCATAGAAGGTGACCGACTGATTGTCGGTGTAAAGGACTGCCTGTGTTCCTGCAGTTGCGCTCCAGCCGGTGAAGTTATATCCAGTCTTGTACCAAACATTAGTACTGAGCTTGAACGGCGTACCTGCAGAGAAGGTCTGATTAGCCATTGTCGCCGGCCCGGTTGCAGTATTGCTACCAAAATAGACGGTGTAAGTATTTGCACTCCACTTTGCGTAGAGAGTGATCCCCGCATATAAAGTTATGGATTGCGCATTTGTATAAGAGGTTCCAGTTCCATCAGCGTTGGTAGTCCAACCTCCAAAAGTAAAGCCGGTACGAGTTATCTGAGTTGTATTGCTGGTAAGCGTTTGAGGTACCGCAGCTGTGTACAACTGACCAGCAATGTTTCCGGTTCCGCCATTTGCATCGAATGTGACGGTGAAAGTATCTGCCACCCATATTGCGTAGTAAGTAGTCGGACCTTGCGGCGCGATGATTGCACCTGGCTGATACATAGTTCCGCTGCCGTTAGCAGCTGTATTCCAACCAGTAAATGAGTAGCCAAGCTTTGCAAGTGTGCCTTTACTTTGAACAGTGAGTGACTCGCCAATATATGACTGTGTCCATGTCGTTGTAGTAATCGATCCGGAAGCAGCTGTGTTGGAGTCGTAATTAATTGTGGTGATGTAATCGAATGCAATTACGACAACACCTGAACCTCCGGCACCTCCGGCGCCATTACCTGCACCACCACCACCACCGCCACCACCTGTGTTTGCTGCTCCTGCACCTCCGGCAACATAGTTAGCTCCACCAGCTCCTGCACCAGTTCCCGCCAAACCTCCGGCGCCGCCGTAGCCACCACCACCACCACCTGAACCGTAAGTTATTAAGGAACCAGAGATTGAAAGTGCAGTTCCGTTATCTCCAGCGCATCCAGGTAGCGGTGTGTTACCTGCACCATTTCCACCGAGTGCGCCATTTGCATAAGCACCTTCACCGCCAAGTGTGCGGACAGACGAACATGTAGAAGAGGGGCGGTAAGTAACTCCGCCAGCACCCGCACGGCCACGATATTCAACGCCACCGAGAACGACCATTGAGGGACTTCCATTTGTGCCAGTGCCGCCACCTGCGCCAGTTGTAACAATAAGAACCTGGCCAGGAGTTACCGGAACACCAGTTCTATATACGAGTCCACCGCCACCGCCACCGGAGCCCGCGTTAGTTCCACCGCCACCGCCACCGCCAACAGCTAAGAAATCAATGGATGAAACACCTGCAGGAATTGCGTAAGCACATGTACCTGCAGTCTTCATTGATGCCAACTGATCGCCATTTCCATACGATGTCGTGGGCGAACAAGCAGCAATCCAATCTGCATAGAGTGTGATGTTGGCTGTCGGAGTAAATGTTTCGCCTGCTAAATATCGAGTACCAGTTCCGCCTAGGACGGTATTCCATCCAACAAAGATGAAACCAGTTTTGACGAGAGAACCGGTATTGCCGGGAAGTGTTGCATCTGAAAATTCATTTATATTGACTGCAGCAGGCGCAGTGCCCGACGTTGGCGTATTTCCATTGTAAGTAACTGTCAGCTTCCATTGCGCATAAACATTGAGTGGTGTCGTAACAGTGATTGAATCACCGACTGCATATGAAGTGCCAGTTCGATCTGCGGCGGTATTCCACCCTGCAAAGGTAAAGCCGGTTCGAGTAATTGTCGAAGCGGCAGCAGCAACTTTGGTCCCTGGCGGATTATTGACTGCTGCTGGAACTGTTCCTGTACCGCCGTTGATCAGATAAGTAAGGATTGGATTCCACTGGGCATAGACCGTAGTGGTTTCATAGAAAGTAATGTTTGCCAAATTTAAATATGTAGTTCCTGTGCCATCTGCACGTGTGTTCCAGTTTCTAAAGACATAGCCGGCGCGTGCAAAACCATTCGTTGTCAGCGCTTTTGCAGTACCTGCAACGATAGCCATATTTGCCATCGTGCCCGTGGCGCTAATTCCTGTTGCAGTGTTGCTATCAAAGACAACTACATAGTTATTGGCGCTCCACTTTGCATACAAGGTGATATTTGAAGGTGGAAGATATCCGGGACCAACTGCAATTGCCGTACCTGCACCTGTTGCGAGCGTGTTCCATCCTAAGAATGTGAAACCTGTTCGTGTGGCTGTTGATGAATCCGCGATTGTGACTCTTGCACCGACAACGCTCTGTGAAACGGCTGGGGCAGTTGTAGTTCCACCATTACCATCGAAGGTGACTGTGTACGTTTCAGTTCCCCACTGCAAAACAACTAGACCGTCTCCAGCAGCTCCTGAGTTACTTACTCCACCACCAAGACCGATGCCAGTAATGTATTGAGAGCTTGTAGTTCCACCTGTAGGTCCAGCGCCAGCTATTGCGTTAGAACCATTAACAACTTCGATCAGTGTTACTCGTGACGAATCGTAGAAACCAGATCCTCCACCGCCGCCGCCATTTTGAACGGGTCCAGAGGAAACCTGGCATCTTCCGCCACCGCCACCGAAGTAACCGCCACCGCCACCGCCACCGGATTCAGTTCCATTTGCTGTGTTGCTACCGGCACCTCGGCCACCTTGGTACTTACTTCCAGCTGTTGCATTAACACCATCACATGGGCTGGTGTTCGTTGCTGCGGCCCCACCTGCCATTAAGGTTCCTGGAGCGCCCGCTACCGCATAATCGCTTGCATTTCCGCGTTGATTACCCGGATTTCCAGCTGCTCCACCGCCGCCAGCAATTCCAACTGCATGACCAGGGGACGCACCACCGCCACCGCCAGAAATTACTATCGGGTTATCTAAGCCTTCGCCGGAGAAAATTCCGGACATACCACCGCCGCTTGCGCCCCAATATGAGTTTCTTGAAGTGCCGCCGCCGCCGCCATACGTACCGACAGTGTCTCCACGACTACCGCCTTTGCCGGTGACGACAGTAAAAGTTTCACCTATCGCTTTAACTTCAATCTGAACTCTTGAATAACCTCCGCCACCGCCGCCGGTAGCGCCACCTTCATTAACACCACCACCTGCACCCCAAATCTCTGCCTGCATAATTGTTCCGACGGGAACATTGGATGGGAGTTTGTAGAAGAGATCCTGATTGTTGAGTGGAAAGACAGCGCAGTTGGAGTATCCGGCAGTTGGAGTACATGTGGCCGGGCCCCACATTGCATAGAGAGTTACATTTCCATCGTAACTAAAATTCGTTTGACCACCCTGATATGCAGTTCCGGATCCATCGGCCTCGGTATTCCAGCCTTTAAGAACACCGCGAGTTATTGCAAGGGTTCCCGGATTTATTGCGAGAGTTGTAGTGCTATCACCATTTATTGTTACAGCAGCAGGTGCAGTTCCAGATGTTGCGCCATTTGCGTTGTAGGTGATCGTGTATGACCACTGCGCATATAAAGTGATATCAGTATTTGTGAAGAAAGTTGTATCGGCAAGTTGGTACGACGTACCTCGACCATTTGCCTGTGTATTCCATCCAGTTAACCTGTATCCAGAGCGCGCAAGACCTGCTGTATTTGTCTCAAGTACACGCGTTCCACCAGTGACGGTGAATTGCGTCGGTGCAGGTACAGTTCCACTCGTTGCGCCATTCGCGTTATAAGTGATGAGGTTGTAAAGCCCAGTAGATGTTCCAGGGGAAGTGAGTGCACCTGCGTTTGTAGTTGCATTTGTAACAGTGCGGGTATCGATGTAGCTAGAACCACCACCGCCACCGCCGTTATCTCCACCACCGCCACCGCCGTAGTAGCCACCACCACCACCGCCGGATTCATCACGTGAATCACCGCCGATGTATTTTGCACCAGCAAAACCGGGAATATTGTTAACTGAGAAGCCGCCAGTTCCACCAGCTATCTGAGTACCACCAGTACCTGGGTTTGGAGCTCCACCTGTCACGCCGGTGTAACCACCACCCGCACCACCTTGGCCACCATATGATCCACCGCCACCGCCAGCAGCTGTAATCAAATCTTCGGTGGCACCAGATAAACGAATTGCAGAGCGTCCGCCACCAGCTGCTTGATACTGCGCTTGTCCAGAATATCCGTTCTGCGCACACGAACCGCCGCGACCGCCACCACCGTAAGTTCTATTTGTTACCCAGCAAGCACCTTCGGCAACCGGAGCAACTCCACCACCACCTTGGCCAACGATGATTGTGAATACGTCGCCTGCATTGACACCTAGTTGCCCCTTTGCAAAACCAGCCCCGCCACCCTTTGCACCAGTAGGAAATGAACCGCCACCGCCGGCTCCAATTGCATAGAAAATTACGGATGTCACACCCGCCGGAACAGTCCATGATTGATTAGCGCCGGTGTAATTAAAACTCTTAAATGTTTGAACACCATTGGACACATACTCTGCAACAACACAGCCGTTTCCTGCTTTGGTTCCTGCAACAGTCGAGGCATTTGGCCCGCCAACTCCAACACCTGCTGCACACTGCGGTGATGCGAGATCGGCCGTCAGAACAGGTCCACTCCATTGTGCATATAAAGTCGTATTTGAATTCAGAGTGAAAGAGTCGCCCTCTGCATAGCCTGTACCTGAGCCATTAGCGGCTGTGTTCCAACCAGTAAATGCAGAATTTCGCTTAGTAAATCCAGAGCCACCTGGCAGCGTAATAGTTGCGCCAGTTGTCTCAGATTGCGCTGCTACAGAACCACTTCCGCCATTGGAGTTAAATGAAAGTGTTGGGTTCAAGTTAAGTGGAGTTGTAAAACGAAGAATGACTACACCTGCTGCACCCGCACTTGCTAACCCGCTGCTTCCAGTCGGTTGTGATCCACCACCGCCTCTGTTTGCAGTCGGGGGGCTGTCATTGCTGCCACCACCTGATGATTTAGCACCAGTGTTACCGCTTGATCCAGCACCACCGCTGCCATACATAAGCGTCGCTCCAGTAATGTCTGAATTAACACCTACTCCGCCAGTAGTCCCGCTTCCTGAACCTCCTGCACCGCCGCCGCCACCTGAAGCGTATTGTCCGGTTGATTGACCCCCAGAATTTCCGTTTCCACTAGTGCCGCCAGGTGCTAGCGTGTTATCAGGTGCAACTCCACCATTTGCCGTAATCGTTGCAAAACGTGATTGTCCACCATTGTTAACCGATGTCGATGCAGCTCCCTGGGTATTGATTGCATCACCACCACCGCCGACGCTGACGGCGACCGTTGCTCCAGGTGTTGTTGAGAAATTTGCTTGAGTCGCTACTGCGCCGCCGCCGCCACCTTGAGGCCACCAAACACCTGCATACCCTGATCCTCCGCTACTTCCTCCTCCAACAACTAGAACTCTTACCGATGAAACTCCGAATGGAACTGACCAATCGCAATTGCCGGTAGTGGAAAAGGTAAGGATTGTTTCCCCACCAATAGTTGTAATTGTTGGGGAGCATGCGGCTGCATTTGCCGCAGGTGCCGTCACAACGGCAACTGGGAAAGTAATAAAAACACCTGCAAAGAGTGCGTATACGGTCCAACGGGAGATCTGGGTGCGCGAAGGCAACCTCAACCTAAACCCCATTGTTTTGACCTCTTTATTAGCGCGTATTTGCGAGGTGCTAATTTTAGATTTGGGGTGATTTTGCGGATAGCCGAATGGGTGATTTTAGGGACATCTCACCCTTACAAATCACCTGCACTATTTAGGGGTGAGAAAAGTGAAGATTTCTACTAGTGAAACTTAAAAGTTCTAAAACCCTTATAAATCAATTACTTTAGAAGAATTAATTAATTACTTCCAAGATTGGCTAAGCGGACGCCCCTCTGCATAACCTGATGCAGATTGAATTCCAACAAGTGCACGATCAGCAAACTCTTCAAGTGATCGCGCACCTGCATATGTGCAAGATGAACGAAGTCCAGAAATAATTTCATCAATTAAATCTTCAACACCTGGTCGAGTTGGATCTAAATACATCTTTGATGAAGAAATTCCTTCTTCGAACAACGCTTTACGTGCGCGATCGAATGCATCTTCCTTTGATGTGCGGGCTGCAACTGCGCGCTTTGATGCCATTCCGAAGGATTCCTTATATGGGCGTCCAGCACTGTCGCGAAGCAGGTCGCCAGGTGATTCGTATGTTCCGGCAAACCAAGAGCCGATCATTACTTGTGATGCACCTGCAGCTAGAGCGAGAGCGACATCGCGTGGATGACGTACTCCACCATCTGCCCAGACATGCTTACCCAACTTCTTTGCTTCAGCTGCGCATTCAAGAACTGCAGAGAACTGTGGGCGACCAACACCGGTCTGCATACGAGTTGTACACATAGCGCCAGGGCCTACGCCGACCTTAATAATGTCAGCGCCAGCAGCTACTAAATCGCGCACACCTTCTGCTGTAACAACGTTACCGGCAACGATTGGCACACCGAGATCTAGCTTCTTAATGATTTGTAGCGCTTCAATCATCTTCTTCTGGTGGCCATGCGCGGTATCAACTACAAGGACATCTGCTCCAAAAGCCACTAACTGCTTTGCTTTTTCAGCGATATCGCCATTGATTCCAACTGCCGCTGCAATACGCAGGCGTCCCTTGCCATCAAGTGCTGGCTTATAGAGCGTCGCACGAAGTGCGCCAGTGCGAGTCACGATTCCCACAAGCTCGCCCTTAGAAGAGACAACTGGTGCCACAGTGCGCACCTTCTCATTCAGGAAATCAAAAGCCTGACGTGGATCAAGGGTGTCCGGCATTGTGGTCAGCTCTGAAGTCATGACCTGACCAAGCTGAGTAAAGCGATCAACGCTCTGAAGATCATCTTCAGTAATGATGCCGACGGGCTTCTTGCCCTCGACAACCACAATCGCACCATGTGCGCGCTTATTGATCAAGCTAGCTGCATCGGCAACTGTTTGCTGCGGAGTCAAAGTAATAGGAGTTTCAAAGAATGGATGTGCGGCCTTCACTGAGGAAATGACATCTGCAACGATGTCGAGCGGAATATCCTGAGGGATAACAACAAGTCCACCACGGCGAGCAACTGTCTCAGCCATTCGACGACCAGCAATCGCTGTCATGTTCGCTACGACCAACGGGATAGTTGTGCCTGAGCCATCGGTGGTATCGAGATCGACCTCCATACGGCTTGAGATCTCCGAGTTAGACGGTGCCATAAAGACATCGTCGTAAGTCAGGTCGAATTGGGGCTGTGTGATGAAGCGCATGGAGTCAGTCTAGCGAACACCTGGGCTAGGCTTTAATCACGGTCTCTATATTTCAGCCATTTTTTCTTCTTGAGGTAGTCATTGAGCATATTCAAGAAGAATTGACCGGCGAACATGATGTTTACAACCACCAGCAAATTCCAGAGAATTTCCGTCACTCTAGAATCACCTATCGGTAAACAATCGTGCAGAATATTGTTGAGCTGTAAACAGCTACTTTGACCCATTTGTTTACCTTTCCCACTACTTCCAATACATCCACCCAACCTGAGACGTATTGAACTTCTGTGCAGACTCGCTCGCCTATTGATGGAGGTACTGATCCGCCGCCATCAGTTGGAGGTACAAAATTTGGCTTCGCAACGATTGGTGATGAAATCGAATTTGAAACAGTAGACCTGGACTCTGCTTGAGCACCTGTTGCTCCGACAACACCTATTCCAGTGATCATTCCGGTGGCTACAACAAGTGAAATCATTTTATTTCTCATAAATTTCCTCTCCTAGATTTATCTGGAGAAGATAGAGCTTCTGGGATACCCGAAGGTAAAAAAACTCTTCACGAGTCATACACGTTTGCACCAAATTCAAGAATGAAAAGGCTTCTCGAACCGTTGCCTGGATCTGGCGGAGACGAGGAGATTTGAACTCCTGAAGGGTTTAACCCCTTACCTCGTTAGCAGTGAGGCGCACTCGACCGGGCTATGCGACGTCTCCGAGTTGCAGACGTGAGTTTACAGGCTCTTTCAAATAACACTAAACCGCGTAATCTTGCCCTATGAGCATGAATAACAACGAGAACGCCGAAGTCAGCGAAAAGGCTAAGCGGGTCCATGATCAGGCACCATCGGAACTCTTCGCAGAATTTATGCGATCAGGATGGACACCATCTGATTACGACGACCTACAACCACTCGAGGTTGTGACATACGCATTTGCTCGTCGCCAGGTTCTTTCTGCTGCTTTCCCTGGTATTCGTCTTGTTCTTCCTGCCGGTGGCTACAAAGTTCGCGCCAATGACACTGACTATCAATACCGCCCACATAGCGCATTTGCTTATTACAGCGGCGTGCAAGGTGCTGATTCAACTGCAGATGCCGTTCTTGTGATGGAGCCAACTGAAGGTGGTCACCTGACTTATCTCTATATCCATCCACGCTCTACTCGCGATACCGATGCTTTCTATCGTGATGCAAAGTACGGAGAACTCTGGGTCGGACGTCGCTTCACATTGGCAGAAGCAAAGGCGCGATACCAAATCGATACTCGTTTGGTCACTGATCTCGAAGCACTATTGAAGGACGGCAAGGAAACTCTCACCATTCGTGAAGAGGATGCGATGGTCGATGCAGCCGTTCCACATAACAACCGCGATCACGAACTCAAGGTCTTTACATCCGAACAACGTTTAGTAAAAGATGAATATGAGATCGCTGAGATGCAGAAGGCGGTAGATGCCTCTGCACTTGGCTTTAACGATGTCATCTCTGTGATGCCAGCTGCCGTTGCCACACCTCGCGGTGAGCGAGTTCTAGAAGCTGCTTTCTATGGCCGTGCACGTGTGCTTGGTAATGACCTTGGATATAACACCATAGTTGGTGCCGGTGCGCACGCATGTGTGTTGCACTGGATCCGTAATGATGGCGATGTTCATCAGGGTCAGCTTGTTCTTGTTGATGCCGGTGTTGAAGTCGAATCTTTCTACACCGCAGATATCACTCGCACCTTGCCGGTTTCCGGAAAGTTCACACCAGCTCAGCGCGCGTTGTACATGCTGGTCTATGAATCACAATTAGCTGGCTTTGCTGCAATAAAGCCAGGCGTGAAGTTCTCTGAAATCAACCGCGCTTGCCAAGAGGTGTTGGCTAAGGGTCTTGCAGATATGGGCGTTCTTACCGTCTCTGCTGAAGAGTCAATGAAGCCAGAGGTTGGTCTGCATCGTCGCTGGACCTTGCATGGCGTAAGCCACCACCTCGGTATCGATGTGCACGACTGCGCCCATGCACGTAAGGAAAATTACCTCGATAAAGAGCTTGAAGTCGGCATGGTTCTTACCGTTGAACCAGGGCTCTATATCCAGCCTGATGATGAGTTATTTGCTCCTGAATACCGAGGAATTGGTATCCGCATCGAAGATGACATCGTCGTGACTGAAGATGGTTGCCGCAATTTATCTGAGGATATTCCTCGTCATCCAGATGCAATTGAAAAGTGGATGAAGCAACTACTGCGCTAGTTGTAAACCGCACCAAGCGGCAAATAATCCAAAAATCAGCGATGCGCTGAGGTTGATTGCTACCGTTTTATAGCGTTTTAATTCAAAGCCGAGGTAGAGATCCAACATAAATGTTGACCACGTTGTGAACGACCCTAGAAAGCCAATTGCTAACAGGTCATGCCAATGCTCATCGGAAGCAAGAGTTAATCCGATGAAAAATGAACCAAGAATATTAATAAAGAAGATTCCGTATGGTCGGTCTGAGAATTTGCGGAAGCGTGCATCAATGAGAAAACGTGCCGGGGCGCCGACTGCAGAACCGAGGGCTACTAGTAGGAATCTCATACCTTCACCTTGATCCACTTACGAGAAAGCGGGAGCGTGATTGCAACAGCGACGAGAGAGCCAACTACATTCGCGGCGATAAATATGAAATTTTCATGCGGATGGTTCATCGATTCAAGTGCAACGCTTGAAAATGTGGTGAGGCCTCCACAGAAACCTGGAAGCAAGAAGTAGCGCGCCCAAGTAATTCCGCGGCGCTCCATTAAAACCAAAATATGTGCAGCGAGAGCAGAACCGATGATGTTTGCCGCGATGATGCCAAGGCGATCGCTTACGAAAAAAAGGTCAAGGAGAAAGCGAGAGAGGGAGCCTAAGACTCCCCCTGCGCTTACAAGTAATACCGCTTTCAGAAGATTGCCTTCTTCTTGCTCGCTTTAAAAATAGTTGTAATCGCGCTGACGATTACCGATGCGAATAGTGCAGACCAGAATCCAGTGACATCGAGCTTCTCTGACCAGCGTGCAGTCAACGACAACATCGCTGCGTTGACCACAAAGAGGAAGAGGCCGAATGTCACGATTGAAACTGGAAAGGTCAGAACTTTGATCAGTGAACCAAAGATTGAGTTAATCAATCCGAAGAGCAGCGCCACCCAGAGATAGGTTGCAAAGCCGCCGTTGACTGTAATTCCAGGTACGGCGAGCGTTGCAATCCACATCGCAAAGGCAAGAACTGCCCAACGGATTAATAGATTCATTACTTAGTCGCGCTTCTCGCGGCGAAGTAGACCACTGAACATACGTGCTGGGTCATACTTGATATCGACTACGCGCTCCTTCATCGGAATGATTGCGTTATCGGTGATCTTGATGTGCTCTGGGCAAACCTCAGTACAGCACTTCGTGATGTTACACATTCCGAGACCATGCTCTTCTTGTGCTGTGCGCTTGCGGTTCTTGAGGCGATCCAATGGGTGCATATCAAGTTCTGCAATGCGGATAAAGAAACGTGGTCCAGCAAATGACTTCTTATTCTCTTCATGGTCACGGATAACGTGGCATGTGTTCTGACAGAGGAAGCATTCGATGCACTTCCGGAACTCTTGTGAACGCTCAACATCTACCTGCTCCATACGTGCTTGACCCGGAGCAAGCTCCTTAGGGTGTTCGTACGCTGGAACTTCCATCGCCTTCTTATAGTTGAAGGAGACATCGGTAACGAGGTCCTTAATGATTGGGAATGCGCGAAGAGGTGTGACGGTAATTGTCTCGTCCTCATCAAATGATGCAACCTGTGTCATACATGCAAGACGTGGCTTACCGTTGATCTCCATTGAACAAGATCCACACTTACCAGCCTTACAGTTCCAACGAACTGCCAAGTCACCCATCTGTGTTGCTTGCACACGGTGGATTACATCGAGAACAACTTCGCCCTCGTTCACATCGACAACAACATCCTTAAGTCCGCCATCAGTTGAATCACCACGCCAGATACGAAGATTGAGTTTGCGTGTCATTAGTTTGAACCGCCTTTCGCAATTTCTTCCGGTGTCATGTATTTCTCCAACTCGTGAATATCAAAGAGATCGAAGAGTTCCTTTGGCATTGGTGGCAACGCACGAGCGCTCACAGTAACTTCGTTACCGTTAAAGCTTGCGATGTTATTGACCTGACGCCACTTATTATCCATTCCTGGGAAGTCATCGCGTGTATGACCACCGCGAGATTCTTCACGCAAGATTGCTGACTTCGCTGTTGACTCTGCAACGAGCAACATATTGTCGAGATCGAATGCAAGGTGGAAACCAGGGTTGAATTGGCGATTGCCGGCAACACTTACCTTCTGGCTGCGTGCGCGGATATCTGCAATCTTTGCGATTGCCTCCTTGATTTCAGCGCCGGTACGGATGATTCCGACCAAGTTATGTGTGATCTCTTGAAGCTCAGCGTGCAATGAATAAGCATTCTCGCCACCAGCGTTCTTAAATGGAGCCTCAATCCGAGCTGCAGCAGCTGTGATTGTTGCTTCCGAGACTGGATTAGCGCCGTTTGCCTTTACATAATCTGCAGCTGCTGCGCCTGCGCGACGGCCGAAGACCAAAAGGTCGGAGAGTGAGTTACCACCAAGGCGGTTTGAGCCGTGCATTCCGCCAGCAACTTCACCAGCTGCATAGAGTCCTGGAACTCCAATAGCTGCTGCAGTATCTGGCTCTACATCGACGCCGCCCATGACGTAGTGACATGTTGGGCCAACTTCCATTGGCTCCTTAGTGATGTCAACGCCAGCAAGTTCATAGAACTGGTGCCACATAGATGGAAGACGCTTCTTAATAACTTCAGCTGACAAGCGCTTTGAAACATCGAGGAATACTCCGCCATGTTCGGTTCCGCGTCCTGCCTTTACTTCAGAGTTGATTGCGCGCGCAACTTCATCGCGTGGAAGCAGCTCTGGTGGACGACGGTTGTTGTCCTGATCTGTATACCAACGATCTGCTTCTTCTTCAGTTGTTGCGTACTTATCCTTAAATACATCTGGGATGTACTTAAACATAAAGCGCTCACCAAGATTATTTGTAAGGACTCCACCTTCACCGCGAACAGATTCGGTTACGAGAATTCCGCGTACTGATGGAGGCCAAACCATTCCGGTTGGGTGGAATTGCAAGAACTCCATGTCCTTAAGGTTTGCACCAGCTTTGAGAGCGAGTGCATGGCCATCGCCAGTACCTTCCCAAGAGTTTGATGTGATCTTAAATGCCTTACCGACGCCACCTGTTGCAATAACAACTGCAGGTGCTTCAATCAGAACTTCATCACCATTCTCGCGCCAGTATCCGTAGACACCTGCGACTTTGCCATTCTCTTTGAGAATGTCGGTGATGGTTAGCTCTGCATAAACCTTGAGGTTTGCTTCCATGTCGCCGTGATCGCGACCATCTTGCTGCTGCAACGCAACAATCTTCTGCTGCATTGTGCGGATGAGTTCTAGACCCGTGCGGTCACCAACGTGTGCAAGACGTGGATATTCATGTCCACCGAAGTTGCGCTGTGAAATCTTTCCTTCTTTAGTGCGATCAAAGAGCGCGCCCCACATTTCAAGTTCCCAGATGCGATCTGGTGACTCTTTCGCATGAAGCTCTGCCATGCGAAAGTGGTTAAGGAACTTTCCGCCGCGCATTGTGTCGCGGAAGTGAACCATCCAATTGTCATTGCTATTGGCATTTCCCATTGATGCTGCGGCGCCACCTTCTGCCATAACGGTGTGGGCCTTACCAAATAGTGATTTACAGACGATTGCTACGCGAAGACCTGCTTCACGTGCCTCTACTGCAGCGCGAAGACCTGCTCCACCTGCACCGACGATAACAACGTCATACTTAAGTTTCTGAAGATTCTGTGACATTTTTAAATCCCTCTTAGAAGAAGTAGAAGTTGGTCCAGGCGCCAGTTGCAACTTGGCGGACATAGATATCGGCAAATGCAACTGCGGCAAGTGAGAACCAAGCGAATTGCTGGTGCTTTGTATTAAGTACAGAGATCTTTGTCCAAAGCTTGTAGCGGAATGGATGAGCAGAGAAGTGCTTCAAACGTCCACCGACTGTGTGACGACATGTGTGACATGAGAGTGAGTAACCCCAGAGAAGAGTTGAGCTCAAGAGCAATACGAGCGAACCAACGCTCATATGTCCCCATTCACCTTCAACGCTCTTGAAAGAAATAATTGCATCGTAGGTAAGGAATACGTTGAAGACCAGACCTGCATAGAAGAACCAACGGTGTGCGTTCTGCAAGATCAATGGTGCACGTGTTTCGCCTGTGTACTTGGTGTGCGGCTCTGCAACAGCACATGCTGGTGGTGAGAACCAGAATGAACGGTAGTAAGCCTTGCGGTAGTAGTAACAAGTCATACGGAAACCAAGTGGGAAGATCAAAATAATCAGCGCTGGAGAAAGTGCAAAGTTGAAAATTTCTGCACTGACAGGTGTGAAACCACCGATTGTTGCTTCCGGTACACACGCTTCAGAGAGACATGGTGAATAGAAAGGTGAGATCAAGTGATCCTTGTAGTAATTCGCACCTTCAAATGCGCGGAATGTCGCGTAGATAATGAATGAGAAGAGCACACCAAAGGTGATTGCTGGCTCAAGCCACCATTTATCTGTTCGTAGAGTGCGCTCTTTAATCTTGGCGCGCGTTGGAGAAAATACTCCGGACATTGTCACTCCCCCGTGTGGCCACCGTTGGCCTGCTAATTAATAGGTGTAAGTGTGCGCTCATTGGCGCGAAGTATCTAGATAAGAGTCCGCGTAGAGCTTATGAAGTCAGCCACAAAAAGGCACCGCTGGGGAGAAAGCACGAAACCCGCCTGCAGTGCATGCAGACGGGCTTCGTTTAGCGCGGAGGACGTGGGATTTGAACCCACGAGGCTTTCACCTGCCGGTTTTCAAGACCGGTGCACTCGGCCGCTATGCGAGTCCTCCGTGGGAGAGGCTACTAGAGACCGGGAACTTTTCAAAAATTAGGCGGGTAGATCGAGGAGAGCTTCAATAGCGATGGCCACACCATCTTCTTCGCATGGTCCAGCAATGCTCTTGGCGTATTTGGCTCCATCAGAGTGGCCAGATGACATGGCATAGGAACGGCCAGCCCACTCAAGCATCGAGAAATCATTTGGGTTATCGCCAAAGGTGACGCAATCTGCCGCTTCCAGACCGAGACGGCCAGCCATGCGAGCAAGCGTTGCTCCCTTAGAAACACCGAGTGCAGAAATTTCAAGCAGTGAATCATGTGGGTTGGAGTGCGTCACCGTAACAAGACCATCAAGTTCGCGAAGAGCAATCTCTAACATTTCATCAGATGAAAGTTCTTGCTGTGAACAACGTGCCAACATTTTTAGCGCCGGAGATTTAAGTACCTCTTCGATTGAGTGGACGCCGATATTGTCCAATCCGACATCCCAACGAGGAATGTATGCCTTCTCACGATGGAAATAATTATGTGACTCAACTGCAAATGAAACTGGTGGAATCGCTTTGCGAAGTCGGTTCACAGTTTCGAATTGTTCTTCCACTCCGATTAACCACTCTTCTAAAACTTTATCGCCCATCAAGTCATACAACATTGCACCATTGCCGCAGATTGCTTGACCGAATCCAAATGCTTCGCGAATCTCTGGCATCCAACGTGGCGGACGACCGGTGACGAAGAATATTTCTACGCCGAGATCACGTGCGCGTTTAAATGTGTTGACAGTGCGCTCTGAGATAACGCCATCGTGAGTAACGATGGTGCCATCTAAATCAGTTGCAATTAATTTAGGGCGTTTCACACAAGCTCTAACTTTGCTGTACCAAGAAATGGCTGAAGTGCAGCTGGAACGTTGACGGTTCCATCGGCATTCTGGTGGTTCTCAAGGATTGCCACAATCATGCGTGGAATAGCTACCAGCGTTCCATTAAGTGTTGCGATTGCCTTTGTTCCATCAGCATCCTTGTATCGAATGTTTAGGCGTCGTGCTTGGAACTCAGTGCAGTTAGAGGTACTTGTTACTTCACGATAAGCACCTTGTGTTGGGATCCATGCTTCAATATCAAACTTACGGGTTGCGCTTGAACCAAGATCGCCAGAAGCAACGTCAATTACTCGGTATGGAATCTCCATTGCATTGAGGAAGTCCTTCTCCCATTGCAATAAACGCTTATGTTCTTCTTTGGCTTCTTCTGGCTTACAGAAAGAGAACATCTCGACCTTATCGAATTGGTGCACACGGATGATTCCGCGTGTGTCTTTTCCATAAGTTCCTGCTTCGCGACGGAAGCATGATGAGTAACCGGCATAACGCATCGGCAACTTATCGCCCGGCAAAATTTCATCCATATGCATCGCTGCAAGTGGAACCTCGGATGTACCGACAAGGTAGACATCATCTTTTTCAATACGGTAAACATTCTCAGCGGCCTGACCCAAGAAACCTGTTCCCTCCATCGCAGAAGGATTAACAAGTACCGGTGGAATAACTGGGGTAAAACCATTCTTAAGTGCACTTGAGATTGCATAGTTAACGAGGGCGAATTCAAGCATCGCTCCTGCGCCGGTTAAATAGTAAGAACGTGAACCGGCGACCTTTGCACCACGTTCGGTATCAATTGCACCAAGCAATTTGCCGAGTTCAACGTGATCCTTTGGTTCGAAACCATCTTTTGCAAAGTCACGTGGTGTGCCGATGTGTTCGATGGTGACGAAATCTTCTTCGCCGCCAATTGGTGCTTCAGTATCGAGCAAGTTTGATAGCTGCATAACAAGCTGCTTCGCCTGCTCTTCAACTTCACCGCGCTTGGCATCTGCCGCTTTTACCTTGTCAGCAAGTTCCTTTGCATTGGCAAGAAGTGCAGTCTTTTCATCACCCTTTGCAGCGCCAACGCTCTTTGAAAGTGTGTTCTGCTCTTGGCGAAGCGCTTCAAACTCTGCGATAGCAGCGCGCTTGATCTCATCGATTGCAAGAATCTGATCAACGAGCTCAACGTTCTCGCCACGTCCCTTTTGAGATACGCGAACTACATCTGGGTTTTCGCGTAAGAACTTGATATCAATCATGGACGCACCTCTCGAGGGTAAGAACCTAGGAATCTAATGTCGTCGCAGATTTCACGTAACTCATCCATTGACTTGGCTACCGCCTCATCATTGATATGGCCTTCGACATCAATAATGAAATGGTAGTGACCGAGCTCGCGGCCTGTTGGACGTGACTGAATAAATGTCAGGTTAACGTCGTACTTGGCGAAGACTGAGAGGATTTCTAGGAGCGCTCCTGCGTGATCGATATCGATATAGACAACTAAAGAGGTGCGGTCGTGGCCAGTTGGCGCAGGGATGAATCCTGGCTTCTGAGCTGCGATAAATCGTGTGACAGCTACGTGGTTATCGCCGATTGCCGACGCTTTAATTTCGAGACCAAAGTTCTCGGCTGCTGCCGTCGATGCGATTGCTGCGTCGAGTTCACCCTTTGCAACTAGCTCTGCTGCGGCAGCTGTTGAGTTAGTGGGAATGATTTGTGCATGTGGGTAATGTGTAGATAGATATGTACGGCACTGAGATTCTGCATGGGGATGTGTGCCGATGCGGTTTATCGTGGTTGTGCCTGCCTTAATCATTAAATCGAATGAGACCGGCAGCGTTACTTCAGCTGCAATAGTGAGGGCAACACCTGTTGCGAGTTCATCAAGCGTGCGGGCAACAACGCCCTCAACTGAATTCTCGATTGGAACAAGTGCATAGTCAGCATCACCAGCGCGGACTGCATCGAGGGCCGCTGTGACATTTACATATGGAACTCGCACATCCGTTGAGGTTGTTATCTTCTTCAACGCGCCTTCAGTAAAGGTACCCGCAGGTCCCAAATAGGCGTATGTATGCATTGGCTAAGGATACTAAAGGAAAGTACGTGCATGCGCCGGCGTATTCGTTATCAGAATATCTACGCCTAAATCCTTGCAGAGCTCGATATCCGAGCCCTCGTCAACCGTCCAAACAGAGACACTTTTATTGAGTTTTCGAATCTTCGAAATAATCTGATGATCCGCTCGGATCTCATTCATGCCAGGCCCGATAGATGAAGCAGAAGAGAATCTAATCTGCGGCCAGAGAGTTCTCTGTGTTGTTAGAAATGTAGTTGGGATATCTGAGTTAAGTCGTCGCATCTTTTCAATTGCGCTCCAACTAAATGACATCACTGAAACATCAATCTTTGAAGGTATTTTTCTCTTCGTTAAAGTTTCAGAGAGAATTTCTTCAATTCTCGTTCCAGAGATAACTGGATGTTTTGTTTCTATGAGGACGCCTTTTTTATTTTGTAGTGCCAGATCAAGAAAATCATTGAGTGTAAGGACCTGCGGATAGGCCCGTTTAATCTCTTCAAAAGTCATCTCGGCAATAAGTCCGTGGTTGCCGGCTCGTTCTAGCATCGTGGGGTTATGCCATAAGACAGGCACTTCATCGCGACTGAGTCGAAGGTCGCATTCAAATCCATCGGCGCCCTCTGCAACTGCAGCCAGGTATGCGCTCTCCGTTAACTCTGGAAAGTCTCGGCTTGCGCCTCGGTGAGCGTAGATCAACATGCTGACGAGCGTAGCAAATGGCTTAGCCCATTACGATTGCGCTATGAGCACGCTCTACTTTGCAACAGCCGCAAAATCAGCTGTCGGCTTGGTGCGCGCCGGTAATGAAGATTCAGCTATGACATCACGCAATCTCATCGCGGTCGCAGATGGCATGGGTGGGCATGCAGCAGGAGAAGTTGCCTCTCGTATCGCAATTACAAGCCTTGCATCTGAAGCAGAAGTTTTTGCAAAAGCTGGCATCGATCTAGATTCAGCAGATGATCTCTATGCATCTGCGCTATCAACAATTGATTCCACTATCTCTGAGTACTCAATTGAAAATCCTGAGCTTGCTGGTATGGGAACAACACTCTCTTCCCTCTTCTTACGTGAAAGTGCGGTTGCAGCACTACACGTTGGTGATTCCCGGATCTATCGCCTTCGCGGCAATCTCTTGGAGCAACTCACGACCGACCACACGGTCATTCAAGAACTTTTATCTCAAGGAACGATAACTGAGGCTGATGTTGCAACTCATCCTCAGCGCTCTGTGCTGACACAGGTATTGATTGGTGATGGACGTAATCAACCTGCTCTTTCCATCTACGAAGTCAAAGCAGATGACCGTTTTCTCCTCTGTAGCGATGGTTTAACAAATGTTGTCGGAGATAAAGAAATCAAGGCAATAATCAAGGGTAAAGCTCGAGGAGCAGCGGTCGACGCGCTAGTTGATGCCGCCTATATAAATGGTGCGCCAGACAATGTCACCGTTATTGTTGCCGACGTTCTCAATAACGATATTCAAGAACCACTCACCATGTTAGGAGCTGCAAAATGATGTCAACGCTCCTTGGTGATCGCTATCTCTTAGGCGAAATGATTGGCACCGGTGGCATGGCAGATGTTTACATCGCCAAAGACCAGCGCTTATCGCGTGAAGTTGCAGTAAAGATTCTGCGCAGTGATCTTGCTAAAGATCCAGCATTCGTCAGTCGCTTCCGTAAGGAAGCAAAGGCTGCAGCGGGCCTCAATCATCCCGGCATCGTTGCTGTCTACGACTCTGGAGAAATTCCTGCTCCATATATCGTGATGGAACTTGTCTCAGGACACACACTTCGCTCTTTGATTCATAACGGCGAGCGAGTCTCCCTTGAAGATGCACTTTCCATTGTTGAACAGACACTTGCTGCCCTTGAATATTCACATCAGCGCAACATTGTTCACCGTGATATCAAACCTGCAAACGTAATGATTACTCACACCGGTGATGTAAAGGTGATGGATTTCGGAATCGCACGCGCGATGGATGATCTCGGTGCAACTCTCACAAGTACCTGGAATGTCGTAGGCACTGCGCAATATCTCTCACCGGAACAGGCTGTTGGTGATTCTGCCGATGCGCGTAGCGATATTTATTCAACTGGTTGCTTGCTCTTTGAATTACTTGCAGGACAGCCACCATTTAGCGGTGAGACACCAGTGTCGATTGCATACCAGCATGTATCTGGTGAGATTCCATCAGTGCGTTCAATTCAACCTGATCTACCTGCCGATATCGATACCATTTTGAAAGTTGCTCTCTCGAAGAAGGCAGAAGATCGTTACCAAAGCGCGCAAGCGATGCTCGACGATCTCATTCGTGTCCATAAGGGTCAATCCGTCACGACAAAGGTAGCGACCGCGCCATTCTTTACTCGCCGCAGCGCTTTGATTTATGGCGGTGCATTCTTTGCCGCTATTGCTCTATCAATAACTGGTTTCTTGCTCAGCGGAACAAAAGATAGCGGCCCACTCATTCCTAACGTCGTTGGCCTATCTGAAGCTCAAGCCCGAGCGCTTCTCGATGGTTATGTCATCACTATTAAGCGTGCGCACGATGGAACTATTCCTAAAGATCGCATCGCTAGCCAGAGCCCACTTGCGACAACTAGTGCACCGCTTGGTTCAGCAATAGTTCTCACCATCTCAGATGGTCCAGGAGATGCAATCATTCCTGATGACTTGGTAGGCATGTCTCTCATTGATGCGCGCGCTGCGCTAACAGCAGTTGGTTTAACTGTTTCTCAAACAATCGCTGCACCTTCTGATCAAGCACAAGGAACTGTTCTTGAAGTTTCACCTCCTGTTGGTTCTGTAACAACTGCAGGCAGCGGTGTCATTCTCACCATCGCAAGTGGAGATGTTGCAGTTCCAAGCTTGGTTGGAATCGAAGCGATTCAAGCCAAGACCACTCTCATTCAAGCGGGCTTCTTGATTAAAGAATTTTATGATTACGACGCTGCACAACCTCTTGGTGTAGTAATTCGCCAAGCACCAGATGCTGGAACAACGCAGACAATTGGTAAGTCAGTAACAATTACGATCAACAAACAACCGTAGAGCCTACTTATTTACGACTGGCGATAGCCCTTCAGCCTTAGCGAGCGCATCTTTATCGCCACACGTCACCAAGAAGTTAGCAAGCAACTTATGACCATGCTCTGTTAAGACTGACTCAGGATGAAATTGCACTCCCTCAATCGGAAGCGTCTTATGGCGTAGTGACATGATCACACCAGAATCAGTAGAGCTCGTTACTTCTAAGACATCAGGAACGGTATCTACTTCGACCGCAAGTGAGTGATAGCGCGTTGCGGTAAATGGCGTTGGAAGATGCTCCATCACGCCTTTTCCGTTGTGGTGTACGACAGAAGTTTTTCCATGCAATAACTCGGGTGCTCGTGAAACAGTTGCACCGAATGCTTCACCAATTGCTTGGTGGCCAAGACAAACGCCAAAGAGCGGAATTGCATGTTCCGCGCAGTACTTAATCATTGCGATTGAGACCCCGGCCTTATCAGGAGTACCAGGCCCTGGAGAGATAAGGACTCCGTCGTACTTGGATGCTTCAGCTGCCTCGACCTGATCATTGCGGACAACGGTGCACTCAGCGCCTAACTGTGCGAGGTACTGCACGATGTTAAAGACGAATGAGTCGTAGTTATCGACGACAAGGATGCGGGTCACGCCCTCAATTGTCCTGTAATCTATGCCCCATGCCAAAGTCGAAATTGCGTAAAAAGGTCCAGCAGAGCCACGCTCACGAAGAGCAGGTTCACGCTGTCGAGACTCCACCAGCAGAGAGCCCAAGCTGGCTCGCTCCTGTCATGGTCGCAAACTTCCTTATCGGCCTCATCTGGATTGTTATCTTCTATGTAAGCCAGACTCGTTTTCCTATCTCAGGAATCGGCGCATGGAACATGATTATCGGCTTCAGCTTTATCGCAGTGGGCTTCAGCCTCGCGACTAAGTGGCGCTAAAGCACCGCGTCATCGCCTGATTGAGTGGCGCTAAATCACTCTCAATCTCTTCAATTTAATTGACCAGTAGGTTTACCCTTGCGGTTATGTTCGTACTTGCCGCATTCTCATATCTGATCACGGTCGTTGCAGTTAGCCTCTTTATTCTGCGCTCTCGCCAATTAATTGCCATTTATAAGAAACAACAACCAGATCCAACACGTTCTGGCAATCGCGGCGCACGATTTTCAAATATGTTGAAAGAAGTTCTTGGCCACACCAAAATGCTCAACTTCACCGGAACAGGTATCGCTCACTGGTTTGTCATGATTGGTTTCGGTGCGCTCTTCGGCACGCTCATCACAGCTTACGGTCAACTCATTTCTCCCGATTTCGCACTTCCTATCATCGGACACTTCGTAGGTTACGAACTCTTCGCCGAAGTTATTGCAGCCCTCACCGGAATTGGCATCGTTACTCTCATCGGAATACGTCAAGCAACACGTTTCTGGCATAAAGGTCGCACTTCACGCTTTGCTGGATCTAACCAAGGCCGTGCTTACTATGTTGAAGCAACGATTCTTGCCGTTGTCTTCTGCGTGATTGCACTTCGCGGACTTGAGGGCGCACTAGCAAAGGAAGAAAGCTGGAACTGGCACTACGCAATCTCTTGGCCAGCAGTTACCTTCTTCTCATCATGGTCCGCATCTGCAATTGAAACCGGAATCGTTATCGTTGCAGCAGCAAAAATCTTTGTCTCAATGCTCTGGTTTATCGTCATTGCCTCTAATCTCACAATGGGTGTTGCATGGCACCGCTTCCTCGCATTCTTTAATATTTACTTTAAGCGCAATATCAACGAGCCTGCACTCGGTGCACTTCCTGAGATGTTGTCACACGGCAAGCCAGTTAACTTCGAAGATCCAGCAGATGACGATGTCTTTGGCCTCGGCACACGTGGAGATATCTCTTGGAAGGGCCTGCTGGATATGACCAGCTGTACCGAGTGTGGTCGCTGCCAATCACAGTGCCCTGCTTGGCATACCGACAAACCGCTCTCACCAAAGCTTTTAATTATGGCGATGCGCGATCACGCAATGGCAAAGGTTGTTGATACCGAGAATCTTGTCGGTGAAAAGGCGCCGGTATCAATGGATGTTCTCTGGTCTTGTACTTCATGCGGTGCATGCGTTAATGAATGTCCAGTTGATATCGAGCACGTAGACCACATCGTCAATATGCGTCGCTTCCAGGTGCTTGTCGAATCAGAGTTCCCAACAGAACTCGGTGGAACATTTAGAAATCTTGAGAAAGCTGGCAACCCATGGGGTGCCAATAAGCAAGATCGCGAAGGTTGGATCGCAGAGTGTGACTTCCCAGTCAAGGTTGTCAGTGGAGAACTTCCAGAAGATGTTGAGTACTTATTCTGGGTTGGATGCGCTGGTGCATATGAAGATCGCGCAAAGAAGACAACAAAGGCGGTTGCAGAGCTTCTGCATATGGCAGGCGTGAACTTCGCGGTTCTTGGAAAGCGCGAGACTTGTACGGGAGATCCTGCACGTCGTGCTGGAAATGAATTCCTCTACCAAATTCTTGCAGCTGAGAATATTGAAACTTTCAAAGAGACATTCGGTAACCGTGGCGTGAAAAAGGTTGTTGTTACCTGCCCTCACTGCTTCACAACAATCGGCAAGGATTATGCACAAAGTGGCTACGAGCTGCAGATGTTGCATCACACACAACTTCTCAACACATTGGTGAAGGAAGGAAAGTTAAAGACTTCACCACATAAGGCCGGTCAGAAGATCACCTTCCATGACCCTTGTTACCTCGGTCGCCACAATCAGATCTATGCACCGCCACGCGAACTTCTTGAAGCATCAGGTTGCGACATCGAAGAGATGCCCCGAAATCAGGAGCGCTCATTCTGCTGCGGTGGCGGCGGAGGACGTATGTGGATGGAGGAAACTCTTGGTTCACGTATCAACCTCAACCGTGTTGATGAAGCGATCGAGACTGGTGCACCTGAAGTTGCCGTGGCCTGTCCGTTCTGCCGCATCATGGTCGGCGACGGTATGACTGCGCGTCAATCCGATGTCGAAGTTCTCGACGTTGCTCAGGTTCTACTTAAAAATATTGACCGCTCATAAGGAAGAATCTTGATTCGGCGCTAACAATCGCGCCTAGAATCAAATTCTTGCTTTAACGCAACTTTCTAGAACTGACCAATGCCTTTGTTACTAAGTAGCCGCCGATGAGGCCGCCTGCATGGGCGCGCCAATCGACGCCGCCGATTGTGAATCCAAGGGCGAAGTTAATACCAACGATCACGTAGATGCTCTTTGCTTCCACGCCTAAATACTTCTCGGCTGCGATAAATGCACCGAAGAGACCAAAGACAGCGCCAGATGCACCAATCGAGTAGCCATTCCAGCTCATGAAATATGAAGAGGCGAGTGATCCTGAGAGCAGAGAGACGAAGAAGATCAGCAAGAACTTCGCCTTACCGAATACATATTCGATAGGCGTTCCAAGTTGATGCAGCACCATCATGTTAAATGCCAAGTGAAAAGGCAGCGTGCTCGAGTTATCGTGAATTAGAGCTGTCGTAAACAAACGGTAGTACTCGTGTGTCTGTGAGAAGTAATCCCAACGATAGAGCGCGAAAGTTCCGATGATTCCGGAATCAACGAGCTCATAAAGATAGAAGCCACAGATCACCGTAATTAAAGCGATTACGGCGCTCTGTGGCTTCTTAATCATGGCTACTTACTTATGCGATTGTGACGCTATTGATAACAACTGGTGTGATTGGCTTATCTTGTGCGCCAGTTGGTGTTGATTCAATCTTGTCTACAACTGCCTGTGATGCTGCATCCTTAACTTCACCGAAGATTGTGTGCTTGCGGTTAAGCCATGTTGTTGGTGCAGATGTAATAAAGAACTGTGAACCGTTGGTTCCTGGTCCTGAGTTCGCCATTGCAAGGATGTATGGACGATCGAACTGAAGTTCACCATGGAACTCATCTTCGAACTTGTAGCCTGGACCACCAAAGCCCTGACCAAGTGGGTCGCCACCCTGGATCATGAAGCCGCTGATGACGCGGTGAAAAACTGTTCCGTCATACAACTTCTCAGTTGTCTTCTTACCTGTTGCAGGGTGTGTCCACTCGATTGCACCAGTAGCAAGGTCAACGAAGTTCTTGACTGTCTTTGGCGCGTGATCTGGGAAGAGCTCGATAACGATGTCACCGAGAGTTGTATGCAAAGTTGCTGTTGTCATTTCATTTCCAATCAGTAACGGGTAGTAAAAAACCCACCATGTCTGGTGGGTTCGTTGACAGCGAAGCTGTCACGCAAAGTACATTGCGTGGAGACCAGGGGAATCGAACCCCTAACCCCCGCCTTGCAAAGGCGGTGCTCTACCAATTGAGCTAGGTCCCCGTTGTTAGTGCGGGGTGGGCCTAGATGGACTTGAACCATCGACCTCTTCCTTATCAGGGAAGCGCTCTAACCGGGCTGAGCTATAGGCCCGCAGATAAACTTTCGTTCATTTGCAGAATGCGTAGATTACTTGATTTTCACCAAGTAGCCAAAACGCCCCATATCTATCACTGGATTTCCAATAACCGATATGTCCAACAGCTACAGGCGCAGACAGTACTACTTTTCTTCAGAAATCTCATCTTCCCGGCTGCGAGTGACGGTCAAAAGGGTGGCACCTTCGTCGAGATTGACGAGGCGAACGCCCATTGAGTCACGGCCGGTCTGGCGGATCTCAGAAGCTTGTGTGCGCATCACAGTGCCTGCACTTGTGATGGCGAGGATTTCATCGGTATCGACCAAGACCAGCGCAGAGACGAGAGTTCCACGAGAGTCCTCATCAATCTTCGCTGCCTTGATTCCGATTCCGCCGCGACCCTGAAGTCGATACTCCTCAATTGGAGTCTTCTTTCCGTAACCACCATCGGTTGCAGTAAAGACAAAAGAGTTTTCGCCATCAACGCGCGACATTGTCAGGAGCTCATCGCCGGCGCGGAACTTCATACCAATCACACCAGAAGTTGAACGGCCCATTGATCGAAGTGATTCGTCATCGCAGACAAAGCGAACTGACATCGCCTTGCGAGAGACGAGAAGAATTTCATCGCCATCTGCTGCAAGTGTTGCTGAGACAACTTCATCTTCGCCCTTGAGATTGATTGCAATCAATCCGCCAGTACGAGGTGAGTCATATTCGGTCAAAGGTGTCTTCTTAATGAGACCGCCCTTGGTGGCAAGAATTAAGAATGGCGCTGCGTTGTAATCCTTAAATGACAAGACCTGCGCAATTGTTTCTTCTGGCTTAAATGCCAGCAAGTTTGCCACGTGCTGTCCGCGCGCATCGCGACCTGCATCAGGAAGCTCGTGAACCTTTGCGCGATAGACGCGGCCTTGGTTGGTAAAGAACAACAACCAGTCGTGGGTTGATGCGACGAAGAAGTGATCAACGACGTCATCTTGCTTCAGTGATGCTCCCTTTACTCCGCGGCCTCCGCGTCGCTGTGACTTATAAAGGTCGGCAGCTGTGCGCTTTGAATATCCGCCACGAGTAATAGTGACCACAACATCTGAATCTGGAATCAAATCTTCAGCCGAGAAGTCACCTTCAGATGCAACGAGCTGGGTGCGACGTTCATCTCCATATTTAGCGACCAAATCTGAAAGCTCTGTCTTCACAATTTCGCGCTGCTTAGCCTCAGAAGCCAAGATCGCATTGAGCTCGATGATGTCAGCCATCAGGCCTTCATACTCGTCGTTAATCTTCTGGCGCTCCAACGCTGCAATACGGCGAAGCTGCATATCAAGAATTGCATTCGCCTGAACTTCATCAACATCGAGCAATTTCATAAGCCCAGTACGAGCTTCTTCCGGTGTCTTAGATGCACGGATTAAAGCGATCACTGCATCAAGTGCATCGAGCGCCTTGAGATAACCCTTGAGAATATGTGCGCGCTTTTCTTTCTCAACCAAGCGGAACTTGGTGCGTCGAACAATTACCTCGATCTGGTGCTCGATGTAGTACTTGATGAACTCATCTAGACGCAGCGTGCGTGGAACACCATCTACGAGGGCCAACATATTGGCACCGAATGTGTCCTGAAGTTGGGTCTGCTTGTAAAGGTTATTAAGAACAACCTTCGGAATTGCAGCTTGCTGCAAGACGATCACGAGCCGCTGACCAAGACGTTCGTTACCTTCATCGCGCACATCTGCGATGCCCTTGATCTTGCCATCTTTAACGAGCTCAGCAATCTTAAGCGCCAAGTTATCTGGGTTGACTTGATATGGAAGTTCAGTGACAACGAGGCAGGTGCGCTTATTAATCTCTTCCACATTAACAACTGCGCGCATTGTGATTGAGCCGCGACCGGTGCGATATGCATCTTCGATACCACCACGGCCAACAATCAGACCCTTGGTTGGGAAATCAGGGCCCTTAACAACAGTGAGCAAATGTGCAAGCAGATCTTCAGTTGATTGATCTGGGTGCTCGAGTGTGTAGATAACCGCCTCGCCGATCTCGCGCAGGTTATGTGGCGGAATATTTGTCGCCATACCAACTGCAATACCGGCAGAGCCATTAACAAGAAGATTTGGAAAACGTGAAGGCAATACATCTGGCTCTTGTGAGCGGCCGTCATAGTTAGGTGAGAAGTCGACGGTATCTTCATCGATATCGCGCATCATCTCCATCGCAAGCGGCGCCAAACGAGCTTCGGTATAACGCATCGCAGCAGCTGGATCGTTGCCGGGAGAACCGAAGTTTCCGTTTCCGTCGATCAATGGATAACGCAGTGACCAAGGCTGTGCCAAGCGGACTACAGAGTCATAGATCGCAGTGTCACCATGTGGGTGGTAATTACCCATGACATCACCGACGATACGAGATGACTTGTAATAACCCTTATCTGGACGGTAACCAGCATCGAACATCGCATACAAGACGCGACGGTGAACTGGCTTTAAGCCATCACGAATATCTGGAAGTGCGCGACCGACAATAACTGACATCGCATAGTCGAGATAGCTGCGCGCCATCTCAACTTGAAGGTCAACGGTCTCAATCCGGTCATATGTTGCGCCGCTTGAATCGGCCGCCGTTATTTTCTCATCGCTCATTAGATATCCAAGAACCTAACATCCTTAGCATTGCGCTGAATAAATGCGCGACGCTTCTCAACATCTTCACCCATTAAAACTGAGAACAAATCATCAGCAGCTGCTGCATCATCTAGTGTCACGCGAATGAGAACGCGGTGATCTGGATCCATCGTTGTATCCCAGAGCTCTTTCGCTGGCATCTCGCCGAGACCCTTAAATCGCTGAATACCGTCTTCCTTAGGAAGGCGCTTTCCAGCATCAATTCCATCTTTAATCATCGCATCGCGTTCACGATCACTAAATGCGTACTGAACTTCTTCCTTGCCTGACCACTTGAGCTTATAAAGCGGTGGCTGTGCAAAGTAAACAAATCCATTTTCAATCAATGGGCGCATAAAGCGGAAGAGCAAAGTCAGAAGCAGAGTACGGATGTGCTGTCCGTCAACGTCAGCATCGGCCATCAAAATAATCTTGTGATAGCGAAGCTTCTCAATATCAAAGTCGTCATGAACACCAGTGCCGAGCGCGGTAATAAGCGCCTGTACTTCATTGTTCTGTAGCACGCGATCGATGCGTGCCTTCTCAACGTTAAGAATCTTTCCGCGAATTGGAAGAACAGCCTGGTTGCGCGAATCGCGACCACCCTTAGTTGAACCGCCCGCTGAATCTCCCTCAACGATGTAAAGCTCGCACTTTGCAGGATCAGTCCACTGACAATCAGCGAGCTTTCCTGGCATTCCGCGACCTTCGAGCAAACCCTTGCGATTACGCGCTAAATCACGTGCTTTTCGCGCTGCCACACGAGCAGATGCAGCATCAATCGACTTGCGAATGATGTCTTTACCTTCTTGTGGGTTCTGCTCAAACCATGCAGTCAGTTGTTCATTAACAATTTTTTGGGTAAAAGATTTTGCTTCAGTGTTGCCAAGTTTTGTTTTGGTCTGTCCTTCAAACTGTGGCTCGCCAAGTTTGATTGAAACAATTGCGGTAAGACCTTCGCGAACATCGTCACCGGTAAGGCGATCTTCTTTTTTCTTAATTAAATTCTGATCTTCAGCAAACTTATTGACAACTGAGGTAAGTGCTGTGCGGAAACCTTCTTCGTGAGTTCCGCCTTCATGTGTATGAATTGTATTTGCGAATGTATAGACAGATTCAGCAAAACCTTCATTCCACTGCATGGAAACTTCGAGAGATAGTCGCGCCTTCTTATCTTCTGCCTCAATTGCAATGACAGATTTGTGGAGCTCTCCACGAGTTGAGTTAAGGTGCTTTACAAAGTCAGTGATACCGCCGGCATATTGGTAGCGGACTGAGAGCTGTTCGCCCTTCTCATCCACATGGCCGGCACGTAAATCTGTAAGAGACAAGATAAGTCCCTTATTAAGAAATGCCATCTCGCGAAAACGCGTAGAGAGAACTTCAAATGAGAAGTCAACAGTCTCAAAGATGTCAGCTGATGGCCAGAACTGAATTGTGGTTCCAGTCTCTGTTGTTGCTTCACCCTTTGCAACAGGAGCAGTTGGAACACCGAGTTTGTATTCTTGGGTCCAAATAAATCCATCGCGCTTTACCTTTGCATGTAAATCAGTTGAGAGCGCGTTAACAACTGAAGAACCAACACCGTGGAGACCACCAGATACTGAGTAACCGCCATCGCCGAACTTTCCACCTGCGTGCAAAACTGTGAGCACAACTTCGAGTGCTGGTTTCTTTTCAACTGGGTGAATATCAACTGGAATTCCGCGACCGTTATCGACAACGCGAAGTGATCCATCTGCCATCAAGCTCACTTGGATCTCTGTGCAATATCCTGCGAGCGCCTCATCAACTGCGTTATCTACGATCTCGTAGACGAGGTGGTGGAGGCCGCGTTCACCGGTAGAGCCGATATACATACCTGGGCGCTTGCGGACCGCCTCGAGGCCTTCGAGGACGGTGATAGAAGAGGCGTCGTAGCCTTGCTTCTTCTCGCTCATCGAGCCTCCATTGGCTAGATCGAAAAGGCCCACATATCCAAATCGGCTGTAGAGGCCTTAGAAGCCCGATTTGCTCGAGCTAGGTGATTATCCTAGTGGTAAATCGAATCTGTAAATACCGTCAAAAGCCCTCTATGGATGAAATCCGGAAGTTTTAGCCCGCTTCCTAACCTTCCCTCGGGGGTGAGCGTGAAAAAGCCCCCTCCACAGGCGTAATCCACACTGTGGATGAATTACATCAATGTAATTAGAACTCCCCTCGCCTTTCCCCTCCCATTCTCAGCAAAGGCACAGGTTTAGCGTGGACGATTAAGCCATGGCCACAGAAGCAACCGGTAATCGCATCCTCGTCGTTGATGACGAATCCAGCATCAGTGATCTCATTGCAACATCACTGAAGTTTGTTGGCTTTGATGTTCGCACTGCGGCTAGTGGATCACAAGCTCTCGCTGTTGCTGAAGAATTTAAACCGCATGCAATGATTTTGGATGTCATGTTGCCTGATCTTGATGGCTTTGAAGTCTGTCGTCGTATTCGCAACGAAGGTCATAAGGTGGGCGTTCTCTTTCTTACCGCCAAAGATGAGATGAAAGATAAAGTTCAAGGTTTAACAATCGGTGGCGATGATTACATGACTAAGCCATTTAGTTTGGAGGAGCTCGTGGCTCGCCTACGCGCACTATTGCGTCGCATCGGCGTAGTTGAACAGACTATGGATGATGAAAAGATTTCTTTTGCAGATCTTGAACTCAATGAGGCAACACACGAAGTGCGACGTGCGGGTCAACTGATTGAGCTCTCCCCAACCGAATTTACTTTGCTTCGCTATCTCCTTATCAATGCAGACCGCGTCGTCTCAAAGGCGCAGATACTTGATCATGTTTGGGATTACGACTTTGGTGGCGATGCAGGAATCGTTGAAACATATATCTCTTACCTTCGAAAGAAGATTGATATCTACGAACCTGCTCTCATTCACACCGTTCGTGGCGTTGGTTATCGACTACGTATTGCACCGGCGAAGTAATAGGATTTCATAATGAAGAGTCCTTTTCGCACCTGGTCGCTTCGTAGCCGACTTACCCTTGGCATGGTGCTCCTTGCTGCCTTTGGCTTTCTCTTATCGAGCGTGGTGGTAAAGAACGCTCTCGAAAGTTATCTCATTGGTCAGGTAGATACTCAGCTCATAGCGCTGAGTGAAACTGTGCTGCCACAAATTGCTGAATCAGGAATTGCACAAGATCAAGATGATTTGCTTGGTCGCCATAACGAAGAACGCGAACGCCCAATCGATGCTCCACGCGCTCGAGGACCTCTCTCACGCATTCCAACAACATTTTCTCTTACCGTTCTCGATGCAAATGGTGTTGTTACTGGCCAACTTGGCGGAGATCTCAACACAGCGCCAATCGCTGATTATTTACTAGATTTCAATCTTTCAGAGGTGGCAGAACACCAAGGTGAAGCATTTACCATCGGAAGAAAAGGTGCAGACTTCCGTGCCATCGCTGTTCCACTTCCTGGAAATTCCGGATCAATAATCGCCGCACAGTCACTCAATGATCTCAATCGCACCGTTGGTAAGTTGGGATTCTTTTTCTTCCTCATTGGAGTACTGCTCCTGACGCTGATTGCTATTGCATCTCGTATTGTGATTAAGGTGGGAATGCGCCCTCTAGAAGATGTGGAAGTAACTGCAGAACAAATTGCATCGGGAGATTTATCAGCGCGTATGCCTGATGCCAATCCTCATACCGAAGTTGGTCGTCTGGTCACATCACTGAATTCGATGTTATCTCGCATCGAGACTTCATTTGCAGCTCGTACCGCCAGTGAAGATAAGTTACGTCGATTCGTTGCAGATGCATCCCACGAATTACGAACACCTTTAACCGCTATTCGTGGATTCTCTGAGCTCTATCGCCAAGGGGCGGTAGCTGGTGAAGAACCAACTCGAGAATTGATTGGGCGTATTGAGGGCGAATCAAAGCGAATGGGTTCACTCGTTGAAGATTTACTTCTCCTGGCAAGACTCGATCAAGCCCGTGAGATGGATTTAAAACCAGTAAACCTCGAGACTGTCGTTGAGTCGGCAGTCGCATCTGCACGAGCGGCAGGACCAGAACATCCGGTTGAATTCACAGAGTCAACTGAAGAACTTTTCGCGTTAGGTGATGAGGCGCGTATCCATCAAGTAGTGGCAAACCTCCTTGCTAACGCCAGAGCGCATACACCTGCTGGCACGGAGATCAAGGTAAGAATTCAACAAGATGTAGATGGCATTCGTATTGCAGTCAGCGATAACGGTCCAGGTCTCTCCGTTGAAGATCAAGCAAAGATCTTCGAGCGTTTCTACCGTGCAGATACATCGCGCGTTCGCGTCGATGGTGAAGGCAGTGGACTTGGTTTATCTATCGTCGATGCAGTGATGAAAGCCCACGGGGGCAGCGTTTCGGTTCAATCTGAACTTGGTAAGGGCGCAACCTTCACCTTGTTCTTCCCGATTACTTCTTAACTTACTTAATTAGCAGGACCGAGTGATTCCATCGCACGTAACGTTGCGATGCGCTCTTCAATCGGTGGGTGGGTGCTAAATAGCTTCGAGACAGACTTTCCATCTAGTGGAGATTCAATCCAGATATGTGCAACTGCATTTGATTTCTGGCGCACCACAGTTGTATCTGACGCCAAAACTTCAAGAGCCTTGCGCAACCCGGCAGGGTTACGGGTAAATGAAACTGCAGTCGCATCAGCTAGCGATTCACGCTTACGTGAAATGGCTGACTTAAGAAGCACTGCTGCAATTGGCGCAAGAATCATGACCAAGAGCGAGACGACCAACATAATTGGGTTGGCATTGTTATCTCGGCGATCACGTCCCCCGCCAAACCACATCATGCGCATCATAAAGTCCGACAAGATTGCGATTGCTCCTGCCGTTGTCGCAGCAACAGCTGAAACTAAAGTGTCGCGGTTAGCAACGTGGCTCATCTCGTGTGCAATTACACCTTGTAACTCATCGCGATCCATTACTTCTAGGATTCGAGTAGTAAATGCAATCAACGCATGCTCTGGATCGCGCCCCGTAGCAAATGCATTAGGAGCAGTATCTTCAACAATTGCTACCTTTGGCATTGGGAGCCCGGATGCAATAACAACTTCTTCAATCACATTAAATAGCTCGGGTGCATCTTCACGATTGATCAGCTTTGCGCCGGTCATGGTAATTACTAATTTATCTGAGCCGTAATAAGAGCCCCAGACTCCAACGAATGAAATTCCAACTGCAAGTGGAACAATAAATCCGGTTGTTCCAGCACCGAAATAGGTAAGTGCTGCATAGGCGATTAGCCAGGTCAGCAGACCCATCGATGCTAAGAGAAAGTAAGTCTTTCCCTTATTTGCAGATTGTTGTTCGCGAAAGTTAGAGCTGGGCGCCATTTATTAGTCCCTATTAGAACTTAACGTTTGGAACGTTGCGATCTGCAGGGTTTTCAACCTCGTAGAAAGCGCGAGCGCTGACCTTTGCTAGACCTGCGAAGAAACTGGTTGGGATTGTTGCAACTGCTTGGTTTAAGGAACGCACATTGTCGTTATAGAACTGACGTGCAAATGAAACCTTGTTCTCAGTTGTTGAGAGTTCTTCTTGGAGTGAGAGGAAGTTTGTTGAAGCCTTGAGATCTGGATAGGCCTCGGCAACTGCAAGCAATCCACGAAGTGCATTGGTAAGTGCGCCATCTGCTGCAGCTACTTCGCCAACAGTTGATGCACTTGTTGACTTTGCGCGTGCTGAAACAACAGCATCGAAGGTTGATTTTTCATGCGATGCATATCCCTTAACTGTCTCTACGAGGTTAGGGATTAAATCTGCGCGGCGCTTGAGCTGGACTTCAATCTGTGCCCATGCTTCATCAACTGTGATGTTAAGGCGCACGAGGCGGTTGTATTGAGCAACGACGAAGAGAACGACGAGCGCGATGGCGCCGAGAATCAGAATAATTTCCATATGAGGTAAACCCGTTTTCTCCGGGTGTTATTCCCGGGCGATTATTTAATAGTACTGCGGTGGAAGTTCATGAAGGAACGGCTTGGGGTAGGCCCACGCTGTCCCTGGTAACGGTTGAGGTACTGCGCTGAACCGTAAGGATGTTCTGCTGGAGATGAGAGCTTAATCAGACAGAGCTGACCGATTTTCATACCTGGGTATAACTTCACCGGCAGGTTAGCTACGTTGGAAAGTTCGAGAGTGATGTGGCCGGAGAATCCTGGATCAATAAATCCAGCGGTTGAGTGAGTAAGCAGACCGAGGCGACCCAATGAGGATTTACCTTCAAGGCGACCTGCGATGTCATCAGGAAGTGTGATGACCTCATATGTTGATGCAAGTACGAACTCGCCTGGGTGCAAGATAAATGCTTCGCCATCTTCGGCGATGATTTCGCGAGTCAGCTCTGGCTGCTCTAGCGATGGGTCGATGACCTCATATTTGTGGTTCTCAAAGACGCGGAAGAACTTGTCGAGGCGGACATCAACAGATGAGGGCTGGATCATCGCCTCTTCAAAAGGCTCGACTCCCACACGCTTGTCGTTGATCTGGGCACGGATATCGCGGTCACTGAGTAGCACGGCTGTACCTTATCTATTAGCCCCCGAAAAAATACTCTTCGCCACCACTTGCATAAGTTACTGGTGGGTAGAACTATTACGCCATGAGCCATTACACAGCAAACCTGCGCGATATCGAATTCTGCCTCTTTGACCTCCTGGGTCGCGACAAAGTTTTGGGTAGTCCTCACTACTCCGACCTCGATCGCGATACAGCGATGGGAATGTTGGAAGAGATTAAGCGCATTACCGAAAACGATCTCGCTGCATCATTTGTTGATGGCGATCGCATCGGAACAATTTTCGATAAGGCAACAGGTGATGTAAAGCTTCCGGAAAGTTTTAAGAAGTCTTACAAAGCTTTTGTCGATCAGGGTTGGTGGAGCCTTGATGCTCCGGTAGAACTCGGTGGAACAAAGATTCCACCATCACTTCGTTGGGCGATTGCTGAAATGGTTCTCGGTTCAAACCCTGCGATTCACATCTACGCATCAGGTTATGCGTTCGCACAAGTTGCTTACACACTTGGCACTGAAGATCAGAAGAAGATGGCTGGCCACATGGTTAACCGTCACTGGGGCGCAACGATGCAGTTAACAGAACCTGATGCAGGTTCAGATGTTGGTGCAGGTCGCAGCAAGGCTGTGCAGCAAGCAGATGGAACTTGGCACATCACTGGTACCAAGCGCTTCATCACTTCAGGTGATGCCGACATCTACGAGAACATCATGCACTTCACACTTGCGCGTCGCGAAGGTGGCGGGCCAGGTACAAAGGGTCTCTCATTGTTCTTGATTCCAAAGTTTATGTTTGATCTTGAGACCGGAGATCTTGGTAAGCGCAACGGTGTCTATGTCACCAATGTCGAACACAAGATGGGTCTTAATGTTTCCGCAACTTGCGAAATGAACCTGGGCGAGAAAGAGCCTGCTGTTGGTTACCTGCTCGGTGATGTACACGAAGGTATCGCACAGATGTTTAAGGTCATCGAGTTTGCTCGCATGATGGTGGGAACAAAGGCAATCTCAACGCTCTCTGCTGGTTACTTGCAGGCACTTAGCTATGCGAAGTCACGTGTTCAAGGTGGCGATATGAAGGTTATGAACGATAAGGCTTCACCTCGCGTGACCATCATTCATCACCCAGATGTACGTCGTTCTTTGATGGTCCAAAAGTCTTATGCAGAAGGCATGAGAGCCCTTGTTCTTTTCACCGCTGCTCAGCAAGATGAAGTCGAACTTGCACGTGCTGCTGGCGATGAAGATCGCTTAAAGAAGGCGGAAGCACTTAACGATCTCTTGCTTCCAGTTGTTAAGGGATTCGGTTCAGAGCGTGCATGGACACTTCTTGGAACTGAATCGCTACAAACATTTGGTGGATCTGGATTTACCCAAGATTGGCCACTAGAACAATATGTGCGCGATGCAAAGATCGATACTTTGTATGAAGGTACAACTGCGATCCAAGGTCTCGACTTCTTCTTCCGCAAGGTTGTTAAAGATGGCGGTAAGGCACTTGGTGCACTCGGCAAGGAGATTGCAGCATTTGCTGAAGCAGGTGGCGAGAACGCGGCTGAGAAGCAAGCGCTACTTAAGGCGCTCGGCGATCTCAATGGAATTATCGGTGTGCTCGTTGGACATGCAATGGCATCACAGGAAGATGCAAAGGAGATCTACAAGGTAGGTCTCAATACATCTCGTGCGCTGATGGCTGTTGGCGACATCATCATCTCTTGGCTGCTTCTTCGCCAGGCTGATATCGCAACCGAGAAGCTTCCAAATGCAACCGGTAAGGATAAGGATTTCTACACCGGCAAGATTGCAGCTGCGCACTTCTTCGTTCATAACGTTCTGCCTCACATCACAGCAGATCGCAAGATTGTGGAAGCAACAGATAACACCATCATGGATCTTCCAGAGGGTGCTTTCTAACTTTCAGAAGTAAGTGAGATAGGCTCGCCTGCGTGTTGAAACATCGCGGCGAGCTTTATCTTTTTCTCGGAGCTCTGACATTTTCAGTAAACGGCATCTTCTCCACCGTCGTTCTTGAACATATGTCGGCCTTCCGACTTGCTCAAATTCGCGCACTCTCTGCCTTCACAATTCTCTTTATCTTCGCGCTGATATTTCGTCGCGAATTATTAAGAATTACAAAACGCGAAATCCCAATGGCAATTGCATATGGCGTTATTGGTTTTGCCCTCGTTAATGTCGGTTATTTCCTTGGAATTGAGCGTGGATTGCCGCTAGGCCTAGTGCTCGTTATCGAATTCACCGCACCTATCTGGATTGCGCTCTGGATTAAATATGTCCGCAAAGGTTTTGTTGCTCGCGATATGTGGTTTGCCATCTTGCTCTCACTTGTGGGATTAGTTCTGCTGACAAAGATCTGGGATGGTTTTAAGTTCGATTTACTTGGTCTCGCTGGCGCACTTGGTAGCGCATTTGCCCTCACTGGTTACTTCCTTATCGGAAAGAAGTTCGGTGGCGATCGCCATCCAATCGGTTCCACCATTATTGGTCTGGCTGTAGCTGGAGCCTTCTGGTTGATTGTTCTTCCGATTTGGAACTTTCCCACCGAGGTCTTCTCACTGCAGATGGATATCCATGGTTACCTTGCGGGACATCTCTTCCCTGGGTGGTCGCTGCTGCTCTGGGTAATCGTGATGGGAACAATCGTTCCCTATCTCTTTGTGATTAGCGGATTGCGTCTCTTAAGCGAATCAAAGAGCAGCGTGCTGGGAATGTTAGAGCCGGTCTTTGCTGGAGCACTTGCCTGGATCTGGCTTGGTCAATCATGGGATGCAATTCAATTAATCGGCGCCGTGATTGTTTTGGTTGGTATCTATCTTGCGGATAAATCTAAATCTGCCGCAGATAAATAATTTCTAGCAATAAGTTTCCCTACAGTTATTCGTTCCAACCACCGTCTCCGGATTCGGATGGTTGTTGATCACCATAGGGAGAATCAGGTACATAACCAGCAGGGGCTGTCGCTGGTGCAGATGCAGGCTCGTTCCACTGACGTGGTTGCTGGCTCTCGGCCATATCGAAGAAGCGCGCAAAGTGGAGCTGTGCTGAAACTGTAATGGTGCGGGTTGGACCGTTACGGTGCTTAGCAACAATCAAATCAGCCTCGCCTGCACGGTTCTGTGAGTCATACATATCTTCACGGTGCAAGAGAATTACAACGTCAGCATCCTGCTCGATAGAACCGGATTCACGGAGGTCAGAGAGCATTGGCTTCTTATCGGTACGTTGTTCTGGGCCACGGTTGAGCTGAGAGATAGCAATAACAGGCACATCAAGCTCTTTCGCCATCAATTTAATCTGGCGAGAGAAGTCAGATACTTCCTGCTGACGGTTCTCAACGCGCTTTCCTGATGTCATCAACTGCAAGTAATCGATCACAATTAACTTCAAATCATGGCGCTGCTTAAGACGTCGCGCTTTTGCGCGAATCTCCATCATAGAAAGGTTAGGTGAATCATCAATAAACAATGGCGCATCAGAGATTTCACCCATGCGCCGTGCAAGCTTTGCCCACTCGTCATCAGATAACTGACCAGAGCGAATATTGTTAAGTCCCACACGTGCTTCGGATGACAACATACGCATTGTGATTTCAGACTTCGACATTTCGAGTGAGAAAATCACCGCTGCTTTATTTTCATGAATAGATGCATAACGCGCGATATCAAGACCAAGCGTTGACTTACCGACTGCAGGACGTGCAGCAACGATAATCATGTTGCCTGGGTGGAGTCCGTGAGTTAACTTATCGAGATCGCGGAAACCAGTCATGACGCCTTCGACCCCACCGCCCTTAGAGATTGCTTCAATCTCATCGAGTGCTTGTGGGAGCAATGTATTTAACTGCACATAATCTTCAGATGAACGACGTTCAGTAACGGCATAGATCTCTGCTTGCGCAGCATCGACTGCATCATCGACCTCACCATTTTGGTCGTAACCAAGTTGCACAACCTTTGTTCCTGCTTCAACAAGGCGACGCATGATTGCGTGATCGAGAACGATTTTTGCGTAGTAACTTGCGTTGGCAGCAGTTGGAACCGATGAAATCAAAGTGTGAAGATACGGTGCACCACCTGCGCGTGCAATCTCTCCACGCTTAGTTAGCTCTGCAGATACGGTAATTGCATCAGCTGGTTCACCGCGGCCATAGAGATCGAGAACTGCTTCAAAAATTAATTCGTGTGCAGGGCGATAGAAATCGCGTGAACGTAAGACCTCAACAACATCTGCAATTGCATCTTTTGATAACAGCATTCCGCCGAGAACAGATTGCTCAGCTTGAAGATCCTGCGGAGGAGTACGCTCGAATTCGACGCCAACAGTGTTCTGTTGGCCGCGCTGGGCGCTATTAGATGGAAATTCTGCGATGCTCACAGGGAGTAACTTCCCATCCAGGGCTGACAAAAGCGATTAGCCCTGTGCGTAAGGGTGTGTGTAACTCGCCGATTCTTGTGTGCAAGGGTGGGGATAAGGTGTGGATAACTGTGGATAGTGGTGGATAACCTGCGATATAGGCGGGGATTTCTGTGGATGTAATTACTCTGAAGCAATCTTAAGGAATGAGAAAAGCCCGCCACCGCGAAGGTGACGGGCTTTTCTGTTAAGAATTAAGCAGCTGTTACTGAGATAGCTACAGTCGCGACAACGTTATGTCCGAGTGAAACCTTTACAGAGTAGTTGCCAGTCTTCTTGATGTGACCTGATGTCTTGATGTTATGGCGATCGATATCAAGCTTTGTTACAGACTTGATAGCTGCAGCGATGTCCTTATCAGTTACTGAACCGAATAGGCGACCTGCTGTACCTGTCTTGACTGCAACAGTGACCTTAGCTGCTTCAAGAGCTGCCTTGATCTCCTTAGCGTGATCGATATCGCGGATCTCGCGTGCAGCACGTGCACGACGGATTCCTTCGATCTGCTTCTCTCCACCAAGTGTCCATGCAATTGCTGCACCACGTGGAAGGAGGAAGTTACGTGCATAACCATCTTTAACTGTTACAACGTCACCGGCTGTGCCGAGCTTTGCAACTTCACGAGTAAGAATGAGCTTCATAGTAGTCAGTTCTCCTTATCGCGCTGAAGATGTGTAAGGCAGTAGTGCTACTTCACGGCTGTTCTTAACAGCTGTAGCTACTGCGCGCTGGTGTTGTGTGCATGCGCCTGTGACGCGGCGAGCGCGGATCTTTCCGCGATCTGAAATGTACTTGCGAAGTGTCGCAATATCTTTGTAATCGATATATGTGACCTTGTCGCGGCAGAAGCTGCAAGGCTTCTTCTTGAACTTCTTATTAAGAGCAGCAGCTTTCGCGCCCTTGTTCTTAACCTCTTTGAGGTTACGGTTATTTCTTGCTCCCATTATGGTGCTCCTTTTCGGGCCCTAACTTTTAATTAGGAATGGATTGTTGGTTGTTTAGAAAGGTGGTTCGTCGGTTGTAGATGGAGAACCCCATCCACCACCGGCTGGTGACGTTGACGCTGCAGCCCATGGATCTTCGTTGAAGTCAGCAGCTGGTGCTGAGAATCCGCCACCTGTATTTCCGCCTGCAGCACGCTGGGTACGAGTGACCTTAGCTGTTGCATTGCGAAGTGATGGACCTACTTCATCAACTTCTACCTCAAAGACTGTGCGCTTTTCGCCTTCTTTTGTCTCATATGAACGCTGCTTGAGACGACCTGTAAGAATGACGCGCATTCCCTTGGTCAATGACTCAGCAACATTCTCAGCAGCTTGACGCCAGATATTGCATTGAAGGAAGAGGCTCTCGCCATCTTTCCACTCGTTCGTAGCTTTATCTAAGTAACGAGGGGTTGAAGCAACGCGGAATTTAGCTACCGCTGCACCCGATGGGGTAAAGCGAAGCTCTGGATCGTCAACGAGGTTGCCGACCAATGTGATTGTTGTATCTCCTGCTGCCATATTTTTTACCTTCTATTCTTCTCTGGGGTTTTCTACTGGTTGAGTCCGTGCTTATAAGTTACTCGTGCCGAGTGACATTTCAAGAGCGACGCTCCTGAAGTGTGGATTACTCGGGACGCATCACCTTTGTGCGAAGGATTGATTCGTTCAAGTTGAGCTGACGATCGAGCTCCTTGATTGCCGCTGGCTCACAGTTCATATCTGCAACTGCGTAGATGCCTTCTGGCTTCTTATTGATTTCGAATGAGAGACGACGCTTGCCCCAAACATCGAGCTTGTTGACGACTCCACCGGAATCCTTGATGATCTTGAGATATGTCTCAAGTGATGGTGTGACTGTACGTTCTTCTAGATCTGGATCAAGAATGATCATGAGTTCATAGTGACGCATGTGTTAACCCGACCTCCTCTGGACTAAGACGGCCACGGTATTTCCGTGACAGGAGGGTTAAAAACCTGACTCATTTAAGGCCGGATGGCCCGCGTGAAGCAGGAGGTAAAGGGTAACTCGGCGGGTAGAAAAGCGGAAATTCCCCTTTATTGAAGGGGGTAAATCAGCCTAGATAGGTAGCTCTGGCCAATAGCCAGGTGAGAGCAAGCCGCCGGATCGATGACGCCGGGCAAGGGCAGCGGCCATAGCGATGGCGGCGAGAATGCGCACAATGGTGATTGCCGCATACGCCTTTACCGGTAGACCAAAGTGAGCACCGGTTAATAGTGCGAGGTGTTGCCAGATGGCGAAGTGATAGATCACTTCCGCAATTTGCCAGAACCAGAACCAGGGGAGATCTCGTTTATCTTTGAGCGCAAGCAACGCCAATGGAGTCAACCAAAGAATATATTGTGGCGAATACACCTTGCCTACAGTCATCAGAATAATGAAGATAAATATTGCGCTCTCAGCCAGAGGCAACGTCTCTTTTGTCTGCAGCAGGAATATTGAAACAAGTGCGATTCCCATCAGGAAGGTCAGCATCGTTAAGTAATTAATGTGTGTCAGATTGATGCCGAAGACGCTCAGTGCATACCAGACCGAACCCCAATCAGCTTCGCGATGAAGATTGAGATCAAAGAAGCGCCACCAACCCTCGGGTGTGGTTAATGCAAAAGGAATATTGATTGCAATAAAAGTTCCTAGAGCAATCGCACAATATTGAATTGCGCCCTTGATCTCTTCTCGACGGATATAGATAATCACAATCGGCAAGAGAAGAACTATCGGAAAGAACTTTGTTGCAATAGATACGCCGAGAATTACAGCGCTGGCAAATTCTCGTTTTCGATCAAACCAATAGATGGAGATCAACATCGTCACGATCGCCCAGAGATCCCAATTGATATAGAGAGAAAGAATTCCGGTTGGTGCCAACGCATATACAACTGCGAGGTCAGGGCGTAATCGATACATCATTAGAACTGATGCGATAAAGAGAAGCGCAATTAATATTGCGCTGAAATTAAAATAGCTCACTGGTCCATCGGGAGCGACCTGCGCGGTCGCCCACATCACCAAACCTTGTAGGACTGGATATTCAACCGCTTGATCACCGCCGGTAAATGCCCACTCGCCCTTTCCAAAAGCGCGTTCGCTAAAGAGCGCCGGTAAATCGCTATAACAGGCGTGGATATATTGATCTGGCCCAGCCCACACTGATTTTTCGCAATGGCTAAATTTTGCAAAGGAGAATAGCGAGGCAAGAATTGCAAGGAGAAGAATGACGCGAGTACTTACGCGCATAGAAAAGTTCCTATTACTTCTTCTTCATTGATTGCTTGCCACCACTGGTCATCACAATCGGATCCAGTCCGCCGATATTGGCAGGAGCTGGAAATTCCATCACTGGCTCTTCTTTGAGAGCGCCCTTCATAAAGGCGGTCCAGATTCGTGCTGGGAATGAACCACCGGTGACAGAGGTTAATCCGCCAATACCATTGAGTGATTCAGATGCGCTATCTCTAAAGAGCGCAACGGATGCTGCAAGGTTAGGTGTGTATGCGCTAAACCATGCAGAAGCATTGGATTGAGATGTTCCAGTTTTACCTGCCGCTGGTCGGCCGAGAGCAAGGGCTGCTGCTCCGGTTCCACCGTTAACAACAGATTTCAACGCGTAGGTCAGATCTGCCATAACCTCTTTACTAAACACTTCTTGAGTTGATGGCTTACCTTCATAGAGAACGCCCTTGTTAGGGCCAATTACCTGAGCAACCATGTATGGCTTTGAGTAAACACCGTTTGCCGCAAAGGTTGCATATGAATTAGCCACATCAATCACATGTGGGCTGGCAACACCGAGTGAGACTGAAGGTGTTGGCATCATTGCCACTGATTCTGGAATTCCAGCACGGCGTGCAACATCTACAACGCGATCAAGTCCTGCCTTAATTCCAAGTGGAACATAGACGGTGTTAATCGAATGTTGCGTTGCTGTCTTGAGGTCAACTTGACCCCAACCTTCACCACCATAGTTATCAACCAGATATGGCTTTCCTAAATCATCAAATGTCTGTGGTGTATCGCCATTCCACATTGAAGTGAGTGGGATTCCTTGTTCCAAAGCGGCAACAAGTGCAAATGGTTTAAAGGTAGAGCCTGCGAGTGCAATCGATTGAGTTGCATCGTTAAGTTGGCGTACTACATAGTCTTTTCCACCATACATAGCGATTACTTCACCAGTACCTGGACGGATTGCTACCAGGCCAATATGTAAGTTGGTTGGCGCCTTCGATGGATACAACTTATTTACTGCATCAACGGCAGATTGCTGAGCACGTTGTTCGAGCGTGGTCTTGATGACGTAGCCACCAATCATCAACTGCTCTTGAGTAAAGCCGAGCTTGCTCAACTCTTTTTGAACAGCATCGATGATGTAACCCTTAGGACCGCTCAGTGATCCACCTGTTGTGCGTGGAGAGACGGTTGGCATCTTCGCTGACTTAGCTTCTTCAGCGGTGATCCACTTCGCTTCTAGCATTCCATCAATGACATAGTGGAAACGTGCTTCAAGGCGCTTTGCATTGCGCTCCTTCTGGGCTTTATCGCCGTAGAAAGGATCGTATAGACCAGGTGAGCGAAGAATTGAAGCAATCACAGCAGATTGTGAAATAGAAAGTTGGTTGGCATTTCGGTTGAAGTACTGTTGCGCCGCAGTTTGAACACCGTAAGAACCTCGACCAAAGTAAATAGTGTTGAGGTAATTTTCCAGAATCTGATCTTTTGTCATTGCATTCTCTAATTTGAGAGAGATGACAAGTTCTTTAATCTTTCGTTGAATACTTCGTTCTGGTGTTAGGAATGCGGTCTTCGCATATTGCTGAGTAATTGTGGAGCCACCACGACCATTGCCGAGCGTCAATACATTTGAGAGAACTGCCTGACCGATACCGGTAATGCTAAATGCACGGTTGGAGTAGAAGTTACGATCTTCGGCAGCCATGACTGCATAGCGAAGACGTAGTGGAATCTTTGCTAGCGGAAGAATCTGTCGGTTCTGTGCACCAATGCGACCTATCTCTGAACCATTTGCATATTGAATAACAGTTGCTTGACTGTTGACGTAAGCATTGGGATCTGGAATATCGACGGTAAACCAAGCGAGCGCGAAGAGAGTAGATCCCGCAACAAAGCCAAAACCGCCTAGAAATACAGCTGCGCGGATGAGCTTGGTTTTAATCATTTTCCAAGGTTACCGCTGAAGTCCTCATCCTCGAGGGTTCGTTGGCGTCGTGGTGGGCGTCGTTCCAATCCATCACCTAATAAATAGGTGGAACAGAGGTGATTCCATGAGCAATCGCGGCACACCTCAACGATGTAGACAGCGAATTCACCGAATTCTTTCTCCATCTCAATTAATTCAGTTGGGCTCTTAATGCGGCCTGAGAACTGACCGAGTTGATCGCCGAAGGTGTAACGAAGTTCAACAAGTGAATCTTTTTTGCAGACCGGGCAATTGCGGCCAGCCTTCTCGCCATGAAACTTTGCTGCGCGCATCAAATATGGATCGGCATCACATGCATCGACTACTCCACGGAAGAGGGCAAGCAGGGTGGCGCGTTTATCGAGTGAATAGTCGATAAAGCTTCGCTCTGTTCTTGCCTTCACAGCCATGGCGAGAAGAATATTAGTAAAACGGTGGTTACGCTTATCGTGTGCAAGCCCAAGGCTTTACCTTCTGGCAATTGATGATGGATCGTCGTCTGCGCCCGCTTCTGCGCACGCGATGGACCGGACAATTTACCGATGGAATTTTCCAGAGCGCACTAGCATCTTTTGTTCTCTTCTCTCCAGAACGCCAAGCTTCGGCACTGAGCGCCGCTGTTGCATTTGCAGTGGTACTTCTTCCTTATTCCATTGTTGGCCCCATGGTGGGTACGTTGCTCGATCGTTTCTCTCGCCAACGTGCGGTGCTTTTTTCTAATCTCACGCGTTCGTTAACGCTTACCTATATTGCATTTCTCATCTTCCAAGGCCGCACCGGGATTGAACTCACCATCTTTGTTCTGATTGCCTTCGGTGTTAATCGATTAATTCTTGCCGGCTTATCTGCTGGCCTTCCACTTGTTGCACCGAAGTCATCTCTTATTGCAGCTAATGCTCTCGCGGTCACCGCCGGTTCGGTCTGGGTAGTTCTCGGTGGTGGAATGGGCTTATTAATTAGGCGTATTACCGATGCGGTGACAACGGCAGATCATGCCGACGGATATCTCATCCTCGCAGCCTCCGGTGGTTATCTCCTTGCTGCGCTCTTTGCATCGATGATGAAGAAGTCAGAAATTGGTCCTCTTCCACATCAACTGCGGAAAGCCTCTCTATTAGAAGGTTTTATCGAAGTTCGTGAGGGTTTTAAATTTCTTGCCATCCATCAGGATGCCGCTCGTGGAATCTTTGCCACTGCGATTCACCGCGGTGGAATCACCGCACTCACGCTTACTGCAATGTTGCTAGAGCGCAATACATTTAACGATCCCGCCGATAGTGAAGCTGGGTTAGCAGGATTAAGTATCGCGCTCTCATGTGCGGCGATTGGTTTCACCATCGGCGCATTGATTGCACCATATGGTGTTCGTTGGACCGGTCGCCATAGGTGGATGCGTTTATCGATGTTTGCCGCAACTTTTGGAACTTTGATACTTGTCATTGATCGGAACCAAATCTTGTTATGTGCGGCAGCTTTCACAACAGGGCTTTTCGGTCAGAGCGTTAAAGTCACAAACGATGCACTCGTGCAATCAAAGATTAGTGATGAATTCCGTGGACGTGTCTTCGCTGTATATGACGTTGTTGTTAACGGATCAATTGTGAGCTTCTCAATTATCTCTGCGCTATTGCTGCCACAGAGTGGAGATTCTTGGTTGGTGCCTAGCTTGGTTGCACTTACCTATCTATTGGTTGCAGCAATCGTGTTGCGCCCAAAGAAGTTTTTCCTTAGGGATGGTGGCGGCTCGCTCAATCGCCTCGGCGATGTGAGCGCGAGCGATTAGTCCACCACTCCATCAGCTCAGCAGTAGCGCGCTCCTCACCGAGTGGGCCATGTTCCATACGGAGCTCCATTAAGAAATCGAGCGCCTTACCAACATCGGCTGACGGCTTAATTCCAAGTAATTGCATTACCTGCGCACCATCAAGATCTGGACGAATCTTTGAGAGTTCTTCCTCTTCCATTAACTTTGCGATGCGCGCTTCTAACCCGTCATAGGTGCGAGATAAGCGCTCTGCCTTCTTCACATTACGAGTAGTGCAATCGGCGCGGGTAAGCACATGTAAATGTGTCAGTAGATCACCGGCATCGCGAACATAGCGACGTACCGCTGAATCAGTCCACTCACCATCGCCATAACCATGAAAGCGAAGGTGGAGCGCAACTAAAGTTTCAACTGCGTCAATAGTGTCATTATCAAAGCGGAGCGCTTTCAAACGTGACTTGGTAAGACGTGCACCGACAACTTCGTGATGGTGGAATGAAACTCCTCCACCTGCAATCAGGTTGCGAGTCTTTGGCTTACCGATGTCATGCAACAGTGCAGCTAAACGATTTACTAGATTGGGGCCACCAAGACGATCTTCTTGAGTAATTGCTTGCTCTAGAACAGTAATGGAGTGTTCGTAGACATCTTTATGGTGGTGATGCTCATCAATCTCAAGTCGCAACTTTGGAATCTCAGGTAAAACATAATCTGCGATTCCAGTGTCGACCAGAATTGTGATTCCGGTTCGGGGATTTGGAGACATCAGCATCTTTACAAATTCATCCCGCACACGCTCGGCTGAAATAATTGAGATGCGACTAGACATGTTCTTCATCGCAGTCACAACTTCTTCATCGAGTGTGAAATCTAATTGGCTAGCAAAACGTGCTGCACGCATCATGCGAAGTGGATCATCAGAGAAAGATTGCGCGGCACTTGCCGGTGTCCGTAAAACTTTCGCTGCTAAATCTTCAATGCCGTTAAATGGATCAATAAATTCTGGAGTATTCGTTGTAAGTTCTAATGCCATTGAGTTGACGGTGAAATCACGGCGCGAAAGATCTCCTTCAATACTGTCGCCGTATTCAACATCGGGGTTGCGTGAATCTTCTTCATATTTTTCGGTGCGGTAAGTTGTTACTTCAACTGTTGTATCGCCGCGCTTTGCCGCGATTGTTCCGAATTCAATTCCGGTATCCCAAACATTTTCTGCCCAGACTTTTAAAATCTTCTTCGTTTCAAGTGGATGTGCATCAGTGGTGAAATCAAGATCGTTACCGAGGCGACCCAAGATTGCATCGCGAACCGGGCCACCAACGAGGGCTAAGCAGTAGCCCTTCTCTTTAAAGGCAGCAGCGAGAGAGCTAGCCAAGGGCGCCCGCTCAACCAGGGTCGCAAGAGCGAGTTCTCGTCCTAAATTAGTCTTCGCATCGCTCACAATAGATAAGCGTAGACGAGTACCCTAAGTCCCATGACCCCGGCACCTAGTGCGGGCAGCGAAGGTACGAAGAAGAAGCGTAGGCGCAAGCGCCCGGCGCATCGCTCCCCACAGAATTCTCCTACCCAAGAGGGTGGCGTAAAGAAGACCCCCGCTAAGAAGACTCAACCTGCCCGCGTCTATGCAAAGCGAGTAGATGAAGTCAGCGCCGGTGGACTTGTTGTTGATACGACTGGAAAGCTCGGTCTTCTTATCGGTCGCCGCGATCAGAAAGATGCGAGCGGAAAGAAAATTCTCTGGTCGCTACCTAAGGGACATATTGAAGAAGGTGAAACACCAGAGCAGGCAGCAATTCGTGAAGTCGCTGAAGAAACTGGAATTCAATCTGCGATTGAAAAACCGCTAGGAGTAATTGATTTCTGGTTTATGGCCGGCGGTAAGCGCATCCACAAAACTGTTCATCATTATCTCTTCCGCGAATGTGGCGGGTTGCTAGCTGCGCAAGAAAGTGAAGTTGATGAGGTTGCGTGGTTTCCGCTCAATCAAATCATCGACAAGTTGGCATATCCAGATGAGAAGAAACTCATTGCGCGTACAGATGCAACTGCAGAATTGGCTGCCCAATGAAGAAAATATTTTCATTAACTATCGTCTTTGCTGCGCTCTTGATCTCACTACCTATCGCTCAATCTGCTACTCCGGTTGTGCGCATCGTTGATATCCCACATAGAAATTTTGATGGAACTTTTCGTGACAATGAATTAGCGACGACCCTGACACCAGAAGGTCGCTTGGGTAAAGCGCTCTTCACCACAAACACCACCGCAACTTGGGTTATCGATGCTTACCTGATTGATGAAATTGAAGATATGGCCGACGGTTATACCTTTGATGGAAAAGAAGATCCGGTTGGTTCGAGCATTGCTCAAATTTGGTTGCAACAATTACGGATTGCAACGGTCGGCAATCCCGTTGTTGCACTTCCCTATGGAAACCCAGATGCTTCTCTTGCGCGCAAACTTGCACCGAGTGAAATCAAGTATTACTCAACTATTGCGGCAAACAAACTAGAGACTTTCTTTGGTCGTCCGGTTATCTCGCAGAATGGCTGGGGTAGTGGGAAGTCACGTCTAGATAGCCAATATCAAGAGTTTTATCGCAACGAACGTCTCTTACTGCTCGGCCTTGGAAAGATCATGCCAGATCCTGAAATCGCTGATCTGCGAGAGCGCCTTGGAATTGTGTTGAGCCCAATGCTCGGTGCAGAAGATCGCGCCTACTTCTCATACTCTGCACGTGAGGCTGTGCGCAATGTTTCTAGGAAATTGCGAGTCGTCTCTGGTCGATATCAATTAACTTCAGAAACAGTAAAAGTTCCGCTGACTCTCGTCAATAAGTTTGATACCGCAACCGTCATTAGTCTCTCCCTTATTCCTATGAACTCGCGTGTTCAGGTCGAGAACCAGGCAAATATCACTCTGCCTGCCCGCTCCCAGATTCAAATCTCTGTTCCATTTAGAGTCATTGCCCCTGGATCGACTTTAGTTTTGGCCCAGCTTATGACGCCACAAGGAACCGGAGTTGGTGAGATCTCAAAGCTCAATCTCTCACTCACTGTGATTGATTCGCGTGTCGCCTGGTTTACAACTGCAGCTGCAATAGTTTTGTTCTTAGGTGCAATTACCCAATCAGTCCGTCGCATCCGAAGGAGCCGTCATGAAAAATAATGAACTCTTTCGCGCTTCATCGATTATGGCTGTGGGCACAATCCTTTCTCGAATCACTGGATTCTTTCGCGCCATCCTTGGTGTAGCAGTTCTTGGTACAGCTCTCCTTGCAGATACATATAACGTTGCAAATACGATGCCCAACATTCTCTACAACCTCTTGGTTGGTGGAGCTCTTACAGCAATCTTTGTGCCACAACTTGTGCGTTCGTTTAGCGATGAAGATGGTGGACATGGTTTTGCATCGCGTTTAGTTACAACAATTTCAGGAATTCTTCTCTTACTTGTTGCGGTAGGAATGGTCTTTGCTCCAGCGCTAGTGCGGCTCTATGCGCCAGAGTTTTCAGATATTGGTTTTGAAAATGAGCAAGCGATTGCAGTTGCCTTCACTCGTTACTGTCTTCCTCAAATTTTCTTCCTTGGTCTCTTCACGATGCTCGGACAAGTAGCCAATGCGCGCGGTTCTTTCGCTCCGTTGATGTGGGCGCCAATCGCCAATAACCTCGTTGTTATCGCTGTTTTCTCCGGTTTTCTCGCCTTCCAACGTGGAATCTCAGTTGGCAGCATTACCGATTTCCAGATTCAGCTCTTGGGATGGGGAACCACGGCAGGTGTTGTCATTCAGGCGTTGATTCTGATTCCAGTGGTACATCGCTCTGGAATTCGAATCCGGCCAATATTTGGCGTGAAAGGTTTAGGAAAATCTTTCTCACTCGCTGGTTGGACTCTGATCTATGTTCTAATCTCACAACTGGGTTATCTAGTAACCGTCAACGTTGCAACAGCTGCAGCAGTCCGCAGCGCAAAGGCGGGAATCACAACTGGCGTTGGCTTCACGCCCTATACAAGCGCTTACTACATCATGCTCTTGCCATATTCGATTGTCACCATCTCTATCGTGACTGCCTTATTGCCACACCTTTCAAAGTTGGCAATTGAGAAGAAAGTTGATGATGTACGCTTGCAACTGATTCGTGCAATCAAGATGGTGGGCGTGGTCACGGTTCCTAGCGCTATCGCACTGATTCTCTTTGGACCGATGATGACCGAAGTTCTCTATATGGGAATCTCACTCGAGGATTCTCGATATATCGGATATGTCCTTGCCGCAATGGGACTAGGGCTCGTTCCATTTAGTATCAATTTGATTCTAGTTCGTGGTTTCAATGCTTTTGAAGATACAAAGACTCAGGTCGTCTCAATCTTTATTATCAACGTTATTTCGGTGCTGCTCTCTTACCTCTTCCTCTGGAAGCTCGATAGCGATGTTGTAACAATAGGTCTTGGTATTGCATTCTCTATTAGTTACATCTTTGGCCTCTCCATCACACTTAAACTGATCAAGAAACATGTTGGCACATTAAAGCTCCGTGATTTCGGTGGACAGCACCTGACTTTGATCGCTGCATCACTGATTGCAATGGTTCCGCTCTTTGCTATCTCAACCTATTTCGGTTGGGCCAGCGATGATGCGCCATTGATTACTCGGGCGTTACGTCTGATGGTGACGCTCGGACTTGCCGGTCTTGGTTACCTCTTTATGGCTCACCGCTTTAAAGTGGCTGAAATCGCAGGTCTTCGAAGCTTCGCCACCACTGTTTCGGCCAAGCTCAAGCGTTAAAGGCGCGATAAGGTGCGCTTATGAGCACTGAAGTACGCGATATCGTCATTGTTGGATCTGGTCCTGCTGGTTATACCGCTGCAATTTACGCAGCACGCGCAGAACTCAAGCCTGTGATCTATGAGGGTTCAGTAACCGCAGGCGGTGCCTTGATGAACACCACTGAGGTTGAAAACTTCCCTGGCTTTGTCGATGGTGTGATGGGTCCGGATTTAATGGACAGCATGCGTAAGCAAGCAAAGCGTTTTGGTGCCGAACTCATTACCGATGACGTCGTAGAGATGGATCTCGAAGGCGAAATCAAAACCATTAAAGATGGTTCTGGAAATGTTGTTAAAGCTAAGGCTGTAATCCTTGCAATGGGTTCTGCATACCGTGAAATTGGTTTAGAGAATGAGAAGCGCCTCTCAGGACGCGGTGTCTCTTGGTGCGCAACGTGTGATGGTTTCTTCTTCCGTGAACAAGTTATCGCAGTCGTTGGTGGTGGAGATTCTGCAGTTGAAGAAGCTACCTTCCTTACTCGCTTTGCATCTAAGGTTGTTTTGATTCACCGTCGTGATTCATTGCGTGCTTCAAAGATTATGCAAGAGCGCGCATTTAATAACCCAAAGCTTGAAATCATGTGGGATACCGAAGTTATTGATGTTCTTGGCGCCGAGAAAGTTGAAGGCCTCAAGCTTCGCAATACAAAGACTGGCGAAGAGTCAACTGGTGCATTTACCGGTCTCTTTGTCGCAATCGGTCACATTCCACGTTCTGAGCTTGTGACAACACAGGTTGCTCTCGATGATGAGGGATATGTAAAGGTCGAGGGTCGTTCTACTCGCACCAATCTCTCCGGAGTCTTCGCATGTGGTGATCTCGTCGATCACACATACCGTCAGGCGATTACGGCAGCAGGTTCTGGCTGTCAGGCCGCGTTAGACGCTGAGAAATTCCTCTCGCACTAGTATTCTTAACAAATCGAATTACAGTAATTTCTACAATAGTTATAGGAGCAGGTCATGAGCGCACCAATCAAGGTAACAACAGCAGATTTCGACCAGGTTGTATTGAAGAGCAGCAAGCCTGTTCTCGTTGATTTCTGGGCTGAGTGGTGTGGTCCATGCCGCGCAATCGCTCCAATCTTGGACGATATCGCTGCCGAGCACGGAGATAAGCTCACAATCGCAAAGCTCAACACTGATGAAGAGTCAGCAATCGCAATTAAGTATGGAGTTACATCAATTCCAATGCTCAACGTCTATGTTAACGGCGAAGTTGTAAAGACAATCATCGGTGCAAAGCCAAAGCCAGCACTCTTGAAGGAACTCGAAGGCTTCATCTAAATCTCTTATGAAGGAGTTATCTCCCGACGAGATTCGCTCTTTTCAACAAGAGCGTGGACTCCATGTCACCGGTGAATTAAACGATGCGACCGCTCGCGCCTTAGAAGAGGCGCGGTGGAAGCTCGGTGATCGCTCTCTCTACCTCCAACAATCTCCCATGATGCGCGGGGATGACATTGCGACCTTACAAGCTCGTCTTACTGAGATGGGTTTTAACTGCGGTCGAGTAGATGGAATTTATGGACCGGGAACTGAGAGCGCTGTTAAAGAATTCCAAAAATCAGTCGGTGCAAAGGTTGATGGACGATGCGGTCCAGCAACAATTATCGCCCTCCTTCGTTTAACAAAGACAATTTCCGGTGGTGCACCTGCTGCGCTTCGTGAAAGCGCAGAACAGAAAAACCGTGGACCGGCACTTGCAAATAAAGTAATTGTGATTGATCCAGGTTCTGCAATGGGAGAAGAAGAGATCACGCTCGATATTGCACAGCGCATTGAAGGCCGTCTGCTCGCACTCGGTGCGACAGTATTTCTTACCCGTGGCGCTACCAACAATCCGACAGAACAAGAGCGCATCACATTTACAAATAAGAACAACGCTGATTTATTAATTTCACTTCACACAGATCGCCACGAAAATAGCTCTGCAGAGGGTGTTGCTACCTTCTTCTATGGCAGCGATGCACATGGAATTCACTCAATTGTTGGTGAAAGATTTGCATCACTTGTTCAACGTGAAATATCTGCTCGCACCGATCTGCTTAATTGCCGTACCCATGCAAAGACCTGGGATGCACTTCGGTTGACGCAATGCCCTGCAATTCGCGTCGATTGCGGCTATCTCACCAATGCCGGTGATGTGCAGCGTTTAGCTCGTCCTGAATTTCGAGATACTCTCGCTGAAAGTTTCATCATTGCAATCCAGCGCCTCTATCTCGCTGCAGAAGATGATGCCAAGACCGGTACTTTGCGAATTGCAGACCTTCGCAGCGCCGGTATTCGTCGCTAATCAAGAGCGTAATTAAGTACCGATAAATAGCATCCATATGGGAAGATTCATCCCATGTCAGAGGTAAATGTTCGCTATCAGACCGGTGCTCCGCAGAATCTTGAAACTCGATTCGCCGCGCGAGCCGCTGGAATGTTGCCCTCTGAAATTCGCGCCCTCTTCGCAGTAGCGTCACGCCCAGAGATTGTTTCACTCGCTGGTGGAATGCCAAATCTCTCTGCCCTTCCAATGGAGATGATGGCTGGCGTTGTTAATAATTTGATTCTCACCAATGGTTCAGAGGCGCTTCAATATGGAAGCGGTCAAGGCCACCCAAAACTTCGCGAACAGATCTGCGATGTGATGGCGTTGGAAGGAATCCGCGCTAATCCTGATGACGTTGTTGTAACTACAGGTTCACAGCAGGCGCTGGACCTGATCTCTCGTATCTTTATCGATCCAGGCGATGTTGTTCTCGTGGAAGCACCTTCTTATGTGGGCGCACTTGGCACATTCCGCCAATATGAGGCATCTGTAGTGCACGTTGAGATGGATCACGACGGAATGGTTCCTGATTCACTGCGCAATGCCATTAAGTCTGTTCGCGCAGCCGGCCGTAAGATCAAGTTCCTTTATTTGATTCCTAACTACCAGAATCCAACCGGTGTCTGCCTTCCAGCAGATCGCCGCACTGAAATCCTTAATATCTGCCGCGAAGCAGAGATTTTTGTTGTTGAAGATAACCCTTATGGGCTACTTGGTTTTGATAAGCCATCACCGAACGCAATGCGTGCAGAAGATTCAGAGAACGTTATCTATCTCGGATCTTTCTCTAAGACAATCGCATCTGGTCTTCGTGTGGGTTGGGCGCTAGTTCCACAATCACTGAAAGATAAGTTAGTGATTGCATCTGAATCTTCAATTTTGTGTCCATCAAACTTTACTCAGCTGACAATCTCTAGCTACCTTGCAGATCAGCCTTGGCGTGATCAGATTGCTAGCTTCTGTGAGCTCTATAAGGTGCGCCGCGATGCGATGCTCGAATCACTTGAAGAATATTTCCCAAAGGAAGCAACCTGGACCAAGCCAGGTGGCGGTTTCTATGTCTGGGTTAATTTGCCAGCAGAGATTGATACCAAGGCGTTAATGCCAAAGGCGATTGTTGCAAAGGTTGCCTATGTTCCAGGAAATGCCTTCTATGCAGATGGTCTAGGTTCTTGGTCGATGCGTCTTTCTTACTGCCACCCAACACCTGAGCGTATCCGTGAGGGCGTCAAGGCTCTCGGTGGAGTTATCAAAGGTGAGATGCAACGCCGCGGAACTGCGCTGAAGTAATACTTACTTAGCGCCTTCAATCAAATCAACGATTCGCTGAAGATCTTCAGTACCGGCAAATTCGATCACAATCTTACCTTTTCCTTTACCAAGCTCAACGTTAACGCGCGTATCAAGGTAATCACTCAATAGCTCTGCAGCTGCAAGACCCGCACCAGATACACCCTTAGGTGATGACTTCTTTGCCTTTGTTGTCGATGGCTTATGGGTTGCAATGATCTCTTCGGTTGCGCGAACACTCAGTCCCTCACCGACGATACGTGATGCAAGTTTCTCAATATCGTTTGCATCGGTAAGTCCAAGTAATGCGCGTGCATGACCTGCCGACAAGATTCCAGCAGCGACTTTACGTTGGACAGATTCTGGAAGATTTAAAAGACGGATTGTGTTTGAAATCTGTGGGCGAGAACGACCAAGTTTCAACGCCAACTCATCATGAGTGCAACCGAAATCAGTGAGCAATTGCAGGTATGCAGCGCCTTCTTCAAGTGGGTTGAGCTGGCTGCGGTGAATATTTTCAATCAGCGCTTCACGAAGAAGTTCGTTATCTGGTGTCTGGCGAATAATGACTGGAATTGATTTCAGCCCCGCTGCTTTTGCTGCGCGGAAGCGACGCTCTCCCATAATCAATTCATATTTTTTATCTGCAACTTTACGAACTACAGGTGGTTGCAAGATTCCAAATAACTTAATTGATGAGATCAATTCATTGAGCGCATCTTCATCAAAGACGGTACGTGGTTGACGTGGGTTTGGAGAGATTTGTTCTAAAGGAATTTCATTCTGCGTTGCAACAACTTCTTCATTGACTGTAAGAGTAGTTGGGATCAATGAATCTAAATTGATTCCGAGTCCGCCGCGCTTTGTTGCCATTATGCACTTCCTCTTGAATTTTCTCCCAAATAATTAATTGAGACAACGTTTGAATTGAATTCAGCAGAGAGATCTGGTTCCTTTGCTTTTCCGCGCTCTGCGATTTCGCGTGCAACCTGCATATAAGCAATTGCTCCAGGTGAAAGTGGATCGTATGTCATCACAGTTTGGTTATATGAAGGAGCTTCAGATACGCGCACTGCGCGAGGAATTGGAACATCAATTAATTCGTTAGGAAAATGTGCGCGCACATTTGCTGCAACATCATTTGATAAGCGCGTACGTGAATCAAACATCGTTAAGATAATTGTTGAAAGATTCAGCGTTGGGTTAAGACGCTTCTTTACGAGAGTGTATGTCTCTAGCAATTGTGACAAACCTTCAAGCGCGTAGTACTCAGTTTGAATTGGAATCATTAGCTCGCGTGATGCAGCAAAAGCATTGATTGTTAATAAACCAAGTGATGGTGGGCAATCAATAAAGATGTAGTCATAGTTAACGCTGATCTCATCAATCACCTCTTTTAATTGAAGTTCGCGTGCAACCATCGAAACTAAATTGATCTCTGCATTGGCAAGAGATGTATTTGATGGAACGCAATCGAGCTCAGGAAAGCCTGAGACTTTCTGAATAACCGAAGCCATTGGAGATGTGCCCATGAGGACCTCATAGACACCAGCGCTCTCACGGTGCTCTACACCGAGGGCGGTTGAGGCATTTCCTTGAGGATCAAGGTCGATCACCAGGACGCGAAGGCCACCCATTGCCAGGGCTGCTGCAATATTGACGGTGGAGGTGGTCTTGCCGACCCCACCCTTCTGGTTGGCGACTGTGAAGATACGGGTGGAGGCAGGTTTAGCCATCGCCTCTTTAAGACGGCGTACGCCTATCACTTTTCCGTTTGTTTCACGTGAATCATCCACAGGTGTATTCAACCACCAAAAGAGGGATGGGATTACTTGGGTTGGACTTTGGGAAGCTTCTTGAGCTCAACTACACGGCCTAGGCCGATGCCTTCAAGGGTAATTTCATGCAAAATTGAGCCTGGAACCGCCTCCATCTCACGGGCGGCAGACTCCCCCTTCATCGCTAAAAGGGATCCATTCATCTTGAGCATATGCCAGCTAATCTTCTTTAATTTATCTAAAGCTGCTACTGCGCGAGCGGTCACGTAATCGGCGCTCTTCTTAACATCCTGGGCGCGACCACGAATTACCTGAATCTCAGTGCCCTCTGTCGCCTCTTTGAGGAACTCCACCCGGCGTTCTAAGGGTTCAATAAGCGTGACTTTAAGGTCTGGACGGGCTAGAGCAATCACTATTCCGGGCAGGCCAGCCCCTGATCCGATATCGAAGAGGGATGCTCCCTGCGGAAGCAGCTGGCAGACGAAGAGGGAGTTGAGGATATGGCGCTCCCAGATGCGATCGCCTTCACGAGGGCCAATCAGGCCACGCTCGATACCAGCTCCTTTGAGGAAATCGGCATAGGCGCGGATAGCCCCCTCCTTTTCAGGAAAATGGCGGGCTATCAGCTCATCGAGCGTTGGTTCCACGTGAAACCAGACCGTTTAGGAAGGGAAGATAACGACGAAACGGCGTGGATCTTCGCCCTCAGACTCTGAGGTAAGGCCCATATCCTGGATTGTGTCGTGGATGATCTTGCGCTCAAAGGCGTTCATTGGATCGAGCTTGATCTCTTTACCTGATGTCTTAGCCTCTTCGCCGAGCTTCTTTGCAAGAGCAGTGAGCTCCTTGCGGCGGTTAGCGCGGAAGTTCTCGATATCGAGCATAAGGCGGCTGCGATCTCCGGAAGAGGTCTGCACTGCTAGGCGTGTGAGCTCCTGGAGCGCGTCGAGGACTTCGCCATCCTTACCAACGAGGTGGCTCAACTTTCCGCCAACAATCGCTAGTGAAGCGCGACCGTTCTCAACATCGATATCGATATCTCCATCGAGATCTGCAATATCGAGTAAGCCCTCAAGGTAATCAGCGGCGATATCGCCCTCTTCTTCGAGCTTGGCAACAGACTTAGGCGCCTTCTTTGCGCTCTCGGTCGTTACTTCGCTGGTCTCTTCTACAACATCTTTTGTCTCTGGCATCTGACTCTCCATTAGTAGGGTGAATTATGCGTTATTGATGGTATTTGGTAGTAAATGTCCGTTTTACTTCTTCTTCTTCTTAGCCTTCTTTGGCTGTTGGCGCTGACCTTCAACCTTGGGAGCCTCCACAGGTGCGGTGCCCTCCTCGGCAATAGCTTTTCCTTCCAACTTCGCCTTGTGGGCGCGCTTGTGCTGAAGCTCCTCATAGGCAGGAGATCCAGGTGTTGGGTTTCGCTTAATGACATAGAACTGCTGTCCCCATGTCCATAAGTTTGTAGTCGACCAGTAGATCAATACACCGACAGGGAAGTTAACACCTGAGATTGCAAAGATTGCTGGGAATAAATACAACATGATTTTCTGCTGCTGCAACATCATATTGTTGCTTGAATCCATCTTTGGCATGCCCTTTGTCATCAACTGCTTCTGAGTTGTAAAAGTTGTTGCTGACATAAGAACGATAAGAAGAACGGTAACAATCTTTACAGAGAGAAGTTCAGTTCCAAGGAAGCTCTCTGAAATCTTTGCACCGAAGAATTTTGCTTGCGCAGCAGAATCCAGATATTCACCCTTGAGAAAACCGCGAGCGATTGGGGCTGGATTTCCTGCATCATCCTTTGCTGCAATTCCATTAAGAACTGTAAAGAGTGCAAAGAAGATTGGTGCTTGCGCCAAAATTGGGAAACATGATGCGAGTGGGTTTGTCTTATGCTCTTTGTAGAGCTTCATCATCTCTTCAGATTGCTTCTGACGATCATCCTTGTACTTGGATTGAATCGCCTTCATCTGTGGTTGCAACGCTGTTAATGCGCGCTGGCTCTTAATCTGCTTAACAAAGAGTGGAATCAAAATGGTTCGGATAAGAACCACAAGACCCATGATTGAGAGCGACCAGGTAACACCAGAATCATTGCCGAAGATCGGCGCAAAGAGTTTATGGAATGCAACCATTACTCCTGATACGGCGCTATAGAGAGGATTGAGGATAAAGCCCATTAGCGGACCCTTTCGTTTGTCTGTGAAAGCATTGTGGTGCGCATATTTGATAAAGCTTCCGCGCTATCAAGTTCATAATCAACGTAATCGATTCCGCCATCTGACCATGGATTGCAACGAAGTAAACGCCAACTAGCCATGGCTACACCTTTAAGGCTGTAGCGGCGGATTGCAGTCGCTGCATAGTTAGAACATGATGGGTAATACTTGCAACGCGGTTCGCGAGTTGCAGAAAATGCTTGATAGCCCTTGATAAGAATTTCAGCGATGCGTTTCATCTATGCACTCGCCATTCTCTTTGCCATCTTCGAAATCAATCGTGATGAAATTTCAGCAATCTCTGCCTGAACATCGACTGAAGATTCTTGCTTTAATCCACGGATCACAATGAGTGAACCTTGCGGGAAGTTTGCTAGTTGAGCAGCAAGTGCGTGACGGATCTGACGTGATACACGGTGGCGACGGACTGACCCTCCGACGCTTTTGCCGATAATCAAACCTGCGCGTGGATTTTCGTTTGCGGCAGGGGAAATGTGTAGATATCCAACGAAGTGCTCTGATGTAACTCGAAGACCGCTCTTAGTGGTGCGAGCAAAGTCTTGCGGTGAAGTTAAACGTGCAGATACTGGCAGCACGAGTACTAAATCCGGTTCAGCTCTACCTATTAAATTCGTGAAAGGTGCTTACGCTGAAAGGCGTGAGCGACCCTTTGCGCGGCGAGCTGAGAGAACTGCGCGTCCTGCGCGTGTAGCCATACGTGCGCGGAAGCCATGCTTCTTGGCGCGGCGGCGTGTATTTGGCTGGTAGGTGCGCTTTGTCATGAGAACTCCAAAATATAGAGAGGCTTACTTCTAGAAATAGGCCTCGTGTCGATCAGGTCAGAAATACGGGGGAAGCGAGGGTGCAACGGTACGGGTGTGGATAGGTGCTGGTCAAACTCGCTCCAACGGCTCTACAGGGGTGGTAGGTGTGGATAACTACTTGCTAATTCCTGGAAAAGGGTCTACTTTGCGGGTTCTCCACAGGTATCCGTCAATTTGGGTCAAATTAGAAGCCTCAAGGCTTGGTTTAGACCACACCCTGTGGATAACTTTGTGGATATCCAATATCCAGTCTGGAGGGGTCAT